>BORH01000007.1 GCA_018333075.1 Heyndrickxia sporothermodurans | reverse complement strand
ATCTGTTGTTTAAACTCATCAGTAAATGTTCGACGTACTCTTTTAGTCATTGTAGATTCTCCTCATATATATTATCTGTAGTCTACTTGACCTTAAAAATTCTGTCCAATTAAGTGTAGCCGATCCAAAGCGGAGAAAATTAAAGATAGCTACTTTCATAGCATTGAATCTCGTTTTAGTATATATGTTGATTTTTGATGTTACTATTATAACAAAAATAATAGATTATTCGTTTTTTGTCCTTAAGGCAGGGAATATAGCTACAGTGATATTTCAAAAATTCATACAGGTGTTTATGGCAAGCGATTCTATTTTCCGCTTACTCACTCAAAGGGTGATTTTTTCTATACAATAGAACCGAGTGATGAGAGAAGGATTATTTAACAGGATGAGCATGAGTATTTTATTATTGGTAAATTGGACACTCAATTTGTAAGGATGAAGATTGCGAAAGTATCCAGTATGAAAAATGTTAAATATACTTCTGGAAACTTAGACAGAATTTATTTAGATAAAAATGAAAAACATATTAGACAGATAAGAGTTTATCTATAAGTGATAAGCTCTTTTAATTTTGAAAAAACTTAAACTAGGTAAATGGCTAAAAAAATTTTAAATAACGCAAACTATTTACGAAACCCGTGCGTCTATTTTATGTAAAAGTTTACGAAATGGAATTTGTGAAAAAGGAGCTCCTTCATGTAATGAAGAAAAATGATGTACATGCAGTATTTGTCACCTGTGTGACTGAGCACAAAGAGGACTTTTATCGATTAGCATACAGCTATGTGAAGAATCAGGAGGATGCATTAGATATCGTTCAGGATTCCATTCACAAGGGACTAATGGCAATTGATGCAATTAAAGATCCACAATCTATTAAGAGTTGGTTTTATAAAATTGTTGTTCGAACATCACTTGATTTTTTAAGGAGGCAAAAAAAGCTTGTTTATGTGGATAGTCAAACGATGGACACTTTGAACCAAGGAAAAGTAGAGGTATATAAGAATATCGACCTTCAAAATGCCTTAGATGAATTACCTATACAATATAGAACAATTATTATTTTGCGTTTTTTCGAGTACTTAAAAATTGATGAGATTGCTGAAATCGTTGATGAAAACGTAAATACGGTCAAAACTCGACTATATAGGGGATTAAAGCTATTACGCATTACTTTTAATGAGGGGGAGTTTGATTAATGGATAAAAAATTAGAAGCATTAAAAAAGGAATATGCTAGTGTACAAATTCCAAAAGAATTAGATGAATTAGTAGAAAAAGCTCTTCAGCCAAAACAAAAAAAGAAGCGTCTTTATGTATGGCCTGCCAGTGTTGCTGCAGCAGCCGTATTGTTTACAGCATTAGTAAATTTTAGTCCAGATGCTGCTCGAGCGATGTCTAAAATTCCAGTTGTGAAAGAAATTGTAAAAGTGATTACATTTAAGGAGTACAAGGAAGAAAGAAATACATCTAGCATTGATTTGAAAACTCCTGCTATTTCAGGTCTAGAAAATAAAACATTAGAAAAAAATATAAATGGAAAGTATGTGGATGAAAGCAGAAAATTATTTAAGGAATATAAGAAATCTGTATCCTCTAAAAAGGGTCATTTTTCGATTTATAGTGATTATGATGTCGTAACCGAAACGCCTGTTATTTTATCTGTTCGCCGTGACATTGAAAGGACGCAGGCGTCAGGGTATATTCAAAAACAATTTGTTACTATTGATAAACAAAATCAAGTGGTCTTAACACTGAAAGGTTTATTTAAAGATGATCGTTATATTCAAGTAATTAGTGAAAATATTAAAGAGCAAATGAAACAGCAAATGAAAGCTGATTCAAATAAAATTTATTGGGTAACTAGTGAGGATCTAGAACCGTTTAAGCAAATTAAGCCCAATCAGCAGTTTTATATTAATAAACATAATCAGCTCGTCATTTCCTTTGATGAATACGAAGTAGCTCCGGGATATATGGGAGCAGTGGAGTTTACTATTCCAACGAAAATTATTTCAAGCCTATTAGTTGGGGATCGCTATATTTATTGATCGATTTATGTTGTTCTAGTTTTATTTGTAACCTTTTTGTCACCCATCAAATCCAAAAGCTAGTCATAATAAAAAAGGAAATTAAAAAACATATTTGTATGATGCCTTATAGAGTTAAAATATTTAATGTCATAAGGAAAAATTCATGTAAAAGCCATGGGTTTTTCTTTTTGTCCAAAAAAATTATTTTTTTTGAAACTAAATGATTTGGTGATTGCGTCTATTAACGGAACGAAAAACAAGCAGTATGATAAAAAAACATCACCTTTATTTATCAGAGGATATTTATAGAAGGAAGAAGGACGGGAGAACAGCTATACATGGAACATCCTAATAAAAATGATGAACATCTAAATAAACACCATGAAGATTTTGACAGATATAGGAGGACTTTTTAAGTATGACACAGAATCACCGGTATATTCCTGGGTTGGATGGACTTCGAGCATTTGCTGTACTGTCCGTCATTGCTTATCATTTTGGCTTTAGCTGGGCAAGTGGAGGTTTCCTGGGAGTTGACATTTTTTTTGTTTTATCTGGATATTTAATCACATCTATTGTTTTACCAGCACATGGAAATCAAATCGAGCTAAATCTGAAAGATTTTTGGTTTAGACGGATTCGACGCTTATTACCAGCAGCATATGTAATGATTATTACCACATTTGTATGGGTTGTCCTATTTAATCGTGATTTATTAAATACTGTACGTGGTGATGCCATCTCTTCTATATTTTATACGAGCAATTGGTGGTTTATTTTTCATAAGCTTTCCTATTTTGATAGCTTTGGATCACCTTCGCCATTAAAAAATTTATGGTCATTAGCCATAGAGGAACAGTTTTATATCGTATGGCCGATTGTATTACTTGGAGGACTTTATATCCTGAAAAAGCGTAGCACCTTTTCCCTTGTCATCCTTATTGGGGTATTAGCCTCGGCTATTTTAATGGGTGTAATGTACCAACCTGGATTTGATCCAAGTCGTGTCTATTATGGGACAGATACTCGCTCATTTGAATTACTTATTGGTTGTTTGTTAGCTTTTGTTTGGCCAATGAAAAGACTGTCTTCTAAAAATCTTTCTATTCAATTACGAAACATTTTAAATATGACGAGTTTCATTACGTTCGGTATTCTGATTCTCTCTGTCATATTTATAGATGAATATCAATCATTCCTGTATAGAGGTGGAATGCTGCTTGTTTGCCTAAATACAGCCATTCTTATTGCATGTGTATGCCATCCAAGCAGTTTATTAGGGAAACTACTTTCATGGAAACCACTTCGCTGGATTGGTACAAGATCGTATGGTATCTATCTTTGGCATTACCCTTTAATGGTGTTAGGGACGCCTGTCCAAGAAATAGGAAATCCTGTCTATTGGCATGTAGGTTTACAAGTTGTATTAACAATTGTCATTGCTGAACTTTCATATCGCTTTATAGAGGTACCTATTCGAAAACAGGGATTCCGATCATTTCTACAACAATATCTATCTATTAATATTTTTAAATGGAAAACTGCACCAAATGTTAAAAAAGTATGGTCAGTGCTTACATTGCTAGTGCTTCTTGTATTTACAGCAGGTATTACAGGTTTAGCAAAAGGCAATGATCAAAACGAAGAGAAAGATGCTCCAACTGAAATTAAAATAAACAATGAAGCAAAATCAGCTGATCAGCATTCTGAAATGAGTGCTAAAGAAAAACATGGCAGTAAACCAACAGAGAAGGAATCTTCAGAGCAAAATAAAGATAAAACAGAGGATCCTAAGGAAGAGCAAAAATTAGCTCTAAATGAAAACCACGAAAAGGAAAAAGAAGTAGAGAATAAGGAAGAAAAAATAGAGCATAAAGAGGAACCTCAAGAAGAACAGAAGATAGAACCAAATAAAGAAAAGACTCAAAGTGAAGAAAAGGAAGAAAATTCAGCTGCTCCACAAAAGTCTTATAAGAGAGTATTGGCTATAGGAGACTCTGTCATGCTCGATATTGCAACAAGTTTGCATAAAAGATATCCAAACATAACGATTGATGGTCAAGTTGGAAGACAGGTTTCACAAGCTGTTCAGCTCGCACCATCCTATGCAGCATTTAATCATCCAGAAAATGCAGTCATTATTGAGCTTGGCACAAATGGCTACTTTACGAAAGATCAAATGGATACATTGCTTCAATCTTTTTCGAAAGCCCATATTTATTTAGTTAACACTCGCGTACCACGACCATGGGAAAGTAAAGTGAATAGTGCATTAGCTGCAAAGGCTCAAGAGAGTGAAAGCATTACATTGATTGACTGGCATTCAGTAGCTATCAATCATAGTGAATATTTTGCTCCTGATGGTGTGCATTTATTACCTAAAGGAATTGAAGCTTTAACATCGCTTATTGATCAAGCAATCAGCTCAAAATAAGGTTGATAGATTCATTTATTGTGAGAAAGGATAAAATATATGAAGAAAAAGAAAAAATGGGTCGCAGTTTTATTATTAGTATTGGCAGTCGTAATAGTAGGTGGAGGGACATATGCATACTCTGTCTGGCATTCTTTTGATCAAACAATTAAAAAAATCCATGATCCAGGGGAGCGAAAGAAGTCGGGGAAGAGAACAGAAGGAGTAATAGTTAAGAATGGTGATCCGTTTTCCATCCTATTGTTAGGTGTTGATGAACGTAAAAATGATAAAGGTCGTTCAGATACAATGATTGTCATGACTGTAAACCCACACTTGAAATCGATAAAAATGCTTAGTATTCCACGTGACACACGTACAGAAATTGTCGGACATGGAACCGTAGATAAAATTAATCATGCCTATGCTTTTGGGGATGTAAAAATGTCGATGGAGACCGTTGAAAATTTTCTAAATATCCCAATTGATTACTATGTAAAGGTCAACATGAAAGGTTTTGAAGATATCGTTGATGCGGTTGGTGGTGTAAAGGTTCATAATGATTTAGCTTTTTCAGCCGGTGGTGTAGATTTCAAAGTTGGTGATCTAACCCTCGATGGAAAAGAAGCATTGAAATATTCCCGAATGCGTCATGACGATCCAGAAGGAGATTTTGGTAGACAAAAACGTCAACGTGAAATTATTGAATCGATATTAAATGAGGGTGCGAGCATTTCGTCACTATGGAAATATGATCATATTTTTGATGCACTAGCAAAAAACGTTAAAACCAATTTCACACTTGATGAAATGATGGGAATTCAATCCAAGTACAAAGATTTCCGAAAAAACATTAAAGAATTTAAAGTGAATGGCGATGGCCAGATGCTTGCTAATCAAGAAGGGAATAAGATTTGGTATTATATCGTTTCAGATGATGAAAGACAAAAGCTTTCTAACGTATTGAGAGAGCATTTAGAATTAGCTCAGGAAACTGTAACAGCACAGCATTAATTTTTACGAAAAAAGCTTAATTTCTCATTTTAAGAGGTGAGAAATTAAGCTTTTTTATATAAAAAACATTCGCAAATTAACTAAAAAAAGGCGGACAAGTTTAGAACTTTATCATTCGCCCTGTTCTTTTACACGATTATGATTTAATCGCCATATACCATATGAAAATAAGCTCCCAATCATTAGTACCATAATAATTGCTGTAATTATTAAGCCGGTATGCATTGGCTGCTTAAAATTGTTGGTTTTTCCGGTTATTATTAAAAAGACCTGATTGAATGGAATATGATTGATATAGCTAAATAATAAAATAAACAAAACTAAAAAAATTTGATTAATCATACTTCCTAGCTTAGACCATCGATTGCGCAATAAAAGACTGTTATCCTTAAATGATTTAGAAGCATCATATGCGAATCTATTAAGCTTTCTAGCAAGAATTGAACTGAAAAAGCCTATTAAAAAACCACCGAAAGTCATTGTCCATGGAGTTGTAGTCAATAGTAAACCACACATAGAACCAATGCTTAATACGGTTAAAGGATGATAATGGCGAAGCTGTTTAATTATTTTGCCTCCTATAAATAAAGATAATATGATTCCTAGTCCATACGGTAAATAAATACCGTAAATCATGAATTTTATGCTTTTTTGGGATAGGGCATAAAATGTTCCGTAAAGTAAGTAATAATTAACTGTCATTCCTTGCACAAAAGCAAAGAAGTAGATTTGTTTAGATATTTGCAGACGAAACTTGATTTTTGTCATCATTAACGCTAAAACAGCGACTACTGTAAGAGATCCGATCAAGAATAGAAAAATGAAAATTTGAATATTAGTCTCACGTGTAGCTTTTATGATGAAAATAAGACAGGTAAATAGAGCAAAAATAGTAAAGGATTGTATTCTAAATTTAAAAGATGATTGAATCGACATTTGATATTTTGGCATGTGTCTTATTGAAAAATAGCATATTGTGAGAGCCGTTCCATAAATTAAAAAGGCTAAACTTGAATAAGTAGAATTTGCTGTAAATAAAACGAATGGAACAATAATAATTGCTGTTATTAATGCCAATAAATAATTCGTTATTTTCATTTTTCGACCATAAAAATATTTTTCATGATATTGGATTGTTGTATAGAGTGGAAGTAATATACTCGTTGCAATCCCCATGAGAAAAGCAGATACTTCAATCCAAATAGGTGAAAAAGGAGCGAATAGACCACAAGCATTTGCAACTATTGCTAGGATTAGGAATCCTAACAATAACTCTCTAGTCTTAATTTTTGTTTGAAACGAATGGATGAGAAAGGCACCAGTATACTTAAATGTATAGAAGATTATTAGAGGGAACCAACCATTTAAGATGGTGTTGTAGGAATTTCCAATCACGATAAAAAGAAAATAAGGTAAGAATGTAATGGTATTCATGAGTGCATATGTAAAATAATTAAATTTAATCATTGAGCTAACCTCTTGTTTAAATAGATTATGGTATAAAGGCACAAATCATATATGATTTTATTATACAAACCCTATTTTAAAGTTAAACACCTTCATTTTACAATGAAATAGCAACTAGAGAAGACGACTCTCCCGACTGGAGAGTCATTTTTAGAATAAAAAAGAAATTAAGATTTATGTAAGGTTTAAATTAATACAGTGTAAGGTTTGGCAGTTTATAATCGTTTTGTGAACAAAGATATCTGCTTTCCACAATAAATGAAAGTGATTGGTAAAAATCATTTCAGAAAAAATACTGCTCAATGCAGTTGCTTCGATTTTAATAAAATTATGTTTGAGGTGAAATGTATGAAAGAAAATAATCTATTGTCATCCTTATGTTATTTTAGTATCTTTTTTGCACCGTTCTTATTCCCGATTATTGTATATTTTTTAGGATCAGAGAGTGTGAAGGTTCATGCAAAAAAGTCACTATGGACACATTTGATTCCTTATCTCATTTTATTGGGAGGGATAGGGATATCTGGCTCACTGGGCTTTAGTGCATGGAACTACATGGGAATTGGATTTGTGATTACGTATATTATTTTTATTGTTATTGGTGTTTATTTCTTTATATGGAATATCGTAAAGGGAATCAAAGTATTAACGGCTAATTAATGAGGTATAAAAATAGGAGGAGGTTGACTGAAAAGTTGACTTCCTCTTTTTAAATTGTTTTGGAAAATTGTAGGAAAAAGGACAGCTTACATAGAATAATTTATAAAAAAGTGAGGTGAGCGGTATGACAAATAAAAGAATACATGAAACACAGTCAACTCAAGAACATCATGCAGAAGAAGAAGAGGTTTTTTCACCTACAAAAGATATTCAAAGAATTGAGGGTGTGGTGTATAAAAAGAAAAGCCTCCAGTTTACTTCATTGCCTAAAGGTGTAAGACTGATTGGGTATTTCATGTTTGGATGCATGTTTATATTAATTTTGGTGGTTATCTTCATAAATATTATTAATTAATGTCTAATTAAGAGTAGGAGGATGAAAAATGCTAGATTCCATTCAAGCTGTATTTATTGATCGGGATGGGACAATCGGTGGCGGAAACGAAGTTGTTTATCCGGGAGAGTTTGAATTGTTTCCCTTTGCTTTAGAAGCAATTAAGAAACTAAAACATTTAAATATAAAGGTATTTACCTTTACCAACCAGCCTGGAATCGGAAAAGGGGTGTTTTTTAATGTTATGGTTCATTTCTATAATTGTATTGGGGATAGTAGCCTTTGCTTTGCTCATTGAATGGAGACGTAAAAAGAATAATAATGATCCACATATAACAACGAATCCAAATGCTAAACCAGGAGAAAGTTCAAATTATATGATGGGGGATAATAGAGATACTGGGGGATTCCAATAGAATTCATACGATTCACTAAGATTTTTTATTGAACGTAATGAAAAATAACCGGAGGATAATATGACAGTTAAACGGATTGTTGCCAATATAGACACGCAAAATCTTGAAGCGGCTAAGAGCTTTTATCAAGATGTTTTGGAGCTTAATTTGCTAATGGATCATGGTTGGATTGCAACCTATGGCTTGGATAGGGAAATGAGTATTCAAATTAGCTTTGCTTCAGAAGGAGGATCACACACTCCAACACCAGACCTTTCAATTGAAGTTGACAATGTTGATGCCATATTTGAACAGATGAAAAAGGCTGGGTTTCAGATAGAATATGGGCCAGTAAATGAGCCTTGGGGTGTTCGCAGGTTTTATGTACGTGACCCATATGGGAAGGTTGTTAATATCCTTACTCATATTTGATGTTAAGAATCTACTTCTTCTTATGCTCATTTACTAATTGATCCAGCTTTTCCTCGATTCGCTTTAATCTCTCATTTCTTTTAGAAAATGAAATAACTAATAGTATGACAACAACTACGGGAACTATAATCATCAATATCATGAAAATTTGAAAAGCAATATCTCCGGTATTAAGCATTTTTCGTCACCTCATATATTTTTACGCTGGGAGAGGCGAAAGGTTTCATTTTATAGCGTTGCAAAAAAAACAACGCTAATCGGTGACTTTTTTTATTAATAGAGTAGTATTTGCGAGAAAACCTATAAATCCTGTAATTGCAAAAATATATGCCACAACTAGTGGAACTGAAGTTAAATTCTCTGTGAAAATTCGATAAGTCCCTACTCCAAAAATGCATAAACTACATAAGAGAACGATTAATAAGCGTGCTCTATTCCTCATATTCAGCACCTCCAATAATATGAATCACATTTATGTTAACATAAATAGGTATTTTAGTTAACATTTTTAGTTATATTACTAGAAATATCATAATATTCCGCTCTTCTATATTTACGTATGTTAGTATATAATTACCATGAATAAATTACCAAATAGGGAGAAGGATTAGGTGATAAAAAATATTGTTTTAAAAATTATTGGACTTGAGATATTATTAATGCTTTTTTATACCATTAATGGTGCCTATTCAACTATTAAAGAACCATCTAGTCCATTGCTGCAGTTTATTGGTTTGGTGCCATTAGCCTTAGGTATTTTTGTATATCTGCTTTTTAAGAAAAAATGGAGTGAGTATTTTTTTACGAAAAAAATAACGAAGGATAGTATAGTACTATTTTTTCCACTTTTACTAGTTTTATTAGTGATATTGATAGGAAATAAAGGTCTAAATACTTCAACCTTGTCGAATTTGCTTCTTATGTTTATAATGCAAATTTTTGTCGTTGCTTTTATTGAAGAAACCTTTTTCCGTGGTTTTATGCTGAAAATGCTATTGTCCAAGGGAATAAAAAAGGCTGTGCTCATTTCTAGCTTTCTCTTTGGTATTACCCATTCTTTACAGCTTCTTGGAGGGCAATCACTTGAGGATACCATTTTGCAAATTATATACGCTTTTTTGGTAGGACTTGTCCTTTCATTACTGATAATTAATAATCAATCCATCCTACTTACAATTACCTTTCACGGATTAAATAATTTCTTTAATTTTATGGGAAAGGTGGAAGGAACCTTTTATTCTGCCTATATCATTATTGCTATTCTTCTAGTGCTCGCTATTATTCTATGGAAGCGCATGGATAAAAAGGAAAACCTTCTACATGATTTAGTAATGTAGATTGCCTATTTATCTTTTAAAACATAGGGAATAAGGGAATGTAGTATATAAACTACCTCCTGAAAAATAAAAACAGGGAGGCGTATTATATGGAATTTGCACTGATAAATATAGGAATGAGTCTTCTGATTGGAATCATCTTTATTTTATCTGCAGTTATTCTCGAGAAATATCCGCCAACAGATATAAATGTTGTCTTTGGTTACAGAACACGTCGGTCCATGAAAAATATGGATTTATGGAATGCTGGAAATCAATATAGTGCAGAAATTATGAAGAAAAATGGGTATTTAATAATAATTATTGGAAGTGTTGTAAGTTTGTTATTTAGATCTCCATTTACGATGATTGCGATTGTTGTGTTAATGATTTTGTTTTTTATTTTCATGTTCGTGCAGGTTGAGAAAAAATTGAAGGTTTTAGAGGAAAATGATATACAATGAATTTATTAAAATCTTATTTTTTCAATAAGATTTTTTTGTTAGGCAAAAGTAAAAAAGCTTTTTATTGGAGAGGAGATGGGGAGAAAAGATGCAGCAAATTATAGAACAGTTGAATCATTGGATCGTCAAAGTTCCAACAGAATTAAATCCAATGTCGGAAGCAGAATTGTCATTAAAGCCTCAGCCTCATAAATGGTTAAAAAAAGAGATAATGGGTCATCTATGCGACTCGGCCATTGCAAATCTTGACCGGTTTATCAAAATTCAATATGAAAAACAGCCTTTTGTTTTTAGCTCATATAATCAGGACCAATGGGTAGAGCGACAAAACTATCAAGATACACCATTGGAAGAGATTATTGGGCTATGGATAAGTTTAAACAAAAGAATAGTGACTGTAATTTCTAGAATACCAAATGAAAAGCTTTTGTATCAATGTGAAATCGGTAACCAAGAGATGCAAACACTTGAATGGTTGATTCAAGATTATCTTGAGCATATGGATCATCATTTAAAAGACCAGGTTTTTATTTAATAACTGTTTAGAATGATCATTTGTGGTAAATTTGTAATATATTAGTTTATTAATAGGGGTATTCGTGGAGAAAAAATACATTTTATAACATTTTGATATAAACCGGGAAAAGCGGCCATTTGCGCGCTGAATATTCGTAATAGTATAAAAAGTTGATGTAAGATGTCTTATATGGTTAGTTTGAATTTTAAATTCTATACTAAGTAGATTCTTAGAATTATGTGATCTTTACTGATAAAAGGGACAATGTACCTGTCCCTCTGTCCCATGAGGAGGGGTTTTTTTGGAAGGTGTTCGAGTTGTTGAGTTGAATCACGAGATTCTTGAGGGGAAGGGAAGCTTTTGTTTGAGAAGTAAGAAGCAGTCTCAAGGGTATATAAATAAAAATAAATGGTTGAATGATCGTTTTGAAGAGGGTTTGAAGTATGTGCAGTTGTTTGAGGGGAAAAAGCCAGTGGGATTTATTGAATATACTGAAGCAGAATATTCTTCTCGAGTTGTACATGCAGATCATTATTTAGTAATCCATTGTCTTTGGGTTAGTGCAACTGGGAAGGGCTATGGAAAGAAACTGATTAATCATTGTTTAGAAGAGGCAAGACACCAGAATAAAGCAGGTGTAGTGGTAGTGACTAATTCAGAAACCTCTTGGACGCCCAGTAGGGATACCTTTCTGAAGAGTGGTTTTCAAGTTGTTGATACAGCACCTTTTGGATTTGAGCTGCTAGTGTATCACATTCATGATGACGCGCTGTCTCCATATTTCCCAAGCAATTGGGAAGAAAGGCTTAAATCATTTGACCAGTTAACTATTGTTCGTTCCTTTCAATGTCCATATATCGATATTGCCACACAAAATGTTTTAGAGGGAGCAGAAAAGCTTGGTCTTGAGGTTGATATCATTGATTTAAAGAATAGAGAAGAATTAATGAGGATTTCACCCACTCCTTATGGGATTTATTCGGTTATTTATAAAGGGGAGCTTATTGCGTTTCATCGATTAACAGTGCATTCGGTCTTCAAAAGATTAAAAGGGCTTTTACAGTAATTGAATGTTGATGTGAGGTGGATGGTAAATGAAATCGTTTGAGTTAGATATGATTTAGTAATGAATAGAATAGACTGATAATACAGAAAAATGAGTGGACGGGGATAATAACTATATTTCTTGGGGGAGAGATAATGAAAAAAATAGCCGCGATTATTCTTGTATTTACAGTTATTCTAAGTGGATGTCATTCACCTTCAACATCAGGTGTGAATGAGAAGCAAAATCAAAAGAAAAAAGCACCGCCTAAAGAAAAGGTTCTAAGTAAGGAAGAAATTGAGAAAGAACAAGACCTTGCGAAGAGTGACTTTGATAAGATGATTCAAGCGGTAGATAAGAATGATAAAGAACAATTTTTATCCTTTCAAAATGATGCTGATAAACTATTTTATAAAGAACAAGACGCTTGGCTATTAGGGGTAAAACAAAAAAGAAGAGAAGGATGGACCGTTTCAGAAGTAATTAATGATATTACTGTTACATCGCAAAGTAAAGGGAGTATAGAGCTGCAAGTTAATATGAAAAGAAAGGATGAGACTTATAAGAATCGGATAACTTATCCGATTGTAAAGGTAGATGGTAGGTGGAAAATCAATGATCTCCCATTTAAGAAAAAAATAGATGGGCCTATTCATTTTTATTATCTGCCAACTTTGCAATGGGAAGCAGAATCAGTATATAAAGATGTAGAAAAACTAATAGATGTGTATAAAGAACAATTTATCTGGGAACCGAAGGAAGTTAATATTAAGCTCTACGATTCTTTAGAAGCTCTTTCCGCATCTGTTCCTTGGGAATCCCTTTATGGAGTTAGTACACCTATTTCTCTGAAATTTTTCGTGGAAAAGCCTTATACAGATATAACTTTTTCATTAATGAAACATGAGGTGGTTCATTCGATGCTGGTAGAGCTTTCAAATGATAATGCGCCAAATTTTATGCAAGAAGGCTTAGCTATGTTTATATCTGATGCTATAAAAAAGGAACCATCTGGTACAATTACCTTTAACTTAGATGGGGCCTCAACAGAGCGTGAAAATATTATATTAAAAAACATAAAAAAATTTAAACCGATTTCTCAGTTAAATATGAATTATACGGAGAATGCGGAGGATATTTATGGTTTAGGTTATTTAGTAACCAATTATTTAATTACAACCTATGGAATGGATAAATATTTAGAAATGCTGAACGAATTGAAAAAAGAAGCTACTATTGATAGTGAAAATGAAAATAAAGAGCAAATTATCTTTAAAAGAGCAATAAATGCTATGGAAAAGACGTACGGTCCAATTAATAAATTATCTAAAGCATATGCAGAGTATTTTAATAAGAAAAAGCAAGAAATAAAGGAATAAGGAGGAAGATTATATGTCATTTTTAGAGCATTTTATATAACTTCATTTAATAAAAATTCGTGGACCTCCTATATTGATTTCCAACACAAACATCAATTTTTAATAGGAGGAAAGATAATGCGTTCTGAAAAAGAAATAATGGATCTTGTTATAAAAGTGGCGAAAGAGGATATGCGTATTCGGGCTGTTGGAATGAATGGTTCACGAACCAATCCAAATGTCCCAAAAGATTTTTTTCAAGATTATGATATTGTATATTTGGTTGAGGATATGGAATCATTTATTGGAGATCCACAGTGGATTGATATTTTTGGAGAATGCCTTATTATGCAAACTCCGGAAGATATGGCGATGTTTCCACCAGATTTAGGAGGGAGATTCTCCTATTTGATGCTTTTTACAGATGGGAATCGAATAGATCTTATCCTAGCACCAATTGAAGAGAAGAACGAATATTGCTATGAAGATGGGTTGACAGTTCTTTTATTGGATAAGGATCAATGCTTACCTAATATTCCACCTCCAACAGATCAAGAATATTGGGTAAAAAGGCCATCAGCAGAGTTTTTTGCCGATTGCTGTAATGAATTTTGGTGGGTAACTACGTATGTAGCCAAAGGTTTATGGAGGAAAGAAATATTATATGCCTTTGATCATATGAATCTTGTAAGGGCGATGCTTTTAAAAATGATGGAGTGGAAGGTCGGTATTGAGACAAATTTTTCATTAAGTATCGGAAAGAATTCGAAGTATTTAGATCGTTATGTAGATGAAGAGACTTGGAGTCGATTATTAAAGACCTATCCTAGTGGTGAGTACGATGAGGTGTGGAAATCATTGTTTATCATGGCTGATTTATTTGAGCGAACAGCTGTGTATGTAGCAGGAGAGCTTCATTTTCAGTATCCTTTTACAGAAGCAGAAAGGGTAAGACAATACTTAAAACATGTGATAAATCTTCCTTTTGATGCAAAGGAGATTGGTGAGGTTAATTTTAGTTAAAAAGTTAAGGAAATATTTCATCAGATTTCCATTAAAATAAAGGAAAAGCGTGGATGATTATGCCACGCTTTTTTTATGTAAGTTTTCGAGTATAACTAAGATGCCTGGTTAACCTATTTTTGTTCATCTGGCATACTCAAGCTTTTTAATAGGTGAATGAGATTGCTCCTTTGCAAAATTGATCCATTAAGAACCTGTAAACTTTATTAATCAAATTATCTCTTAGTCCGTTTTAGATCTCTATTTTTGCTTATTAGTATTGTTTCTTTTTGATTTCCATTCATCCTCAATTCCCTCTAATCGTTGAAAAATTAGCTGATATATCAACTCTAAGTCCATCATTCTCTTTTTAGCTGCATGGTAGCTTTCAATTTGATCTTCCAGGATTTCTGATTCTTCTGGCCAGTTTTCCAATATACTCTCCGTACTTGCTAAAAAACGCTTCATTTTTGCTAAAAATGTCTCCGCTATTATTAGGCTAAAATCTTCTGCTATGTAATAGTAATCTCGTCGATCACTTATTTTTGACTTTTTAACAGATAATCCACCTGCTTCTAATTCACGAATACGAATGCTTACTGCAGCTTTTGTTACTTCTAATTGATCAGCCATTTCTTGTAAACTTAATGGTTTAGATGAAAACAATAAAAGAGAAAATAGTCGTCCAGCTAGTAAATTACCTCCGTCATCACTTAATCTATCCAATTCTTGACTAAATTGTTCTTGTAAATTTTGAAGATTAGACATTTTAATCCCCCTCATTAACATTATTATTAATGTTGTTAATGATAAGTAATCGTTAGGACATTGTCAATATGAGTTATCGCCTAACTAGTTCACATTACTTCCAATTTTTTTTTGCAATACTCAAGGTTTTTATTGACTAAATATTATATTTATTTTATTGTTAATATCGTTAAAAACATTTTTAACGATATTAACAAAAGGAGTGGTTTTAATGAATTTATCAATTACAGATAAACATTACGAGCGTGCAGAGAGATTGTTGGTTTGGAATACGTTAAATGATGTGCTTAACGGAAAAATAATTCCAAACTGGTTCGGAGAATCAGAGCGTTTTTGGTATCAAAGAGATATAAATACAGGCGGCAAGCAATTTTTAGTGGTTGATCCTATAAGGAAAATAAAAAAAGAAGCATTCGATCATGAAAAGCTGGCAAAGGCTCTCTCACGATCAACGGGGAATCTATATACTCCTTATGACTTGCCATTTAAAACATTCAACTTTATTGATAACGAACATTCAATTCAATTTAGTATAGAGGAAACCTCCTGGATTTGTAATTTACATCAATATGAATGCAAAAGGACAAAAACTAATAAGAAGGTTTTGCAACATGAAAGCTGTTCCCCTGACGGAGATTGGACTGTTTTTACTAAGGATAATAACTTGTATTTACGAAGTTTAAAAACCGAAGAGGTTAAAGCACTTACAGTTGATGGACAACCATATTACGATTATGGAAGTCAGCCAGAGGCACGCACAAGTGCAGTGTTTGAACGTTTGTACCAACAACAGCTACCACCTACAGCTTTGTGGTCGCCAAATTCTAAAAAGATTGTGTCGCATAGGTTAGATCAAAGAAAAGTAAGAACACTACATCTGATCCAGTCAGTTACACAAGATCAAGCAAATGAACCTGAAGCTTATTCATACAGATATCCTTTGGTTGGTGATGAATATGTTCCACTAATTGAATTTATTATTTTTGATATAGAAAAGGGTACTACAATACAGGTTGATTTCGATCCAATAATTTCTGGAATGATGTCACCTTTAACACAAGGTTCACAAACTGCGTTTTGGACCGATGATAGTAAAAATTTCTACTTTTTAAATTTCTCTAGAGATTATCGAAAGGTTCAATTTGTATTAGTAGATTCTGAAACAGGTAAAGCAAGGATTGTATTAGAGGAAAAAAGTGATAGTTTTATATTTACAGATTTATATAATCTCGGATTTGGAGGTGTGAACATAAGGTGGATAAATAAAAGTAATGACTTTATTTGGCATTCAGAACGAGATGGTTGGTCACACCTATACTTATACGATGGAAATACTGGACAATTAAAAAAACGTATAACTTCGGGGGAATGGGGAGTTCGCCAAATTATAAGTGTGGATGAAGAGAAAGAATGGCTATACTTTACTGCTGGGGGAAGAGAATCCAACCGTGATCCGTATCTTCAACATCTCTATAGAGTTCGCTTTGATGGAACTGAACTTATGCTTTTAACCCCTGAAGATGCAGAACATGATGTATTTATCTCTCCTAATAATAACTATTTTATAGACACATACTCTCGTGTTGATTTACCACCTCAAACTGTATTACGTAAAACTGATGGAAGCTTTGTTTGTAAATTAGAAAAGGCAGACGTAGAACGACTCGTAGCAAAGGGATACAGAATTCCTGAACGTTTCATGGTTAAGGCCGCTGATGGAGTAACAGATTTATATGGAATTTTAATACGACCAGCCAACTTTAATAAATATAAAAAATACCCAGTTTTAGATAGTTTTTATGGTGGACCCCAACTCATTCATACTCCGAAAAAATTTACTTGGGGTGGTGAATTTTTAGTAGAGCCCGTAGATTTTACAGGTGGAGCTCAAGCATTTGCTCAGCTTGGATTTGCGGTTATTTTGATGGATGGAAGAGGCACACCGTATCGGTCAAAATCGTTTCATGATTATTCTAATGGACACTTAGGGCGAGCTGCCGGTTTGGAGGATCATGTTGCAGCCCTTAAACAATTAGCACAGCGGTATCCCTTCTTAGATAAAAATCGTGCAGGGATATACGGAGAATCTGGAGGTGGCTACGGAGCTGCTAGAGCCCTCCTTTCATATCCTGAAACCTATAAGGTAGCAGTAGCTGGTTGTGGGAATCACGATCAACGTTATTATTTAGCCTTTTGGGGTGAACGATTTCAAGGGATGTATGATCCTGAACTATATAAAGAACAAGATAATACGCTCCTAGTAAGTCGTTTAAAAGGAAAATTACTTTTAGTAACAGGAGATATGGATGACAATGTGCATCCTTCGTTGACAATACGAATGGTACATGCATTAACAAAGGCAAATAAAGATTTTGATTTAATGATCCTTCCTAATCGACATCACGGTATTGGTGCAGATGTCTATTATATTCGACGCCGGTGGGACTATTTTGTACAGCATTTATTAAAGATAGAACCTCCTAAAGAATATTCTATTAAGGATCCAATGTTTCCGGGATAATAATCTATTGTAATTTATAGATTAGATGGGAAAAAGATTGGTTCTATAGTTTTCGACCAGTTTTTTTCTCATATTTTTTTGTGGATTTGGCATTTTTATATTCAAGCTTTATTTGCTTAATAAATTTTAGTGAAATTTTACAGTTAATTTTATGTATAATTAGGAAAAACATAATGTTCTTAAGTTAGGAGAGTCTGAATATGTTTTTCCAAAATATTTTAAGAGGCTGGTTGTTTAGAGACTGGTTTTTCTTTGATGTTGTGTTAGGAATTATTTATTTTATCTTGTTCCTTGTAATCGCCTTTTGGTTATTCCTAACAATAAAAAAGAGAAGATTTGGAAAAGGAAGCTTTAAACGGGCAGGTATATTTCTAAGTCTATTACTTATTTTTTATTTTGTAATAGGAAGTCTTGCATTGCTTACTTTTAGTGGTGCTGGCAGACATGTTGAGGTGAATAGCGAAGCTCCAACCGTAACGATGAATAAGAATGGGAAATCGATAATAGTAAATAAAGTTCGGGCTCGTATACCCAATGGTCACTCGAATGGTGTCTCTACTAGTACTTCTACATTTGAATTTATTGCTGTAAATAGTGGTACCGGAAAAAAGGAATGGACAAAAAAATCGACATGGCAGGACTATGTAATCGGTCAAACCAAAGATGATATGATCATAATGAACCCGAAAAAAAAGCAATTATCGTTTATTGATATGATGACAGGAAAAAAATCGTTGTCAGAAGATGAACTATATCAAAAACTTCCTAAGCTAAAAGGAAATCTGAGCTTTGAGATGACAGATTATTTTATTGAGAACAAGAAAAACATGTATTTATATGGATTAGATAATCAATACTACAAAATTGATTTAGAAAAATTCACATTAAATAAAAGCGATAACTACAAAACGATTTTAGAAGAACATACCTTTGAAAGTCCGTTCTTTTTAAAGGGGCGATTTCTTGCTAACGAAATTTCTGAAGATGATCAACAATTGATTAATGATGCTTTAAAAGAAATCAACAGTCGTTTTATTAACTTAAGTATTTTAGCATATGATCCGAAAAACTCAGTTGCTTATATTTCCTATAGTCCAAAAAGAAATGATCCTTCACTAACTATTTCTAAAGTGAAGATACCAAATAAAAAAATCATATGGTCAACATCGATTCAAGCTGGTGATGAAAGTTCAGGATTTATGGAAGAAAATAATATGTATTTTCAAACAAATGGTTATCTTTATAAGATTTCCTTGGAAAATGGGAAGATACTCTTCAAATATAGCTATCTATGGAACAAAAGTATTGACTAGAGGATCAACTATTTTCAATGATTCTTAGAAATTGCGACGGGACAAGCACAAACAAGGAGCATCTGGAACTAAGAATGGTCCACAAACGAGAATCGATGAGTCACAAACAGAACAACAAATAAAAGTAAAACGAATAATAAAATTGGGACAGGGGAGAGCGTTTTGATGGGTGCTGATGTTTTGATTATAGGGGGAGGACCAGGCAGCTTTAACCGCAAGCAGGTACTCAAAATATGTCATTTTAGTACAAAAGGTCCTGTAGGGGAGTGGAAAGCAGGTTATACTAATATTTTTCTTGCGAATGTTGATGAGATAAAAAAGCAGGAATCCTTTTCACTCCCATTGATTGATAATCTTTATAGTTGTGGAAGGAATAGCATAAAAACTTGTTAGAGAATGCTGGAGTGCAGGTTTTATATGGGGTTTCCACTTTTCAAAGCAGTCATTCGGTTAAGATTGTTCATGAAAATGGAGATGAAACCATTATTTCTAGCAACAAGATTCTTATTGCCAACGGATCGCGGCCAGTTTTTCCTAAAACGATTCAACCTGATGGAAAGCGGATTTTCTCTTTTCAAAACCTCTATGAATTAACCTGTTTTCCTTCTACAATGATTGTTATTGGAGACGGTTTTATTGGTAATGAGATGGTGAATCTTTTTAATCAACTAAATATAGGAGTAACCTAGCTCCTTCCAGAAAAACGAAATTACAGAATATCTCCATTCCCATTATTCTAATAATGGAGTAAAAATTGAAAGTGGTGGCCCGCGGGTTAAGGAGTTAACCAATACTGGAAGAATGGTTAGGGCAGCGCGAGAAGACGAAAGTGTATTTGAAGCCGAAGTAGCATTTATTACACTTGGCTTTCGGTCTAATCTGGATCAATTACATATAGAGGCTACGAATCTTCAAATGAATCAGGCAGGATCAATTGACATTGACACATTCGGTCAAACCGATAATAATTCAATTTATATCATAGGCGATGCACAGATGCCTCATTCATATACTGTCGTACAAGCGTTGGCAAAGGCACGTGTTGCTGCTTAACCAAAATACAGAAATGATTAATCCTAGTACACTTCCATTAGCTTTTAACGAAAACCCTCAAGTAGCAACTGTTGGATATATTAAGACGAATGATGAAGATGTAGAATATATTAAAGTTCCCTATGAAACACGAAATTTTCGAGCGTTTATGAAGAATCAAAGAGAAGGATTCTTAAAAATCGTTTGGGATAAGGATGGAAAGCTTAATGGAGGTACCTGTGTAGGTCATCAGGCAAAGGAAATCATTACTACAATTGCCCTGATGATTAAATTGAAGGGCACCCGTAAGCCAAGCTCAATCATTCTTTGGAACACATCCATCGATAGCAGAACTCCCATTTATTGCGCTTAGAGAGAGTCAAAATTCTTAGATACCAGGAAAATAAAAGGGACAAGGAACCAGACCCTGTGTCCCAAAAAAGGGTTTTTTGAACTTCTTAACGAAATAAGTTAAGAAGTGAAAGGGGGCGGTATTTATGGTAAGTAAAATTGAGAAAAGGGTTTGTAGAACGGATTAAAATTTAACGTAGAGGAGTTTTCTATGAAGCAAGCGTTACTTATTATTGATGTCCAGCAAGAATTAGTTGAGGGCAATAATGAAGAGAAAAGTGTGTTTAATAAAGAAGGATTATTAGATCATGTTAATTTAGTCATTGATAAGGCAGTCGAATCAGATGCTTTAATCGTCTTTATTAGGGATAAAGATGTTGCTGACGGAAATGGTCCAGGTTTTCAAATACATGAAAAAATAAAGGTGCCAGCCACAGCGAAAGTATTTGATAAATTAGCTACAAATGCATTTTATGATACACCATTAATGGACTTTTTAAAAGACAATGAAATAAAACACCTAGTTATAATGGGATGTAAAACAGAATATTGTGTTGACACCGCAGTTAGAACTGCAACCATCAATCATTTTGATGTTACTTTAGTTGGGGACGGACATTCGACGACAGATTCTACGATACTATCTGCTCAGGAGATAATAAATCATCATAATGATATACTGCACGGCCACTACAATGTTGATCATTTTTCAGTCGTTAGGTCTGCTCAAGAAGATTTATTTCAGCCGATCCATGACAATTACCGATAATATACATTTCTAAAAAAGTTTATTCTATAATCTTCGGGCACGTTCCTTATTATTGGAACAGTGCCTGTTTTTATTAAAATTTATATGAATATATTCGATAAAGCTATCCAATTTTTTTAAGTGTTCACGAATCATGCTCTAACGATTAGAGTAAGGAAATTTGTTGAAATCAGATTAATAACAAGAGGGTGTTTTTGTGAAAAGAGTAGATGTTGTATATTCGTTTATTTATGATGAAATAACAAAGAAAGTATTAATGGTTAATAATCGACATGCGACTTGGTCACTACCAGGTGGGGCAGTTGAAACAGGAGAAACGTTAGAACAGGCGGTTATCCGCGAAACAAAAGAAGAGACTGGTTTAGTAGTTGAAATAGGAAACATTATTGCAGTGAATGAAGCGTTTTTTATAAAACATGGACACCACGGTTTAATGATTATTTTTAAGGCAAAAATTATCGACGGTGAAATTAAAATTGTGGATAAGAAAGAAATTGCAGAAATAAAATGGGTGGACATAAATACAGCTAATAAATTAATGCCCTATCATCCAGGTGGAGTAGAGAGTTTATTAAAATCCTCATCGCCTTACATATTTCAAGGTGAATGTTAATAAATCTTCCTCAGCATCGAGTAGAATGTTTACTGAACAATATAATTGAAGTATGAAAAGGTGAAATCATGGTTAAGGTTTTTGGAGAAAAAATGGTCGGGCTTGATTATCATATAAGAAAAGGTGTTTATGCTATCATTTTTAATTCTGCAAAGGATAAGGTTTTAACTGTGCAAAATTCAAGAGGACATTATTTTTTGCCTGGTGGAGGAATTGAAAATGATGAAAGCTGTATAGAATGCCTTGAAAGAGAAATGTTGGAAGAAACCGTTTATAAGGTATCTATAGGTTCTTTTATTGGTAATGCAAAGAGATATTTTCACTCTACTAAAAATGAACCCCTCATAAATGATGGATATTTCTACTTAGCAGAATTATTGGATAAAATACAGGAACCAACGGAAGATGACCACTTTATAAGGTGGATGGATATTGACAATGCTCAAGAACTCCTTTTCCATGAGCATCATTATTGGGCAGTAAGTAATGGGGGACAAATATAAAATGAAATATACATGTCCTTGTTGTGGTTATAAAACATTAGATGAAGAACCAACAGATACATACGAAATTTGTAAAATATGCTTTTGGGAAGATGATGGTGTGCAATTTAGAGATCCAGATTATGAAGGTGGAGCTAATAAAGTTTCATTAAGGAAAGCACAAAGAAACTTTATTAAATTTGGGGCATGTGAAGAGGATTGTCTTGAATTTGTGAGAAGGCAAAATGTGACTGACATAAAAGATCCAAAATGGCAACTATTGACTAAGAAGTGAAATCAGATTTCAAATAGAAAACCTTAGGGAGTTTATTATACCTTTTAATTTGAAGCCAATAAAAACGATGACATTTCAAGAAGAGGTTTAACCATAGTTCACGAAAAAGTGCGTTTCTGCAATTTGCAGGAACGCTTTTTTACTAACCCATCAATTTAAATGGTGAAGGAATTTCATCTTGATATAGAGAATTACAAATAAACGACTAGTAGAGGTGAGTGCAGTGGATTAGTATATTTTTTATTTGTTTTGTTATTCGTCCCTTTACATCCTGAACAGTTAAAGGAGGATTTTATCTTTTTATGAACACAAAACTAATAATTGTAGAAGGTTTACCTGGATTTGGTAAATCAACCACTGCAAATATAATCAATGATATTCTGACTGAAAATAATATAAAAGCCGAGTTATTTTTAGAAGGGAATCTGGACCACTCTGCTGATTATGATGGCGTATCTTGTTTTAATAAAAATGAATTTGAATGTTTGTTATCGAATAGTGGAGAATTTAAAGAAATATTGATTAATAGAGTGATCAAAAAAGGAAACCATTATTTATTACCATATCAAAAAATTAAGAACGAATATGGAGAAAAGTTTTCAGAGCAATTATTAAGTACAATTTTTAAAAATGATATTTATGAATTACCACTAGTACAAAATATTGAATTAATTACTGACAAATGGACCGATTTTGCTGAAGAGGCACTCAAGAATAATAAAACGTATATTTTTGAATGTTGCTTCATTCAAAACCCAGTAACCATTGGAATGATTAAATACGGTGAGCAAAAAGAAAAAGTGATTAATTATGTTAGTACCTTATCGAAAATTATCGAAAAATTAAACCCAGTATTATTATATGTAGAACAGGATGACCTAGAGTTTTCATTCAAGAAAGCATTTAATGAGAGAACAAAGGAATGGTCAATTGGATTTATTAAGTATTATACAAACCAAGGAAATAGGAAAGCGCTTGGTTACAAAGGGTTAGAAGGCACTTTAAAAGTGCTAGAAGCAAGAAGAGAATTGGAAAGAGAAATTTTTGATAGGTTAATACTGAAAAAAGAAATAATCAATAATTCTAAATATGAGGCTGACAAATATAAGTCAATGATAATTGAAAAATTGAGTTTATTAGAAGTTTTATAATTCATGTTGTGTCTTTTTACTAAAGTTAGGTTATCTAAAGGAAGAGAATGATTTCGTGCAGGTGAAAAGGTAGTTAGAAAAAATGTTATGGAGGTTCTACATGACAGATCAACTTTTTGATGTTCAAACCGCGGCACAATTAAAGATATTAAGTGAAATTAGTGCAATCTCTACAGAAATCGGATGTGAATTCTGGTTGCGAGGAGGATGGGCAATCGAATTTTTACTTGGAAGGGTTACCCGTGCGCATGACGATATCGACTTGGTAACATGGATACAACACCGTGAACAGCTAGAGCATGCCCTTGCAGGTGCTGGCTATAAACAGACTCATGTCAAAGAGGAGTTTCGTGGTAGGCAATCTGATTTTTGTAAGGATGTCGTAGAAATTACATTTAGCTATATAACGCGTACCAGTGAAGGAAGTCTTATTATGAATGGATTACCGGAATGGGTATGGCGTGCTGATTCCTTACTACCGCAAGATTATTTGTTGAGCGGCATCTCAGCTCGAGTCTTAAATCCAAGACAACTTCTGGAGGAAAAAGAGGTCTACGAACAAATTGGTCGGACTCCTCGATCAAAGGATGTAGAAAGCAAAAGAATTTTAAATCGTATTATAGCGGAGTTAATTTAATATTGTCATAGAGGTTTAGATTTGTAGGTAACGCAGGTGTTTCTGTAATAATTAGGAACGCCTTTTCTTACGTGGTTAAGGGACAGGTAAATGTAATAAAAGATAAAATAACTATTTGCTCAGCTAAGATAAAAGCTTGAACTAAAAACAACAAATAAGGTTAGCCATCTTTAAATAAAATGGGTCATTCGGCAGGAAATTTCAAGATGAATTGTTTACAAAATTTAGCATATCACCTTGACGACTAACCATAGAATGCTATAATACCTTATAGACAGACAGTCGGTCTATAAGGAGGATTTAAAATGAGGAAAGAAGCAGAAGAACGCAAAAACGAAATACTTGATGCGGCAGATAAGCTTTTTGGTCAGAAGGGCTTTGATGGTACAAGTACAAACGATATTCTCGAAATGGTCGGAATTGCACGGGGAACGCTGTATTATCACTTCAAGTCGAAGGAGGATATTATGGACGCGCTGATTGAACGGTATAGTGTCCGTCTTTTAGGCGCGGCTCAAGAAAGTGCCGCAGATAAAAGTATCCCCATAAATGAGCGAATTATCGGCGTTGTAATGGCTCTGAACTTAAGTGGAGAAAGCAGCAAGGAAATAATGGAGCACATTCACAAGCCGCAGAATGCACTCATGCATCAGAAAATACAAAAGGTCATTATTAATGGTGTTCCCCCGATACTGACTGGAATAATCCGTGAGGGTATTGAGCAAGGACTGTTCAATACACCCTTCCCGTATGAATGCATGGAAATGGTCGTGACATATATGAACACCATTTTTGATGACGATATGGTTGAAATGACGGACGAGGAGCGCGTTTCACGAATGCAGGCGTTTGTTTTCAATGTAGAAAGGCTGCTTGGTGCTGAAAGTGGTAGTCTAATGTCCGTCGTTATGCAGATATTTGGCAGCGGAAACAGAGGCAGCCTTGAATAATAAAGGAAGGTAAGATTATCAGCACGGGATTACTAATTATTATCGCTGGGATATTGTTATGTATTACTTCAGTAATTCTAAATGACTTGAAATCTATTAAAAGTCTAGAAAAAGAGGTGACTTATGTATAACAGAATAATCCGTAACGACATTTCAAAAAGCAAACTGATAACGCTGACAACAATGATATTTGTCGCAGCCGCAGCTATGCTTGTTTCTCTTTCTGCGATACTTATCGTAAATCTTTCGAGTTCGATAGATTCATTGATGAAGCAGGCGAAAACTCCGCATTTTTTGCAGATGCATTCAGGTGATATTGATGCTGTACGGCTTGCGGATTTCGCAGAGCAGAACAGCAATGTCGATGAATTTCAAGTTCTTGAATTCCTCAATGTTGACGGTGCGCGGATTGTCATTAACGGAAACTCGCTTGCAGACAAGGTTCAGGATAACGGCTTCAGCACACAAAGCGAAAAATTTGATTATCTCCTTGATCTTGACGGAAACGTTATAAATGTATCTGATGGAGAGATTTATGTTCCGGTAGGTTATATGAAGGACGGCACTGCAAAAGTCGGTGACAAGGTTGTCATAGACGGAAAAAATTTAACTGTTGCGGGATTCTTGCGCGATTCACAGATGAATTCGTTACTTGCCTCGTCAAAGAGGTTTCTGGTTAGCAAAAATGATTATGCGGCAATAAAGGATTTCGGAAGCACGGAATATCTAATTGAGTTCAGATTAAAGGACATGTCTGAAATTGGCGCATTCGAAACGGCTTATACCTCTGCGGGACTTGAAGCTAACGGACCGACAATTACATATCCGCTTTTCAAAATGCTTAATGCTATTTCTGATGGACTGATGATTGCGGTCATCCTTTTCGTAAGTGTACTTGTCGTTGCCATCGCGTTTATGTGCATCCGCTTTACGCTCCTTGCGAAAATCGAAGACGACTACCGAGAAATAGGTGTTATGAAAGCAATAGGTCTACGCGTTTCCGACATAAAAAAGATTTATCTTGCGAAATACGCAGTAATTGCGGCAGCTGGTTGTACTCTCGGATTTGCACTTTCATTTGTGTTCAGAGGCATGCTACTTGAAAATATACGACTTTATATGGGGGAAAGTGATCATTCTTCTTTAGTTTTATTTTTCGGAATAATTGGTATATTGCTTGTATTCCTAGCGATCATTGCCTATGTAAGCAAAGTGCTGAAACGCTTTCGAAAAATATCAGCTGCTGAAGCAATACGTTTTGGCACTTCACAGGATAAATCCGCGGGCGCAAAATATTTTTGTTTGAGCAGGAATAGGCTGTTTAACACGAATGTTTTTCTCGGCATAAAAGATGTTCTTGCAAGAAAAAGACTTTACGCTACAATGCTTGTAGTGCTTGTGATTTCGACATTTATCCTTATCGTTCCACAGAACCTGTACAATACTATTTCCTCCAAAAGCTTTATCACATATATGGGGATAGGAAGTAGTGATGTACGCATTGACATACAACAGACTGATAATATTTCTAAAAAAACAGCTGAAATTGTAAAGACGCTGGAGCGCGACAAATCTATCACTAAAAAAGCTGTGCTTACGACCAAAACATTCAGAGCCAAGATGAATAACGGATTAGAAGAAGGAATAAAAATTGAGCTTGGTGACCATTCGGTATTCCCAGTAGAATATTCCGAAGGCAGAGCACCTGACTCAGAAAACGAAATTGCACTTTCAGTTATTAATGCTGATGAGCTAGGGAAGAAGGTTGGTGATGTCATTACGCTGGTGGTTGAGGGAAAGGAGCAAGATTTCAGGGTATGCGGAACTTATTCCGACATTACTAACGGTGGCAAAACTGCTAAGGCTGTTTTCTCCGACGATTCCGCGGATACTATGTGGTCTATTATTTACGCAGAGCTTTCGGATAAATCTCTTGTCAGAGAAAAGACTTTGGAATATGCGGAAAGGTTTGATTTTGCAAAGATTTCCGGCATTGATGAATATATTACACAGACATTCGGAACAACAATAAACTCCATCGGAAAGGCTTCCTTCGCTGCAATTGTCGTTGCGCTGATTATTACAGTATTGGTTACAGTTTTGTTTATGAAAATGCTTGTCGCAAAGGACAGATATTCAATTGCCGTATTGAAATCATTAGGATTTACAAACTCGGATATTACAATCCAGTTTGTTTCGCGTTCGGTATTTGTTTTGATTTTAGGAATTGTTCTTGGGACGCTTCTAGCAAACACGCTCGGAGAGGTACTTGCGAGCGCGGTTATCTCGTCGTTTGGAGCGTCGTCGTTTAATTTTATAGTTAACCCTCTTTCAGCGTATCTTTTATGTCCATTAATGATGATATGCTCAGTACTTATCGCAACAATTATCGGTACATCGAGAGCGGGACAAATAAAAATATCTGAAAATGTGAAGGAGTAGATTATGAAGAAGATTATTATCGCTGAAAATATCGTGAAATCTTTCAGAGTAGGAAATGAAAAGCACAATGTTCTCGATGGCGTGTCCGTTGAAATAAACGATGGCGAATTCGTTTCAGTTATGGGACCTTCAGGCTCAGGAAAATCGACACTGATGTTTTCGATGAGTGGAATGGATGGCATTGATGATGGAATGGTTTCTTTTGACGGCAGGAATCTAGCAGAGCTTAATGAAAAGGAGCTTGCCGACATACGCAGAACAAAAATGGGTTTTGTATTTCAACAGCCGACTTTACTTAAAAACTTGAACATTCTCGATAACATCATTCTTCCTTCAATGCGGGATAACAGAAAAAGTGCTGCGAATATTACTGAGAAAGCAAGAGCCCTTATGAAAAAGGTAGGTATTGCGGAACTGGAAAACCGTGATATTACTCAGGTTTCAGGAGGACAGCTTCAGCGTGCGGGAATATGCCGTGCACTTATTAGCAATCCTAAAATTATCTTTGGTGATGAGCCAACTGGTGCGCTTAACTCAAAATCTGCACAGGAAATTATGGACATCATTGCTGAAATTAACAAAGAAGGCACTGCAGTTATACTTGTAACTCACGACGTAAAGATTGCAGCTCGGACTGAGCGTATTATGTTTATGCGCGACGGAAAAATCGCGAGTGAAATGCAGTTTGAAAAATTCAGTGGCACAGATATTGATGATAGGATGAAAAAAGTCACGGAAAAAATGCGGGATATAGGAATATAATATGTTGTTTCACCATCAGAATTTTTACTAATGGATGAAACAGCATTTAAAAGAAGAGCTTGGAGTAGGAGAAGAACAAGGTGATAAAAAGTCTACGTAATTTATTCTTCTGCTCCATGATTTCTCTTTAAATACCTTCAATTAAAGTAAAATACATTTTATAACTAAATTTTGGATACTCAATAGTTAAAAGATTAGTCATTTCAACATTTATCATCAATCCACCTCGTATTTTAAATAAATTCTTCTAATGCTTAAAAATAATATTTTTCACTTTCGTTTTCCTTTCAAATTTAAGTCCATTTAAAAGCAAACTCGCTCCAACTAATATGACAATTGCTGCTCCTACCAAAGCTGCATTAAAATTGTGGGTGAATGAAGACACAGCTCCAGCAAGAGTTGGACCTATCAGCTGTCCAATAGCATAAATGGCTGTGAGATTACCAATCGTTCGGCCGCTATTAGAAGGTTCAATTTGTTGTGCTAATGTTGTTGCAAGCGTAGTGATTCCTATAAAGGTTGCGCCAAATAATAACGCACTTGTTATAAAACTTGTTTGTGACATCCAAAAGGCAGGCATTGCAATACCTATAGATTGTAAAATCATCGCAAAAATTAAGGATTTAACGTACCCCCATTTTTTAGCTAGTAATGACCATATGAAACATGATGGTATCGCGGCTAATCCTACAATCATCCAAACTAAGGTAGCGTTATTTTCAAAAGATGGTGTTTTGTCAGCAATAGAAACGATAAATGTTCCTGTAACAATGTACCCCAAGCCTTCTAAACCGTACGCAATCATAAGCCAACGGAGCCAATTAGATGGGGGTACCTGTTTATGAATTTGAGCTTTATTTTTCAACTCAACTATATCTGTAGAATCATCAAGCCAGATCCATACGAGGATAAAAAGAACTACGCTTACAATAGCGAGTCCTATCCATGTTCCTTTCCACAAAAATAAATGATTTAAATTTGGAATAATTAGACTCGAAGAAAAGATTCCTAAGCCAACTCCACTATAAAATAAGCCTGACCAATTTGTCTTATTAATAGTTGCAAGTTTATCTAACACGATACCAGAGGCTAAGACTAACACGAAGGCACTGGAAAATCCCGATAGAAAACGAAGGAATATCCATAATAAAATAGAGCTTGTAAAACCCATCAAAGCAGTTGTTAAAATGTTAATGAAAAGGCTTATTCTCAAGGCTATTCCCCTGTATTTTTTTAATGGTATAGTACCAGTTAGGATTGCTCCGATCAAATATCCTGCGTAATTACTTGTTGCTAAGTAACCGGCAATTGTATTTGAAAAAGAAAGATCTTTTTGCATTAAAGGAAGAATGGGAGTATATGCAAATCTTCCAAATCCCATAGCAATAATTAAAGACAATATTCCTCCAATTAAAAAAAGAAAAGACTGCTTTTTCATTTTTTTCACCTTCAATTTAGCGTTATTTATTTAAAGCATAACTTATTTTTGGTATATTGAATAATACATAAAAGAGATGGTTGATATCAGTTTTTTTGATATCAAAAAAGGGAGAAGATTTTATGGATTTGCAGGCGTTAAAAATTTTTCAAACTGTTGCAAGGTTGGGGAGTATTTCACAGGCGGCAAGGGAGCTTAAATATGCACAATCTAATATCACAATGAGAATAAAACAATTGGAGGCAGATCTTCAAACTACTTTGTTTTATCGCCATAATCGTGGAACTAAATTAACAGCCAAAGGGAGCTTGTTGCTCACTTACACTGAAAAAATTTTTCACCTTATAGAAGAGACACAAAACGTGATGAATGATTATCAAACACCCAAAGGTCCTCTAATAATTGGTTCAATGGAAACAACAGCTGCAGTCCGCTTACCAGTTTTATTTTCAAAATATCTTAAAGACTATCCTGATGTTGATCTAACTTTGAAAACAGGTTCCACAGAAGAAAACATTCAAGGAGTCCTTCAGTATGAACTTGATGGAGCTTTTGTTTCTGGACCTATTAAACATACTGAGCTCAATCAAATGGAAGTAATCGAAGAGGAGTTAGTGCTTATTACAGGGACAAATCAACCTCTGTTATCTTCTATAAGAGATATTCAAACAAGAACCCTGCTTGTATTTCGTTCTGGATGTTATTATCGCGAAAAGCTTGAACAATGGTTACATCAAGAGAATTTAATACCCAATAAGATTATGGAATTTGGTACACTGGATGCAATAATCGGATGTGTATCTGCTGGCTTAGGCGTAAGTATGCTTCCTCAAAGTGTCATTAAAAAAAATATACAAGATGGAACTCTTAGACAATATTCAATTCCAAATGCATACGGAAAAGTAAAAACCATATTCATTTATCGAAAAGATAAGTATTTAACTTCTTCTTTATTAAAGTTTATAAATCTGTTAAATGAGTGGGATGGATTGAAAATTGACAACCAAGCTGATTATTTTTAATCACAAAAAAATTAATTTCAAGGATTATTAATCTATTGTTTTATTAAATGGCATGTTAAAGATTCTTTTAGAAGATATGATTTCAGTTGGGGCGAGTTAGTTAAATAAGGAGGCAAACATAAGGATATAGAATATAAAAAATAAACAACCTGAGTCTATCCTATTAATTATTTCGGACTTAGGTTGTTTATTTTTTCTATTTACCAATCTTTAACCTCATCCCAAGAGGAATTATTATTTTCTCGTTCAAAAGCAGACCCAATTCCCCCTTTAAATGGATAAATTAAGCTTGGGTCTTTATCAAGCAAATAATAAACATTCATTACTTTTATATTTGCAGGATTACTAAGATATTCTTCGCTTTCATCACCACTAAACAATCTCCAACCACTATCTTCTTCCCGATCAGGTTCTTCTCTATACAACCAACGAACGATCCCATCTGTCTCTAAACACTTTTTCGATACCAAAGCCATTTGTTCTCCAATTTCTAACCAACGTGGATCATCTTGTTTGATAAGTACCTGGGCAATATGCTTAGGTTCAAATTCAATTTGATCACCAAGATTTAAGGAGTTTATATATACAGGTTGATTAGTTAAAATCCCAACAAACTTTTTACCGAAAAGTTTTTTATCAATAATTTCTACCCACATTCTTTCTGCTCGAGGACCATCTTGACTGGGATTATTTATTAAAAAATGCAACCTTACATAATCCCCTTTCTTTTGACTTCGTCGTTCTTGAGAAGTAGGAATAAAGAATGTAGATGTGTTTAATTGGCTTACTTTCTCAACATTCTCTAATGACCAATCCATTGTTTTTCCTCCATCATTAAATTAACATTCTTAATACTTCAATTAAATGATTGCAATTTCCTGCTCAAACTGGAAGCTTAAATGTAATCAAGAATAAATTACTTCAGATGTAGACGGACTATAAAGTTTGATTATGTAAAAAATTAATTTTGAAGGAATGTACTTAAACTCAAGGGGCAGTTTCTTTATTAAAGAGAGTTATTAAGTAAAGTGTAGAATTCAGTGAAATTTCACAGCAATAATCAAATATGTGATTTAAAACTTAGAAATTTCATATGTATGAATAAAGGACAAGTAAGGGGCTGTTATTATTATGAATAATGCTGTGATTCTGACTCTAATAATGCTACTAATACTTATTATCATTATTATCTGTTTTTACTTTATTTCGAGGCAAAAACAACAGGCTATTCAAGTATTTACGTTAGAGAGTTTTTTTGAATATTCACCATATTGGTGAAAGTGAAAATCCAAAAAAAAGCTTTGTAAATACCATAAATGATTTTTTCTATGATAAAGGTAACGATGGACTCCACGAAGATTTGGATAATGGTGATAGTAATGATGAAGGGGATGATAGTGGAGAATAAAAATTCCATTTCCTTTTATTACATATTTTTGTTTGAATTTACGACGTTTCTGTAATAAGCAGGAACGTTTTTTTTAATGAAGGAAAAAGAAAAAGGAATATTTAATTAATTTAGCGAAGTAAAATAAAGAATAGGAGACTTTAATAAAAGAGAAGAGGTGCGACGTGAAAGGTTTAAAATTTGTAGGTGGATTAGTATTATCTGTCATGTTAGTAAGTGGTTTTGGTGTGGTTCAAACGCAGGCTGCAACAGCACATGTATCAAGTTACTCGCATTCTGTAAGTAAGATGAAAGCAAAATATGCAAAACAAATCAAAGCATATCATAAGACTATAACATCTAATACTTCTTCGATTAACAAAATAAAAAAGGATTTAAATGAATATAAAAAATTAGGGAAAACGAAGTATGATAAGACATTATCTTCTTTAGAAAAGAAAGTAGTAAAGAAAAGTAAAACAAATGCTTCGTTATCTAGTAAAGTCAGTAAGTTTGAAAAAGATGTTAGGGCACAGAAAAATACTAGAAAAGACAATACATTAGCTAAAACATCATCCTCTTTAAAGAAGCAATTAGTCAAATTAAAAACAGAGATTGGCAAAACAAAATCAGAGGTAGCAAGTATAGGGAAAAAGAAAAAGGCAGAAGTTGAATTAAATATAGCAAAGCAGTTTTTAACTCGATTGACTGATGATCAGTTAGAAGCGGTTTATAGTAATAAAACTACTATACAAAAATTGAGAAATCAAATTAATGAACTATTGACTACAATACCAAGTAAATATGATAAAGAATTAAAGAAATTTGATAATAAGTTAGTGTCACTTACTAAAAGCTATGAAGATGTGAAAAAGCAAGTACTCTCTCTTCGAAAAAAGATAGATAATTCAACATCAACATCTTCGATAGCAAAATTATATCATAATGATTTTGAATTTATAGAGGCAAAGTTTGAGAAGTTATTGTCTATCTTATGGGAAGGTACTATTGATAAATTAAGTGATATAACTACCGAAGTAGATAAAATAGGAAGAGAACGTGAATTTAGTCATTATATGAAGCATTATAATGAAATGAACATGTTAAAAGAGAAGTTACAACTTGATTCAACCGCAGACGAAAATGATGCCGACGACTTACGTAAGTTGCTGCATGAAAAGGGAGTACCGTTTAGTGAACTTGATCCTGTTGCATGGAGTTATCTGTATAAATTAAAAGACTATCGTGAACTAAATTATAAAGAGGTACAAAAAGCAAATGATAGATTACAGAAGTTATCTACGCAAGAAGACGACATAGCATTTGCCACACAACTCACACTGGTAAATGGATTAATCGATACATTTATCAAAAACCGAAAAGCGTATGCGCAAAAGGAAAAAGAGGCAATTTTAGCAAAGTATAATGGAACAAGTGGAAAGTAGTGGTGGCACTGAAACAGGTGGAAGAACGAAGAATGGAACCACTGCCCCATAAGTAGTAGAAAAGAGACATTGATGGAAACATGAATGTCTCTTTTTATAGAGATATATGAACTTATTTACAATCCTTGAACTACTAGTTCTTTTTAAACAAAATGGACAGGTTTGAAGAAGGGATTTAATCAGAATATACAGAATGTAACAATAATTAGAGTTTTTTAGTTTGTACCAACAATTGTAATTTCTTAAATAGGAGTGAGAAAAGATGGAAGTAAAGCAACAAAAGAAGGGGATATTAGGTAAAACGATTCAAGTGCGTTTAGTTTCAGATTTAAAAAAATCGCAGAAATACTACCGTGATGTTCTTGGATGTAAAGTTGATGACTGGGGACATGCAGAACGAGAAGGGATGACCATTATTCTCCAACAGTCGAACTCTCCAGATGACGTGCGACCAAATGCAGTATCCAAAAAGCGTTCAGATTATCCTACCGATTGGGAAGGTCCTGAATTCGGATGGGATACATATATTCATGTTAGCTGGGATGACTTGGACACTTTGGTTGAAGAAATCCGTGGAAATGGTGGGAAAATTGAGGTGGAGCCTTTTACAGGTACACACGGTCATTGGGAGTTTAAAAATACCTGTATAAAAGACCCCGATGGATACAATATCGTACTAGGTTCAATGCGAGAAATTCAATAATAAATCATACTTCTTTTACTCATATTCTAAAAAAACATAAATATTATCTAGTTTAACGAACAAGTATAGGGGTGTAGATCAATTATGATTACTGCTTTTTTCTTATTTCACTAAAGGGATAGGCTGGTTTATTAAAAAATGGTGATCTAAAACAAACAATTTACAGAAAGTGAGAGGGAATTACTATCAAATTATTGAATTATTAAATTTAATAATATTTTAGGGATGAGTTTTAGTCGATTAAAAACCGAATTGGCGGTGTGTTTGTTCCGGTTCGTAATCTTGTGAAATGGTACAGTAAAATATTTGGTTTCGAAGGGGGAGAAATATTCTTTGGACATATATATACTGCACCAATGGAAGAAACGGCTGGATTAGTTTTAGATACCATACCTAACTGGGATAACGAAAATGGTATTATTTCAACTTATCAAGTTCCATCAATTCGATTTGTAACGAATGATATTCATGCTTCATATCAAATTATGAAAGAAAATGATGTTGAACATACAAGAACAAAAATCGTTATTCAGCAGAATAGGGTATCTCTATTTACCAGCCAATAATATTGATGAAACAATAGAATGGTATCAAAATAAGCTTGGATTTAAGCTTAGATCACCAAAGTTTAAAAATGATATTGGTTATGTAGCGGTATTAACACCGCCAGTAGGAAATGTGGTATTACTCCTTGTAGAAACAATGGATTATACAACAGCAGATTTTTTACGCAATGGTCGCCTGTATCAAACTTTTACTTTGAATGGTCCAGACCTTGACTATACGCATAAATCATTAAAGAATAATGGTGTAGAAGTTACCGAAAATTTGTATGCGTGGAGAAAAAGAAAAATACTTTGTCTTTAAGACCCAACAGGTAATCATATTGATACCGCTTGGTCGATATGGGATTAGGTGACTATAAGATAGGTGTTTTTCGATGTAGTGACACTACTACCATGAAAGTAAAATCTTATAACTCTGAAAAAAGACTTATCCATTGAAGACCCGTCCCGTTCGTTTAATAAAACGGAGGGCCATAATAAACAGAACTATAGATTGTCTGGATGAAAAACTAGTATGGGGCAGTTCATTATATTTTCATTCTCTGTGGCGATGCGCTGTTTAAAGAACATAGCAGAAAATGATTAAACTTTTTTAGAAAAACTAAACATCTGTTGAGAAGAATCCATTTTGATTATCTTTTTTCAAAATGGATTCATTTTAGTTATAGTATTTTATGTGTTATGAAGGTGTTTTTGATCAAACGTTTATTCTAAAACTACAATAAGGAAGTCAACCCGCCCACTCTCTTAGACCTTGTCCAATACTAAATTACTTTGTTTCTTGTTCCGGATCGCTTAATGCTAAATTCATTCCAGATCGAGTCCTTTTCATCCAGCAATTCTTTTCCATTCCAAAGAATATCGTAAATGTAACCCTCGTAAGCAATGGCTCGGCCAAATGCAAATGAAATAAAATAGTCCTTCCAGGATTGGAAGAAATGGCTACCGGCATCAGCAGCTCTCTCTATATAGCCCCATGCCTGTTCTTCGGTTATATAACCAATTATGTAGCTCCATCTTGCAATATTTACAGCTCGGTCAAAATCCCAGGCAGCAATGGTGTTCACCCGGTCAAAATCGGATTTCGCAAAGGAAAGCTTCTTCATCATCGCTTCTTGGGCTGATTCATAGCATTCTTGCGATTTCCCCACTTCTTCCTCAGTAAAAGACTGGCCAGCTTTCAACTCCATAAGAAGCGGATCATACTTCGCACGATGCCCTTCTGTAAGCAGCCACTCCAGGGTTTGAGTAGCCTCCTCCGGATTACTAATATCCCAGTATGAAGAAAGGCCTTCCTTCAAAGTTTCATTATCTATCTTCATCGGCAATATCCGTGGCGACTCAGACCGGTAAAGAGCAAGATTGGCACCGTAGGCAAGCAAATGCTGTTTCTCCTTCGGTAAAGGGTTAGCCATCTCCATTTCTACTCGCAATTTTTTATTTTTTTTCTTCATTCGACTGCTCGCTGTAATCAAACTCACGATAAGTAAAATCACAATCGTTACAATAAATCCCACGATCTTCAAATCATCACGTTCCTCTCCATGTTCAGTTTTAAGGCATTTTTGCTTACAAACACTTTTTCTTAAATAAAATTAAATAGGAACAAATGTTTGAACGGTGTTGACTTTGTCTTATATTCTGTTTAATCAAATTGTTGATACACTCTGACTGAACTTGATGAAGCTCAAAACAATTGTTGGTGTAGAACCTGCAAGATTCTTCTGCCAATGAATTGTAGTAGAGCACTGGCAAATTAGATGACATTCGTAAAGCCCGGGTTTCGGGATGGACTTTGCTGCCCCTAAGCAGACGAAACCTACATTCATCATTCCGAAAAAGGGGAGTCGAAAGGTGAACCGAAAACCGCGCAAACGAGGTGGAGCGGCCGTAAAAATGGAAATTCCAATGAATAAGTATGCATTCCTGTAGTACGTGATCGTTCGAAGCACACGATCAGTGAGGTTGTAAATTTTGGACGTATTGGCTCCGTCATTTCGGATCGGACACGTTTACAGTCTAAAGTTATTTTCTGCTCGGATCAGGAACCGACATTTAAATAATACTGTAAGGTGAAAAGTTGAAACACGAGATGGTTTGACCTACGAAAAAACGATATGTGGCGAAGGAAATCTATCACATCCAAAACGCAAATGCATTTCACCAATGAATGAAGAGCTTCTTATATTATCACTACAAAATAAGCTAACCAATACTTACCTTGGTATCGATACTTTGACGAAAGATCAGCACTTTCTGCTTTGCATAAAATAAAAGCTATGTTTCTTACTACATTAGGTATCCGCTAAAAGTCACTGACATATTGCGAGATAACTATGAGAAAAATTCTCCTCTAAGCAACACAAAATTTAAACTGCGCCTTTAATTCACCTTCAATCAGAGGAGGCATCCCATCCAAGCCAATTGTATAGACCTAGTGTTACCTGTGCTCGGCCTTCCATTTGATATTGTAACACATTATCAAGGAAATGTTTTCTATTTTTGGATAAATATAGTCAATAATGACTGTGGAATATAATACAAATTAGATAAATTCTGTAAATGATGATTGAGAGGAGCTGTGTGCACTAATAGTGCAAGCACGGTTATGTGAGGGAGTCCAATTTACCGAAAGGTAGAAAGGCTCCCTTCTACTAGACTATTTCAAGAAGGATTAATGCTTTTATTGTTGAAGTATCTTCTTAGGGTAGATTAGTCTTACAAAGTTTATATATCTATAAAAATATAGCATAACATGGTATTGATGAGACTCATAAATTATATGATAACATAGCATTGATGGAAATTTATAAATTTTTAGAAAAAAGTAACTGAATGATTTATGAAGCAGATATCAATGTAAGGAAAAAGTTAGTATCGATGTTTGAAAATATTGATAGCACTATTGTTTTTTCATATCTCCAAGGACATATGGGGAATGCTTGGGTAGACAACCTTGAGAATCCAACTGTCGCTCAAATAACTGTGGGGATATTTGTATTTTTATGCTGGGAATCCCAACACAGAGGAAGCTGAAGAATTACTTTATAATCTTCCTGATTTTACTCTTGCAATTGTTGATTCGGATGAATGGAAAAATCGGATAGAGACCGTTCACAAAGGATCCATTGAGAAATTTCAGAGATTCAGATTTAACAAGAACCCTGAGGACTTAGATAGAGTACACATACAGGAACTACTGTCTACATTACCTGAAGAATACGAAATTAAAAGAATTGATAAAAACATAGCAAAAGCCTCGTCATTCCATGAACTCTCAGAAGACTTTATAAGTCAGTTTGATTCTATTGATGATTTTATAGATAGAGGAGTAGGTTATGCTATTTTAAATAAAGGTCAAGTTGTTTCTGCAGCAACATCATTTAGCATATATGATGATGGAATCGAGATTGAAGTTGCTAGTCACCCTAATCATAGAAGAAAAGGATTAGCAACAATTGTAGCTTCTGCACTGATATTAGATTGTCTAGATCGAGGAATTTGCATGTTGAGGAAGGAGAAAACACATGAATTTGAAATTGACTAGTCATCTTTTTTTCTCTTCCATAAACACACAGCTTCCTTGTTGGGTTGACACTACAATCGGCGATGATATAATTTGTTAAAGAATGTAAGTATGCTTGAAAGGTAGGCTCATTATATGAAACCACTGCAGTATGAAAGTGTAATCCCACTTTACCATCAATTAATGGAAAGGCTTAAGGATTCTATTGAAAAGGGACATTGGATACCTGGTGATAAAATCCCATCTGAAAATCAATTGATGGATCGATTCGGTGTGAGCAGGAACACCGCTAAGAAGGCAATTGAAGAGCTAGTTCAGGAAGGGATTCTTTACCGAATTCAAGGAAAAGGTACTTTTGTAGCAAAACCAAAATTGCAGCAGTCATTGATGGGGTTTTACAGTTTTAGCAAAGTATTAAAGGAAAAGGGATTAAACCCCAAAGATGTCATTCTAAAAATAGAGGAAGTTAAACCAACTGCAAAAATCCGGGAGGCATTGCAGCTTGGAGAAGACGAAAATGCCATTGAAATGAAACGCCTTCGTTGTGCTAACAATGAGCCTTATATTTTGGAATCGTCTTTTATTCCGAAAAATTTGATTCCCAATATGGATCAGCTAAAAAAGGTTGGAGATATATCATTATATGATTTATTTGCACAAGAATTTAATATCGTAGTAACTAGAGCAAAAGAGGCATTTGAACCAGTCCTTATTCGTTCTGAGGAAAGTGAATATTTACAAACGGAAGAAGGTCTTCCGGGACTGTTGCTTGAACGAACAGCCTATGATGTCAATGGTACGTCTGTTGAATTTTGTATATCCATTGTACGAGGCGATCGCTGCCGCTTTTACACAGAACTAACGTAAAGGTTAAATTACTAACTAAGAATGTTTAACTAGTGGCAAGATTAAAGGATATTATGGAGTATAAATCTTTTCAAATTCTAGAGTATAATTCAAAATGATCAGACTCGAAATGTTCTAACATAAAACCGAACCTAAGTGGTTCTTTTTTTATACTGTCAGAATTTATATTAAGGTTTCTGAGGATTGTCTAGCTTCATAAGGAAGGCTTCGGCAGCAATAACATTCGCACGAAGAAAAAGCGTGCTTTTTGAGGTAGCCTATGCTGACCAGGACGCTTGCGCTTTTGATTAATTAGGGAAAATTTCTAGTAAATGAAATGAAAATACGACAAATTTAGGTCATATGTAATGTATTTTCTTGTGTGCTAATAGGCAAAGTATTACTTTTGTAAAATTTTTATGTAATCGGGTTGACCCATCAACCTAATGTATTATACATTAAAAATGTAAGAAAATTTCATCAATTAACACTTATAGGGGGGAGTGGATGGAACCGGTATTAGAATTAAATAGGGAAACAAATTAATTAACTGATAATGACAACACAACCACTTATTATTCATCAACAATAACCGTAAATTCTATTTTGGTTTTAAGTGGACTGTCATTCTTTTCTTCCATTTGGATTCACTAGATCCATGCGAAGAGCCAAAGACGATTGGATATTATTTTCATTACATTAGGAGGTAGAATATGCTAAGACGTCAAGCTAGGTTAAAAAAACTGGTAAGCATGTGCTTATCGGTGGGTATGTTGTTTTCTTTGCTTCCAACAGTATCTGCTGCTTCAACTGAAAAGGAGTACTCCATCAATAAAGTTTCTACCAATCAAAACTATAAGACTATAGGAAAAGTAATTAAGATTACGAAAGAAAAAAATAACGTGTACATTGACTTAGAAACAGGAGAAAAAATAAAAATTAATTTCTTGAAAAATAATGTTTTTCGATTGCATTTGGACCCAGAGGGTATTTTTGAAGAATATCCGACTCCTAACAAACCTGAGCATGAGACGAAAATTATTGACAAAAATGTTAGCGGTTACAAAAAGCAATATGGCGAAATTGACATTAAGGTCGATGAAGGCGATAACAATGTTTATAAAATATCTACTGATTCTTTAGAATTAAGAGTAGATAAAGCTACTTCAAAGATGAGCTTGTACGATAAAAAACGATCAAAGATTCTTTGGAGTGAAAGTGAGCCGCTAAAACATTCAAGCGGAAGTACTGTTCAAACCCTTGATACAAAGGAAAACGAATATTTTTATGGTGGGGGTCAACAGAATGGGTTTTATGCCCATAAGAATAATTCTATAAAAATTGCTATCGGAGGAGGTTGGGATGCAGGAGCTGCATCAAGCCCGGTTCCATTTTATTTAAGCACTGAAGGCTATGGAGTCATGCGAAATACTTTTAAGCCGGGTGTTTATGATTTTACAAAAACGTCCACCTTTACTCACAGTGAAGACAGATTTGACGCTTATTATTTTGTAGATGATTCCATACCAAAAATCATTAACGAATATACAGAATTAACTGGGAAACCAGCCCTTATGCCAAAATACGGTTTCTATTTAGGGCATGCTGACTGTTTTAATGGAACTCATAATGGACATAAGGACCAAAGAACCCTCCTAACTAATGGGTTAAATACATTAAATCAATATGTAGACAACGATATGCCTTTTGGATGGTTTTTGCCAAATGATGGTTATGGATGCGGGTATGGCGGACTGGATAATTTGGAGCAATTTGTTGATAAGGCAAATGATCAAAAAGTAGAGGTAGGCTTATGGACACAAAGCAATCTCTATCCAGACCCTAATTTACCTGAGGACAGCCCTTTACGCAGAGACCTTGATGGGGAAGTTAAAGCTGGTGTAAGAGCAATAAAGACGGATGTTGCATGGGTTGGGCAAGGATATTCCATGGCCTTAAATGCGACACGCCAGGCAGCAGAAGGAATTCAAAAAGAAGATAATTCAGGTGGTGCACGTCCATTTGTTATTTCGCTAGATGGATGGGCTGGTACTCAGCGTTATGCTACATTATGGTCAGGAGATCAATATGGCGGTAATTGGGAGTACATAAGAATGCATATCCCAACTTACATTGGCTCGGGGCTATCAGGAAATCCAAACGTTGGCTCAGATATGGATGGTATATTTGGCGGAGATGCAAAGGTACAGACACGTGATTTCCAATGGAAAGCATTCACTCCTATCCAAATCGATATGGACGGCTGGGCATCGGGAGGTACTGATTATAGTAAGTCTAAAAATCCGTGGAATTACGGTGAACCCTATGCATCGATTAATAGGATGTATTTAAAATTAAAGTCACAAATGATGCCTTATATCTACACGATTGCTGAGGAATCAACAGAAAAATCCATGCCAATGGTTAGAGGGATGATGTTAGAATATCCTAATGATCCTTATACGTACGGGACTGAAACACAGTATCAATATATGTGGGGACCAAATCTATTAGTTGCGCCAGTATATGATGGAGACTCTAATGCTGCTGAAGTAAGGAACGATATTTATCTTCCAGATAAAGAACAAGTTTGGATTGATTATTTTACAGGTGAGCAATATCAGGGTGGTTCGGTTCTTCATAATTTTAGCGCTCCACTTTGGAAGACACCTGTATTTGTTAAGGCTGGCGCAATTATTCCAATGGCACCAGAAAACAATTCTATTAATGAATTAAATGGTTCAGAAAATAGAATATTTGATGTGTATCCTTCCGGAAAATCAGAGTTTACTCTATATGAAGACGATGGTAAAACTGTTGAGTATAAGGAAGGGAAGAATACAAGAACAAAGGTCACTTCAGAGGTAATCGGGAATAAAGCTGTTATAACCGTAAATGCCGCAAAAGGAAAGGGATATAAAGGCATGGTTAAAAACAGGGGTACAGAAGTCATTGTCAATACTCGTGTAAATCCAAAGAATATAAAGGTTAAGGTTGATAATAAAAATGTTAAGTTAAAAGAAGTTACGAATGAAGAGGAATATCAAAACTCAGAAAACGTGTACTTCTATAATGAACATCCAAACCTGAACAAATATTCTACAAAAGGTTCACCTTTTGAAAAGACTGAAATTATTACATCACCCAAGTTATACATTAAAGTTGGAAAAACAGATATTACGAAAAATAATATTACTTTTTCGATAAATGGATTTAATAATACTCAAAAGAGAGAAGTAGTGGATAAAGCAGTACCAACTATTCCATCGGGACTTAAAGCTGATGAGGAAAACATTACAGACCGAGATATTAAATTAAATTGGGACAAGGTTGATGGTTCAAATACAACCTATGATTTAATGATTAATGGTGTTGTTCATAAAAATATGTTTAAGTCGAGTGATAGTCAACAAGTACCATTCTATCTACATTCAGGATTAGCATCTGATACAGAGTATTCTTATCGAATAAGAGCAACGAATACAAAAGGATCATCTGGCTGGAGTGATGAGATTAAAATCAGAACGAAGCTTGACCGCTACAGAAATGTCCCTAAGAACATGACGGCAAAAGCAGATAGTGAACAGCCAGGGCAAGAAGCAGCTTTAGCTATCGATGGAAAGGATGAAACATTGTGGCATACTGCATGGGGAGATACAGGTAATAAACGGCCACATACCTTTGAGATTGATATGAAGTTAGCTTATGAATTAGATAAGTTTGAGTATGTTCCAAGACCTGATGCAGGGAACGGAACGATATTAAAATACAATTTAGACGTAAGTCTAGATGGCAAAACGTATAAAAATGTCATCACTGATGGAGCATTTGAGAGAAATAATGAAACGAAAGTCATTCAGCTTAAGGAAAATATTGTTGCAAGGTATATTAAGTTGACCATTACAGACTCTGTAGGCGGATTTGGTAGCGCACAGGAATTCAGACCATACAAAAAGGATAAAACAGAAGGAACAGTTGTAGGTGAGAATATACCGAATGGAGTAATTGATGAAGATGACCTCCTCTTCTTTGCAAGCTATATGGGTATTGACCATACTGATACAGCATGGGACCAGGTATCAAAGGTTGATGTTAATTTCAATGGTGTAATTGATGCCTATGATTTAATGTATGTTGCCTCTCAATTGGGTAAACAGCCGCTTCAGCCAACGGGCAGACCGGTTGCTGGACAATTGAATATCAGGCCTAGCAAGCAGCAGTTAAAAGCGGGGGAGGAATTTACAGTAGAGATCATTGGGGCAGGATTAAAGGATATCAATGCATTCAACTTGGAACTGAAGCTTGATCCGAACAAATATGAATTAATAAAAGATTGTAAATCTGATGGGACTTGTGGAGAAAATATTGTTTCTCCATCCAATGAAAATGCCCAGATGATGAATTATTCTGCCCTCGCCGGGATTGGAAATGCAGAACAGCGAATTATGGCGGCGTTTTCCAATAAGGGGAAGCAACAAACAATGGAAGGTACAATGACATTGGCTACAGTTAAGTTAAGAGCTAAGAAAGACTTAACTTTTGATATGCCTATCACCAGATCATTGCTGGTTAATACAGCCTTTAATACTATTGATAAAATTGGAAAGGTATTAAATCCTGGTGAAGAACCGGGAGAGGTTGAACAGCTCTAGGCGTAGAAAGAATACAAATATTGAATAAAGATATGATAGTTACTGGTCCAAATTTGAAGGAATGATGCCAATACAAAAGCGGAAGCATCCAGTAATAGGGAAGCAGACTAACGTTGTTTTGCTTCCCTTTCATTCTAAGGTAAGAAAGTATAAAATTTACTATGGATATTGGGCATAAAAAGTGTCTGCTGTGTCTAGCTACAGCGCCTATCGCTAGCGGATTTTTCCGTCTTCTCTCTACGATAAGTCAACATCGATTCGTCCCTCGTCGTGTCTCCTTTATCTCAGTCGAAGCCTACGAAATCGTAAGCTAGAGCTGCAGTGCCTACGCTTTTCTTATAACCTTCAACTTTACATTTTTTCTTTGGCTTGAGATAATGGTTTTCTTCATAGCCCATAATGATATTCCATTCTCATCTTAGTTTCAAAGAGTCATAGCATTCTGTGATTTCATCTTATGCATAAATATTTCAAAAATATTTTGTTGAAAGCATTTACAATGGGCAGAAAGGGAGTTATACTGGTAATGACCACACTACCACATGTAACAACGGAGGTGAGACATGACTCATATTGATAAGACTAGCAGAATTCCACTTTATCTGCAGTTAATGGATATTTTAATAAATAAAATGGAAAATGAAATGGGAGAAAATGAGCAATTACCGTCTGAGAGGGAAATATGCCAACAGTACGATTTATCTCGGACGACTGTTCGTCAAGCGATAAACGAGCTCGAGAAAGACGGATATATCTATAAAGTGCACGGAAAAGGTACTTTTGTCTCACCGAAAAAAGTTAATCAAGAACTAGTCAAATTTTATTCCTTTACAGAAGAGATGAAAAAGTTGGGTAAAGTTCCTATCTCAAAGGTTCTATCATTTGATGTTCTTGAGGCAGATCGAAAGACTAGCAATAAGCTTTTAGTTGCTGATGGCAGTAAGGTATACTGTTTTTCGAGATTGCGGATTGCTGATGATATACCAATGATGCTAGAAACATCTTTTGTACCTTATGATTTATTCCCGGGCATAACAAAAGAAGATCTAGAACATACAGCTTTATACGAGCTTTTTAGAAATCGTTTTCAAACAGAAATTACTATGGCAGAAGAGTTATTTATGCCAGTATTGACAAATATGAAAGAGGCAAAGCTGCTAAAGATGCCTCCATCCTTACCATCTTTACGTATTGAACGATTAACACATGGGGTAGACCGGGTGATTGAGTATACAAATACCATCGCCAGGGGTGATAAGTTTAAATACCACGTTCGCCTAGAAAATTAATCTAGGTGGGCTATAACTGGTAATGACATGCCTACATGATTATGTCATGATAAATTTGTCTTGAATTAATTACTTTATGGTGAGCTTTTTGTATTATTGAATTCAATTTATTTGGGAATAGCTCCAGAAAACCTAACACCATCTGGAATGTTAGACCGGGTTGTTATGGAGTTAAAATATATATATTTCATCAATTATTTTAATAGGGGGTAATATCATGCCGAATATTTTGCTAACAAGAATCGACAACCGATTGGTTCATGGTCAAGTAGGGGTTACATGGGTTAATCATTTAGGGGCTAATTTAATTGTAGTCGCAAATGATGAAGTGTCTGAAGATGAGGTACAACAGGATTTGATGGAAATGGTTGTTCCGGGGTCAATCGGAATTCGCTTTTTCTCAATTCAGACAACGATTGATGTGATCCACGATGCAGCGGATGATCAATATATCTTTTTAGTTGTGAAAACACCACAAGATGTGTTGCGACTTGTCGAGGGTGGCGTGCCGATTGATAAAGTGAATATTGGAAATATGCATTTTTCCCAAGGAAAAACGCAATTATTCTCCACCGTTTCCGTTGATGAAGATGATAAAAGAGCCCTTAGGGAGCTGCGTGACTTGGGAGTGAAGCTCGAGGTACGACGCGTTCCAGATGAAAGAGCAGATGATATTTTAAAACACTTATAGAAAGAAGTGAGAATGAATGGATAATCATATGCTGATTCAAGCCTTATTAGTTGCCGTCTGGGCAGGGATTGCAGGAATAGACCTGTTTAACGGTTTGTTCCACATCCACCGGCCAATTGTAACCGGTGTCATTATTGGCTTGATTTTTGGGGATTTAAAAACAGGAGTTATGACAGGTGCTGCTATTGAGTTAGTGTGGGCTGGTATGGTGCCGCTTGCTGGGGCACAGCCGCCAAACGTTGTTATTGGGGGTATAATCGGAACGTCATTTGCTATTCTGACAGGACAGGAGCCAAAAGTGGCAATCGGAATTGCTGTTCCGTTTGCAGTTGCCGTTCAGGCATGTATCACCCTCATGTTTACTGCTTTTTCGCCAGTTATGCATAAAGCTGATCAATATGCACAAGAGGCGAATACAAAGGGAATTGAACGAATCAATTATTTGGGGATTCTTACATTATTTGTATTCTATTTTATTATTGCTTTTTTACCAATTTATTTTGGCGCAGACGCGGCCAAAGGAGTCGTAGAGACTTTACCAGAATGGCTTATTAGTGGCCTTGGTGTTGCCGGTGGAATGATGGCTGCAATTGGTTTTGCGATGCTGTTAAAGATTATGTTGAAAAAGCAATATGTTGCCTTTTTAATCGTCGGATTTATTTTAGTCACATACATGAACATGCCAGTCATTGCTGTTGCATTAATTGGGATTGCCATCGCGCTTTACGATTACTTCAAAACAACTACTGGTAATGGATCAGTAAGGGGGGGCGCAAAACGTGGAATCTAAACAAGCAGTAGAAACGACAATCAACCATACGAGCAGTCCGGATTATTATCAAGACGGTGCCACAAATCAGGTCATAAGTAAAAAAGATTTAAACAAGATGGTGTGGCGATCCCTTTTATTACAAGCGTCATTTAACTATGAAAGAATGCAGGCTGCAGGATGGTTATATTCAATCCTGCCAGGTTTGAAAAAGATTCATAAAAATAAGCACGATTTAAGTGAATCGATGAAAAGTCATATGGAGTTTTTCAACACGCATCCATTCCTTGTAAACATTATTATGGGGATTGTTCTCGCAATGGAGGAAAAGAAACAAAACCGAAATACGATTAGAGCCATTCGGGTAGCCATGATGGGACCACTTGGCGGAATTGGTGACGCCCTTTTCTGGCTGACACTTCTTCCTATTTGCGTTGGTATAGGAGCCTCGCTTGGGCAAGATGGAAACCCTATGGGGGCAGTAATATTCTTATTAATCTTTAACGCAGTTCATTTTGCACTTAGATTTGGATTAATGCATTACGGTTATAATGCCGGAACAAATGCCATCAGTTCGCTAAAAGAAAATACTAAAAAAGTAGCACATGCTGCATCAATTGTAGGATTAACTGTTGTCGGCGCATTGATTGCCTCATTCGTAAAGCTAGAAACAAATTTAGTGATTCATGCTGGTCAAGCAAAAATCGACCTGCAAAAAGATTTACTTGATAAAGTTATGCCAAATCTATTGCCTTTTGCCTATACATTATTAATGTATTACCTATTAAAAAAGGGATTTTCTCCAGTTAAGCTAATTATCATTACCGTTATCATTGGCATTATTGGTAAAATTCCATTTCCTTTTGGAACCATTTTATAATTTTTTAGTATGTTAGGAGGCACTTAAAATGAACGGTTTGATTATTAGCGGTCATGGATCGTTTGCAACGGGTCTTCAATCTTCTGTAAAACTAATCGCTGGAGATCAACCCAATGTGGAATACGTGGATTTTCTTGAAAACGATTCAACAGGCGACCTTGAGAAAAAGCTGCTTGAGGCTTTTTCAAGATTACAAGAATGTGAATCTATTTTAGTACTATGTGATTTAGTTGGAGGTTCTCCGTTTAAAACGGCCGTTTCTCTTACGAATGGGAAGGGAAATTCTGCTGTGGTTGGCGGAACAAATCTTGCTATGGTTATCGAAACTGCTTTACTAAAGGACGGACATCAAATAGATGGTTTAAGAGATTTAGCGATCAATACTGGTAAACAAGCAATTAAAGGTTTTCAAAAGACAGAACGTCCAAGATTCAATGGGGCGGGCATTTAATGAACGTGCTTAAGGGTGGAACAAGTGGTGCCTGGCACGCTGCGATAAGAAACTGATAGAACGGTACCACAACTGAATATTGTAAGGGTGGCTAGGGTGTCGATCTTCTTCCCCTGAGAATTAAAAACATTTGATGCGGAAGGATTCGGCCGCATTAAATGTTTTTGTATGTTGGGTTGACCCTACAAGTTAGGGTGATATAATAGAATTGCTTACAACAATTAAACTATTATTCCCATAGTCTAGTTTCTATGAGTTTTTCTTCCGTTAAACTTGTACCAACAACCCAACGTTAGTTGGTGTATGAAAAATGGAACGGCTTGAATGTCGATGGTGTGGGATTACGGTATTCAATGAGAACTAAAAATAAGACTTATTTTTATTGATTTGCCGATAACCAGCACTAATCGTTGATAAATCAGAGCAATTTGCATAATAGTTGTGACTTTAAACCTATTTTATGATTTTTAAAGAGTTTAAACGTAGTTAGATTAGACCTTTTAAGAAAACGTCAAAAAAATAAGAGGAGTGTTACATTTGTTTACATTAAGTCAGGAAAAATTGATGTCGTTAGGGGCATCGATTACAACAGCGGAAATCAAACAACAACCTGAATTATGGGGTGAAACACTTGTATTGTATAAGGAGAAGCGTCAGCAGATTGAAGCTTTTTTGCAGAACTTAACAGAAAAGCATGAACGTGTCCGGGTTATTTTTACAGGGGCTGGAACCTCCGCCTATGTTGGTGACACCGTTGCCCCCTACTTAAAGGAAAAAGTCGATGAAAGACATTGGGACCTGATGAGTGTTCCAACAACAGCAATCGTGTCAAACCCTTACCAATTTTTAAATGCAAAGATCCCGACATTATTGATTTCATTTGCTAGAAGCGGCAATAGTCCGGAAAGTGTTACGACAGTGGAATTAGCAGAACAAGTGGTAACGGATCTTTACCAGATTACGATCACCTGCTCAAAAGACGGGAAGTTGGCACAACGGGCAAAAGGGGATGAGAAAAATCTCTTATTATTGATGCCGGAAAGGTCAAATGACCAAGGATTTGCGATGACAGGAAGCTACACATGTATGGCTTTAACTGCACTGCTCATCTTTGATTCGCTGTCAGTTGAAGAAAAATTGAACATTGTCGAAACGATCCAACGCATGGGTAAAAGTGTCATTAGTAGAGAAGCGGATATTGAAAAAATAATTAATACTGACTTTGAAAGGATTATTTACCTTGGCTCAGGTGGCTTTGAGGGCTTGGCGAGAGAAGCTCAATTAAAAATATTGGAGTTAACTGCCGGGAAAATTTCTACTTCTTTTGACTCATCACTAGGATTCCGCCATGGTCCTAAATCATTTGTGAATGAAAAAGCGGTAGTGTTTGTGTTTGTATCTAACCAACCTTATACACGCCGATACGATCTTGATATGTTAAATGAATTGAGACAGGATAATATCGCCAGCTTTATTTGTGCTATTCAAGTGGATGGGGACATGAATTATGTCGGTGATACATTCTTATTTGACAGCGATGCACGCACAGTGCCGGATGCCTACCTTTCACTCCCATACGTCATGGTCGGACAGACGCTCGCTCTATTCGCTTCGATTAAAGTCGGGAATACACCAGATACTCCTTCACCAAGCGGAACGGTTAATCGTGTTGTAAAAGGAGTAACGATCCACGAATACAAGTAATTCAGTGGGAAAGGGATAATCAGTCTTTCTCTTTTCGAAACAGAGGTGCAGATTATGAAACTATTTGTTTATGCAGACAAGTTTTTTCTTGAGGGTGGTGTAACAGGTCCTGGTTTTTTGGAAATAAAAGATGGGAAATTTGGTGCCTATTTTGAAAGATTACCAAATGAAACGGCTGAAGTAATCGATTATGCCGGGAAATGGATTGCTCCGGGTTTAGTCGACACGCACATTCATGGCTTTAAGAATCATGATGTCATGGACAATGACTTTGAAGGACTGATGGCCATTTCCGAGGGGCTGCTTTCCTGTGGTGTGACGTCGTTTTTGCCAACTACATTAACCTCTTCCCTCGAAATGTTGAACGAAGTGGTGGCGATGATTGGGGAAAATTACACAAAGGTGAAGGGTGCCAAAATAAAAGGAATCTTCTTAGAAGGACCATTTTTTACTGAAAAACACAAAGGAGCTCAAAACACGAATTATTTTTGTGACCCTTCGGTCGAAGCGCTGGAAACATGGCAAAAGCTATCAGGTCATTTTATTAAAAAAATTGCGATTGCTCCGGAAAGGAAGGGGGCAGAGGATTTTATTGAATTTGCTGTGAACGATCAGGTTATGGTAGCGCTTGCCCATAGTGACGCGACGTACGATGAGGCAAAACAAGCGGTTGAAAAGGGAGCTTCGATTTTTGTTCATACGTTTAATGGTATGAGTGGGCTGCACCATCGTGAGCCAGGAATGGCGGGCGCTGCTATGAATCTGCCGAATGTGTTTGCAGAAATTATTTGTGACGGACATCACGTTCATCCTGTTGCTGTTAATATTTTAATGAATGCCCGCGGCAGAAAGGAAACCGTGATGGTGACTGATTGCATGATGGCGGGCGGTATGCCGGAAGGTCACTATCAGCTCGGAGAATTCCCTGTCGAAGTAAAGGAAGGGGCGGCTCGTTTGAAAAGCGGAAGTTTAGCGGGCAGTATTTTGCAATTAAAAGATGCCGTCAAAAATGTCGTCGCTTGGGGGATTGCGACCCCGGAGGAAGCTATCTACATGGCAAGTACAGCACCTTCGAAAAGTATTGGTATGGATAGGGAATGCGGAAAGATTGCGTTCAACCATGATGCGGATTTTATCGTACTGACGCCGAAGCTCGAATTAACGGCGACGTATCTTGATGGTGTTTGCCGGTATCAAGATGAAAACTTGAATGGGAAAGAGGGAGACCAATGATTTTAACTGTCACGATGAATCCGTCCGTAGATATTTCCTATCCGATTCAAGAATTCAAACTGGATGACGTTAATCGCGTAGATAATGTTAATAAAACGGCAGGTGGAAAAGGCTTGAATGTGGCCCGTGTCGTCAAACAGATGGGAGAAGACGTCCTTGCGACAGGTGTTCTCGGCGGAACTATTGGCGACTACATTGTTCAGGAATTGATGAAAAGCGATATCCAAAATAATTTTTTGAAAATTAATCAAGAATCAAGAAACTGTATCGCCATTCTCCATGATGGTAAGCAGACGGAAATATTAGAATCCGGACCGACACTTTCACTGGAAGACGGGGCAGCTTTTTTAGAAAAATATGATGAATTACTGACTGGTGTTTCAATTGTAGTGATTTCTGGCAGTTTACCAAAAGGTCTTGATACTGGCTTCTACCAGGGGATGGTCGAAATGGGTCGAGAGATAGGGATTCCCGTAATTGTTGATACATCAGGAGAGTCGTTGAGACAGGTTTTGTTACAGAATGTAAAGCCATATGTGATTAAGCCGAATATCACGGAGCTATCTCAGTTGTTGGGTATAGAAGTGGAACAAAGCATAAGCAGTTTGAAACAAGTATTAACCAATGAATGGTTTCATGGGATTGAATGGGTTGTCGTTTCGATGGGTGGAGATGGTGCCTTTGTTAAGCATGGTACAGATTATTACCGAGTTACCATTCCTTCTATTGATGTGGTAAACCCTGTCGGCTCCGGTGATGCCACCGTTGCCGGATTAGCGTGTGCTTTGAAACAAAAGCAGTCAGTTCCAGATGTTCTGAAAATAGCCATGACAACAGGTATGCTTAATACGATGGAATCAGGAACAGGTTATATTGATCGTGCTAAGTTCAGCCAATTTTTCGAGTTGGTAGAGGTTACGAAAATAGATTAATAGAGGTGATTGACGATGTTAGAAATAACGAAAAATAAAGCAGCGGCTCTTAAGCGTTTGTCGGATAAGAATGGGATAATCGGGGCTTTGGCGATTGATCAACGTGGTTCATTAAAGAAAATGATTTCTGCAGGAAGCTCAAATTCCGTCGGAGATGAGGGAATCATCCACTTTAAAGAATTGGTTTCAGAAGAGTTGACACCTTATGCGACATCCATCCTATTGGATCCGGAATATGGTCTACCGGCTGCGAAAGTCCGCCATCCGGAAGCTGGATTACTAGTCGCATATGAAAAAACAGGCTATGATGCAACCGCCGTGGGCCGTTTGCCTGATTTATTACCGGAATGGTCTGTTAGACGATTGAAGGAAGCTGGAGCAGATGCGGTAAAATTTTTACTGTATTATGATGTGGATGAAGATGAAAAAATTAATGACTATAAGCATGTTTATATGGAAAGGGTCGGGTCTGAGTGTGCAGCAGAAGACATTCCGTTTTTCCTCGAGATTGTATCATATGATGCAAAAAATGATGATGTGAAGAGTTTAGAGTACGCCAAAGTGAAGCCGCATAAGGTCATTGAGGCAATGAGAGAATTCTCCAAGCCACAGTACAAGGTGGACGTTTTGAAGGTAGAAGTTCCTGTGGACATGAAGTTTGTAGACGGATACACTGAAGGTGAAATAGCTTATAGCAAGGAAGAAGCGGCTGCATATTTCAAAGAGCAAAGTGAAGTAACAGATCTGCCATTTATCTTCTTAAGCGCCGGTGTAAGTGCAGAATTATTTCAGGAAACATTGAAGTTTGCTAAAGAATCAGGATCCACCTTTAATGGTGTCCTCTGCGGACGGGCAACATGGAAAAATGGTGTCGCTCCTTTTGCTGAAGATGGGGAACAAGCCGGACGTGCATGGTTACAAGATACAGGCAAGAAAAATATCCAAGAACTAAATGTTGTCTTGAAACAGACAGCAAGTTCATGGTTTGAAAAAATCTTATGATAAGGAAGCAAAAATAAGGAAGCGTGGGGAGGTTTCTCTCACTTCCTTATTTTGGTTCTATAATATTGTTGGGGTTCTTATACAATTTTAAGGAGCTTTTGTTGATTTGCAGCTGTTTATAAACTGAATTCCTTTATTAATTACTGTTTTTTTGTTATCAAAAACAGAGATCATGCATCGATTGCCCAAGAAGTTTGTGCTAGTGTAGAGTAAGGAAGAGGGGTATAATTTTTTGACCAATCACTCCTACAAGACTCGCCCTGCCTCCCTCCTTCATCCTCGTAAAGCTTCCATTAAAAGCATAATAAAATAGGCATCCGTCATGGGTCCACTTTTAAAACAAATCGCCAAGTTCCATCAGTAGATTGTTGTTGCTTAAGTTGTTGTATCCTCTGATTCACCTAAACTTGTATAATATCCTCCATATTCATCTGTTTTACCCCACTGTTCACCTAGGATTTATTTGGAGTATGATAAGGAACCTTTTCTATATATAGTGATACTATCTATTTTCAGAAACGATCTATTGAAAATTATGTATTTTTTAAAGTCAATTTAATAAGAAAGCTTCGAACGATACTTTCTTACCCAGAAGAAGGAAAATGAAGTTGAGAGGTTTATAAACTTTAATTTGTATCATAAAGACCAGGTATAGGTTAAATAAACATAGTGAATAAGTGTGTATTTTAAGACATATTCGTAAGAAACCTGACGGAAGTGAAGAAGAGGAGGCATAAATAAAGGTTTTTTGCCATCTGTAACGAATGAATATATTAAGAAAAATTGAGGGAGATGAAAATGATTACCGAACAAAGTAACTATATAAAGATTAAGCCTTGGGAAGATGATGATCTTGACTTGCTGTTTCGTATAAATTCTCCAGAGATGATGAAACATTTGGGAGGTTCTGAAGGTAAAGAGCAAATTCTAAAACGGCATAAACGGTATCTCGAACTTGGAAACAAGGGGCGAATGTATAGTATTACACTGCTACCAGAGCTTGAAAAAGTTGGTTCTGTTGGATATTGGCAAACTAATTTTAATAATGAAGATGTTTATGAAACTGGGTGGAGTGTATTACCATTATTTCAGGGGAAGGGGATAGCAACAATTGCTACGAAATTAGCAATAGAGGAAGCATCTGCAATGAATAAATTTAAGTACATTCATGCTTTTCCTTCAATTGATAATCCAGCTTCTAATGCTATATGTCGAAAGCTTAATTTTAATCTAATTTCCGAATGCGAATTTGAATACCCTCCTGGAAACTATATGAGGTGTAATAATTGGCGTTTAGAACTCAATAGAAATTAAAAATATTGATGGTTGCTTTAGCAGCCATTTTCTTATGTAATATATAGGGATAGTTGATTAAGAAGGTAGGATTTTTATGCTGATCACCCAAGCAAGAATGGACGTTATTATGAAGTGTCCAATAAATTAATAGCTTTGAGTTTATAAATATGAACAATATATAATCTTACAAAGTGCAATCACAAACACCCTACATAACTGTGCACTAATTGTCGGAAACATACATTCAGTTCCTGCTATTCTTTTAATGAAAGGAGGTCACATAATGGATTTGCTTAAGAACATGAATGAAGCATTAAGGTATATTGAGGAAAACCTTACTAATGATATTGACTTTAAGCACGTGGCCCGATTAGCTTTTTGCTCTGAATACCATTTTAAAAGAATGTTTTCTTTTCTTGCAGGTATTACGCTATCAGAATACATCCGGAGAAGACGCCTTACTCTTGCAGCATTTGAACTAAATAATAGTAACCTAAGGATTATTGATGTTGCAATTAAATACGGATATAGTTCACCGGATTCTTTTGCCAGAGCCTTCCAAAGTTTGCATGGTGTAACACCATCTGAAGCCAGAAATACAGGGCAGGCATTAAAAGCTTATCCACGATTGACCTTCCAATTATCAATTAAAGGAGGAAATGAAATGAATTACCGTATTGAAGAAAAAGAGGCATTTCACATAGTTGGTATCAAGAAAAGGGTACCTATTGTTTTCCAAGGAGAGAACAAAGAAATTACTGCTATGTGGAAAACTTTGCAAAAGGAAACCTTTGATCAACTTAATGAACTATCTAATGTAGAACCAAAAGGGATAATTCAAGCATCCACTAACTTTTCAGAAGGTCGTATGCAGGAAAAAGGAAGTCTTGATCATTATATAGGTGTGGCCACAACGAATGATTGTCCAAATAACCTTTCTCAACTAAAAGTTCCTGCCCTTACCTGGGCTGTTTTCGAGTCAGTGGGAGCTTTTCCAAATGTACTCCAGGAAACATGGGGAAGTATTTATTCTGAATGGTTTCCATCCTCTAACTATCAACAAGCAGAAGGACCAGAAATTTTATCGATCAAAACTAAAGATTTAACTTCACCCAATGTAAAAAGTGAAATTTGGATTCCAGTTTTGAAAATAATAAATTAGGATAAAAAATAGCTGCTTGAAAATTTTGGCAGCTATTTTTATTTTTAATGTAAGTTTGTAAAATATTGTACTTAAAGTAAAGGGAGCATTGATTAATGAAGGGTAATGTCTTGGGGAACTTCGTGAAACAAAACAAAAAATAAGCTTTGGATATACGATGATGTCCAAGGCTCTTTCATAAAATTATAATGTTTTAACCTGCTCTATTTTTAACCCGAAAATTTGAGGTGGTTCAATCTTATTCATTTGTAAATAAGTAGAGATTTGTCCCCGATGATGGATTTCATGTTCTGGAATTGCCATTAGTATTCTCCATACACTAACTTCATGACCGTGGAGGGTTAAAACCTTTTTTGATAACACATCGTTACCAAGTTTTAATAGACCCTCTTTTAGTTTATTTTGGCATGACTCTAAATACATTGAAATATCCTCAAGAGTTGCCCCCTTATCAGTATCATGTCCCGTATATGTCCAAGAGCCATGTTCAAAAATACCAAGAAACATCAATCGAGATGATGCGATATGACGCATTAAATCACCTGAAGAAAATTTATCTTCCGAAGGCTTCCAATCTAAGAGTTCGTTAGGTATTGCTTTCACATATTGCATCGTTCGTTTATGAATATCATCTAAATATTTTACATATTCCTTTATATCATGAATCATGTCACCAATCCCCATTTTTCTGACTTTTATTACTTATATTCTTAATTCTTTTGAAATAATCCTTTAAATTGGAAAATTAAATGAAAATAAGTGTTGTGTAGATAGTAATAAGGAGCGTTAATCCAAGGAGGAATAATCCCTTTTTTGTTGAAGAAGGATATTCTCGTTTTTTATCGAAGTATTGATTTAACCAAAATTAAAGGGTGATTGGAATAAATAAAAAGATAAATCTCTTTTTGAACAATCAAACTGTAAATTCTATTATCAACAAGCTTCGTAATGCCGGTTGTGTTTTCGCAGAGGACGAGACTCAATTACTTATTTCAGAATCACAGTCTTTAGAGGACCTTATAAAAAAAGTGGAAATGCGAGTAGTTGGTCTACCACTTGAATATGTTATTGGATGGGCACATTTCTGTGGTCTCCGGATTGAAGTGGAACAAGGAGTTTTTGTTCCTCGACAACGTACCGAATTTCTAGTTCGTCAGGCAAGAAACCTAGCTTGTTCACGTGATATTGTCGTTGACCTTTGTTGTGGTTCAGGGGCTATAGGTGCTGCGCTTGCAGCTAATCTAGGAGAAATTTATTTATATTGTTCTGACATCGACCCTATCGCAATCCAATGTGCAAGGAGAAACATAACTAAATTTGGGGGACATATTTTTGAAGGTGACTTGTATAAGGCATTACCACAATCAATTAAAGGTTATATAAACATCTTAATTGCCAACGTACCTTATGTTCCAACTAAAGCAATAGAGCTACTTCCTTCGGAGGCTCGTCTGTATGAACCAAATTTGGCTTTGGATGGAGGAGATGATGGGCTGAATATATTACGAAAAGTGGTAGAAGAAGCCCCAAATTGGCTTGCTCCGGGAGGACACCTATTGATAGAGACGAGCGAAATGCAGGCATCACAAACTTTTGAGATCTTTGCTAAAGCTGGATTGTCCACTACAGTAGTTAGAGACGAAGAACTGGATGCTACTGTAGTGATTGGAACCAATCCATCATTTTGACTATACGAGTTCGAGAGCTGAGTATCAAAGATCAAAGGCTCTTTTTTTATTGTACTTACTGATAATAAAAGTTATTGTCCACTAAAGTGAGTTAAAGAATAGCTGCTTAGTGCAATCAGGTTGAAATTGCTAAAAGAGGTGAAGGAAAATGCTAAATGATTGGTTAACAAATGAGCTTCGGCCATTATTGGGATTACAAGAAATTGAAAATGATTGGGATTATCTTGCTCTAAGTGAAGGTGACTTCCTATTATTTGATCAAGATATTATACGGAAGAGGATTACGATTTCTTCGACGTTTTATAAGGAAGAGGATGTAGAAATTGAAACGAGGGACCGAAAATGGGTATTACCCAAAACGAAACGAGGAAAAGAAAAAAAGTTGAATTTTACGTCCATTTCTCAGCGAATGAAGCAGGGCATCTCCTTTCAGGCAGGGTTTTATTCTCATGATGAAAAAAGTTTCGTGACCGTTTATAATGCGAAGAATGCACACTTTTTACCATTTCGTTTGGAACATTTTAAAACAGTTGAAGAGATTAAACAGTGGCTTCAGAAATTCCCCGAGAATTTACCGAAAAACTACGAAGTAAAGTTAGAGAGATTTTTACATGCGAAGCGTAAGCGTCAAAAGGTGATTGCTGGGGATGTTTTTCGGATTGATCGAAGCTTCTCTACATATGGATATGTATTAGTCATAGGGAATTTACGAGAGATGGAGAAGGACGGTATTTTTCCAAGCAAATGCATTTGGAAAAATGTGATGACGATGCCTCTTTTTATTCGTGTTTATGATATTGAAACGGAGGAAAATTTAACGTTAGAGCAACTAAAAAAAATTCCGTTAAAAAAAGGGTGTCAAATTGTGATGGATGATGATTTTATGCGAGGTGTGCATGAAAAAATAGGGACGAAAAAATTAAAAGCTACGGAAGTTGAATTCCCTATGGGCTATGGACAGATGGGTGATCAATATTGCTTTAGCTGGGGAGCAGGAACAGTGGTCAAGTCTAAAAAAGATGTCGCTTTTCGTTCAGGTAGCTGTTATTTGAACCATGGGGTCTATGCGAGTGTATTATGGGGTGAAAGAGAGTATATGAACACTGAAACACTTCAAATGGTTTGGAAAGAATTTGATTTCGAAAATTTAATGGATTTCGATATATTTAATCAACATTATGAAGGACAAACAGTGAAGGAGTATTTGACATATGTCGAAGGTAAGGAATAAATGGTGTTTGATAAAGGAGATACAAATCAAGTAGTTGAAATAAAGATACATTTTTGTTAAGGAACCAAATGATGTCTCTTTTATATCCTATAAATGGCACTTTCTTAATGTCAAATTAAGAAAGTTTACTTAACTAGCGATAAAAATAAAATTAACAAACAAGAAGTTTATTTTATAGTGTCCATTTTAGTGTTCAACTTCTAGTACTTTATAATACTAGTGGGATTTCAGTAAATAGAATAAGCCCACCAACGGGCAGGGCTATTATTTGGCAAGATGTTACGATCCCATTTTTATTATGAAAGTACAAGGCAGGATAAATGAAAAAAGGTTTAAGCCGAATCTTTCCTAATATATTTTAAATGCCATGGTAAGTAAAATGCATACACTACGAAGTGAACGGGTAATGACCACCACGTCTTCCAGTGTTTTATTAATCCTACTTTAGTTGTTAACCATTCAAGTACAATGGACAAAATAACAAATAAGACAACCCAAAACCATTTCTTTTCTTCTTTATATAAATTCAAATAAATAACTGATAAACATGAAGGGATGATACCGAATAGGGTAATCTCAGGTATCCCCTCTTTTTGAGGGTTACCTATGTCGAACAGGTTAAATGGAACGGCTATGGTCATATCTACCATCCATACAATATAACCAATTATACCAAAAGTTATATAAATTTCTTTCCAACTCATTCTTTTCTTAGGCATGAACAAAACAATTAAAAGTAGAATTAAACTAAGGAATGCAGGGTACCACCATCCCTGATTTAAAGAAAAATCTGGTTGTTTCACAAAAAACCCTCCTTTTTTTTATTGTTACTCACTCTTGATTATGTATGACAACATTTTTCAATTAGATATGTTTCTTATTGAGAAGGAACTTTATTTCAAGAAGAACGAAACATCCATTAACTGTCTCAATACTTACAATAGAGTGTTAATAGGTTTTAATGAAAATATGGATAACCACAAAATTACTTGCATCATACAAGTAATTTGGAATATAATACGTATTGCACGAATTTCAAATTTTTCACTTGTTATTTTGTAAAAAAGGGATGGATGAAATGGGCAAAAAAGAGAAAGATAGCATTGAGATTATTGAGCATGAAATCGTCACGCTTATGCGTAGAGCTGATTTTAAGCGAACTTTGGACGGACGTGAAGACAGCTTGGATCGATCAGGCTATTTAATATTAAAGCTTTTGGCGGCTGAGGGTCCGCTTTCAATAAGAGTGATCGCGGAGATTTTCCAATTAAATATGTCTACTGTAAGCCGACAGGTACGAACACTTGAATCAGGCGGGCTAGTGAATCGAAAGCCGGAAGAGTCTGATGCAAGAGTCAGTATTATTAGTATGACTGAGGCTGGAAAAAATAAATTAGAATCATCGAGTAAGTACAGATGGGAAAGTTATAAGGAAGTATTATCAGATTGGTCGGAGGATGAAAAAAATATTTTTGCAAGCTTATTAACTCGTTTAAATCGAGCAATTGAAAAAAGAAGGAAATTACAATAGTGATAAAACAGGAGGGTTAAATATGACATCAGCATTAAATATTAACTTCGATAAAACAGCTCTAGTATTAATTGATTTACAAAAAGGAATTGTAGCTATGCCTGGAGGAGATGAAGTGGTAGAAAAAGCGATAAAGCTTGTTGAACGATTTCGCGAAAAATGTGGATTTATCGGTTTCGTTAAGGTTGATTTTCATGACGGAAAAGATTCGCTAAAGCCTGCAGTAGATAACCAACCAAGCGGTAGTACGATGGAAAGACCTAAAGACTGGGCAATGTTGGATCCAAGATTAAAAGTTATGGACAACGATTATGTGGTAACGAAGCGTCAGTGGGGAGCATTTTTTGGAACAGATTTAGATATTCAGCTTAGGCGACGTGGGATAGATACGATTGTACTTTGTGGTATAGCAACAAATATCGGTGTGGAAAGTACGGCACGTGAAGCCTTTCAACATGGATACAACCAAATCTTTATTACAGATGCAATGACAACCTTTAGTCCGGAAGAGCATGATATGTCGGTGCGCTATATTTTTCCTAGGATTGGTCAGCTTCGTACAACAGAGCAATTTTTAGATCAGGTGAAATAATGAAAAATTGGCGAAACAAGCGGGGCCTATTTTTAACTGTTATAGCAACTGGTACGATGCTAAACCCGTTGAATTCTTCTATGATATCACTTGCGCTCCATAGTATACAAAAGGATTTTCAGCTTTCTTTTACGACTGTTTCATGGCTTATTTCTTCCTTTTATTTAGCTAGTGCAATCGGGCAGCCTGTTACAGGAAAGCTGGGAGACCTTATCGGAAGGAAACGAATGTTTCTAATTGGGTTAGTCTTAGTAGCTGTGTCAGCATTTGGTGCACCACTAGCCCCTACTTTTTCAATATTATTGCTCATGCGACTATTTCAATCAGTTGGAAGTAGTGCCGTTTATCCATCAGGTATTGGTCTAGTTCGAACACATATTCAAGAAAAACAAGCATCTGCTCTGGCTGTTCTTTCAATCTTTTCATCTGCTATGGTAGCACTTGGACCGACAGTCGGTGGTTTTTTGATTGTTTGGGGAGGCTGGCAATCCATCTTCTTAGTAAATTTTCCATTTATTTTCCTAAGCTTCATACTTGGGTGGTATGTCCTACCGAAGGATGCTAAAGAAAACAAAATGAAGCTGAAAGCACTGATTAAACAAATGGATATTCTGGGAATCCTGCTGTTTGCTGCCGGAATGGTATTATTGTTATGGTTTTTATTATCCTTTAAAACCTCCCCTCATTATATATCAGGCATTTTAGGAGTATTATTCCTCGGTGCTTTTGTATGGAGGGAGCTAAAAGCGAACATACCATTTATTGATATACGTCTTTTTAAATCACATCCTGCTTTAACATGGGTGTATTTGCAATTTATCCTGCTTAATTTATTTAATTATTGCTTGTTCTTTGGTTTGCCAACTTATTTTCAGGATGAAATGCACTTTAGTGTAAAAGAAAGCGGACTACTCATGCTATTTATGTCAGGCATTAGCATTGTTTTTTCTCCGATTTCGGCGAAATGGGTGGAAAAATCTGGAACAAGGCAACCGATTGTTTTCGGATCTTTTCTTATGCTTATTGGAGCAGTTTTGTTAACGATTTTCTTTATTCACGTTCCGCTAATCATTATGGGCTTAATTCTTATGCTAATTGGTATTAGCTATGGAATTGGAAATGTCGCCTTGCAGGTAGCCATGCTTGATGCATCTCCAGCAAATATAGTTGGAACGTCGTCCGGACTTTTTCAAACATGCCGTTACCTCGGCTCTATATTATCTTCTGTCGTCCTTGGATTAGTTTTCGGAAAAGAAATTACTCCAGGACATTTTGAAATTCTTGGTTCAGTCATGATTGCTGTAAGTATCATAAGTGTCCTCATGAATATGAAATTCTCAAAAACGGCTTAAACATAAAGAGTAGACCTAATAAAGGTCACTCTTTTTTTGTTTTACATTCCATATTTCGACAGGGATTGAAATAATGAGCGCTTATAATAGCCAATGACAGAGATTCTTACGGAATTTAAGGATGGGATAAAAATTGAAAAATAAATGGAAGCACTTTAAATCAACATCTACGTATAAACAATGGAAAAAAGAGCTTGCTCAACTTTTTAGAATGATGATTATGATAAAATAAGCATCTCATGAACAAAGTATATAGGAGAAAAAAATGAATAAGGAATTAATTTTATTAAAACTAAGCAATGAAGAGTACGTAACACAATTAAGAAAAGAATTTGCAAATCAAGGGATCGTTAGGGAGCATGATTATTTTAAAAAATGCTTAGAAGAAAATATCTCTGGTAACCGGATTACAATTATTGCTTTTTATAACGGAAATCTTGTAGGCTGTGGTCACTTGATTAAAAAGTCGGCATATCCTTATTTTTATGAAAATAATATCCCGGAAATAAACGATTTGAATGTATTTACTGAGTTTAGGAAGAGAGGGATAGCCGGTAGCATTATTGATGAATTGGAAAAAATTGCTTCTGAGACCTATGAGATAATAGGTATTGGGGTAGGGCTATATAAGGATTATGGAAGTGCTCAAAGATTATATTGCAAAAAAGGATACATTCCTGACGGAAATGGCGTTCAATATGACGAAAAGGAAGTAAAACCAGGGTCACATGTATTGGTCGATGACTTTTTGAATTTGTATTTTACAAAAAAATTGATCTAAGGGGATGAATCTTTTGGGACTATTAAAATGAGTAAGAAACAAAAAAGCTGGATAATAATCATTTTGTATATCATAGCAATTATCAGTTTTGTTTTATTTGAGATATTGAGGATGAATATGTAAAAGTAAGGCGCCGGTTCATAAATAGACTTTTTGGGTGAAAAAAACAGTAAATTCGTTCTATATTAAAAATTTTATGATTGAAATTTCCAAAGATGTGCTATACTTTTTGCTAGTAACTACTTGGATGCGGGTGGTATGCTCACCTTCCTTTTTAATGGTAAGGAGGTGATATACCAATGGATTCTTTGAAGTCATTGATAGAGAATACAGTAAATGTATTCTTTGCAGCGCTTGCTACTGCTATTGCTAGTCGCATAGTTAATCGCAAGTGGCGGAAAATGACAAAAAAGAACCACCCGCACCGTCGCAAACGTAAGGGTGGTTCTTCTCGTCATTAACTTGAACATACCGCCTTTGCAAACGGTAGTTACGGTAAACCAGGGAGTTGGCGCTCCTTGGTTTTTATTTTATGTGTATACACTTATAGTATACCCTAGTTTGAGAAAATTCAAATATAAAAATTGAATTCGTTTACTACTATTATAGGTAAAATGTAATTATCGGAGTACGCAGAATGATGAACGTATATGAATGGATCTGGAACAAATTCCAAAGATGATATTGTTTATGCTGTAGTGGAAAAAGCTTCTTTTTTACTTGTGAATTGTTCCGAACTTTGGAAAAGAACGGTACAGAATATTTTTCGTTTACCTGTAAGATATATACCAGTAGATACGAAAGAAAATGATGAAGGTGAAGGTGCATAAAATGGAATTAGTAAATTTTGAGGAATATGATGATCCTATTTTGTACGATAAAGAAAATAATCCATACACAGAGGACATTCCCTTCCTATTAAAATGGGCTGCTAAAACAAATGGGCCAATAATAGATTTAGCATGTGGCACTGGCAGAGCAACCATTCCGTTAGCAAACAAAGGTTATCAAATGATTGGTGTGGATATACATAATGGAATGTTAAATGAAGCGATAAAGAAATCTAGTAAACTAAATTCACCGATTGAATGGGTTGAACAGGATTGTACAAAATTCAATGTAAATGTAAAAAGCCAAATGATTTATTCGGTCGGCAATTCTTTTCAACACTTTCTTACAAATGAAGCACAGGACGGACTATTAACCTCTGTAAATAAACATCTTGAATTTGGTGGAACTTTTATTTTTGATACAAGGTTTCCATCTAAAGAAGAATTATTACAACCAAGTACAGAGGAATACTGGCGATCATATATAGATTCTGAGACTCAAAATAAAGTAGATGTTTATACAATCAGTTATTATGATGCACTGAATCAAATTCAACACTACACAACTATTAGAAAATTTTTTAATACGGAAGGCCAAAAGCAAGATGAAAAAAGAACAAACATCAGCTTACGATATGTCTATCCAAAAGAAATGGAACGATTATTATTTTATAACGGCTTCGAAATTTTAAGTGTTTATCAGGACTGGAATGAAGGACCGATAACAAATGATAGCTACTCAATGATTTATGTTGGCAAAAAAGTAAAATAAGCAAGGAAAAGTCAACATCTTGTTGGCTTTTTTATATTTAGAAGATACATATCGGGAAGTTTATGCTCCACAAAACGAGAACAATGGTTCATAAATAGAAAAAGATGAGTCTCAAATCGGAATCAATGGTCCACAAACAAGGTACAGGACAAAACGGAAACAAGGAATGCTCCACAAAACGAGAACAATGGTCCACATATAGAAAAAGATGAGTCTCAAATCGGAATCAATGGTCCACAAACAAGGTACAGGACGAACGGAGACAAGGAATGCTCCACAAAACGAGAACAATGGTCCATAAATAGAAAAAGATGAGTCTCAAATCGGAATCAATGCTCCACAAACAAGGTACAGGACAAACCGAAGACAAGGAATGCTCCACAAAACGAGAACAATGGTCCACAAATAGAAAAAGATGAGTCCCAAATCGGAATCAATGCTCCACAAACATGGAACAGGACAAAACGGAGACAAGGAATGGTCCACAAAACGAGAACAATGGTCCACAAATAGAAAAAGATGAGTCCCAAATCGGAATCAATGCTCCACAAACAGTACAGGACAAACCGAAGACAAGGAATGGTCCACAAAACGAGAACAATGGTCTACAAATAGAAAAAGATGAGTCCCAAATCGAAATTTATATACTACAAACTAAAAAAATTTTTATAAAGGAATTTGCAATAAGGATATGGAATAATAAGGAGGGCACAAGTTCATTTCCAATTTAGGAAAGAACGAATGATTTTAAAGGAGAGAAAAAAAGATGGATATGATCAATGTATTAGATAAAGGGTATGTTCGCCTTGTTAATCATATGGGATCTGATTTAACGGTTGTTAATTCTGCTAGAGTTTCGTATGCAAAGGAGTCAAATGAATTAAATGAAAGAGATATTAAATTAATCAAATTTCTTGCGAGAGAAGGTCATACTTCACCGTTTCGACATGTCATTTTGCAATTTGAAGTTTATGCTCCACTGATGGTGGCGCGGCAATGGTGGAAGTATGTGATTGGGTCCTCTCATCAGGAAGGTACGGGAGATAGTTTAGATGCGTGGAATGAATCTAGTCGAAGATATATTACGGAGGAACCTAATTTCTATATTCCTTCAAATGATGAATGGAGAAGTAAACCAGAAAATTCGAAGCAAGGTAGCGGTCAAATTGTCTCTATGGAACTAGGGGATAAATACACACAAGCGCTGATGGATTTTGTGGATGAAGGGATACGTAAATATGAGTCAGCTCTTAAAGATGGCATTTGTGCAGAGCAGGCAAGATTGTTTCTACCCGCCTATGGAATGTATGTACGTTGGTATTGGACTGCTTCATTACAATCGGTTTGCCATTTCTTAAATCAAAGACTAGAGCATGATGCACAGAAAGAAATACAAGAGTACGCGAAAGCTATTTTGCAATTAAGTCAACCGTTGTTTCCTAATGCAATAGATGAGCTGCTGAAAAGTGACCATTAATTACTTGTTAAACGGGTTGAAACAAAGCATTGTTTCAACCTTAGGACTTTATCTATCTTGAAACAAACGTTTGAAAGGAAAGGAGTGAAGAGCTAATTGTATTTACTTGATGGAAGATTCATTGTATTTCTAGGGATGATAGGTTATATCGTTATACGCAGCATTTTTGTAGGGCTTCAATATAGAAAATGGAATCTAACATTTTGGTTTAAGGAAGGAGTACGAATCCTCTTTACTTTATATATCCTTCTTGTGATTTCAGTGACATTTTTTCCATTAGCATTATGGATTGATTATAGTTGGGAAAGAATAAAATTTGGAATAAATCTAATTCCGTTTGTTTCAGTGATACATGATATAGGTCGGATTGGACATGCATATGATGGTGATTCAGCATTTATGATTAGATTAATTATAAGAAATGTTGGTGGAAATATTTTATTATTTGTGCCTTTAGGTATATTGATTCCTATCCTATCGAAAAAATATAAGGACTTTAAAAGAATGGTTTTATTAGGTTTGGGGATGTCAGTTTGTATTGAATTTATTCAATTTTTAGAATTGTTTGCAGGTGGATTTGGAAGAACCGTCGATATAGATGATGTTATTTTTAATACACTGGGTGCAGTCTTAGGTTTTCTTATTTATAAAATTCTATATAAATTAATTATTAAATGGAAAGTAAAACCTTTTCAAGTTAACTATGAAAAATAGATAAGGGTATAATAATATGAAAGCATTTTGAAATGGAGGAATTAACATGATTAATAAAGTTGGTCAAATTATGATTTATGTAAATAACCAGGACGAATCCGTGAAATTTTGGACAGAAAAAGTTGGGTTTATCGTCGTTTCTGAAGAGAATAATGGTCAAGGGATGAGATGGATTGAAATCGCTCCATCAAAGGACGCAGAGACTAGTCTCGTTCTTCATAATAAGGAACTAATTGCGAAAATGCAGCCTGAATTAAATCTACATATACCTTCTTTAATGTTTTTCACAGACAATCTTGATCAATTGCATCAAGATTTATTGGAGAAAAAAATCACGGTTGGACAAATTGTAAATATGCCTTCTGGTAGAGTATTTAACTTTGCAGATAATGAAGAAAATTACTTTGCGGTGATGGAAAAAAATAAATAAAATCATTAGAAACAAAGATGTTTCGATCATAAATTAGCAAGTTTAAAAACAGAAATAGCTTAATAACAGTACCATATGCATACAAAAATGCTTGGAATAATAACCCAAGCATTTTTCCTATTTTAAACGATAGGATCCATTTGTTTAATAAATCGTTCACTTCTTATAAAATACTTTTAGTAGAATTTTACAATTTCACCTTTCTAAACAATTCAATTTTATCATCTATAAAATCGTCCCCAGTGTCAATTACTCCATCAATATGACAGAGTTGAAAGCATAACCCCATCAGCCATAGCTCCCTAATCCATACAAACACAGGGATTGCTTCTAAATCATTTTTCCCTAATTCTCTTACGGATGTATATCCTTTAAGAAAGGCTTCCCATAAACGTTCTAAAAGTTCCTTATCTCCATTAGTGTGATACTGTCGAGCAAGTCTAAATTCAGCAATGTCATATGCTCTCCAACCATATCCACAAATGTCAAAGTCATAATGAGTATATGATAAATCTTTACGGAAACTTACATTTTGGTTACCGTGTAAATCTCCATGACAAATTCCCCAATCAAGCCCTCGGAGTTTTAAGTCTTGGATTATATTTTTTAGTTTAATAGCAACTTTTTCTAAGAAAGCAAAATCTTCTTTCCTATGTAACATTGCTTGCTGAATGATTTTGAGTGGTTTATCAATGAGAAATTCTAAATTCAACTCCGAACGCTGCTTATTGCTTGTAAACTGAGCTGTTTTCATATGGAATTCTGCAACTGCTTTTCCAAATAACGAGCTGATATTTTCATTATCTATAGGTTTTTCTTCACCATCAGCATAACTAAATAACACTCCGAAACGCTTCCCTTCTGGTACATGGAGCGTGTTCAAATAATTGCCGTCATTTTTTGCAATGGGGTAAGAAACTGATAACCCTTGTTTCTTTAAATAAATTAATAACTCTAGTTCAAAAGCAACTTCTTCTTCATGTGTTCTCCAATCACTTCTATAAACCCTAAATACATACTTTGAATGCTCATCTCTGACAATATATGTATCATTAATCCCTCTTATAAGATAGGTTACCTCTACAGGTTTAATAGAATAATTATCAGCAATATAGTCACTTATTGCCCTTTCGCTTATGGTAGAATAGGAAACTGCTAGCATCTTTTTCATCCCCTTTCTAAAGAAATCACAAGTTCCAACATAATTTACTTATGAAAAATAGCTTAGCCTTTAATTAAAAAAAATTTCTCTAGTTGACTAACTGCACTTTAATATTCAATTAAAAACTTTTATTTATAAAAAAATCCCTAATAAACTTATTTTTACTATAACATAAATATTTTGAATATTTTAATAAAAATTATTAATTTTTGAAAATATGTTAAAAACCGGCAATCAATAGAGACCAAATCATTTTGCGATTTGGTCTCTTCATTTTTTATCAAATTGTTTTTACTTTACTTAGTTGTTCCATTTAACGCTGATTTTCGAGTAGTCTATAAAATTTTTCCCGTTATTCAATGGTAATAAATACGCCAAATTCCTTTGAATGATTTTTTAACAAAAACTTAAATTTTTCGATAGAAGTTCGGGGGCCTGCTACATGGCTAACGTGCAAATAATTGATTACTTGAATGTTCGGGTATTTATTTTTGACTTTTTCTAAAGCAATATTTCCCCACCTGACATAGGGGAGAATAGGCTTTTGGGCATAGCCATTTTGTAAACTAAAAGAATGAAGGGAAAATATAAAGAAGGATATACAAATTAATAATTTCTTGATGATTCTCACTACCAGTTATTTTTAACTATTATTTTTTTCTTATTTTGTAGTTTTTATGACTTCGAAAATCAGCTTATAAAGGAAAAACATATTTTTTAAGAGAATAGTATAGGAAGAGGAGGCGATAATTGTTGGAAAGAAAATCTTTACAGGTACAAGCTCTACCAGGATATGAAGAAGAAATTGGTCGATGGCTATGGTGCATGGAGGATGTTCGGCAAGATCTACTAAAAGGGATTTCGCAAATTAGTCCAAGTATGCTTGATGCAAAAATTGATGAGAGACAGACGATTGGCTCATTACTATATCATATTGCACTTATTGAAGCAGATTGGCTGTATGTCGAGGTTCTTGAAAAAGAGTATGATGAGGAAATCCTTTCCTTGTTCCCATTAGATTGTCGATCAGATGATGATTCTCTAGTTCATATCGAAGGACAAAGCTTAGAAGAGCATATTTATCGTTTGAATAAAGTACGGGAAGTATTTTTAGCTCACTTTCGATCCATGACTTTAGCAGATTGGAAAAGACCAAGAGTGTTGGAGCAATATGATGTCACACCTGAATGGGTAGTCTACCATTTAATCGAACATGAAGCCCATCACAGAGGACAAATATTTCAATTAATACGTGAATTACGGGACAGGGGGTCAGGTCCCTCGTCCCACACTCATCTATCAATGTGAGTCTAGAATTGCAGAGGAGGGACAAGGGACCTGTCCCTCCGTCCCAAAATAATGAAACCGTATATTGTTTTGAATGTAAGTAATAGAGTGTGACAATTGAAAGAGATATGTGTGTGGTACATCTGCTAATCTATAAGGAAATGTGATATTTATATGGAAATATTATATTTTAATTGAAATATTATCCAATAGCTCATATGATAGATTAGAAGTTGTTTTCCAAAAATAAATTTATGAGGGGGCCTTTTAGTGAAGAAAGTAAGTAAAATCACAGCATTGCTACTTGTTTTCACCTTGATAGTTGGATTCATGATCCCGCAAAAATATCAAGCGGAAACAGTTTCAGTGACGCCGATTGAAGAGGCGACTACCATTACAAATGGGAAAGTGGTAGAAGGGACGTTCGAGCAACCTGATGTACATTGGTACAAAATCACTCCAACAAGTGATCAAATTTCTAAATATTCGCACATGAAACTAGAAGTAAAAAGTGATCAAATGGTCAATGTGTTTGTCTACTCTAGTAAAGAAAATGCAGAAAAGGATCAAACCTTTGAGCAATATGCAGCTGGTACGGCACCTGATGCACCAGCAGTCATTCAATTCCCTTATGCGTGGGATGGTCCATACTACATTAAAGTAGAATATTATGGGTTCACAGAAGATCCAGAAATTCCACTTGAAGGCGTAGAATTAGGACCTGCTAATTATTCAATGTCAACGAGTTCGGTAAAATTACCGCCAAATGAGGAAGCTTCTTCAGGAGATTGTCCTGTTGAGTTTAGTGCTAGTGGCAAGAAAAGCGGAAAGGATATGCTAAAAGCCATTCGTCTATTCCGTGACGGAATTCTTTCAAAAACTAAAGAAGGACGTCAATTGTCGTCTTTATATTATAAATCAGCTCCTTTCCTCGCTTTTAAGTTAGCATTTAGTAAAAGCATGAGAGATGAGGTTTATGACAATTTAGTTGTTCTACAACCACTTGTAAATGATTTAAATAAAAATGGTGTTAATAGCACACGTGTAATCAGCAAGGACGAGGAAAAAGCAATTAATGCTTTATTCGATATTGCTAGTAATGCAGTTCCAGCTAAATTAAAATCTCAAATGGATGATCTTGCGGAAAAAATTGGTCTTACTAGTCTAGCAGGTGAAAGATTAATAGATGTTTCAAGCAAGGCAGGAATGAAGCTTCCTGATTCATCCAAGGGTAAATATATTGTTAAGCTTAAGCCTGGTAAAAAGCTAAGCTCTTTACAGTCTAAAACAAAAGGAAGCAAAGCCTTCTCCTCTCTATCAGCTGTAAAAAAAGAGGATGCATTATTCGATAACATGTATGTTGTGGATATGAATGATGAGCAATATGCAGGTATGAGTGCAAGTTCTAAAGAGAAAACACTTCAGGCAACTATTAAACAAGTAGAAAAACTTCCTGAGGTTGAGTTTGTAGAACCTGTTCAAACATTCCACACTCTTTCTAAGGATATTCAATCACCATATCAATGGTCGTTGAAAAATTTAGGTGGAGACGAAGGGAAAAAAGGTGCAGATATTCAAAATGATAAGCTGCAAAATCTAGTTAATAAACGCAATGTAAAAGACACACTAATTGCGGTTGTCGATACAGGTGTTGATTATACACTTTCCGATTTGAAAAATCGCGTTCGTACAGATATTGGAAAAAACTTTGTAGATAAAAGCTTACCTCCAATGGATGATAATGGACACGGTACTCATGTTTCCGGAATCATTGCAGCAGAGTCTAATAACGGTTATTCCATGGAAGGGATTAATCAAAAAGCGAAAATTATGCCGGTTAAAGTTCTGAATGCAGGAGGTTCTGGGGATACTGAGCAAATTGCGTATGGAATTAAGTATGCCGTTGATCATGGTGCAAAGGTTATTAATCTAAGCTTAGGCGGACAATATAGTCGTGTACTTGAATATGTATTAAAATATGCCGCATCGAAAAACGTTGTTGTTGTAGCTGCAAGTGGAAATGATGGACAATTCGGTCTATCCTATCCTGCATCATCACAATACGTAATTTCTGTCGGTGCAACCAATGCTCTTGACCTTGTATCTGATTATTCAAATTATGGAGTTGGACTAGATTTAGTTGCTCCTGGAACAAAAATACCTAGTCTTGTTCAAGATGGAAATGTAACGTTAATGAGTGGAACATCTATGGCTACTCCCCATGTTGCAGCAGTGGCAGGATTACTTTTATCAAAAAATCCTAAATTAAAAGTGGCAGATATTCGAAATATTTTCCATGAAACATCTGATTATGTAGCATTTAAAGAAACGGATAATAAGGGAGTAGAAGGCGGAAGCATTATCGATCTTATTGGAGGTGGCGGTGGCGCCATCGGGATAGATCCAGACGAATTCAAGCTTCCAATAGGTAGTGATCTCGTCTCTGGCTATGGACGATTAAATGCGTTCAGTGCCTTTAGTACAGTTGATTTAAATGTTAAGGTAAATCCGATTGCAGATAATCAATCGATAGTAACGGGTTCAGCAGTTAAAGGGTCAAAGGTTCAAGTTAAAAAAGGATCAAAGGTAATTGGAAAAGCAACAGTATCTTCTAAAGGAATATTCTCTGTTAAAATTCCAGTTCAAAAAAGCAAGCAGCGCCTTCAAGTAATCGTTACAGATTCAACAGGAATGGCAAAAGCTACATTAGCTATTTATGTAAAAAAAGGCAAAGCACCAGCTGCACCAAAGGTAAATACGATCAGTAATAAAACAACCTATGTAACTGGAAAAGCACAGCCAGAAGCAAATGTTGTTATAAAAAATGCGTCCAAGAAAATCATTGGTCAAGGCAAAACAAATGCTAAAGGTGAATTCAAAGTAAAAATCAAAAAACAAAAAGCAGGGACAGCACTTTATCTTACAAGTGTGGACCTTGCAAAGAGAACAAGTAGCGCTGTAAAAGTAGTTGTTAAGGACAAAATTGCTCCAGCTGCACCAAAGGTAAATGCTGTGACTAGTCAAGCAACTGCTGTCAAAGGAAAAGCAGAAAAAAGCTCAACTGTAACAGTAAAAACAAAAAGCAAAACGCTTGGAAAAGCGAAAGCTGACAAAAAAGGCAACTTTTCTGTTAAAATCAAAAAACAAAAATCTGGAACTGTTTTATATGTAACAGCAAAGGATAAAGCGGGAAATATAAGCAAGGTTACAAAAGTAACTGTAAAGAAATAAAAATATATTTTCTAAACAGAGAACCTTAATCGGTTCTCTGTTAAGTTTATTTGGATATGTTATTCAAATAGTGTTAAAAAAAGGAATAGAAAACTATTAGCTCGAATATTTCCTTATCCAGATTAGAGGAGTGATGATATTCAATGGATCAAAAGCAACGGAAGGCTTGGAATGAAAATCATAGACGATTAAAAGAAATCATATTAAATCCTGATGAACATTCTCAAGCTGTTCAATTATTTCTATCTCAGCATGCTCAGCTACACTCTTCTACTATCGAGGATACGGGTGAGCAAACACTAGAAGATGAAGCATTGGCGAACCTAAATGAAAAAACATTTAGAAAATATCCCGTCAATAACCCCGATACAAAAAACTCGATTGCATGGCACCTATGGCATATTTCCCGAATTGAAGATATGACTATGAATATTTTAATTGCCAATGAACAGCAAGTTCTTAAAACAGGGAGCTGGCTTGAAAAAATGAATATTGAATTCGCTCACTCTGGGAATAACATGAGCGAAGAGGACATTGCCGAATTAAGCTCAAAAATTGATTTGGAGTCCTTGTTAGCATACAGAGCAGCTGTCGGCAAGCAAACAAGACAAGTAGTATCTTTGTTAAAGCCTGGACAATTCAAGCAAAAGGTTGACCAAGACAGAATCAAAAGATTGTTTGAGGAAAATGCGGTTATGGAAAATGCCAATTGGTTAGCCGAATATTGGAGCAAAAAAACCATTGCTGGTCTAATACTGATGCCTGCAACAAGACACATTTTTTTGCATTTGAATAAATGCATGCGAATAAAGGATAAAATTCATAAGCAGATAAAGAAGTTGTCTCGCTTAGATGTAAATGGAAAGTGATAATTTTAAAGTTTAAAGGGGTTATCATTTAGGAATATTTCCTTTAGATTGGGAGTTTGCAACTATTAGCTGAAAAGTATGAGAAGTCCAGGCCATTTTTTGACCATGTAATAGGAGGCTTATTTTGCCGCATATAGAATTATATTGTTCACTAATGATCTTTCCTATGCTTCAAGGAGATAGTAGTAATGGTGCTGACTTTATCATTATACTTAAGCTAGAGAAAGATGGCGATACAATCGTTTATTCTCCCTTCATTTACGATACGTAGAATATAACTATGTACCACCTTTTATTATAATTATTAAAAATTACTAACTTTATTTTAGCTCAATCTGTTTCCAAAATGGGCTTATTTGTGATTTATTGGCGGTACAGAATGATGTAAAACACCTATCTTTTCTTATTAAGGTTATGAATTTTAATTTTATTTTTTTTAAAAAGAAATATCCCTCAAATAATACTCCACTATATGATACAATATAGAATATATGTTCGTATTTTGCGGATAGGAAGAGTTTAAGGGGGAGAAATAATTGAACAAAACAAAGTATACACAGGTTTGGAACTTGAATAGTCTGTTTCCAGGAGGGAATGGATTATCTCAATTACATACGCATATTAATCAATTAGAAGCCAGTGTTAATAAACTTAAGGAAAAATTACAGGATTTTAATCCACCACAAGAAATAAATGAATCCAATAATATTGCAGCTTTAATGGATGACATAGGAAACGTTCAATCGAATATATCTCAAGCAAATTCTTTTATTACTTGTCTGCTTGCTCAAAATCCAAAGGATCAACAAGCGAAAATATTACAAGGAAAAACAACAGCAATAAATACTTGTTTTGAAGCATCATTGAAAAAAATGAAAAATAACTTAGGAAAAACAAATCAACAGTTGTGGGAAGGTTTAATGAATACAGATATTTTAACAGACTACAAGTTTATCCTAAATGAATGGCGTGAAGATGCTAAGAAGAAGCTTTCAGATGCAGAACAAAATTTAATGTTTAACCTAATGTCAGACGGGTATCATGCTTGGGGACAGTTTTATCATTCACTAGTCAATTCAATTAGGGTGAACGTACAAATTGATGGCGAACAAAAAGAATTATCAGTTGGCCAAGCTATAAACCTACGCTCACATCCTCTTGAAGAAGTCCGTAAAGAATCTCATTATGCTTTAGAAGATAAATGGAGAGAGAATGAAGAATTATTTGCAAAAATACTAAATCATATTGCCGGCTTTCGATTACAGGTTTACAAAAAGTTTGGCATAGAGAATGTAATAGAAGAGCCTTTAAGGAAAAATCGTATGAAAGAGGAAACGCTTAATGCGATGTGGTCGGCGGTCAGTAAATATAAGGATCCATTCACACAATACTTAACTCAAAAAGCAAAGATGAATGGGCATAAAAAAATGAAATCCTTTAACTTTTGGGCTCCAGTAAACAAAAACAATCACAAAATTGAGTATGATGATGCAGTTGACTTTATTTTGGAGCATTTTAGTCAATTTGGAACGGAATTAGAAAGCTTTTCTAGACAAGCTTTTAATGAGCGATGGATCGAAGCGGAAAACCGTTCGAACAAGTCAGCTGTGGCATTTTGTGCTGGGTTTCCACTTTCGGAAGAATCGAGAGTATTTATGACATTTGACGGCACCATTACAAATGTATTAACGCTAGTTCATGAATTGGGCCATGCTTTCCATAACCATGCAATGAAATCAATGAATGGAATGAATAAACAATATCCAATGAGTATGGCTGAAACTGCATCAACGTTTTCTGAAATGATTATTTTAGATGCCGCAATGAAAAACGCTAAAACTACTAATGAAAAATTATTTTTACTTGATGAGAAATTAAAACGTTCTGTCATGAATTTTATGAATATTCATTCTAGGTTTTTGTTTGAAAAGAAATTTTACGAGGAACGCAAAGAGGGAATTGTTTCTGCATCACGCTTAAATGAAATCATGCATGAAGCAATAGAAATTGGGTATGAAGGTTCTCTTGACAATGCATCACTTTATTCATGGGTCTGGACACCGCATTTCTATATAACCAAATCTCCTTTTTACAATTTTCCATATACATTCGGATATTTATTTGCATTAAGTATATTTGCAAAAGCGAAAGAAAAAGGGAAGGAATTTGAAAAAGATTATTTACATTTGCTTCGTGATTCAGGAAGTATGTCCACAGAAGATTTAGTAATGAAACATTTAGGGGAAGACATCACATCAGAAACTTTTTGGAGAAAAGGAATTGAATTATGCGTGAAAGATGCTGAAGAGTTTATGAAATTAACATCTATACAAAGATAGAAAGGATACCGGAGGAAATAGAATGACTCAAAATGGAATGGTTTTAGTCGTTAGTATATCAGTATTTAAAGATGATAAAGTCTTAATCATAAAAGAAAATAAAACTAATGCTATAAATAAGTGGAATTTTCCGAGTGGACGGATTGAATATGGGGAAGACATTCTTTATTCAGCTCGTAGGGAAGTAAAAGAGGAAACAGGCTTTGACGTAGAGATCAATAGCACAACGGGTGTATATAATTTTATTAGCAGCACAAACCATCAGGTGATTCTCTTTCATTTTAATGCCGAGGTTGTAGGCGGTTCATTATACCTTGAAGAAGAAGGAATCATTGATAGTAAGTGGATTAAAATAAGTGATCTAGTGAATTTTGATGATGAAGATTTAAGGGAACCCAAGGTATTAAGGCAAATAATAGATAACTTATTAACAGAAAAGATGCATTCAAATCATGTTTTTAATAAACAATTAGGTGAATAATGTTTCGATATTCAAGCAAATACGAAATTGATTAATCTCTAAATTTCGTAATAGCAATAAATATGGAAGACAAGAAAAGAACTATAAGGATGACTAAAATAAACGTGTAAGGGTTAAAGAAAATATCATTGGAAAAAGTATTCAATAAGTCTATTTGTTTAGCATTTGTAAATGATGGATGAACCTCAATGATTCTTTCTCTTAGATTATTAGCATTCTTGTAAGTGATTATAACGATGATTGAAGATAAGACCAATGAAGAAAATAAAATATAGTAAATAGATTTCTTTTTTAGCCTTCGCATCCATTTCAATAAATAGATAAAAGTTCCTAATAAAAATCCTAGAAAGAATGGGAATAGGAAAAGCCAAGGGAATAGGCCGGGGTTTCCATTTCCACCACCGCCAGCTAAGTTATCTTTTATCATTAATTGCTCAGTGAATTTATTGCAAAGGTAAAAAAGATACATAGATAGTACTGTACATATAATATAGACGTACTTAAACATTGTATTCCCTACTTTCAATATGGATTTCCTGCTAATACATAGACATTTTATGAACTTGATAAGCTTAATTCTACACGTGAAGATTGAATTCCTTTGAAACTTGTAGCCACTCCATTTCTGCTTGGGGAGTGGTTTTTTTGTTTTTACAAGGAGAATTGAGCAAAGTTCTAATTTGAATTTCTTCAGCTTTTGTGGTGTTTTAAAAAAATCAGGAACGCCTTTGTTAGGTGGCTTTAAAAGAATGTTATTTTTATTGTATTGAAAATGAAAGAAACATATAAAGTATATTTAAGTATGTAAAAACATACTTTTGTATAAAAAATATTATTTTTTGTATAAGTTTACTTTACTTTTATAAAAATATAAGTTATTATATATATATCAGCAAATAGGAGGTCGGTAGTTATGAAACGAGAATTTGGAGATTCTATTGTCAATAAAGTGTATGAGCATAGAGTGTTAAGAAGAATGTCACAAAAGGATTTAGCTGAAGCTGTTGGAGTTTCTAAGCAAACGATATTTGTTATGGAGAAGAATAATTACTCTCCTTCACTAGTGTTAGCATTTCGAATAGCCAATTATTTTGAGGTTGATATAAACGAAATATTCTCTTATGTAAGAAAGGAAGATCATCATGATTGATTTATTAAACAAATGGATGTTAGAAAGCACACAAAATTTCAATATTATTGTAGGAATTACAGCAATTCTATTACTGGGTTCAATCATTGTCCTTTTCATTTTTAGTAAAAAAATGGGTCAACCAGATGAAAGAACAAATGCGATTTATCTTAAAATTATTTCTTGTATGTTTACTACTCAAATTATTATGAATGCGATTTTTATTTCATTAGTTGATCATAATACTGAATACTTCCGTCAGTTTTTTCTTCTATTTCAAGGGATTGTATTTTTAATTGGGGCAATTTATACAGTTGGACAATATAGAAAAGAATTTAAATAATCTTATATAAGTAGAATATAACCATATACATATAAATTGAAAATGAAACTACTTTAACAAGTCTTGCTACATAAGAAGTGTAGCAAGACTTTTATTTTTACACAAAACTATGAAATAGATACATGATTAAGACAGATTATCAATTCGCAGATGTGTATTGTAATCTTTAAAATTAGTAGTTTAATAGTGATTTTGATCAAATATATATCTAAGATGTCGTATATTAGAGAACATTGTGTTTAAATAATATTAATTAAAGGTAGAATGATAATAGAAAGGAGCAATAAAATGAAAAAATTTTTAATTATATTCATTGGAATAGCATTTATAGGAGCATTAGCTGCTTGTTCAAATGGAAACCAACCAAACCAACAAAAGTTTAATGATACAAATAACAATCAAAACAATAAAGTAACGCAAGACTTAAAGAAATATTCTCAGGATCCTGATAAAGACACAGACCAAGATTTCGATTTAATAGGTAAGCTGGTTCAGGAGGACGATGATCAAATTACATTAAGCATTAAAGGCAAAGAAGTACAGATTCCAAAGAGTACTTCCTTTACCATTAATGAAGAGGATTCTCAGAAGTCGTTAAACAACCAGCTTGTAAAGGTAGAAGTAGGGAGCAAAAGTCAGCAAGCTGAAGAAATGGAACTAACAGCTCAAGCAAAAGCGAATGATGATGGAGTGTATGAACAAGATTCGGATGAAACAAAGATTATTGGAACGTTAACTAAAGAAACAACACAAGATTTAACGATAAAAGTAAAAAGTGGTGAGAGGACCTATACAAAAGCAGCTGACTTTGAGAAGGATGTCAAAGGTGCTCCAAAGGATCTCAAAGGAAAAACTGTTCGGATTAAGCTGCAAAAGGACGGGAAGGTTGAAAGCTTAGAATATAATCCAGAAGATCAAAATATTGAATGAGTCGACTAATTGGTTGGCTCTTTATTAATTTTTAGAAATTTCATAAAATAATATTTGTAATATAGTAAAATTATATAAATAAGGGTGGAGTTCTCAGGTTGGATGAATTGGATATTGGATCAATCATTACTTATATAATAGGGGCTGGATTATTACTTTTATGTGGGATGTCGTTTGCATTATTTATTCGAAAACTACTAGTTAATTCCGCTAAAAGAGCGGCGAGTTCAAATCAAATGGAAGAAAAGCTTGATCAGATTCTTGAATTGCTAGAAAAGGAGAAAGAAACTAAATAGTATGTAAGGAGGAAATAGATGGAGATTAAACCTCTGACAATATCCAATCATAAGGAAGTGTTGAAGTTATTTGGAGATGATAGCGAAAACTATTATTTTTTGATAAATGATTTAGTTACTCAAAACTATGAAAATGTATATGGAGAATATGAAAATGATCAATTAGTATCTATTCTGCTCAATCAATTTAATAATGTGACGTACTATTCCCCTATTGATCGAGATGTAGCTGTATATAAAGAGCTATTCCCGCAATTAATATTTCAAAAACTATCTGGACCTAGTAAGTTGATGACAAAGTTTAAATCTTTTATTCATACAAAAGAAGATACCCTTTCTTACATGGGAGTTGTCAAAAAGATAGCCGCTACAAGAAGATACCCTGATTTAGAAATAAGTAAAGTCGAAACAGAAGAAGAGATTGGTCAGCAATATGATTTATTGTTATTAGCAGAAGAGTTTACTGGAAGTGTCCCTGAAAATAAGAGTGACTACATAAAAATGGAGAAAGAAAGATTGAGATTAACTAGTGATAGAACCGTTTACTTAAGTTTAGATCATAGAATGGTTGCTACCGCAGCTACGATTAAAGAGGGAGAAAAAAGTGCCATTATCATCGGAGTATGTACGGATCCAAGCGATCGTGGCAAGGGATATGGAACGGAAGTATTAATAGGCTTGTTTAAGCAATTATTAAGCGAAGGAAAATTTCCTTATGTATTTTATAACAATCCTGCTGCACGTCGTGTTTATAAAAACCTAGGAATGACAGAGGTTTGTGAGTGGCGGGTTATAACGAGAAAATAATTGAATACTCAAAAAAGAGGGGGAAGGTTAGTATGAGAACAATTTCAAAAGAAAAGACATTAAAACAGGAAGTAACTATACAAGCACCAGTATCATTAGTTTGGTATGCTTGGACGATTCCTGAAAGAATTTCAGAATGGTTTGCTCCTCAAGCAGTGGTCGAATTGGTTGAGGGTGGTGCCTTTGAGCTATATTTTATTCCTGGAAATCAAGAGGAAATGAATACGAAAGGGTGTACAATTACGAAGCTTGATCAAGAAAAGGAACTGCATTTTACATGGAAGGGACCCGATCAATTTGCAAGCATTATGAATCAAGGGAATTTAACGGTTGTTCGTGTAGTGCTTGAAGGAATCAATGAAAACTCAACTCGTGTCACCATTGAACATAACGGCTTTAAAGATCAGGAGGATTGGACAGAAGCATATGATTGGCATCAAATGGCATGGTCACAAGTTGTTAGGAGCTTAAAATCAGCTCTTGAAAAAGGTGAAGGTAATTTATGTTGTCAACTTATATAGGGACAATGGTCAGTGGCTTATTTATCGAATTCATAAACGATAAGATTACCTAGAAAACGAGGTTAAAAGATTAAAAGGAGATAAGGATATTATTTAAAGCTTGCCGATATAGAAATCGGCGAGCTTTATTTGATATAATCAAAAATATTTTTCCCAATAAGAAAGAGGGTAACGATAATAAAAAGGACCCTTATATAGGAAACACCTTTTTTAATAGCGAAGTTTGAACCGATGAAAGCTCCAATAATCATCGCGATTCCCATCGGAATACCATAGGCAAAATTAACAATGCCCAAATATATAAACATTAGAAGGGCTAAAAAATTACTTGCAAAATTAAGAAACTTTGCGTTTCCTGCTGATTGAACAAAATCAAAACCAAGCATTAAAAAAGCAAATAATAAAAATGATCCAGTCCCTGCACCGAAAAACCCATCATAAAAACCGATAAGAAAAATAACTATGGAAAAAAGGATCGCTTGATTTCTCGACATCCCTTTATATTTTGAATCTTTTCCCCAATCCTTTTTAAGAATCGTATAAACGGCAACGGCAATTAACAAAACTAATACTAATGGTCTTAGGATTTCAGCTGATACATGCTTGACAATAAAAGCGCCAAGAAGTGCACCAATGATCGTTAAAGGGAAAAGCTTTGATACTAAACGAAAATTCACTTTTCCTGATCGAATAAACGAAATGGTACTTGTTAGAGATCCCATAGAGCTGGCTAATTTATTTGTTGCTATTGCTGTTGATGGAGGAAGTCCAACAAATAGAAGTGCTGGTATCGAAATGAGTCCACCACCACCTACAACTGCATCAATAAAAGAGGCAAGAAAACCAGCACATATTAAGAAAAGTAATGTATACAAATGGATGTCATGCATGGTATTCCTCCTAAATGCATAGTCACTACGTAAATAGTAACTATGATAATCGCGTTTGTAAATAGTTTTTTTCAAGTTATAATAAAATTACTATTATATATGATTGTGGGGATGCGAATGGAAGAGCTTATCCATAAAATTCAAACCTTAGGTTTTAATAAATATGAAGCAAAATCATATGTATCCTTAGTTCGCCAAGGAACATCAAGCGCATATCAAGTAAGCAAAGACTCGGGAGTTCCAAGGGCTCGAATTTATGAAGTATTAAATGATTTAGAAGAAAAAGGAATGGTTCTAAAAGAGGAGGTAAATGATAACATTTTATACTCCCCTCTTCCTGTGGATGTTTTTTTAGAATCAATTGAATCAAAATGGAAAGATACCTTTGAATCGGTAAAAAAGGAACTGAAATGGTTTGAAAAAGAAGAGCCAGAAGCAGATACCCGTGTGACAACATTGAAAGGAGAAGACAATATTCTTTCCTTTTGTCGGATCCTTCTTCGTCGTGCGGAAAAAAGGGTGGTCGCATCTTTATGGGAATCAATGTATCAGCAACTATTGGACGATCTAAAAAAGAAGCAGACAGACTGTTCTCTTAAAGGGATGGTGTTTCAAATAGCTGATCCATTACCAGGCTTAGAGGTACATCGACAGACAGATTATGTACAAAATATTGGTGATCATAAATGGTTTATTCTTTCTATCGATGGAAAGGAAATGGTTTACGGACACTCCCTCGAGCAAAAGGATACAGCCTTTTACACAGATGATCCAGTTCATATTTATCTATTAGAAAATTATATTTGGCACGACATTTTAGTGAACCGTCTAGCAAAAGATAGCGACTCGTGGATTGCTTCCGAAAGAGAGAAATTCTTTAGTTAATACAGATGAGAACTTCGAAATGATCAGAAGTTCTCTTTTTGTATGTTGTTCTTTTTAAGATTTTGTAAGTAGAAGTAAATAATCGGATTCACCAAGCTCAAAATGACAATGAATAAACACGTAATCCCCTCCAAGACCAATCTCATCAACTATGATTGCATCATAAAAAAGCGTTTGTGCTGAAACGATGGAAAAAACAAGTGATAAACATACAACAGTAAACCCATTCATCCATTTTTTCCTTGTTTTAGGAAAAAGGATGAAAAGGAAGAGTAATAAAGATGCAATAATAAACGTGATGAAAATAGGTCTTAATAAAGTAAAGGCACCATTTGTTACAAACGAATCATATGTATACATGCGCACCTCCGGAATTGTTTTCACCTTATTTTACCATGCGTTCATTGTATGTGCTGAAAATATCTGAATATTATTACTGATATTGCGAAAATAAAGTATAATATGGGAGTAAATGCAAGGAGGATTGATTGTATGAGAAAGATTACTATTTTTGCATAGCAAAGGCTATTGCATATTTACATTAATAAAAAATAGCCTTTGTTCTTCCTAAAAAGAAATATTCACATTTAGGAGTGCAAAAATGAGCTATAAAAAAGTAAAGCATATTCTACCAGCCGAGCTGATAGAGCTAATTCAAACATATGTTGATGGAGAATATATCTATATCCCCCGAAAAGAAGATAATAAAAAGAGTTGGGGGTCCGGAACCGCTACAAAAAGAGAATTGGAATTAAGAAATTCTACTATTTATCATGATTATCTATCGGGAATAGATACGACTACTTTGGGTGAAAAATATTATTTGTCCTCAAAAAGTATTCAAAGAATTGTACTAATAGAAAAAAGAAAAAACTTATGAAATTGGCCAATGTGGTTTTAAACTGCATTGGCTTATTTTCTTTTATGAAAAAAGTATGAGGTTTTTTCAAGTAATGTAAGTCAGATATAATTTAATCAACACTTATAAATGGAAAAGTTAATCTAGCAAAGGGGAAGAGGATAGATATGAACAATTTATTTACAATAGACTGTGGTGAAATAGTACTAAGAGAATTTAGAATGGAAGATGTAGATAGTATTTATGAAATAACCTCACAACCTGAAGTATATGAATTTTTACCAAATTGGCGTTCAACGAGAGAACAACGATTAAACTGGGTTACAAATTACGAGATTCCAGGCAATAAAAAATTTTTGGCAGCAGTACCTAATATCGGAGGTGCAAATTATTTAAAGCTAGGAATTATATTAAAGGAAACAGGAGAATTCATTGGTTTCTGTAATACAGGTATTAAAGAAGAGCTGAATAAACCCAATAGAGAAATCGCTTATGCTATTTCAAAACATTATCGAAACAGGGGATACACAACAAAAGCAGCCAAAGGGTTGATCAATTATTTATTTGAAAATACCGATGTTGAACGACTTAATGCCGTTGTTCTCCCTCATAATATAAGCTCTAATAAAGTAATTCAAAAATGTGGATTTCGTATGAATGGAAATGTAGAAATTGAAGGAGAGCAGCATAATCATTACATTCTCAGCAAAGATGATTGGGGAATATTGTAACATCTTTATTACGTTCGCAGATATCTTACTTAAATAGTAGATATCCAGATTTTTATGTTGATATCTCTTGTTCTTCGAGGATAACTATGCGAAGAGGAGGAAATCTCTTTTCCTTAGCAGATATTTATGCGTTAAGGAGGATATAATCTTTTCTTTGTTGATAACTTTGTTTGAAGGGAGATATCTACATTTTTATGGAGATAATTTTCTCAAACAGGGAGTTATCTTTCTTTTTTCAGGAGATAACTCTTAATTTTTTGTAGATAAGTGTAAAAATCCTGTAGATATCGTTCTCTTATTGGTGATAAGTGCATGAGAAGGAAGAAATAAGGCTATTTCCTAAGGCAGATTCACTTTTGAGGAAACTCTTCCATAAAAATACCTCAGCTATTTATGCAAAGTCAGTAAGATAATTGGAAAAAATTTAACATTCTTTAATACATTGGCAGATATTTTACTTAATTAGCAGATATCCAGATTTTTTTCTAGTGATATCTATGAGTTGAGGGGGAAATCTCTTTTTCTTTGCTGATATCTATGAATTGAGGAGGAAATCTCTTGTTCTTAGGTGATATCTATGAATTGAGGAGGAAATCTCTTTTTCTTAGCTGATATCTATGAGTTGGGGTGGATATCTTCTTTTCTTTGTTGATAACTATGTTTGAAGGGGGATATCTTCGTTTCTATGGAGATAAATTTCTCAAATAGGAAGTTATCGGAGATAACTCTTGATTTTTTGTAGATAAGAGTAAAAATCCTGTAGATATCGTTAATTCATTGGTGATAAGTGCATTAGAAGGAAGAAATAGGGCTATTTTCTAAGGCAGATTCACATTTGAGGATGCTCTTCTATAAAAATACATTGGCTATTTATGCATTTGCAGATATTTTACTTAAATAGTAGCTATCCAGACTTATCTGTTGATATCTATGAGTTGAGGAGGATATCTTCTTTTCATTGTTGATAACTATATTTGAAGGGAGATATCTACATTTTTATGGAGATAAATTTCTCAAATAGGAAGTTATCTTTCTTTTTTCAGGAGATAACTCTTGATTTTTTGTAGATAAAAGTAAAAATCCTGTAGATATCGTTCTCTCATTGGTGATAAGTGCATTCAACGGAAGAAATAATCGAGGATATTCACATATTATGACTAAATAACAATATTAATTTTGAGGATATTTTTGAGAAATAAGATGATCAATGGAATTGGCTTTCATTTTATTTTATTATTATTAATAGATGCAAAAGGAAAAATGAGGAGGAACTATGCTACAAAAATTCGGTTTTTCTCAATATGAAAGTAAGGTTTTTGAAGTCCTGGCCTCGAGTGAGGAACCAATGGATGCAACAAATATTGTGAAATATTCTGGTGTCCCAAAGGCAAAAATATATGAGGTTATTTCTCGTCTAATTGAAAAAGGAATGGTGCTTGATTCGATCTCTGAAAAGAAAAAGCTATATACGGCACTACCAATAGCTACAGTGATTGAAAAGCTGACCTCTGAATTCCAGGACTATGTTAACCAATTGAAAAAAAGCAAATCTAAGAAAACCTTTTATGATGAGCATGTTTGGAGTTTGAAAATTGATTCATCGATTAAGGCACAAAGTAAGCAGCTTGTTCAAGAGGCAAAAAAATCGATTCTAATCTCATCATGGAAAGAAGATTTAGTTGAATACTTACCAATGCTGGAGGAAAAAGAGAAACAGGGAGTAGAGGTTGAAGTTCTGGTAGTCGGTGATTTGGAAATGAATTTATCCAAAGTACATAAACTAATTCCTACAGAAGAACATAAAGCATTGGAGCAATATCGATTAATTATGGTTGATGATAAAGAAGTTATTTTTGCTGGAGTGGAGCATCAATCCTGGCAGGCATTAAAGACGATGTCTAAACCGTTTATCAAATTTTTCACTGAGTTCTTTTATCATGATGTCGCCCTAGCGAAAGTGAACGAAAAATATTATGATTTATTAATGAATGATGAAGAGATAAAACCTATCTTAATGAAATTAAGATACTAAAAAAGAAGCTGATTCAATATTCAATGAATCAGCTTCTTCGCTGTAGGATATTATTTCGTGTTTGAAACCAGAGTCTTTGATTCATTTCTTCTTTTCGCCATGGAAATGGCTGCTGCACCTAATGCCAAGATAATAAATAAACCGCCAACCGTAGCATTTTCTTCAACAGATGCATGCTCGATTACTAAGCCGCCAATGAAAGAACCAAAGGCTATCCCAAAATGAAGAGCCGAATTATTCAGGCTTTGCTGGATATCAGATGTTTCAGGAGATGCCTCAATAAGGTAGCTTTGCATGGCTGGTGTAATTGCCCAGCTCAGCATACTCCAGATGACCATGACGATTAAGAATAATGGAAACGCAAATATAGTATAAGGAATGGCGAAAATCGACAGCCCGAAGAAAATAATGACAGCAATAATGGTATGCTTCGTACCAAAGCGATCTGCTAGTATCCCGCCTAAGCCTCCGCCAGCTACCGCTGCAACGCCAAAAATTAAATACACGATACTAACCCATCCTTCATTTAATCCCAATGTCATTTTTAAAAAAGGAGTTAAGTATCCGTAAAGGGTTAAATGTCCAGCTAAAAACAAAAAGGAAGTCAGTTGGGCAAACAGTACTTTTCGGTTTTTTAATGTACGCAGCTGCTCTCCGATCGGAATCGAAGGTTTCGGTTCAATTTTGCCCATAAAGAAATAGACTCCTGCAATTGATAGTAGCGTAAGGAATAAGATTAATATGAATGGTGCTCGCCATCCGAAAGAATTTCCTAACATCAAGCCAATTGGAACTCCTAATACAAGCGATGCACTAATTCCCATAAAAACAATTCCGATTGCTCGGGCACGATATTTTTCTTCAACAATATTTGATGCAATCGTTACACATAAAACAACAAGCAATGAACCGCTAGCAGCAGAGATGATGCGTGCAATTAATAACATGAGATAGGATGTGCTTATGACTGCTACTGCATTCCCAATGAAAAATATAAATAAAGCAAAAATCGTTAATCGTTTCCGCTCAATTTTTGAAGTGAATGTTAATAACAGGGGGGCGGAAATGGCATAAACGAGTGAAAATATTGTAATGAGAAGTCCTGTTTGTCCAAGACTAATATTTAAATCCTTTGAAATCAAGTCTAATATACCACCAATAATCAACTCAACCATACCTACAACAAACGAAACAATAGTTAATAAGTAAACACGTTTATCCATGATTTGCTCCTTTCTTTAAAGGTTACCTCCACAATAGTAACCTAATAAAAGAAATGAAACAAGAGAAAATTTTTTCTAAATAATATAATTGATTTTCATCCATTTTGATGCTAATATATCGATAATTTAACCTTAATGAAGGAGGAAACTTTCAATGGCAAAAGTGAAATTAATTGATATATATAACCACCCAATTTCACAAAAATATATTAGAAGATCCGGTATGGCCCATGCGATCTCAGTAGCTTACTATGCCCTTCATCTGGCTAAGGGCCATAATGTAAATCCTGATTGGGCGGCAAAAGCAGGTTTCTTACATGATATTGGTCATTACGAATGGTATAGCGATGGACAATGGGATTATCAGCAATATCGCGAGTATGATATTCATCCGATAAAAGGAGCGGAAAGAGCACATAAACTATTAATTCGTTTAGGAGAAGACAAGCAAGCAGCAAAGGAAATCGCCCATGCTATTTTATTTCACACCGATTCCGCACTTCCTAAAGGAAAATATGAACTGGCACCATTACAGAAAATTATTCATTTAGCAGATGAAAAGGATAAGCAGCCGGAAAATCTACACCATTATCGAAAGATTGATAGACTCAAAGAAAAAGCATTGATCCAGCGTTTGGATCAAAAGATTGAGAATGTCATGTTTGAAAAAAGCAATTAGTTCAAATTAGATCTTTTTTTCTTAATTAATGAAAAGGAGTGAGATAATATATGAAGCTGAAGGAAGGAACTGATATTGCATAGGCCTGAAGAAAGTATGAAGGTTATTTTTTCTTTTGCTTCATAATCCATTTTGCCAAAAAATTTGGTTCCTTTATACGGCAATTATGGAAAGCGGATATTTTCCATATATGATTATTCCTTATTAAAATGTTCGTATTTATCGATTCTCTCTTTTTAGAGTATTCCTTTTGCCAAGCCATTTTTGTGTTCCCAATACAATGTACAATAGCGATATCCTCATTAAGGAAGCGTATTTCTGTTATTCGCCCTTGCATTTGTGTGCCTTTCAGTACCCCTTGAAATAATTCTTGATGTGACATTTCAACTTGTTGTTTGCCTTTTAGATGTTGCCCAAAAAAGGTGACATAATCTACATCCTCAGTAAAGCAATCTGCAAAAGCTTTTGCATCTCCATTGCTCCAGGCAGAAAACAATTCTTCAAATACAGTATTTATAAGCTTTTTGTCAGAAGTCATCTCCTGTATCATTGAATAATCCATCCTCTCTTTTATTTTTCAGTATTAATAATTTGCTGTTTTAATTGAGTAGCCCACTCCCATTCAAGCTTCCAGTGACTAATTTGAAGATCCATTAAACTGCGGATCGTTTTATAAAATGAGGTTTCTTTCATTGATTCTATTTGATCTGGATGATGATCAAATTCTAATTGTTGCTCCTTAATATGATTTATAGCTTTTTGACAATATTTAATAAAATGATTCACCAAGAATATTTGGTCATTATTGCTTAAAAGCTCTAAATAATTCACCTTTATATGGAAAATTTTTTGATAGTTCCCTAGGTTTTTTTCGGTTTCCATCATCAAGTCATAAAAACGTGATTTTCCTTTAGATGTTATTTCATAGGTACAGGAGGGACGTTCAGATGGAAAGGGAACATTTTTCGAATCTGTTTCTTGAATAAGCCCTGTACTATGAAGTTTGTTAAGAAGTGTAGAGAGAGTACCCCTGCTTACCTTTTCCCAAGGACCAATCGTATCATTCGCTATTTTTGAAATAAGATAAGCATGTAAGGGAAATTTCATTAAAAGTGAAAGAACAAGAAGTTCATACAATCGTTAGGTCACCTCTATTTATCGTTTTATTAAAACCGTCTTTTTAAAACTATATGCGCAGTGAAAAGAAATATTGACGAAAAATAATTTTGTTTTATATCGCAAAATACGATATAATCGTTTTATGCGATGTAGAGAGGTGATCATTTTGAACCATACAGCTATTTTGTTAAATCAATATTGGACAGATATATATTTTCACTTACATTATCCACATAAAGAAAAGATTTCCCACCAAGCCGTTCGTATTCTTCAGCTTGTAGACAAAAGGGAGAATATTGGAATAAATGAAATCTCATCTTATATACAAGTTTCTCATAATACGGCTTCTGAACATGTGAAAAGAATGATTGAGAAGAACTATTTAATTAAGAAGAGAGATCCTTTAGATGAAAGAAAAGTAATCCTTTGTCTTACAGATGAGGGAAAAGAAGTATTGAATAGGAATACAAGCTTAGATGAAGAAAAATTAAAAAAAGTATTAAACCAATTAGACGATCATGAACAGGCTTTAATCAAACAGGCGTTAAAAATTTTAAGTGAGTGTGCAGGCCAATGTTTGTAGTTATGAAGGTTATTGTATCTGCAGTAATTATTGGGATTATCACTGAAATATCCCGGAGGTTTCCAACCTATGGTGGCGTCATCGCTGCTTTGCCTTTAGTAAGTCTTCTAAGTGTGATTTGGTTCTATGTTCAAGGAGAAAAAACCGCGACATTAAGCAAATTTGTTTTAGGAGTTCTTTGGGGATTTCCTGCAACTGCTGTAATGTTGGTGATTATATATATTGCCTTACAGAAATTTGGCCATTTATTTGTGGCGATTGGTTTAGGAATAAGTGGTTGGTTACTATTTTTATTTATTCAAGATCTTGTTGTGAAAAATATACGTTCCTTATTTTAAGTAGCTGTCAAATCATTGGCAGCTTTTTGTTTATGTTAATTAAACATAGAAAACATGAAATAAAATGAAAGATACTGAAAGAAGATGAATGTTTTAATTGACAAAATTTAACCATACAGAATACGATAGTAATAATTAGATGGCTAGAAAGGAATGTAAGTAAAATGCTAGCGGAAGAACGTCGCCAAAAGATATTAGAAATGATTCAAAAGGGAGGCAGGGTTATTGCCAAGGACCTTTCTGAAATGTTCGAGATGTCCATTGATTCGATAAGAAGAGATTTGACAATCATGGAGGAGCAAGGATTGCTCAAAAAAACATATGGAGGAGCAATTTTAACTTCGCCTGCTCCCAAAGTGCGAACACTCCCACAGCCAGAATCCATCAGATATGGTGAAGGAGCTCCACATCAGAACGCCATTTCTAAGCTAGCGGCTTCGTTTATTAAACCGCATGATACTGTCTTTATTGGTGGAGCAGGAATTCAATATGGAATGCTGAAGTATCTTCCTTCTGACATCCCTTTTACCATTATAACTAACTCGATTAAAATTGCAGAATCGATTCGGAAACAGGAAAACATCACTTCCTACCTTATTGGGGGGAAATTAAGAAATGAATCTGCGGGAAGTATTATCGATACATTAGCAATTGAGATGATTAGTAAATTTATGCTAGATATATGCTTTTTAACAGGCGGAGGAATATGCTCAAAAGGGATTAGTACGGCAACCCCTGAAGGTGCTGCGTTTACGAAAGCACTTTCGCTTGTTTCACGAAAAAAAATATGTCTAGCTCCTAACGAAAAGATTGGTCACCAAATGTTTGTTGTTTCTGTACCGATTGAATCAATAGATATGGTCATTACAGATCAGGCTGCGCCGGAAACAGCCATCCTTGAAATGCAGGAAAGAAAAGTAAGGATTGTTTTTGCTGATGAAGAAATGAATGGAAGTGTATATAATGAGATCGATTAAAATAGAAAATACATCAAAATTGCAAGGCAGTGTGAATGTACCAGGCTCAAAAAACAGCTCCTTGGCATTATTAGCAGCTGCGTGCTTGTCAGATGAACCTGTTACATTATGTAATATCCCTAATATTTCTGATATTCGCATGATTTATCAAATTTTTAATGACATTGGTTGTAAAATCAGTCGTGACTCTTCAGGTGAAATACATATAGATCCAAGAACGATTGTTAATACAAGCTTAGATTCTAAGAAAACATCTTCATTTAGAACGGCTTATTATTTTGTTGGAGCATTGCTATCTAAGTTTGGAAAAGTATCTGTTGGATATCCAGGTGGTGACAATTTTGTTAGTCGACCCATTGATCAACACATCAAAGCATTGCAAATGATGGGGGCAACATTTACCTTTCATGAAGATTACTATGTCGTAGAAGCAACTGAATTAAAGGGTGCAACAATCTATTTCGATACCATTACCTCAGGTGCAACGATAAATGCGATGTTAGCAGCAGTCCGTGCAAAAGGCGAGACGATACTGTTAAATGCCGCACGTGATCCTGAAGTGACGGATACGGCAATTTTTCTAAATAAAATGGGAGCAAAAATTAGTGGTGCTGGAACAGATACCATTCGAATTTCCGGGGTCACACATTTAAATGGCTGTACTCACACGGCAATACCTGACCGATTAATTGCTGGTGCTTTTCTAATTGCTGCTGGAGTTACAGGAGGAACAGTAACCGTCAATAATATTATGCCAGAACATGTGATGTCATGTATCACTAAGCTAAGGGAAATGGGACTGAATATTAGTGCTGATGACCATTCAGTTACCTCCCACTATAATGGGAATATAAAGGCAGCTAGAGTACGAACAGCTATGTATCCCGGATTTCCTACGGATTTACAGCAGCCATTAACCGTTTTATTAACACAAGCACATGGAAAAAGTATTATTAGTGAAAAAATATACCCTAACCGTTTTAATCATGTTCAAGAATTAGTTAAAATGGGAGCGGATATTAAGGTTCGCTCAGGAGTAGCGTTTATTAAAGGAAAGACACCTTTAAAGGATGCTATAGTCCATGCTTCAGATATTCGTGCGGGAATCAGTCTTATTCTTGCAGGGTTAGCTGCAGACGGATGCACAATCATTACGGGACTAGAGCATATTGAACGAGGCTATGAAAATGTAGTAGAAGCTTTTCAATTATTAGGCGCTAACTTATCTTTACACGATCTACATGAAGAGATGATTTTGGAATCTGTTAAATAATTAATTATGTATACGACGCTTGAGCGTGAGTGACCGATATATTCAAAGAAATGACCGATAAATGAAGCGCTGTGACCGATATTTATACTCAAATGACCGATTTATTTGAAAATGTGACCGATTAATGAGAAGAAAGGAGGAGGATCCCCCTCCTTTTACTTATTTTCTAAATCAATTTTTAGTGGCTTCATTTTGATCGGTTCGTTTCTACTTAATGTTCCAAAGGGAACAATTATTGAATAGTCCTGACTAGGATCATTGATTGAAAATACAGATTGGTAATGCATACTTTCTTTATCTATTTTATTCGTTTGCTTGTTTTGAATACGGAGTTCAAGAATTTTTTCCATATCTAGCTTTCCATTTTCATCTCTATGGATGTCTTTAGATTTAATTAAGTGAATAAACTCAACAAAATTTTTGATTATATCGTTTTTAATTGTTTTTGGATTAACATTTTGAAGATTGTAGTCCAGAATCAATTGATTTACCGCTTGCTTAATGCTGTTTACTTGTATTTTATAATTAAATCGATTGCTTTTTATGATAAATGGGGTTTGTTGCTCTAGGGATTGTACAGTATCCTCCTCATTTCTTCTAATTTCAGGTTCAATCATTAAAAACTTTGTTTGGTCGCTAATATTAGTACTAAATAGCTCTCGGAAGTTTTGGTTGACGATACTATTTTTCTGCTTCGTAGATAATAAATCAGCACTATTTTTTGCTAATCGATTACCTTCATTATCGAAAACAGTTAATAAGATTTCATCATCCTTCCAATTAGATGGCGATATAGTTGAGTAATTTAAAAGTGTCGTTGCTTTTCCTTTTATAATTGACTCTACTTTTAAAGTGTAATCTTTATATCTGCTTATTGCAGGGGTGTGAATCGTTTCATTTGGAACTTGCTCTATAGGAACATCGAATTTCCAGTTTCCTTTCACACCTGTAATAGAGGTAAAAGTGATAGGAAGTGCTTCATTTACTTAATGAAGCGGCAAAAGAGTTATACATTAAAGCATTTGCAAGAAGCTACACCTTTAGTTGAGGATTCATGAATAATCCTCAGCTCTTTTTTAGAAAGAAATATATTTGTTTTTTCAAATAAGGATATAATGAAAGAATCATTAACTATTTCGAAAGAGAGCTGATAGAAAATGGACAACCAAATAACGACTAAATTTAAAATAGTGAAGCCTGCTAGCGATGTATTTGAAGCGATAGTGGATCCTCAGAAAATGTCTAATTATTGGTTTTCTTCCGGATCTGGAAGAATGGCACAAGGACAGACTATCACTTGGAGATACGATGAATACAACGCAGAAGTAGATATAACCGTGTTAGAAGTGGAAGAAAACAAGAAAATAAAATTCTCTTGGGGGGAAACGACCGTTACAATGATAATAAAAGAGTTGGATCAGATGAGTTCAATTATTGAAGTAAGTGAATCCGGATTTAAAGAAGATGACCCAGAATTGATAAATAAAATGTTAGGTCAAAAAGAGGGCTGGGTTTATGTATTGACATGTTTGAAGGCATATTTAGAAAATGGAATTAATAATTTGAGAGCATCATTAATTCATTAGATTTCAGTAAAGTTTTATTGCTAAAATCAATGACTAAATGTAAATAAAGGAAATGTTACGGTGAAAATAAATGCATTGACGAAGGAACATATCATTTCGTTCCTATCTTTTTGTTTTTATACAGTAGTAGGAGAAGAAATTTGGATTGCAACAGTGTACAATCATGATAATTGGTTGAATCTGTAGATATAATCAGGGTTTCATTCCTATTAGTGCTGGTTTATCAAATTATTTCTAGATGACTGGAAATACGTATTTTATATTCCAGTCCTACCTGATGTTGATTCAACCAATCGAGTTTAGTTATTTTCCAAATTTATATACAAATGATGATTTTGAGTAATGGTTTTAATGAAAATGATAATAGTTAATTCCGTAAAAGAGCTGATGTTTAATCAATAATCATCAGCTCTTTTTATATACAAGAAAGGTTATTTATCACAATTTCATATTGATTGCAGATTAGAATCATATTACAATGTAAATAGTGTGTATGGTGTATATGTGTGACATTAACAGTTGAAAAAGAGGTCTTTTATGAAAATTATCATTAATAACGTGTCTGATCAGCCTTTGTACCAGCAAATAAAAGATCAGATTAAAACGAGTATTCTTCAACAGGAGCTTAAAGAAGGTGAGCAGCTTCCATCCATTCGTTCATTAGCAAACGATTTGCGTGTAAGTGTACTGACGACTAAACGAGTATATGAAGAATTGGAAAAAGAAGGATTCATTATTACTAAGGTTGGAAAAGGATCCTATGTTGCTCCGGAAAACTTAGACATGCTGCTGGAATCTAAAAAACATATGGTTGAAAAACAACTATTGGAAGCGTGGAAAACGGCAAAGATGGTAGGAATTACGAAAGAAGAATTTTATTTAATGATGGATGTACTTATTGAAGAGGATGATTTGAAATGAAACCGATATTAGAGATCAAAAATTTAACTAAGTCATATAAAAATTTCAAATTGGATAATGTAAGCTTTTCCCTTGAAGAAGACTGTATTACTGGCTTTATTGGAGTAAATGGAGCTGGGAAAACGACCACTATTAAAACGATTCTGAACTTAATTTTAAAAGATTCCGGTTGTATCAATTTTTTAGGAGAAAATATCGAGCAGAATGAAGGAGCCTTTAAGGATCAAATTGGCGTTGTTATGGATGAAGGTTACTTTTATGAGGATTTAACCTTAAAAGAAATGAAAAGTGTGATAGCCCCAGCTTATTCAAAATGGGATGAAAAGACTTTTAAGTATTATATTGATAAATTTCATTTAAAGCTTCATCAAAAAATCTCTACATTATCGAAAGGGATGAGAATGAAATTTGCAATAGCATTAGCTTTTTCCCATCATGCGGATTTATTGATAATGGATGAACCAACAAGTGGTTTAGATCCGTTAGTGCGAAGTGAATTAATGGAAATCCTTCTTGAATTTATGAAGGAAGAGGGGAAAAGTGTATTCTTTTCTACACATATTACATCTGATTTAGAAAAAGTAGCAGATAAACTGATCTTAATCGATGATGGACAAATTTTGTTTAATGAACCAAAAGATGAATTATTAGAGAGACATGCATTGATTAAAGGGGACAAAGCTTTAATTGATGAATATACAAAGGAGTTATTTCTAAATTTACATGTAACTTCATATGGATTTGAAGGAGTTACAAATCAATTATCGGTAGTAAAAGAGCAAATGAATGCGATCGTCGTTGAAAAGCCTTCAATCGAACAAATAATGTTAGCTTATATAGGGAGGTAACTAAAGTTGTTATTCAATCTTGTGAAAAAAGACCTGCTTTTGTCCAAAAAATACTTATTGTTTATGACTGTATTTGCATTCGCTGCCCCTATAGTTATTTCCGCCCAATCAAGCTTTAGAGATTCAGGTTTTATTAGTTTACTTATTACTGTATTATTTACAGAATATGTGTTGTTTAATTCTGTCTCGATGACAGAGGATAAATCTAAAGGTGCAGCCTTACTTTGCACAACACCATATATGCGTAATGGTGTAATTAAGGCAAAATATCTTTTAATCCTAATCATATTTATGGGATGTCTTATTCTTTTCGCTTTGTCAACTTATTTGGGGATTTCTTCAGATATTCAAAAATTAAGTCTTACAAATATCGGAACAATTATGCTCATAATATCTATTTTTTTCGGCATCTTGATTCCGGTCCAAGTAAAATTCGGCTATGAAAAAACAAAATATATTGGTTTTATCATTGTATTTTTAACACCGTTTGTATTGCCTCATTTGATTAAATGGTATAGCGAATCAAATGCTTCATTTCATTTTACAATTCCGCTATCCGAGCAAACATATACATGGATTCTATTTATTCTTGCATTTATTATCGGGTTAATTTCCATGCAAGTGTCCATTAATATTTATTCGAAGAAAGATCTATAGTGAATAATTGAAAGCCGCTTCTTAAAAATGGAGAAGCGGCTTTGTTAATTTATTTGAAATTTGTCCACCGAATCGAATCGATTCCACTATGGGGGTGGACCTTCGATTGAATTTTATAATACTCATACTCTAAATCTGATAAGGTTAATTCAAAAAGATGCTTGTCGTCTTTTTTATATTGTTCATACTCAATTAATTTACTAATTAATTCGTTTCGTCGATTTTCTACAGCTTCCCTTAGAAATTTACCCATTTGAAATATCCTCTCCTTTTTGTTTCATTGTTTAAATAGATAAGAAGAGGGGTCATCGATTTCATCTATTACCTCAACTTATCTTTCAAGCCTATTGCTTGCAGGATTTAGCACAGGATTCTAAAAGAATCTGATGCTGAGGTTTCATCGGGCCAGTCCCTCCGCCTCTCTTGATAAGTTTTTAAGTTATCATTAGATTAAATCTTATTAATCCTATTTGTCAACTATGATTTTTTTAAAAAGTAACATGTTATTAAAACAAAATGTACAATCCGTACACGAAACATGAGAATGTGTCCCAAATAGAAAAGAATGCGCCTCAAATGCGTAACTATGCGCTTCAAATTGGAAAGAATGCTCCTTAAGTTTGAATTTATGTGCCTAAAAATCGATTTGGAGCTGCCTGATAAAAGTCTGGCATTTATCGGATAGCTCCGTATTTCTTGTTCAATTACTTAATTTGACTCGGCTGTTTTTGAATGCTGATCTTTATTTCTTTTATTTCCTTTACTATTGTCCCCACTTTCGGGAACTTGTCCATGTAATTTAGGGGAGTTTTGATTTTGACTTCCTTTATTAAATTTTTTTGTCATGTCACACATCTCCTTTCTTATTTCAAATACAGTTTGTCCCCTATTTAATGAACTTATGTTTAAATCGACCGCCAATCTTTTGAATTTTAAACATAAAAGGAAATTGGTATAGAACTAAAAAAACGGGGTTGTCTGATACCATACTGTTCAGACAACCCCGTTATGCATATGGTTTTTTAATTGATTTTAATATGGTTACTTTGAACTTACAGTAGACTTGTCTTTGACAAATAATTGACTAACAGAGAGCAGCCTGCTTCCATTAATAGCAAGGAATAATGAAATTGCTAAGTAAGCAAGCTCTAATTCATAGCCTGCCATTTTGTCATTACCTAAGAATCCAACTGCAAATTTTACCTTTATGATTGCACCAAGCATTATTAGTACAAACAATGCTGAAACAACACGAGTTCCAAAGCCAATAATTAACGCAAGTCCGCCAACGAGTTCAATACTAGCAATTACGTAAGCCATAAACCCTGGTATTCCAATACTATCAAACCAACCGGAAATATTTTCAATTCCGCCTTGAAACTTAACAAGTCCATGAACAAAAAAGCTTACTCCAATCACGATTCGTAAAATAACTGCACCTAATTCATTTTTTACATTCATTCACTTTCACTCCTAAATTGTTTTATGGTTGTTTCTTTTTATATTTAAATTTTAACTCGAGATAAAAAAGGGGAAATAGAACATGGGTATTTATTTAGTTTATTGGTACGCCATTAATTTTCCGATTTTTTGTATTTCAAGTTGTTTGTAAATCATTTAAAAGCCAAATTTGATAATCTTGAAGATTTTTATTGGATACTGTATGTCCTACTGGATAGGATTGAAAAGTTACGGGAACACCAAGCTTAATGAAATAATCTACATTCTCTTTTCCCCATTCATATGGAAGGATCTGATCGTATTCTCCATGTGAAATAAACACCGATAATTGATTGCCAGGGTTTATGATGTATTCTTCTTTTACAAATTGAGGAATATAACCACTAAGTGCAACGACACCCTTAATTTTGTTGCCAAGTGTAGAGGCTAATGTCATTGAGACAATAGCTCCTTGGCTAAAGCCCATTAGGTATAACTGATTTGAGTCCAGTGGATAGTTTTCTGATGCATAATCAATAAAGTTTGTTAATTTATTGATTCCCTCATCAAATACTTCTCGATGAGGTTTGCCATATCCTTGGATCGTAAAGTAAGCAAATCCAGGTCCTTGTGTTAGATGCCCCCTGACACTAAAAATATAGAAGAAGTCCTCTAGACCATTAACTAGTGAAAGAATATTGTGTTCATTACTTCCAATACCATGCATAACAAACAGTGCAGGATACTTTTTCCCAGGAACAATATTTTTAGGTCGGCGAATTTCATAAATCATAGGTGCTTCCATGAGTACAACCTCCTCGTTATTAACAATGATTTTTATAATAAAAGGGTAATTTAAAGACAAATAGTAAGTTTGGACTTCGGGAGTTTTCTTATATGAATCTTTGTTCTCTTATACAATACCAAAGGTAAATCTGGCATGTCAACGAATTTTTTGTTAATATGAAATTAAGTTCACTATTAGAAAACTTTTGAGGTGATTAACATGGATATCGGATCTAAAATACGCGCCATTAGAAATAGAAAAAAAATAACGATTGCGCAAATGTGTGAGGAAACTGGACTTTCGAAAGGATTTATAAGCAATGTCGAAAACAACCACACTTCTCCATCAATAAGTACATTGCAAACTATCGCAGCCTTCCTAAAAGTTCCTTTACCTTATCTTCTTTTAGAAAAAGATGAACATATGAAGGTAATAAGAAAAAATGAACGGGAGGTAACGACCTCTAAAGAGTTTGATTTAAAGGTGGAGCATTTAGCCTCTAGAGGAGGATTAGCGGTTAGATTAGTGGAATTCCCGCCTGGAGCTTCTACCGGGGGAAGGAATGCACATGAAGGTGAAGAATGCCATTTAGTTCTTAAGGGAAAAGTTCTCGCAGAACAAGGAGAAGACTCTTATATCATGGAAGAGGGAGATACATTCAGTTGGTGCGCCAGTGTTCCTCATTACGTTAAAAATATAGGGGATGATATTGCTTCAGTTTTAATTGCTGTTTATACCGAAGGATCGGAATAAACAGCAGGTTCATTTGAGAGCAAGTTTTGATTTTAGTTGTAAAATTCGGAATGTGGTTAACAGATGATAGGATTTTTGGTAAATTTTATATAGGAGGGAAATGGAATGGGGATAAAATTAGCAACTAAAAAAGAACTTCAATGGGTAAATGAACAGTATCAGAAGATAGATTTTGTTCCAAGTAAATTGGAAAATGAAACAATCGCCATCGTAACATATAAAGATAATTATGCAGGCGTAGGTAGGCTTGTATATCTTAATGAAGAAGAGGGAGAAATTGGCGGAATATATATTTTAGATGAATTTAGAGGGCTATCACTTGCAAATGAATTGGTGGATTATTTAGTAAAAGAAGCAAAAGCACGTAAATTAAAGGAAGTTTACTGTCTACCATTTGAAGAGTTAAAGCATTTTTATGGGAAGTTTGGCTTTAAAGAATTTAACTATGAGAACGAAAAAATTAATAAACATATATTAGAAAAATATCAATGGTGTTTGAACAACTACGAGAAAAAAGTATTATTACTTAAATTATTTTAGGCCTCTTCCAGATCGAACAAAATGACAAATATACAGATTAGATTTTCTTCCTCTTATGTATAAATATCTAAATTTTCTATCAATATTTAAAGGGAATTTATGTTATTGTTGATTTGAGGGGAGAGAATAAAATGAGAAATTTAATTATTGGCATAATTTCTGTAATTGCCATATGGTTTATACTTAATTTATTTGGAATCAATTCAACGTATGTAATTCCTAATTCAGTTGAATGGGCGACAAAGTTTATTCTTCCATGGATTATATTATATTGGCTCATTAGATTGGTTAAAAATCTAGAGAAAAATAATCAATGAAGCTGTTGTACGGACAGCTTTTTTTTTATGGATTAAAAATTATTTTCCACGAAAGAGTGTTCCGGATTCAACAATTAGATCATAGTAAAAAAAGTGGAAGAAATAACAGCCTTATATAAAGAAGTTTGGAAAAGTGAAGACAAAACAATAAATGAAAGATTTCTTAGACATACAACCTAAGATTAGCGGCTGTAACTGGTATAGGGAAATTGTCGGATTTGCATATGGTAATACTTCTTTGCCAGGTCAGTATTGCAATATTTTAATTGAAAAGGAGTTTCACTTAGAGGAAAAGCATAAGTGGCTTAGTCATTGTTTTGAATTTGTAGAATTGGCCATTCATCAATCTTATAGAAAGCAAGGCCCTGGAAAAAATACTGCAAAATTAACAACCTAAGTAAATAATATTGCAGCAAGAAGTTTATATGAAAGTTTAAATCGGAAAGTTTTAAAAGAACCATTTTTTCCAGCGATAAGAATAATCCTTTGTGATAATGGGGAAAGAATTACCTTAACAATATAGAGAAAGAGGAGATATTTTATGATTATTGATTTTTTAGCTCATCACTCAAACTATGTAGAAGATGTATCAAACATGATATATAAGGAATTTGTCCTTAATACGAATAGTTCAAAGACTTTTGATGAGGTCTTTACATACTTTTCAAATACTAATACGAATACATTACCCATTACATTAATTGCAATAGAAGGGGATGAGTGTCTAGGAACTATATCAATTTTTGAAAATGATTTAAAGAGTCGGGAAGAGTACAAGCCTTGGCTTGCGGCTTTGTATACGAAACCGGAACATCGAAATAAAGGTGTAGGGAAGCAATTGATTGATGGAACTTTAAAAGTAGTAAGGGAATTAGGCTATAAAGAACTATTCTTAAGAACGGAAACTGCTTCAGATTACTATAAAAATAGAGGATGGCATTTGGTTGAATCTGTATCAGATGAAAGTGGTCAAAATATTGATATTTTTAAATATGACCTCCACAATTTGAATAAATAAATTAGAGGTTGACTTAATTGGATGAGTCAACCTTTGTTCATGCTTTTTAATCTATTTAATAAGAATCGAAATCGCACTATATACAAGTAATAAGGCCATAACTATATTAAAAAGCCGTTTATATTTTAATAGAAGCTTTTGAAAAATGGAGCCGAATAAGCTCCAGCTAAATGTACTCATTAAACCGACAATTCCCAAAAATAGTGAGAAACCAAGGTAGCTGAAATATGAATGGTAATAGGGAAGAATAAAAGTTGCTACAACTGTAATGCCATAAAGAATCCCCTTTGGATTTATAAATTGCACAAACATACCTATTATGAAAAAGTTGTTATCTCCTCTATCTTTCCGATCGTCAGAATCTTTACTAGTCAATATTTTAAACGCTAAATATAACATATACCCTACACCCAAAATGGTTAAAGGATATTCAATAATCGGCAAAAGATTTGTTAGCATAAGATTAAAAAATACACTTAATAGTGTGATGACAAAAAATCCAACTCCAACCCCTAAGCAAAATTTCATCGTTCTTTTTAAACCATGCTTATTCGCAAACGCCATTGCCATAATATTGTTTGGACCTGGAGTAAAGCTAGTAATAAAAACGAACAACAAAAACGATAAAAAAGGCACTTTTGAACCCCCTTTTATTTTTGTGTGTTATAATGTCCAAGACGAACAATATAACGTATTGCTATTTATTGTACATAATGGACGTTATATTGTAAATGAGTAGGAGTGATTTTTATGGAGGAAATTCAACGGATTCTTGCAAAAAATTTAAAGGCGATTAGGGAGAAGGAGAAGCTAAGCCTTGAGAAGGTCTCCGAACTAAGTGGAGTGAGCAAAACAATGATAGGACAAATTGAAAGGGGAGAGTCAAGTCCGACTATCACAACTATATGGAAAATAGCTAATGGATTAAAGATCTCCTTTACAGCTCTAATAAATAATCCACAGCCTGATATTAAGATTGTTCGACGAGATGAGATTCAAGTATTGACTGAAGACAATGGAAGATATAAAGTGTATCCTTCTTTTCCGTTCACAGAAGATAGTCGCTTTGAAATATACACTGTAGAAATCGAAAAAGAGGGGGAATTACACGCTGATTCCCATAAAGAGGGTACCGAGGAATTTATCACTGTATTTGATGGAGAAGTAACGATTCGTGTTAATGGATGCGAATACCAATTAAAAAGAGGTGATTCTATCAGATTTAAGGCTGACAGACCTCACACTTATTATAATTCTGGAGAAACAGTAACGCGTTTAAGCATGACTATATATTATCCTGCTTAATAGTAAAAGAGTTGATTAGCACAGCTCTTTTTTTGTTCAAATTTGTGAGCTCGTGCAGTAAATTGAGTGAGTTAACAAGGAAATCTATGTACATAAAGAGAATACATAATGTTAGTTGAAGGCTTTATTCTATCATTTGTTATTAACTTAAAACAATAAGTAATAAGCTTTTATGAAAGAAGGTAAAAAATATGCCATATTGCAAGGTTAGCCAAGCTGAAATATATTACGAAGACATAGGGGAAGGGAAACCAATTATAATGATTCATGGCTATTCTCCCGACCATAGATTAATGAGTGGTTGTATGGAACCTATATTTGCCAAGAGAGATGGATGGCGTCGTATTTATATTGATCTGCCTGGAATGGGATTAACAAAAGAATACAATGAAATAAGCTGTTCTGATGAAATGTTGAATGCGGTCCTGGAATTTATCCAATCGGTTCTTCCTAACCAAGAATATTTCATTGTTGGGGAATCCTATGGTGGATATTTAGCAAGAGGAATTATTGAAAAGCAAAAAGAGCGAGTACTTGGAGCAGCATTTATATGCCCTGTTATTATTCCTCTGAATAAAAATAGAACGGTTGAGAAACACAGGATCTTGAAAAAAGATAATACATTTATTGAAACCTTATCTGAAGAAGAATTGAAAGATTTCAAAAATCACCAAGTAATACTTGATCAGTACAATTGGTTACGTTATAACAATGAAATTGTAGCTGGGTGTAATCTCGCAGATATAGAGTTTCTAAGTAAGGTTAAAAATAAATATGCATTATCATTTGAAGTTGATCAATCTGATTTTGATAAACCAAGTGTTTTTCTTTTAGGGAGACAAGATTCTTCTGTGGGTTATAAGGATGCTCTTGACATAATAAACAAATATTCAAGAGGAACATTTGCTGTGTTAGATTTTGCTGGTCACAATTTACAGATAGAGCAGCCACAGCTCTTTAACTCTCTAATCAATGAATGGCTGGATAGAATTGAAGAGTAGTACGGGTTGGAAGTTAAATTTACTATAGAAAGCGAGAGGGAAAGTTTGAATATTAGAGTCGCAAATGATTTAGATTATCCTGCCTTAAGAAGCATATATTTAGAATCACGATGTAAACATTTTCATTGGGCAGATGTAGAAGAAATGACATTAGAAGATTTTGATAATCATACTGTAGATGAGTATATCATTCTAGCGGAAGAGGAAAATCGCATTCTCGGTTTTGTTTCTTTATATTTGCCTGATAACTTTATTCATAATTTATTTATTCATCCAGATTTTTCGGGGAAGGGTGTCGGTGGACTATTGCTCAATGCCTCCATTGAAAAAATGAATAAACCATTAAGACTGAAGTGTGTTTCTGAAAATCATAAGGCGATGAAATTTTATGAGAAGAATGGGTGGAAGAAGGAAGTTGAAGAAGGAGACAAGGAAAAATATTGGGTCATGGTATATGAATAATTAGCAGTAAATCAGATTTATAGATGGAATTAGTAGTGTCTTTGGCGAGGCAGTTCATAGAAAAATGACCGGGAGCATATTTAAATACTGTTCCCGGTCCCTATTTTTTGTTTATTCTAAATCAACCTCTTGTTTTAATTGGCTGCTATGAGGGATAACAAATGATACAGTTGTTCCTTTATTAGGCTCACTAATTATAGATAAGCCTTGACCATACAACTGAATTAATCGTCGATTTGTATTGGAAAGTCCAATCCCTCCTTTTTCTTTCATGGTTGGACTTAACAGCTGGATAACTTTTTCTTTCTCCATTCCCTTACCATTATCCTTTACCTCAAATAGAGTAAAGCTGTCTTGGCTAGTAATCCGAATATGAACTGTACCACCTTTGTTTTGACTAAGGAGACCATGCTTGACTGCATTTTCAATCAATGGTTGGATGGTTAATGGAGGAAGGAACATGTTGATGTTTGGATCAACCTCCCAAATGATATCCAATCTATCACCAAATCTCACCTTTTCAATATATAAATAGGCTTCTGCGAGCTTTAGCTCATGAGTAAGCTCTACTAGTTCATCAGTATTTAAGAAATCAAAGCTAAATTGTAAAAAGGATGCAAAGGCGTCACCTAGTTTTTGCATCTTTTCAATATCAATCTCGCTAAGTGCCATGATGGAATTTAGCGTGTTGAATAAGAAGTGCGGGTGGATTTGTGCTTGTAGATAGGCTGCTTCCATACGTAAACGTTCAGTTATTGTTTGCTTAAGCATAGTTAATGCCTTGATTCGGTATTTAAGCTCCATCGAGTCGACAGGCTTGGTAACATAATCATTTGCTCCTGTACGAAATCCAGTGTAGATATCAGCAGGCTGACTCCGCGCGGTCAACAGCAATACTGGTAGCTCGGATAAGGAATAATGCTCCCGTACTTTTCTTGTTAGCTCATAGCCTGACATATTAGGCATCATTACATCAGCGATGATTAGATCCCATTTCTGTGTGCCAAGTAAATCCAACACTTCTTGGGCAGAACTTGCTGTCGTGATCGTATAAGGTTCTGTAGACAGGATTCCGACGAGTACCTTTAGGTTTACAGGATCATCATCAACGGCAAGGATATTGATTTTCCCTTCATTTAAAAGAGGTGGAACATGTACCGAGGTTGCCAATTCTCCTACCGCTTTGTCTGAAATAATGAATTCATCGGTTCCTTCTACTGCTTTATCCTTTATCTGATAATACGATTTTTGAGCAAATGCCGATTTTGACACATTAGCCAATGGCAAATCGAAGCTAAAGACAGAGCCCTTTCCAAGCTTAGAGGAAACGGTTAATTCGCCCCCATGCAATTCTACCAGCTGCTTACATATGCTTAATCCAAGCCCAAGTCCTTGGCCATTGTTTACTCCGTAAGAACCCTGTTCATATCGGAGAAACACTCGTTTTTGAGTTTCATCATCCATTCCCACACCCGTGTCAGAGACATGAATGTAAGCACGCTTATCTTGAATCTCTGCGGAAATGGTGATAGTTCCTTTTTCAGTGTATTTAATTGCGTTATGTAAAAGGTTATACAAAATTTGAACAAGCCTTTTCTCATCGGCGACAACTGGCGGCAAGGATTCCGATATATTCATATGTAATTGAATCGGCTTGCCGTCCATTAGAAATTTTAGCATTTCGATTACGCTTGGAACAATCGATTGAACCTTTAAGGATTCTTGCTCTAGTATTATCCGGTGCTCCTGAAGTCGTGCAACATCTAGAAGGTCACCAAGCATATGTGACATTCGATGACTGATGGTTATTAGTAGTTCCATATCTTTTACACTTTGTTTGTTCATTTTTTCCTTTTCATTTGTAACAACGGTTTGAGCAATATTCATGATACCGTGCAAAGGCGTTCTCAATTCATGTGATGTATTAGCAAGAAACTGGTCCTTTAATTTATCAGCTTTCCTTAACTGCTCATTTAGCTCGGTGTTCTCCTTAGAATTACGGAAGAATTTTTTAAACCAATAAGTAGAGAAACCAACAATCGCCGCAATCAGATCAAATGGATAAAATACGATAGATACCTCGCGATATGTATTCCATAAACTCCAAATAAAGTTAGACATAATGCCTGCTGCAGAAAGCAACAAGAAAACGGCGTCGACGTCGGTTTGCTTCCTGAAAATCATAGTTCCTACAACATAAATAAACCAAGCAAAAGGGAATAAATAGAAAAAATGAAATATCCCGAATGTAATCGAACCATTTACTAATGGAGCGGATGCAGCAAATAGAAACCCGGAATAGAAAATAAGTGCTACAGTGTATACTTTTAGGTACTTGTTCTGTAGAGGCACTGAAGCGAACCTCCTAAAAACAAGAAGAATAAAATAGGTTTGCCATATTTGCGATAAAAGCTTAATTTTCAAGGCCCATGTATTGTTTAATGGCGTCCAAATCATAAGAATATTATCATATCCAGCTACGGTAGATATTCCAACCGCAAACGTCAACAGACTGAAAAAAAGTAATGTCTTCTCTTTACGATTAAATATATAGAGAATAGCTGCATATAAAGAGTGAAGTAACAAGACGATAAACATAACAAGCTGAAATCCTATAGAATACCAGCGTACGTAATCGATTGCTGCCTGAGAGCCAAAGCGAATGCTGCGCAACATACCACCTTTGTAGGGATTATCAAAGTTAGCTACGCGTATAAGCACTTCAATCTCCTTTACACCTTTTCCAGCATAAGAAGCTGTGTAAGAAACATTTAGTGGTATATAGTCCTTTGCATTTTTACCTAGTTTTCCGATTTCTCCCTCACTAGCACCATTTATTTCTACAATAGACGAGGCTTGTATACCTCGAAGCCACAATGCGATTGGTGTTTCTAATGGATCGACAAGAATACGGAGCCGATATGTTCCATATCCGTACGAGGATTCAGATCCTTTTGGCTGCGCACTACTCCAATCTCCGGGAACTTGAATCTTACGGGATTGACTCTTTTCTAAATTTTCATCCTTATGATAAACAAATGTTTCAGGATAAAATTGCCACTGACCATCTAACGGAATCGTATCGGATTTCTCTATGTCCCAACCACGCAGATCAAGTACACCATTTACAACGTGAGGTGGATTCGATGTAGAAAAAATTTCGAACCAAATAAATCTCAATGAGAGGAGAACACTAAGAAATAATAGAATAATAGTTACATATTTTATTGAAGTTTTATTTTTTAAACGAAATCGTTTAGAGAAAAAATTAGCAAAAGTTGCATTGATTCCATTATTAATTGCTATCGCCCTCTTCTTAGTGCTATTTACAAATAAAACATATAATTTTATATTAGTTATATTTACCACAAATGTCATCTGCCAATTTGTATAAGCTGGAAATCGATTGAAATCATATTAAAGAGCTATGAAATAAATATAAAGGGCTGGTACATATTGTTTGGATAATATGTATCAGCCTTTTTGGTTTATTACTATTTGAAAAACCGGTTAAAATGGTCTGTACTTGTTGATCAGTTGTTTTGATGGTAAATCTTATCCTTCTATTGAATCTCTTCCAGAAGAAGGTCAAGTCGAATAAATTGAGAGGAAAAGCCTTGAATGATACCCATTTTCATAACTTGCTGAAGAGCTTCAACGGATGCAAATCGGGAACGAGTAATCAATTTTGTTTTAGCTTCATGTTCAATAAAAGTCATTGTCATTGTTATCTCTGGCATACCATCAACTGCATGGCCTTCTTCATCTGCAAATACATCGGTATAGACAATCTTTTCTGGTACGATAATTTCTTGATAGACTGCTTTTCCCCATGATTCTTGCCCATAAAATTCTCCTTGGTTCACATCTATACATCGCATGCAATAATGCCATACACCATTTGGTTTAAAATTAAATACTCGATTTTCTGTCTGCCAGCCCTCTGGTCCCCACCAACGAACTAGGTGTTCCGGTTCTGAAAACATTTTAAACACTAAATCTCGCGGAGCATTGAAAATACGTTCCATAATAAGATCTCGACCTTCAACATTTGAAATGATTTTTTTCTCAGACATTTCTTTTCCTCCTATCAAAACTTTAATTTAGTAGTACATTTTCAGACTTTACTTTGCAGTTCTTGCAAGTAACCATCCAAACGATCAAACTTTTTAGTCCAGACATTGTGGAAAGATTGCAGCCAATTATCTAAATCTTGAAACGGCTGCTGGCGTAGACTGTAGATTCGTCGATTAGCAATTGCCTGCACCTCAACGAGTCCAGATTCACTCAGTACTTTCAGATGCTTTGAGGCTTGTGGCTGATGAAGTATTACCCTACAGTGAGTGGACCAACACGTAAAAGCTCAACTATGTGTAGTCGGTTGGGCTCGGCAAGTGCATTCAAAGTTGTTGTTATTTTGACGCCCATTTTACCTTGCTCTTTTCAAATGTAATATAACTAAAAAGGAATAATTAGTTTTTTTGTTTGCATTAATAATATCGAATAAGTTCCAAAATAAGAAATATTTGTGAATTAACATAATTGAATATTCTGTAATATAGATACTTTCTGTTAAAATTAAAGGAAGAACAGTTATAGCTAGAAAAGTAATTTTTTTGAGTTCATATCATTCCATTAGTGATTTTTTACAGGAGGTTTAAATGGAGAAAAAATACAATGACTTAATAGGGGATATGTTAGAGAAATCTGGCGAGAAGGATAACTTTAATTTTAAAGGAAAAGGAAAACCGTTACCTAAAGAATATCTAGAAATGGATACATTTCAACGGTTTCAAAAGATAGCAAAGGATGCAGGATATTTACCACACTGGTTGAAATTACAAAAGGAAATTTCTAATTTAGTCCATTCGTGTCAAACAGAAAAGGAAGTAGAAGTAATAAATGAAAAAATTCGAGAATATAATAAAAGCTGTCCTCCCCAGTTTCAAAAAAGCCTTGTAAGCTTCAATGGTCTTGAAAATTCCAAAAAGGTTTGGTCCAATCTTTAAAAATTAGAACTTTAGTGAACATTTTCCTCTTTTTTACGCAAACTATTTATAGTTGAAAAAAAGGGGTTTTTTTATGAAGAGAGTATTGATACTTTGTATTCTTCTTTTTTTTGTCAGAAAAGAAGTGACCATTGCATATTCAGCTCAAACCAATGCTGAGAACAAACTAATAAAAAATGAAATATATCATGATGTAACAGCAAGATTTATCAGTCCGTATGTTAATGAAGCCATCAATAGCTACTATGAAATGAAAGCCTCTTTAACTCAAGCGTTAAATACCTCACCTTCCATGATTCGAATAATAAATATCGAAAGAATTGGTGAATTAGACCACTTTGAATTTATGGTAACCGTTGAAGCCACAGGTTTTGTAGGAAAAATTGTCCCTGTTGTGGATGCAAGAATAACCTTTAAAGTAAAAGGACCACTATCAGGATCAGGGGAGAATCATATTTTTTTCGTAGGATTTCAACAAGTAAAAACATATAAATTGCCCCCGCAGTGGAAACATATTATTAAGAGACCATTAGAATAGTGGGGAATAAAGTATCTTGTAGAAATTATTAGGGATAAATTGCTTAGCGATTTATCTCTTTTTTTCTTTATTTTCATAAAGATAAATTTATATATGAAACAGAGCTGGTAACACCGGAAAGTAGTGAGAACGCTCCCGAAAAAAGCAGGTAACGCTCGAAACTATAGAGAATGCCTCGAAAAAAGCGGGCAACGCCCGAAAAACGAGAGCGAACGCCCGAAAAAAAGCAGCCAACGCCCGAAAAACGAGTACGAACACCCGAGAAAAAGCAGTCAACGCCCGAAAGAGTAGAGAACGCCTCGAAAAAAGGAGGTAACGCCCGAAAAACGAGAGCGAACGCCCTGAAAAAAGCAGTCAACGCCCGAAAGTAGAGAGAACGCCCCGAAAAAAACAGTCAACGCCCGAAAAACGAGTACGAACGCCCGAGAAAAAGCAGGTAACGCCCGAAAGAGTAGAGAACGCCTCGAAAAAAGGAGGCAACGCCCGAAAAACGAGAGTGAACGTCCGAGAAAAAGCAGGTAACGCCCGAAAGAGTAGAGAACGCCTCGAAAAAAGGAGGCAACGCCCGAAAAACGAGAGCGAACGCCCGAGAAAAAGCAGGTAACGCCCGAAAGAGTAGAGAACGCCCCAAAAAAAGCAGTCAACGCCCGAAAAAGTTCATATTCAGTTCATAAATTTGTTTTATCATTTTCCATGAACGATTTATATATATAGGTTAATGTACTTTTGCAAAGTAGGTATGACAAAAATCCGTCTTAAGACGGAAAGGATTCCCGCCGAGAGTTCATTTTATTAGTAGCAAATACCAATTATAGTAATACGGAGAAGGAGGAGTTTCGATGAATCGGTTTAAAAATAGTGAGTGGGCCGTTGAAGCACGTGGGCTCGTCAAAGTGTTTGGAGACAATCGTGCGGTTGATGGTGTCGATTTAAATGTTCGTGCTGGTACAATCTATGGAGTGCTTGGTCCAAATGGGGCTGGCAAGACAACAACGATAAGGATGCTTGCGACTTTATTGAGAGCAGACGCAGGGTCGACAAAAATATTTGGATACGATGTGGAGAAGGAGGCGCAGATTGTACGTCAATTGATTGGTGTGACTGGTCAGTATGCATCGGTTGATGAATCACTTAGCGCTACTGAGAATCTGGTTATTTTTTCTCGACTACTTGGACTGGGGCGGGCAGAGGCAAAGCGTAAGGCCGCGGAATTATTGGAGGAATTTAGTTTAACGGAAGCTGCGAAGCGTCCCTTGAAAAATTTCTCTGGAGGGATGCGTCGTAGGCTAGATCTAGCTGCCAGTCTTATTGCGCAACCACCGTTAATCTTCTTGGATGAACCGACAACCGGATTAGATCCGCGTACACGAAATCAAATGTGGGATACTATTCGTCGACTTGTAAATACGGGTTCTACCGTACTATTAACAACACAGTACCTTCAAGAGGCAGATGAGTTAGCCGATCGGATTGCTGTTATCGATCGTGGCAGAGTTGTCGCAGAGGGGACAGTTAATGAATTAAAGGCTTCAGTAGGTACCTCATCATTACATCTGAGCATTCAAAATCCACAGGATATGGTGGAAGCTCGTCACACTATAGAACAGGTGTTAAAGGTGCAGTCAACCGTTTCACCAGAAGGCGGAAAGATTACCGCCCCAATGGAAGATGCTGACAAGGTGACTGATTTGCTTATCGCTCTCCGAGAGCAAGGAATTCAATTAGTAGAGTTAAGTGTACAAAAGCCAACTCTAGACGAAGTCTTTCTGACGATCACTGGTCATGGTGTGAAGGAGGACACATCGAAGGAGTCCAATGAATTTAACAAAGTGGAGGTAAGAGTATGAAAAGTACTTCTGTTCAACAGGTTGCCGTACAGCAACTTCGTAACAAAACGAGCTTTCGCAAATCGGTACGAAATTCGTTAACGATGGCTTACCGTGGTCTGCTTAAAATTCGCCGTACACCAGAGCAATTATTCGACGTTACATTTCAGCCTATCATTTTCACACTAATGTTTACCTATATTTTTGGTGGAGCCATCTCTGGAAATGTGCATAATTATTTACCTGTCATCATTCCTGGTATCCTCGTTCAAACTGTGATCACCACTTCAATAGTCACCGGTGTTCAATTGAGAGAGGATATGGATAAGGGAGTGTTCGACCGATTCAAGTCATTGCCTATCGCGCGTATTGCTCCGTTGGCAGGAGCGCTGTTGGCGGACACAATCCGGTACACAATAGCGACGGTGCTTACTTTTACTATGGGCTATATTATGGGATATCGTCCAGAGGGAGGCATAGGCTATGTCGCTATCGCGGGACTTCTTGTCATTGTGTGTTCCTGGGCAATCAGCTGGATTTTTGCCTTCTTCGGCGTCATTTCTCGGACTGCTTCAAGTGTTCAGGGCATCTCAATGCTTGTACTGTTTCCACTCACGTTTCTTTCTAATGCTTTTGTACCAGCAGAAACCATGCCAAATTGGCTTCAGTGGTTTGTGAATATCAATCCAATCTCACACCTCGTCACTGCTGTCAGAGAACTCACCAACTCTGGAACAATCGGCTGGGACCTTTCGATCTCTCTTATTGGAGCTGTTGTTATTGTGGCGATTTTTGCACCGATAACGGTACGTGCATATATGCGTCGGACATAGATTTTTTCACAAGCGTTTTGTTTTTACTAATAACTATTAACTGCTTTTTTAGAAAGTGTGTTTTGAGTAGTTTTTCGAAGCACACTTTTATTATTTGTCCTTTATCTAAACGATTTATTAGAGAGAAAAGACTACTAAGAAAAATTGATAGGCAAAGTAAGCTGCGAAACATAATAATAGACATCCGGCTATTATTGAAACCCATTTAATATAAGCTTTATTTAACATCTTCCGAGCTCCGGCTACAATCGTCATTAATCCTAAATCATGAATTAAAATACCTGTCAGTATTCCTATTGCTATCACAAAGAAGTTAGATTTCGAGCCACCAAAGGAATTTGCTAATACAGTACCAAATATGCCTATCCAAAATACTAGATTTCCAGGTGAAATTGCAACAAATATCCCATTTAAATAGGAAGACTTTATCGATCTACTTGTTTTTTCATTTCCTAAAAGAATGTCATAATCCGCGTTTTTTATGCTATCAATTCCTATGTAAATTAAGAAAAGACTTCCGACTAGCCACATGACTGTTTGAATGATTGGCATAGATAGAAAGGAAGCAAAACCAAAATAAAGGAGAAAAATCAGGAGTAAATCAACGGACATCCCCCCTAAGCCAACGAACCAACCATGCATAAATCCATTTTTAAGCCCTTGTTTTGTCATTTCAATGGTGACAGTTCCAACCGGTAAAGCGATGGATAAGCCTAATAAAACATATGTAAAAAATGAAGCAATCATAAATATAACACCCTCTTAATTGAAAGTTTTCTCTTTCTATCATTTTTAATATAATAAATCATATGTTCAATCTGTCCCTTTTAAAAGATGCAGTTTTCGTATACTAATTAGGGTCAGTTGAGGGAGAGGAAAATAGATATGATTGAAATAACCCCGAATTTAAATAAGAATCACAAGGATCCTCTATACATCCAACTTTATGAATATATAAAAAAAGAAATCGAAACAGGAAGAATTCCTCCTGGAACACGATTGCCCTCCATTCGGAAATTATCAAGCTACTTAAGGGTTAGCAGAAATACTGTAGATACAGCCTATCAACAAATGATGGCAGAGGGATATATTGAGAGCAGACCGAGAAGTGGCTTATTTGTCACTGAGCTTGATGATGATTTTCCAGTATCTCAGCATAAAGAGTACACTTCATTTGATGAATACAGAGAATATGGTCCAACAGCAATGGAGTATACATATGATTTTCGCCATGGAAGCATCGATCAAGATAGCTTTCCAACTACATTATGGCGGAGATTAACGAATCAAGTATGTAATGGAAAAGACATTTATTCTTATGGGGAGAGGCAGGGAGAAATCGAGCTTCGGATAGAGCTGGCAAAATATTTGTATCAATCCAGGGGAGTATCTTGTTCACCTGAACAAATGATTATTGGTGGGGGAATTCAGCAATTACTTGGCTTACTTTGTTTAATGATCGGACTGGATGGACAATCGGTTGCGGTTGAGAATCCAGGCTACGATGGTGCGAGGGAAATATTTGCTCATTATGGTTTTCAAGTTGAACCTATTGAAGTAAATAAAAACGGACTTTGTTTACCCCAACTCTATCAAAGTGATTGTCGTTTAGCCTATGTGACCCCTTCACACCAATTCCCATTAGGGTATACGATGCCTATTTCTAAGCGGATGAAATTGCTTCAATGGGCAGAAAAAGTAAATGGATTTATTATTGAAGATGATTATGATAGTGAATTTAGATACAAAGGAAAACCTATACCCGCTCTAAAAGGAATCGATTCATTTGATAGAGTAGTATATTTAGGTACTTTTTCAAAATCTCTTTTGCCATCGATTCGCATAAGCTATATGGTATTGCCAGAAGCTTTACTAAAAAAATATAAAAGGTTTTTTTACATGTATGAGCAAGCGGTTTCCAAAATTCATCAGCTTACATTGCTTTTGTTTATGCAACAAGGGCACTGGCAAAAACATATTCATAAAATGAGAAAAATATATGAGAAAAAACATGAGGTGCTACGCAAAGCGATCAAGCAGCATATGGGTGAGAATGTAAATGTAGTTGGAGAGGATTCGGGTCTCCATATAATAATAGAGGTAAAACGTGAAGAAACTGAAGAGAGCTTAATTGCAGCGGCTAAAAACGTTGGGGTAAAAGTGTATTCAGCTTCTAAATTTTGGGTAAATCAGAAACAAAATAAAAATCCACAACTATTACTTGGCTTCGGTGGATTAAGTGAAGAAGAGATTGACTGCGGTATTCAAAGCTTAAGTAATGCCTGGTTTTAAGATCTAGTAGCTGTCAAAGATCTATCAATCTGAGACAGCTAACGATTTCTTTATTTCTTTCCCAGCTCCAACAATTGCTCAACCTCATCAATCAAAAAAGTCGGTTGTTCGGAAAGTAGTTTTTCTTTCCCATGACTTCCCCATGTGACGCCACAGGAAAAAACATGAGCAGCCTTTGCCATTTGTAAATCAAAGGTTGCGTCACCAATCATAACTGTTTCTGTTTTCGTTAATTGATAAAGCTCAATCAATTTTAGAATACCTGCTGGATGGGGCTTATAGTGTGTTACCTTATCAGATCCAATAATATCTTTAAAAAAAGCATCAATTTCTAGTGCTTGAAGATTTCGCAGTAAAACATCAGATTTCTTGCTAGATACAACAAAGAGCTGTTTGTCTTCCTGAAATAGCTGCTGCAGAACTTCTCGAATATGCGGAAAAGCAACTAAAGTATCATTTTCTACTGCTTTGTAACGCTTTCTGAAAACCTGAAGCAGATCTTCGAATGATGAATCAGTCAATTCTTCATTAGCCATTTCTTTAAATGATACTTCAATTGGAATTCCCATATAATGCTCTATTTGCTGTTCACTAGGCACTTCTAAACCGAAGCTTCGAAATGCTTCTTGTGTAGCAATCACACCACATTGCTTGGAATCTGCTAAAGTTCCATCAAAATCAAAAATATAATTTTTCAAACTGACCCCTCCTTTTTTGTCAACATCAGTTTTGGGTGAATGACCGAAATATTCCGCGGAATGACCGATAAAATTATTTAGTGACCGATAAGTTCCGCTGTGTGACCGATTTATTTAAAATAGTGACTGATAAATTAGGAAAAGTGACCGATAAACGATAAACTCATCTCTACTTTGTTCCTACCAATCTCTTTCACGAAGAGCTTCTTCCAGGTCTAATTCAATTTCAAAGTAGTCTAGTATTTCTTCGACTGTAGTTGCAATTGAATCTCGTGCGACTGTTTCAATTTCGCTATTATTGTCCCAGAACTCTTCCTGAAGGTCATTGGTTTTTAAAATAATTTCATCTAATTTCGTCTGTACTTCCTCAAGTGTACGCTCAGCTTCTTCTAAATATAGAACAATTTCTTGAAGCAAACGCTTTAATTTATCAACTAAAAATGTTGGATAGTATGAATCATTATACATGTCTTTTAAAAATTCAATTTTCTTCATTTAGTTTCCCGCCTTTCCTTTTATTGTAATATATCATTAATTTTGAATAATTTTAATAGTTTTTAGAAAAACGAAACAACTGAACAGCCCAATCGTACATATAATAAATGATTTTTTGAGGTGTTCGGATGATCCAACTTCTTTTAATATGATCAGTTTCATATTTTCAATTTTTGCATGGAAAGTAAATAAAAAGGATCCTTCCACCTATCATTTTATTTGGAATATCCGTCCTAATGATCAAGTAAGCTCGATTCAGTTTTATTTTAATAAGAACAGAGGCTATCATGTCACGGATGGGATTGAGAAATATGATCCAAAAATACAAATGATGAAAGAAATACTCATTCAAGAAAAGCCTTTCGGGTTTATGAAAATACCAAAAGATTGGGTTTCCGTAATGAAAGCTGTGCAAAAAGTAGAATTAGAGAAACGGAAATTTGATAATATGTTTCCTCATCCAGTGATAAGCTTTGGCTGGCTTCCAAAAGATAAAACGGGAAAAGAAGCGGAACTCAATCACATTTTTAATGAAAATGGATTCGATTCATATGGAGATGAATTAGAAAGTTTACTCATATTATCAGGAGAGGAAATCGAATTCTCATCTAGGTGATTATGTGAATTTCTATCTAAGAGTACTTATCACAATTATTTTTGTCGGAATGGTGATTGGAATAGCACTTCTGTGGGGATTTATCTCCTCAAAATTTGAGAAACATTATGTTTCCCTAATTCGAACCAATAAAGGGAAAGCTCTCATCATTGCGGGAGTGTTTCTGATTCAGCTAGCATTAGTGGCTGTACTTTCATTTCAATTTAGATTCTTTTTTATCGATACGTTGTTTGTAGCTAGTTTCATTATTTAGGGAGTTGCTTGGCTGTACTCCTATTTCCGAACCTATGCAGTGAATCAGCAAAAGGTTGTAAATAAGCATACGGTGGAGAATATAGTTTAAGTGAAATAAGAGTATTTAAGCTAACGTTAAATCCATTTTTGATAGGAATCTATGCTTTTTCGATTATCGGGATTGCTGTGAGCTTTTTGTATTACCTTCCTTATTTTATTAAATAAAGCTTAATAGGAGGTTTGGGAATTGAGACGAACGATACTTGAAAAAGGTGCGGAACGATTTGGAGTCGGATATTCTGCTTTGACTCTTTTAGGAGGATTTGATCAAAATGTTTATGGGTGTAAAACAAAGGATTTTGTTATTAAATTTTTATCCTGTACAAAATATGATCTAGAATCCATTAAAAGAGAAATAGGCTGGATGGATTATTTAGCAAAGAATGGATTAAATATTACAGCATCCGTTTTATCAAAAAGGAATCAGTTAATCGAAGTGATAGGCGATGAGGAAGGCACTTATTTTGTCATAGCATTTGAACAAGCTAAAGGAAGATTTGTTGGTGATTTAGAATCCAATTTTCCGATGATTAAAAAGTGGGGAAAAGTAATGGGAAGGATGCATCATTTGGCAAAATCTTATTCCTCCCCATTCAACTATCCTGAATGGAATGATAGCAGTGTTTTTAAGGATTTTCCGTTAATTGCTGGAGACGAAGTTTATAAAAAGTGGAATGAATTCATAGACAGGCTTCAGCATTTACCTAAAGATCAACATTGTTATGGATTAATACATAATGATCTCCACCAAACTAATTTTCATGTCGATAATCATGAGATGATCCTTTTTGATTTTGGCGATTTAGAGCTTAATTGGTTTGGGTATGATATTGCCATTTCTTTATATCATGCGGTTCAAACGATTCCTTCTTCAGAGCAAGTAAGAAAACGTGAATTTACGAAGCGATTTTTTGATTCATTTTTATCCGGATATCAGACAGAAAATACACTTGATGAATATTGGATCGAGAAAATTCCTTTCTTCCTTAACTATAGACAAATCTATTCGTATATCTATTTCTCAAAATATTTAAATATAGAAGAAGCAGATGAGAGCATTAGAAAGGCATTAGGGAAGATGAAAAATAATATAGTAAAGGATCTTCCGTTTTTGGAATTTAGTCTATTAAGCTGAGGAAAAAGGCATTACCTAGAAAAATATGGATTGACTGCAATTTGCCTCCTATGTTAGTATAATGAAAATTATGAAAAGTGAAACGCATCGAATGGGAGTATTAAGGATTCATTATTGTTTAGAGAGCTGTCGGGTGGTGAAAGGCAGTCAATAAGATCCCCAACTCGCCCAGGAGTGGTAGGGCTGATATGTAGGTCTTAACGGTTGACCACCGTCATCGGTTATGAAGTGGATTTGATGTTGATCAAATCAAAAAGAGTGGTACCGCGAAGGTAAACCTATCGTCTCTTTGTAGATGATAGGTTTTTTCTATTTCTACCAAACATATAGGAGGTTGTAAAAATGATTATAAGAAAAGCTGAGATTACAGATGCGAAGGGGATTGCCAAGGTCCATGTTGATTGCTGGAGAACGACTTATAAAAACATCATACCAGATGCTTTTTTGGAAAAGCTGTCATATGACCAAAGGATGAAGAATTGGGAAACGATTATTAGTAATGAAGGGAATTATGCGATAGTTGCCGAAAATGATGAAGGAGAGATTATCGGATTTGCAGATGGTGGAAAGAGGGAGAGCAATCAAATAAAGAATTCAGGCGATCTTACTTCTATCTATATTCTTGAATCCTATCAAGGAAAAGGTATTGGGAGAAAGCTAGTCGAACCACTTTTTGACCATTTTGAAAGACTGGGCTATACGCGAATTTTTGTTGAAGTATTGGAAAAAAATGAATCGCGCTATTTCTATGAGGCTCTTGGTGCTAAATATCTGAAATCAGAGAACATTACCATTGGAGGTGCTAAATTAAATCTACTAACCTATGAATGGAATTTAAACGAAAGAGAGTGAATGGGAAATGAATAAAATGGAGCCTGTGGAAGCAGCAATGCAATTCATCAATAAGCAATTTCCAACCTGTCAAGGAGCACTGTTAGCAGGAAGTGTTGTTCGAAAAGAAGCAACCGAGACATCTGACCTAGATATAATTATTTTTGATCAAAGTCTCAAGTCATCCTATCGCGAATCCTTCCTTGAATTTGGCTGGCCAATTGAGGCATTTGTTCATAGTTTCACCTCATATAAGTATTTTTTTGAAGATGATTGTAAAAGAGCTATGCCATCTATGCCGAAGATGGTGGCTGAAGGGATAATCTTAAAAGATGAAGAAAGAATCATTGAAGCGATTAAAAAAGAAGCGATGGAGCTGTTAGAAAAAGGACCCGATGTATGGTCTGAAGAAACAGTCATGATGAAACGCTACTTTATTACAGATGCATTAGATGATTTTAAAGGCTGCAACAAACGAGCGGAGGAACTATGTATTGCAAATACACTGGCAGAATTGGTTAGTGAATTTGTATTGCGTACAAACCAGAAGTGGATAGGAAAATCAAAATGGCTGATTCGTTCTTTGAAAAATTTTGATAAAAAATTTGCTAACGACTTTATTGATGCCTTTGACTGTTTTTATAAGACTAGTGATAAACAAAGCATTATTCAATTAGTGGAACAGGTTTTACAGCCCCATGGCGGAGAATTATTTGAAGGCTTTTCAATGGGCAAGGTGAAAAAATGAAATTAGGTTTAAAAAATAATGAAGTGAAAATTGTTCCATATACATCAGATTGGCATGAGGAGTTTTTAAAGGTTAAAAAAGAAATAAGCAAGAGCACCCATATTGAGGAAAATCAAATTGAACATATTGGAAGTACAGCAATTAAGGATATGCAGGCTAAACCGATTATTGATGTAATGGTGGCTGTTGATGATTTGGATGCAAAGGATCCTTCTATTATAAAAGGATTGAAAGCAATTGGTTTTCTCCGTTTGAAAGTGGAAAGACCAAATGAAATCGTATTAGCCAAATTGTCGATAACACGTATGAAGAAAAAACACACTATATTCATCTTGTTGAATATGAAAAAGAATTATGGAATAATTTGATTTTTTTTCGAGATTATTTAAACGCTAATAAAGCAGAGCGAGACAAATATCTTCAAATAAAATTGGATTACGTAAATAAACAGTCGACTGGGATTAATGAATATACTGATCATAAAGAAGAGTTTGTAAGAAGGATCTTTGAAAAAAGGTTTAAAGGAATTTTGTAGTTTTTTATATCGAAAGAGGGTTATATTTTGCAAATTGTACAACAGTGGAATCAGGAGGATAGTGATTATATTCGAAAAAAGGTACTTGAATATAATTCAACAAAAGTTCCTGATGAAGTAAAGCATCCTATGAAAAATATTAGTTTTATTGTTAAGGATGATGAGGGGAAAATAGTTTGGCATTACAGGAACAATTTTTTGGTATCACCTGCATATCGACTTTCTTTGGGTGGATGAATCTCTCAGAGGAAAAGGGTGTGGAAAGAAATTATTGGACCTAGCAGAAGAAGCAGCAAAGAAAAATCATTGTAGACATATCCAATTAGATACCTTTAGTTTTCAAGCACCTACGTCATATCAAAAATATGGTTATCAAGTAGTTGGGATGATTGATGATCATCCATGTGAGAACTTTCAACAATTCTTTTTAAAAAAGAAGCTACAATAAAGCAGGATAGAATGGAGAAGAGGGTATATTGTTAATTAAAAGAATTTTGTGTGAAGTGAAGGAAAATCAATGTCAGGCTTTTTCTGAGTATCAAGCACAATGGAAGGGTTTAGAAGATATTCCTGGCTTTTTAGGACAAATTGGTGGCTGGAACAAAAAACAGCCAATGAACGCATCCATCTATACATTTTGGAAGGATCAAGAGAGCTATGCGTATTTTATGGAAAATGTTCATGATGAGATATTTAATCCAGGACAATCGAATACCTATTCGTCTATAAAAATAGAAATGTTTGAGGAAGAATTTTATATAGAAGGATTAGAAAGTGACATAGAATCAGTACTTAAAAAGAGTCAATTCTTTCGAGTAGCAATATGTGAGGTAAAAGAGGGAAGGGCAAATAATTTTCTTGATACACAAAGGAATGTGTGGAATCAAGGAATGAAGCAAACAAAGACAATGCTCGGAGGAGAAGTTGCTTTTGCAGTTAAGGACAAAAATCGTTTCTTAATATTCAGCGGGTGGCAAAATGAGAAGGCGCATGAACAATATGTTCAGTTGTATTTCCCTAGTTTAAAAGAAATGGCACAAATGGAGTTGGATCTAGAAAATATTAATGGTGAAGCTTTTATTGTGGAAAAAGCGTGGAGTGTGTTACCTTTTCATATTAGATAGAAAATTAATCAAGTAAAAAAGAAGGAAGTAAACGATGATTAGAATTTTGCTAGAATTTGTTCGAGTCATAGTTATTACTCTATTTTTAGGTGGATTAATGGGTGCTATAATAAAAAGCATTTATAAAGGCTTAGGGATATTCATTGATGATACAAATGGTAGCTGGTTAGTAGGTATATCCATCCTCATCATCCTTTTTGTTTTATATAGAAATAAATTACAGTTTTCCGGATTTTATAAAGGAAGTGAAACTGTTAAGCTATCAAAAACCATTACCATTGTTTGCATTTCATGTTCGATTTTCATGTTAATGATTGCTCCAGTGATTCATTAAATGAATATTAGAGAGGTTTGTAATGAAAAATCATTATTTTGAGTTTCAAATACATAATGAAAGGCATTTTCAGGGAATGAAAGATTTTTTTTATGAATTGAAGGTAGAAAAAGAGCAAGGAACTATTGATTGCAGTGATGCAAAATGGATGGATTTTTTTGAAGAAGAAGTATTACAACGATTTTGGTGGCCTACAGAAGAAGAACTACATCATTTTTCAGAGATATGGATGAACACCCCTGTTGAAAAACGCTTTACAGAATCACAGCTGCAGCATCCGTGGGACTTTGAATCAATGATTGATGCGTTTGCAAATGGAGAATATGAATTAATATTTTGTGAAAAGATATCGTTCAACAAAGGTAGAATCGAATTTTATCCATATGCATGGCCCTATGGAGGTAACGATGTATTCCGAGCCTTAATTGAATATAGTAGCTGTGAGATCATTGCTGAAAGTGTATAATCCAGATTGACATGAGGGTACTTAATGAAAGGTATGTGCAGAGATAATAAAGTTGTTTAATTTACAATAAAGTCATTTAAAAAATAATATAGTTGTTTAAAAATCCTGATTCCACTAACTTGCAGGTTAGTGGAATAAGAGAGATGGAAATGTTAAAATATGGTTCGCATAATGAATATTTTGAAAGGGGTCTTTTGATGGAAATATTATCAGAACGTTTACTATTACGACCATATAATGATAATGATTTAGATTTTCTTGAGTCACTGCTCACTAATCCCAATATTGTGCGATATATAGGTAATGGACATACTAGGGACGAGGAAGGTGTTAAAAAATTTTTAGATTGGATTTATTATACATATTCCCTCAATGCTAATTATGGATTAAAACTTATTTTGGAAAAGGGAAGTAATAAGCGTATTGGTCACGCTGGATTGGTACCTCAAATTATTAATGGAAAAGAAGAAATTGAAATCGGATATTGGATATCACAGGAATATTGGGGTAGAGGATTTGCAACTGAAGCAGCAAGAGGGTTAAAAAACTATGGAAAAAACAAGCTTCAGATTGGAAAAATGATTGCACTTATTCAAAAAGATAACAGTGCGTCTCAAAAAGTTGCCAAAAAGATTGGTATGCGGTTAGAAAAAGAAATAATTTTAGATGGAAAAGATGTGTTTGTATACTATTGCTAATCTCAGAATGTGATGAATTGTAATTAAACTAACGGAGCAGTAAAGTTTAAGTGAAACTCTTCACGAAACCTTAGTATATGGCTGTTAGAATCCTCTATAAATAAAACTCAAAAAAACCTTATTATTTATAGAGGTGCATAAGTAAGGCACCTTAGTTATCACACCAAGATGCCTTAGTACTGTATGTAAGTATGAAATTTCCTGATAGAAAGTACCAATTAGATAGCCAACAAAAGTTAGGAAAATATCGCTGAATAGGCTAAACGGTTTTATTCTCCTCTTCTATAGCTATAACCTCCCTTGCTGCTTCTATGAAAGATAATATGATTGGTGAAAGCCACTTGTCTTTATGCCATGCAATATGTGTATATACGTGCAAGTCCGAAATTTGCCATGGAAGAGCAATAAGTTCACCCCGTTTAACTTCGGCTTCCACTGTTATTTCCGGAAGAAAAGCAATGCCGATTCCCGCAATTGCACATTGTTTAATGGCTTCAGCATTTCGAAACTCTAAATATGTAATATCATCAATTCCCTTTTCCTCAAAAGACCGGTCAAACATGGTTCGATAGGTACAACCTTTTTCATTAACAAGGAACACTTCTCCATGAAAATCTTCCAGCTGAAGTTCAGTTTGTTTCGCGAGTGGATGGTCTGGAGCGACGAAAAGGCGGAAAGTTTCTTCCAGTAACGGTTCCACTGTAAGTCCCGTCGAGAGAATGGGTTCATCGAGCATAAAGACGACATCCGTGGTTCCCTCAAATAGTGTTTGCTTGAGTTCCTGATTTGGAACAGAGCGAAAAATGAGACGAACTCCTGGATAGCGCGAACGAAATAAACGGAAGACATCTGGAAGTCGGTAGGCACAAAGAACCTCGTTGGCACTTATTGTTAGGGTACCACTTAGATTTTCATTGTCATGTACGGCACTGCGAGCTTCTTCCAATTTGTCTAGAACACTTTGGACATGAGTTAAAAAGCGCTTACCCGCAGTTGTGAGTACAAGTTGCTTGCCCAATCGGTCAAAGAGGCGAACACCAAGCTCATCCTCCAATGCTTTTATTTGCATTGTGACGTTGGAGGGAACGTAATTCAAAACTTCCGCAGCTCGACTGAAATTTAAAGTATAAGCAACCGTGCGGAACGTATTCAGTTGGCGTAATTCCATCATACTACCCCCTTTTTACTTTCAATATTTTTGAATACTCCTTTGAATTTTATTCACTTTTTTTGAGGTTACCACAGGTTTATACTAACAACAAGAAATACATTCCAAATATTTGTGTTTCATTTTGAAAGGAGCGACAATACAATGGATTATGAAATTTTTGATTTTGGGGACGTTAACTTGCAATCAGGAGTGACGTTACCGAACGCTTTTCTTGCTTATAAGACTTATGGAAAATTAAATGAAAAGAAAGATAATGTGATCATCTATCCGACTGCTTTTGGCGACCAGCATGTTCAGAATGAATGGTTGATTGGAAACGGCATGGCACTAGATCCACAGAAATATTTCATTATTGTTCCCAATCTACTTGGAAACGGATTATCATCGTCTCCAAGTAATACGCCGCCCCCATTTGACAGGGCTAATTTTCCGCAGGTAACCATCTATGACAACGTTAAATTACAACATCGGCTGGTGACCGAAAAATTCGGTATTCAAAAGATTGCTCTTGTAGTTGGATGGTCAATGGGAGGCATTCAATCATTCCAATGGGGGGCAAGTTACCCCGACATGGTGGAACGAATTGCACCCTTCTGCGGAGGTTCGAAGACTTGGCCGCAAACGTATGTGGTCCTGGACGGAATGAAAGCTGCGCTCATGGCAGCAGTTAGCTTTGATTCAAGTAAACTAAACCAGTTGACTTCTGCAGACATGCGCGCAGTTGGCCGTGTGTATGCGGGATGGGGTTTATCGCAGGCATTTTACAGAGAAGAACTTTATCGTCAGCTGGGATATGATTCATTGGAAGATTTTGTGGCTGGCGTCTGGGAAGATAACTTTATGAAGATGGATCCGCACAATGTCCTGGCCATGTTATGGACTGGCCAATATGCAGATATTAGTGTAAACACCGCCTATAACGGAGATTTCGATGAGGCGCTCAAAAGCATTAAAGCGCTTGCTTACGTCATGCCAGGGAGCACAGATCTATTTTGTACGGCGGACGAAAACAAATACGAGGCTAAGCTTATACCTAATGCTGTTTTTAATCCTATCGAGTCGATCTGGGGCCATTTTTCCGGTCGCGGAATCAACAGTGACGATAATAAATTTATTGATGACAACCTAAAACGCTTGTTGGCGCTTAGTACAAACGGATAGAACATTATTTGTATCTGTTCCTGAAAAACAAATGTCAAGGTGGACAACAAAGAATATAAAGCTAGATATCATCAAAAGCCAAAATGATTTCCAGTGAGTAAACGGAGGAATTAGAGCGCTACTCGGCTTTTAAAGATTGGGTAGATGTCTGAAAAGAATAGTAGAGAAAATGGCTTCCCTAAAAATTTATAAAAACATAGACTAAAATTAAAAACAATTGCGAAGGATTTCACTTAGACTAAAGGGGGCTATTGTTTAATAGAATTTGCTATTAAACTAGTATATTTCTAATAGAAAAAGGTCATACTGTCCTATAAAAGAGTAGGAGCTGTTTTTATGAATTTTTCAGAGGCATGGCAATTATATAGAGCAGATAAACAAATTCAAGGTTATTATGGATAAACATTAAAAGCATACCACGTTCAAGTTACGTTATTGATTCAACACTTTGGGGATATTTCTATAAAAAACATAACGACGGAGTCTTTAAAATTGTATCTTGGTAAAGTGGCAGAAATCCTTAAAGCCACTAGCTTATGTCACCGAATTAGGTTTATTAAGTCTCTTTTTAAGTGGGTTCAAGAAGAGGATTATATAAAGATTAATCCTGCCATCACCATTAAAGAACCTAAAATGGATACACGGATTCCTAAGTTTTTGACAGAGGAAGAAATTGAATTATTACGTGAAGCCTGTCACTCATCTTTTGAAAAAGCATTATTTGAATTTATGTACTCAACGGGATGTAGAATTGGTGAAATAGTAAGGCTGAATAAGAATGATATTAACTTTAAGAATCAATCTGTCATCGTTTTTGGTAAGGCAATAAAGAAAGGGAAGTTTACTTTAATACAAGGTGTTCTATTTGGCTTAGAAGATACTTAGACGAGCGAAGTGACATGGATGAAGCATTATTTATTACGGAGCGATCTCCACATAGAATGAGTATTGCTCAAACGAGATATGTGATTAAAAGAATATCAAAAAGAGCTGGAATTAATAAGAGTATTCATCCACATCAATTAAGACATAGTTACGCGACAACCTTAATAAACAATGGAGCACCTCTTGAAGTCATGCAAAATCTTATGGGACATGAGAAAAGTGAAACAACAAGGGTATATGCCTATTTAAGTGATCAATTAAGAAGAGAGATGTATAAAAAGTATTTTTAAAGGTTGTTACATACACGTAGCAACTTTTTTACTAACGAAGCAGAATAGTTTAATAACGAATAAGAAAAGGAGAGGAGGAGGAAAATGGCATCAAACGAAAGGAAAATAATGGATAACGCTTTAAAAAAGTTGTGATACCCTTCATAAGACAACAAGGATTTAAAGGTTCATTACCTCATTTTAGACGATTGAATGAAAATAATATTGATTTAATAACTTTTCAATTTAACAAATGGGGAGGTTCGTTTGTTGTTGAGTTAGCGACTTGTCCAACACAAGGTGCAACAATGAGTTGGAGAGAACAAATACCACCAAACAAAGTTACTGCCCATGATATTGACCAACGTTTTAGATTGGGGGCAAAGTCCGAAGATGAAGATGGAATATGGTTTGATTTTGAGAATTCAATAACCGAAGAAGACTTTGAGAAAGTGGCTTTAAATGTAGTAAATTTATTAAATACCTCAGACCGTTTATGGATTTCTAAGTTATTCAACTAGCGGGTGCATTTGTTAAAGATGGTGACTGCTGAGGGTGGTGAATGAGTTTGAAAAAAGAAATAAGTAAACAGGAAGTAATGAATGTACTCCTTGCAGCGTGTTCTTCCTATAAAAATAGGTGGCTACAATATTATAAAGAAAATTATGATGATAGTGAGGAACAGTTGCTATATAGTGAATTAACGGATTTTGCTTATCTTTTTATTGATTTATAAACATAACCAATAAGTGAATTTCCTAGGATACTTGAAGTCATCGAGCTTCTGCATACTGATGGAGATGATTATGTTAAAGAAGCTGCAACAATTGGTTTACTAGAAGACATTCAAAACTTGGCTCTAGGAGAGGACATCAACCCAGATGTTTTTAAGCAATATCTAAAACCAGAAACACAAAAAGGGTGGATCATTCTCGATGATTTTTGGAAAAGAAAAACTGAGAACATAGGAGGTCCAATAAAATAAACCTTAGTGACAATCAAGTTCCTATTTCAAATTAAGTTTGTGAAATATTGTACTTAGGCTAGCAGGTGCAAGAGATTCAGAAGGGGCGGCTGTGGAAGTTCTTTTTCTTATTAAACTAGAGAGGCAGTTTAATCTCAGATGATAAGTTTTTAAATTCGTGATTATCCCCTAAAGGAAGGTGAGAAAAATAAAGTTATTATTTATATGTAGTCGCAACAAGTGGAGAAGTTTAACCGCCGAGAAAATTTTCCACGAAGTGGACGGACATCAGGTTCGGTCTGCTGGGACAGAGAATAATGCCCGCATCAAAGTAAATAGCGGTCATATCGGTTGGGCGAATTTAATATTTGTTATGGAAAAGAAACACATCAGAAGACTGCGAGAAAAATTTGGACCAATTCTGAATGGAGATAAGAAAGTCATTTGTTTAGATATTCCTGATGAATATACATTAATGGATGAAGAACTTATAGAGATTTTAAGGTCAAGAGTTTCAGAACATATCGAAATATCTTAAATGAGTTGCTGTGGCAGCTCTTTTTCATATTCCACTAAATGGGCAGATTAGTTGAAGAAGGATTCCTTCTAATATATGGAGAATTATTTGTTAATAGCAAAATTAAAGGATGAATATAAGAGAGGACTATATGAGTATATACAAAACACAATCTGGAAGAGAAATGTCATTAAAGCTTTATGATGCTCAATTGAAGAAATTGGATTATTCATGTAAGGATGTTTACGTTCATACTCGTTTTGGAAGAACACATATCATTGAAACTGGCAATCTATCGGGAGAACCATTGTTAGTATTTCATGGTGGGAATAGTACAACTGCCTATAATTTACTAATGTACAGATTCCTGCTTAAGGATTTTCACATCTATGCGGTTGATATTATTGGCCACCCTGGAAAAAGTGATGAGGTTAATCTCTCTCATAGCAATTATGATTATGGAAAGTGGGCAAGTGATGTTATTTCAGGGCTTGGATTTGATAAAATAGCATGTTTTGGGGTTTCTTTTGGAGGGGGAGTTTTGGCAAAACTGATGTGTATCGCACCGGAAAAAGTAAAAAAATCCGTATTAATTGTGCCATCAGGTATTAACAATGCATTTCCAATCAGTACTGTGAAAATGATGATACCACTACTCAAATATAAACTAACAAAGAAAGAAAAATATGTAAAAGAAACAGCTTTATTTATGGCTATTAAAGAAGAAATTCTTGATAAAGATACTTTGGATATGGTGAAAGATAGTTTTGATCATGTAAAAACAAAAGTAGGGATGCCATCCAATGTGAGTGAAAAATTAATGCAACAGTGTAAAGCACCGACACTTATTATGGCAGGAGAAAAAGACTGCTTATTTCCATCGAAAAAAGTATTACCAAGAGCAAAAAGAATCATACCAAATAACACGGCTCATATGCTAAAAGGGTGCGGACACATGCATATGATGTCAGAGCGTGAAAAGAAAATGATCGTTGATTTCTTAAGTGCTTAGTAACTTTAAACAACTTTATTATTCATTTTTGAATGTAAACACATTTATGTGCAGAGATAATAAAGTTGTTTAATTTACAATAAAGTCATTTAAAAAATAATAACATTGTTTAAAAAATCCTTCTTCCACTAAAGGAGCAGGTTTGAGGAAGAAGGATAAGAGGAGTTTGTTTAAAAATTAGAGCGTATTAAATCCTTTTATTTAGTAAATTAAAAGCCGATAGGTTATAAAAAACCAATCGGCAATTATGTTTAATACTTATTAAAGATTAACAACTTTTGCTTTAACTGCTTGTTTTGAATGTAATTTCTTCATTGCAAATCTTGCAATGGGCTGTGCAATTAACAATTCAATCCAAAATGCTACACCAAAGTTCCGAAACCAACTATGAAAAAAGTTCTGAAAAGGTTCAAGGCTTATTTGTTTCGTACCAACCCAAGTTCCGATAATTGTAAAAAGAATAGATAAGACTGTAACATTCAATAAAGTATTTAATAAAATTCTGGCATTAAATCCATCTGTTTTTCCTACGAATTTTGGCATCACTTTACCAACTAATGGTCCCGCAACAAATCTTACTAATATAATGGCGATAATCCACATAATCGGAATAACCTTTAAGGTTTCCAAGTAATTTTCCTTGCTGAAACCGAATTCCAGCCCCATAATAATCGGTGCAATAGTGTTGGCTGAAATAATCGAAATAACCAGCATAAATATTATGCCTTCTTTTGGACTCTGAGGCAGTCTATCTTCCTTATACATATTTTCACCCTCCGAAAAAATAAAAATTTCAGATGGCAGACGTATCATTCGACATATATTTTTGGTTAGCAAAACTCATACCAATATCTCTACACACTGATTATTTAATTTTAAACACGTTTTTAATTGAATTCCAGTCTTGAAAAAATTGAGTATATGTGAGCAAAAATGGTTTGCGTTGTTCAACTAAAGGGTGCTTAGTTCAATAAGAATTAAACAACTTTATTAATGGTTTTTAAGTACAAATACCTTTTAAATATATAGAAATTAAACAACTTTATTATCAGTTTACAAGGTATACAAAAACTACTGAGGTCAACAAATCATTTGTTGGCTTTTTATCATTGGCTGGTTGTTTAGGTAAATTTCCTTTTGTTTTCTGAATGGGGATAAATGAATAATGTATATATTCTGAAAAATGATATAATTAGATATTAATAGCAATTAAGAGGGGGATATTCTTGATTAATATATTAATATTTCTTCTGATTTACGGATTTATTGCCTATTTTTTAATCAATGTCCTTATGTTTATGCGCCAAAAAAATGCCAGTGATGATCTGCTGCTTCAAAAGCTCGATGAACTAATAAATGAAATAAAGGAAAGGAAAAAGGATTAAATGGCTGACAAATTCTTTTAGGTCTTTTTTTCCATTTTTAAGGAGGAAATTAGATGACTGAGAAATATTTGAGTAAACACTTTGACCTTGAAAAAATTTGTGAGGGAGTATACGCAGCCATTGCAAAAGATGGTGGAGGCTCCGTAGCGAATGCAGGATTTGTTGATTTAGGAAATCAAACCATTATTTTCGATACCTTTAATACACAGCAAGCTGCCGAGGATTTAAAGTCAATAGCGGAAAAAATAACAAATCGACCAGCAGATTGGGTAATAAATAGCCATTGGCATGGCGACCATATTCGAGGCAATCAAGTATTTGAAAATAGTTGCATTATTTCAAGTCAACTCACATATGAAAAAATGAAGGAAATTCATCCATCAAGAATTAGCCAGCAAAAACAGGATATTCAAGGGTTAAAGAATTATATTGAATCCCTACTAGAAAAATATACCCAAAACAATGATGCTAGTTTAGAGAACCAAATCAATTTTTTAAGAGAAATGGGGGCTTCATTGCCAACTTTAGAACTGGTTTTACCACAATTAACATATAAAAACGAAATGATTTTTCATGGATCAAAGCGGAGTGTAAAGCTTTTTACATTGGGTGGAGGGCATTCTTTCTGTGACTCTCTTCTTTATGTTCCTGATGATCAAGTATTATTTATGGGAGATTTATTATTTGTCGATTGCCATCCAAGCTTTTTTGACGAATCGAGTCCTAAAAAATGGGTACATATATTGAAGCAGCTTGATAGTATGGACATTGAGTATGCTTTTCCCGGACATGGTCCGGTCGGTACAAAAGCAGATCTCCGAAAAGTGATCGATTATATAAATGAAATAATGGTAATTGCAGAAGAAACTAATCGGGATGAAGAAGTTAATGTACCTAGTAAATATCAAAATTGGCGTTCCCCAGAAATATATGAGCAAAATATTAATAGATTAAGAGAGTTAAACAGGTTACTTTGAAAAAGGTGTGAAAAAAATTTGGAAAATATATATAAAGAATTAAGAGTTATTTGCATTGTCCTCATTATTTTGACAGCAATTATTGCCTATCAAGTATTTAAACCGAAAGAGTAACAGGCTGTATATGTTGAAGGAGTGAATGATGGGAATGTCAATGGTGAGATACACACACGATTTTTTTACTCGAACATCATCGATTTGGGAAATGGGAAATTTGGAGTTCTTTCCAGTGATAGTAATGATTCAGAAAAGATAGTGAAGATATATTATTATAATGAAAAAACGAAGAAGATTGAATTTCAAGGTGAGACCTCTTTAGATGAATTAGAATAGTACTGTAATTAGTTAAGAAGCAGGGAAAGGAGAGATATAAATGAAAACTATCTTGGGAAAATCGATAGAAGAATGGAAGAAAGCTTATCCTTTATTGGAACAAATAATGGAAACAGAAGAAGTGTTTTGGACAAATCCAAAGTATGGTGCTTTTGATGAGGCGATAAAAAACATCTCCTTAAGTGAAAAAGATGTAAAGGCTGCAGAGGAGAGATTGCTGCGATTTGCTCCGTATATTGCAAAGGTGTTTCCAGAGACTCAGGCAATGAACGGAATCATTGAATCTCCGACTATTGAGATTCCTCGTATGAAACCATATTTTGAGAAAGCGGCGAAGCAAAAATTGGAAGGAAAGCTGCTGCTTAAATGTGACAGCCATTTAGCCATTTCAGGATCCATTAAGGCTAGAGGAGGGATTTATGAAGTATTAAAGCATGCGGAGGATCTTGCAATTGCTAATAAGATGTTATCACTGGATGATGATTATTCTATTATGGATAATGAGGCCTTTAGAAAGTTCTTTTCGAACTATTCCATTGTTGTTGGTTCCACAGGAAATTTAGGTCTTAGTATAGGGATCATGAGTGCTAAGCTCGGATTTCATGTGACTGTTCATATGTCTGCTGATGCAAAGCAATGGAAAAAAGACCTGTTGAGAAGCAAAGGTGTAACTGTAGTTGAGCATAAATCTGATTATAGTAAAGCCGTTGAGGAAGGAAGAAAGCAAGCGGATCTTGACCCTAATGGATATTTTGTTGATGATGAAAATTCTACAACTTTATTTTTAGGGTATGCGGTTGCAGCGGCTCGATTAAAAAAACAATTAGATGATAGGCAAATAAAAGTGGATGAAGATCATCCATTATTTGTGTACCTTCCATGCGGGGTTGGCGGTGGACCGGGCGGAGTGGCCTTCGGTTTAAAATTACTATTCAAAGATCATGTGCACTGCTTTTTTGCAGAGCCAACCCATTCTCCATGTATGCTGCTTGGCTTAATGACTGAACAGCATGATCGTATCTCTGTTCAAGATTTTGGAATTGATAATCAAACAGATGCAGACGGGCTCGCTGTTGGTAGACCGTCAGGATTTGTAGGAAAAACATTAGAAAACTTAATAAGTGGAGTGTATACTGTAGAAGACCATGAGTTATATGCTCTCTTACGTACATTAGCCGATTCCGAAAATATTTACTTAGAGCCTTCTGCATTAGCAGGAGTTGCAGGACCTACTCGTTTATTGAAAAGCTTGGCAGGTCAAAAATATATCGAGGATCAACAGCTAAAAGGGAAAATGGCTAACTCTGTTCATCTCTCATGGGCAACTGGTGGGAGTATGGTTCCTAAAGAAATGATGGATGCTTACTATAGGAGAGGGTTGCAATTTCAAATAGGGAAATAATTCCCATTTAATTTTTGTGGAGGTTTTGCAGGTTTGACTAGTATTAAGAAAATAATCATCATGTCTTTTTGTCTGTTACTTTTCTTCTGTGGGAATGAAGTCAGTGCAAAAAGCGAGATCAGCATCTCGAAAACTAGCGGTAATTATACGGTAACAGCAAGTACATTAAATGTACGTTCGGGACCTAGTACCAAGTATAAGATAGTAGGTACTTTATTTAAAAATAATAAAATAACGGTTACCGGAAAAACAAGCAATGGCTGGTTCCGGTTTACATATAAAAATAAGAATGTTTATGTAAGCGGGAATTATGTGAAAAAGGAAACAGTAAGTGCTTTAACCAATGTGGCAAAAACGAAAACAGCGAAAAAAACGAACCAAATTGTGACGGTAGTTGGGAAAGGCAGCGCAGCCACTGTTGAATACTGGTCAAAAAATAAAACAGGAAAATGGGTAAGAGTTTTTACCACAAAGGGACATGTAGGAAGCAAAGGGGTAGGAAAAGCAAGCGAAAGTGATAGCAGGACACCAAAAGGGGCCTATAAACTTGGATTTGCCTTTGGAACGACAAACCCAAAAACAAATATGACCTTTAAACGAATTACAAAAAATTCTTATTGGATCTCGAATGTAAACGATCCGAAATATAATACATGGCAAGAACGAACAAAATCTAGTAAATTAGATGAGCATTTGATTAAATATCCAACGCAATATAAATACGCAATGGTCATTAATTATAATACATATCAACCGAAAAAAGGGGCTGGCAGTGCAATCTTTTTACATGTTGATAATGGGAAGCCTACAGCTGGATGTGTATCCATACTAGAGAAGAGAATGCTATATTTAATCAATCATCTAACAAATAATGCATATATCATTATCGTTAATAAAGAAAGTGAAATCGCTAAGTATTAAGTCGTAATTAAAGGTGATTCCAAATAGATGAATGGGTTGCTGGATAAAGTGTACACATTTAGAATTTAGTAAAATAAATCCTAATTAAGTGTGAAATGAATGGAAATTTGCTACCATAATAGGTAGCCTTTTTATTTAGTCAAATATTTTTAAAAGTGGGGGAATTTAGATGACAAAAGACTGGATCTTATATGAGTCATTTAAAGGTGACGAATTAATTCGAACACTTCAATGGCGCTCTGAACCAAAGAATTGGCATATTGACACATCCCGTTCGCAGCTTGTAATAGAAACCGATGCAGAAACGGATTTTTGGCAAAAAACACATTATGGTTTTCAAGTAGATAATGGGCATTTTCTGTATACCAAAACAGAAAAGAATTTTAGAATGACAACAAAAGTTGAAGCTTTTCCAAAGTCAAAATATGATCAAGCAGGCTTGATGATTCGATTTTCAGAGGACATTTGGGTAAAAACCTCATTAGAATACATACCGAATGGGCCAAGCAAATTAGGGGCAGTAGTGACAAATCAAGGGTATTCTGATTGGTCAACACAATATGTAGAATGTACGGACGTAAAATTATATTTACGAATCTCTAAGATTGCGCAGAATTGTTATGTTGACTTCTCTTGGGATGAAGAGGACTGGAGACAAATTCGAATTGCCCATTTAGATATCCCCCTAGGTGCTACTATTTCAGTAGGATTATATGCATGCAGTCCACAAGGGAAAGAACAGCAAGTTCGTTTTGATTTCCTTTCGATTGAAGAATTATCTAATGATCCGAAAGATGCTTACTTATAAAGATTATTCCTATTCAGCTTTCATCCTATTATTAAATCGATGTAAGAATTGAAGGATGGAAGCTCTTTTTATTTCCTTCTTATCTTTTAACGTAAAACTACTACACTAAGGAGGCTGTATATGGAAATATTCCTGTCGATAACGATGCTATTTTCTTTATTGTTAGTCAGCTTAATCGGGATTATTGTTTTTAAAATGATAAAGAAGAAGTCAATGCCTGAAAGCAACTACACGCCATTTGATTACATCACTGCACAAACTGTTGTTGAATTTCACGAGGAAAAAGATGAAAAAGAACAGGAGGACGGGCAGGGGGATGATAAAGATAAGTGAATTATTCATAAATAGTCTAATTTATATACATAACTAGCATTACAAAAATACTCCTCTTTTCATTCGTACATAGATAATCGGAATACTAACTTCCAAATTTTTAAGAGTAAAGCATTTCTGATATCAAGAAATGCTTATTTTATTGATAAGGAAAATTAAAAAACACTTTATATCGATAATAAAATAGTGAAATATAATAATAATTTATTGTAAAACGATAAATTTTGAATTATGATATAGGAAATCCAAAGAGTGAGGTGCTTTATGAAACAAGGATCAATTACTTTTTTAAAGGCTGCAGTTTATCTTATGGGTCTAATAACATTTAGTTTGTGTTTATTCGCTCTACCATCCTTGGCAAGCTATACTGTAAAGATGAATCCAGAATTTGCTTATTTAAAATATCCAGTACTTTTTGGTTTGTATATGACAGCGCTGCCATTTTTTGATGCTTTATATCAAGCATTAAATCTTTTAACCTACATAGAACGCAAAAATGCGTTTTCAGAAATGGCAGTAGAAGCATTGAGCAGAATAAAATATTGTGCCGTTATTATTGTTATTGGATATGTAATTGGTATTTTTGTGCTTGGAATTGAAAACGCTTTGCACTCCGGCATAGCAATTGCTGGACTTTTAATAGTTTTTACAACAATTGTTATTATTTTTTTTTTTCAGCTGTCCTTCAGGATCTATTAAAAAATGCATTGAAATTAAAAATAGAAAACGATTTGACCGTCTGAGGTGATTTATGGCTATTGTAATGAATATTGATGTGATGCATGCGAAAAGAAAAATGAGTGTCATAGAGCTATCTGAAAAAGTTGGCATAATTTGAAAAATGGGAAGGCAAAAGCAATTCGTTTGTCGACATTAGAAGGAATTTGTAAGGCATTAGCCTGCCAGCCAGGTGATATTCTCGAATATAGAAGTGATTTGGATTAGAATAACTAATATTTCGTGCAAATAAAACGATAACAAAGAATTAAGCATAACATTGTTGATTTTTGCTTAATTCTAATTACATCTATAAGGGGAGAATGAATTGATTGTCGAAATTTTAAGCTTTACTGAAAGACCTATTAAAGCAAAGGAACTTATGTTGCTTTATGATGGTGCAGGTTGGTGAGGAGAGAGAAAAGAACAAGATATCAATAAAATGCTAGAACAAGAAATCTCAGTAGGTGCGTGGAAAAATGGAACTCTCATAGGATTTGCAAGAGCTATTTCAGATGGGAAATTTAGAGCATATATTGAGGATGTTGTCATTCATAAGGACTTTCAAAATTTAGGGATTGGAACGAAACTAATATCAAAGTTGCTTGAGAGGCTTGCACATATAGATGTGATTAGCCTGTTTTGTGAAGAAGAATTAATTCCATTCTATGAAAATAATAACTTTAAAGTAGGTAAAACTCAATTTGTTATGCATCAGACAATTGTACCCTAAAACATTCGTAAAACCTCTACTATCCCATATCTAATAATTAATAATCGAACAACTACCCTTACCTAAAATGTTCAGTTCTATTTTTTTAAAACAAGATAATTATCGATTATTTGAGTTTTCCCTAAATAGCAGCATTTTCTGAAAGATGAGAAGGCTAAACTTTTTTAAATTCGAAATTATCGTCTATTAAATTACGATTATTCGTTGACTAATCGTATACAGTTGTATACATTATAAGTATATGATTTTTGTATACAATTGTATACGTAAATTAAGTGTACTATGAAGAGTGAAAGTCATAGAGGCGGTAGTGAAAACGAACACCAAGAGGGTAATGTTCAAAACGAAAAGATCATAATCACAGCTGGTGCAAATACTTTGTCGAGGTAACTCGATAGAGGATAATAAAAATCATGTTTCATTGTTAGATTTTGAGGATGAGAACAACAAATTTTTATAAAGGAGTACAAATTTATGAAACAAATTAACGATTATATCGATTCAATTTTTTATAACCAAGATAACATTTTAGAGGAAGTTCTTATTTCCATAAAAGAGAATGGAATGCGCTCTATATCGGTATCGTCCTCCACTGGTAAACTTCTTTCCATGCTTGTATCTATTTCTAGGGCTAAGAATGTCCTTGAAATTGGGGCACTTGGGGGCTATAGTGGGATTTGTCTTGCAAGGGGATTTGGTAGTAAAGGAAAATTAACTTCCCTTGAATTGGTGGAGAGCTATGCAAAGTTGGCACATAGTAATCTAACTAAAGCAGGATTTGGTGATCAAGTATCATATATGACTGGACCCGCTTTACAAAGTCTTGAACAACTTGTTAGCTCTAATAAGGAATTTGATTTTTTCTTTATTGATGCAGACAAAGAAAATTATGAAAACTATTTGAATTATTGCATTAGACTAGCGGAAAATGGAGCTCTAATTGTTTGTGATAATGTACTGGCTCACGGAAGTGTAGCAGACGAGAGTGTTGAACCTAAACGACATACTGAATTCATGAAAAAATTCAATGAAACAGTTGCTAAACATCCTCAATTAGAATCTATACTTATTCCAATCGGTGATGGGTTGACTATTTCAAAAGTACAAAAATAAAAAGATACTTTGAGTTATTTATCTTAGATAAAAAAGTAATAGCTCTAATGACACAAGATTTCTTGTGTTATTTTTATTTTTAAACGATCCCCAAACAATCGAGACTTCTTTATTGTACAAAAAACATGTTATGTATGGAAAATAAAACATACTAATTTTATATATACGAACTAATGTTCTTATGATAGTATTAAATTATACTTAATATAGGGGTGGTTGGATGGATCTAGGAGAAATAAATTTACACGAACGAATGAAGCACTATCATGTATCCGGATTAAGCATAGCTCTCATTAACAAAGGTCAAATTAATATGTCGGAAGGCTTTGGTGTTCTAGAAGCAGGAACAAATAAAATGGTTAATAAAGATTCTATTTTTAATGCTTGTTCGATCAGTAAGTTTTTTACTTCGATGCTTGTATTGAAATTGACAGCACTAGGCATTCTTGATTTAGATGGGGATGTAAATAATAGTCTAATCACCTGGAAGGTCCCCGAATATGAATTCACTCCATCCAAAAAAGTTACGCTACGATCATTGCTAATTCATCAATCAGGAGTCATTGATCCTAAAGACAGCTTCAGTCATTTGATTGAAAATCAGACTATTCTTGCAATGGGTGATTTACTTTCTGGAACAACACGATTTTGCAAGGAACCTATTGAATTGAAGTATATACCGGGAACCGACTTTCAATATTCCGATGCAGGTTTTTGTATTATTCAACTGCTAATAGAAGATGTAATGGGAAAAGCTTTTGAAGAAGTTATGAGCGAACATATATTAAAGCCATTAAATCTGACGAATAGCATGTATGCACAACAAATATGTAAAGAGGATCATGGGGAATTTTCATGTGGACATGATAAAAAAGGAAGTGTTGTTGATGTAAAATATCCAATCTATCCATATCCAGCAGCTGCCGGACTATGGACAACACCTTCGGATATAGCAACATTGGTTCTTGAATTGATAAGCTCTTTAAAAGGAGAAAGCAGAATCAACCTACCTGTAGAACTGGCAAAAGAAATCATCTCTCCAAATGGATGTAAAGAGTGGACTGGATTAGGAGTTTTTTTAGACGATACGAAACCAACGCTTGAAATTACTTCTCTTGGCTGGGGAATAGGATTTCAAAGTATGATGGTCGCGTACCCATATTTAGAAACGGGAGCAATCATTATGACAAATACCGATTTAGGAGTTCATCAATCAGCTGGGATTATCGGGGAAATCATTAAAAGCCTTGGTTTTTAATAAAAATTGAGGTGAATGAATTCTGAAAGCCTGTTTCGTTCAATTAATTAGAATGAAATGAACGGTGATGTAAATAATAGTAATGAATTTTTGAAGGGATTTTTAAGTCAAAAGATGCGGGAGGGAGAACTATTGTCAACTAAGAAGCAAATGCTGCTAAATGGTGTAATGGTTTTGTTAGCATGGTCATCCTTATTCTTTATAGGGGGACGTAATATTAAAAGATTTCTTCCTGCATCGGTATTGATTGTAATAATAGAAGCGATTCATGTTCAAATGGGAAAGCGGCGAAAATGGTGGTTTTTTTACAATAAACCATCCTCTTATTTTTTTAATGAATTTCCTTTTAATATTGGTCCATTTTTAGTCGGCTCAATGTGGACATTAAAATGGTCATACGGGAATTTTAAAAAATTCCTTCTAATTAATGCCATTGTCGATGGCGGCTTTGCTTTTATTATGACTAATGTATTTAAACGGTTAAAAATTTTTACTTTAGATCGATTCAGTAAAATGCAACTTTTTATTTATTTCTATTTTAAAGCATTTTTATTATATGGATCTCAGTACATTTACGACAAAAAGGTCATTAAATAAAATGTAAACATAAGTCCTGTTTTATCCAGGACTAATGAATATTTGTTTTAAAGATTGAATTTGAAGGTGACGATTTGATCATTAAAAATAATTGTTCTGCCATGTATTTCGAGCTGTATTTAAAGTCCCCATTTACCCATTCAATGATCATTCCAAGAATAGCATTAGCTTGATAAGAAGATTGTAATTCACTATTAATATTTGGATTAGGATTATGAGCGATTAAATCATGTATTGAAAGTTTTTTAAGCTCTGTACAAAATCTTAATTGAAAATCTGAGATTACGTTGGATTTAATGACTAATGAATAAAACGATGCATGCTTCAGCACATGATCAAATATTTTAATGGAAGAGGATGTAAGCTCCTTCACCTTAAAGGTTTCAGTATTTTGGTATGGTTCCCGGTAAGAAGCAATTAAATCTAGGATTACATTATCAATCATTTCATTAAGTAAATCCTCTTTATATTGATAGTGTTTATAAAATGTCCCTCTATTCAGATCTGCTTGTTGCACAATATCAGTGATAGTAATATCTTTGAAATTTTTATTTTGCATTAAAATTATTAATGCATCCTTTAGTGCAGACTTGGATTTTTTTATCCTTCTATCAATATTTTTCTCTAAAGACATGACTTACCTCCAAAGATTAAATATATTAATAAACAAAATGATATTCAGGTGTTTATTAGTCAACATTATGCGGTCTATTTGCTGATTGAATGGATTATATGCGATAAATTATAATATTTTTAGAGTTAATGAACAACTGTTTATTAAATTGAATGGAGGACTAGGTATGAAACTTCAGGATAAAGTCGCAATCGTAACAGGGGCAGCATCAGGTATGGGAAAACAAATCGCGCTTCTATATGCTCAAGAAGGTTCGAAGGTTGTTGTGTCTGACTTAAATTTAGAAGGCGCAAATACAACCGTTGAAGAAATTCAGTCCAAAGGTGGCCAAGCCTTTGCAATTCAAACGAATGTAGCAATGGAAGAGGATATTCAAAGCTTAATTGACACTACAGTTAAAACGTATGGAACCGTTGATATTTTAGTGAATAACGCAGGAATTATGGATAACTTTGAACCAGCGGCAGACATTAAGGATGAAAATTGGGAACGGATTTTTGCCATTAACACTACAAGTGTAATGCGTTCAACTCGTAAGGTGTTGCCGATCTTTTTAGAAAAACAAGAAGGGGTCATTGTTAATATTGCTTCTGCTGGTGGATTGTATGGAGCACGTGCAGGTGCTGCTTATACTGCCTCAAAACATGCAGTTGTTGGATTTACAAAAAACACTGGCTTTATGTACGCTCAAAAAGGGATTCGCTGTAACGCAATTGCACCAGGGGCTGTAGAAACGAGTATTGCTTCCACAATGACAAATATTAATCAATTTGGTGCTTCCAGACAACAACGAGGAATGAGGATTAACCCAAGAGCAGGTAAACCTGAAGAAATTGCAAAAGTTGCTTTGTTTTTAGCTGCGGATGACTCAAGCTTTCTTAATGGAACGGTAATTACAGCTGATGGTGGTTGGTCTGCATATTAATTAGTTGAATAACTGTTTATACAATGCTGGTTCAAAGAGTTTTAAACTTTTTGAAGTCGGCATTTTTTTGTTGGTTATAGATAGTAAGAATTTTACTCACTAGTTAATAAGCCATTATTTGCAAATTGCTTAATTTAATTTTTTAAAGGGGTTAGTACATTTTACAGGAAAATTTTTCTTGATACTCATTGGTTGGAAGATGTAAAATTACACTAAAATATATAAAAAGTAAATTTAAGTAAGTTGAGAGTAGAAAGACTAAAGAGCACCTAATAGGAGGTAGTAATTGATGGTGGGACATAAAAAGGCTACATTTTCAAAAATAGCTTTGTTGCCTTTAATCTCTTCAATTATCGGCTTTATTATTAGTATTTCATTTGAGGGCATGGCATATTGGAGTCCCGGGATGACGTGGTATTGGGTAGGAGCTTATTTATCATATATTTTTGCAGTATTAGCAATTATTTTTCTTGCACTATTAGGAATAAAGGTTACAAGACTGGAACAAGTAAATTTTGTTATAATTTTAAAATATTTAAGCTCATCACTAATCAGTATAGTTTTGATATTTGTAACTATGATATGGACAACATTTATTATCATTGCTTGGCAATCAGGGGTTTAAAAAAACTAAAAGTACAAAGAAGAGTTTCACGGTTTCAGAATTGTATTTATTAAAAGGTGAAAGCAACTAAGTTGAATAATTGTTTCTTAAATTGAAGCCAGGTTCTGTTGGCTTTTTTTGTTTTCATCCACTTTTTAAGCTATGAATGACGAGAGTTTAAGAAGGAGTTCTGTGTATGTTTATAGAAAATGAAGGGTAAATGTTAATTTTAGACAAAGGAGCGGGACGTAAAAATGGATTATAAAGTCAAAACATATGAAGAAGCGATAAAAGTAATTGAGGAGATTGGATTACTACCTCTGGCACCTTTAATACCTGATTATCCTTCATTAAATAGCATCACTTCACAAAGCGCTTGGCATTCTGATACAGAATTTGACCCATGGATCTGGAGGACAAAGTTTTCAGCTGATGGTGTTGCTGGTTATGGGAAGTTTATTAAGAAAAAATCGAATTTAGTCTCTCGTAAGCTTCTTCCATATGTTAAAGCTGTTTTAGGTTCAAATGAAACGGTTGAAGAACGTTATTATAATGGAAATGTATCAAAAGAAGCTCTTAATCTATATGAAATTATTAGTCAAGAAGAAGGAATAGATACAAGGGAATTAAGGAAAAAGGCAGGATTAAAGGAAAAGGAGAACAAGAAGCTATTTGATCATGCATTGTTAGAGCTCCAAGGAGCAATGGATATAGTCATTTCAGGTATACAAGAAAAAAAGAATGCAGATGGAGAAAAGAATGGCTGGAGTAGTACAGCTTTCGAAACCTATGATTCTTGGGCCAGCAGAAATAACATCGAAGTAATTGGAGCAGACAAAGAAGAAGCAAGGAACTATCTGATCGATCATTTTTCAAGAATATGTAGTAATGAATCGTTAAATAAACTGAAGAAAATATTTTAAAAGGGAAAACACCATTGAATTTGTTGGTGTGTAATATCAAACTGTTCTTATTTAACGGTAAAAACAAAATTCATTAACAAATCATGATTCTCCATTCACCTAAAAATGATCGTATTTAAAATGGTAACTACAGAAATAATAATTACAATAATTAACACTTCAATGGCGTGCTTATTTGCTTCTTTTTTTAGCCGCATTTTTTCTCTATATTCCATTTGAATTTTTTTCTTTCTATGATTCATAAAGCTACTCCTAACTTTTTGAAATGGTTATCATACTATTTCACCATTATCATAATATGCCCTTTTTATTTTTTCGTTAGGATTATGAATAATTCAATCCTTCCTAATGTCGGGTTCTCAGCTTATTCATGCTAATTGGATATTTTTTTATGGATATACTAAGATACAGGAAAAAATTAGAAAGGAGTAAAATGATGCCAAGGAAGAATGCTGCAGTAAATGAAGTGGAGGACAATGAAGTTAACGATCAATTATCTAAAAAGGAAGATGAAATTAACAATCTTAATCGTCTGTTAGCGGCTGTATTAAATTATTTATCGGATGATGAAGTTGAGGAAATAGATATTGAATATCTATTAAATCATACAGAGGGTCTTCGTGAATGGTGGGATCAATATAGAGAAAGAAACAGAAAAGAAATTGAGGAAGAAATTAAAAAATCATTAGGTGATCTTCCATTGGAAGAACTAGAAAGCATTCGTGAACAAATTAAGGAGAAAAAGAAATAAAGGCTCTTTTATTTGTAAAGTAAATCAAGTAATTGCATTCCTTTTGACAAGGGGTGTTTTTTTGTAGAAGTAGAACGAAACATATAAATTACTAGAAAAGTAGGAGGAACCCTTTGAGAAATAGAGGCGCTGCAATTATTTTAGAAAATAATAAGGTTGCTTTGATTAAAAGAAATAGGGATGGTCATGGTTATTATGTCTTTCCTGGAGGTGGGTTTGAAAAAGGTGAGACTCCTGATCTTGCTACTAAAAGGGAAGTGTATGAAGAATTAGGTGTAGAAATTAAGGTTCATGAATGCTTTGAAAAAGTGGAATATAGCGGTACACAATACTTTTTTCTTTCTGAAATAATCGGAGGCGAATTTGGCACTGGTATGGGTGCTGAATTTACCGATACAAATAGGAATAGAGGTACTTATGAACCTGTGTGGGTAGAAATAGATAAACTATCATTAATAGATATTAGACCAAGGGAAGTGGCATTAAAAATAGAAAAATTATTTAAGCAATGGGTGAAGAAAAACGATCAAACTTAAAAAGAATGAAAGAGTGTAAAATGATAATGAAACCTTTTATCTGAAAAAAACGTCTATTGGATAGTGGAGAGGAGGCAAAATTTTGATAAAAGCAATTATATTTGATTTTGATGGCTTAATCGTTGACACAGAAACGGCTTGGTATGAGGCTTACAAGGAAACCATGGGTTTTTATGAGATTGATTTACCTTTTGATCGATTTGTTCAAACGGTTGGCACGGTTGATACGGAACTTCATAAATTTTTCAATGAACAATTAGGGGAAAATTGTAACATTGAAGAAATTGAAGTAAGGGCAAAGGATATACATAAAGGAATGATGAAAACACCTCAGGCACGCGAAGGTGTAAAGGATTATTTAGAAGCAGCTAAAACGTTAGGTTATAAAGTGGGTCTTGCTTCGAGCTCCACTAGGGAGTGGGTCACTCACTATTTGGAAGAGCTCGGGCTAATCCATTATTTTGATGCAATTATTACAAGTGATGATGTAACTAGAGTAAAGCCGGCTCCTGACTTGTATTTAAAAGCTCTCAACACTCTAAATGTAAGTTCTGAAGATGCGTTAGCATTTGAAGATTCCTTAAATGGATCCCAGGCAGCTATCTCTGCGGGGATAAAGTGTGTAGTTGTGCCAAATCCAGTGACAGAATCTTTAACCTTTGAAAAACATGCATTGAAGCTTAAATCCATGGCAGAGAAGAGTTTAATGGATGTAATTAAATTTGTAGAGAAATAATTTTTTTAAAAATGGACTCATAGAGATACGAGTTATCTCCATGGGTCCATATTTGATTATATATAAAATGTAGATGATCACTACCGAGAATGAACCTTATCACCTTGTACCCAAACCTCACGAATGTTTTCTGGTCGAGTGAGATACATGATTTTTTGGAATATGTCATGTAGTTCCTCATTTGCATCATAAATAGGCAGCTGTGCCGTATCAATAATTTGAACATCCCAAGAATAGTCTTCCGCTATGCATCCGATTGGTAAGCTTAAGCTTTCACCACCGCCAGCTGTTGCAAAATAGAATGCTTCATTTATCGTAATTCGTGAATTTGGTACACCACGTTTTTCAGCAGGAAGAGCCGTATTTACACCATCTTCAAGCATTCTTGAAGATATAACAGCCTGTCTTGCATTATCGAAAAGACTCGGTGAAAAACCTCCAGAAATATCGGAACCTAAACCAATCTCAACGCCTTTTGAATGTAAATGAGCGATTGGAATGACACTATTCGCAAAGTACGCATTAGAGATTGGACAATGGCTGACAGCAGTACCGGTTTCAGCAAATAAATCAGCATCATCATCATTTAAGAAATTACAATGTGCCATGACTGATTTATCCTTTAATAAACCAAAATCATGTAAAGCAAATGCATCGTTTTTATGGAAGCGATCTTGGACATAGCTATGCTCCCAATCACTTTCACTGCAGTGGGATTGAATGTAAGTATCGTACTTGGCAGCCAGATCTCCTAACCCCTTTAAGGCTTCATCGGTACAGCTCGGAATAAAGCGTGGTGTTACTACTGGATAAACACCTTGTTTCGTAGATTTCGCTAATTCTTTAACAGCTAAAATAAATTCTTCAGTATCTGCCAAAGCTGTTTGAGTGTCAGCGTCACGATAATATTCTGGATTTTGATCAGGGTTATCCATAACAACCTTTCCAACTAATCCGCGCTGTCCTTTCTTGGCACATATTTCTGCTAGTAAATAGCTAGCCTCCTTATGTACCGTAGCAAAATAAAGGGCAGTAGTTGTTCCATTAGCGAGTAGAGTACTAACGACATCCTGATAAACTTTTTTAGCAAAAGCTAAATCTGAAAACTTAGATTCAATGGGGAATGTATAAGTGTTTAACCAATCATAAAGCGGAATGTCTAATGCTGTTCCCGATTGTGCCCATTGTGGTGCATGAACATGCAAATCGACAAAGCCTGGTAAGAAATACTGACCTTCGGCTAAACGATGGAAGTTATCTGCATCTTTATATGCATTTAGTATAGATTGATAGTCTTTATTTTCTGGAGAAATAATTTTTTCGATCATTCCATCTACATTAATACAGAATAGATAGTCTTTTAAAATTTGTAGTTCCCTTGGTGACTTGCTAGTAAAGGCAGTTCCTTGAAAAACTTGTGCATATGTTGTCATGAGTAATCACCTAATGTTCGTATTTTGATTTGATACTTGTTATTATATTGTAAATTTGAAGTTAAATCTATTTTATTCGAAACATTTAATTGATATTTTGTGATTTTGTTCGTATTTTGTAATGTCAATTGGCATATATTTTTGGATTTGGATTAATTATTATTTGACTTGGAATCATCAGGTTAAATAATTTGGAGTGAGTGGGATGATAGGGAAAAGAATACTGAAAAACGGCATCTGATTTTTGAAGGAATTTCGATTTTAATAGACTCTAGTTTTATCATTCTACCTATTGGATTAATACTTTTGGGATGGTGATTTTATTTTATCATTAAACTGAAATATTGAACGGAGGGGCAAGATGCCTCCGTTCTCATTCTTATATTTCTTTCGATGAAACAGGTAGAAACAGCTTTATCCCTCGTTTATTAAAGGGCAATAGTTTAATATCTGCAATTAAATGGCTGATGTATCCCGCCATGCAGGTATAGAAAACGCCGTTAATTCCGATAGATATTTCAAACTTTTTAGCAATAATACCGAAGAAGATCACACCTAATAATGAATGGGTATAGCTACGGTGCGGAGCAAAAGACGCGATTAGAATATATATCCCAAGGAGAATCAACCAGATTTCTTGTAAGGAAAATCCGCCCGCAACTACACCGATACCTGTAATCATTAGCATATGCTTCTGCTTAATCAACGATGACAAGGTGATCATTCCCAAACCAATCCCAAAACCAATCCATTTCTCTGTAGCCGTTCCCTCATAAAGACTATAAAAGACCATGAGAATCCCAATCAGCTGTGCCACACTTTGAATGACCTTATGGGATAGGGTGATTTTGTTACGAAGCTTCCCATCAATGTCGAGATCAGGAAATAAACCTGAAACGGCACCTAGTCCAACTAATAGGAGTGTCGTAGAAGGAGTGGTCTGAATTGTGTTCGCAACAATAAATCCGGTTGCTGCTCCAATAGTTAAATGTGCTGTTCCATTCATAATGATTCCACCTTGTTACGAATTTTATGGTATTTTACCAAACACCACACTTTACCTATCTTACAACAAAACATTTGTTCTGTTTAGAGGGAAATTTAAATTTATTGGAGAGATTTTGAAAGTAATAGGTGAAAGTAGAGGGACAGGAAACCTGTCCCTCTGTCCATTAATGCTGTAGCTTGGTGCCGAATGGGATCGTTGTTATGTGTACGGTGCATTGTTGATTTTGACGTTGGATGTTTAAGCTGATTTCTTTATCAGGGCCTATTTCTGTAATTTGAGTTTCGAAGTCATCATAATTGTGAATAGGTTGATCGTTTAAAGATTGGATGATATCACCATCTTGAATGACGCCATCAGCGGGGGTATGAGGAATAATCTTCACTACTTCAACTCCCGCTTTAGATGAGTGGGATCTATGAAGTACTCCTATCCAGCTAACCCAAAAGGTATGGCGAATATCAAGATTTTTTTCAAGTACACTTTTAAAGTTTTTCATAAATTGGTAGGTACCAAACATCATATTTTCCATTTCCATAATACCGATGTTGCCTGACCATAATCCAGTGTATTCTATTGATACTAGGCTTCCTCCGTCTTGTGGTGTAATCGTCCAAATCGTTAAATCTTTATCTTCTCCTTCAATAACTAATTTTTCATTTTCAACTATTTCAGTTAATATCCCACTATATGTAACTCCCCAGCCATAATCTAAATCTACTTTTCCGCCAATGGCTAGATTGATATCACTATGTTTCGTTTCCCATTTATTTCGTTCGCTAGGTACAGTAAGAGCTTTCCAAACCTTTTCTACTGGAACATTAATGAAAATATCCCTTTTTACTGAATGATAAGTCGTCATATATTATCGTCCTCTTCCAATGATTTTTTTAAGTTCATTAACTTCTGTTCTAAAATAATTCCTAATTCACGTTGTAAATGTTTAAAATGCAATTGAAACACACGCTCATTCAACTTGTAATAGCAGAATTTCCCCTCCCTTCTTTCTTCAAGTAAACTTTCTTCCAATAGGATCGTTAGATGCTTTTTAATGGCAGGCTGTGAAATAGTAAATGAATGAACGATTTCCGATTGAGTGTATTCTCTCTGAGATGTCATAAGTAAAATTTTTCGTCTGATAGGATCCGCAATAGCGCGATAGATGTCAGTCATACTTTCCTCCATTCATATAACCTTTTGGTTATATGATGAAATTACCAGAAAACACATTTTTAAGTCAAGTATTAATTTTCAGAAATTAAAAGTTGGACTATAATATAAAAGGATGCAGAGAATAGGGAACCTGTTTCTCATTATTATTCAAACTCAATTTATTTAGTTTACCGGTCACAAAGGAAGATATTTCGGTCAAATCACCTGTCTAACATAAATACGAAAAGAAAGGAACAAATCCAATGTGAAAATAAAGTAATGAACTAAATAACTTTATAAAACATGGGGTGTAAATATGCTAAAAGAAAGAAATTTTCTCATTTTATGGTTAGGTCAGGTAGTTTCGATTTTTGGTAGTAGGTTTAGTGAGTTGGTGATTCCTTGGATCGTTCTTCAAGTGACGAACTCACCAATGAAGGCGGCAATTGTCGCAATTAGTACACAAATAGCTCCATTACTATTTTCCCTTCCTGCAGGTGTTTGGGTGGAAAATTGGTCGAAAAAAAAGATCGCGATAGCTTCGGAATTGGTTCGGATGATAATGATGTTTATACTTGCAATAACCATTTTTCTGGATCAATTCAATTTATTAGTTATTTCTACAATCTTGTTTATGACAGGAATTGCTGGTTTGCTGTTTAGAATTTCAATGAATGCACTACTTCCTGGGATTGCAGGGAGGACTCGATTAGTTGAAGCCCATAATTATATGGAAGCAGCAGATGCTATTAGTACATTGATAGGACCTTTACTTGCAGGAATTGTTCTATCTTATATAGGTGCTGCAGCCACGCTAAGTATTGATGCATTTTCTTTTTTTATTTCCTTTATAAGTCTTTTTTCTTTAACATTCATTGAAAAAGAATCAAGGAAAAGCAAAACAAATAAACAATCATATTTTAAACAAGGGGTAAGTGGAGTAAAGCTATTATTTTCATCCAAAATTCAAAGATTTATTACCTTTAATCATATCGTGCTTAATTTTACTACTCAAGCTGTCAGTTTGTTAGTTATCTTCTTGGCTAAGCAAGATTTAGAATTATCACCAGCACAGATAGGATTATTGCTTTCTGGAGCAGGTTGGGGCAATCTTGTTGGAATATTTTTAATGCACCGTTTAAAGAATATACATTGGAATAAGCTATATGGATCAATCATGCTAGCATCAGGTTGTGGAATATTTATTGTTGCTCTTTCTACAAATTTGTGGATAGCGTTCCTTGGTATGTTTATTTTCGATGGGGCATTGTCAATGGCTTTCGTCATTAATGGTGCAGCGAGACAAACGGTAACATCTGATACATTTTTAGCACGAATAAGTAGTGGAGGATTCCTCCTAACTGGAACGGTTGTCATTTTAGCAAACGGTTATGCAGGAGTAGTATCTGAATGGTTTCATACAGGATGGGCACTTCTGTTTTGTTCAATCATCTTACTATTGAACAGCGCTATTTCATTCGTACAGAAACAGTTACAAAAGCCGCTATCCTCCTTTGAAGTAGAATCATAAACTTTCCTGCTTTTTATTAAAGCAGGATTTTTTTGAAAAAAAAACTAGAAGCAATGTTATGTGAAATAATTTATAAAGCTAGGAAAAGAGTAAGCAAACGTCCTAAAAAAGCAGACAGCGTCCGAAAAAGGTGGGTGAACGCCCTGAAAGAAGGAGACAACGCCCGAAAAAGGTGGGTGAACGCCCTGAAAAAAACAGTCAACGTCCGAAAGTGGAGAGCACGCTCCTAAATAAACAGACCCCGCCAGAAAAATCATCTGAAAATACTCAGTCAACGCTCACTAAGTATGTAAAATTAATCCTCCATCTCGAGCTCTTTATCTCTCTTTTTACGTAAAAGATAAATATAGAGAGCTGGTACCATCCCACAGATAAATAAGATGCCTCCAAATAGTAGACCATCTTTGAAATGGTAGCCATCCGTAATTGAAACGAAATAACCTACTGCTACAGAGATAACGGTTAATATAATTACCGAGATAATCAAACCTTTAGTAGGTGATTTGGCATTTTCTTCATGGTCGATACTTACATTCATTGATAGATAGGCATATACTACAGATGTTAAAATAAAGAGATCCATAATGGGTTATTTCTCATTTCGTCGATTCCGTTTGTAAAAAGGTCATATCCTAGAATACCGATAATTCCAAGTGTTTGAACGATAAAGGCAATCCGGATGTTATTTAGATTTTGTAAAATGAGTCGTTCATCTTTTATTTTTTTCATTTGAAATCCTCCTCGTGAATCCAAAAAATTTCATCTAACGACGCATGGACGGCATAGCAAATTTGCAGGCAAAGCTTCAGTGAAGGATTGTATTTTCCTTTTTCAATTAAGCTGATGGTTTGTCGGGTAATTCCGACAGCATCCGCCAATTGCTGCTGGGTAAGCCCTATTTTAATGCGTGCGAGCTTCACTTCGTTTTTCAATAGGATCCCTCCTTAAATTGGATATAACATATAAGTTACATAATGTAAAATATAAATTACATAGAAGGAAAGTCCATTATTTTAAAGAATTCTTATATATAGGAAGGAGGATTCCATGAAAATAGATTATTTACAGTTTTATTCCATTCCTGAAACAGAGATAATGAATGAGATTTTACGTTTACATGAGATGATTTTTGGTCAATTAAATGAGCTGGTCATGAAGATGGAAACGAAGCCCCAGCTTCTGATCATAGTTGCAATGGTGGATAAAAAAGTTATTGGATATAAAATTGGTTACAAATTGGATAATGAGAAATTTTACAGTTGGCTCGGTGGAGTGGATGAACAATATCGCAAACATGGAATTGCGTCAAAATTAATGAAAATTCAGCATCAATATTTGCAAGAAAAGAATTATCAAAAGGTACAAACGAAAACGAAGAACCAATGGCGAAGCATGCTTATATTGAATATCAAGCATGGATTTGATGTCATCGGCACTTATACAGATGACAAGGGAGAACCGAAAATTATATTAGAAAAAAAGCTATACTAAGAGGAGATCTTATGATTAACATAAACAATCAGTCCAGTACAGTTATCATTGTTATCCATGAAATTTACGGGCTTAATCAGCATATGCAGAAATTTTGTAAAATGCTAGGGACGCATGGCTACGATGTGATTTGTCCAAATATCATTGAGAGAGACGCTTTCGAGTATTCAGAGGAGGAAGCAGCATACCTGCATTTTAAGGAAAACATCGGTTTTGCTAAAGTTTTTCATTTTGTAAAGGATATCCTTTTAACAAATCAAAATAAATACGAGAAAGTAATCATCATTGGATTTAGTGTTGGAGCAACAGTTGCCTGGTTATGTAGTGAGCTTCCTAATGTAAATGGTATTGTTGGGTTCTATGGTTCGCGTATAAGAGAATATGTGGACATCAATCCGCAATGTCCAGTATTACTATTTTTCCCAGAGGAGGAGTCATCCTTTTCAGTGGATGAACTCATTTCAAAATTAAGTGAAAAACCAATCGAAATAAATAAACTAAAAGGTCAGCATGGATTCAGTGATCCGTTTTCTTCAAAGTATCAAGAAGAATCTGCACAAAAAGCAATGAAAGAAATGGAGAGCTTTTTCAATCGAGTATTAAAGTTAAGATGAGCATTGGAATTAATTGAGTTAGAGGAATATAGCAAATATCAGAAAAAATATATGTCTGTTTGGAAGTAATAAGCGAACCTGACTTTTTTGAGGAAAAGTCGGTTTTTTTATATAGATTGAGGTAGAGGTGGACAATAATGGGGAACTATTTCATCCATAAATTTTGTATATCTACTGTAAGCTTGTGTTATCAACCGCTTTTCATTTTTTATCTCCATAAATTTAAAAAATATCTCCAACAAAATGAAATATATCTACCAAATCGAAAAAATATCATCGATCAGACTTTAATATCCTCCATCAAAAACAGAAATCCGCCGAGACAATCGTTTTTCAGCAATGAGAAAAGGAAATCAGCTTTCAAGATCAATTATCATCGAAAACCTCTCCGTAAATAGCTATTTTTATGTAATTTAAATGACAAAATATACTTCCAAAGAATCTCAAAGAACCATATTTCATCCATAAATTTTGTATTTCTGCCATGATCTTGTGTTATTAACCGCTTTTCAATTTTTATCTCCATAAATTTAAAAAATATCTCCAACAAAATGAAATATATCTGCCAAATAAAAAAAATATCATCAATCAAACTTCGATATCATCCATCAAAAACAGAAATCTGCAGAGACAATCGTTTTTCAGCAATGAGAAAAGGAAATCAGCTTTCAAGATCAATTATCATCCATAACCTCTCCGAAAAAATCAAAATTTACTTCCTAATGAATATCAAAGAACCATATATCAACCATAAATTTTGTATATCCGCCATGATCTTGTGTTATTAACCGCTTTTCAATTTTTATCTCCATAAATTTAAAAAATATCTCCAACAAAATAAAATATATCTGCCAAATAAAAAAAATATCATCAATCAAACTTCGATATCATCCATCAAAAACAGAAATCTGCAGAGACAATCGTTTTTCAGCAATGAGAAAAGGAAATCAGCTTTCAAGATCAATTATCATCCATAACCTCTCCGGAAAAAGCCAAAATATACTTCCTACGAATATCAAAGACCATATTTCATCTATAAATTTTATATATCTTCTATGAGCTTGTGTTATCAACCGCTTTTCAATTTTTATCTCCTTAAATTTAAAAGATATCGCCAAAAACATGAGATATATCTCCTAAATTTCAAATTATATCATCGATCAAACTTCGATATCACCCATCAAAAACAGAAATCCGCAGAGACAATTGGTTATCAGCAATGAGAAAAGGAAATCAGCTTTCAAGATCAATTATCATCCATAACCTCTCCGAAAAAATCAAAATTTACTTCCTAATGAATATCAAAGAACCATATATCAATCATAAATTTTGTACATCCACCATGTGCTTGTGTTATCAACCGCTTTTCAATTTTTATCTCCTTAAATTTAAAAGATATCGCCCAAAATACGAGACATATCTCCTAAATTTCAAAAAATATCATCGATTAAACTTCAATATCATCCATCAGGAACAGAAATCGGTAGAGACAATCGATTTTCAGCAATGAGAAAAGGAAATCAGCTTTCAAGGTTATATATCTTCCAAAGTCCCGTCTCTCCGTTTGGAATTAAATAACAATTTATGAAATATACTTCCTCCTAATATCAAAGTATGATTTAATTAAAGCTAATCTAGAATCATGAAGGAGTTTTGTTATGAATGAACGTTCGAAAGCACGAATCAGTTTTTTTCTTTATTTGGCTCTGCTTTTAATTTTTGATCATCAATATTCATTTATGATTTTAAATATTTTTCTCGCTTTTGCAGCGTTAGAGCTTTCCTTTTTATTGCCGCTTTTTAAGGTTAGAAGCAAGAGAGATATTCCAGGTAGTGCGTTGTTTTATTTAGTTTTTATCCTTTTATCTCCAAATGTGTTTTATGTTGTAACCGATGCAATTCATTTAAATATTTATGAGTTTGATTATGAGAGTGGCTTAGTTATGGAGGAGTGGTGGAATTTTTTCGTTTTGGTATGCGGGATCCTGCTAGCTGTTTTTTATTATACGCTTATGATGAAGCAAATAGTGAGTCTGTTTGCTAGTGAAAAGTGGCAAAGAATAATTGTTATTGTGTTTATTCTACTTAGTAGTATTGGTATTTATATAGGAAGATTTCTTCGATTTCATTCCATTCATTTGTTTACCGAGCCGCTATCGCTTTATCATCAAATCATTCGTGCAATGAATGGAGACTTTTTCTTATTCATTCTTTTAATTAGTCTTTTACAGTTTCTAATTTGTTGGACATTGACGGATTTTAGAAGGAGAACATTATGATGGAAACGAATATGATCATATGGTTGATCCTTATAGGAGTAGCAATCATCTCATGCCAAATTTATGTATCTATCGTTTTGTACCGCTATGAAAAATCGATATGGTGGGGATGTATCGGATTCATCCTGTTATTCGGTTTAAATGTATATGCTTATCAAATTTTAAAATTAGAGAAGCGTGCAGGCTATTCTTATAATGGATTAACTCAAATAGAGCAGAGCTTATGGCGCAAAGTGTATTTTATCATCCTTGTACAATATTTATTATTATTCGCGGTGTTTGGTTGGATCGTTTCTCCTTAAAAAAGAGTGATTTGATGAATGTTCATGTAAAATTAACGGCGAAAAATGAAGCTTATATTATTAAAAACATGTATCCGCTTTATTTACATGATTTATGGGATATTATGGAAATCTGCCTAATCGTCATGGAATCTATGAAACTGCTGATCATATTCAAACATTAAGAGAGCAATATGATGTCCAAAATATTTGGTGGGAAAAGCCGAGTAGTTTGTATCCTTTCTTGATTTATGCTGATGAGATCCCAGCAGGATTTGCACTCATAGCTACTCCGCCACATTGTAGACCTGAGTATTTAAACAACTAAAGGGAAAGTGGGAACTACTTACGAATCCATCAGAAAGAAATATTGTTGGACAGAAGTTTTGGGCGAAAAACGATTTCGAGTTATAGTGAAGGCAAGTTTGTCGAGGAATATGGAGAGACATTTGATGGGGATAAATTGATTTTCCAATTTGATAATACTGGGATGTGAAGTTGTTTTTATTATCGGAAAAATCGAATGATTATGTTAATATATAGTTATAAATGTAAAATAATGTAGGTGGATAGCTTGATTGAACTAATTGAAATGGGGTTTATATTTCTCATTCTTATGTGCCTCAGCAGTTTTTTTAATATCCTTTTCAATCTGACGAGCAAAGCGGATTGGATGATGTCTTTGGCTCTTTCTGTTACTTTGTCTATATTTATAACGATTTTTCTGAACTATTCATAGAAAAAAATGAAAAGAGTTGATAAAGATGTTTTTAGGAATAATTGTAGCTGCCTGTCATTTAATATCGGTTACTTTAGGCTGGATTATTTTTATTACCTATTTTCAAAAAAGCAAAAAGTTTAAGTATCTATATTTTATTTTTTATCTTGGGATAGTAGTAGCTAGTTTGACGAATCTTTTTCATTATTCAAATGTTTTGGGCTGGATAAATGTACTTTTTTATGTCTCCATTCCTACAATATATTTTCTTGGAAAGCATAAAACAGTGGAGGGGTAAAATTGAAATTTATTGAATTTGGAATTGGAAATACGTGGCTTGTTCGGACAGAAACAGAGTTAGAGGATGGCACGGAATACGAAGAAAAAGGGATTGTTGGACCGATTAAATTTCACTCAGTGTATTTAAGAGTATGGGTGGGAAGAAGGGTGTATATTTTTAGTTTTAAAGATGGGTTTAAAAAAGGAACGAAACCGCGAAAGGAATTTAAGCTTATCTTTGGGATTGTTAGTTATTAAACATAGAATACTAATGGATATGGGGATCATGGGGGAGGATTATTCATGGGAGAGGAAGGACGAGCTGCAGGGGTTGGCAGTAGATTTGTCGCTGATTTATTGGATTGGATCATTATGATCATTCCCATTTCAATTGTGCTCTATTATATGACAGGGGAATTTTCTTTTGATTGGGTAGATAGCTATCAGTGGACGATCATTTATACCATTTATTTAACTATAGTTCCTGTTATATGGAAGGGATATATTATTGGCAAGCGTATCTGTCATATTCAAATTAAATCAATCAATCATAGTCAAGTAGATTTGTACCATATGTTTTTAAGAGAAGTGATTGGAAAGTTTCTATTATCTTATATTACATTTGGAGTTACGACGATTGTTAGTATATTTATGGTTATTTTCCGCAAGGATAAGCGCGCGATTCATGATTTTATAGGTGGGACCTATGTGGCACATGTAGATTCTACAAACTTATAAAAAAATAGCCATATGGCTATTATCGGAAAAATGGTAGTTCTTTCACACCGACCATACGAGCATACATGAAAAGCTGTCCTTTATGATGGATTTCATGTTCATACATAATTGTAAGGTAATTCATCTTTGGTCCCTTTAGCTTCGGATGTGACGATTGATTTTCTGTTTGTAATTCATCGTCAGAAATGGATTCATAGGCTGTTTTCGTTTTTTCTGTGAACTGCTGTACTGCTTGGCGCACATCATCCATTGTTTGACATTCAGGTATGTCTGGTGCCGCAAAGGTTTCCGTTTTTACCATATTAACGAACACATCATTCCACCCAGCAATGTGTAAGGCGAGCTCACCTAGTCCCATCGCACCTTCCCACGGTTTAAAGTTAATATGCTCGTCATCAATTTGTGTGAGCATTTCCTCTAGCACATTTCGATGCTGTAACCATGCGTTCATCATTTGCTTGGCTTGTTTCATTTACATTCCCTCCTTTTATGTAAAAGATATTTCGGTATAAAGCAGATAAAATCCTTTAAATTTAATTCAATTAAATAATAGAAAAATGTATATAGTTCATTTTCATTTCCATGATACGATAAAGGTGGGATTTCAGGAGGGAGAACAACACATGGAAAATCGAAGCGCAACATTTAAAGGATCAAAGCATTTCCGACTAAATCAAGTTGCTGAGGGTGTATTTGCAGTAATCTCTGTTCCTGGTACCGGTTCTTTAGGGAATGCAGCAATCATAGATTTAGGTGATTCAACGCTTGTGGTGGATACTTTCACGACAATACAAGCTGCAGAAGATTTGCAGGCTGCTGCAATGTACCTCACGGGAAATCCAGTTTCCTATGTAGTCAACACGCATTGGCACAGTGATCATACGAGTGGGAATCAAGTGTTTATCACGAAAGCACAAATAATTTCTACCTCTATTACACGTGAAATTATGGCTACATTTGGAGAAAAACGGTTAGCCCAGCAACTATCAAACCCTCAACCAATCTATCAGGCTATTGACGAGGCTGAGAAGAAAGCACAGCAGGAGATGGATGAAAGGTTAAAAAAGGATATGGAATGGGAAAATGCTAGTGACAGAGAGTACATGAAAATGCTCCCCCATTTGGTGTATACATTACCGACGATGACCTTTGATCAACAGATGCGTATTTATGGTAGTGAGCGGACTGTACAGCTCATCACATATGGCGGCGGTCACACGCAAAGTGATGCATTCGTGTACCTACCTGAAGAAAAAATTGCTGTAATGGGGGATCTAGTGCTCTCTAAGCATCATCCAGTAATGAATCATGCAAATCCACAAGAATGGCTAAACATTTTGGGGCAAGTTGAATTACTTAGTATCGAAACAATAGTACCTGGGCATGGTGAAATTTGTTCAATGAAAGAGCTTCATGAGGTGAAAGGTTACATAAACGATATCGTAGCATTGGTGGAGGAACATGTTCAAAGTAAGAAAAGTATCGATGATATTTTAGTACCAAAAGCTTATCAAGATTGGTACTTTTCCACATATTTTAAGTCAAACTTGAAAAAAGTATATGATTTGATCACTAAATCAAACGACTAAAAAGGCGAATATAGCCACTCTTGAAGGGAAGTTGTTTAGTTAAATGAAACGCTATTTTACTAAATGCCTGTTTGGCTAAAATTTAAATGAAAAAGGAGCGATAAAAATATGGGAACTTGGGGTACAGGAATATTTGATGACGATACTACTTGTGAAGTGAAAGAAAATTTTATTGACTACTTGAATGAAGGAAAAACGGTTGAAGAAGCAACTCAAATAATTTTAGAGGAATATTTTGATGAATTTAATATGGATGAAGACTTAGAGGTAATGTCCTTAGTATTCATTGGTCTTTCAGCGATACAAATGGAGAAAAACTGTCTTCAAGAACAAGTCCGTAGCAATACAATTAACTTAATTGAACGAGGTGCCGACCTTGAACTTTGGGAAGATGGCGATAATGGTTATGAAGAACGGAAAAAAGTGTTAAGTGAATTGAAGCAAAAACTAATGAACTTTTGACTTAAGTGACAGTACCGTCAGCTTCCTTCCGCAATCAAGTAAGAAGGGCCGTCCTAACAGCCCCTTGTTACGTTCATTCACTTATGATAAACGGAGAGATTTTTTCTAGTAAATCATCGCATGCATCTGAATGAATGCGAAGCAGTACGGGTTGAGTTAAATCGAGACTAAAGATTCCTAAAATTGATTTTGCATTCATTATGTAGCGTCCTTTGATAATATCAACCTCGAAATCATAGTCAGAAAGAATTTCTACTAATGTTTTTACATCATTGACCGCATCTAGTCTAATCGTTTTATTGATCATCATTGTCACCTCAATTGTTTATTTTTGGATTGACGATATTTTTCATTGGTAAGCCTTGCAGGTAATTTTTTAAATCCTCTAAACCAATTTCTACGGAGTTTCTCATTGTATCTGCGGAGGTTCCTGCGATATGTGATGTTAAGGTCACATTATTTAGCTTTAAAAACGGATGATCATTTGGTAAAGGCTCAATGTCATACACATCAATTGCCGCACCGCCGATATCTTTATTTTGTAGCGCATTTACTAATGCATTTGTATCTACTAATCCAGATCGTGCAGTGTTAATGAAGTAGGCTGTTTTCTTCATCTTTGAAAATTCCTTTTCGCTGAAGAAATGCTTTGTTTTTTCCGATAAACGTAAATGAACAGAAACAAAATCCGATTGCTTAAGTAGCTCTTCGAAAGTAACAGAAATGCATCCTGCTTCTTCAATTATTTTCGGATCAATATATGGATCATAAACAATGACTCTTGAACCGAAGCCTACTAATCTTTCATTTACCCGCTGGCCAATATGTCCAAATCCAACTAAGCCGACTGTACGAGTTCTCATGTCATGGATATACTCTTGGTTTATATAGTTTTTACACCATTGACCATCAAAAATCATTTTATGGCTTCTCGCAATATTTTTATTTTCTGCAATCATCATACCTACCGAAAAATCGGCGACCGCATGAGCGCTTCTCCAAGGTGCATTGATTAATGTAATTCCTTTTTCGGTAAGGGCAGTAAGATCAGCATTTTCTATTCCCCCACGGAGAACAGCTACCACTTTCAGTTTCTTTGCCGCATGAATAACCTCTTTATTAATTGAAGCAACATGGACAACAATAATATGCTTGTCTGCACAAGCCTCCAATAACGGTTGACAGGTAGGTGCGGCATCAATCCCGTTTAATTCAATTTGTAGCATCCGATCTGTAATGGGACCCATTGCATACATTTCTTTATCCTCAACTAATGTAATCTCCGCGCCATATTCTTCTAGTTCGTAAATTTGCTCCATTAATTCGTTAGTTATTCCACCATCGGATACTAGTAATATTTTTACTTTTTCCATTTCAGTCATCTCCAAAATTTGATTAATGCTGATGCTCTGCGACTCTTTGATTCTTCTGATTCCAATAGATATTCATTACTTCGATGAGCTGATGCCATTCTTGATATCTTTCATCATATAACTCAAAGGTGCTCGGATTTGGATGAATGGCTGGCAGGATTTTAACGGCTTTATTTACAGCATCATCATAATCTTTGTATAGACCTGTTGCGATTCCTGCTGCAATAGCAACACCTAAAGCACCAACCTCTTCACAATCGACTACTTCAATTGGAAGTTTGAGTACATCCGCAAAAATGCGTCCCCATACTCTGCTTCTTGCAATTCCTCCACTTAAACGGATTTTATTTGCTGGACAACCAGCGGATTTTAAGAAATCAATATGATGTCTATGCATAAAGGCAACACCTTCGGCAACCGCATAGGCAAACTCAGCATATGTCGTGTTTTGGTCAATGTTAAAAAAGTTTGCTTTTGCTTCCACATGGACACTTGGCTGAGCAACAAATGGATGGAAAAAGACCTTCGCTTTTTCGATCGGAACTAAATCGATTAGCTCATTTAACACCTCGTAATAGGAAACGCCTCTATTTTGTGCTTCCATTTTTGCACTGCCTCCTAAAACTCTAGTAAACCATTCATAGTTGGCACCTGAAGCACCTGTATAGGAGCAGTTTAAGTATTTTCCTTTTGTTAAATAGGGCATGTTCGCGGAAGCATTCGGAATAATCCTGTCTGAATGAGTTTCATTAATACACCAAGTACCGGCAATTGCTGTGATGACGCCTTCATTCGTTGCACCGCCACCAACTAAACAGGACAAAATATCCATCATTCCTGCAACAACAGGTGTACCGCTTGATAATCCAGTAGAATTTTCAGCTTCAGGTGTAACCATTCCGATAATCTCTGTTGGTTCAATCGCTAATTTTGGTAGTTTATCAAACATCTCAGGAATTCCATATAAATCTAAGAGCTCTTTTGAGTACTCGAGAGTTTCGATATTTATCATATTGGATCCACCGAATACATTTGCATCGGTTGCAAAAACGCCTGTTAATTTGTACATAATATAATCTTTAAACATTAAGATTGAACCGATTTTGTTATAAATATGGGGCTCGTGTTCTTTATACCAGCGTAAAATAGGGCCAGGTTCTCCAGCAAATAGAGCTCCCTTTGTAATTTCATTAATTTTGTCCAAGGAGCCTTCTTTTTTGTATAGTTCTATGATGTCAGTCGCTCTGTAGTCATGTGAAAAAGCTCCAGGAGCAATAGAATTTCCATCCTTATCAAGAATGACAAGTCCATTTCCAAAGGAAGTAACTCCGATACCGACAATATCCTTTGAATGGATATTAGCCTTTTGTATCGTTTCTTTAATACATTTACTTGTTGATACCCATAGATCATCAACACCAAATTCTTCAAACCCTTTTCCTCTTACCTTAAATCTCATGCTTTCAGAACTTGCTGAGGCAATCACATTTCCGGCTTCATCGAATAAAACCGATTTAATGGAAGTAGAGCCAGCATCAATGCCCATTAAATACTTTGTCATCTTTCTCCCCCCAATTTCTTTTAAGAAAACCCTTACATTTTTAGAAAAAAAAACAGCTAAAGACACCGTTCAATCAAACGGGGCTTTAGCTGAATTCATATCACTATTCAACTTATCTATTTTGTTTTGATGGATAAGTGGTAAAATTCAATGTTATTAAAATTATTATACGATAAAAGAAATTGAAGTCAATAATAAAAAAATAATCCATTTAATTGGAATAAATTGTATGAATCATCTATTTGAATGAAAAAATTTAATAAAGAACAGGCGGTTGACAGGAAATATTTAACGAGATACCATAATGAATAAAGAAAGCGTTTTAATTTCTTAGGAAGTGAAATTGATGAATAATTGGCGTGACTCATTTCATATCATACCTTCTATTAGAAGAGTAAGAGATTTATCGTATGCGTTAACGTTAAATACAGATTATATTTTGTTGAGTGAGACACATATAGGTAATTTGAAAACAATGGTGGGAATGTGTCATAAAGCCAATAAAAAAGTCATTGTGAATATGGAATTAGTTGGTGGCTTAAACACGGATAAGGTCGGTATTAAGCTGCTCAATCAGCTTTTCAATGTTGATATTGTCATAGGATCAGGGTCTTCAAAGGTGAATATGGCGAAATCACTAGGTTTAACTACTATTCATAGAGTCACCTTGATGGATTCAAAATCATTGGATACGGCAATAAAATCGATCGGTGAATCGAAAACAGATCTTATTGAGCTAAGACCTGGTATATACGGTATTAAATATATAAATACAATAAAGCAAATACTCGATGTCCCCATGATTTTAGGTGGGTTTGTAGACAATAAGGATATATTAAACACCGCAAGAGAAGCAGGATTTAGTGGTGTTGCTACAAGCAGTAAGGATTTATGGAAATTAACAACAAAATAATAAGTTGAATGGTGAAATGAATTCGACTAGAGCCTAATGCAAGTTTGATTAGGCTTTAGTCGTTTTTTGTTTTTTTAAGGGGGTGAGCAGTCTATTCGTTACTTGTGATTTTCAGTATTATGTTCGAATTCATTATGTCAAATAGGGGGAAAAATATGTCGATATTCAATGAAATTATCAGTTTAGGTCCGTCCGTTATGATGCCAATTATCTTTTTCATATTAGCTTTAGTTTTCCGTGTGAAAATTGGGAATGCATTTAAATCTGCCATGCTTGTTGGGGTGGGATTTGTTGGTATTGATTTAATTGTAACAACCTTGCTAAATAGTTTAGGACCTGCAACACAGGACATGGTTCAAAGATTTGGTTTGAAATTTACAGTAGTTGATGCTGGCTGGCCAACAGGTGCTTCGATTGGCTGGGCATCGCCATTAGTGCCGCTTGTGGTTGCAGGGGCCATTATTGTCAATATACTGATGCTTTTATTAAAACAAACGAAAACAGTTAATATCGATATCTTTAATTATTGGCTTTTATTATTACCTGGTGGAATGATCTATTATGTAACGAATAATATTGTGATTGCCTTTATTGCTTGCATGATTATGTATATCATCGCATTTATCATCGCTGATAAAACGGCTCCTAAAATACATAAAATGTATAAGATGAAGGGAGTATCCTTTGTACATGCGACATGCGGAGTTTTTGTCCCTGTAGGTATTCTAGTGAATGCCATCATCGAACGAATTCCAGGACTAAATAAAATTAATCTTAATCCAGATAGTATTACAAAAAAACTAGGTGTTCTTGGCGAACCATTAGCGCTGGCTACCTTTTTAGGTGCAGGTTTGGGAATCTTAGCGGGCTGGGATGCTGGCCATGTAATGAAGTTAGCCGTTACAGTTGCTGCGGTTATGCTTTTGCTTCCAAAAATGGTTGGTGTTGTAGTAGAAGGGGTAACAATTGTCCGAGAGGCAGCGGAAACGACCTTACAAAAGAAATTCCCAGGACGTGAATTTTATATTGGGATGGATACAGCATTATTAATTGCAGAACCTAGTATTTTAGCCACTGGATTTCTTTTAATTCCAGCCGCATTAATATTGGCTGTTATTTTACCAGGAAATAGAATGCTGCCTTTTGCGGATTTAGCATCTATCGTTTTCATTATTTCGATGGTAGCTCCTTTCTGTAAGAAAAATATGTTTAGAATCTTTTGTACAGGGCTTGTTATCCTGACCATTACCTTGTATGGAGGAACAGCCTTATCTGAGATTTACACAGCTGTAGCTGGAGAAGCGAATATTAGTCTTCCTGAAAATGTGAAATCACAGGAATTGGGAAATCTTGTTTCAAGCTATAATACTCCATTAGGTTGGGGATTAATTGAATTAGCCAAACTTTTTGGAAAATAAGATACAATTACTTGGAGGTATTTATGATGAAAATTATTGGGATTGGAGATTTATTAATTCCAGAAAATTATATTTATGAAGGGTTTAAAATATTTGAAGAAGACAATTGTGAAGTGAAAACGATTCAGTGGAAAAATGAAAGCCATGAGGATCTTCAAAATATTAATCTACTAGTGGAAACGAAAGGAAGCGAAGCCTATGAAGTTCCTGACTATATTCTAGATTTTATTAAAGACGCGGACATTCTTATTACGCAATTTTGTCCAATAAACAAAAAAGTGATTGATTGCTGTGAGAATCTTAAAGCAATTGGAGTTTTAAGAGCTGGCTATGAAAATATTAATGTAGATTACGCGAAAGAAAAAGAAGTTGTTGTCTTTAACACACCTGGTAGAAATGCCAATGCGGTTGCCGATTTTGCTGTCGGTCTGTTATTAAGCGAGTGCAGAAACATTGCGAAAAGCCATCTAAATATGAAAAAAGGTCACTGGATTAGAGACTATGCCAATTATGAATCGGTCCCTGATCTATCAGGAAAAACAGTTGGGATAGTAGGATACGGGGAGATTGGTAGAAAAGTAGCCCAACGATTAAAAGGGTTTGAGATGAATATTATTGCGTATGATCCGTATTTTTCGGGTCAAGATGAAATTGCTCAGCTAGTGTCCTTAGAAGAATTGATGCAGCAATCCGATTTTGTGTCCCTGCATACACGTCTAACAAAAGAAACAGAAAAAATGATCAATCGTGATTTAATCAGCTTGATGAAACCAACAGCTTATTTAATTAATACGGCACGATCTGGATTAATTGATGAGGATGCACTATATCAAGCGTTAAAGGATAAGAAAATTATTGGTGCTGCCTTAGATGTTTTTGACAAGGAGCCAACTGGCGAGGATTATCCATTAGTAACTCTTGATAATGTAACAGTTACACCACATCTATCAGGTGGAACTATTGATGCATTTACGAATTCACCAAAGCTATTAGCAAAAGAAATGCGAAAGCTTTTCACTGGTGAACTTTCAAGAAATGTCGTAACCAAGGAATTGTTTCTCAAGAAATTTGCAAATAAGAATGAAGGATAGAGACCATATCTTATTGATGAAGAGGAGTTTGCAGCTATGGATTTTGGTTTAAAAGGAAAAACAGCGTTAGTAACTGGTGGAGGATCTGGTCTAGGGAAAGCGATTTGTGAAATTCTTGCTCAAGAAGGAACGAACGTCGTTGTACATTATCGTTCGAACGAAGAAAGCGTGCTCCGTTTCGTAGAGCATTTAAATGAAACATATGAAGGGAAATCAATGGCTGTTAAAGGGGATATGTCTAAAGAAAGTGATTTGGACAATCTTTTTGATACAGCTTGTAAACATTATCAAAAGATTGATATTTTAGTGAACAATGCCGGCATTTGGCCAAAAGCATATGTGAAAGATATGTCTGTAAGTGAATTTGAGAACACTATGAAAATTAATTTACAATCCCCTTTCATTTTGTGCAAAAAAATGATCAATCATTTAATTGATCAAGAACGAAAAGGAAAAATTATTAATATCGTGTCACAGGCAGCTTTTCATGGTTCAACCTCTGGTCATGCCCACTATGCTGCTTCAAAGGGAGGACTCGTTACATTTACGGTTTCTTTAGCTCGGGAGGTAGCTAAGCATGGCATCAATGTGAATGCTGTAGCACCGGGAATTATGGAAACACCGATGATTACTGCCAATATGAGTGAAGAAATGATTAAGAAATCGTATCACGAGCGAATACCATTGCAGCGTATTTCCACACCAGAGGAAGTTGCCTATACGGTAGCTTTCCTTGCCTCTAATAAAACTGATTATATTACTGGAGCTACGATAGATGTAACCGGTGGAATGTTAATGAGATAAAATGGAATGGAGATGGACTCAATGTTAGTAACACTTAAAGAATTATTAGTAGATGCAAAAGAAAAAAAATATGCGGTTGGTTCATTTAATACTCCTAATCTAGAAACGGCAAGTGCCGTTATTGCAGCAGCAGAAGAATTAAATGTACCTGTCATAATTGCCCATGCAGAAGTACATAATGATTTAATTTCTTTAAACGTTATGGGGCCGATTATGGTTCAATTAGCGAAACAGGCAAAGGTTCCTGCTTGTGTTCATTTGGATCATGGCTCTTCCTTCGATGCCTGTGTAAAGGCCATGCATCTCGGCTTTACTTCAGTTATGTATGATGCTTCTGCTAAAAGCTTCGAGGAAAATGTGAATGAAACGAAGGAAATTGTGAAAATAGCTCATTCATTAGGAGTTTCTGTAGAAGCTGAATTAGGTCATATTTTCACATCGTCCATTGGTGGTGGAGAAGGTCGGGGACCACTAGGTGCAGAAGACTTTAATAGCTTAGATGATGCATATACGAACCCGGATTTGGCTAAGGAGTTTGTCGAAAGAACACAAGTAGATGCTTTAGCGATCGCGTTTGGAACGACACATGGTGTCTATTTAACAAAGCCTGAGCTAGATTTAAATAGAATTACAGAAGTAAAAAATAAAATTGATATTCCTTTTGTCATGCATGGTGGATCAGGATTATCTGAGGCAGAATTTAAAGAGGCCATCAATAATGGAATAACCAAAATTAATTACTTCACATATATGACGATGGCTGGTGGAAAAAGTGTCGTAGACTTTGTGCAAGATATGAAAGAAAAAAATGAAACTGTCTTTTTCCATGATATCGCACTGGTAGCTGAAGCAGGAATTAAGGAAAATGTAAAAGAAGCGTTAAGAGTGTTTTCGAATAGATAATAAAAAGGAAGACTCTGATTTTCTCCATCAGGGTCTTTTTCATATTGAGAAGGATTTTTTACAAGAAGAAAGAATGATAAAGCTTTTTCTAATGAAAAGGAGAGAGGTAATTGGCTTATTTAAATGTAAAAGTGACCTACCGAGTTCAAAGAATAATAGAAAACACGGAGAGAGAAGCTGCTGATAAGGTAGTATCTCCTGAACATATATGGATCGCTTGTTTACAAGAAAGATCAGGTGCACTTGGAGAAATTCGATTGAGATGTAACCTTAACATCTCGTATATTGAAGATTCTCCATTTAAATCGGAGGAAAGTCTGTATTTTAACTTGCCTGTAACAGCAGAAGTTGTGCAAGTAATGGAAATGGCAGAAGCGTATATGCGAATATATAAGCAAATCTATTTAAATGTCGGCCATTTATTAAAAGCGTTGGTTGCAACGAAAGTATTGGATCACTATTTGACTGAGGAAGACAAACAAACCATTTTACAGCTTGGTACAACAGCAAGAGATATGATTACTCATCTCGGGACGTACACATTTCCTATTCTACCTTCTTATTCGATTCAAAAAGTGAGTCAAAGTGATGAGCAATCATTAGTTGATTTTGTCAAACAGCATTTTTCAGAGGAATGGTCTCATACAGTAAAAACGGGATTTGAAGCTGAAAATCCATCTATTTATCTAGCATTTAATAAGGAAAATGACATAATTGGCTTTGCTTGCTTTGACACGTATCAGAAGAAAAAAGGATATTTTGGACCAATGGGAGTTTCTACAACGAATCGAATTAGTGGTGTCGGACATGCACTTTTACACCATTGCTTAAAAGATATGAAGGACATTGGCTATGAGTATGCCATTATCGGTGGCGCGGGACCGATTGAGTTTTATGAAAAGGCATGTCAGGCGGTTATTATTCCATCAAGGGAGGATTAGAAGTGAAACATATATATGCTTTCGAAAAACTAGAACAATACGAATCATTTCAGCATCAAATCGAAGGCTTTTCAAAGAGACTTCATGATTATGAAAAAATTCTAAAGGAGCAATACGCATTATCAAGCACTCCAAAGGGGGTCGTTTGGACGTCGGAGGAGTTGGCTACAACTACTTTTTCACAGATCCCGCTTCCAGCTTTTACGAATAAGAATTTAATTTATATGTCGCCGGATATAGAGGCTTGGAGAAAGCTATTTATTCAACAATTAGAAGATCAAGAGCTTCCACATATTCATAGATTTTATGAAAACTATTCCGAAAATCATTTATTTGTCATTTTAGCTCACGAATTAACCCATCATTCTGACTTGTTTTTTGATGAATTCGATGATGAAAGGGAGGATAGCATTTGGTTCGAGGAAGGAATGTGCTTTTATTTACCTCGAAAGCTATTATTAAATGAAAAGGAATTTGAGCAAATCACAGCAATTGAAGCGGAATTAGTGGAAGTATTCAAAGAAAAATATGGACAACATTCACTTGATGAATTTGGCAGCAGCTCATATAAAGGTAGTTTGACCAGTATTATATATGATTATTGGAGAAGCTATCTAGCAGTTAAGTATCTAGTAGAAGATTGGGCCAATGGTGAGATTCACCAAGTATTTAATGCATATCATCAATGGTACGATAATGGGCGGAAAATTCCTTTAACGCAGTATTTTGGGTTGAGAAGTACATATTAACCCCTCAATATCCTAGTTAACTTTCAAAGTAAATCTATCATTTTTCCTATAAATCCTCAATATATGACTATTATCATAGTTAAATTGTCATAAAATTCTTATAACTAACTTAACATATTCATAACAAAACGTTCATATGCGGCAATTACACTTTAATTGTGATCATTACAAAATATTAAGGAGTTGGGAAAATGAAAAAGAAACATGTTATTGCTGCAGCCATTACCGCATTAACGATTACGTCAACCTCGGCTTATGCTGGGGTTACTTATAATCGTACCGCAGGGCCAAAGGAAGAACAGACAGGAGTAACCCCCTATAATTGGTCACTGACCCCTGCAGGAGAACAGGTTAGTCTTGGAAACTTCCCCATGGGAGGCGTAATGAGTCCTGATGGACGTTATTTGGTTATATCAAATGATGGACAAGGTACACAATCAATACAGGTGTTCGACACAGCAACTAATAAGGTTGTTCAAACCATTCCTTATAATTCTCCTGAATCTTTATATCTTGGTGTTGTTTTTACTCCAGACGGAAAATATCTTTATGCATCAGCTGGAGGGAATAACAAAATTCGAAAGTATACTTTTGAAAGTGGCAAATTAGCTGAGAAGGCTTCTATTTCTTTAAAAGATAATCAAAACTCAAATTTTTATCCTGCAGGCATGTCGATTTCTTCAGATGGATTGTATCTTTACGTAGCAAATAATCTCGACCATTCCGTTTCAAAAATCGATTTATCCATGAATAAGGTTGTTCAAACAACATCGGTTGGAAAAAATCCTTATATGGCGTATTTATCAAACAATGGCAAAACATTGTATGTCACAAATTGGGGAGAAAGCAGTGTGTCCATTATTGATCCGGATACGATGGAAGTAAGGGATACCATTTCGACAGGTCTCCATCCTAATGCGATCACAGAAAATCCGAAAACGAAAGAAATATATATTGCGAACTCTGACGATGATACGATTTCTATCGTTAATGGTCGTACCAATGAAGTAGTAGAGACGTTATCTGTCAAGCCTAAAAAGAATGATCCGACAGGGAGCCAGCCTAATGCACTCGCTGTGTCACAAGATGGAAAAACATTATATATAGCTAATGCAGGTAATAATGATGTAGTTGTTGCTGATGTATCTAAAGGGAAAACGAAAATGAATGGATTAATTCCAACAGGATGGTATCCGACAGGCATCTATATAAACGACCGAGACAATAAAATCATGGTAACCAATGCAAAAGGCTTAGGGGCGGGGCCAAACTCAGAAGGACAATATATAGGCAATATGATAAACGGATCACTTTCACTCATCGATAACCCAAATCAAAAGGAATTAAAGAAATATACGAAACAAGTGGAAGAAAACAACACCATTGATTATAAAATGAGCGGAAATAATCCCGTTCCCAAAAATCCAAATGGGAAATCTCCTATTAAGCACGTAATCTATGTTATTAAGGAAAACCGAACCTATGATCAAGTATTTGGAGATTTAGGAAAAGGAAATGGAGATCCTGGGCTGACGGCATTTGGAGAAGACATTACACCAAACCTGCATAAATTAACGAATCAATTTGTAACATTTGATAATTTTTATGCCACTGCTGAAATAAGTGCACAGGGTCATAACTGGTCAACAGCGGCTAAAGCAAATGACTATACTGAAAAGACATGGATGGCTAATTATTCTAGTAGAAACCGTGGCTATGATTGGGAAGGCGATAATGAGGCTGCCTATCCAAAAGCAGGATATATATGGAATAATGCTAAGCGTTCTGGTGTAAGCTATCGCGTTTACGGAGAGTTTGTGGATTTTGATAAAGCAAAAAATCAATGGGTGGCAACTGATCCAAGTATCTCCAATAATTTTGATGCAAACTATCCTGGATATAATCTTGATATTTCAGATCTTGTTCGACAAGAGGAATGGGAAAAGGAATTTAATGAATTCGTAAAAAATGATAATCTTCCACAGCTTCAAATCGTCAGACTCCCTAATGATCATACACAAGGGACAAAAGTCGGCAAGCTAACACCTCAAGCAATGGTTGCCCAAAATGATTATGCAGTAGGGAAGCTGGTTGATGCTGTTAGTAACTCGAAATATTGGCAAGACACAGCAATCTTTATTACCGAGGATGATGCTCAAAACGGATGGGATCATGTGGACGCCCATCGCACAACCTCACTGGTAATCAGTCCATATACCCAAACAGGGAAACTTGATAGTACATTCTACGATACAACGTCCATGCTTCGTACAATTGAATTGATTCTAGGAATGAAACCGATGACACAGTTCGATGCATCAAGTATCCCGATGTACAATGCATTTACTAGTAAGCCAGACTTTTCAGCCTATCAGCTTGAAGAACCTAGATACCCAATTGATCGAGTTAACGGACAAAATGCTCCAGCTGCCCAGCTCTCAAAAACATTAGATTTTTCATCTGCTGATAAAGCAGATGAAGAAACATTGAACAAGGTCTTATGGGAGGCAACTATGAAAGGGAAAAAGGCATATAAAGAAAACAAAAATAAATAATCAATCATTCTAGAGCTCCCATTAGGGGAGCTCAATACATAAGATGACATAGTTGGACATGTTAGATTTTATCTTTTCTAAAAGGAGCCGTATACTTATGGAAAAATTGATTTCGACTCTCAAGCAGCGTCTGATGCTCTTATCCGTTATCATACTCTTAATTTTTGTATGGGGTTTTTATTCTGCATCACAACTAAAGAAAGAATATCTTCCTCAAATCAATAATTCTACCTTGATGATCACAATGAAAACATCAGGTTTAATAGACGAAACCAAGAAGGAACAATTAATGAAAGAGATGGTGAGAAATTTAAAGGAAGTTGAGAGCCTTCAAACAATTGAATCTACTATCTATCCACAAGGGCTTTTCTTAAGTCTAACCTTTCCACAAAATATTAAGATGGATGAGGCAGAAAAGAATGTGAAATCCTCTTTGCAAATGGTAGATCTGCCTTTAGATGCTAGTAAACCGGATATTTCAAGAATTGATTCGAATGCCTTTCCTTTCTTACAAATCAGTCTGACATCTAAAACGGGTAAGGATGTCGAAGCGATGAATGCAGAAAACATACAGAAGAAGCTGGAACAGATTTCTGGTATGAAGAAAATTGAATCGAAGGGCAATGGCAAAACAGGTTATGTAGTGACATTAAATAATAATAAATTATTATCCTATGGTCTTACATTTGATGACGTAAAAACGGTTATGGAAAATAATGCAGCAGAATGGCCGCAAGGAAAAATTCAAACGAAAAATCTACAGCTTTTATTAAATGTTGAAGGATCACCTCAAGATCAAATTCAATTGGAAAACATCATTCTGAAAAAAGAAAATGGAAATCCTATTCTGTTGAAAGATGTCGCAGATATTCAAAAAAGCTTTATTCAAGTGGAAACGATAGCAAGAACAAACGCAAAGCCAAGCGTGTTACTAAATCTATATAAAACTCAAGCTTCTGATATCACTAAGATGAGTGAAAAGGTTCAAACAGAATTAAAGCAAATACAAAAATCCAATCCGGACATTAATATAAATGTCCTAACGGATCAAGGGGAAGCGGTCTCTCACGCAATCAATGGATTGTGGAAAGAAGGGACGCTAGGAGCTTTATTTTCCGTACTATGTGTTTTCATTTTTTTCCGTGAATGGCGTTCCACTTTGGCCATTCTGTTTACATTGCCTATTTGCTTCCTTGCAACAGTATCCATATTACAGTGGATGGGAGTTACGTTAAATCTGCTAACTGCCTCGGGACTGATTGTGTCAATGGGTAGGGTAGTAGATGATTCGATTGTTGTATTAGATAACATGTATCGAAAACTAGAACAAAACGGGAAATATTCTTTATCCGTATTAAGTTCTGCTGTAAAGGAAATGATTCCAGCAGTCGTTTCTTCTACCTTAACGACGATCGCGGTATATCTTCCACTGACCATGACGGGAACTATGATTGGGGATGCTTTTTTTGGATTTGCCTGGGCTGTAACGATTTCATTGCTATGTTCTTTGCTTTTTTCCTTAATCGTGTTGCCGCCATATGCTGCCTATACTTGGGAACGACGCTATACACCAAATACGCCGAAGACGGAACAATGGTTTAAACCGATTCTTGAACGTCTATGGAAAAAGCGGAAGATGCTGTTTACAGGCTTATGTGTAGCTCTTGTCCTTTCTTTAGTGGGATCCTTCTTTATTCCACTTAATGTTTTGCCGCGATCACATGCAAAGGACCTTAACATTCAAATAGAAAGTGAAGAAGGCTCGACCATCGAACAAATGAATTCAGAAGTAAGGGAATTGGAATCCTTATTGGCAAAACATGAGGATATACAATCTTTCACTTCATCTATAGGATCCTCATTTACACCAACTTTTGATGATGTTTTTGATCAAGCAGGTGGTTGGATCGAGCAACCCAATGTTGCCAATGTATATGTAACACCAAAGCAAGGAGTCAACATGGACGATTTAATGGCAAAAATTAATGATGACATGAAACGGTTATCAACAAATGCGATATATACAGTTTCAAATCAACAGATTACAGGAGATGATTCCCGAGTTCGTTTGATTCTTTCTGGAGGCGATCAAAACGAATTAATGAAGGCTGCAAATGTCGTGAAAAGCAAAATGCAGACGATTAAGGGACTGCAAATATATGGTGAAGGTGAACAAGGCGAGCAGATACGTTTTACGGTGGAGCTTGATGAGGAAAAAATAGCAAATCTAGGATTAGATAAGGAAACTATATTAGCCAAGGTAGAAGCATTATTGAATAAACAAGAAAATCTCCAAATCATCAATTCGGGATCTGTAATTCCTGTCCAACTTCACAAACCGTCAGATGTGGCCCTAACCTTTAGCCAAGGCAGTGATCCGAGTAATGAACTATTATTACAAATTGGCAGGCTATCCTTTAAAAATAATAACGGAAAAAATATTTACCTCTATGATATTGCAAAGCTAAACGTAAACAAAAATACTGCAATTAGTGAAAAAGATGGAGAGCCAATCGCAATTGTAATAGGGAATATTCTTACAGAGGATATTGGTGGAGTCACAAAACAGATGAAAGAAATGATCAATAAATTGGACCTGCCAAAAGGTGTTCATGTACAATTCGGAGGAATCCCAGAGCAAGTTCAGCAAATGATATGGTCGATAAGTTTTGCAGGAGTAATATCGATCTTGTTCGTTTTACTCATTATAACAAGTGTTTTTAAGGGAATCCGCGGATCTATTGCTGTTCTCTCATCCTTGCCTTTCGCATTAATTGGCTCAGTAGTATTCTTATTTATTTTCCGGCAATCCTGGAATCTTGGCGCATTAGCAGGACTCGTCATGTTGATCGGAATTGTTGCAACAAATGGCATTGTCCTCGTCGATCGTATGGAACGATTAAGAAGGAAAGGAAAAGACTTATATACCGTTGTAATACAAGGCACAGCTAGTCGTGTTCGCCCTGTTTTAATGACAGCAGCAACAACAGTATTTACTTTACTACCACTTGCCTTTTCCGGACAGAGTGATACGCTTATCTCCCAATCTTTAGGATTGGTCGTTGTTGGGGGACTCATTACGTCTACTTTAACAAGTTTATTAGTGATACCCGTTTTATATTATTGGATGTGGAAGCCTGTACATGAAAAGGATCGCTTACTAGAAAGAAAACCTATAGTACTTGTCAGTAGATAAAAAAATAGAAACAAAAAATAAGCAGAAATCTTGTCTGCTTATTTTTTGTTAAAATACTCTTTAGGCATTAAATCTGTCGCCTTATATACAGTCGATTTATTATTCATCATAATCGTTAATTGCTCTTTTTTCTTGTTTAATTCAATTGAGAATTCCTTCCCAGACTGCTTTCCATTCACGAATTGGGTATTGAAATGATTTTGCTGCGGCGGTATGACGTTAACAAAATCTCCTATTCTTTCTTCGTCTTTATTCTTTATATATTGTACGAAGCTGTATTTTCCTTCAGAAGCATTTGAAATGATAATAAAGGATTCCTTGTTTCCCCAAAAACCATATAAATCACTAGATGTGGCTTCCTCAGCAGTATTTTGAGTTGAAGAAACATTTACAGTTTTTGATTGATTACGATGTACTTTTGATTTATTGGTTTCAGTAGATGTATTCTTTTCGCTACATGCAGTGAGGACGAAAAAAATAATAAGCTAATGAATATGGCTTTAAAGCATTTCACTCCGATTTCCTCCTTTGATGAAAGTTAAGGGAATCGTTATGAGGAATGATTAGGTGTTCCTTCTATTACTTATCTATAGTAAAAATGCTATTTCATCAATAATCTTGCGATATCTCCGCAATTTTAAAAGTTATCTCCTGAAAAGTAAAAGACATCTCTATCTTTTTTAGTTTTTTCATCTATGCAATTACTTTATCTGCGGACAATTTGATATTTCAGCCGAGAAACGGATATAACAGCAATAGAACAGCTATTTGAAACCCATTTCCTCCTTTGATGAAAGGTAAGATAATAGTATGAGGAATGATTAAGTGTTCCTTCTATTACTTATCTCCAGTAAAAAAGATATTTTATCAATAATCATGCTGTATCTCCACAATTTCTTACTTTATCTCCGCAATTTTAAAAGTTATCTCCTGAAAAGTAAAAGATATCTCCATCTTTTTTAGTTTTTTCATCTATGCAATTAATTTATCTACCGAGAATGTGATATTTCAGCCGAGAAACGGAGATAACAGCAATAGAATAGCTATTTAAAACATTTCACTCCCATTTCCTCCGTTGATGAAAGTTAAGGGAATAGTTATGAGGGATGAGAGGTTCCTTCTATTACTTATCTCCAGTAAAAATGATATTTCATCAGTAATCATACGATATCTCCGCAATTTCTTACTTTATCTCCGCAATTTTAAAAAATATCTCCTGAAAAGTAAAAGATATCTCCATCTTTTTTAGATTTTTTATCTTTACAATTACTTTATCTGCCGAGAATGTAATATTTCAGCCAAGAAACGGAGATAACAGCAATAGAGCAGCTATTTAAAACATTTCACTCCGATTTCCTCCTTTGATGAAAGTTAAGGGAAAAGTTATGAGGGATGAGAGGTGTTCCTTCTATTACTTATCTTCAGTAAAAATGATATTTCATCAGTAATCATACGATATCTCCGCAATTTTAAAAGTTATCTCCTGAAAGGTAAAAGATATCTCCATCTTTTTTAGATTTTTCATCTTTGAAATGCCTTTATCTGCCGAGTATGTGATATTTCAGCCAAGAAACAGAGATAACAGCAATAGAGCAGCTATTTAAAACATTTCACTCCGATTTCCTCCTTTGATGAAAGTTAAGGGAATAGTTAAGAGGGATGAGAGGTGTTCCTTCTATTACTTATCTCCAGTAAAAATGATATTTCATCAGTAATCATGCTGTATCTCCACAATTTCTTACTTTATCTCCGCAATTTAAAAAAATATCTCCTGAAAAGTAAAAGATATCTCCATCTTTTTTAGTTATTTCATCTTTGCAATTCCTTTATCTGCTAAGAATTTGATATTTCAGCCGAGAAACGGAGATAACAGCAATAGAGCAGCTATTTAAAACATTTCACTCCCATTTCCTCCTTTGACGAAAGTTATAGGTGTTCCTTCTATTACTTATCTCCAGTAAAAATGATATTTCATCAATAATCATACGATATCTCCCAATTTAATACTTTATCTCCGCAATTTTAAAAATATCTCCATCTTTTTTAGATTTTTTATCTTTACAATTACTTTATCTGCCGAGAACATAATATTTCACCAGAGAAACATAGATAACAGCAATAGAACAGCTAAATCGATCAATTAGCACTTTGTTAATATATCATAAAAATGGTAATATAGTGAAAATTAGTGAGGAGGGGGAGCAATGGGTTCAATAATTATGCACTTAATTATCGCAAATCGTATGGCAGAGAGTTTGTCACTCCAGGATAAAACGTCATTTTTATTAGGAGGAATTGCTCCAGATGCGGTTTCTCCTAAGGAAATATCACATTTCTATATGGGAGATGTAAGTGATTATTCGAGAAGTATTGATTTTGAACAATTCCTTCATAAGTATGATGTACATAAGCATTCTCACTATATATTAGGCTATTATTCTCATCTTGTTGCGGATGATTTGTGGCTAAAGGGGTTTTATTTACCATGGCTAAAAAATCGGATGGACAATGACCCAATGATTTTTGAGCTGTATCATCAGGATTTTCGCTTATTAAATGGAAAGCTTCTGACTCATTACGGATTAACTGCTGAATTAATGGATGCATTGCAGCAAGGTGGCGCTATGATGGATTTGGAAGAAGTGACAGCAAAGGATGTACAAGAGTTAATTCCTTATGTAATAGAAGATATGAATTTTGATCCAAAGCATTTGGAACAGCTATTAACTGTTTTTACTTTTGAACAGATTGTTGGTTATATTGAGACATCTGTTGACAAGGGGATCAAGCAGATCCGTTCATTCATTGGACACTAATTTTTCAATATTTAATGCTTTTGTCTGGGCAGGATTGGATTCTTGGATTGTTTTAGTCCAAACGACGACTTCATCACCTATCGAGTATTTGCTGATATCAATATGCTCAGGTAATAGCACCCAAATTTTTAGGCTTTTGTTATCCTCTATTAACACTCGATTGCTTCTAGCATCTATTTCGATAATTTTTCCACCTATATCAATTTCGCCTTTCACTTCTTCCTTAGAATGACTGCATCCAACAACTAGCAAGAACAAAATAACAATCGAATATACGTAACGTTTCATCATCATTCTCCTTTTTCTTGGATTAGACGTCTATTGTGAATGATGGGTTACAAAAATTCAATGTTACTTTACGATTGCTAACTGCTATTCTTACTTATTAGCCATTTTTACCTTTATGGAATGATAAATCGTTGCTAAAAAAGTGGCTATCATTGGTACTGCGACGACAATCGATATCAAAAATATCACATTAAATACGTCGCTAAGCGTACCAGATGTGATCTCATGTACGATGTAACTTCCAACCATAGCACACGAGGTCATGGCTGCAGCAGGACCAACCGATTTTTGAAGACGCTCCAACTTTTCCACCTTCGATTCTTTATCTGTATAAATCGGTTTCGTACCAGGCAACGCTTTAAATAAATGCATATCATGCTGCGAACATATATGTGTCCACCCAGCTGACTCAAATAACTCAATATATTCGTCTAACTCTTCTTCTTTTAATTTCCGAATATCGATACTAAAAGTCACGTCCTCTGGTTTCCCTTTTTCTAATTCATATCCCAACTTTTTATATCTCTTTACAATCCACCCATTTGCTGCTTGCTTGCGTAACATCTTTAAATCCTTCTTTTCTAAAAATGCAATTCCATTCGATACAATATACTTTGTTTCCTCCATTTATATATCCCCCTTTAAGCCTTGTTCCGCAAATTCCACCATCTTTTTACGTCTTTCAATATCATGCAATAATACGTCTCTTCCTTTGCTTGTTAATACATAAATTTTCCTTCTTGAATCTGAATCATCATAAAGCTCAATATATGATTCATTCATTAATTTTTTTATGATCGTGTATAACGATGCTGGCCCAATCACCACTTGACCTTCTGTAATTTCCTCAACTAAATTCATCACCGCGTAACCATGTCTAGGCTTGATAAATCCTGCCATGATGTAAAAAACTGAATCTGTTAATTGATCTAATGACTTCATGTAATTACCTCGCTTTATATCATTAAATGATATATCTAAAAATAATATATCATTTAATGATATAATGAGCAACAAAAATTTGTTCATTAATTCAAACTGTTATAAAGAGGAATAAGAAAAGATGGTATGAGAATCCAATCTCACACCATCTATTTATTGTCACTGTATAGCTTCCTTTTTTGGAGAGATAACCTCGCCATGTTCTCCGCCAATCGGCATAGAGCTTCCATTTATGTTATGAAAGTAAAGGGGAAGTCCTTCACTTAAATACATGCTTGTGGTTGCTGGGTTTTGTCTTTGATGATGGATATGTAAATGTGGTTCACTGGTAGAACCTGAATTCCCTACTTTGGCTAAAGGAGTACCCACATCTACGGCTTGCACATTCTTCACAAGAATCGAATTCTGTTTAATATGTGCTAAAACTAAATAGGTTCCTGTTTCTTCTATTTTTATGTATATATAGTTTCCCGCCATTGTGTCATTGTTTTCTGTTCCAAGAGTAATATCTTTTTCCTGATCATAGGCTCCAACGATCGTTCCCTTTACTGGTGAAATAATTTCTTTATTATAGATTCCATAATCATTAAGCTTTTTACTCTTAAGAGAATGGGGCTCCATAATGAAATCATATGCCCATCTTTCATTTGGAACAAGAACATGTGGTTTATTTGTTTCTATCTGATTTCCTCCCCATCCAACTGTTACAGATTCCTTAAAGGGAAGTTCTATTGAAACGGTAGGCTTGGTCGAATCAATTTTGGCTGGATAAGGTAAATTGCCTATGGATAATAACCAACAAGCTGGCCATGCCATGATGAGAAATAATAGAAATAGAATAATAGAGGAGCTTGATATTTTTTTACGTCTAACTAATTTGAGAAGAAAAGTGATAAAGCATATAAAAGATAGTATAACTCCTAAAATACTGCCTCCAATAATTCCCCACCAACTTACTACACCGAATAGACCACCTATAAAATAGGCACTAATCCATTCAAATAAAAGTAGAAGTGCTATAATAAAAATAAATATTTGCTTCAACTTCATTTAAAAATCTCCTAATCAATTAATCTTGTAAATTTTAACCAATATTCATTTCCTGGATAATAGTCTTTAGTATGAGTTTCGGTTCAGTCCCTAGTCGTAGTCTGTAAAATTTTCCTTGTCAAAAAGGGGGAAAAAGCATACAATTTTAATAGGTTCTTTATTACGAACAAATGATAGAAAGGAGACTTGATATGAACTCAAAAAAGGTAGAAGCTCATTATCAAACGATGCTGCCGAAAAAACAAATCGAAAATAATGTTCTTTATAAGGAAATGAGAATACAAGATTTAGAGGAACGATTAAATAGGATTGAAGTTAAGTTGGATGTTTTATTAAAGCTACAGAACTCGTAACAATCAGTACATAATATCCACACAGAGCCATCATCATGAACCACTTCTAATAGAATATGTTTGCCTCACATATATAATGTTCGTTTACGAAATCCATCCACAAGTAAAATTCCATTTTCATGAAGAAAGGTGCCAGGTACCGGAATCCTGGCACTATTTGTGTTAATTCGTCCTCAGTCTTTCCATTGCATTCTTTCGCCATTTTTTGACTGCGGAAGGGGAAACCTCTTCTGTGGCAGCAATTTCACTTGTACCCATACCGAAATAGAAGGTCATGATGACCCATTTCTTTTGCTTTACTGTCAGGCGGTCACAATAAGAGAGTAAGGTTGCAAGCTCCATCGGTTCCTTAGCTGGATCGATTTGATATTCCCAAAACTGTTCATCTGGAAACGTATTTCGTTCTTCTCGCTTTTTTGACCTCGTCAATTCGGTAAGCAATCGTCCTTTAATCGTGGCATAGGCAAAACTGGAAAAAGCACCTTTTCCTTCGACAAATCGCTCACTTGCCTCCCAAAGAGCAATCAGGCCAATTTGATAAAATTCATCATGGTTTTTGTAAATGTGCAGGGAATGCATAATTTGATAAATCATCGGTTCATATTTCTCTACGGTCCCTTGAAAATCTTCCACTTGAAAAGCCTTTCCGGATAAGCGCGCTTTCCTTTATATTCCCGGGGTGTCTCTATCTTAGTGGGAAATGAATTTTCAATCTAATCACAATAATGAGCGTTTCGAACGACATATGAATCGAAACGTGTATTTTTTGTATGATAATGCACGTTTTAACCGACAAAACGTGCAAAAAAGCATAATTTTACTTATTTTTAAAAATTTTGAAAGAAGTATGGAAATTCGATGGGATTAATAGTATGATAGACCTATATTAATAGGAAGGAGGAGCTACTACTTGAATAAGGTAGACAATTATGTTGTTTCGAAACAGTCGATGGGAATTGAAGCAATGGATCATCCAGAATTTAACGTAAAAATTTTTGATGTGAGAGGAATTTTTTACAGCAAACAGACGGTGATGCAACTTCTAGAAGAAGCCTGTGAGAGAAAATGTACTGACTACCGAGGAAGAATTAATGCTGTTCGCAAAGCATTTGACTACGATAGAAAAACTCCTTTAGTTATTTGCCCAATTGAAATGCTTTATGCGATTCCAACGATATCTCCTAAAGACTACCACTGCAAATGGATATTTCCAGACCACATTGAAACATACATAAAAAAATCCAAAAGAGACTACATTTTATTCAGAAACGGACTACAAATGGAGTTAAACTGCTCAAGAAAATCATTAAAAAGACAAGTCGAAAGAGGTCGAAACAGTTTAATTCATTTCATTAATTATGAAAGAGATCTGTTCCACTCGATCAGAAACAAAAAATAATTAGCAAAAAGACTCGACAATCCGGATCATACAAAAGGTTAAGGGCTGTCAGTAAAAGCGCTATAAATCATAGACAGCCCTTACATATCCACAATAATAATCCAATTATCAACAAAACCTCAGTAGTTACTAACAAGCTCACTTATGATATCCACAAAAATTGTGAATAAATCCACAGTATATCCACATTTTATTCACATGTCTTAATAATCAAGCAATATATTCTCCTAACTTTTTCTATAAGATCTATAATGATTATTGGTATAATAATACGAAATAGATTGGAGGTGAATAACATTGGACAAGCATGTTGAAAAGGAAATCTTATTAGCTATTCAGCAAATCAATGAGAAATTAGGAATACAAGGAGAAATATTACAGCACCAAGGGAAGTTAATATCAGGACTAGAAGAAGCAACAAAACAGCAAGGAAAGTCAATCGGACGACTAGAAGAAGCAATAAACCAACAAGGAAAAAAATTGAACAACAAGGAGAGGCATTAAAGCTACAAGGAGAAACACTAAAGGAGCACGGAAGACTGTTAAGTGCTTTAATCACTGGTCAAGAAGCTCTTAAGGATGAATTAAGTGAAATGAAACTTCAAAATGCAAAAGACTTTGCTGAAATAAAAGAGCAGCTAAAAATCATGACGTAAGCATCGAGATTTTGAAGGAAGATACATGGACCAATCGAGAAGATATACGTAAAATTCAAAACACATTAGGAATGAATTAGAGTATCCACATTTGCTTACTACAAAAAGGAGTAAGTGATTTAAGCTCATCTACTATTTAACTCTTCGTACACAATCTACAATCAATTACTCCTCCAGATAAGAGATAGGATTCTGCTCCAAAGAAAAAAACAGAGAGTCCTATCAAAAGAGGCTACTGAAAAGTCTCTATATGTTAAATAATGTGAAGGCTTTCTCGATAAAATCGAGGAAGTCTTCGCCATTTTCGTTTATCATTTACATATAAACTCTAGGTGGTGTGTTCGGATGATCTCTAATCAACAATCTCTTAATCTTAGTCCATTTTCTTCTATTTATGATATCGTCTTTCCCAAAGATAATATGCTTCGGCATATAAACGAACTAATCGATTTTTCATTTGTATTAAATGAGCTACAGGATAAATACTGTCAGATAACGATCGCAATGCTATACCACCTGTGTGAATGTTTAAATACTTACTTCTAAAATCCATTTTTGACCTATCTGATGTAGATGTTGTTGAACGGTCAAAATACGATATGTCTTTTAAATATTTTCTAGACATGGCCCCTGAAGAAGCTGTTATCAACCCCAGTTCATTAACAACATTCAAAAAATTACGTTTAAAAGATGTTAATTTACTTGATAGCTCATTCAAAAAATAGTAGAGATTTCATTGGAGAAAGAGCTAATAGAAAGTAGTTCTATCATTGTTGACTCTACACACACTAAGCTCGTTTAAACCAAAAAATCCCCTTTAAAGCCCACTTCAGATGAAGTAGATGGAATCATTCATTATTGCCAAAAAGTTGTTCAAGTAGTTGAAAATGAATAGACCCTACGTGAAAATCCAAAGGTAAAAGAAAAACAATTACCTAAATGAAGCGGTGTTAGATCACCAAGAAAACCTTAAAGCTTCACATGAACCTGATGCTATAACGGGAATGGAAATTGATACAATTATTGGAGATACTGCTTACTCTGATAAGGATAATATTCAATTTCCCAACCTAAAGGATATAAAATTGGTATCAAAATTACATCCCATCATTACACAAGGTCCTCGAAAACAAGAAGATGAATTTGCATTTAATAAAGATGCTGGGATGTATGTTTGTAAAGCTGGACATATGGCTACAAGTAAAGCACGAACAGGAAAGAAGAATACAAAAACAGTCAGAGCTATACATATTACTTTGATATTGAGAAGTGTAAAGTATGTCCTTTTAGCGAAGGGTGTTATAAAGAGGGGGCTAAAAGTAAAACATATTCTGTTACAATAAAATCTGTAGAACATACCAAGTAAAAGGCTTTTCAAGAAAGTAAATTCTTTTCTATAAAGGAAAAAGAACGGTATAAAATAGAAGCAAAAAATAGTGAACTTAAGCTAAGACACGGGTATGATGTTGCGATTTCCTCGGGTCTTTTAGGTATGGAAATGCAGGGAGCATTGACTAGATTTTCCGTGAATTTAAAACGAATCATAAAATTATTAAAAGAATCGAAATAAGAGATTACAAAAAGTTTATGTAAAGAAAGGCTACTTTCCGTTCATGTATGAACAGAAAATCGCCTTTTTTTGTTCCCCTGCTTTAAATGAAGTTAAAAAACGAAAATTTTTCAGTAGCCTTGCATAAACAACCCTGTTCATACTGTTTCAAATATAATTACTTATTTCCAATTGGACTCCTACAAGTTTAAGATCGGTATCCCCTTTTTATTAATTATTTTTTATATTTATTAAGGGAGAACCTTGATAAACTTGTATTAAAATGTTATCTATCTTTAACCTTTCCTCATTGCTTCTCCCTTTTCAATCCTCTCCATCTCACGTAAAGCTGTAGCTAAGCTGTTTTGGATAGTTTTTATATAGAATAAAAACATAAAAGTCCTTTTGTAGCTTTCGTTAATTTGATTTTTATAATTAGAGTATTTTTAGCGAGAGTCCCTATCAGTAGAGGGACTTCTCAGTGATGTCGGAGAAACGCCTTCTGTTGCAATGAGTTTAGATTTTATGTACAACTCTCATTAATATATTTAAAATTTTAAAAAAAGAATTTTCGAAAAAATTTTAAAAAATTCTTTTAAAAAAGAAGGAATTTTCTCTTTCTTATTGAATTTATTATATTAAATGGCAGTCATTGCCATTAATGGCAAGAAAAAACCCTTCCCGCATCGGCATGCTGGTGAGCAGTGACAAATTAGCTTGAAGAGGAAAAAATATTGACAAAAATAGTCGAATGAATGAGGAGGAATGAATTAAATGAAAAAACTTTTGTATAGACAAAAAAGGAATCCTTTGAATCGAACGATCAAAGCGACGTTCGCTGCGTTGGCGACGTCCATTGCTTTGGCAGGCGCCGCTGTTGTGCCTGCGCAAGCCTGGGTGAATCCAGGTTGGCACTACCAATACCCATCGGAAGGTGGAACATGGAGGTACGGATTCGTAGACGTCGGGCTCCGTTCTGAGTACAACCACCCGTCGAAGATTCACGGCTCGACGGTGCAAAAGCTCATCGACGGCGAGGTGGTAAGTACTAACAGAAGCATAGACACGGCTGCGGGGAAATATTCTAACGCATATCTCGGAACTATAAACTCGCCGGGTCTGAAGGCTCAGTACTACTACCGTACCAACTAATCCAGACGATACCGGTTGCTGTCGCAGCGCTTTATTTACTCTGCTTGCGCTACTGGCGGCGATCATCACCGACCTATAAGACCGAGATTTTCCGCAGGCCATTGGTGTTGAGAGAGTTCAATCTGCTTACTACTTTAAAATCTAGATAAATCATACCAGGTCATAGGTTGGATGTCAAGTTAGCTTGCTTAACCGCCCACCTACCATGTCGATGCGGGAGCGGTTTTTTTTCCAACAAGCAGGATATTTACTAGCTGGTAGTTTTTATCCCGATGTTTGCAAAGCTTCATAAATTCTGAGAGTTTATGAGGTAATATCGTTTTTTTAAATGCGCAGCACTTATAATCGCCTGGGGCTTTCGTTCTAGAATTTTCAGATAACGATTAGGGAAGTAATGGTGATCCGATTGATGAAGGGCATTTGTGACGATATATCAAATTTCCTTCATGGTATATCTCTACTTGGAAAGAGAAACCTTTTGAGGTCCTGCCAAAGCACCACACAAAAAAATAGAGCATATCTACGAAAAAGGCACAAAATGTGACCTAAGGATCATTTCATTTTGAGGATCCTAGGTTAAAATTTGCTCGAATCGCAAAAAAATTCATAAAAATAGTCAAATAAATGAGGAGGAATGAATTAAATGAAAAAACTTTTGTATAAGCAAAAGAGGAAAACCTTGACTCGAAGGGTCAAAACGACGTTCACCGCGTTGGCGATGTCCTCAGTAGACGTCGAATTTGCTCGGTGGTGCAGATGTTGATTGAAGCCAAGGGCGTTTCAGTAGCGATAGGTGGGCGGCCCGTACTTGACGGTGAGACTGTTCGTTGTACGCCCGGAATCATGACAGCCCTCGTTGGTCCGAGTGGATGTGGAAAGACTACACTCTTGCACTGCCTAGGGCTGTTGCTTCCAGTGGATCAAGGGTGCATCCTGATTGAAGGAGACAATGTCACTAGATACGGCACTGCTGCACGGCGTCGGTTCTGGCGTGATCACGCGGCGTTCGTACTTCAGGATTATGGCATCATGGATGAGGAGTCAGTTGCTTTTAATGTCACCATGCAGGCGAGCGTTCTTGGAAGACGCATCACGGGTAATCAAGAACGGTTGGCGCAGGTGCTCGAGCAGACGGGTCTCCAGGGTCGGGAAGGTGAGTTGGCCAGCCACTTGAGTGGGGGCGAGAAACAGCGACTCGCGCTGGCTCGTGCCATCTACAAAGACGCTACGATCCTGTTCGCCGATGAGCCCACCGCCTCGCTTGACGAAGCCAACCGTCGAAAGGTCATCAATCTATTTTCGGACTTCGCCGCACGGGGTCGCACGGTCATTGTGTCGACGCACGACGCCGAAATGATCAACGCTTGTGGTGCCCGGTATAAGGTCGGTTCCAACAGCCCGTCACACCACTCGTCGAGCGATCCCGCTAGCATAGGGAGTTCCTCATGAAGTCAGCCACTAAGATCATTATCGGCATTGTAGTTGGCTTACTACTGGTAGTGGGAGCAGTTGCGCTCCTAAACGGCTGGATCCCAGTATCAAGGGACACGCACCCGTCGTGCGACCAGTTGCCGACCGTAGCGGAAGCCACTGCTGCGCTTGCTAGCCATCAAGGCCTCGCCAAGGAGGTAAAAGCGCTAGGTGATGGCATTGCGGTCGAAGTGGGAACGCCGTGTCCCGATGATCAGGACCGAGGGCTCGTCATGGTGAGCTATGGTTCGAGATCCGAGCGTGACGCCATCACCGACCTGCTCAGCCGCCGCGACGGGTTTGGGGTTCCGGTACATCTGGTGAAGCGCTAGAGCGGACTTCCGCACAGCAAGTTCGGAGCAATCGTTGTCTGCCTCTTATGTTCAAGGATGGCTCGCTAATGTTGTCAAGCCAACCAGGTGCTGACTCAGCTGTACATTATGGCGTCTTTGGCGAATGGTAGGTGGGTGGCGGATGATTGGCTGAATAGTGAAAATATTTACAAAATAGTCGAATGAATGAGGATGATGAAATAAATGAAAAAACATTACCTGCTAATCCAAGCGATCATGTCAAGCCCTGGAGTTACTGGTTGTGGTCTCCGGGGTTTAGCGTGGCGAGTTCCAGATAGGTCTTGGAGGAACCATTTATGTATAAGCGTATCATAGTGGCTGTCGCGGGCGCGTTGTTTACTCTGCTTGCGCTGCTGGCGGCGATCATCACCGACCTATATGATCGAGACTTTCCTCAGGCCATTGGTGTCGAGAGTAGGCTAAGCCTCAACTTCAGCGAATCGAGCTTTTCAGTCACTGAAGCGTTTGCGACGCTGGAGAAGCTCGATTCGCGCTGGGATCTTGGTCTGGTCAAGGTCGCACCTGACCTTGACCGCGATGGCGATGGCAAGATATTCGTGGCACTTAACGATGGAGATCTGCCTGCCAAATTTACTTGGTTCGGCGGCGATGATGTAGGCAAGATCGTCGGCAAGGACCGACTGGCCACCTCCTATCCCAATGGGTTCTATCTTGTGACCGGTGAAAAGGCTCACTTGGGAGAGTTCGAGGACACGCTGAAAAGTGTAGGTGTGAAGGTTGGTCGCAGGGATGTGTCAATATTTGATAGTCTTGCATTCGTAGTGCAGGAAAGAGGATTTGCTGCTGCTGTTCTTGCGGCGTTTGCGCTGATCGCGGCGCTGGCGTTGTTCTGGTTGTCGCGAAGAGCACGGGGACGTGCCCTTCGGGTTCTCGGAGGGTGCCCGACCGTGCGGATCCAGGTGCAAGACCTGGCAGGGTTTGGAGGTTTGTTGCTGGTTGCGGCGGGCGCTGTAGCACTGGTTGCGGCGGGCTATGTGGGTGTATTTCATGGCTGGATGTACATTGGTACCTTCTTCAAGGCGCTGGTCAGTCTGCAGGTCGCTGTCATCGCCGTATCCCTTCTTGCTGCGCTTGTCATGTCAGCCTCTGCTTGGCCGAGCGCTACCATGATCGCCACCAGACAACCGGCGGTAAAGAGCCTGCGTTCGGCGGCGATCGTGATCCAGGCGCTAACATTCCTCCTGGTGGTGGCTGCGGCTGGGCCTGCTTGGTCTGCATATAAACACTCATCCGCTACGGCAGCTGAAATGGCGCAGTGGAAGCAACTCGCAGACCAGGTCGCCATTGTGTTCGCGACGGACGTTGACGAAATGGACCACATGGAGCCGCTGATTGGCGAGCTGGTGAAGGATGCGGAATCGCTTGATGCGGTCGCTTTTTCATACACTTACACTAAAGAAATGTCAATGCAAGTCGATTTTGGAGAGTACTCTGCCATCTCTTTCGTGAACCAGCGTTGGCTCGATCTGGTGACCAAGGGTGCGCCACAACCGGCTGTCACATCGGTGCCTCACAACAACATTCCAGAAGGGCTTGTTCGAATGGTTCGAGAAGAGGTTGAAATCTTGTCGAGGAAAAAGCTTTCTAAGGAGCTGTTCGCACAGTTCCAGTTCTTGCGGCCGGTCGACGGGTTCCGAATGCCAGTGGCACAAGGAGGAGGTGGCGAAAGGCTTCATTTCAAGGACGATGTCCTGCTCGTCGTCGTTCCCTCGCTCTACAACACATATAATGATTCTTCCTTGACATCCATGATTTCGGGTAGCAACGTCGTGTTCACCGGTGTGACTGCAACGCAGCAATTGCTAGAACGACACGGCCTAGACGTGCAGGCGCTACATGATCGTGGTCTCAAAGGTGAACTGAAAGTTGTCTACATTGCCGAAGAGGGGATTCTCCACGCGCAGTTCGCAGCATACGTTGTGTGGTTGCAGAATCTTTCGCTAGTTGCATTGGTTGTTGCTTTCACTGTCGCTGCTACGATCAGTGCGTTAATTACCGCACTACTGCAGGCGAAGCGTGATTTCCCTCTGCGGGTGGCAGGTCGGTCATGGGTGCGGATCCTCCAGAACCGAGTGACCAAGGAATTGCTTGCTGGGGTCGTTCTCGTGGGCGTTGTTGTCGTGTTCCAAAAGCCTGATGCGATAGGGGCTGTACTTGTGGCAGCAGCGTATGGGTTGCTTGTTGTGTCGCTGAGTCACCTATTTGCTGCGCGTTGGTGTTTCGATAGTGTCAGTAGACGTCGAATTTGATTGGTGGTGCAGATGTTGGCTGAAGCCCATGGCGTTTTACTAGCAATTTGTGGGCGTTCTTTGCTTGACGGTGAGACCGTTCGTTTCATTCCTGGGATTATGATAGCCCTTGTTGGTCCGAGCAGATGTGGAAAGACCATACTCTGCATTGCCTCGAGCTATTCTCCCAGTAGATCAGGGGGCGCATCTTGATCGACAGAGACGATGTCACATGGACTAGCTACATCGTTGCAAAGTCCAAGTTTTGAAAATCAAGAGCTCGCTCAATGTAAGAACAATGGATAAGAAATAAAGAAAATTTTATTAGTCTCAGTAAAAAATACTATCTGTTTTGCATTGTATGAAAAAATACACTTTAAGTTATTTGCTAGTATATTGATAGGGAGAATCAAGTTGGTAGTTACAATTTCTTTGTGCTACATCAATAATAATCACTTCGTATCTGAGTCCGAAAGAATCTGACTCTACGTTTTTAATGGGGTTATATTCCAATTGTATTTTGTAATTAACGTTATTTTCTTTGAATTTAAATTGGCACAATGAATTACAGCTACCTTTTTATCAGACTTGGTACAGCGTAGCGACTGTTTTCATGACAGTATTTATCTTGTAGCTCATTTAATACAAATGAAAAGTCGACTAGTCCATTTATCTGCCGAAGTATATTGTCTTTGGGAATGAGGATATCATAAATAGAAGAAAATGGACTAGATTAAGAGAGAGATCATTCGAACACACTACCTAGAGTTTATATGTAAATTATTAATGAAAATAGCGAAGACTTCCTCGATTTTATCGAGAAAGCCTTCGCATTATTTAACATATAGAGACTTTTTCAGTCGCCTCACCAAAAGACTCTCTGTTTCACAATTTCCTATTATTTAACTTTAACTGTTCTACCCACACTTTTATTTCCTGCTTTGTCTTTAGCATAAACAACTAAAGAAGTACCTTTTTTCTGTTTAGATATTTTTGCTTTAAAGGTTCCTTTTTTACTAACTGTTGCTTTTCCAACGAGTTTTGATCCTTTATACACGTAAACAGTAGCAGCTTTTTCTCCTTTACCTTCTACAAAAGTGGATGTTGCTTTTTTGATTGTTGGTGCTTTTGGAGCTGTTCGATCAAGAACAGTAATAGTTACTTTCTTTGTTCCATATTTATTTTTTGTACTGACTTCGATTTTTGTACCGGCTTTTTGCTTTGGTATTTTAATAGAATATGCTCCGGCAGAATTTGCTTTCTTTTTATATACCTTACCTGAAGCCTTTACAACTACTTCTTGATTTTTCGCTGTTTTTCCTTTAACGACAGTTGATTTATCACTTACTTTGTCCACAGTTAGTGGTGCAAGTAATACTGGAGAAGAAATGTTTAAGGTGTATTTACCTGTGTTACTTTTCAAATCTGAATATACTCTAAAATAGTAGATTCCTTTTTCTAATACGATAGTATTTGAATATTTAGCTGGATTCTTGGAACTTCCTGTAGCATAGTTATTTACAACTACTTCATTACGATTATTAATTAACTGGAAATTTGTATAACTTTCCACGTATGAAACACTTGTAAATGTAACTTTTCCTTTTTTAGGAAGCGATATTTTATAGTAATCTTCTGTATCATTCCAAGATAAAAAGCCTGTAATGGTTTTATTAAAAGGTAATGTCTGGGCTTCAACGATACCATTGTTTGGTTCTGTTTCATTACTGTTTGCTGCAGTAAAGGTAGTTTTCAATTGGTATTTTCCGGTGTTCCTATCCCATAATGAATCACCATTTATATTAAGATAATAATTTCCTGGTTCTAAATCGATGGTCTTCATATATTTAGCCGGATTTTTAGAACTACCTTCAGTATTGGTACTAAATATTTCTTTATTATTATTATCATATAATCGAATATATGTATAAGAGTCGACATATGAACTAATATCAATTCCTAACCGTCCTGGTTTTTTAAGAGTTATTTTGTACATATCAATTGTATCGTTCCAAGATAAAAATCCTGTAACTAGTTGATTAAAAGTAATTGCTTGAGCTTCAATCACTCCATTATTCGGTTCAATTTCATTATTGCCTGCTTTTTCAAATGTTGCTTTCAAAATATATTTTCCAGTATTTTCATCCCAGTAATCATTGCCATTTATTTTTAGAAAATATTTACCAGGTTCTAAATCTACCCATTTATTTAGCTTTGCGGGGTTTAGTGAACTCCCAGTTGTTCTAGTATCCCATATTTTTTTATTATTGTTATCTAAAAGTTGAATATATGTATTCTTATCTACATACGATGTAAGATCCAAAGTAAGTCGTCCTGCTTCATTGATTACAAGGTTATACGTATTGCTAGTTATACCTTTCGTAAGAACACCATGTACTTCAGTATTGAAAGGTAAGTTAAATTCTGCTGCTTCCGCTTTCTTTTGGAAAAGATGGACCCCACTTAGTAGAAGAGTTAATACAACAATGACTTTTGCTGCCATTCTTCCTTTTTTCATTAAACGAATCATGAGCAATCCTCCTAATATAATTTAATACAAACTTCATGAAAAAGAGCCATAGCATTTTCTCTATGGTACCTCACAAAATACGACATTTTTCAATCCCGTATCTGAATAAGTACTCGAATCCTATTTATAACTAAATAGGATAAAAGTTACATAGAAACAATGATGTAATTATAAAGAACTGCTATATTTATGTAAAGAAATTTTTCCCAATATATTTTCTAAATTCTCCCTAGAAAAAATCTATTTTATTTAGTGTCTACTTAAAAATTAAGAAAGTTAGTAGGAGTGATTATTAAAAAAGATAGAGAGATCAACTTCACTTAGGCCTGTATGCTAATGAGGGAGAAACTATAGTTTAGGACCAAATTAGCTAACTTATTTCTGGAATTGAGTGAAATCACTGAAACTGGTCAAGAGACAAAATAATTAAATCAAAAATCAAACTATTATTATCGTAATTAATCAAAACAGACAATTTCAGACAAAATTAATCTATATCGCAATTCGCAATTTTATGGTAGAATATGGCTGTGTGTATATTTCTGATTTTTTTGAAAAAAAGGGGTATTCGATGATTGATATACATTGCCATATATTACCAGGAGTTGATGACGGAGCGAAAAATTTGACTGAAAGCCTAGAAATGGCGCGACAAGCAATAAATGAAGGAATCGATACAATTATCGCTACTCCGCATCATCAGAATGGAAAGTATGTTAATAGAAAAGTAGAAATAATTAATCGGGTTCAGAAGCTAAATAAAGTAATTAATAATGAAGGTATCGATTTAATGATTTTGCCAGGTCAAGAGAATCGTATTTTTGGAAAAATACTTGAAGAATATGAAAAGGGAGAAATATTGACACTTTCTGGAGACTCTACTTATATATTCATAGAGTTTCCAACTAGGTATGTTCCACGATATGCTAAACAACTACTTTACGATATCCAACTCCACGATTTAGTTCCTATCATTGTTCATCCAGAAAGGAATGTACAATTAATGGAACATCCGAATCAATTATATGAATTTGTTAAAAATGGTGCAGCAACGCAAATCACTGCTTCTAGTTTAACAGGTCATTTCGGAAAAAAAATAAAAAAATTTACAGAGCAATTAATTGAAGCAAACCTTACTCATTTTATTGCATCTGATGCACATAATACGACAACTAGAGCGTTTAAGATGAACGAAGCACTAGATGTGCTTGAAGAAAAATATGGAATTGATTCAATTTATTATTTCACTGAAAATGCAGAGCTTTTAGTAGACGGAAGTCAAATTATACGTGAGGCACCAGAACTGATAAAAACGAAAAAGTTTTTTGGTTTATTTTAATATTGATTAAAGAAATGAATTGTAAAGATAATCTTGAGATTTACTAAAGGTGATTGTTAAATTTAAGGGATATTTATTTAATAATTAGTATATTGGTAGAAATACGATTTTGAGGGGGTGTATCTGTTAGTTACCATAGATACAGACCTTGTAAGTGTTACGGGATGACAGGGAGTATGCCATTTATATAGAGTCTGGTAAAGGAAATTGTTGAGATAACGCCACAATAGAATCTCTTTAGTCATTTTAAAGGTGATGTGGATTATAAAGATTGTAATAGCTTAGTGAACTAAAGCATCTAGTGGCACAATATCGAGTGGTACAATCATTGTCATCAGTGAGATTAAAATAAGATGACCCCGACGCAATTCGAGGTCATCTTTAACTGCTATTGAATTAGCTCTTATCTAAGTTATCCTTTAACATTTTCGTCACTTTCGATTTTTCTTCATCTGGAACATTTAAATAATAGATTCCTTCAATTTTTCCACCATTGCCTTTTACTTCATATTGCGTAATGTTTTTGCGACAGTTACGGTAATTTTTCTGAATATCCATCATATCATCGAAAGTCATGTTTGTTTTTACATTATCACCTAATGCAGCTAAAATATCATCAAATCGAGTAACAGATGAAATACTTGCAGCCTTGTTGACAATTGCGGTGAGAACTTGACGCTGGCGTTTGTTACGACCAAAGTCTCCGTTTGGATCTAAATGTCGCATCCGAACATATCCAAGTGCTTTTTTACCATCAAGATCAATATCACCTTTTGTGAAATGATATCCTTTTTTGTAAAAACCTTCATCAATCCATTCAATATCATTATGAACCGTTACTCCACCCACTGCATCTACTAGTTCACTTAATGCCTCCATATTCACTCGAATATAATAGTCCATTTGAACACCAGTAAAGTTCTCTACTGTTTCAATCGCCATTTTTGGCCCGCCAAATGCGTAGGCATGATTAATTTTATCTGTTGTTCCATGACCAACAATTTCTGTTCTTGTATCACGGGGAATACTTATGATTTGCATATTCTCTTTTTTGGGATTAAGAGTCATAGCCATAAGTGTATCTGAGCGACCACGATCTCCTGCGCGCTCATCTACACCTAATAATAAGATAGAAATCGGTTGGCTGTTATTACTAATCTCCGGTTTTTTATGTGGTTTATCAAGCTTTACATCTTCATGCATTTTATTTGCAGTCTCTTTTACTGAACTGTAAAGGTAATAGGCATATCCTCCAACACCAAGTATCACTACCCCAATAACGCTTGCAATAATTATTAGGATTTTTTTCTTCATATGTAAACCTCTCTTTGTTTTTATATTAATCTTACAAATTATAACATGTTTTTACAAGAATAGGTTTGTTTTTTATTGAATAAATGTAAATTGTTTTGAAACCTGGGTATTAGAAGACATTAAAATTAATATATTAGGAAAATAGATATTTTAGCTTGTCATAAAGAGGGGGAGTGAATTTTTTTCATTTTATTCATTCTAGTAGATTTGGCAAAATATCTTTTATTTACATAATATAAAAGGGAGATTAATATCATTTAATGATATATTTCCACAAACCCAAGATTTAATAAAGCTAATTCCAGAATATGATTGGGTTGGCTTGGGTAGAAAAGTTGGCAGTAAAGATGATTTTATGGCTATTTTTTTCAATAAGGATCGTTTTTACCATATTAGAGTAAGATCATTTTTGGCTTTCAGATACTCCTAGTGTAATAGGATCGATGACATTTGGTAACAAAACTCCCTGTATGGTAACATGGGCTAAGTTTCTGGACAAAACTAATGGTCAAATGTTTTATCATATGAATACTCATCTTGACTACTTATGTGAGGAGGAAAGAATTCGAGAGGCAGAATTAATTGCTGAAAAAGTGAAAGAATTGCAATTAGATTTTCCAGTCTTTTTAACTGGAGATTTCAATTTAGATGTCCAAACTAAACCATTTGATATCTTAACAAAGAAAGGTTCTTTTATAGACACCTGGGATTTAGTAGCTAATCTTATAAATAAAAACTATGGTAAAATGAATGATTTTAAGTATGTAAATGGAGGAGACAGGAGAATCGATTGGATATTAGTTCGGGGATCTATTAAGTGAATTGGTTTAAAATTGTCGATGATTGCTTGAATGGGTTATTTCCTAGTCATCATTTTCCTGTATTAGCTTGTCATTTATCTAGCGAAAAGAAAAATTTGTAAATTTAAATTGACAAAAAAGTTTAAATTTTATATACTTTCTAACAAGAAAACTTGAAAGCGGATACAATTACCACTTTCTATTTATATTAATTCAATATGTGATTCATCATCATTTAGTTAGGGTGGAGAATAAGAGAACCCCAAAAGTATGATGACAGCGAACAATCTAAATTGTTTGTTGTCCATTATTCTTTTGGGGTTTTTATTTTGATTAGCTTGTTTTTTGAGGACCTAAACTTCGATTGCAGGAGGTATTAATAAGAAGAGAAAGCTTTATAAATCAAAAATAGAAAAGTAGAGAGGTGTAATCAGTGGAAAAAACGCATTTGAAGAAAAAAAGAAAATTTCCAACAGGAATTTTATATTTACTGCCTGCATTATTGCTTTTTATCGTTTTTCTTTTTTATCCGATGTTTCGAACTTTATATCTTAGCTTTTTCTTAACAAATCCAAAGGGTGATCCTGTTTATTTTAATGGATTGCAAAATTATCTTGAACTGTTTCAATCGAAAGAGTTTTTATTAAGTTTAAAATCTAGCTTTTTATTTGTATTGTTTACAGTCATTCCTACTATAATTATTTCCTTATTTCTTGCCGTTTTAGCGAATGAAAAAATTAAAGGCTCTCAGTTTTTTAGAGTTGCATTTTCTTCGACCTTAGGGATTTCGTCTGCAGCGGCAGCGGTCATTTGGCTATTCCTTTTCGATCCAAGTATTGGATTGATAAACAATTTATTAGGCTTGTTTGGGATTCAAGAGATTGGATGGGTAACGGACAAGCATTGGGCTTTATTTTCAATTTCTGTGACGACTATTTGGATGCATTTAGGATTTAATTTCATCATCCTGCTTGGTGGATTGCAAAGTATTCCTGAGGATTTATATGAAAGTTCAAGAATTGATGGTGCAAACTTTTTTCAACAATTGCGGAATATAACCATTCCTATGCTTTCACCAACATTATTTTTTGTGACAGTAGTAGCGGTGATCAATTCCTTTCAGTCGTTCGGTCAAATCGACATTATGACAAAAGGTGGACCAGCAGGGGCAACTAATCTGATTGTTTATTCTATTTACCAAGATGCATTTTCTAACCATTATGTAGGCTCTGCCAGTGCTCAAGCCATGATTTTGTTTGTAATTATCTTAATTTTCACTTTACTTCAATTTGAATTTGGAGAAAGGAAGGTGCATTATCAGTAATGATGAAACGAACGATTATTTATGCGTTACTTATTTTTTCAACAATCCTTGTCTTCGGTCCTATTGTTTATGCATTATCGATTAGTTTTATGGATTCAAAAGATGTTTTTGCAGGAGCAGTGATTCCAACTAATCCTACTCTAGGAAACTATGTGGATGCCTTTACTACAGTTCCGTTATTGCGATTTTTATTAAATAGTTTTATACAATCTAGTTTAATAACGATAGGTATGATTATTACTTGTAGTTTAGCTGCCTTCGGGTTTGTTTTTGTTCCATTCAAGGGGAAAAATATTGTCTTTATTATTATTATTTCGACCATGATGATTCCTTGGGAAGCAACCATCATTCCAAACTTCGCAACGGTCAGGGATCTTGGATGGATAAATTCTTATGCTGGTTTAGTTATCCCTAAATTCGCAGGTGCTTTCGGAATTTTTCTTTTAAGACAATATTTTCTTACCATTCCGAAAGAGCTTCATGAAGCAGCTCAAATGGATGGATGCAGCAACTTTCGGTTTTACTTAAAAATGGTTTTGCCTATTTCTAAACCGATGATTGCCACATTAGGAATCTATACATTTTTATCAGCTTGGAATGAGTATTTATGGCCGTTGCTAGTTACTAATGATAATAATGTTCGGACGATTCAAATTGGATTGAAGATGTTAAAGTCCGAAGAAGGAGCTAGCAATTGGCCAATGATCATGGCAGCAGTTATTCTCGTCATCATTCCAACCTTGCTTATTTTATTTATTGGTCAAAAACAACTTCAGAAAGGCTTAACATCTGGTTCTTTAAAAGGATAGTTCTTTTACTATTTAAATGAAGGGGGGCGGTCACCTTAATAAAAATTTGTATGGAGCAAATAGTTAACGAAAATGATCAAATCAAAGGGAGTGGAAGAGATGGGGCGTATGAAAGTATGGGGGATTTATTTGCTTGTTTTAATGCTAGCATTTTCATTGGTAGCATGCACTTCAAAAAGTAGTGCTCCAGAAACAAAGAAGGATGTTAAAAAGGATGGAAGGGTTGTTATTGATTACTGGCATGCGATGGGAGGAGATTCAGGAAAAGCATTAGATGAATTAGTGAAAAAGTTTAATGAAAGTCAGGATAAAATCAAGGTTAATAGCTTATATCAAGGATCGTATGAGGAAGCATTAACGAAATTAAAGCAGGTTGAGGGAACGAAGGAAGCACCTTCTGTTGTTCAATTATTTGGTATTGGCAATCGAGAAATGATCGATACTGTTGAAATCGTACCTGTTGATAAGTTTATTAAAGAAGAGAATTACGACATAAGCAAAATTGAAAAGAATATTCTAGCTTACTATACTTTTAATGACAAAATTTACTCGATGCCATTTAGTACTTCAAATGCCATCATGTTTTATAACAAGGACGCATTTGCAGAGGTAGGACTGGATCCAGAAAATCCTCCTCATACTTTTAGTGAAATAAAAAGTGCTGCACAAAAGTTAGTCGTGAAAAATGGATCAAAAACAGATCGTTACGGATTTTCTTTTATGATTTATGGATGGCTGTTCGAACAATTAATGGCTAATCAAGGGGCATTAATGGTGAATAATGATAACGGGCGTACCGGAAAAGCACCAACAGAAGCGGTCTTTAATAGCGAAGAAGGCCAAAAAATCATGAACTGGCTTTTAGAAATGCATAAAGAGGGCAGTAGTGTGAATTATGGTCGTAAGCTTGATGATGTTCGAACGGGCTTTAAAACAGGAAAAATAGCGATGTACTTAGATTCTTCTGCTTCTATTGCAGATCTTGTTAATAATTCTAATTTTAAAGTAGGGACAACTTCATTACCTGTTCCTGATGGAGTTGAGCCACAAGGAGCTCAATTAGGAGGAAATTCACATTGGATTATGGCTAACCAATCAAAAGAAGCACAGAAGGCAGGGTGGGAGTTTTTGAAATTCCTTTCATCTGCTGAAAATCAAGCATTTTGGTCGGTTAATACAGGGTATTTCCCTATTCGTAGTGATTCATATGATCTACAAATTATTAAAGATGCATATAGTAAAAATCCTCAATTTAAGACACCAGTCGATCAAATGCAAGCAACGAAATTAATTCCTGCAACTCAAGGAGCTGCTATTGGAGTTATTCCAGAAATGCGAGCAACAATTGAAGACGAGCTTGAAAAGATTTACGATGGCAGCATAAAACCGAAAGAGGCATTAGATGAAGCAGCTGCTAAAATAACAAAGTCACTAGATAATTATAATAAAACAGCAAGTAAATAATCTTATATATTAGTGAAGCATATATTCCAAGTAGTACTTAAAGTTCTAGGAGGAGAAAAATGTTAATATTCGCACATAGGGGAGCATCTGGGTATAGTCCAGAAAATACGATGGTTTCTTTTCATAAAGCATTAGAGCAACATTCTGATGGAATTGAACTAGATGTTCGTCTAACGAAAGATGGAGTACCAGTTGTATGTCATGATGCGACCATTAAAAGAACAAGTAATGGAAAAGGATATATACACGATTTCACGTTAGAGGAATTAAAGACATATGATTTCGGATCGTGGTATTCGGATGAGTTCAAAGGAGAATGTATTCCTACCTTAGAGGAAGTACTCATTTTGTTAAAGAATCGAGACATTCTAGTAAACATCGAAATTAAGAACGGACCAATTATTCCAGATCATCTAGAGGATGAAATTCTTCATTTAATCTATAAGTATGAATGTAATGAAAAGGTTATCGTGTCATCCTTTGACCATATAAGTCTAAAAAAGCTTAATCAACTCGATAACACGATAAAGATTGGATTCATCCTACACCATAATCTCATTCATTTATTTGATTATATTGATAATAGTGGCATAAAGCCTTATAGTATCCACCCTAATCACTTTTATACAAATAAGGAAATGCTAATAAATGCACAAAAACGAAACATACGTGTATTTCCATATACAATAGATGATTTACAACTAGGCGAGTATTATAAGAATCTTGGAGTAGATGGAATGATTACGAATAAGCCATTGGCTTTTAAACAATCAAACGTATTTACTTCGAACTAAGCATTATATTTTTCTGTATATATGCAAGGGAAGAGAGTAAGAGATGCCCCAAGCTATTGAAAGCCTATTTATGAAGGCTTCTATAGCTTGGTTTTTTACTGAATGGATGGTGGATTTGCCTTTAGAACGCAAATCACTCAGTCTACTATAATCTATACTTTTAAAGGGATGTGTGTATGTTGTCAAAATACCGTTTACTTGCTTTAGATTTGGATGGGACAACACTTTTAAATTCTAAAGAAATTTCGATGAATACATACGAGGCCATCCAAAAAGCGGTGGATAAAGGGATCATCGTAGTTTTTACAACAGGTCGTGGAGTTCCCAATACGGAAGAATATTGGATGAGACTAGGGTTGGACTCTCCAATGGTCTTATTAAACGGGGCTGAGATCTGGATAAAGCCTGGAGAATTACTAGAAAGACATTTCATCCAATCAGAACTATTTAAAAAGTTACATATGATTGCACTGAATACGAATTCTACGTATTGGGGATATAGTGTAGAAGGAATAATGAGAAAGTCAGATTGGACAGATGAAATGTATGAACAAGCCTGGATGAAATTTGGAATTCGAAATCATCACGTATCTGTTATTCAAGAAATTCGCAAGACCATCGCTGACTGGGATGGACTTGAAGTCACTCAATCAGAAAACAATAATTTAGAGATTTCAGTAAGCGGAATTACAAAGGAATATGGGATCAAAAAGGTTTGCTCTTTGCTAGGGATTGAGCTGGATGAAGTCATGGCAATCGGTGATAGCTGGAATGACTTGTTAATGCTGCAATCAGTTGGTCTAGGAGTCGCGATGGGAAATGCCAAAGATGACATAAAAAAGATAGCTAATTGGATTACAGATACGAATGAGGAAGATGGTGTCGCGAAAGCTATTTATCGGTATTTGTTAAATGAAGATTAATGATTTTTACTGGATTATTTAATTACTCAAAATTTACACCTAACTAATTAGGCAGAAGTAATGGATTAACGGATTATTGTTGCTTTGAAATTAAGTTTGATTAAATAGCTACTTATTATATTGATAAACGAACAAAAAGAAAAAGCATGTTTTGAAAAAAAGATTGATCAAAATATGCTTTTTCTAAATTCAATTGAATCATCCTTTTATAAAAAAGTTTGATGATTTTTGTGCCCCTTGCTCCATTAAAACGCCCGATTATGAAACAACGACCACTCCTAATAGGAATATTTTAAAAACAGTGATAGTATTGTTACAATAGATTTCTAGGCATTTTGAAAATAACGATACATGTTATGGGTGGTGTTTTTTTGAATAAAGAAGTGAAAAAGGATTTAATTAAAGTTATATCTGTGACTGTTGGTGGTGTAATTTTTATATTAATGATTCCTATTATTTTTTCTTATTTATTATAATAACTACTTTAACTTCATTTACCTTATTCGTGTTTCCTCCACAATTTGGCCGTTTACAGAATATTATCCCTTCCCTAAAAATACCCTTTGGACACATCATATTCAAAGAGCTAAAACGGTACAACTTTATTTTAAATTCACATAAGTAACGAGTGTTTATTCATTTCCCTAAGTTCATAAATATAGAAAAAACCCCTGATATTTCAGGGTATTTATATAAGTAGTTTATTTTGTATGTACTACACTACATTTAATTTTTGATGTAAGATATTTAACTACACTAGAAAATATAACAATAAATTCGATTGAAAAATCTAAGTTTTTTTTCAACAAAAGCGCTCCATTGGAGTTTACCACTATTTTTGATACGGTTCATCATAACATATCAAAATGAGTTTTTATTAAAATGAAAATAAGGATTATATTTGAATGTGTTATAATGGTCTGGTCTGAAGGTTATTATTTCCAAGTCCGATGGTGCTAGTAGAATCACGGACATCTAACCTGAAATAGTTTGAATTTTCGTGGGTGATAATTTGAAAATTTCAATAGAAGAAATAAGTAGAGAACTGGAAGAAGAAATCCTCGTTAGGTGTCATGAGGTAGATGAAGAAATACATGAAATTGTAAGTAAACTAAAAACTGAAACCCTCATAATACTCGGATATCAAAATGATAGAGTTCATCGTATTAATCTTAGAGATATCTATTATTTTGAGGCAGTTGACGGAAAGGTTTTTCTTTACTGCAGGGATAATGTTTTTGAGGTGAAACATAAGCTTTATGAGTTAGAGAAAATATGCAAAGAAAAGGACTGTTTTCGTGCCACCAAATCAACCATTCTAAACATAGCTAAAATTTCGTCCGTTCACCCTTCCTTTAGTGGCCGATTCGAGGCAGTGCTTGATAATGGGGAACGTGCTGTTATATCAAGGCAGTATGTGCCTGTCCTTAAAAAAATGCTTGGATTGTAAAAGGTGGGATATATATATGAAACTTTCCGAATTTATACAAAACATCATTAGGAATTTCTTGATTATCTTCGCATCTATAATCATTATTATTACTATTTTAAGACAAATATATTATCCTAATATGGCATTTGATTTAATGTCAATTTATATCATTATTGCATTTTCATTTTTAAGTGCACTAACGGGATTTATTTTATATTCTCCTAATGAAATAAGTGAAAAGAAAATGCGTATAAAAATGGCTATTCATTTTTTTACCTTGGAAATTCTATTGATTACCCTTGGCAGCATTTTGGGTATTTTGAAAAGTGGATTAGATGTAATTATTATTGCACTGCAAATTGCTGTTATCTATATTATAGTTCGTCTGTTGTCATGGAAAAATGATATAAAAGAAGCTCAAAAAATTAACGAAAAACTAAAAACATTTAAGAAAAACGATAATGAGTAGTCAAGAAAATCATAAGGCAGTTTTTTCTACAACAGATTATTTTACGGTAAACTTTATAGTTTATCGCTTTTTTTTGCATCTTATTTGCCTGTAGAAGCAACTTACCGTTTTTCTATATACATCCTTCCAGTAGTTTTTTATGATGAGTTCATAAAAATTTTTCAAAGGAGAAGGAGTTATGACTATGGGGACTTTACTATTATTGATTGCTTTGGTTTTCGAGATTGCTTTTGCAATCTACTGTATGGTAACGAAGCAAAACCATAGAAAAATAAAGAATTATATTAGGATTGCTGTATTTATTGCATTTGTAATACTCACACTTTCCTCTGTGATTGTGTGGAGTTTACGTTGGGGAATGCTTGGTATACTGCTTTTCCTATTAGCGGTAAAGGCGACAGTTTCTCTTATCCGTAACAAGGAAAACAAAAAATATAAAGCTTCTAAAATTGTGTGGAAATCCATTGTAATGATAGTTGTAACAGTATTTGCACTTGCACCTGCAATTGTTTTTCCACAGTATAAATCACCAAAAGTAACTGGTGAATATAAAGTTACAACCTCTACTTACACATATACAGATAAAAACCGTATGGAAGAATTTACGGATAAGGAGCAACACAGATCTGTGAATGTAGAGTTTTGGTATCCGAAAAACGGCAATGGCACATACCCACTTTTGGTGTTCTCACATGGAGCATATGGCATTAAGGATAGCAATAGCTCTACCTATACTGAACTTGCAAGCCACGGTTATGTAGTCGTTTCCATCGATCATCCGTATCACTCCTTTTATACTCGTTCAGAGGATGGAACAATAGCTATGATCAATTCAGATTTTAGCAATGAAGTCGAAAATATGAATAAAGGCGTTTACTCGAATGAAGAACAGTACAATATCATTCAAAAATGGATGAAACTCCGAACAGACGATATGAATTTTGTCATTGATACGATCCTTAAAAAAGCCGAAGGTGACAATAACTCCCTTTATCAACATATCAATACAGAGAAAATTGGTGTGTTCGGGCACTCAATGGGAGGTGCTGCAAGTGTTTGGCTAAGCAGAGAGCGCGATGATATACGTGCAATTGTAAATATTGATGCCCCGTTCTTTAGTGAGCTTATCTATAAGAAAGAAATGGATGATTTTGTGGCAAGCGGCGAAGACTTCACGACCCCACTTCTTAACATTTATTCTGACGATGTTTGGAGACAGCTCGAAAGCAACTCCACTTATGTAGCGAACAAACCTAATAATGAACACTTCAAAGATGCATATACTACTCATTTTAAAGGGGCAAAACATTTAACCTTGACCGATTTACAGCTTTTCTTTCCTATACTTGCAAATACGCTTCAAGGTGGAAAAGCCAACATCGATCCATATTACTGTATTGAAATGGAAAATGAATTAATTCTTGAATTTTTTGACTATGAATTAAAAGGCATTGGTCATTTCAATCCCAAGAAGATATATTGATTTTGTATCTAAATAGACTTAGGTTTTGTACAAAATTCTTGCCATAACTGGCTACACAAAGGCTGAACTAGTATAGTTCTGCCTCTTCTATTTAACATAGATTATTTTTTTTCAGGTTCTATAATATTTGTTGGGGTTCTTACACAATTTTAAGACATACAAAATGCACGTAATCATCCAGTCTTTTATACTTGAGTTGTCGAGAAACAAGTATAGATTGGAGATACGTGCATAATGAATTCTAACATATTTTTGCTTGGGTTTGAAGATGTAACTGTGACGTTGATGGAGGAAGTGGAGGAAAAACTCTGTATTCATGTAGAGAGGTCTGTTGAACCACACACTTGCCCAGTCTGTCACTCGGTAACACAGAAAATCCACCACGATTACCGGATTCAAAAAATTAAACATTTAAAGATGTTTGAAAGGCAAACACTCCTTTTCTACAGAAGAAGACCCTATTTTTGCCCGTGTGGAAAAATGAAATTACTTTTAAATGAGGCAATAGTGCCGAGAGAAAAGATTCAAAAACTTTTCATTTTTATTGATCATATCCTCGAATTGCCGGAAAATGAAACGGAGAAGTTTGTAAAAGAAATATCCCCACTCATTGAAAAGGAGGACTTTGCGATGGCGTTGACAATGGATGATACATCATTTGCCCGGTATTATAAGAAAATTGGAAGGGAAGAGGGAAGATTAGAAGGTAAAAAAGAAGGGAAAGTAGAAGGAAAAAAAGAAACAGCCTTAAAATTGTTAGAAATGGGAATTAGCATGGATGTAATAGAAAAAGCGACGGGTCTTGAAAAGGAAGAAATAGAAAAATTAAATAAGGGATAGAAGCAAAGGGACGGATCCCATGCTTTTTTTTATTCCTGGTTTTTAAAATCAAATGTTTATAATTTGAAAAATCTAAATACAGTCTTTATGGGAGGAGCTTAAATAATATAATTGATTTCACTAATACTATGTATATGAATTTTTTCGTAAAGTCTTTATATGAAAAAGTATGTCCTTACAACGGTTTGTTTGGTTTTTGCGATTAAACAAAATCAAAAAAGAGCATACTTTTTCATTTTTTTGTTCTTTTTATAAGGTAATCACTACAGTGCCATCGCAATTTCGTTCTTCTTTTGCTTCTTTGTCAATACGTATGATTTTGTCCCGTTTTTTCTTTTCAGCAGGGACAATGAACCTGTCCCCGTGTCCCATAATAATAAACTCATAAAATAAAAAATTGAAAAATGCCTTTTTATCTGAAAATAAGAAAAATTAATATAGAGATAGATTGGTAGAAATGGTATGATTTCCTTGTAATTCAAATATCTATTATACATCATGTCACATCATACGTATGCCTAAACTATTAATAAACAACTAAGGAGTCGATATGAAAAAATTATTCGTAACTTTTAGTGCATTACTAATTATCCTATCATTTTCAGTAAGGGATGTTTTAGCACATCCGGGAAGAACGGATAGTAACGGAGGACATACTTGCAGGACAAATTGTGCGAAATGGGGATTAAAAACAGGAGAATATCATTATCATAATGGAGGTGGCTCTGGAGGAGGTTCTAGTCCAAGAACTTCAACACCAGCACCAAGTTATAGCCAAGCAGATGTTGATAGAGGTAGAAAATCGGGTCAAAAAAATGGATATGAGGATGGTTACAGTAGATCGAGTAGAAATCCTAATACAGATAACGGGAATGAAGGATACAAAAAGGGCTACAAAGCTGGATATGAGGCAGGATACAATGAGGGGTTGAAAAAAGTTAAAGAAGAAGATATCCTAGCAGGAGCTAAATCGGGGAAAAGTGATGGAAAAAAATCCTATCAAAATGGAAAGAAAAAAGAAGTGTCTATTGATGATTCAAAGTCAGACGAATGGAATAATGCTTATAGAGTTGCCTTTATAAAAGCTTTTGATCGCGAAAAAGTACTTGATGATACAGAACATTTGGGATACGATTTAGGTTATTCTTTAGAGAAAAAAGTTGTTCCTAACCGTATTGCTAACGACAAAGGACTAGTAAAGGTATTTGAAAAACATTATAAAATAGGCTTTGAAAAAAGAATGAAAGAAGAACATGATACTTATCAAAAACTTGGATTTAAGGATGGATATGCATTAGTAGCACTAACAGTTGCTTCTATTGATAAAAGATTCGTAGATTCTTATAAAAAGGGTTATGAAAAAGGGAAAACCAAGCTAAAAAAAGAAGTGATTAGGGAAGGATATCAATCGGCCTTTAAAGATATGGATTATCAAACTCCTGATTCGTATGATGATGAAGTATTAGTAAAATGGTATAAAGAAGGATATAAATCCAATGCTATTGCTAAGCAGATTAAAAAAACAGCTTTTGAAAACGGTCGTACAAATTCCAAATACTTTATTCCTAAAGAATTTAAGGTTGATGATGATTCTATCGCCTTGTACGACAAGCTATTTGAAAAAGGTCAACAACTAAAAAAACAAGAAGACAACACAGAAATGATGTACGTCGCTGGTATCGGTATACCTGTTGTTGGTATTGTAGTTGGGAGTTACCTCATTAGAAAACGAAAAAAGAAGAATAGATAATGTTTTCGCTCATTAGCTGAAGATGAGAGTTAATAGAAACGGAGAGCAGTTCACTGTTTAAAAGTGAAATGTTCTCTTTTATTATTTTACATTCACATAAACTACCAAAGAAGAAAGTAAATTATCCAATTTGTACCCCCCATACAAAAAATGTACCCATTTACAATAACAGTGAAAGCGGTTGCTAAAATAGGTGATCAAGGCGTAAAGTGTAGATAAATTCAATTTTTGTGGAGGTTTAGTGATGAAAACAAAGGTCCGATCAGCTTCTAAGGGATGGGAGTTTTTTCAGGGGCTAGGGAAGACATTTATGCTGCCTGTTGCACTTCTAGCCTTTATGGGTTTATTACTAGGAATTGGTAGTTCATTTACCAGTCCAACAACGATAGAAAATCTTCCTTTTTTAGATAATCCAGTTGTGCAAGTTATTCTCCGATTTATTTCTACAATCGGTGGATTTGCATTTACTTATTTACCATTACTCTTTGCGATGGCGATCCCGCTTGGTTTAGCCCGATATGAAAAAGGGGTAGCGGCATTTTCAGGTCTTATTGGTTATATTATTATGCATTTATCGATTAATTTCTATTTGGTTGAAACCGATAAAATTGCGAATGCGGATGTAATGAGACAGGAAGGACAAGGAATGGTTCTTGGGATTCAAAGTCTCGAGATGGGAGTGTTAGGAGGAATTATTGCTGGACTTGTCGTTTATCTCCTTCATCAACGCTTTCATAATGTAAAGCTGCCACAGGCATTTGCCTTTTTTGGAGGAGCAAGATTTGTCCCGATTATTACGGCGATTACTTTATCGATTGTCGGTTTAATTATTCCGATGATATGGCCTTTCTTTACGATGATTATAAATGGCATTGGCTCCACGATTAAAGGGGCGGGTGTATTCGGTCCATTTTTATTTGGAGCAGGGGAAAGATTGCTTCTACCATTTGGACTTCATCATATTTTGGTAGCGATGATCCGTTTTACAGAAGCGGGTGGAACGGCTGTTGTAAATGGCGAAACCGTTTCAGGTGCTCTCAATATTTTTTATGCAGAGCTAAAAAGTGGTTCACCTATTTCTGCTTCTGCGACAGCTTTTCTTTCTCAAGGAAAAATGCCAACCTTCATGTTTGGTTTACCAGCTGTAGCATTAGCCATTTATCATACAGCGAAACCGGAAAATCGCAAAAAAATTAAAGGATTGCTCATTTCTGGTGTCATCGCTACATTTGTGACAGGGATTACAGAACCTATTGAGTTCTTGTTCTTATTCCTTGCACCTGCTTTATATGGGATTCATGTCGTACTCACTGGACTTGGATTTATGGTCATGGCACTTCTAGGTACAAAAATAGGAAATACAGATGGAGGTATCTTGGATTTCCTCATTTTCGGTGTTCTGCAAGGAACCTATACGAAATGGTATTTAGTACTGATCGTAGGATTGATTTGGTTTGCAATCTACTATTTTGTCTTCCGCTTTGCGATAACAAAATTTAATTTAAAAACACCTGGTAGAGAAGATAATGACACTGAAGCAGAAATCGCTCAATCAAATGAAAATAACGGAAAAGCTTCTTCAAATGGTCAAGCAGTTCAATTATTAAGTGCATTAGGTGGTCCAGAAAATATTCAATCCTTGGATAATTGTATTACTAGACTAAGATTAGTAGTTGATAACATGGAAAAAATAGATGAACAAGCGTTAAAAAAGAATGGCGCATTGGGTGTCATCAAATTAGATGAACATAATCTACAGGTAGTTATTGGAACTCACGTAAGCCATGTACGAGTCGAAATAGGCAAACTCATGGAATCGAAAGGATATAAAATCAGTGGATGAGTCCTGCTCATCCTCTCTTTTTCTCCTAAACAGGTGAAAGTCTTTCGGTATATTTTTAGAAAAAGTACAAAAAAAGAGGGATAACATGCTTAGTCATTTTGATCATAGGATTAATCGAATGGGAACCTATTGTACACAATGGGATTATATTCAGGATCGTTTTGGGGTGAATGATTTATTACCATTTTCCATTTCTGATATGGATTTTCAAAGCCCGCCTGAAATTCTAAATGCACTTAAGGAACGTACGGGTCATGGGGTGTTTGGATATACGAGATGGAACCATACCGACTATAAGTCTTCCGTTACCTACTGGTACGAGACTCGTTTTGGCTCGAAAATAGATATGGATTGGATTGTCTATAGTCCAAGTGTGATTTATTCGATCGCAAGGCTAATTGAAATTATCACATCAGAATCAGATCATATTGTTTTGCAAACTCCAGCTTATGATGCGTTCTTTCCATTAATAAATGAAATGAAACGGAAGCTTGTGAACAATCCACTTCTGAATAAAGACGGAAGATATGAAATAGATTTTTCCGACTTGGAACAAAAGCTATCTGACCCAAAGGCGAAAGTATTTTTACTGTGTAATCCACATAATCCTACGGGAAGGCTATGGACAGAACATGAGTTAAAAAGAATCGTAGATTTATGTAATCTGTATGGGGTTCAAATTATTTCAGACGATATTCATATGGATATAACCTACAATAATCGTACTTATATTCCGATTACTAGTGTGACAAATGATGTACAAAATATTTTTATATGTTCATCGGCAAGTAAAACCTTTAACACGCCTGGTTTAGGCGGCTCGTATTCTATCATTCCTAATGAGGAAATAAGAGAAAGGTTTTTGCAGTTATTAAAGTATCGTGATGGGGTATCCAGTGCAAATATTTTTGGTGAGATTGCTGTCATGGAGGGGTATCGACACTCTGGCTATTGGGTTGATGAGCTCTGTTCCTATCTGTATAATAATATGAAAATAATCAAGGAATATATTGATAAGGAATTGCCAACCCTACAGTTTACTATCCCGGAATCGACTTATTTAGCATGGATTGATTGTACAGGGCTGTTAAAGACGCAAAAAGAGCTTCAACATGCACTTGTGAATATAGGTAAAGTCGGGATTATGCCTGGTGATGTTTATGGAGAGGATAAAGGAGTCTTTCTACGGATGAATATTGGATGTCCCCAATCAAAGCTCCTAGAAGGTTTAGAACGTCTAAAACGTTCGGTTCTTTCTTTATCCTAACCCTAATCATATAGAGGTAGGGCGTCCTTTATCATGAAAAGGTGATGAAAATGCAGTCCCTTATGAAAAGGTTAGTTCAGCAACGAGAAAATTTGAGCCAGCTTGAAAAGCAAGTGTTAGACTATTTTATTCGCTACCCAGAGCGATTAGTGTCACTAAAATTGGAAGACGCAGCAAAAGAAATGTTCGTTTCCACTGCAACGATTAGTCGAACATGCAAAAGACTCGGCTTCCAAGGCTTTCAAGATTTTAAACTTCAGCTTCACCTATATATACGTGATGAGGATCAATCGAAAAATGAAGGACTTTCAGCCTCTCTATCCTCTTATGTGAAACGATATGAAAAGGATATACAAGAGGTTTTAAAACGTATCGATGAAAATAAATTGAAGCAAGCCGCCTCCATGTTCGTACAAGCAAAACAAGTCGAGTGGTTTGGAGTCGGCCATTCCTATTCTGTCTGTTGGGATGCATCGAAAAAACTGTTAATGTTAGGAAAAAGCAGTATGGCCCGAATGGATTGGGACGATTTACGATGTACCGCACAAAACTTAACAAAGGATGACCTAGCTATTTTTGTTTCATACAGCGGAGAAACCCTTAACATTCTAGAATATGCACATATCGTCAAAAATCAAGGAACTCCAATTCTATCCCTCGTCGGCACTAAATCAAACCGCCTATCGGAACTATCCGACCTTGTCCTCTACACACCCATCGAACACTGCTACTTCAACGGAGTAGACATGTGCTCACGAGCCCCCTTTCAAATTTATTTGGATATGTTGATATTGGAATACGGGACTAGACAACTCCCATAGGTGGACAAGGATTCGTTTCCGTGTTCCTCGAATTGATGGGACAGGGGGTCAGGTTCCCTGTCCCATCAATTGATGAGCTGGGTTAGGTAGTATAATATTTTCGCGACTCTTGGAGTGGAATTAAGTAAGAAAGCTTTTGACTTGGAATACACGAGATGAAGATGATGGATTGATAATGACATTTACAAACAAACACAAAGGACTCAAACAACGAGTTTGAGTCCTTTGTTAGTTAATATTGGATCATGCCTTTAAAAAATCAGGACTTTCGAAGCTTGGATTTGGATATGTATAGAATCCTTCCCCTGTTGCTCTGCCAAGTTTTCCTTTATCGATGTACTCTGTTTTTAATAAATCGGCTAATTTTTTTATGTTTTCATCCCCCGTTGCTTGTACTTTTGCGAGGGTAATATTGTATGCGGTATTGATTCCGACAACGTCTAAGATTGCAAAAGGACCAAGTGGTGCTCCAGTTCCAACCATCCATGTTTTATCAATTGTTTCCGGATCAGTAATTTCTTTTACTAGGAGCATTTGCGCAGCGTCTAGTAACGGAACCAATAAAGAATTTAAAATATAACCAGGCTGTTCTTTATGTAAAGGCAATGTAACCATACCGATAGCCTTGGCAAATTCAATCACTTCATCAAATACTTAATATCTGTTTTGGGATGCTTCATGATTTCTGCAGTATTGTTTTTCCAAATTTCATTGGCAAAATGCAATGCTATAAATTTTTCAGGGCGTCCAGTAGTATCCGCAAATTGACTTGGTAATAAGAAGAGTTTGTCGCAAAAACAGTTTTTTCCGGAGCCACTTTCCCTAACTCCATATAAAAATCTGTTTTAATTTGAACAACCTCAGGAATTGCTTCGATGACAAGGTCTGCTTCTGCAACCGCTTGTGATAAATCACTGTAAAAAGACATGCGATCAAAAGCAGAGTTCACTTCTTCTTCTGTTGCGCCTAAGTCTTTTTGATAACGTGGCTTTAAATCCATGATTCTTTTCTTGGCAACTTCTAATGCCTGATCATTGATGTCGTATACTGTCACATTAAACTCTTTAAAAGCAGTTTGATACGCAATTTGACTTCCTAACACACCGCTGCCAGCCACGGTGATATTTTTATAATTCATAGTGATTCTCCTTTTCAATTTTTGAAAATTAGTTCTGGAATTATCAATTTTCTTATGGCATAGCAATTTTAAAAAATGTAGAAATTTGAATTAGTGTATAAATAATCAAATATTATTAAACACAAAAAGGAGTATACCTTCTAATAATTTAATACAGCTAGGAAGTCTGTTTGAGCTAAAGGAATTATTAGAGTCTAGCTAAAAAATTAAAACGATATTTTTACAAAAGATATGGGTTCAATCTTTTCTGTGTTAACAAAAGAAATCACGGTTTGGTAGACCGGTTTAGCAGTGTATGTCGATATTAGAGAGAAAAAAATCAAGGGTTGAGTATTTTTTGAAGTCATCGTACAGTGTGTTGTTACAGATGCATGTTACACAAAAGTTATCCACTAAAAACGGGTAAATATTAATGATTGTACTAGGGAGGGAATTGATATTGGAGAGAAAATAATTGGTTATGTACGAGTTTCAATAGAAGGACAAGTACGTGAAGAATACAACCTAAAGTATCAAGTAAATTAAATTGAACAGTATTAAATAAAATACAACTCCTTCACAAATTGAATTAAGAGACAGACAGTAAATAGGCTCCATTCCTGATGGAGCCCAAAACAATAAATTATTTCATCCTATTAGATTTAAGTCACTATACATCTAGTATACAAAAGGAGACTATTGTAAGTTTATTAGCAAATATCCACACGAACGATTCTCTTAGTGGATGGCTAGAAATTACGACTCTTGCTCTATATTTTATTCACTCTGTTCTGCAGGTTCGGTCTCAGAGGATACTTCTATTTCCTCTTGAGTTCTTGGTCGTCTTCCTATAAAGAAGTCCCACGGATTTCTTCTCTCTGGTTGAGTTGGAACAGAGGCTGGACGTTCCTGAATAAACTCAACATCTTTGGCGTGTATGACAAGTTTATCAACATGTATGACTTTTTCACGTTTTTGATTAGACATATTTCCCCTCCTTTATTACCTATTCATTAAATGGTATTCAATAAGAAATAATTGGTTTGGGCATTAATCTAGGAAAAGCAAAGAGAATGATGATTTTCTTTGGTTCAGATGTCTAAGATCGGATGAATCAATTCAACAATCTGATTCCCCGATTGGTCAAAAGTTTTATGCGAATGACTTTTAACTGAAGGTGAAGTATATTTCCTTTTTTAATTGCTAATATAATTCCGTCCACTGTGAACACACGATAGAAAGGGACAAGGGACCTGTCCCCATGTCCCTTTCTAAGGAAACGGAATGGATAATCCAATTGTCACTCGTATTAAAGAGCAGTCAGATTTCATGACCGATCTATTTTAAAAAATTTAAATTTTCAAAAAACCTTGTATAAAAATTATATTTTGTAATATACTGAAAACACAGAATAATAAAGTTCTTACTTCTGATTTTTAAAATTAAAAAAGTATTAGCTTTATGTTGATTTTTCGAAGGGAGATGAATATATTCAATTGATTATTTTAGAGAGGTTCGTGAGTAACCCTTTTTTAGTTTGATTAAATTTCCTTTAGTTTTGTAAATCCTTCTATTGCTAATCTACTTGGAATCCTATTCACAGACTGTAATCGTTTATAGAAAAAAACTAAGTATTATTTATCTATATTTCCACTTATGATTCCACTTCAACAACCAATATATCTCCAGTAAATTGACACCATTGAATTATGTTGGGAGCGAAAACATAATCCTATTCCTTAAATTTTTTTGTGTTAAAAAAATACTTCGTACATTTGAGAATAAACCTATTAATTTGTAATCATAATTAACATATTTTTATTAACTTACTCAATATACAATATCTTCTAAATGGAGGAGTGCAAAAGAATGAAGAAATCGTTTTTTAAATTATTTTTATTTGCGGTTGTGCTTGTTCTTTTTTTATCAAGTTGTAAGCAACAAACTTCCTCAAACGGGAAGCAAGGAGCCACTAATGGGCAAACTGTAAAAGGTGGGACGATTACAGTTACCTCGGTAAGAGAACCTGATACAGTTGATGTTCAGCGAACTACTTGGGTTGATGATGCAAATACCCATCTTTACGAACCTCTTGTTAGCTATGACTTTGATGGGAAAATTGTCCCTGCTTTAGCAGAGAGTTTTGAAGTTTCTCCAGATGGAAAGACTATTACTTTTAAACTGGCTAAGGGAACAAAATTTCATTCAGGAACACCTGTAACTGCGAAAGCAATAAAACAATCTTTTGATAGATTCAAAGAATCCTCTCCGACGGCCTATATGGTTGGTCCCCTAAAAGATATAAAAGTAATAGATGAACTAACTTTCGCTTTTCATTTCAGTGAACCATTTGCACCTTTCCTAAGTAATGCAACAACAGCGTATTTAGCCCCACTAGATCCATCCGTTATTGATAAATATGGAGAAGAATTTGGACAGCATGCAAGTGCAGCTGGGATTCTAAAATTATCAGAAATTAAAAGAGGATCCTCAATAACGTTTGCACCATTTCCTGATTATAAATCTGTAACGACTTTTTCTGAAAATAAAGGTGCCCCAACGTTTGACAAAGTTGTATTTCGTTTTATTCCTGATGATGATACCCGATTGTTAGAATTCAAAAGGGGAAATACACAAGTCATGTTAAAGGTTCCGCCAAATAATATAAAGGAACTGGAAAAAGATCCAAATGTAGAATTATTTAAAGCACTTTCAAATGGTCATACTTATCTAGGGATGAACAATAAAAAGCCGATTTTTCAAGATAAAAAAGTTAGACAGGCTATTTCTTTAGCAATAGATCGTAATCCAATTGTAGATTTTGCTTTAGAAGGAGCAGCTAAACCAATTTTCGGGCCATTACCGCCTACTATTCCTGGATATAATCAGCAAGTCGAGGATGCAGCTGCTCAAAAATATGCTCATAATGTTGAACAATCAAAAAATTTACTTAAAGAAGCAGGATGGACGGAGACTAATAAAGATGGCATTGTCATGAAAGATGGAAAACCATTTTCAGTTGAACTTTGGGTTACACAAGAGCCTACTATGCAACGTATCGCTCAAATTCTACAAAATCAATTAAAAGAAGTTGGGATTAATATGAAAATCTCTGTTCAGGAAGACGCAACGATAAGAGCTCAATCTCCGAAAGGTGTTCATGATATGCTTCTTTGGGAATTTGGCTGGTATGATGCTGATATTTTACATTCCATGTTTGGTAGAGGATTATCTACACGTGTTCATTATCAAAATAATGAGTTAATCAAAATTTTGGAAAAGGCTCGTGTGATAGTTGATACCGATGAAAGAATGAAGCTTTATGAAAAGGCTCAAACAATCTTGGTCGAAGAGGCTCCATGGGTACCATTATTTGTTCGCGAAAATGTTACTGCTGTTCGTGACCTGGATGGATTTAAGGTACATCCAATGACAGGAGAAATCATATGGTCTGACGTAAAGATGAAAAAGAAATAAATAGTTTCACACGGGAAAGATATTGAATTGTTGGGAAGGTTGGATACTAACTTTCCCAACACACATCATATAATGTATTTTTTGGAGGGGAATAATCTTGTCCAGGTTTTTGTTTAAAAGGTTTATTACAATGATTATCACCTTATTCGGCGTTTCTATCTTAGTTTTTTTAATGATTCACTTAATTCCCGGTGATCCGGTGTCGAATATATTAGGAGAATTTGCAACAGATGAAGCTATAGCTAATTTAAGAAGTAGTCTTGGTCTTGATAAACCATTAATCACTCAATATATAGGGTTTATCAGTGGGGTCTTTCAAGGAGATTTAGGCACATCTTATGTAACAAATTTAAATGTCTTAGATGAAATCATCAATCGTTTTCCAATAACATTTCAATTAGCCGTCTATAGTCTAATTATTGGTTCTATTTTTGGAATTATATTAGGAATTGTTGCAGCAGTTAAGCAAAATACATTTTTTGATCAATTAGCGATGTTAGTGTCATTAGTTGGGATATCAGCACCTGGATTTTGGATAGCATTGTTTTTGATTTTTGTTTTTTCATATTTAGTACCTATTTTCCCGATTTCTGGTTATGACAGTATTTATTCTTTGATTCTACCTTCGATTACTTTGGGACTTGGTACGACAGGTAATATTGCTCGGATGACAAGATCTAGTATGCTTGAGGTGATAAAACAAGACTATATGCGTACAGCAGAGGCAAAAGGCGTAAATATTTTGCGTCTAATTTTCCGCCACGGTTTACAAAATGCTTTAATTCCAGTTATCACAATTATTGGTTTACAATTCGGCAGCTTATTAGCAGGTGCTGTAGTAACCGAAACGGTGTTTGCTTTACCAGGGATAGGTAGCTTGGCTATAGAGGCAATTTCCTCAAGAGATATGCCAACGATCCAAGGGTTAGTATTATTCATGGCGTTTATGTTTATTATCGTTAATCTCTTAATTGATATTATTTATAGTTTCATAGATCCAAGGATTAAATACGAATAGGAAGGGGGCACCCCAGGTGAGTCAAACGATAACGGAACAAAAGACAGACCAAAAAGTAACCTTTAATGAAGTACTCTCTAAACCAAAGTCATATTGGTCCTTAGTATGGAAACGTTTGAAAAAGAATAAAGGTGCAATAGTCGGTTCCTGTATTTTGTTGTTTTTTATATTGATATCCATTTTTGCCCCTCTTCTTGCTCCATTTCCTATCGATGAAATGAAAATGGAGAGCCGTTTTCAATCATTATCTAGTGTGCATTGGTTAGGAACAGATGAGTTTGGAAGGGACATTTTATCAAGGATGCTGTACGGAGGGCGTGTATCTTTAATGATGGGACTCGTTGCAGTCTCCATTGCAGGAGCGGTCGGAGTCTTTTTAGGAGTTATTTCTGGTTATTATCGAAAATTAGATATCTATATTATGCAGGTTATGGATATTTTACTGGCATTTCCTTCATTATTATTAGCAATTGCTATTATTGCTGTACTTGGGGTTGGGCTTACTAATGCAATGATTGCGGTAGCTATATCTGTAATTCCTTCTTACGTTAGGGTAGTAAGGGGCGCTGTATTATCGATTAGAGAAAAGGAATATATTGAAGCGGTAAAGGCCTTAGGTGTTAGTGATATTAAGATTATTGTGAGACATATCTTGCCAAATGTACTGTCCCCGGTAATTGTTTTATCGACTTTACAATTTGGCACGAGTATCCTTTCGGCAGCATCTCTAAGCTTCTTAGGGTTAGGGGCGCAACCGCCAACACCCGAGTGGGGGGCTATGGCTTATGTAGGAAAATCCTTTTTGCTTGATGCATGGTGGATGTCCCTCTTTCCGGGTCTAGCTATCATGTTAGTAGTTTTAGGATTTAATTTATTAGGTGATGGACTACGAGATGCGCTGGACCCAAGGTTAAAGTGATTAGGAGGTAAATCATGCAAAAACAAATAGAAGATATTTTAGAAAATAGTTCAGGAATGTTTGGTGTTGCAATTAAGCATCTTCAAACTGGAGAAGAAGTAGTCATTAATGGTGATCGATTATTTCAATTGGCAAGTGTTTTTAAACTACCAATCTTAGCTACTTTGTTTAAAGAGGTGGAAGATCAACGAATTTCTTTATCAGACCGAGTTGAATTAAGTTTAGATGATAGAGTTCCCGGTTCAGGAGTTTTAAAAGAACTTGATGCAGGAACAAAAATTACTGTTAAAGATTTAGCTACATTAATGATTATTATAAGTGATAATATGGCCACTGATAAATTACTTCAGTTGATCGGGAAACAAAAGATCCAATCATTTATGAAAGAATTAGGTTTTGACCACTTATTTATTCAGCATTCTTGTTGGGAGCTGCTTACATTGAGTGTAGGGATGAATCCTGTTCCACATACAAAAGAAAGATTTGAAAAAGTTTCGACCTTAATTGAAGAAGGAAAGTTCGATCCTAATAGCAGTGTTTTTAAAGAAAATGAACAAAATAATGTTTCAACTGTAATAGATTTAAACGGTTTATTAGAAAAAATCCTGTTGCGCAAAGGATTCACTGAGTATGCTTCAAATGGAATTCTTGACATTCTTTTGAGACAGCAGTTAAGGCAACGCCTACCACATTTATTATCTCCTTCAGTAAAAATAGCTCATAAAACCGGAACCATTGGAGGTACAGTAAACGATTCAGGAATCATTTATTTACCCAATGAACAAGGGGAATTAATCATTTCGGTTCTATCAACTGGAAATACATCAGTGGAGGATGGTGCACAAATCATTGCAAAAATTGCACGAATAGCAGTCGACTATTATTCACAATTATAAAGTCCATCAACTAGTTGAGGGAGAGAGAAAAATGATAACTGAATCAAATGATGTAAAGAGACAGGAGAATCATTTAAATGAATCCAATCAGAAGGAAGAACTATTAACAGTTGAGAATCTTCACATTAAGTTCTATTCAGAAGGAAAGAAGAAAATAACGGCGGTTAACAACGTAAGCTTTCGTCTAAATAGGAGTGAAACGGTAGCCCTTGTTGGGGAATCAGGCTGCGGAAAAAGTGTGACGTCTTTTTCAATTATGGGGTTGATTTCTAAACATGTTGGTGAAGTAGAAGGAAGCATTAAATTAAATCGAAAAGAATTAAATGGTATCCCAAGTAAAAAAATGAGAGACATTCGTGGACGAGATATTTCAATGATTTTCCAAGAGCCGATGACATCTCTTAATCCTGTTCACAAAATAGGTGATCAAATTGGGGAAGTCCTAGAATTACATACTCAATTCTCTAAAGAAGAAATCAAGCAAAAAACAATCGAAATGCTGAGAAAAGTTGGAATTCCAAGAGCAGATAAGATTATAAGAGAGTATCCCCACCAATTATCTGGTGGGATGAGACAACGTGTAATGATTGCCATGGCAATGGCCTGCAACCCAGCCCTACTTATTGCAGACGAGCCAACAACAGCATTAGATGTAACCATTCAAGCTCAAATCTTAGATTTGATGAATAGCTTAAAATCAAATTTTCAAACAACCATACTATTAATTACACATGATCTTGGAGTAGTCGCTGAAATTGCAGACAGAGTGATGGTTATGTATTACGGCCAAATAGTGGAGGAAACAGATGTTCAAACCCTCTTTGCTACACCTAAACATCCATATACTGTTGGTTTATTAAATTCCATTCCTAACTTAGAAGAAGATAGTAAAAGGCTTCATCCTATCGAAGGGAATGTTCCATATCTAGGGGAAATATCAGAAGGCTGCCCATTTAGATTTAGATGTAAAGATGCTATGGAAAAGTGTTCACATGAAAATCCCCCCTTAATATCACTTGATAAACAAAAGGTGAGATGTTGGATTTATGGTGAAAAGGAGGTAACTATATGAGTACTGCCTTGCTTAAAGTAACGGATTTAAAAACCTATTTCCCCATTAATAATGGAATTTTAAAAAAATCAACTGGGTTTGTCAAAGCAGTTGATGGAATTTCTTTTTCACTAACAAAAGGTGAAACATTAGGATTAGTAGGTGAAAGCGGCTGCGGTAAATCCACAACTGGTAGAAGTATTTTACGGCTAATTGAACCAACAAGTGGTTCCGTTAAATATAAAGGAGTAGAAGTAACGACCCTAAAAAAGAATGACCTTAGAAAAATCCGCAAAAATATGCAAATCGTTTTTCAAGATCCATATGCCTCTTTAAATCCAAGGTTAACGATTGGATCAATTCTTGAAGAAGCACTTTCAACCCATCGCATAGGGAATCATTCAAAAGAGCGTAAAGAAATAGTGATGGATCTCCTTGAAAAGGTAGGATTAAATAGTAAACTTGTTGACCGATATCCACATGAATTTAGCGGCGGTCAGCGTCAGCGTATCGGAATCGCTCGTGCAGTTGCAGTTAATCCTTCTATCATAATAGCAGATGAGCCTGTTTCTGCACTTGATGTATCCATTCAAGCACAAATCCTTAATTTATTTCAGGATTTTCAAGATAAGATGGGCTTGGCTTATATCTTTATTGCACATGATTTAAGTGTGGTAAAGCATATTAGCGATAAAATTGGAGTGATGTATTTAGGAAGAATAGTAGAATTTGCTTCCAAAGATGAGCTTTTTAATCATCCATCACATCCTTACACTAATGCTTTGATGTCATCCGTACCAGTCCCAAACCCTACTCTTAAAAAAGAAAGAATCATTTTGAAGGGGGATGTTCCGAATCCAGCATCTCCCCCAAGCGGTTGTACATTCCATACACGCTGTCATGCATGTATGGATATATGTAAAACGGTTCAACCCAAAGGGATAGAAATCAGCCCTGGACATATTGTTGCTTGTCATTTGTATAACTAATTTAGGATGAAGGGAAGGAAGATTAATTGAAGAATACAGTTGATTTAAACCAGTTTGAAAATTATGCAACCCAGCTCATCAGTAAATATCAAATACCTGGAGTTGCTATTGGACTAGCACATAATGGATCCGCAGTTTACGAAAAGGGATTTGGTTATAGGAATATAGAAAAAAAACTTCCAGTCACAATGGATACAGTATTTGGCATTGCTTCAGTAACAAAATCTTTCACATGTGTGGCAGTCATGCAGCTTCAAGATGCCGGGAAATTATCTGTACATGACCCTGTCATTAAATACCTACCTGAGTTTTCTACACCTTCGGATAAAACAGGCAAAATGACGATTCATCATTTTATGACTCATACAGCTGGGCTGCCACCGTTACCTTCAATTTTTTATGCAAAGAAAAGATGCCTTGAATTGGACTCGTCTGTTAAGGATTATCCAGGTCTTGATTTTAATAATTTGAATCAAGAACCAATTGATACGTACGAACAACTAATGGAGTTTATAGCAGGGTTAGAATTTGAATTACTCGGGGATCCCGGAACCCATTTTAGTTATTCAAATGATTCTTATGCCTTATTAGGCGCTATTGTAGAACGAGTTTCTGGTATGAGATTTGAAAAGTATGTGAAGGACTATATATTAGAGCCGTCGGGGATGTTGAACACTTGTGGGTTAATAGATGAATTGGCCCATCATGATGATATTACTTCTCTCTATGCTGCTAGAAAGGTAGAGGATGGAGAGGAAGTATATGAATCCCCAGTTTGGTGGGAGTCCCCTTCCATGAAAGGTGCTGGTTATCTGAAATCAACGGTTAGAGACATGTTAAAGTATGCCGAAATTTTTAGAAATGATGGCAAAGTGGGAGACAAGCAGATACTTTCGAAGGAAAGTGTTCAAGAAATGATTTATCCGCATTTTGAAATTGTACCTGGAAAGTTCTATGGTTATGGCCTAATGATTACTCCAGACTATCATGGGGCAACATTGATTGAGCATGGAGGCAATCTTAAAGCTGTTGCTTCACAGTTATGTATCATTCCTGAAAGAGGTGTAACAGCAATGATTTTGACAAATCTTGCAGGTGTACCAGCAACCACCATTATGGGTGGTGCCTTAAATATCTTTGAGGGGCGGCCGGTTAATTCGTCACCAGAAATATATTCTGAGCATGAACTATCCACCGTTGAAATGGAAGAATATATAGGAACGTTTACTTCTAATGAAGGGATGAAAATAAAAATAACGATTAAGGAAGAAACACTTGAATTAAATACACAAGAACAAAATTTTCCGATTCAGTTTATTGGAAATAATTTATTTGTTGCCAATGTAAATGATCAGGAAGAAGTGATACGATTCATTCGTAATGAACAAGGAGAAATAGAACGCATTGCCTATCACTTTAGACAATTTCCTAAAACGATTAAGTAATTGCATTGAAGTAACCTTAGCTGATAAAAAAACAAAATGTCTAAGTTTTTTATAATAAGAAACTTTAGACCGATTTCTTCTTGTTAAATTTTGAACTATAAACCCTTTAATATAATGAGAATAATAAAGTGCTAACTTCATATTCATTAATATATAAAGTTAATACTTTAATGATAGAAAGGTAGGAAAAAAATGAAAATTTTAATTGGCGAAATTGCTCACGAAACAAACACGTTTTCAAAAGTAAAGACAACTGTTGAATCTTTTAAACAATGGGAGTGGCTTCATGGAGAAGCAATTATAAATAAGCATCGAAAAGTTAGAGATTATTTAGGTGGTATGATCGATCGCGCTGAAGAAATTGGCGTTGAAGTGGTCCCAACATTCTCTGCTTTTGCTATGCCTTCTGGAATTATTACTCAAGAAACATATGAAAGACTAGTTTATGAGTTAATCAATGAAATTAAAGTTGCCGGGAATTTTGACGCTATATGCCTTGCGCTACATGGAGCAGGGGTAGTAGAAGGAATAGACGACCTTGAGGGTGGGATTTTAACGGCAGTTAGAAATGTTGTTGGTTATGAGATCCCTATTGTTGTTACACTTGATCTACATGGAAATATAACGGATCAAATGGTAAAAGAGGCTGATGCACTCTTAGGAGTAAATTTTTATCCACATGTTGATTCATATGAAAGAGGCATGGAAGCTATCGATATTACTAAACGAATTCTTTTGGGGGAAGTTCAGCCGAAGATGAGCCTCAAGAAATTACCGCTAATGATACCCACATCTACAACAAATTTATCACCTGCCAAAGATATTAATCAACTATGTTGGAACCGTGAAGAACACGAATCTATTCTTGATTGCACGTTTTTTCATGGTTTTCCATATACGAATATCCCAGAAGTCGGGGTTACTATTTTAACAGTGACCGATAATGATCAGGATCTAGCAGATAAAACTTCAGAGGAAATTGCAGACGAGGTTTGGAAACGTAGAAAGGAATTTTTCCCTCCAATAGTTTCTCCGATCGAAGGCATCCAAAAAGCGTTAAAAATTGATGGATATCCTATTGTTATTAATGAAACATCTGATAATCCAGGAGGAGGAACGCCTGGAGATGGCACACATTTACTATCAGCTATGCTCCAGGAAAACCTTAGAAATGCTTGTTTTGGTTTTATTTATGATCCTGAGGTTGTAAACATTGCTCATGAAAAAGGAGTAGGAGCTACTATTGAAGTGAATATAGGCGGAAAAACCGATGATATGCACGGCGATCCTATTCCAATAAAAGCTTATGTGAAAACGCTTACGGATGGTCGGTTTGTTCAATCTTCTCCAATGGGAAAAGGGGGAAAGATTAATTATGGAAAGTCTGCTAGATTAATTGTCAATGATTTGGATATCATTGTTTGTTCGAAAAGATCCCAAACATTGGATGAACAAATCTTTATTTTACACGGAATTGATGTAACAACCTATAAAATCGTGGCTTTAAAATCAAGTCAGCATTTCCGGGCAGGCTTCGAACCGTTAGCTAATACAATCATTTCTGTAGATTCTCCAGGACTTAGCAGTTTTAATCTTAAATTTTTTAATCATACAAGACTTGCTGGACCAGTATACCCTTTTAACGAGGAAGACGAATTATTAAAGAGAAATGAATGGAGTAAAAAATAAACTAAGAACGATACTTATTTTATCAGGTAAGTATCTAATCATTCCTATATATTTAAACCACAATGGCAGGTCTTGGTGCAGAGCTTTCTCCTTGATTCCACCATTTAAATATGAGTTTTAACTTGGATTCTTTACAAAAAGGTGTGAACATTTTAAGTCTATCTGATTTAAAACTATTAAAACAGGAGGTTCAGGAAAATGTATGCAAAAATTAACGGAACAAAGATCTTTTTTGATGTTGAAGGCACAGGCTGGTTAAAAAGTGGGGGAAAGCTCGTCGAAAAGCCTGTTTGTTTTGTATTACATGGTGGACCAGGTGGAACACATCTTGGCTTTCGTCCAGTTCTAACTCCATTTTCTGAAACGATGCAGCTTGTTTATATTGATAATCGTGGAAGCGGTCTTTCTAGTAGAGGGCCACAGTCTACCTATACATTAGAACAAAATGTGGATGATATTGAAGCACTTAGGAAGTATTTGGGTCTAAAGAAAATCTTTATACTAGGGCATTCATATGGCGGAATGACAGCGATGAGTTATGCTCTAAAATATCATGAAAACCTTAAAGGACTCATGCTCCTCGCCACCTCAGCCAGCTATCGATTTTTAGAAAAAGCAAAGGCATTTATTAAAGAAAAAGGAACAAATGCTCAAAAGGAAGTAGCTAAGTTATTGTGGGAAGGTAATATTCAGTCCCAAGAACAGTTAAGTCATTACTATGAGGTTATGGCTCCACTTTATTCGAGAAAACAGAAAGTTGAGCAATCTAAGGCTGTTCAGCTTGGAAATCGTTCGTATGAAGCACTTAATGAAGGATTCGGAAAGTTTCTACGAACGTATGACATTATTGATGAGCTGGATTCTATTAGGGTGCCTACACTGGTTATGGCAGGACGCTACGATTGGATCACTTCAGTTGAAGAATCACAAGTGATAGCTGATAAAATCACAAATAGCAAATTAATAATCTTTGAAAACAGCAGCCATAATGTACTCGTAGATGAAATAGATTTGTTTTTATCCGTCTTAAATGAATTTGTTAATGAAATAAAGGAGGGGAAATATGTGAGTGAAAAGAGAAATTTAAAGGGCTTTGAAGGGCATGCAAAGAAGGTAGTCGAAGATCATCAGATTCCAGGTACCGCTGTTGCCATTGCTCGAGAAGGAGAAATCGAATACTTCAAAGGATTTGGATTCCGTAATATTAATGAAGCTTTACCTGTAACAGAAGAAACTGTGTTTGGTATTGGATCGGTTACAAAATCTTTTACTTGTGTGGCGATTATGCAGCTCCAAGAATCTGGAAAATTAAATGTTAATGATCCGGTGATAAAGTATTTGCCTGAATTTCGCCTTAAGAACGAAGCAGCTTTGAAACAGATCACCATCCACCATTTTATGACTCATTCATCTGGTTTACCTCCAATGTCCACTTTGATTTATGCAATGAAACGGTCTTTGGATTTTGATTCATCTAAAAATAATTATCCAGGATTAAAAATCGAAGAAAAAGCAGTGGAGCCGATTGACACATATGAGCAGCTAATGGAATTTATTTCAAATCAAGAATTTGACCTGCTAGGTGCACCTGGAACACAATTTAGTTATTCAAATGATGCCTATGCTTTATTAGGTGCCATTATTGAAAGAGTAAGTGGTAAATCTTATGAACAGTTCATCTATGATAATATTCTCAAGCCTTGTAGAATGAATAATAGTTTCTTTACTATTGATGAATATGGTGATTATAACAATATCACTACTTGTTATGCCGAAGAAACGAAAGACGGAGAGCAACGAGTATTTTCTGCTCCGATTTGGTGGGACACTACCTCTATGCGAGCAGCGGGATTCTTAAAATCAACAGCAAGTGATATGTTGAAATATGCTGAGATATTTCGTAACGGCGGTGTAGTGAATGATAAGAGAATACTATCTGAAGATAGTGTAGCGAGCATGCTTACACCACATATTAAAACGCAACCAGGAAGATATTATGGGTACGGTTTCATGATTACACCTGATTATTTTGGAACATTGTTGGTTGAACATGGTGGAAGTTTAAAGGCAGTAGCCGCGCAATTAAATATACTACCAGAAAAAGGAATATCGGGTGTTGTTCTAGCTAATTTAGCAGGTGTCCCATCTTCGAGAATAATGCAATATGCCTTTAATGGCTATGAAGGAAGGGAAATTGAAGATTCCCATATTTCCTTTGAAGAATACAGCATCACAACAGAAGTTCTTGAACAATATGTAGGAGATTATCAATCGAATGAAGGAATGCAGGTGAAAATTGAAATTAGAAATGGAAAACCGATTCTTATTACACAAGAACTAGAATGTCCAATTAAATTTGTAGATGAAAATATCTTTATTGCTAATATAAATGATTCCACAGAAATTGCTGAAATTTTAAAAAATGAAAATGGAAAAACAACTGGAATATCTTATCATTTTAGGCAATTTCCTAAAGTAGAAACGAAGCAAACGGTTTAAAAGTGGTAATTAAAGATAAAAGTCTATAAATTAGATGTTATTATATGACAAATATTGTTTGAAATAGCTAAGTTTTACTATAAAATTATAGATAATATCGAACGTTACTTGTATAAAAGTAACGTTTTTTTCCCAACTTTTGAGAGGAAGATTGTATGCAAATGAAACTAGAATAATGGTAAGAGAGGAAAAGTATTGTGGATAATTTTAATGATAAAATAAGGAAACAATATAATGAACTTACAAAAAGACAAAAAATTGCAGCAAAATATATTTCTGATTTTCCAAGGGAAGTTGCCCTCCAAACCGCTAAAAATGTAGGCATAGCAAGCAATACAAGTGAAACGACGGTCATACGATTATGCTATGAGCTAGGGTATTCCGGTTATAGCGAACTTCAAAAGGAAATACAAATATCTTTATTGGAGCATACTTCACAAGATCCTATAGAAGAATTGATATCTACTTCCAAATCATTGAAGGATACTAACTTAATTCAATATACAATCGAACAGGATAATGCCTATGTACGAGCAACCTTAGAACGTATTGATTATAACCAATATAAAAAGGCAGTGAACCTCTTGATTAATTCCCAAAGGAGAATTGTGATCGGGTTTCGTTCTTCATATGGCCCTGCTAATTGGCTAACCTTTAGTCTAAATGTCGTGATTGGAAATACATATTTGCATCGTGGAGAAATTGACGCTGCAAGTTTTTATTTATCTGAAATGGATGAAAGCTCAACCGTTATAGCTATATCTTTTCGTAGATACACACAAGAAACCTTTTCTTTTGTAAAAGCCGCTAAGAAAAAGGGGGCAAAGGTAATTGCTATCACAGATGACGAATTTTCACCAATAGGACAGTTTTCAGATATTTTGTTTAAGATTGTGGCTCCTAATCCAATCTCACTAAAAGGAATAACCCCGACATTTTCACTACTTAATCTTCTTGTAACAAGTGTAGCAGCTTCACAAGAAGAAAAAGTACAAAAGAGAATAGAAGATTACGACCAGACAAGCGAGGAATTCTTTCCTTTTACAAAAAATGAATGAAAAGAGAGTTCAACGAAGCTTAATTAGCTCTAATAATGTGGAAAAAACTTATCAAATAACACTTTATCAAATTAAAATAGGTATACAAAATAACAAATAACGCTCGATATCATGCTTAGAGCGTTACTTTTTTATTTCATAGTGTTGATATATAAGGGATATTAAGAGACCAAATCAATATGCTATTTACATTACGTTTGGGAATATTATTAATTTTTGCCTACTAAACCTCTTGGTTAACGACAAAAGTGAGTGTTATTATACTTTTACATAAAGGTCGAAAATACTTTAATCATACATTTTGTATTGAATGATTACCTCTTTCAATTTCACTTCCTTGATCAGATGCAAATATCGAACTAGGAACATAGGCAAAACCATCCATGATTCTTCTGGCTGTTCGACCTATTGCTGCACGTGAGACGTTCCATTCCCCCCTTTCTAACAGTACCGTAGCTTCCGTATAAATAATGCCTGAGGGATGACCTATTCGAATCCCTTGTTTAGATGAATGAATGATATTATTGGGAACCGTGCCTGGGATTTGAGAGGCTGTAGCTAAGGCAATGGATTCGCTGACAGCAAATGCTCTGTGTAATGTCCCCATGGATAGATATCTGGATGTAATATGATGTTCTCTTTAAGTATTTTCTTTCATTATTTATATAAGACTTTGGAGATGGGACCATAGCTTTTTAGGGAGTGTATGGCTAGTAGGAGTTATATTGTTCTTCTCTGTAATGATACCAGAAAGAATCCCTGCCTTAATTCGTACCTTCTCAAGAATATTTAATAAACTGACATTTTGATTCAATTCATTAGGTCGATACCAGCAGCAGGAAAATACGATTGTTTAAATAAAATTGAGGTTCTAATCAAATCAGCGGGTAGAAAACCCGCTGATTAAGTTTTACCAAATATATTTAGAGGTAAGGTCAAGGTTGCAGAAAGGCTAATTTCAAATCTTTTTGATAATCGAAATCAAATATTTTTCCTAATCAGCCGAAAGTATGTTATTAATATATTCTTTAAAATTTATCATAATATTCCTTAATTCGGATGTTTAATGTAAATATCTTATTAAACGAAAAATCAATTTTGGAATATAAGTTAAGATGACCCAAATCACTTCGAATATGATTGAATCACGAATCTCAATGATTATGTCTTTGAAAAATCCTCTCTTCTTATTCTTTTGTGCTTTTTGCAAATTTTCACTTCCTGGTATCTTTTATAATTTTATTAATATGTTTCAATTATACTTCTTTGTCTTACACTCTTTAAAACTATTACCCCAATTGGTTTAAAGCTAATTTCCTCCGATTATTACCATTTTACTTTTTTCCAAGTTAGAAATACTAAGGTTATAAAAAATAATCAATACCATTAGGAGGAATTGACATTGATAAAAAGTAACATGGGGATAATCGTTGCTACTACCTTAGTATTAGGACTTGTCGGTTGTGGTACTAATGATTCTGATCGTGGATTTGACACAACAAATAATAATCGAAATGTAAGAAATATCGATGTTCGAAATGATAACATCGACTGTTTTGACAATATAAATTACCGAAACCGTCAAGACAATAATGACATGAATATATCTGCTACACAAACATCAATCAATAGCGATCAATATCCAGAAACCAAAGCACAATTAATACAAGATGCAAAGTACAAGGAAATTCAGATAGATCCAAATCAAATGAATGAGTTTTTTCGTCAACAACAAGGACAATATTCACCAAATCAAAATGGGCAGGGACCTAATCAACAACAAGGACAATATCCACTAGATCAAAATGGACAAGCACCTAATCAACAACAGGGACAATTTGAACAAGCACCAACACAAAATCAACAAGGACCATCTCAAAAAACAGAACAAAAGGGGCAGCAACCGCAAGTAAAGAACACTGGGAATATCAGTAAATATTCTCAACAAGTTATTGACTTAACAAATAAAGAAAGGTCAAAACAAGGTGTTCCGGCTTTAAAAGCCGACACTCAGCTTAGTAGTGTGGCTCAAAAGAAATCGCAGGATATGCAGAAAAATCATTATTTTTCTCATACAAGTCCAACTTACGGATCACCATTCGATATGATGAGGGACTTTGGGGTCAAATATAAGAATGCGGGTGAGAATATTGCTCAAGGTCAACAAACTCCACAAGAAGTTGTTAACGCATGGATGAATAGTTCAGGTCATAGGAAAAACATCTTAAATAAAGACTTTACACATATCGGAGTAGGGTTTGAACAAGAAGGAAATCACTGGTCACAAATGTTTATTGGAAAATAGTGAGTGAAAAGAGAGTTGAACTACTTTTTTAAAAAATCTTCGAAGAAGCAGGAAAACACGATTGTCTTATCGAATCAGCGGGAAGAAAACCCGCTGATTCTCCCTTTACCAAATTTGCTAAAAGGCTAATTTCATATTAAATCCCACTTTTATTAAATCGGATTGGACAGGTTATTTGTCCCAATCCCATTATCGTTATGGGCTTTTGCTATACCCAATCCAGTAAAAATATAAATAAGTGCAAAAACAATCCCTAGATATGTCATTGGGGTAAATAAAATAAAGTCACCTGTTGGTACTTTTAAAGTATCAGCAATAAAAGCTCCTGTTACACTCCATGGAATAATAGGTGCAAGGGCAGTTCCTGTGTCTTCCATCGTTCTCGACCAGTTTTTTCGATGGAGCCCATACTTATCATATAAAGGGGTTATCATTGGACCTATAACAGCAAAAGTAACATAATAGCTTCCGGTAATGGTAAAAAGTAAGGCGTGTAATGTTAGACTGGAGGCCATTATTGTTTTAGCACTTTTGGCTAGGTCTGAAATTTTACGAAGGATGATTTGAATTACACCCGCTGTTTGTAAGGGCGATCCAAATACTGCTGCACCAATTAACAATGCAACCGTTCCAAGCATGCTAATTAAACCACCTCGCTGCAATATTTCATCAACAATTGGTACATTCGTTGAATCTGGATACCCCTTATTCAACACATTAGCCACTTCGAGTACGTCTCTTCCCTGAAAGATAACAGCGAACAAGCATCCTGCTAAAATGCCTATAATAAAAACAGGAATGGTCGGTTTTCTAAAATAAATTAAGATTAATACAATAATGGGAGGAAGGAGTAATAATGGGTTTAGATTAAATGTTTCACTCAGAGTTCTAAGTATTACATCAACGTTCTCGTTCTTATCTACATGATCTCCATACTGAAATCCTAGTATAAGGTACAATATGAGTGAAATACCGTAGCCAGGAATGGTCGTCCAAAGCAAATGCTTAATATGATCAACAAGACTTACTTTTGCCATGGCGGAACTCATAATCGTTGTATCTGAAAGTGGAGATAATTTATCTCCAAATATTGCTCCAACGACAATGGCTCCTGCGGTATAATGAACAGGAATGTCAAGACCTATTGAAACCCCCATCAGCGCAACACCTACTGTACCGATCGTTCCCCAAGATGTACCTGCCATTATAGACATTATGGAGCAAATGAGTGCCGTAAGAATGAGGAAGAACATAGGATTAATGCTCAGTAAGCCATAGTATACAATCAAAGGAATGGTTCCAGATAACATCCAAGCACCGACTAGCATCCCCACTGCTAAAAGAATGAGGATTGGTTGAAGCATTGCTTTTAAATTATTGATTAAATCATCTTCAATCTTTTGCCACTTTACTCCCCATAGGACTGATAATATGACAACTGTTACCCCAGCAAAGATAAGAACAATTGTTGAAGGAGCTTTGAGATAAAGAATTCCAGCAAACACAACTGCAAATGAAACAATCAACATTGTGAGTGACTTCCATGTGGATATTAATGGATTCATATTATTTCCCCCTTGTATATTGGCATTTCGTCCCGATTCTAGATAATCCCAATTTAATCGATAATAATAATTGCCAAAATCTGCAGTATAAAGAGTAAAAATTATTGAGGACTGACCTTGGTGTCATTGAGGTGATCGTAAAAAAAAGTGATTATTTGTAATTCACACCTGCCTTGTTTTCAATGTACGTTGCAATAAAACTTCATGAAATAATACGAAACGAAATGATAAATAGCTATTTATTTTTCAAATGTTAATTTGAATTGATTATATTACTAACATTTGAATTTTCGTCTAAACAAGATTATAAGATATATATTAAGAATTTTCTATATATTTTTTGAATATTTTATCTTTTCTTAAATTTAAAGGTTATCTAGAGGATAAAGCGTCTATAGAATGCTGCTGGTCAGAAAATATGGTGCGAATTGTTTGAATGAGTCGTGAAACGGAGATTATGGGTCACAAATTAGGACGAATGAGTCGCAAATTAAAAAGTATAGGTCATAAATGATAATAAATGCGCCACAAATTCGAATTTATGTTCCATGAAGCGTAAAAAATAAAACCACCCTTTTTTTTAAAGGGTGGTACTTTGTATTATTGCAAATCAACTGGAACTTCGGCATCTTTTATTTCTTTTTCTAATTCAGCCTTGTATTCATTCGTTTGTTCAGCAGTCCAATCAAAGATTGCTTCCATTTTATTGATTACAGAGTCTTTCCATTGTTTAGCCCAATTAATATTAAAGAAGACTGCGCCGGTACGACGGATAAAGAAATCAATTGGTTTTACGACCATTTCTTGTTCAATTGCATACATAAGTTGTGCGTAAACAAAAGGTGTTAAATCTTCTTCACCAAGTTCTTTATACTGTTGTGCATATTGGAATAATTGATCGACATTTGTCCCATATTTGCTCGCAAGTATGCCGCCTTCTTCTTCTGTTAATCCATATTGAACTGCTTCTTTTGTTTTTTGTGCAACAAATGCTTGGTAATTGTCAGAGCCACCTACATCTCCACCTGAGATTGGGAAATGAATCGTTTGGCATGGTTTATATGTTTTTTGATGTGTAGCTGATAGTTCTTTCGATACTAAATCAAGAACATTTTCTGCCATTTTTCGATAGCCGGTCAATTTACCACCTGCAATGGTAATTAAGCCACTATCTGCTTCCCAAATTTCGTCCTTCCTAGAGATTTCTGAAGGATCCTTACCTTGTTCATAGATTAATGGACGAACACCTGCCCAGCTTGATTCCACATCATCGTTCGTAATTTTTACATCTGGGAAAATATAGTGAATCGCCTTAATGACATAGTCACGATCAGCAGATAGCATTTTCGGATGTGCTGTATCTTTGTCAAAGAATGTATCTGTTGTTCCTACATAGGTTTTTCCATCACGTGGAATTGCAAAGATCATTCGTCCATCTGGAGTATCAAAGTAAACGGCTTGTCGTAAAGGGAATACCGATTGATCGAAAACGAGATGGATTCCTTTTGTTAAACGCAGCTGTTTATTATTTCTTGAATAATCTTTTCCACGTACTTGGTCTACCCATGGGCCAGCAGCATTAACTACTTTTTCTGCATTAATTTCATATTCTTTATTTGTTTGCAAATCACGTACGACAACACCAGTGATTTTTTTGTCATTATTGTAGATAAATGTTTCAGCTTTTGTGTAGTTCACTACATGTGCACCATGCTCAACAGCAGCTTTCATAACTTCAATTGTTAGTCTAGCATCATCTGTGCGGTATTCTACATAGTAGCCGCCACCTTTTAATCCTTCTTTTTTGACAAGTGGCTCTTTATTTAGGGTTTCAGCAGCAGATAGCATCTTTCTGCGCTCAGATTTTTTTACTTGGGCTAAATAGTCATACATTTTTAAACCGATGGATGTCGTAAAGGCACCAAATGTTCCGCCTTTATGGAAAGGTAGAAGCATCCATTCTGGTGTTGTTACATGTGGTCCATTTTCATACACAATTGCACGTTCACGGCCAACCTCTTTTACTACATTGATTTCAAATTGTTTTAAATAGCGAAGACCACCGTGAACAAGCTTTGTTGAACGGCTAGATGTTCCTGCTGCGAAGTCTTGCATTTCAACTAAAGCTACCTTCATTCCACGGGTAACTGCATCTAAAGCAATCCCAGCACCAGTAATTCCGCCACCAATAATTAGGAGGTCATATTTTTCTTTTTGTAGCTGCTCTAATTGTTCAGTTCGTTTTAAACCTGAGAAATTAATTTTCATATAGACCGTCTCCTCTAAATTTTATTTATTATTATGTGAATGTTTTTATGCACATATGATGAAAATAAAAAGAGACCACAACAAGCATTTTAGTTCCGACTAAAATGTTGCGTGGTCTCTCAAAATCTCCAACCGAATAATTAACTTAGTTTCATTCTAGCATAATCTTATTTAAAGTACCAGAAATTTATTAAGGAATTTTCTTACTTATTTAGTAGATATATATATGGAAGTTTTTGAGTGTTGACAACGTTTTCAGTTTATTATATCTTTTTGATATAAGTTAATATGGTGAATAGAGAATTTGAGAACTCACATTTTATAAAATACCTTTCATTGAATGGTATTTTTATTGATGTGGGTTTTTTTATTTTTTCTATTCCATTAAAGCGAAAATATTAAACGATGGAATTATATTTGTAGGTGGGATAGAGCATGTCAGAGTTTTTAGCAGAATTGATTGGAACGATGATCCTTATTATATTCGGCGGTGGAGTTGTTGGTGGCGTTGTCCTAAAGAAAACAAAAGCTGAAGGTGCAGGGTGGATCGTTATTACGATTGGATGGGGACTTGCGGTTACGATGGGAGTTTATGCCGTCGGCAGTGTTTCAGGAGCCCATCTTAATCCAGCCGTTACTTTAGCATTTGCAGCTATTGGTCAGTTTCCTTGGGATAAGGTACCTTTGTTTATTTCAGCCCAAGTAATAGGGGCAATTATAGGAGCGGTCATTGTATTCTTCTTATATTTACCTCACTGGAGAGAAACGAAGGATCAAGCAGCAAAGCTAGGTGTATTTGCAACAGACCCAGCTATTCATAGTCCACTTTCAAATTTAGTGAGTGAGATTATTGGAACATTTGTATTAATTATGGGATTATTATTTATTGGTGCAAACCAATTTACTGAAGGCTTAAATCCAGTAATTGTAGGATTACTGATTACAGCAATTGGTTTATCATTAGGAGCGACAACAGGTTATGCCATTAATCCCGCACGTGACCTTGGTCCAAGGATTGCTCATGCGTTTCTTCCGATTATCGGTAAAGGAAGCTCCAATTGGAGCTATGCGTGGGTTCCTATTGTGGGTCCTATAATCGGTGGTGTATACGGTGCATTATTTTATCAAGCTATTTTTAAAGCTGATTTCTCTGCAGCCTTTTGGATTTTTAGTGTAATCATTCTCGTTATTTTTATAGCGGCTGCTTCTAAAGAATTAAAAAAGGGAGACAGTTAAGGAGGATAACATATGAAACAATATATTTTATCAATAGATCAGGGCACAACCAGCTCTCGTGCTATTCTTTTTAATCATGAAGGGGAAATCGTTGAATCTGCACAAAGAGAATTTGAGCAGTTTTTTCCTGAGCCAGGATGGGTAGAGCATGATGCTAATGAGATTTGGACATCTGTGTTGGCTTGTACGGCAGAAGTGATCATAAAAGCTGACATCAAACCGAGTCAAGTAGCTGGAATAGGGATTACAAATCAACGAGAAACAACGGTAGTATGGGATAAAAATACCGGTAAGCCGATTTACAATGCGATTGTTTGGCAATCAAGACAAACAGAAGATATTTGTAAAGAGCTACGGGAAAAAGGCTATAATGATTTGTTTAGAGACAAAACGGGATTGTTGATCGATCCATATTTCTCTGGAACAAAAGTAAAGTGGATATTGGATCATGTAGAAGGGGCAAGAGAGAAGGCCGAAAGAGGAGAATTGCTTTTCGGTACTATTGATACATGGCTTGTTTATCGCCTTTCAGGTGGGAAAAGGCATGTGACTGATTATTCAAATGCCTCTCGAACACTTATGTATAATATCTATGATTTCAAATGGGATGATGAATTATTGGAAATTTTAGGTGTGCCAAAAAGTATGCTTCCAGAAGTATGTCCTTCCTCTGAAGTATATGCTAAAACAGTTGATTATCATTTCTTCGGCCATGAGGTTCCAATTGCTGGTATTGCTGGTGATCAGCAAGCAGCATTGTTCGGACAAGCTTGCTTTGAAAAAGGAATGGCGAAAAATACTTATGGAACAGGCTGCTTCATGTTAATGAATACTGGAGAAAAGGGTGTTAAGTCTAAAAATGGGCTACTTACAACACTTGCGTGGGGAGTCGATGGAAAGGTAGAATATGCACTTGAAGGAAGCGTATTTGTTGCCGGCTCCGCTATACAATGGCTTCGCGATGGGATGCGAATGTTAAAAGATTCTCCAGAGAGTGAGGAATATGCAAAAAAAGTAGCTTCTACAGAAGGAGTCTATCTTGTCCCTGCCTTTGTAGGTCTTGGTACGCCTTATTGGGATAGTGATGCACGCGGAGCTGTATTTGGTCTTACACGTGGAACGACTAAAGAGCATTTTGTTCGAGCAACATTGGAGTCATTAGCATACCAAACAAAAGATGTGTTAGATGCAATGATTTCAGATTCGGATTTAAGCCTTAAAACTTTACGGGTAGACGGTGGAGCTGTTAAAAATAATTTCCTTATGCAATTCCAAAGTGATATTCTCGGTGTTCCGGTTGATCGTTCAGTAGTAAGTGAAACAACTGCGTTAGGTGCAGCCTATCTTGCCGGATTAGCTGTTGGATTTTGGAAGGACAAAGCCGAAATTTCTACGCAATGGAAAAAAGAACGCACCTTCATAAATCAGTTGGATGAGGAACAAAGCAAGAAACTATATGAAGGCTGGAGAAAAGCGGTCGCTGCAACTCGAGCGTTCAAATAAAAAATGATCCATAACCTACATGTTATAGATCTGAGGCTGTCGACAATGTCGACAGCTATTTTTTATCATTGACTACTTGATCTTCTTCTATTAGCAAAAATGCTTCCATAGGGCGGTATTTGAAGTGGTTATCGCAGAGGCACCAGCTTCAATAGCATGCTCAACTTCATCAGGATTATCAATTAAGCCTCCAGCAAAAATTTTTTTCCCAGTCCGTTCCTTCACTTCTTTAATTATCTTAGGAACCACTCCAGGAAGCAGCTCAATATAATGTGGATCCGTTTTTTCAACAAGTTTAATACTGCGCTCTAATGCACTTGAATCGATGATAAATGCTCTTTGAGTCGCATAAACACCTTTCTGCCTAGCCTTCATAATAACACTACCCTTAGTAGAAATCAGACCATAAGGCTTGATTTCCTGACATAAATACTCAGTAGCCGCCTCATCATGACTCAGCCCATGTATTAAATCTACATGAAGAAACATTTTCTTCTCCTGTTGTCTTACATACTGAAAAACACTCTTCAGCATCCCAATATGTAAATCTAAAAACACTCCATAAACATACGGTGTATCCAGCATCTTGTCAAAATCCTTCATCGACCGAACAGCTGGAATAATCTTTTGTCCATGAAAAGCCATACACACACCTCAAGTAAAAATAAATTTAAACTAAGCCTACCACGAAAAGAAACCTAGCACAATGGGACAGAGGGTCAGGTTCCTTGTCCCAATTTTATATAATTTAATCGTGGAAAGTTGTGGTAAAAGTTGTGGTATATAATAGAAGGTGAATTTTTAAAGCTGGTGGTTACTAACCCTTTAATTTTAAAGGAAAAACCTTAATATGTATGTGGTCTAACTTTTTCTAAACTATAAAGTTATTTTGTATCGGGTCTTTTTATATTAAAATGGATGGAACACATACAATGGGGAGAGGACGAGTAGAAATGAAAGAAGGTTATGTACAGGTTGCTGGAGGGAAAATTTACTATAAACAAGTAGGAGAGGGGAAGAAAACTCCTATTATTCTTCTTCATGGTGGACCTGGTGGAACACATATGCCGATGTTGAGTCTTGAGGCATTAGCAGATGAACGTCCAGTTATTTTTTACGATCAGCTCGGTTCAGGAAGATCAGATCGACCAACCGACATGTCATTATGGCATGTGGATCGTTTTGTGGAGGAATTAGGTCAAATCCGCAAAGCACTTGGACTTGATCTGGTACATATTTTAGGTCATTCATGGGGAACCATGCTTGCGGCAAGTTATTTACTAACCAAGCCTGAAGGAGTGGAAAGTATTATTTTTTCCAGCCCTTGCTTAAGTGCTCCGCAATGGGCAAAGGATCAAGATGAGCATCGGAAGGAGCTTCCTCAAGAGATCCAAGACGTTCTTGCTTCATGTGAGAAAGAAGGAAGAACAGATTCAGAGGAATATAAAGAAGCAATGAAGGTGTTTTATAAACGTTTTGTCAATCGTCTAGATAAGAAACCAGAAATATTAAATTCTGAATATGCAAAAGGTAATGATGTAGTCTATGAAACGATGTGGGGACCTTCTGAATTTTATACAACTGGTAATTTAAAAACATTTGACGTAACGGATCGATTACATGAGATCAAAATTCCTGCCTTATTTACCTGTGGAAAGTATGATGAAGCAGCACCTCAAACTGTAGAAGCACATAGTCAACAGATCCAAGGAAGCAAATTCCACATATTTGAAAAAAGTGCACACCAAGGATTTTTAGAAGAACCAGAGGAATACGTCCGTGTCATAAGAGAATTCTTGACGAAAGTTGAACGGGACAGAGGGACAGGTTCTTTGTCCCAAAATCGATAAAAAGACGAAAATCTCCATCTTGAGGATGGGGATTTTTTTGACTGAGAAAGGAGGAATCATTTAAAAAAGCAGTGGGATTGGATTTAGTACATTTCGGTATTAAATTAGGTTTCCTAAAGGAAACAGGAACCAGACCCTCTTGTCCCTATGGTTGATTCAAACAAAAATGGAAAAATAATCTTGTGTTTCGTAAAATTTACTTTATAATATTAATGTCAAAGATTAATAGGAGGGTGTTTTATGAAAAAGGGAAGTTCTTTTATCAAAATTGCTATTGCCTTTATTCTTTTTATTGGCTTCGTATTTTCCGGTTCAAGTCTTGAAACAAAGGCAGCTACAAAGAAGGCTAAAATAACTCAAAAAACTTATAAAGGGAAGAAGTTTTTGAAATACCCGAAAGTTTCTGGGATTAATAAAACCGCTGCTAAGAAAATAAATGCTACGATTAATAATGCAGTGAAGAAATCATACAGGTCTTATCAAGGCGTTATGAAGATGCAAAAAGAAGCTCAAAAGAATGGTTACTGTAATTCTCCATGCAAATACTATTACAATGTGAAATACAAAGTGAAATACAACACTAATGGGAAACTAAGTATTTATTATTACGATTCTGCCTATACTGGTGGAGCACATAGCAATGGATATGCAACAGTTTATAACTTTAATTTATCGACTGGTAAGCAATATAAAATTAACGATATTCTAAAGAAGTCAGCGAACTATAAAAAGGTTCAAAAGTATGCTTATAATTATTTAAGTAAACATAAGCCATATAAGTATTTTGTTAGACAGTTAAGTGCTGTACAGGTAAATAAAAATACTCAATTTTCGTTTGCAAAAAATGGCATCTACTTAGTTTTTCAAGAATATGAAGTAGCATCCTATGCAGACGGAACTCCATTTATTAAAATTCCAAGTTCAGTATATAAATAGGGACAGGGGGACAGGTACACTGTCCCTATTTTTGTTTATAGATGGAGCAAAAACCATAAATGAATTCCAGGTAGAAAATATGAAAAAAAGCCAACATTGTCTGTTGGCTTTTTTGTCTAGTTATGTTATTTTTATGAAAAAAGTTCGAATATTCAAATTTAAAATAAGGATTTTTATAGGAGGTGTCCAGTTTATGGAGTATTATTTTGATTCACAGCAAAGAAAAACCATTTTAAAGCATTTAGCAGAGAATCAACGCAAGTATCTTCTTGAAACGTTAAAAAGAGGAAAAAGGACAGTTTTTTCAAATGAATTATTAAAAGGAAAGGGAACGTATTCAGGTTCTGACCAGGAACTAGAGCGAGAGATTCAACAATGGGAGTTTATCGATTTACTTGATGGTGGGCAAGGAAATCGACCTTATCGTTGTGAATGTGGCATGTCCCTTCGTTATCAATACATCGTAAAAAATTTAGAAACAGGGGAACTTAAAAAGCTTGGAAAAAATCACTTTGAATTTCATACTGGCATACCTTCTAGCATTGTAAAAGATATCATAAAAGGATTTGAACGAATTGATTGTGAGTTAGATGAAATTCTTTATAAAATTGAATATGGCTGGGATGACTCATCGTTAATAAAAGCTAAAGAATATAAAATTGATATTCCAGAAGATATTCAAGAACATCTCCATTTAAAGCTTCCATTATTAGATAAGCAGCTTCATCGATTAGATCGATTAATTAGAGAGAAAGAACTTGAGCATCTAAAAAAGCTTCGTGACAATAAAGGAAAAAATAAATCGAGTATGGATAGAACAACACCCATATTTGAGGTAAAAAGGGCCAAGCCCAAAAAACTATCTTTTAAGCCAAAAATAAGTTCACCGTTATATCATTCATTTATTAGAAATAAACGGAACCATCAGCGTACTAGAAATATGTAAAGAATTGAATACTATGGATCATGATTTTAAAGGATATTTCCTTACAGGAAAACCAAAATCATTTCCCTATGTCTCAATGGTTATGGATCAATTAATCAAGCAGGGCGCATGCAAACTAGTAAAATCTGATTTAGATAATCGCTGGTATGCTGTGGTATAGGCAGGGACAGGGGGACAGGTTCCGTGTCCCTCATTAGAAAACCAGTGACTGGTTTTCATTCGTTTATAAGAATGAGAGATAAAGTCTTCTATTTTGATGTTAAAAGATCCCATTGAGGTACCAATGGGATCTTTTTCAAACGTATTTGGGACAAGGAACCAGTCCCTGTGTCCCTATGCAGATACTACTTTTTTACTCTTTTCCTTTTGAGGACTAAATAGTCTTTCGTTGCCCATTAATACAATGGCTATGAAGCCTAATGTAATGGGCACTAATGTCCATAGAAATGTAGTAGAGATTGAATTGGCCATTGACTCGGTAATCTTATGAAGCATTTCTGGCGGAATATTTGCTCTAGCATCTGCTGATAATAGAGTGTGAGAATCTAATTTTCCTGTAAAACCCTTCATATTTGCAAAAGCGTCTTTTAAATTGTCTTTTAACAGATGATTTTGTATGGTACCGAAAATTGTTACGCCAATTGTCATTCCTAGTGTTCTAGCAAATGTATTTGTCGATGTTGCAATTCCACGTTTCTGAGGCTCAATATTATGCTGAGTGGATAAGCTCAACAGGGAGAATGAGCATCCCATTCCAAGACCTGCGATTATCATATAGACTGTAACAGTGGAGCGAGCTGTGTTTACGTCAATGGTTCCTAGTAAAAGCATTCCTATAAAAAATAAAATAACTGAGATAAGCATAATACTGCGATAACTAAATCTTTTTACAGATAACCCTGATACTTGACTACCTACTACAGAGCCAAGCATCATAGGGATTAAAATAACCCCAGAATTTGTTGCTGTTCCACCATATACTGATTGAACGAAAAGTGGGATTAAAACGGTTGTAATGATAAAGGCTGATCCATAGAAAAAGGCTACGCCTTGTGTTGCAGCAAAAAGCTGTTTTTTAAATAAGCTAAAAGAAATAATAGGTTCTTGTACTTTTCTTTCAATCAAGATGAATAATACGAAAAGGACTACGAATATAGCAAAAAGAGAAATAATCATCGTGGAGCCCCATGCGTACTCATTACCACCAAGTTCAAGTGCAAACATTAGGCTTACAACGGATCCAACTAGTGTTAATGCACCAAACCAGTCAATTTTAAGCTTTTTAAGCTGTAATGTTTCTTTATAAAATTGAGCGATAAAAAATAAAGAAATAACACCTAATGGTAGATTGATATAGAAAATCCAGTGCCAATTAATTTGATCTGTAATAAACGCTCCTAATAGTGGGCCCATTACGCTAGATAAACCGAAAACTGCACCAAATAAACCGGTCATTTTTCCTCGCTTTTCAGGAGGGAAAATATCAAAAATAATCGTAAATGCGATTGGCATTAGTGAGCCACCGCCGATTCCTTGAATCGCACGATAAATACTTAATTGAACGATGCTTTGTGAAGTGCCGCAAAGAGCAGACCCAATTAAAAATATAATAAGTCCTAATAAATAAAATCGTTTACGGCCATACATATCTGATAATTTTCCAAAAATAGGCATACTCGCCATTGTAGCAACGAGATAGGCTGAGGTTACCCAGATAAACTGATCTAGACCTCCGAGCTGGCCAACGATGGTTGGCATAGATGCGGAAACAATCGTATTGTCCATTGCAGCCATCAGTATCCCAAGTAATAGCCCTGTAACGACAAAGCCAACTTTACTTTCTTTTGAAACCATATAAATCCCCCTTTATGAATCCTCGTTTTTTAGTTTACTTGTTTCTTTTGGAAACAATTGGTTGAGATCAACTAAAACATCTAGTATTACTTGTAATTCTTTTTCATTATATTTCTTAAATAAATCGGAAAGGGAACTTGATAATGGATTGAACAATTGTTGGATCTCTTGTTTTCTATGAGTAAGTGGTTGAATAATCACTTTTCTGCGATCATTAGGATCTTGAACTCGTTCAACTAGTTCCACTTTTTCAAGTCGATCAATCACACCAGTAATTGCGCCTGTAGTCAAATTTGTTATTTTAGCTAGCTGTCCTGCTGAGATTGCCCCAGTATAATTCAGCAGATCGCGGCATTTTAAATCTGTTGCATTTAAATGAAGTTTTTCGGCGACACTTTCGTAAAAAAAGATATTTGCTATACTAAACTTTCTCAATTCCTGGTTCAGTGATTGAATAAATTCCTCCTTAGGTATTGAATTCTCCTCTGTCATATATATCCCATCCTTTTGCTTTAAGATAGATACAAAAAGGTTTAGTCACTAAATATCTTAGTTGCTAATGTAATTATGGAGTTGAGACATAACATTGTCAAATGGGACAGGGGGACAGGTTCCCTGTCCCAAGGTAATGACCTGTGATTGTTAATGGCGCTGGACGGGAAGAAAGCAATCTAGATGGAAAAATTTACGAGATTTTTCTTGATTTATAATAGAGTTTTTGGACATGTTGAATTGAAGTGCATGTCATTATAAAGGGAGATTGTAAGAATTTTCCTATGACCAGACTTTAATTTTTATACTGTAATAGTAGGGTTATTTGCAGAGACATTGGGACAATGAACCTGTCCCTCTGTCCTTTTTTTTTGAAAAGTCATACAATTTTAGAGGGGATATGTTGGGTGAGGACGAATGTATTATTATTGGGAGAATTTGTTGGTGGCATGTCTTGATATTACATTTTATTAGTTTAATTGATTTTGTTTATGTATCAGTATGTTTAATGATTGGATTTTTTGCTAGAAGTTTTGGGATAGGGGCGAGGGGAAAGGATTTTTCGCTCTGGGGAAGGGGGAGTTTTGATGAGGACGATTTATACGAAGGGGCAAATTTTTACTTTGGATCGTATGTTTCCTGTTGTTGAGTCTGTTGTGATTGATAATGGTCGATTTATAGATATGGGATCAACGGAGGAGATGGTGCTTCAGTGGGGGAGGCATGATGCGAGGGTCGTTAATTTAGAGGGGAAAACTGCAACACCTGGGTTAATAGAGAGTCATGTTCATCTTGGTGGAGTTGCTTTAAATTTTCTCAATCTAGATGTTACTGGGGTTCAGTCGAAAGTGGAAATGCTTGAGAAAATTAAAGAAAAAGCTAGTACTCTTCAGCCTGGTGAATGGCTGTTGGGGCGTGGGTGGGACGAGAATCTATTTACAGATTCCACGATTCCGACAATTGAGGAGCTGGATGCTGTTACTCCACATTGTCCATTATTTATTTCAAGAATATGCGGCCATGCCTTTCTTGTAAATAGTAAGGCTTTAGAGATGTGCCATTACCATTCGATGATGACTGTTCCAGAGGGTGGAACGATTGTTCATGATGAAAGAACCGGAAAGCCAACAGGTTTACTATTAGAATCTGCATCAGAGCTAATAAAAAAATATATTCCGGAAAAGTCATATTCGGAATTAAAATGGGCTGCTCGACAAGCTGTGCAATTCGCAATGGAAAAAGGACTGACAAGTGCCCATACAAATGATCCGTCTTTCTTAAACGGATTCTACCAAACCTATCAAATTTACAATGAATTAATTAATGAGGAACAGTTAGGCTTACGCTGTAACTTATTAATGGACTATATATATATGAAAGACCTGAAAGAAAGTGGAATGTATGCAGGATACGGGAATGAGCATTTGCAAATCGGGGCGGTTAAAATTTTTGCAGATGGAGCCTTAGGGCGAAGGACTGCTCTATTATCTAAGCCGTACCATGATGATCCTACTAGTTTTGGTGATGCGATGTTCGATCAGGAAACGTTGTATTCCATCGTTAATGAGGCAAGAAAGCTTGGGATGCCTATTGCTGTTCATACCATAGGGGATCAAGCTCTTGAAAATGTATTAAATATATTAGATCAATTTCCTGCTGTATCCTATCGTGATCGCTTGATCCATACACAAGTACTTCGAGAAGAGCTTATCCCAAGACTCGTTTCACCGAACCGAATGGTGGACATTCAACCTAGATTTGTTGCAGGGGATTTTCCATGGGTTCAAGATAGACTTGGTGAATCGCGGATCAAGCTTTCTTATGCATGGAAAACTTTATTGTCTGCAGGGGTCATTTGTGCTGGTGGTTCAGATGCACCTGTCGAACCAATTGATCCGCTGCTAGGAATTCATGCAGCCGTTACTCGAAAAGCACCTGGTGAAAGCCATGAAGGATGGAACCCATCAGAGAAATTAACGATAGAAGAAGCGATTAAGTTATTTACGATAGGGGGTGCGTACGCAACGAATGAAGAAATGATTAAGGGGACAATTTCAAGAGGGAAACTAGCAGATATGACGGTTTTCTCTAAAAATATTTTTGATTTAGAGGATCCTGATGAACTATTAACTACAGATATTGAACAAACCATTATTGATGGTAAGGTGACATTTGAAAAAGCAAAGGCTACTAAATAGTAGCCTTCACATTTAAAAGTAATTTTTTGAATAATCAATCATCGTGAGGAGGGAGATCCTTTTTGGAAAAAATATTGGAGAGCTTCTCTGCATTTTTATGGGGGCTGCCACTAATCGTTTCGATTCTTTTTACAGGATTATATTTTACTATTGGAAGTAAGTTATTCCAGTTTCGCTTTTTTCCACACATTATGAAGAATACTTTTGGAATTATTTTCAAAAGAAAATCTAGTGATAAAAATACAAAAGGAATTCTTTCCCCATTCGAAGCAGTGAGCACGGCCATTGGAGGATCTGTAGGGGTTGGAAATATTGGTGGTGTTGCGACTGCTATCGCTGTTGGGGGCCCAGGTGCAGTATTTTGGATGTGGTGTAGTGCATTGATTGGAATGTTAATTAAAACAGTCGAAGTGACATTATCAGTATATTATCGTAACACAGATGAAAATGGAGATCCATATGGTGGACCGACTTATTATATGGAAAAGGGGCTAGGGGAAGAGAGAAATTTTAAATATTGGATGATTCCAGCGCTTCTTTTTGGACTAGGTATTTTTTCAACCTTCTTTATTACTCTTCAAAGCTATACAATCTCAGAGGCTGTGAGCTCTACCTTTAATATTGGAATGATTCCTGTTTCTATTGTTTACCTACTGCTTGTGTACTACATGATAAATGGTGGAATTAGACATGTTGGTAAAATTGCAACAAAACTAGTACCAATTATGTGTCTCTTCTATCTTTTATCAGGATTATTCATTATTTCTAGCAGATTTACAGAAATAGGCAGCGTGTTTGAATTGATTTTCACAAGTGCTTTTACTGGAACTGCTGCAGTTGGTGGATTTACAGGAGCTGCGGTTGCACAGGTTATTCGATTGGGAATTGCTCGTGCGGTGTACAGTAATGAAGCAGGGTGGGGAACTTCGCCGATGGTTCATTCTACAGCAAAAACGGATCATCCAGTAAAACAGGGGATGTGGGGGGCTTTTGAAGTCTTCGTTGATACTATGATCGTTTGTACGATTACGGCATTAGTCGTCATTGTTACAGGGAAGTGGTCTACCGGTTTATCTGGAGCGGAATTAACTTTGTCTGCCTTTGAGGATGGAATTGGCAGCTTTGGACGAATAATCGTCACTGTGTCCATTTTTCTTTTCGGTCTAACCACCTCTACAGGTTGGTACGTCTATTACGAAGTATTATTGCGCCATCTTTTTAAAAATCCAAAACGCCTCAAATGGAAAAAGCGCTTTTTAAAAATGTACAATATCATCTATCCAATCCCTGGAACGATAATGGTGATCTATGCAGTTACATATGGAATACCTGGGCAATCAGTTTGGTACTTTGCAGACATTACCTCAGCCATCCCAACCTTCATCAATGTTGTCGTCATCTTACTACTAAGTAAAAAATTCTTTGAGCTCTTGAAAGATTATAAAGCAAGACACCTTGGTATCGGCAAAGTAAATCCAAACTTTGCACTATTCTATGAAGAAAAAACTAAACACCCTCCAAGGGACAGAGGGACAGGTTCAGTGTCCCAGTTATAACTAGATCGTTTTTTGTCAGCATTGGAAGAGTAAAAAGATGCTTTTTGAAAAAAATTCAAAATGAAAGCGTTTAACTATTGATTACAAGGGGGATTTTTATGTTAGCTATTTGGAAATGGTATCGTGGAAAATCATTTATTTTAAAAATTACTGTAGGTTTCATTTTAGGAATTATCATAGGGATTATTTTTGGGGAATCTGCTCAGGTATTATCGCCTTTCGGAGAATTATTTCTTAAACTATTAAAAATGATTGTAGTTCCACTCATTTTTCTTACGTTAATTGTTTCTGTTAATAATTCAAGTCCAAAAGAGCTTGGTCGTATCGGCGGAAAAATCTTTCCATATTACATTATCTCAACAGGAATTGCAGTTGGAATTGGACTTATTATTGCTAAGCTAATCAATCCTGGATTAGGACTTCAAATGCCTAAAAACACAAATATAGATGTTCCAGAAGCACCATCGATTATCGACATTCTTCTTCAAATCGTTCCAACAAATATCATTGATTCAATGGCAAAAGGCGAAATTTTAAGCATTGTATTTGTCGCACTTATTATTGGGTTTGCTATTTCGTTTATTCGACATTCTACAGAATCACAAATGACGGAATGGGGAAACTTGCTGTTAAAGCTTGCAGAGGCAGGAAGCGAAGTAACCTTTCGTATTTTAAATGGGATATTACAATATGCACCAATTGGAGTTTTGGGAATTACTGCCACATCTATTGGTAATCAAGGGATGGGAACACTTCAATCACTCGCAAAGTATGTCGGTGCTTCATATGTAGGTGTAGCCATTCAAATGCTTATCGTATTTCCACTTATTTTGCTTCTTTTTAAAGTACCTGTTATTAAATTTTTTCTAAATACGCGTGAAGCAATCATGACGGCTTTCGTAACATGCAGCAGCTTAGGGACGCTTCCAGTTACCATCAAATCTGCCTTAAAGGCTGGTATTAGTGACAGAGTCGCTAATTTCACTCTACCTATCGGTGCCACCGTTAATATGAATGGATCAGCTATTCATTTTGGAGTAGGTGTTGTTTTTGCAGCAGAAATCGTTGGCTATGATTTGAGTATTGGAGCGATTATAGGAATTATTTTAACAGGGACCTTAGCTGCAGTTGGAACCGCAGGTGTTCCAGGAGCTGGGCTGATTGGAATGTCAATCGTCTTCACCCAGGCTGGCCTTCCTATTGAAATCGTAGGATTAACTGCAGGGGTTAATGTTATAACTGATATGGTATTTACAATGTGCAACGTTACAGGTGACATTGTCGGAGCAGCCATTGTCGATAAAAGTGAACAAAAAAGTGAAAGCGTTCAAAGGGACGAGGGGACAGGTTCAGTGTCCCAAATCTAGGCATCAAGAAGTGCAAGCAGATTGATATTCGTAATAGCACGGACAGGCAAGTGGAGCCTGTCCTATTATTTTTGTTGAAAACGACATTGATGTCGGTTATCATAATATTAAATAAACGACATTAATGTTTATTTTAAAATAGGAGTTGGTATTATTTGTCACCTAAAGTAAGTGATGCATATAAAAAAGAAAAGAAAAAAGAGTTGTTGAAAGCGGCTAGACGTGTATTTATCTTAAAAGGATATACACATGTAACAATGCAGGATGTTATGAATGAAGCGAATGTATCCAGAGGCGGGCTATATGCTTATTTTAATCACATTGATCATCTTTTTATGGAAGTACTACAGTTTGAAGATAGAGAGGATATTTTATTTTTTGAGCCTACTGTAGACCGTCCATTGTGGGATCAGTTAACCGACTGGATTAAATTACAACAACAGAATATAGAAGGGATAAATAACTCCCTTGTACGAGCCAAGGCGGAATTTTTTCTAACCTCAAACTATGCTAATGAAAAAGAACATTTTCCTTACATCTCAGAGCGTTATGACAATCTGAAAAATGCCATTAAAAGATTTTTACAAAAGGGAATGGACCAGCAGGAATTTAAGCCGCTTTTAGCCCCGGAAGATATTGCGCTTTACTTTATATCTTTTTTGGATGGGTTAATGCTGGATACTTTTCAGTTAGGATCTGAAAAAACGAATGTTAAGGCACAGCTTACAGCCTTTGAATGTTCATTGAAAGCCATCTTAAATCCTTAGGATTAGGAGAAATTAATTTAAGGAGTTGTTTCTTTATGATATTTGAAACACCTACTATCACATTGAGAAAAATGACATCCGAGGATGCTGAAATTTATCATGTTTGGAGAAATGATATGGAGGTTATGCAGTCTACTAATCCCTATTTGGATTTATACCATCTCGATGAAACGAAAGAATTTGTTAATCATGTCATTCTTGGTTCGAATACGTCTAAAAGCTATATCATAATGGACAAGGAGTCAAACACACCAATCGGTATAACCTCATTAATAAATATTGATTATAAAAATCGCCATGCAGAATGTATCATTGATATCGGAGAAAAAAATTATTGGGGGAAAGGATGCGGAACGGAAGCATTAAAGCTTATTCTCGAATATGCATTTCTTGAAATGAATCTCCATCGGGTGTCTTTACGTGTTTTTTCATTTAACAATCGAGCTATAAAACTTTATGAAAAGCTAGGCTTTAAACATGAAGGAACATCTAGACAAAGCCTGTTTAGAAACGGAACCTGGCATGATATCATCCATATGGGAATTCTCCAAAATGAATGGGACACAGGGACAGGTTCCGCGTCCCAAAACTAGTCTCAACATAATAAGTTAATAAGATAGTTTTTGTTTTATTAAAAACAGGAGAGAAAATTGGAAAAGCAGGGTATAGGGGACAAGGAACCAGTCCCCCTGTCCCGTTATTTTTCTTTTGGTATGATGAGGTTTAGGATGAGTGCTGCTAGGGCACCGATGGTCATGCTTGATGATAGGACGTAGTTTACCCATTCAGGTGTGTTGTTTAGGACTTCTTTAGGTAGAATGGTGACCGCGATGGTTAAGAGAATTGGAATTCCGATAATCATCATGCTTCGATCATTAATATAGATAGGTTGAATAACTTTCATTCCGTTTGTAACGATGGCTACACACACAATTCCGAATATTCCGTTGATTACTGGTTCAGGAATACAAGTAATCGCTGCTGAAAGCTTCGGGATGAGCCCTAAGCATATTAATATTCCTCCACCCGCCATAATTGCCATTCTGCTTGCAACACCTGTGATAGCGAGCAAACCAGCATTTGACGAATAACCAGTCATAGGTGTACTTCCAAAAAGTGATCCGACAAGACACCCGAGTCCTTCTCCGAATGAAGCGCGGTTAAGGCGTTTTTCATCTAATTCATGGTCTGTAACTGTTGAGACAACGAACCAAGTTCCAGTTGTTTCTATTAAAATAATAAAATATACAAAAGCAATAGAAAGTATAGCACTTATATTAAAAACTGGTTTTCCAAAAGGAAAAAATGAAGGAAGTGAAAACCAAGCTGCATTTTTAACTGGAGAAAAATCAACAGCACCAAAGAAACTAGCAGAGATGGTTCCAATTAAAATAGCGACAATAACGGATACTAAACGAAAAAAGGTTCCAATACCATGCATTTTTCGACCAAGCAACATACAAAGAACAAGTACACCAGCTGAAATAGCTGCAATTAGAATATTTATACCGATATCCCCTTCAGCATTATAGATACTATTCATTCCAACAGGCATTAATGAAATCCCAACAATAATAATAACTGTTCCGCCAACAATAGGAGGAATAAATTTTTTAACAGCTTTTGCAAACCATTTTAATGGATATCCAAGTAGAGATATGAGAATCGCGCCAGGAATTAGACTGCCGGCAATTGCCCCCATCCCTAATTTTCCACCAATTGCAGCAATCGCACCAATCGGTACATAAGATGGACCTTGGACTACTGGAAGCTTAATTCCAAAACCAGTTTGTATCAATGTGGCTAGTCCAGTTGCAAGAAAGCACATTTGGATAAAAAATGACGTATTTTCTGTACTTAGCGAAAGAAGTCCAGCAATAATGATCGGCGCTATATATAAATCCATTGCCAAAACATGCTGCATTCCAAGAAGTAGGGCTTTTCCAAAACTAATCTTATCATTCACCCCAACAATAATATTGCTATTATTTTGCTTTTCCAAAGTTGAATCCTCCTAGTTCGTATTCCGTTAGTTTTTAATAGGATTATATATAATTTTTTTGAAAATGTATACTAAATACGAATATTTTTTTATTTAAATATATTTTTATTCGTGTTTTTGTTGATATTTTGATATGATATTAATAAAATTAAAAATATGTTGGTAATTATTGTTTTTAATAAGATTAATGAAAAACAAAGCTAAGAAAGTTCATTTGTGGGGGGAAAAGTAAATGCTAGAGGATAAAGTATTAGAGGAAGATTGGCTTGTTGCTTGCCGATCAACGGATGTAAAGGATAAACCTATTCAAATTATGCTAATGGGCAATAGAATTGCTATTTTTAGAAATAGTAAAGGGGTTCATGCATTCAAGGATCTTTGTATCCATAGAGGTGCAGCCCTTTCACTTGGTGAAGTGAAAGATGATTGTCTTGTTTGCCCATATCACGCATGGGAATATAATTCAGATGGAGCATGTGTAACGATACCTCAGCTACCAAAGGGTCGTCCGATTCCGAAGAAGGCAAAAGCGATAAAATATTCCTGTATTGAAAAGTACGGATTTATTTGGGTGAATCTTGCTGGTAATGAGCCAGAGCTTTTCCCATACCCAGAAATGGAAGCAGACGGCTATCGAAATGTGATTTGGGGACCACAAGAGGTAAACGCAAAACCTCCTAGAATTATTGAAAACTTTTTGGATGTTGGTCATTTAGCTGTTGTCCATAGTGGCTTTTTAGGGACGGAAAGTCATCGAGAAGTGGAAAATTATAATGTTCATTGGGAAGAAGATCGAATCTATTCGGATGAAATCGCCATTTACCAACCAGATCCAGACGGTTCAGGAAAGCCTAAATATGTATATTATACGTATGAAATATTACGTCCTTTCACTGTACGTTTTACAAAAAAAGATAAAGAAACAGATCAACTAATGACGATTTTATTGACGATCCAACCAGTTGATGAAAGTAAATCGATCGCTTATGGAATTCTATCCTTTAGCTACGATCCTGGGATTATAGATGAGGAAATTATTTCCTTCCAAGACCACATCTTCGCTCAGGACAAACCCGTAGTAGAAAATCAAAAACCCGAAGAACTACCACTTGATCTTCAAGTAGAACTATCACTAGTCTGCGACCGTGTAAGCATTGCATATCGCCAATACCTGAAAAAACTAGGCGTCCAACTCGGAACAGCTTAGGGACAGGGGGACAGGTTCCTTGTCCCTCCTTTTATCCATTTTTTGATAGAAGGAGATTTTAGTAGAGTATAGAATATATTTCTTAAAGGTAGAATTCTGTTTGATTCCCCTTTTTTACTCCTTTCTGCATTCCCTAACTTTTTAACTATCCTATTTTGCCTCGCCAAGAGTTCTAATATCTTCTTAATTTCAATTGATTTTAATCCACTAAACTCATTTTTTTCAGACTTGCAAAGCTGCTCTTTCCTTCCCACACACTATTTCCACGAGGTGAGTTCCCCGAATGCCAAGAATCCCAAGAAAGAAAAGCCATAATGGTATGTATCATATTATGCTGAGAGGAATTAATAGACAAACCATATTTGAGGATGATGAAGATAGAACAAGACTATTAGACACAATCAAAAAATATAAAGAGATTAGCAGAATCAAAATTTTTGGTTTCTGTTTAATGGATAATCATGTGCACCTATTAATAAAAGAAACTGAAGAACCGATTTCGAATGCAATTCAAAGGATTAGTGCGAGTTATGTGTATTGGTATAACAGCAAATATGAGCGCTGCGGTCACTTATTTCAAGATCGCTTTAAAAGTGAAAATGTAGAGACTGAGGGATCCTTTTTGAGGGTACTGAGGTATATTCATCAAAACCCAGTAAAGGCTGGATTAGCGAAGCATGCTTTTGATTGGAAATGGACAAGTATACATGAATATATTAGCAATTCTAATGTGGTAGATATTGAAGTTGGTTTAAGTTTGTTTTCCACTAATAGACGAGAGGCGGTGAAATTGTTTAGCGAATTCATGCAAATGCCGAATGATGATCAATACTTGGATGACCATATAAAAGTGAAAGTGTCTGATAGTGTGGTCAGAAATTATCTAAGCCAAGTAGGGATTGCAAATAGTAGTATGCTTCAGCAGCTTGATAGGGAAAAAAGAAATGCAATTATTGTGGAGCTAAAAGAGTGGAAGGGTGTATCTGTTAGACAAATTGCACGAATAACAGGAATATCAAAAAGTGTGATTGATCGTGTTCGTTAAATAGAGAGGCCTTAGAATCAAAGAGGGACAGTGAACCTGTCCCCCTGTCCCTAATAGCGGTCTCCGTTGAAGATGGAGTTTTTTACTACGACGTAGTCTACATTTCGGATGGCGTCTAGTTTTGTTCCTCCAGCGTAGGAGATTGAGGATTGAAGATCTTGTTCCATTTCAATTAGGGTATCTATTAAAGCACCTTTGTGTTCTACGATCATTTTCTTGCCTTCTACATTTTTCTTTTCACCTTTTTGGAATTCGGAGGCAGAACCAAAGTATTCTTTATAAAGCTTTCCTTCTTTTTCTATTGTTTCACCTGGAGATTCCTCATGACCTGCAAATAAAGAACCGATCATAACCATTGATGCCCCAAAACGAATTGATTTGGCGATATCACCGTGCGTACGAATTCCGCCGTCAGCAATGATTGGCTTGCTAGCAGCTTTGGCACACCATCTTAATGCAGCTAATTGCCAGCCTCCTGTTCCGAATCCAGTTTTGATTTTTGTAATACAAACTTTACCTGGTCCAATTCCTACTTTTGTTGCATCAGCACCTGCATTTTCTAATTCTCTTACTGCTTCAGGAGTTCCGACATTTCCAGCAATAACAAAACTATTAGGTAGGTACTTTTTAATGTGCTGAATCATCTTTATTACTGAATTAGAATGACCATGCGCAATGTCAATCGTAATATATTCAGGTGTAAGTTGCTCCTCTGACAGTTGTTCAATGAATTGATATTCTTCTTCTTTTACACCAACACTTATGGATGCAAATAATCCTCGAGCTTGCATGTCCTTAATAAAGGCAAGTCGTTTTTCTGGTTGAAAACGATGCATGATATAAAAATAATCCTTTTCTGCTAAATAAACAGCAATCTTTTCATCAATGATTGTCTGCATATTTGCAGGAACGACAGGCAATTTAAACGTACGCTTACCAAAAGTTACAGTTGTATCACATTCAGAACGGCTATTAACCACACATTTTGCGGGAATTAATTGTATATCTTCGTAATCAAATACATTTTCCATGAATTACACTCCTAAACACGAATATTAAATATATTTTGTGTTATAATGTTCGTGCATTGTTAATGTATAACATTTTTAACATCATGTCAAAGTTTTTAATTAATTATGTATCTTTCTATTACTTTTGATTGAATTTATGAGTATAATCTTTCATTTTTAAAAGTATTAGTATACTCTATGAAAAGTAAGCAGAATGGCAATAATAATTGTAAAAAAAGACCATTTGAATTTTTAATAGAGAAAATATATAATAGTTATTATTCTGAATATTATTTTAATATAAAAAGATTAAGAAATTAATTGGGAGGTCAATGTTAAAACTTCAACTTGAATATTAACTACACATCAACTGAGAAGGTGATAGAATGGCACAATTAACAGAAGAAAAAAGTCTGGAACGTGGTTTGAAGAATAGACATATTCAATTGATTGCTATTGGTGGAGCAATTGGTACAGGCTTGTTCCTAGGGGCAGGGAAATCCATCCATCTTGCTGGCCCGTCAATAATGCTCGTTTATTTAATGATTGGTCTATTCCTCTTTTTTGTTATGAGAGCTTTAGGGGAATTATTAATCTATAAATCTTCTACCGGTTCATTTATTGATTTTGCAGAAGAATTTATTGGCCCTTGGGCAGGATTTATTACCGGGTGGACGTACTGGTTCTGCTGGATTGCAACAGGTATTGCTGAAATAACGGCAGTAGGAATGTATGTGAAATATTGGGTTCCAAGTATTCCTCAATGGATTCCAGCATTAATATGTGTACTTATTTTACTTCTTATTAACATGGCAACAGTAAAGGCTTTTGGAGAGATTGAATTTTGGTTTGCCTTAATCAAAATTATTGCAATTATAGCTTTAATCGTAATTGGATTCGTGCTTGTATTTATAGGGTTTAAAAGCCATGAAACAACAGCAACCTTTACGAATCTGTGGAGTTATGGCGGCTTCTTTCCAAATGGCGTATCTGGATTCTTGCTTGCTTTTCAGATGGCAGTGTTCTCATTTGTAGGAATCGAGCTAGTTGGGGTAACTGCCGGGGAAGCAATGGATCCGAAGAAAACTCTTCCAAAAGCGATAAATAGTATTCCTGTTCGTATCCTTATTTTTTATATTGGTGCATTGTTTATTATTATGTCCATTTATCCTTGGAGCGGCGTGGATCCAGCAAGTAGCCCTTTTGTGAAGGTTTTCTCTTTAATAGGTATTCCAGCTGCAGCAGGAATCATTAATTTTGTTGTGTTAACTTCTGCCGCATCTTCATGTAATAGTGGAATATTCAGTACAAGTAGAATGCTTTACACACTTGCATGTCAAGGAAAGGCACCAAAGCGTTTAAAATCATTAAATAATCGAAATGTACCGGCACCAGCACTTATTTTCTCAACACTCGTATTATTAGTTGGAGTTCTGCTCAATTATTTATTACCTGATGAAGTATTTACACTTGTTACTAGTATTGCAACGATCTGCTTTATTTGGGTTTGGGGAATCATTCTAGTATCTCAGCTACGTTATCGTAAGCTGAAACCAGAAGATGCACGAAATAATTCTTTTAAAATGCCTCTTGCTCCATATTCAAACTGGATCGTACTCGCTTTCTTTGTATTCGTAATTATTTTATTAGGCTTTGCAAAAGATACACAAATAGCCTTATTTGTCACACCAGTATGGTTCTTAATTCTAGTTATTAGTTACTTCCTTATGAAGAAATAGGGACAGGGGCTCTGGTTCCGTGTCCTACATATTGAAAAGCATTCATACACTGTGGATGCTTTTTTTTATGTTTTTTATTAAATGGGTATAAACTGGAAAAACTGTTCACACAATATTATAGTAAGATAACTGACTTCCTGTACATAAGGGTCTAATGTTTTTCACTCTTATCGATTAGAGAGGAGGAAAAGAATGGTTTCCTTTCGCGGTGATGCTCATAAAGTGTATCTGAAAATAAAGGAACAGGGTGCAAAGCAAAAATTTCTGGACGAAATTAAAGAAATTCGAGACTTTTATCAGTCCGTTGAAAGTGACACATTAACATTAATTTATTATCGAATGATCAAAGAACGAAATGCATCTGGAGTGATCCCGCTTTTTGTATCCTCTATCCCTTGGCTTTTATTTCTTTTTTCCACACAATTACAGAATTTCCTTTTCAGAGAGGGCAGTATATTATGGGCAATTTTTGGATTCATATATCTCCTTATTCTTGTCGTATGTGTCCTTCTTCATTTTCGTGAAAAAGCATGGGCAGAATTTCATTTAGCTATTATAAAAGATATTTTAAATAAAAGAGGAAATGCGTGAAGATAGGTTGTTTTAAGGAAAAGGGAAAATTAATTTGAGAGGTATCATTATTCTAAAAGGGGGCTCTTTCTGTCTGAAAAAGTAGATTAATAGTTTATTAATCTATTATCAGTAGTAATTATCTCAACGCTACTCTTTATGGAACCTTTCTCTAGTATTTACGTATTAATTAGTAGGGAAGGTATTATTTTAATAGAGTGGGACGGGACAAGGAACCTGTCCCTATGTCCCTTAGGTAGGAGTGATTTGATGGATTGTGAGGTTGGGATGCCCCAGGGGCGTTTGTCGAAGGATGCTGTTAAGGTATGGATTGTTAAGGAAACGCTTGGGAATATAGTTGGTTGGATTATCCTTGGGGTGTTGTTATATTTAGATCATTTATATTCGTGGAAGGAATGGATAGGTTGGATTCTAATTGTTATTGCGATTCTTTCGGTCGTATTTGCGATTTGGTCTATTTTTATTGAACCTTTTTTGCTTTATAAAAATTGGCGATATGATGTGAATGAAGAGTTTTTGCAGTTGAAATCAGGAGCGATTAATGAGATGCATCAGCTAGTACCGATGACGAAAATTCAATCGGTTGAGACGAATCAAGGTCCATTTCTTAGAAAGTATGGTCTTTATTCCATATCTGTTGAAACAATGGGCTCTTCTCATTCAATTCCGGCGTTGCCTAAGGATGTTGCGATTGAGTTAAGGAATCGAATCGCCCATTATGCCAAGATAAAGGAAGTTGAGCAATGATGGAAGCGAAACGTTACCACCCATTAAATCTTTTATATGATTTATGGAATCTAGTAAAGAATTCATTTTTTATCGTTTTATTTTTATTTGTCATAAAATATGGCTCTGAGTCAGCATTCATTAAGTATGGGAGAATCGCCTTTTTGTTCTTTTTCGCGATTGGTATTGTGTATATTATTTTGAAGTGGTTTACACACAAATATAAGCTCGATCATACTTCTTTCCATATTTATAAAGGGATATTTACTAAATCTAAGCAAACTATTCCTTTTTCAAAAGTTCAAAATGTTAATCGCCGTACATCTTTATTTCATCGGATGTTTAAAGTTACTTCGATACGCTTTGAAACAGGAATGTCTGGGGATGATGCAGCGATTGATTTTGAAGTCATTTCACGGGTTGAAGCAGATAGTCTAGAGAAGTATGTCAAATCTCCTGTTCATAATGAAATTGAATCTGATGAAGTAGTGCATGAAGGTAGTGAAGATGTACAGGCAGAACGAATCATTCATTTTAGACCAACGACAAAAGATACGTTAAAAGCTTCCTTCACTTCGTTTAGCTTTCTTCTTTTGATTCCGATTATCTTGTCCATTTATTCTAAAATTGATGACATTTTTCACGTGGAGGATGAAGCAAAAGGAGTCTTCTCCTTTATCATGAATTCATGGTGGGTGATTTCGACTATAGTTATCCTTCTTTTGATTGCATCTATTGCTTTTGGAGTTATTCGAACGTTTGTAAAATATGGGAAATATGAAATTTCTTCAGATGAAGAATCTATTTACATAACAAAAGGGGTCATTGATGAAACGGCTTTTTCTATTGCAAAAAATAAAGTACAGGCAATAGAGATTACGCAGTCAGGTATGAAACGCATTCTTGGTTTGGCTGAAGTAAAACTCATCAGTGCCGGAAATACCAGTTCCGAGGAGGACAAAATAGAAACGAATTCCCTTTATCCCTTTTTGCCAGTTGGGCGTGCTTATGAAATGATTTCAGAGATTCTGCCCACCTATGAAATAACAAATGAAATGACACGTCTTCCAAAAGTGTCATTATGGATTCGAATGTTTAGACCGAGTTGGATTTGGATCATTGCTACAGTAGCCTTATTTTATTTTAAGCCAGATATTTTAGGAATAACACAAGCTTGGTGGATGATATCTGTTATTTTGCTGATATTGATTGGTGTAGGAAGAATTCTTAATTTCTCCAATACACGTTATACGATTAATCAGCAATTCGTTCAATTTAAATCAGGGAGTCTTACTACATCGCTATTCGTTTCTAAACGTGAAAAAATTATTGAAGTGAATGTCAAACGCTCCTTTTACCAAAAATGGCTTGGTATAGCCACCATTGAAACAGTCAATCGTGCAAAGCCTGTCCATCATGCTGAAATGGCGGATGTGCCAAAGGAATTAGCGGCTACATTTTATAAATGGTATATAGGACGGAGAGAGGAAATTGAGGTGGAGTAAGACTAGGTATTAGATTGGTATGAAGAAGTGCTGAGGAGCACTTCTTCTTTTTTCTTTGATTAAGAGGTGTAATTGGGATCTACGAGTGTTGGGACAAGGAACCAGTCCCTATGTCCCAAGAAAGTATTTTTCTACTATTTCTTTCATGTTATTTTCGTCTATGATGATTTGGGAATTGTTTGATTTTAGGACATCATCGTACATTGTTTTTCCTTCGCCTTTGAGCTGATGATAGTGAACCTGGGTTGCCGGGTCGAAATCTTTGACTGCTAATCCTAGGCTTATAATATCAGTGTTAGACATATTTGTTGCTAATAAAAATTTGGAGACGGAATTGACTAAGCTAGGGAGTTTGGTTAAATTACTTGGTTTAAGACTTTCTCGGGCAATGCCAATAAGTGCTTCTTGTTGAAGTTGCTGTCTTCCATATTCCCCCGTTTTTAATGAATAGCGCTCATGAACAATTTCAGTAACCATCTTACCATCCAATGATTGTTTACCAGCCTTTATAATTTTATTTTTATATTTTTTATCCCAAGGGTGTGTAAGTTTAACATCAAATGGTACATTCATCTCAATTCCACCAAGTGCATCTACCATCGCTAGGAATCCCCAGTAATTTGTTTCAACGTAATAGTTAATTGGAATTCCTGTAAAATGGCCTACAGCTTTAACGGCGTCTTCAATTCCTTCTTTTGCTCCTTTCGCTGCTTGAGAAACATATTGAACGCTTGTTAATTTAGTATATCCATAGTTTTCTAGATATACTCTAGAATCTCTGGGGATGCTTATCACATGGTATTCATTCTTTTTAAGATTCACATTCACAATCATCATTGAATCGGAGTGTCCAATTTTCTCTCCTTTTCGTTCATCTGAGCCGATTAATAAAACATTAAAGATTGGTTCCTTTGGTTCTACTGTTTGATCACTTACATTAGCTTCCTTTTGTTTGACCTCATCCGAATTAATAATTGGCACGGACTGAAAATGTCGCTTCGGCTGCAGCTTATAATAGGCATAGGCGCTAAATCCAATAATTAGGACAAGTATTGTCAACAGGCTGTAACCGATGATTTTCTTTTTGCTTCGCTTCTTCTTTTTATTAGGCATCTCGAACCTCTTTTTTTGAAAATTTTTAATCTTGCATAGGTTTATTTTACTATTTATAAAAATTAGGTTCAAGAAGTATTCAATCCGTAGAAACGCTCCGAAACTAAACAAATTCAAAACCTTTAAGAATTAGTATTGTAAGCTGGATAGCGTAATTATTTTTCTTTCAAATAATTACGTGAAATTACAATTTTTTTACCTTTTATCGAATGTAAAGGAATGAAACTTGCTGAAATATGATTGAATGCTTAAAAATAATCGTAAGTGCCATTTTATGTTTTGACAACTATTGCACTGAATTTAGATTATGCTAGAACTACAGTCGATATATGCACCTTGAAATAAATGGGAGAGGTGTTGTAAATGAATCATGAAAATGGAAATTTTGCTAAAGGAATGATTTGGGGAGTGCTGTTGTCGATTCCGTTATGGCTTTCTTTTTTTGGATGGGTGAAGATGCTTCATTTTATTGCATTTTATTTTTTTATGCGAGGTATGAAGTGAATCAACAAACAATTAGATTAGCTTATTATAAGCTGCCTTTAAAAGGTCGAGACTTTAATAGAGAAATGTTAAATACATACCGTTGGCGTTGTCCCCCTACACTGACAGAAGGAAGAAGTCTCTGTTAGTTTTTAGGGGGTTATTAATTATTTTTAGAAATTAAGGATTTTTCACCGTTATCTAGATATGTTTTTATTTTTAAAGAAAACATATTGGCTACTGCTGAAAGGGACAAGGGGACAGGTTCCGTGTCCCACAAATAGACTTTGGGTGTATGGATAGGCTACACTTAGTTGGACAATGAAATTAAGGGCAAGTAGAATAGTACACAATAAGTGAGGAGAATCTACTATGTCCAGAAAAAGAAGAACATTTTCTACAGAGTTTAAAAAACAAGTGGTG
>BORH01000006.1 GCA_018333075.1 Heyndrickxia sporothermodurans | reverse complement strand
GGGAGTCTTCCTCCAGTCTTATAAGTTTGTGTGGTGCTTACTTATTTCGACATTTTGGGGAGGTACTCCTTTTTTTGCGTCTCAGCAGCCTTGAGGCTCAAAGGGTTTAATTTATGAAATTGATTCAAGTAAGTAAAAATTGAATCCTAGATCTAGTGAAAAAATATTTTTTTAAAAAAAGTATTGACTTATTTAATATTTGAAAATAATATTAAATATATTAAATCGCAAAATTAAATAAAAACACACTATTACTTATCCAGAGAGGTGGAGGGACTGGCCCTGTGAAACCTCGGCAACGGGTTTGCGTGATCGCAAATACCGTGCTAATTCCTGCAAAATGATAGTTACTATCATTTTGAAAGATAAGAAGTAGATCGGTTTATAAAGCCCTTCTTCTTATCTGTGCTATGGATAAGAAGAAGGGTTTTTTGTTTAGTTGGAAGGAGGGGCCAATCATCATGATTAGATTTGAAGGTGTAAGCAAGGTATTCCACTCAAAAGGTAGGGAGGTAGCAGCTGTACAAGATGTTTCCTTAAGCGTTAAAAAAGGAGAAATCTTTGGTGTTATTGGTTTTAGTGGAGCGGGAAAAAGTACTTTGCTTAGACTAGTCAACTTATTAGAACGGCCAACATCAGGTAGTGTCATCGTTAATGATCAAGAAAATCACTCACTTTCGGAGAAGGACTTGCGAAAGATGAGACAAAGAATCGGCATGATCTTTCAAACTTTTAATCTTTTTAATTCACGAACAGTATTTGGTAATGTTGCTTATCCATTAAAATTAGCTAAGGTACCGAAGCAGGAGATCAATCGCAAGGTAACTGAACTACTCCATTTTGTCGGGTTAGCAGATAAGGCAAATTATTTTCCTGAACAGCTATCTGGTGGACAAAAGCAGCGGGTTGGGATAGCTAGGGCGCTTGCTACCTCACCAGATATATTAATCTGTGATGAGGCAACATCAGCATTAGATCCAGAAACGACGAATGATATATTAAATCTATTAAAAAAGGTAAATAAAGAATACAATATTACCATTTTATTAATTACCCATGAAATGCAGGTCATTCGAAATATTTGTGATCGGGTAGCTGTTATGGAAAATGGTCGCGTTATTGAAGAGGGCAGCGTGTTTGATATTTTTACGAATCCTCAAACAAAAACGACAAAGAACTTTATTAGCTCGGTGCTAAATGACAAATTATCACCACAACTTTTTGAAAAATTACATTCAAATAAGTCTAGTCATCTATACCGATTAATTTTTACTGGAGAAGAGACAAGTAAACCACTGCTATCAAATATTGCTAAGTCATTTCAAGTAGATGTCAATATTCTTTATGGAAATATAAGTGAGCTGCAGGAGGTACTCTTTGGTAATTTAATTGTTGAATTACAAGGAGAGAAAGAGGAAGTAGCTAAAGCAGTTACACAATTAAAACAATATGTTGAGGTAAGGGAGGTTACTAGTGATGCAAGTTGATTGGAGTACATTTTGGCCGAGAATTGTGCAAGCTTCTGGCCAAACCGTCACAATGGTCATTATTACACTTATTTTTGCTACGATTATTGGTTCAGTAATTGGTCTACTTTTGTTTGTCACACGTAAAGGGAACATTCTTGAGAATAAAACCATTTCTACCATTCTCAATATATTAATCAATATTATTCGACCTATTCCTTTTATTATATTTCTTGTAGCAATTAGTCCATTAACTCGTGCCGTGATGGGGTCAACGATTGGAACAGCTGCCGCTATTTTTCCAATGACTATTGCAGCATCCTTTGGAATTGCAAGGGTTGTGGAAAATAACCTAGTATCAATTGATCCTGGAATCATAGAAGCAGCAAAAGCAATGGGTGCGAGTAAGCTGCAAATTATTTTTGGCGTATTAATACGTGAAGCACTGGGTCCACTTATTTTAGGGATTACCTTTATTACAGTCGGTTTAATTGATTTTTCAGCAATGGCTGGAACTGTTGGTGGAGGTGGTTTAGGAGATTTAGCAATGACTTACGGATACCAACGCTTCGATACATCTGTCATGTTTGTAACGGTTGTGTTACTGATCATTCTTGTACAAATTGCTCAATTTATTGGAAACTATTTAGCAAGAATTTTCCTTCGTAGATAATTCTTAAATATATCAGAAGAAATGAGGAAGCTAAAGTGAAAAAATCATTTTTATTAAGTATAGTGGCTATTTTATTTATTTCGGTACTAGCTGCATGTGGGAAAGAATCAAGTGGAAAAGGGGATAAAGTTGTTACCATCGGTGTGACAGGTACAGATGGGCAAATGTGGGATATTATTAAAGAAAAAGCGAAAAAAGAAGGAATTACAATTAAGTTGAAAGAGTTCTCAGATTACACAATTCCAAATCAGGCTTTGGCAGATGGAGAAATCGATCTTAATGCATTCCAGCATATTGCCTTTTTAAATCAATTTAAAAAAGAGCATAAGCTTGATATTACTCCAATTGGAACGACACAAATTGCTCCGATGGGTATGTTCTCTGATAAATATAAATCTCCAGAAGAAATTCCTAATGGTGGAGAAATTGCGATTCCAAATGACCCTTCTAACCAAGCACGTGCATTATTACTATTACAATCAACAGGTCTTATCAAATTGAAATCAGATTTTGGATTGTTCGGTGATCCAAGTGGTATTGTTGAAAATCCGAAGAAATTAAAAATTACTCCTGTTGTTGCACAGCAAACACCAAGAGTGCTAAAAGATGTAGCAGCATCTGTCATTAATAATGGGGTAGCAGGTCAAGCTGGTTTAAATATTACTAAAGATTCTATTTATCTTGAAGATCCTAACAGTGATACTGTTAAACCATACATCAACATCATTGCAGCACGCACAAAGGATAAAGACAATAAAACATATAAAAAAATTATCGAGATATATCATAGTGAAGAGGTGGAAGAGGCAATTAAAAAAGATACAAAAGGTGGATCAATTGTTGTAAATATACCGATTAAAGACCTCGAAGACGTTATTAAATAATAATGGCGGTTTATTAATATTATTGTTTACTTAAATAACTGTTAATCACTTTAATGCAGGGCTATTTTTAGCATATCAATAGTTAAATCCGATTAATTGTATATGAAAAATGAGAAATTGATGAAGGAGTGAATCTGTTTATGGCAACACAAACAATCAATTTAAGAGAGGTTATTGATAAAAGCATTGAGGATTCTAAAGAACTTTATATAGAAACAAGTCATAAAATTCATGACAATCCCGAAATTGGGAACCAAGAATATTTTGCATCAAAAACATTAATAGAAATATTAGAAAAAGCAGGCTTTGAAGTAACTCGTAATGTAGCTGGTCATGAAACTGGATTTGTGGCAAAAAAAGCTTCATCTAAGGCTGGTCCTCGTATAGCTTTTTTAGCGGAGTATGATGCATTGCCAGGATTAGGTCATGCTTGTGGGCATAATATTATTGGGACAACAAGTGTAGCAGCAGGGATAGCTCTAGCTGAAGTAATTGATGAAACGGGGGGAGAAGTTGTCGTTTTCGGAACACCAGCAGAAGAAGGGGGACCGAATGGAAGTGCAAAAGGAAGCTTCGTGAAGCATGGATTACTAGAAGATATAGATATTGCCTTAATTATACATCCGGCTGGAAAAACGGGTTTAACCACTCCATTTCTTGCAGTTGATCCATTAGATTTTCATTTTTACGGAAAACCAGCACATGCATCTGGTTCACCAGAAGAAGGAATTAATGCTTTGGATGCAGTCATTCAATTATTTAATGGTATAAACGCATTACGTCAGCATTTGCCGACAGATGTGCGGATTCATGGAATTATTACTCATGGCGGAGATGCGCCAAATATTATACCAGAATACGCTTCAGCTAGATTTTTCATTCGGGCTAGTACTTGGAAGCGGGCTGAAGAGGTTTCAGCAAAAGTTCGTAATATTGCTGAAGGAGCGGCACTTGCTACAGGAAGTAAAGTGAAAATTGAGAGATTCCAAAATGAAGTACATGATTTTGTCATAAATGCTTCTCTTGACGAAATTATTGGTAAGGAACTTGAGCTTTTAGGAGAGAAGGTAAATACTGAAAAAGGAAAAGGGGTTGGATCATCAGATGCAGGAAATGTAAGTCATGTTGTTCCTACTGCACATCCAACTATTAAAATTGGACCCGATGATTTAATTGGTCATACGAATGAATTTAGAGAATGTGCAGGATCACCATTAGGGGATAAAGCATTGATTACCGGCGCCAAGGCTCTTGCATTTACAGGTTATCGCATTTTAACAGAACCTGAATTACTTGCAAAAGTTCATGCAGATTTTGAAGCAGGAACACAAGAATAGTGTAAATAGAGATGGTGACTTTATGTCAACCATCTCATTTTTGTCTGATTTAAAAAGATTTGTTACTTTAGAATTGAAAATTTGGTAAATTTAACCTTGTTTAGATTGAGGAAATAAAAGTGATGTGTATTTTAGAATTAATAAAACTGCTAATATAAAATAGAAAAAATAGTGATAAAAAGCCCTATTCGTGTAAAAAATAAGAGTAATAAACACTTTTCAACAAAAAGCTTCTATTTTCTCCATTTTATTATCCAATTTTATCAATTTTTATAATAGTAGATGACAAATTTCTGTTTTTCTTAGATAATATAAAGGCAATGTAGGAAGACCACAATTTAAACACGGCTGTTTTCGTAAAATAATGGTTGTTTTATACTGAGCTATATGTGCAGAAAAGAGTCTAAATAAACGAAAATTGAGGGATTTTATGAATTCAAGATCTAGTAATAAGAAAAAAAGAAAAGTACGGAAAAGAAGAGTTTTTCTTTTCATCGTTTTAATATTAATTTTAGGAGCAGTTGGATATGTAGTATCCCAATACTATCAAGGTAAGCGGGAAGCAGGAGAGGGATTAGATAAGACAAAGAATATCGAGTTCCATGGTAAGAAAGACGAAAATGGAAGAATTAACTTTTTGTTATTAGGGATTGATAAACGGAAAAATGAAACGAAGTCCCATACTGATACAATCATGGTTGCTCAGTATGATCCGAAAAATAATAAGGTAAAGCTTATTTCATTAATGCGAGATATGTTTGTTGAAATTCCTGGTTATAAAAAATGGAAAATTAATACTGCCTACTTTTTAGAGGGGCCAGAGTTATTGCGGAAAACGATTCAACAAAATTTTGGTCTTGATGTTCAATACTATGTCATGGTAGATTTCAAAGGCTTTGAAAAAATTGTCGATACTCTTGCTCCTGATGGCATTAAAATTGACGTTGAGAAAAAGATGTCTAAGAACATTGGTGTAACATTAGAGCCTGGTGTACAACGATTAAATGGAAAAGAGCTACTAGGCTATGCTAGATTTAGACATGATGCTGAAGGAGATTTTGGCCGTGTAGCACGTCAGCAAAAAGTAATCAATGCGCTGAAAAGCGAAGTACTAAGTGTAAATGGAATTACAAAGGCACCTAAGCTATTTGGAACCATCCAGCCTTTTATTCAAACGAATATAGGTACAGGTGATAGTATTGCACTTATCACAAAGGTGTTATTAAACAATCCAGATAACATTGAAACCTTAACGGTCCCGGTAAAGGGATCATATACAAATGCACGCTCTGATTATGCGGGTGCTGTTTTGGAAATTGACCAAGAAAAAAATAGGCAAGCGATTGATGCTTTTTTAAATAATGATTCAACTCAAGAAACATCAACTAGTGATCAACAATCGAATCCATAAAATAAAAAAAGACCATTGGGTCTTTTTTATTTTTTCCTTTTTACTAGCTGACTTAGGTGAACCATTGGAGCGATCTCGATTGTACTGGTTTCAGAAAATCCAAGGCTTAAATAGAGTTTTTTTGCTGGCTCATTTTTAGATCCAGTCATAACCGAAAATTCATTTATATTTTGATAAGTATCAAAAATAAAGGTTAACAATGCCTTGCCTATTCCTCTTCGAAAATAATCTGGATGTACAACGAGACGACAGATGTCAATGCATTGATTATCTTTGGTAATTGAGACACATCCAGCTAACAGATCCTCGACAAAATAACCATAAAAGATTTCTTTACATTGAACAAGTTGATCAATTGTTTCATGGAGAGGTGGGATTTCAAAAAAATTAATAAGCTTTGCTTCAACGAGATAAGCTGGTTTTTGTATAGCTAATATATTTTCTGCTATCAGTCGATTGGTATGGTCGATTTGACGAATCATTTCTTGTCTCCTTTTTTAAGAAAAAGAACGTGAACCATTAAATTTCGTTTAAATCATTCAATAGTAGGTTTCGATCTTCCTCTTTGTTGATTGCTTTGCTTGCTTCTACAGCAAGCTTTTTGTAATGGAGCATTTCTCGTTCATTTCCAGCAGCTTTATATGCTCTTGCTAAAGCTTCATAAGCAAAAGCTAAATCGAAATCGACAATCTGATGCTCAAGGCAGATTTCAAGATTTCTTTGTGCATGAAAAAGAGCAGGTTCGGGTCTTTGTAATACAGAATACATTCTTGAGATTTGCCATTCCCCTCTTGAAAGATTAACTGGAGTTCCTACCTTTTCCCAATGATAGCGAGAGGTATGTGCCATGTGAAGCATGGTGTCATCATCCATTTGTGTTCGATCTTTTTTATCTAACATGTCCCATACTTGATTGAAGCATTGAATAGCTAGCTGTTTATGTATATCATTTGTAATTTGGCCGTTCAACGTATGTTCTCCTTTTCTATGATTTTTACAGTGAAATGAATAATTCACCTTTTTAAATATTCAATAAAACGGTGAAGAAAAGTTTCATGGTCGACGTCTAAGCAAATTTTCATATTAGGTTCTTTTCCAAGAAGATTTTGAAAATCACAGATGGTTTGACCATAGCTTAGCTCACTTTTTGTTTCAACATCGACATACACTTCTTTTGTTTGAACAAGACCTTCATCGATTAATACTGCTACTGCTAAAGGATCATGAAGTGCGCATCCATTTTCACCATAATTTTCATAAGTAAATGTACGGAAAACTTCTGTGCTGTCTCTTACAAACTCATAAAAAGGAGAACCTTTTAATTGTTCAATATGCTTTTCTGTCAGCATACCTTTACGTGTTACGTCTAGGCTGACCAAAGTCATGGGAATACCTGAATGAAAAACAATTTTTGCTGCCTCTGCATCAGCAAAAATATTAAATTCTGAGGTAGGTAATGTGTTTCCTGTACCTGCTTCAGATACTAAGCCTCCCATGATGACAACCTTTTTAATCCACTCAACAATTTTAGGTTCCTTGCGAATAGCTAATGCCAAATTAGTCAAGGGAGCAACTGTTACTAAGGATAGTTCGCCTTTAAATTGTTTCGCCTTTTCAATAATAAAGTCGACAGCTGATAAATCTTCTATTTCAGAAGAAACCTCTATATCATTAAGGGTACCTCCGATCCCATTATCCCCATGAACTCGGAATTCATAAAATGGTTCTCTTAATAAAGGCTGACTTGCTCCTTTATATACTTTAATATTGGAATCTAATAGTTTTAAAACCTTTTTTGTATTAACGGTAACGAGATCGATTGGAACATTTCCACAAACAGTAGTAATCCCTAAAATATCTAATTTATTGCTTTTTACAGCATAGAGGATGGCAAGTGCATCATCAATTCCAGTATCCACATCTATAATTACTTTTTCCATCTCATTTCCTCCTTTAATTCATAAAAAGTATTCTTTAGTAATCTATTATAAAGCTATTTTAATGAAAATTTTCACTAGAAGAAAAAAACTTTAATTATTAGTATGTTTTTCATCCTTTATTTTTTTAGTTAATTCATATTCAGTTCATAAATGAATTGTATAGTGATGACAATAAATGATTCAGAATAGAAAGGATGAAGTGAATCATGGAAGAGAATATAAGAAAAAAGGGCTGGCAGCAGTTCATTCAATTGATTCAACAAACGAAGCCATCGAGATGGCTTCTTAGCATAGCGTTACTATTAAGTGTGAGCACGACTGTTGTCGGATTATTTGTACCGCTATTTACGAAAAACTTAATCAATGATTTTTCATTAAGCTCTTTGAGTAAGGGAAGGATCATTTTGCTTGTTTCAGCTATGCTCATTCAAGCATTGGCAAGCGGACTATCCATTTATTTATTAAATCATATTGGACAGTCTGTTGTTGCGGGGATTAGGGATCGATTATGGAGGAAGCTGCTTGTTTTACCTGTTTCTTATTATGATGAAAATCAAACAGGTGAAACAGTAAGCAGAATGACAAATGATACGGCTGTAGTCAAAGGTTTAATTACCGATCATCTGGCTAATTTTCTAACAGGAATGATTTCAATTGTTGGTTCCATTATTGTTTTACTTATATTAGATTGGAAAATGACTCTATTGATGTTTATTGCTATTCCGCTTTCATCTGCTATCCTCATTCCATTAGGGAGAAAAATGCACAAAGTATCAAAGGGAATGCAGGATGAAACAGCGAAGTTTACCTCTGTCATTCAGCAGGTATTATCAGAAGTGCGTTTAGTGAAGGCTTCAAATGCTGAAAAAATGGAATATACGAATGGAAAAAGAGGGATTTCTCAATTATTTCAATATGGATTAAAGGAAGCAAAGATTCAAGCGATGATTGCACCCTTAATTGGTTTAGTAATTATGCTACTGCTTGTCGTCATTTTAGGCTACGGTGGGATGAGAGTTTCCTCAGGTGCATTGACAGCAGGAGATTTAGTCGCATTCATTATGTATTTATTTCAAATAGTAATGCCTATGGGGCAGCTGACAACATTTTTTACTCAATTCCAAAAAGCAACTGGAGCTACAGAGAGAATTATTTCTATTATTGAAGCAAAAGAAGAAAATAACGGTACTTATCAGCAGGTACAAAATATGAATCAAAAGATTACAGTTAATGATTTAGTCTTTGCGTATAAAAGTGGTGAGGATGTACTGAAAAATATAAGCTTTACGATTGAGCCTGGAAGGGTAACAGCGATTGTAGGGCCGAGTGGTAGTGGAAAAACGACATTATTCGCACTTCTCGAACGCTATTATGAACCACAGCAAGGAACGCTTTTGCTTGGCTCCGAGCCAATTCATTCTTTCTCATTACAATCATGGAGAAGTCAAATTGGCTATGTGTCGCAGGAAAGTCCAATTGTCTCCGGAACGATTCGAGATAATATATGTTATGGTATGGAAAAAGAAGTAAGTGACGTTGATTTATATCGAGTAGCGAAAATGGCATACGCAGATCAATTTATTTCAGAACTTCCAAAAGGATTTGATACAGAGGTTGGAGAAAGAGGAGTAAAGCTATCAGGTGGTCAAAGACAAAGGATTGCTATCGCTCGAGCATTTTTAAGAGATCCAAAAATATTAATGCTAGATGAGGCAACTTCAAGTTTGGATAGTAAATCAGAACTGGTTGTTCAACAAGCATTACAAAATTTGATGCAGGGACGTACAACACTTGTTATTGCGCATCGTTTATCAACGGTCATTGATGCTGATCAGATATTATTTTTTGAAAAAGGAAAAATAACGGGAAGTGGTACACATGAGCAGCTTGTACAATCCCATTCATTATATCGTGAATTTGCTACCCAGCAATTACGTATGAAAGAAACTGTTTAAATATGAGAAAGGAGTGAAGTTGAGATGACTAAGCTATTAATTGTAGATGATGACTCACATATTCGCGAGCTGATTCTCCTTTTTTTAAAGAAGGAAGGGTTTGAACTCTTTGAAGCATCAGATGGCTTAGAGGCCTTAGAGTTAATGGAAAAAGTAAAGATTGATCTTGCTATAATTGATATTATGATGCCAAATATGGATGGATGGCAGCTATGTCAAGAGCTGCGAGATTATAGTGATATCCCTATTCTTATGCTAACAGCTAAAGGGGAAACAACACAGAAGGTAAAGGGCTTTGAGCTTGGTGCAGATGATTATCTTGTGAAGCCTTTTGTCCCTATTGAATTAGTTGCAAGAGTAAAGGCGTTATTGAAACGATATAATATTGCTATCTCGCAAATAGTTGCAATTGAAAACTTTATGCTGAATCGAAAAACACATGAAATTTCTTATAATGAACAGGAATTTACCATTCCATTAAAAGAATTTGAGCTTTTATATAAGTTAGGGAGTAGTCCGGGTAAAACATTTTCAAGAGAGCATCTTATTGAAGATATATGGGGATATGATTATGAAGGAGATGAACGAACCGTGGACGTTCATATTAAAAGATTGAGAGAACGATTTTCTGAAGATATCTTCCCGTTTCGTATTAAAACGATAAGAGGTTTAGGATATAGACTTGAGGTAAAGGTGTGATGAAAAAGTTTTTTCAGCATGTATTTGGTTTTGTTGTATTTATTGTCCTTATTGCTGTTAGCTCTACAGCGGGATATTTCATTGTAGCTTACTTATACAGAAACTTTAATTGGCATACATCCGATTATATTCATCATTTAATTGCAGTTATTCTTGGAATTTTTATTTTAGGCATAATAGGCTTTCTTATTTCCTTATTTACACGTGCGAAACATATCAATCATTTTCAAGAAGTTATTAATGCTTTAAGAAGGATTGCAAAGGGTGACTTTAATGTGTATTTGGATTTAAAGATTGATAGGGATCATCCATATAATCAAATTATTAATCAAATTAATCTTATGGCAAAACAATTGAAGGAAATGGAAGAGATGCGTCAGGAGTTTATTTCAAATGTTTCTCATGAAATTCAATCTCCTCTTACATCTATCAGTGGTTTTGCCCGTGCACTTCAATATGATCAGCTCACCCAGGATGAAAGAAAGCATTATTTGAGTATTATTGAAACGGAAAGCAATCGGCTGTCGAAGCTAAGTGACAATCTTTTGAAACTTACTTCCCTTGAGTCAACGAATCATCCATTCGAACGTAAAAGCTATCGTCTCGATCAGCAGATCCGTAATATCATTTTAGCTTGTGAGCCACAATGGGTGGAAAAGGAATTGGAGATGGATGTCTCATTAGAAAAAGTGACCATCAGCGGGGATGAAGATTTAATGAGCCAAGTTTGGATGAATTTACTGCATAATAGTATTAAGTTTACACCGAACTTAGGCAGAATTCGTGTTGATCTTCGAAAAATCGATGATAAGTTTATGATAAAAATCATTGATAATGGAATAGGGATTTCGAAAAAAGATCAGGTTCATATTTTTGAACGATTTTATAAAGCCGATAAAGCTAGAGAACGTTCAAAAGGTGGAAGTGGCTTAGGACTTTCTATCGTCAAAAAAATTATAGAAATGCACGAAGGAAGCATTTTTGTAGATAGTGAGGAGGGGAAGGGAACAGTTTTTACGATTACATTGTCTATTTTATAACATTAATGGATACACCTCTTTTGGAATGGACAGAGAGGTGTATTTTAAATTCGTTAGAAAAAATAATAAATGTTATACAAAATTCCAACAAATGTGAAAGCGTTAACATTAAATAGAGAAATTTTTCAGAAAAACCCGTATAATTAGAATATAGATGTCGAATTCTACTTGAAATGCGAGGGATCTTCCGTGAACCAGTTTGCTATAAAAGGAAAGAAAGTTCTGCTGAGAAAACCTAGTTTTGATGAATTAGATTATGTGAAATGGTTATGGGCTGATGAAGAAACGATGAAGGCAACAGGAGGTCCAATTCTTTTAAAAGAGGAAGAAAAAAAGCGTTGGTATGAAATAATGGTCAGCCCGAGCAATGGAAAGCATTTTTACTGCCTTATTTTTAATGAGGAAAATAAACCTGTTGGAGAAGTGAGCTTCCATCAGTATGATAAAATAGCAAGGACTGCCGAATTTAATATTAAAATAGCTTATGACCAACGTGGAAAAGGGTATGCATCAGAGGCGGCAAAGCTTATGTTGGATTATTATTTTAATGTATGGAATGGAGAAATAATGAGGGACTCCATTGCCGCAAGCAACACGTTAGGACAAAAGGCATTGCTTCATTTGGGATTTGAGAAGGTACATTCCACGGAAGAAATATGTCTAGTTGCTCTTACAAAAGAGAAGTTTAATCGCACATATAAGCAAGAAGTAGATAATGTTTAAAAGATAATACGTAATGATAAAGTTGTGAACTAAAAAGGACATCCTCTTTCTGTAGGATGTCCTTAACTTTTAATAATGTAATATAGTTCAATCAACGATAGAAAGTTGCTCATGCTTTATTTACATGTTGTACTTGTATATACATTAAATGTAAATGATTTTTTGGAAGGTTGTTAGAATCGAAAATTAGATAAAAACTGCAAAAATTGTGTTTCTTTTGGATGCTCATATTTTAAAATAGCATAGGTTTTTGCAATAGGAAGATTCAAAAATGGACATGGGGCTTCTAATAATCTACCTTCTAATAATTCACGGCGAACAGTTGATGATGGTAAAAATGAAATTCCGAGGCCCTCGATAATGAAACGTCTTGTTACATGAACTTGAGACACCGCCATCGTTTTTAATGATGGAAACTTTGATCGTAAGGATGTTAGCAAGCCGTCCCAATATTCAGGATGATTATGGGTAATTAAATATTGAGTAGTCAGCAGTTCCTCTGTATCTAATGGAGGTGCAGTCTCACTATCTCTGCCATCATGTGGGACGACAAGAATGACAGGATCTTCATACAGTGGACGGCAAATAAGCTCCGAGTTCTTTATTTGTGAACGTGATAGCCCTAAATCAACTTCTCCAGCTAAAACAGCTTCAGATATATTCGTAGAATCTAACACTTGAACAGATATTTCAATTTCAGGATGCATAAGCATAAAGCGCTTCAATACATATGGCATGATCGATTCCGCTATTAAGGGTGACATAGCAAGTGTGAGCTTTTGTGCATATCCTTGTCGAAAACGGTCTAATTCGGACATACCGTCTTCATACAAATTGAGCATATTCCTTGCAATAGGTAAAAATCTCCTCCCAGCTTCGGTCATTACCACTTTTCGACCATCTCTTACGAATAATGGACTTCCGATCTCTTCTTCTAAAAGTTTTATATGGACAGTTACTGTCGGTTGGGAAATAAATAAATCATCGGCAGTTTTTCGGAAATTTTCATGCTTTGCGGCGATGACAAATGTATGTAGCCATTTTAAATCCACTTTCATCCACCCTTTTTAATTAATAAATTTAATTATTTTAATTAAAATTGTTTGATTTTATTAATTAATAATAACATTTATACTTAATTTAAAGAGAACTTTATTTTTAAAAATCAGCTATGTTTTAGTTAAAACATGCATCAACTTTCGCAAAGAATTATGAAACAAATATTTATTATGAACTTAGGAAGGATGGGTAAATATGCTACAGCAAGGGTTAAAAGGGGTTATTGCAGCAGAAACAGCCATTAGCTTTATTGATGGGCAAAAGGGGCATTTAGTTTATAGGGGAAAAGAGGCAAAGGATATTGCATTAAATTATACTTTTGAAGAAGCCGCTTATTTTCTTTGGTATGGGAGAATTCCATCTAATGATGAGAAGAATTCCTTAGAAGGGAAACTAAAGCAATATCGTACACTTCCACAAAATGTAGAAAAAATTATTGATCTGTTACCAACAGATATGGAGCTAATGAGTGTGTTGCGAACCGCGATTTCAAGTATGGGGGATTCTAGTTATAAATGGAAGCCTACGATTGATGAGGCTATTCAGTTAACGGCAGTTATTCCTACAATCATTGCCTATTGGAAACGAAAAAAATCAGGTTTAACACCTGTTGCACCAAATGAAAACTATGGGCACGTAGAAAATTATTTATATATGCTTACAGGGAAACAACCATTAGAAGTACATGTAAAGACGCTTGAAACTTATATGATATTAACTTTAGAACATGGAATGAATGCTTCAACATTTTCAGCAAGGGTAACGATATCAACAGAATCAGATATCATTTCTGCAATATCTGCTGCTATTGGAACGATGAAAGGACCACTTCATGGTGGAGCCCCTTCAGATGTCACAAAAATGTTAAATGATATTGGTGAGAAAGACAATACAGAAAAGTGGCTAAGAGCTAAACTTGACAACGGTGAGCGCTTAATGGGGTTTGGGCATAGAGTGTATAAAACAAAGGACCCACGGGCACTTGCTTTAAAAGAAAAAGCATTGGAAGTCGGTCAAGATGATCAATGGCTTTCACTTGCTCTGCATGTTGAGGAAACAGCAATCAGACTTTTAGAGGAATATAAACCTGGAAGAAATCTATATACAAATGTAGAGTTTTTTGCTGCTGCAGTTATGCGCTCGATTAATATGGAGGATGATCTATTTACTCCAACCTTTACTGCTAGCAGAATAGTTGGCTGGACTGCTCATGTTTTAGAACAAGCTGATAGGAATGTACTATTTAGACCAGAATCTCAATACATTGGTCAGTTGCCTTTTTTAAAATAATGATTAAAGAAATGGAGTCTTTTCTAAGGATAAGACTTTTTTTTGTTTGAAAGAGAATTTCACTATATGTTAAAAATTTTGAAACCTTTTATCGCTTGTCTACGTCCATATTAGTGAGTATTAAAAAGGAGTATTAAAATGAGGAAAATTGCTCTTTCAACAATGACAGCACTTTTATTTTTATTATCGGGTTGTGTAGAAAAGGAAAAGTCATTTGTTCAGGTAGAACATAATCATGCTGTCTCAGAGAATGAAAACACAAAAAATCAGGATAAACAAATAAATAATCAAAAAAGTTCAAATGATTCAGAGCAGAAGCTGACTAATGGTAAGCAAAATAGTGATGATGCTACAAAGAATAATGGCTCTGTACCTGTCGTATCAAATCCCGCATCAATAACTGTGATGGTCAATAAATCACATGCACTTCCAAAAGAGTATCGTGCAAATGATCTTGTTCGTCCAAAGGTGAAATTTGTATTCGGGAATGAAAAGCTAGAAAAAGCGTTAATGAGAACGGAGGCTGCATCTGCCCTTGAGAAAATGTTTGAGAAGGCAGCATCAGAAGGAATTCATTTATTTGCTGCATCTGGATACCGTTCCTATGAAACTCAGGATTATTTATTTAAACGCGAGATTGATAAAGTTGGACGTGAAAAAGCAGAACAAGCAGTCGCCTATCCCGGAACAAGTGAGCATCAAACAGGATTGGCAATGGATATTTCTGCACCAAGTGTGAATTATACAATAACCGAAAAACTTGAAAATAAAGAAGAGGGAAAATGGCTAGCAGAGCATGCACATGAATATGGTTTCATTCTCCGCTATCCAAAAGGAAAAGAAGAGATAACAAAATATAAATTTGAACCTTGGCATTTTCGATATGTTGGTAAGAAAATCGCGTCTGAAATATATGAAAAGGGAATAACACTAGAAGAGTATTTTGAAGAAGTAAAAGGAATTTAAATAGATAAGCTGAACTCAAACTTTGTGCTAAACAATCATGGTTCGGCAAATAAAAAAATAGAAATCCAATGCATCCCCCTGCATTTTTATATAGATATTAAACGGGGCTGTTCTAATCAACATGGACAGCTCCGTTTTATGTTTCAGAAGGAAAGTTATCGTAAATGATCATCGTTGCTAGCCATTTCATTTCTTCAGCAAAGCGTAGTGCAGACGAATTGAGTTCATCCATATTTTCATTTATCCACCAAGCACTCTCCATAAACCATAGTAATTCAAGGGAACGTTTTAGCATTCCTGATGAGAATTCTCTATTTTGACGATAGCCCTTTATGAATGCCTTCACTAATAAACGATTAAATTCCCCATTTTGTAAAGTACATGAAGCAATAGCCCGGGCTACATCCAGATCTAGATAATCATAATTAAGACGATCAAAGTCAAGAATGGCAGATAGTGAGCATTCGTTAAATAATAGATTATCGGTCCAAAGATCTCGATGGGACCAGCCAGTAGGACAGAAAAAAAAGTCATCTAGATTGATTCGTTTTGTTGCACTTATTTGGTTTTCAATTATAGGGAGAAGATGATGTTTTCCATTCTTTTGACATGCTATTAAGATTATATCCCAGTGCTTTAGTCTTTCCTCAATAGTAGGAATCTTAAATTGAGGAGAATGCTTTATACTTGTCGTTGTATTTAATTGGTTATGCATAAGGCCTGTAGCTTTTCCGAGATCATACATATGTTCCTCAAGTAGCGTTTCTGGTTTTAGGATTTTTCCATCGCAAAAATCCATAACGATAAACTGCTCCCCTTCATTAGAAAATTGAAAGAATTCTCCTTTTCTTGAAAGAATTCGAGAGCAAGGAATTCCACTTTTGTGTAGTAGATTTTGCTGTTGTAATGCGTAGTGAAGAGATTCAGGCTGATACTTTTTAAACCGTTCCTTATGATACTGTTTTACAAGAAAATAACCGTGATTGGTTTCAATTTTCCATTTTAAATTAAGCCATCCGCGTTGTATTTCTGTGAATTTATCAATAGTTAAATTGAATTGTGCACTTACGGATTGCATGATATCGTTTGCGATTTCATTATTAAGCATTTTATTCATTTTCATTTATAGTTTACTCTTCCTTATAGATAAAATTTCTTCCGTTTTTATTTCATTCTATATGCATGATGATTTCCCCTCTTTTTAATTTTTTGTAAAATAAGTATTGAAAATATTTAGTGATTTAATTATTATCTAATTAGATATATGTTGAATTGGTGGTGTTTTATTTGCAAATAAATAAGATTGTAGAATTTCATAAAGCGTTAGGAGATTTGACAAGAGTAAGGATTATTGCACTTTTGCAGCAAGGACCTCTGCATGGGCAGGCTATTGCTGGCAAGCTGGGCTTAAAGCCACCTACGATTACACACCATATGGCAAAGCTTAGAGAGATAGGTCTTATAAAAGAAAGAAGAGATAAAAATACGATCTATTTTTCATTAAATGAAAAGATTTTAAAAAGTAGTGCATTGGCTATTTTGTCAATTGGAAAAGGAGGAGAGAATATGGAGATGTTCGTAACAGAGGAGGAAAGAACAAGCATATTAAATAACTTCTTTACGGGGAATGGAAAGCTGAAAAATATTCCAGCACAACGGAAGAAGAAGCTTGTTGTGTTAGCACATATTGTTAAAGGTCTTGAGTTTGGAAAAGTTTACCCTGAAAAAGATATTAACGAATATTTAAAGCATTTTCATGAAGACTATGCAACATTGCGACGTGAGTTAATTATGTGTCAATACATGTATCGGGAAAACAATCAGTATGAAATGAATCCGCCTGAATTGTGGTGGCTACGTTAATGTGATAGGGGTCTTCTCTTTGCTGATACTTATAATTTGGAGCATTAGCAAATGAAAAGACCCTATTTTTATGTGAATCAAATTAGATATATATTAAATTAGATGAATATAGAAGAAGGTGAAAATGTGGAGATAGCATTTATAAAAGAAGAAAAACAATATAGAAGATTATTTTTCGCAGGGATTGTTAATGGAATGGGGGACCGATTCAGTCAAGTTGCCATGCTTTCCATGCTTTTAAGCATTACGGGATCAGGTCTTGCGGTAGGTGTAACAATGGCTTTAAGATTATTGCCGTTTCTTATTTTTGGACCATTAGGAGGAAGATTAGCGGACCAATTTTCGAGGAAACGAATTTTAATTATTACCGATTTAGTGAGGATTATTTTTGCACTTTCATTTTTGTTAGTGGACAGTAAGGAGGATGTTTGGATTATTTATATGAGCTCATTTTTGCTAGCGGTTGGCGAAGCGATTTATTCACCTACTCGTAAGGCATCCATTCCACGTCTAGTGAAAAAAGAAAATTTGGTTAAAGTTAATAGCATGGAGCAAGTGATGATAGGAATTGTTTTAATTGTTGGTGCTTTTTCAGGGGGGATTGTTTCTTATTTATTTGGTCCGAAAATCACCTTTGTTCTAAATGGGCTTTCGTTTTTAGTCGCAGCCTGGTTTATTTCTAGAATTTCCTTTCCAATAAATAGTGAGGATGGGAAAGCTGATAGAAAAGAAAGAATGCGATTATCTGTATTAAAAAAAATGATCATTGCATCTATTCCTTTACAAATCATCTTTCTTTGTGAGCTTTTAATTCCATTAGTGAATGGAATTGATAATATATTAATTAGTGTTTATGCTGTGGAGATTTATCACTTGGGAGATATTGGTGTTGGAATTTTTTATGGGGCATTAGGGATTGGATTAGTAACAAGCTTTACGGTCGCAAATCGTTTAAAAAAGCATTTTCTAATTGTAGGAATTGTTTGTTTAATATTAGAAGGGGTATCGCTTATCATGCTCAGTCAAACAAACTTAGTTGTACTTGCCCTTATATTTTTTTGCTGCACAGCTTTTATGTCTGGGGTCGGGAACGCATGCTTTGATACGGTTCTGATGCAAGAGATACCTGATGAACACCAAGGAACGATGTTTGGTTTAACAGCTACGATTTCTAATACGCTTTTAGGAATTTCAATGTTTTTAGCAGGTAGTGCTTTAGAAGTGATTCATCCGCGGTTGTTAGGTCTTATAAGTGGCTCCTCTTTTATTGTTATTTCACTTTTATTATTATTGATTTTTGTGATTAAACGTTCAGATTTTAACAAAAGAAATGTATAGTCAATCATGCTTATGAACTTTTGTAAGAAAAGAGAACCAAAAAATAAAAATCAATAGGAAATTTGTTATATTTCAAGCCATATATTCCCTCATTAGGTAATTATCATGTACAATAATTTTATAAAGATTTAGACTAGTATAAAATCAGCAAGAGGGGGTTGCGGTAAGTGATATCTGAAGAGCAAAATGATCAAGCGATTGATCAAAGAGATCATTCGCATCAAAGTCAATTAGCTTCAGTCGGGCAAATTGCTGCTGGAATTGCACATGAGGTGAGGAATCCTTTAACTGCGGTGAAGGGATTTCTGCAGTTATTAAAAGAGAAAAGTCCGGATTCTTATATTGATGTAGCTGAAATGGAATTAAACCATGCGTTAATGACTTTAGAAAATTTGCTTCAAGTTTCCAAACCGGATAAGGAAGACGAATCATTATGTTCCTTCAAAATAAGTGCTGAATTAGAATCAATCCTCTATTTGTTCCAAGATCAATTATATCGTGTGAACTTAATAACTGATTTTCAAGATGTCGACTCTGCCATTATTTATGGCAAAAAAAATCAGCTAAAAAAAGCATTCTTTAATTTGTTTAAAAATGCTTTTGAAGCGATACCTAAACAAGGGGCAATTACTGTTAAACAATATATTGAAGATCATAATGTACATATTGTGATCCAGGATACAGGGGTAGGGATACCAAAAGAAAAATTTCCTTTTATAGGGACTCCGTTTTTTACTACAAAGGAAGATGGAACAGGGATGGGCCTCGCTCAAGTATTTACTGTTATTTACCAACATGGTGGGAAAATAGAAGTAGATAGTGAGGAAAACAAAGGAACCACCTTCCATCTAATTATTCCAAGTGAGATGGTCTATAAGAAGGATGGGGTGATTCATTTGGATATAGATTCATCTAAGGGTATTACATTAAAAGAATTTTTTTTGAACAATCGTGACATTTTTGAGCAGCAGCTTCTATTAGAAGCAGTGAATGTTAAAGAGAAAATTAAAGAAATTCATACAATTGGTAGTATCAATTTATTGGAAAATGCTCATAAGCTAGTTTTGTATATCATTGAAAATCGGAGACATGATTTAATGATGTTTGCAAAAAAAGAAGGAGAGGCGTGGGCAAAGCATTCACTAACTATCGCTTTCAAGCTTGAGTGGATCCAAGCAATCCGCCGTGTGCTGTGGGATTTTTTATATAACTTTGACCGAATTCAGGAGTTAGAGGTGAACCGAGATTACTTCTATACTTTGGAAAGAAATATTAACGAATTGATTGATCAATTTTTAAATAGTTTTTTTATTAGTTATACTAAAGCTAAAGATGATATACTGCATTCTCATCAACAACTAATTAATGAGTTAACAGTACCTATAGTAAGATTTACTAGTTATATAAGTTTTCTACCTTTAGTTGGTAAAGTGGACAAGAATCGGATAAAGACGATTAAAGATAAGGTTTTTGGTCAAGTTCTTCAAAGTGAAGCTCACTCATTCATTATCGACTTATCTAAAGCAAGTTTCTCTGGAGAAGCTGAGCTGTTATCATTTTTGAAGATGATCGATGGAATAAGTATGATTGGATGTCGGCCAATCATAACTGGTGTTGGTCAAAAGCTTGTAGAACAAATGATGGGAAATAATTTATCTTTCAACAATCGAACAGAAACATATCGAACAGTGAATCACGCATTAGAACAATATTATATGAAATCATAGGGGGAGTTCGAATCGTGGATATCATGAAATTATCTATTGATGAATGTTGGAAAAAAATTGAGGAAGCGATGAAAAAACATCCAACCCCATATAAAGAATTGAATGCGGTTTATCAATTTGAATTAATAGGTGATCAAGGAGGGACCTACCAGTTAGTACTTTCAGATGGAAAGATGAATATATTACGTGATCAATTTAAAGAGCCTAATTGTATTTTACAAATGAAAGGATCAGATTTTAAAAAGTTTTTGCAAGGGAAAATGAATAGCGCAGCTGCCTATATGATGGGGAAATTAAAGCTGCAAGGGAGTATGGGACTGGCACTAAAACTAGAGAGGTTATTAGAGCAATATGAACTTTAGATTACAACAAATTCAAAATTTAGACGAAGTAGCTTCATTCATAGCAGAATATAATCGTCATGCTTTTCATCATGTTGGCTACTGTGGTGAAGCTAAGGATGAAATACTACATACGCTTTTAAATGATTTTTCTGATTTGCCTATACAGGAATCGATAATAGGTGCATATGATAATAATCAATTAATAGGAGTGCTTGGTTTAGATATAGACCAAGAAACGCAAGAAGCAGAGGTATGGGGACCGTTTATTAGCGAACATAATTGGCATGTAATAGCAAATGAAATGTGGAAACGCTTATTAGATGGGTTATCGATCCCTGTTAAGCGCTTTTATGGATTTTATAATCATAAACATCAAAATGCAGCAAAATTTATGCAGGAGCACGGTTTTATACAAGGGAACAATCATATAGTATTATGTGCAGAAGCAGCTTCATTTAAACGGGAAACGACAATTACTCTTCAAGAATTATCCCAAGAATATGAGGCATCATTTATAGGACTTCATGATCAATTATTTCCTAGTACGTATTATAATGGACTTGAAATTTTAAGAAGAATGAATGATGAAAGAAAAGTGATGGTGGCTATCGAGGATAGACTGCTTCTAGGTTATGTCTATATTGAAGCAAACCCTACGTTTCAGGAAGGAAGCATTGAATATATTGGTGTATTACCTAGTGAGAGAAAAAGGGGGATAGGTAGTCAATTAATACAAGCAGCATTAGATCAATTATTTAATGTTTTTCTTATTAAAGAGATTCAACTATGTGTTTCAGATACCAATGAAAAGGCATTGAAGTTATATAGAAAAGCAGGGTTTAGAGAGAAACATGTACTTATTTCATATCATAAATAAAACTATACTTTGAAAATATTCCCCTCACTTGAATGATGCATTAAAGTGGGGGATTTTTGTTCAAAATAATTTCCAGCTTCAGAGGAGATTTAAAACAGATTAAAATGCTCATTATATATATGAAGGGTTACCTGAAAGGAGATAAGATTATTTTGTTAATAAGATTTTCCATCATCTCTATATGGACATTTATCGATCCTTTATACCATTTATTAAGAAGGCTTAAATATATTGGTTCCATCCAAAATAAAAAAGCTATTTTTCGGGTAAAACTAACGAAATATAAGGGGAAGGCTTTTTTATTAGCTGATGGAACGGAAATTAAAAAAAATGACTGTTTATTAAAAATTCATTTACACAATGTTCGAATATTAAAAGAGGTTATGTCAATTTCTCATCCAATTCAACGGACGAGAATGGTTTATAAAATGGTTGAGCAATCCATGCCATTGCTAGCCAAGTTTATAGAGAATCATCAGAATACAGATGAAATTAAAGGGATTATTGGTATTACAATGCTAAATAAAGGGGTAAAAAAGCTTGGTTTTGAACTAATGTATCCAGAAAACAGGCTTTATATAAAATTTAAACGATGGACTCAAATGCCGATCTTTCTTATTTCACATACTTCCTTATCATTGAAAAAAGTTAAAAATCAGAGACCAACTTATTTAGTGATGTCAAAACAACAATTGTTTGCAAAATATTTAGGGGCTTAGGCCTCTTTTTTTGCGCTTGAGTGCAGACATGTTGAAAAGGCACAAGAAATGGGAGTTTTTTCTTTGGGAGATATGTAAGAAGCAATCGTAAATAAAAATATTTAAAAAGGTATTTGGAAATACTATTTGATGCAAATCAACATTTTTTTCAAAAACCATTAAATAAAAAGGGCAGAATAAGGCTGTTTTTAGAGTTTTAATCAAACGTTTGATGAAAGGAGAATTGCAAGAAATATGTAGAATAAAATAAAAGATTAAGCTTTCTTGACTAAACAGAAAACCTAATCCCTTCTTAAGGAATTTAATAATTTGTTCTTTTTTTTTCGATCATCAAAGGCAAAATCTGCACAAGCTAATAATAAAACAGTTATGATCTCAACCCATGTTGGAATAGTTATACTATTCATTGCCTCATCAATAAAATGAAGAATAATCCAATTGGCGAAGGTATCAAGGATAAATGGGATAAGAATTTTGCCTGAGTTGCTTTTAAGATAGCTGACAATAATCAAAGATATAATTTTACTAAAAAACTCGCCAATAATACTAATAATCACATAGTTTACAAGAAATAGAATCAGTGCTGAAACTGAATCATATTGAACGCCAAGCAATTGAAATAGCCCAGTAAATCCAAAAAAGAATAAAGCAAGGAGTAAAGAGAGGGAAAAAATAATTAGAAACGTAATGGAGAGAATGACAATAATCTTTTCAGAGAGGCTTAAATTGGAAAATTTTTCACTACTATTATTCATTTATTTTCCTCCGAAATTTTTCTTGTTATTATCATATTAACAATTATATGGGACAAAATTGAAGATTATTTTTCTAACAAAAAAGCAAATAGGTTTGTCCTATTTGCTAAACGATACTAACGATATTTTCTGCCATTGGAATATCAAGATGATGAATCGTCATTTCAGGGCGGCTTCCAAAACGAATATTTAATCCGGTTTGACCTAATCCTTCACTTATATAAAAAGATTTACCATCGTGCTTCTGCAAGCCTTTTATCATATTCATTTGAACTAATTTTCCCATTTTATACAGATGATACGGTTTGGGCCAATGGATTTGTCCTCCGTGAAAATGGCCAGAAAGTAAATAATCAAAGTGATAATCCTTCATTTGAAGAACGATGTTTGGATCATGAGTTAAAACAAGGTTGTATCCATTTCCTAACTCATGAAAGGATTTGTTGATATCACTACGCTTTGTGCTGAAATCGTCTATTCCGATAATGTTTAAGCGCTTGCCATTAATGATGATAGCATCATTTTCATTTTGCATCGTCTTACATCCATGTTCCTCTAGTACATTCTTTAATTTGAGGAAGTTAGGTTTTCTTAAAAAATAATCATGATTTCCAAATACAGCATAGGTTCCATATGTTGGATTTAATTGATTGAATATGTGCAAATAAGGAATTAATTTTGGGATACTGCGCTTTCTATCTAAAAAATCTCCTGTTAATGCAATAAGATCAATAGGATGCTTTTTTAAACTTTCAAATAGCTGCTCTGGAGAAATAGATACATTTTCAAGATGTAAGTCAGATAAATGTAAAACTTTCAAAGGTTGTCCAGATTGATCAGAATTGCTAATTTTTATATGATTAATCACCATTTCCTGAGTGTTTCGATAACCTTTATAAAAAAAGTAAATGATATAAGAAAATATAATAAGGGCAATGATTAAGAAATACAAAATATCCCCTCCTTACTATTAATTATAGTTAATAGATTGGGAGATTGTTACTTGTAATTAATGGAGAAGTAACCATCATTTCAAAAAATAAATTTAAAAAAGAAAATAAATTTTTTCTTGATTATTTTAGGTAAATAATGTAGATTTATCATTAAGTTTTCTATTTTTCGGAAAATAATTAAATAAGTGAAATCTTATCTAGAGAGGTCGAGGGACTGGCCCTATGACGCCTCAGCAACCAGTCATAAATTATGACACGGTGCTAATTCCAGCAGGTTTTATTACCTGATCGATAAGGAGAATCTAATGACTGAACAGGACTTCTTCTTATAGAAGTCCTTTTTGTTTTTTAATTCTCCTGTAATTCTCAAAAGGCTGCATTAGGATTAATGATCTTAATTAAGCTTTTCGTTCCGTTGTCTCTTTGCCATTAAGTTTTTTTACGGGTAAAGGGAGGAATAGTAAGTTTTTTAAGAAGATGCCTTTATTGAAAAACAGAGGGAGGAAGACAAATGACTAATCATCAAATTCAAACGACGCTTGTACAAGTAGGAAATCGAAGTGAAATAGAGACAGGAGCAGTAAATCCACCGATTTTTTTATCAACCGCCTATCGGCATGAAGGGATTGGGTTATCGACAGGGTATGATTATTCCCGAACAAAAAATCCTACTCGTGCCCTTTTGGAGGAAAGCTTTGCAAAATTAGAGGAAGGAGATGAAGGTTATGCCTGTAGCTCGGGGATGGCAGCGATTCAGCTTGTCATCTCCCTTTTTCAAAAAAATGATGAACTTATCGCTTCTGATGACCTATATGGCGGAACCTATCGATTATTTGAACATTATAAAAGTGTATATGGGATTAATGTAACCTATGTAGATGCTAATGATTCAGCTGCTTTAGAAGAAGCAATTACTGAAAAAACAAGAGCAATCTTTATTGAAACGCCAACCAATCCATTAATGAAGGAAGCAAATATTGAAGAAATCGCTGTTATTTCTAAGAGACATCAGCTGATACTTATTGTTGATAACACATTCCTAACTCCTTATCTTCAGAACCCGCTTGTTCAAGGTGTAGATATCGTTGTACATAGTGCCACAAAATACATTGGTGGACATAATGATGTGCTGGCGGGAATTGTAGTCGCTAAGGGAAAGGAGATTTGTGAAAAGCTATCTGCATTCCATAATGGTGCAGGTGCTGTACTATCCCCGTTTGATTCTTGGCTTCTCATAAGAGGGTTGAAGACTCTTGCGCTAAGAATGGATCGCCATCAGGAAAATGCGAAACAGCTTGTGCGATTTTTAAGTGATCGCGAGGAAGTAACAGATGTCTTATATCCGAATAAAGGAGGGATGGTCTCCTTCCGTTTGAAAAAAGAAGAATGGGTACCAACCTTTTTACAAAGCTTAAAGCTTATTACCTTTGCTGAAAGCTTAGGTGGTGTAGAAAGCTTTATTACATATCCGGCTACGCAAACCCATGCCGACATACCTGAAGATGTAAGGATAAGTAATGGAGTTTGCAATCGTCTCCTTCGATTTTCAGTAGGAGTCGAGCATGTAGAGGATTTGAAAAAGGATTTAGAGAAAGCTTTTGCGGTTATTCAACAGGAGGTGCTGATTAATGAGTAGATATAATTGGCAGTTTGAAACAAAGCTAGTTTCACCCTCACATTTGGTTCATTCAGAAATGGGAGAGGTAAACCCAGCAATTCATTATTCATCTACCTTCCATCAAAAACAATTCGATACATTTGGACCATTTGACTATAGTCGATCAGGTAATCCAACAAGAAAAGTGCTGGAGGATGTCATTGCTGAGCTTGAAGGCGGATCGAAAGGATTTGCTTTTTCATCGGGTATGGCCGCTATTTCATCGGCTTTTATGCTCCTGTCAGCAGGGGATCATATATTAATTTCTGAGGATGTGTATGGTGGAACCTTTCGAATGGTGACACAGGTTCTGTCCAAATTTAAAATTTCACATACATTTGTTAATATGACTGACCTAAATGAAGTGGCGGGATCGATTCAACCGAATACAAAAGTCATTTACGTTGAAACACCCTCGAATCCACTTCTTCAAATAACAGATATTGAAGGGGTTGTGAAGCTTGCACAAGCAAATGATTGCTTAGTGTTTGTAGATAATACATTTATGACACCTCTTTATCAAAAACCGCTTGAACTTGGTGCAGATATTGTTTTACATAGTGCAACGAAATTTTTATCCGGACATAGTGATGTAGTAGCAGGACTAGCAGTAGTAAAGGATGAGGAGCTCTCCAACAAATTAGGTTTTATTCAAAATGCTTTTGGATCTATATTGGGGGTTCAAGACTGCTGGCTTCTATTGAGAGGGTTGAAAACGCTAAGTGTGCGACTTGAGCAATCTTCGTTATCTACACAGCTCATTGCTAACTATTTGAATAGCCATCCATTAGTTGAAGAAGTTTTTTATCCAGGTTTTCCAGCTCATCCTGGACATTCAATTCACAATAGACAATCGACAGGAACTGGAGCCGTTTTATCCTTTCGATTACCTAATCGTGAAATAACGAAAAGCTTTATCGAAAATCTGACTATTCCTGTATTTGCTGTCAGCTTAGGTGCTGTGGAATCAATTTTATCCTACCCTGCAACAATGTCACATGCGGCAATGCCTAAGGAAGAAAGAGAAAAAAGAGGGATCACGGATGGACTACTGCGTCTATCTGTAGGACTCGAAAATGCAAAAGACCTAATACAAGACCTTGATCAGGCACTTGTTCAAGCAAAAGAAACCACTTATGTACCACTTCAAAATCAATAGAAAGGTGTTGATGAACATATGAATTTACTTGATACATTGCAATCTTCCATTCTAGTGGCGGATGGTGCAATGGGGACCCTTCTCTATTCTTATGGGAAGGACACTTGCTATGAAGAATTTAATCTATCGCATCCTGAGGATATCTACAATATTCATAAAACCTATATTCAAGCAGGAGCACGCGTTATTCAAACAAACACTTATGGAGCAAATTACTTTAAGCTTAGCCAATATGGTCTGGAAGAGCAGGTAAAAGCTATCAATGTTGAAGCGGTTCGTATTGCTAAAAAAGCGGCAACAGATGGAACCTTTGTTTTAGGAACATTAGGCGGATTTAAAGGAATTCGAAAAACAGAGGTCACTTTATCAGAAATTAAGAGAAGCTTCCGTGAACAAATCTTTCATTTATTAAATGAAGGTGTGGACGGCATACTTCTTGAAACGTTTTATGATGTAGAGGAGCTTTTTGCTGTTTTAGAAATCGCTAAATTAGAAACAGACCTTCCTGTTATCGCACAATTCTCTTTACTAGAGCCTGGGGTATTACAAAATGGTCTCGATTTAAAAGATGGCTTAAAAAAGTTGGAGGAATTAGGTGCGGACATTGTCGGACTAAATTGCAGACTCGGGCCGTATCATATGATTCAATCTCTAGAAGAAGTCCCACTACCAAATCATGCTTTCTTATCTGCTTATCCAAATGCAAGTTTACTAGACTATGAAGATGGCAGATTTGTATTCACTAATAACGCTAATTATTTTAAAGAATGTGCGGTGAATTTAGTTAAACAAGGGGTTCGTTTAATTGGAGGATGTTGCGGAACAACACCAGAACATGTAAAGGCAATTTCCGAAGGAGTTTATGGACTCCAGCCAATCACACAAAAAGTAGTAAAGCCCTCTAAGGAAAAAATTGAAATCATCTCAGCGCCTATTTATGAAGAGCCGCCATTACATGAAATTGTGAAGGAAAGAACATCGATTATTGTTGAACTTGATACACCGAAGCATCTACAAATTGACCGCTACCTTGAAGGGGCAAAGGCTTTAAAAGCAGCGAATGTTGATGCAATAACAATGGCTGATAATTCCCTTGCCTCACCGCGAATTAGCAATGTTGCAATGGGAACTATTTTGAAAAATCAATACGACATACGTCCGCTCGTACATATTACATGTCGTGATCGAAACTTAATTGGATTGCACTCTCATTTAATGGGATTGGATGCACTTGGGATTAACCAAGTACTAGCTGTAACCGGTGATCCTTCGAAAATAGGAGACTTCCCAGGAGCGACATCGGTATACGATGTCTCATCTATGGATTTAATTCAAATGATTAAGCAATTTAACGAAGGAATATCGTATTCTGGAAAATCCTTGCGGAAAAAAACGTCCTTTTCTGTTGCGGCAGCTTTCAATCCTAATGTTCGAAATTTAGATCGAGCTGTCGGACGACTTGAGAAAAAGATTAAAAGTGGTGCCGACTATTTTATTACTCAACCATTATTTAGCGAAGAAAAAATAGTGGAAGTTTATGAAGCAACCAAGCATTTACAGGTACCGATTTATATTGGCATTATGCCTTTAACAAGCTACCAAAATGCAAGCTTTCTTCATAATGAGGTGCCGGGAATTACGTTAACCGATTCCATCTTGGATAAAATGGAAATGGCAAAGGAAGATCCGGCTCAGGCAACGAAGGAAAGCTTGGCGATATCGAAGTCTCTTATTGATGTAGCAATGAATTACTTTAATGGCATCTATTTAATCACTCCGTTTATTCGTTATGACTTAACGGTCGAATGCTCGAATTATATTCATGAAAAGGAGAAAGTCGTTCATGGCACAAACGTTATTTGAACAGCAACTGAAGAAAAAAATTATTATTCTAGATGGTGCAATGGGAACGATGATTCAGGCACATGATTTATCAGCGGATGATTTTGGAGGAGAAGAATATGAAGGGTGTAATGAGTACTTAACAATAACAGCACCACATGTGATAGAACAAATTCATCGTGAATACCTTGAAGCTGGCGCAGATGTTATCGAAACGAATACCTTTGGTGGAACAAGTATTGTTTTGGATGAATATCAGCTAGGAAATTTAGCAGAGGAGATCAATTTTGAAGCGGCAAAAATAGCAAAAAAGGTAGCTATTGAATTTTCAACCGGTGAACAACCACGCTTTGTAGCTGGTTCGATGGGACCCACTACAAAAACTCTTTCTGTAACTGGTGGAGCAACCTTCGATCAACTAAAAGAATCCTATCAGGAGCAAGCGAGAGGGTTAATTAGAGGGGGAGCAGATGTCCTTCTTTTAGAAACCTCACAGGATTTATTGAATGTTAAAGCGGCATTTCTTGGAATTAATGCTGCTTTTGAACAATTAAATAAGAAAATTCCTTTAATGATTTCTGGAACCATTGAACCGATGGGAACAACATTAGCTGGACAGAACATTGAAGCATTTTATATTTCGGTTGAACATATGAATCCTGTCGTTGTTGGGTTGAATTGTGCAACGGGTCCAGAATTCATGGCTGAGCACATTCGATCATTGTCAGCTCTTTCAACAACTGCTGTTAGCTGCTATCCGAATGCGGGATTACCAGATGAAGAAGGGCGGTATCATGAAACTCCTGAATCTTTAGCAGCAAAAATTAAAGCATTTGCCGAAAAAGGATGGTTGAATGTGGCTGGTGGATGCTGTGGAACAACTCCTGCACATATTCAAGCGATGGCACAAAGTCTGAAAGATTTATCTCCACGAGTTCCAAAGCATGAGCATCCCCATGCTGTATCAGGAATCGAGCCTTTTATTTATGAAGATGAAAGTATCCGACCGCTATTTGTAGGTGAACGAACCAATGTAATTGGCTCTCGAAAATTCAAACGTCTAATTGCAGAGGGAAAGTATGAGGAAGCGAGTGAAGTCGCGCGTGCACAAGTTAAAAATGGGGCCCATATCATTGACATTTGCTTAGCGGATCCTGATCGTGAAGAAAGCGAGGATATGGAGAATTTCATTCAAGAGATTGTGAAGAAGGTAAAGGTTCCTTTAATGATTGATTCTACCGATGAAGCGGTTATCGAATGTGCATTTAAATACTGCCAAGGGAAAAACATTATTAACTCAATTAATCTTGAAAACGGAGAAGAAAGATTTGAAAAAGTAACCCCTTTAATTCATCAATATGGTGGGGCTCTTGTCGTTGGTACGATTGATGAGACAGGAATGGGTGTAACTGCTAAACGTAAGCTAGAGATTGCAAAGAGATCCTATGACCTCCTTGTAAATAAATATAAAGTAAACCCTAGTGATATTATTTTTGACCCTTTAGTATTTCCGGCGGGGACAGGGGATGAACAATATTTTTGTGCAGCGAAAGAAACAGTAGAAGGAATCCGTTTGATTAAGGAAATTCTTCCTGAGTGCCAAACGATACTAGGGGTGAGCAATGTTTCATTTGGCTTGCCTCCTGCAGGAAGAGAAGTATTAAACTCAGTCTTTCTATACCATTGTACAAAAGCTGGCCTAGACTATGCGATTGTTAATACGGAAAAGCTTGAACGATTTGCATCTATACCAGAGAAAGAGGTTCGAATGGCAGAGCGGCTTTTATTCGAAACGAGTGAAGAAGCATTAACTGCTTTAACCGAGTTTTATCGAGGCAAGAAAAAAGAGAAAAAAATAAATGCTCAGCAGTTAAGCTTGCCAGAACGATTAGCTGGATACGTAGTGGAAGGTACAAAGGAAGGATTGATTGAAGATTTACAGAAGGCTTTAAACGAATATCCATCACCTTTGGCTATTATTAATGGTCCTCTTATGGAGGGAATGTCTGAAGTAGGTAGACTCTTTAATGATAATCAGTTAATTGTCGCAGAGGTACTGCAAAGCGCAGAGGTAATGAAAGCATCCGTCGCTTTTTTAGAGAAATATATGGAAAAAAATGATACATCCAGCTCGAAAGGAAAAATCTTGCTAGCTACTGTAAAAGGGGATGTCCATGATATAGGTAAAAATTTAGTGGATATTATTTTAAATAATAACGGATATGATGTAATTGATCTTGGGATTAAGGTAGCACCTTCCGAATTAATTGAAGCTGTTAGAAAGGAAAAACCGAATCTAATCGGTTTATCTGGGTTACTAGTTAAATCCGCTCAACAAATGGTTTTAACAGCTCAAGATTTGAAGGAGGCTCAAATTGATACTCCAATATTAGTTGGGGGTGCGGCCCTATCAAGAAAATTTACAACGAATAAAATTGCTCCTGAGTATAATGGGTTAGTTGTATACGCAAAGGATGCGATGGATGGTTTAGCATTAGCGAACCGCTTACAGGATAAGAAGGAACGGGAAATTTTGCTACAAGAGCAACGAGAGAAACAGCTGCAACAATTGGAAATCGAACGAACGATTGTGAGGCCTGAGCGCAAAAAGGTTGAACGTTCTCCTGTTTCAAAGGATGTACCAGTATATGTTCCAACTGATTTAGAGTCTCATATATTACGAGATTATTCCGTTTCCCATATTGAGCCTTATGTGAATATGCAAATGCTGATGGGCCATCACTTAGGCCTAAAAGGGAAGGTTGCGAAACTTATCGAAGAGCAAGATGAGAAAGCGATTAAGCTAAAAGAGCAAGTTGATGAGCTGCTTCTACTAGCAAAACGTGAAAGAATCATCCAACCGTCTGCCATTTATCAATTTTTTCCTGCTCAATCAGATGGCGACGATGTTCTCATTTATCATCCGAAGAATTTAACCCAAATTATTGAACGATTTACCTTCCCTCGCCAGGAAAAAGCGCCCCATTTATGCTTGGCGGATTATTTGAAATCTGTAGATAGTGGTGTCATGGACTATGTTGGGATGTTTGCTGTAGTTGCTGGAAAAAACATTCGTAACCGAGCCAATCAATTTAAAGAACAAGGAGATTATTTCAAGAGTCATGCTCTACAATCGATGGCCCTTGAATTTGCCGAAGGATTTGCGGAAAGAGTTCATCAGCTTATACGTGATCAATGGGGATTTCCTGATGCGCCAGATTTTACAATGCAGCAAAGGTTTGCCGCAAAATATCAAGGTCAGCGTTTTTCTTTTGGTTATCCGGCTTGTCCAAATCTTGAAGATCAAGAAAAACTGTTTAAGCTTCTCCAGCCTGAGAAAATTGGTCTTCACCTAACTGAAGGCTTCATGATGGAGCCTGAAGCAGCTGTAACAGCATTAGTTTTTTCACATCCAGAGGCAAGGTATTTTAATGTTATGTAAGATTCTCTAAAAATAAGAACCTCTAAATAGATTAATTTTAGAGGTTCTTATTTTTGGTAATTGCGATTTGTGTTTATTTATGGTAAATATAAGAACAAGAACATACATCTTAATTCTAGGTAGGTGGTTTTTTTTGTTTAACCGAGAATTAGTTAAAGGAAGTACCTCACTTCTACTACTGCATTTATTAGCTGAGCAAGATATGTATGGATATCAATTAGCAAGGGAGATGGAAAGAAGAAGTGAGGATGCCCTCCATTTAAAAGAGGGTACATTATATCCTGCATTAAAAAAATTAGAAGAAAAGGGATATATAGATTCGTATTGGCAGGAGCAAGAAAAGGGACCAGCTCGTAAATATTATTGCATTACGAAGGATGGAAAAGAGGCTTTGACTCAAAAGTCAAAGGAATGGATTCGCTTCGTTACTGTGATGACAAAATTACTAGGTGATTCATAATGTTGATAATGAAAATGGAATATCTTGAAAAAGTAAAAAAAGCTTTAGGGAGTTACCAAAATTCATTAGAAGCTTACAATGAAATTTTTTCTCACATTGAAGAGGCAGCAAAGGAAAAAATGTTAACGGGGATTTGTGAGCATGATGCATACAAGGCTGTTTTTCATGAATTAGGAGATCCAATTGAATTAGTAAGAAGCTTCTATCCAACGTCTGAAAAAAGTCAAAAACCTATCTATTTTATTTTGTTAAACTGGTGTTTCTTCTTCATAGGAAGTTTTTTAACGGTTGGACATCGCGTCTTCGACTTCTGGCTTATTCATTATACATGGATGGTACTAGAAAACTTATCTTTATTGCTACTACTTAGTTATTCTTTTTACTGGTTTTACTTAGGATTCGTATTTGGGAAGCAATTTGGTCCTAAAGGAAAAAGAATTGTAAATCGGATGATACTTTGGTCTTTACTACCCAATTTTATTTTAATGACGCTCGTCCTTTTGAATATTCTTCCAAAGGATTACTTTGCAACTCTATTAAGTCCGATGTTTTTATTGTTATGCGTTATTACAACAATGTTATACTATCCGATTAGTCAATTAGCTTATAAATTTGGGATCGTAAATGGTCTCTAATTTTTTTAATTTCATACATAGAATTTCTATGTATCTGGAGGAATCGAAATGTCATTTACCTTGTTAGCTGTTATCGCACTTGTTTTAGTATTTTTTGGTTTAAACGTTTCTAAGTTTTATATGAATAATAGCTTTAAAATAGAATCAACATGGATGGCAGGTATACTCACATTAGCTGGTAATATTGTTTTATTGGGAGTTACTGGATTAGGCGTTATATTTGTCCCTTTTTTAACACCATTTTTTATAGTGCTATCACCAGTTATTAGTGTCATTATGTGGGTGATGATAAAGGAGAGCTTTAGAAAAACCTTGCTTAAAAGATTTCAAGCATATTTGTTAGGCTTTTCGGTTTATCTGATTCTTTTTATCTTTTTTACCTATAGGCTTTATACTATTAACCCCTTTTATCCAGGTGAAGATATATTTATGACTGGTCTTGGCTATATGATTGGGTCGGTCATATGCTTTTTTGCGCTTCTCATTGGATCACTTGCATTTTTGCTTCCGTTTAAAAAGTAGGTAATCTTGAATTTTTAGTTTAGCAATTTCAAAGATAGGTAAGTAATATATTGGCTAATTTTTAGTCTTCAGCAACCATATTACCATCAGTAATGAATTTGAAATATAAATGTAATATGAAAACGGCTCAAATTGTCGAAATTTGATGTTATAATAACCTTTGTGTAAAAGATTATTGGTACTTTTTACATACATAATTAATGACTTTAAAATGATTTTTAGAATAGATTAAGAGACTATTAAACAATTTATACGGGGGAATTAAGAGAATGAGAAAAAGATTACTTACACTTAGTTTAGCGTCTGTAATTGGGACGAGCGGATTATTCACTACTCATGACGTATTTGCTTCCGAGAATTTAAATCAAAAGAACCAAGAGATTCGTGCGAAAAATCAAGAAATTTCTGAGTTGAATAGCAATGAGCTTAATTTGTTAGCGACAATGAAACAAATTGATGCAAAAGTAAAAAGCACTGATGAAAAGATTAAGAAAACAAATGCTGATGTTGAAAAAACGAAAAAAGAATCAGAACAATTGAAAGTAGAAATTGTTGAAACAAAGAAAAGAATTGAAGAAAGAAATGAAATTCTACAAAAGCGTGCACGCACTATTCAAGAGAACGGTAGTGTTGTGAATTATTTGGATGTACTTTTAGAGTCTGATAGCTTTGGTGATTTTGTTGATCGTGCAATGGCTCTTTCAACGATTGTAAATGCTGATCAAAAAATCTTAGATGAACAGAAAAAAGATAAGGAAGCTCTTGATAAGACTGAGAAAGAGCTAACTAGCAAGCTTGAAAAGGTACAAAGTGATCTTAATGATCTTAAAGATATGAAAATAGAATTACAATATCAAATCGATGATAAAAATAGTATCCTTGCAAAAATAAAGGAACAACAAAAAAATGCAAATAACGAACTTGGTAAACTTAAAGATCAAGCAGCAACAATTGAACAGCAAGAAAAGGCTGCATTAGAAGCGCAAAAAAGACTAGCAGAACAAAGAAAGTCACAAGCAAAATCCTATAGCAAAGGTTCTTCAAGTCAAGGATCTACAAACCAAGGTTCTTCAAATCAAGTATCTTCATCTACTAATATCAATCCACCATCAAATAATGCAACTGTTCATTTAGGATCTGGCGGGATTGAAGCTGCTATTAGTGCTGGATCAGCTCTAGTTGGCCGCTCACCATACAACTGGGGTGGAGGTCGTACAAGCAGTGATATTGCAAGACGTTCATTTGACTGTTCTTCATTCGTTCGTTGGGCATATGCTGAAGCAGGTGTAAACTTAGGACCTGTTGCAGGAACGAATACAGATACCCTTGTAGGTCAAGGTAGAGCAGTTAGTGCTTCAGAAATGAAACGTGGCGATTTAGTATTCTTCAATACGTATAAAACAAATGGTCACGTAGGAATTTATTTAGGAAATGGCACATTCTTAAATGATAACAGCTCACACGGAGTTTCTATCGACTCTATGAGTAACTCATATTGGAAAAATGCGTTTAAAGGTGTAGTTAGACGTGTAGCTGAATAAGTATGATCGTATCCCCTAGTGAATTTTTCACTAGGGGATTTTTATCGTTTCTGAATGTTATTCCCTATAGAAGATGATATAAGTTCTTTACTGATGAAATGTATTTTTTTCGGAAGAATACCACTCTATTATGCTGAAAAAAATTAGATATGGAAGAATACCAAACCTTAAAGCTGAAAAAAGTTAGATATGGAAGAATACCAAACCTTAAGGCTGAAAAAAGTTAGATATGGAAGAATTCTAAACTTTAAAGCTGAAAAGAATTAGATACGGAAGAATTCTAAACTTTAAAGCTGAAAAGAATTAGATACGGAAGAATACTAAACATTAAAGCTGAAAAAAATTAGATATGGAAGAATCCCAAACTTTAAATGCTGAAAAAAATAAGATACGGAAGAATTCTAAACTTTAAAGCTGAAAAGAATTAGATACGGAAGAATACTAAACATTAAAGCTGAAAAAAATTAGATATGGAAGAATCCCAATCTTCAAAGATGAAATAAAATAGATACGGAAGAATTCCGCACTATATCGCTGATAAAAATTAGATTCTGGACGATATATTTTGAAAAGCTGTCGATATATTTTTATGTTCTGTAGAAATAATGAAAAAACCGGTAGATAAAGCACTATGATGGAAGATATAACGATTTTTCTACAGATATATTCCGTATTTCTTATGCAACCTCTTTGAATAAACTAAAAAAGGAATTCCACATAGGTTGGAACTCCTTTTTCAGATTGACTGTATTCAATTTACAGATCTTCACCAATAATTTTTACTTCTCTTTCTAATGAAACATCAAATTTCTCTTTTACTGTTTTTTGTACATGTTTGATTAAAGAGATATACTCTTCTGCAGTTGCGTTGTCTTTATTGACAATGAAGCCGGCATGCTTAGTAGAAACCTCTGCACCACCAATTCGAGTACCTTGAAGTCCACTATCTTGGATTAATTTTCCAGCGAAATATCCAGGTGGTCTTTTGAAAACACTACCGCATGAAGGATATTCTAATGGCTGCTTTGATTCTCTTTTAAAAGTTAAATCATCCATGATAGCCTTTATTTCTTCGTAATTTCCGGGTGTAAGATTGAAAATAGCTTCGAGAACAATATCTCCTTTTTCTGGAATATTGCTCGTACGATAGCTAAGCTCTAAATCGGATGCAGATCGTTTAACGATTTCTCCATCACGATCGATAACGATAGCAGAATCTAGAACATCTTTAATTTCGCCGCCATAAGCACCTGCATTCATAAATAAAGCTCCGCCAACTGTACCTGGAATCCCACAAGCAAATTCTAATCCTGATAAATGCTCTTTTAAAGCATATCTAGATGCAGCAATAATCGCAGCACCACTTTGTGCTGTTAGTTGATTTCCCTTTACTGAGATATTATTGAAATTCTCTAAAAGGATAACAATGCCACGAATTCCTCCGTCCTTTACAATTAAATTAGAGCCGTTTCCTAATAATGTAAATGGCATATTCTCTTGTTTTGCAAATTTGACGACTGCCTGTACTTCTTCATAGGTGGATGGCGTCAAGAAAATATCAGCTTTTCCACCTAGTCTTGTATAAGTATGATTTTTCAATAATTCATTTAATTTGATATTATTTTTATCAATAATGGTAGTCAATTTATCATAAAGTTGTGTGTAATCAATCATTCATATCATTCCTTTTATATATATAATGATCTTTGTTGGTAGATGTTTTTAAATTTAATTAGGCCCTTCATATAAGCATATGCCTAAATTTTTTTAAAAGTTATTCGCTGGAGAAAAAACTTCACAGTTACCCTTATCATAGTAATAAAAAAGGCAATTATCAACTGGAAAAAGGTGAATTATACGTAAAAGTAATATATCTGAAAATTTTGCGACAAATTTTGCCGTTAAAAGTATGGAGGAATATAAGGAGTTAGAAGGTTAACAGATATTTAATCAAACGTTTGTTTTATTTTCGGCAATCAAGTTTTTCTACCATTTTTTGGCATATATTTTTAGGTAACTATAATAAACAGAAAGGTATATAAACGATTAATCAAACGTTTGAATAAAAAATGAATTAACGATTTTTGTAGTTATTTGATGAAAAATGAATTCTACCTTTAATGTACTATTGTTAACGCTTTTTGCCAAAATAGTAACCAATATAAAAAACAACGATATAGCTTATGACCCCCCAAAATATTATGGGGTTCTTCTTAATCATTTTTTCAATATTGCTTGCTGTTTGCAGGAGGCGTTTAATTAAAAGTCCGTCGGTGTAAAGCTTATATAAATAGACTAATAGAAGAGCAATAGAAATTAAAAAAATAATCCAAAATAACCGCAGAAATGAAATATCTTTTTTAGCTTTCAACTCAATCGCCTCTTCCGATAAAAATGTATTTGTTAGAAGATTTGCTGATTCTAGGAGTTCACTTTAAAAAAATATGGGCATAATGAAATATTTTATTTACTTTAAAAAAACTATCCATTCTTATTAGTTGATAATATGCTTTGATTTCATCCACTTTAAAGCCTCTCTTTTACTTAGGTTAGCTAGATCAGTTGATTCAACGAATTGTATAACTGCTTGTGAATCCGTTTTTGAATATTCCCTTAATGCCCAACCAATGGCTTTTTGGATAAAAAATTCCTTAGAGTCTTTCAAATATAATATACTATTAAACAAAATAGATGGATCTGTGTCTTTTTTATATTTTAATTGAAATAGTAGAATGCTCCTTTGGAGCCAAATATTATTTGAAGCTAGCCATATTTCTTTAATTTTTTGGATGTTTTGCGGATAAACCTTCATATAGTGCCCTAATGCATTGCTAGCAATCGTGTCTACGGAATCCCACCATGATTTATTCGTTATACAGTATTCTATTAACTCGATATCTTCTTCCTTTAACCACTTTTTATATTTGTTTAAAAAGAGAATCGCAATCATTTGGTATTCTCTTTCATCTTTATCCCAAAAATAATAAATAATGTCCTTCAATTCTGATGGGGTTACCTCTTGTTCCGCAACGGAATGCTTAAAGATAGCTTGAGCAATTGGTGCTCTTACACCGAAAAATGTAAAGTGATTTTTCATATACTTTTCCATTAAAACGGCTTCTTCTTTATTTTTCTTCTTTTTCAATTCATCCTCTATGATTTTTACCGGAAACAAATGCATCCCTCCATGACATAATTGCTTATCTATTATCATACAACTTTTTAAAAGAATAAAAACTAGTAAAAAAATTTTTTGGAATTTTATTTTGAATATTCTAACATTTTTCTATTCCATCAGTTACAATAAAGGAAATAGTGTAATGGATAGGGGAGGAGATTTCTACATGAGACATCCTTATTTAAAAGAAGAGCATGAAATATTTCGTCGTTCATTAAGTAAGTTTCTTAATAAGGAATGTTCCCCTCACTATGAAAGGTGGGAGAAGGAGCGAATCATTCCACGTTCTTTTTGGAGGAAGATGGGAAAGGAAGGGTTTCTTTGTCCAGATGTTGAAGAAGCATTTGGAGGAAGCAGTGCTGATTGGGGTTTTTCAGTTGTAATTAATGAAGAATTGGAAAAAGTGGGCTCCAGCCTTATTGGAATCAGTTTACATAGTGATATTGTGGTACCTTATATTACTGCATATGGATCAGAAGAACAGAAACGACGTTGGTTACCTAAATGTGTTACAGGTGAATGGATAACATCAATTGCAATGACAGAGCCAGGAGCGGGATCTGATTTGGCGAGTATTGAAACAACTGCCAGGTTGGAAGGGGATCATTATGTATTGAATGGGCAAAAGACATTTATTACAAATGGAATTCTAGCGGATTTAGTGATTGTGGCCTGTAAAACAAATCCATTTGTCGAGCAAAAGCATAAAGGAATAAGCTTACTTGTTGTTGAAAGGGATATTCCTGGTTTTTCAAGAGGAAGAAAATTAAATAAGGTTGGATTACATGCACAGGATACAGCAGAATTGATTTTTGAAGATTGTATTGTACCAAAAGAAAATTTGCTTGGCGATGAAGGAAAAGGATTTTCGTACATGATGGAAAAGCTGCAACAGGAGAGACTAATCGTAGCAATTGCTGCACAGGTTTCCGCAGAAAAGATGCTTCAGTTAACCATTGATTACGTAAAATCACGAAAGGCATTTGGAAAGTCGATTAGTCAATTTCAAAATACACAATTTAAGCTAGTAGAAATGGCGACTGATATTGAAATGGGCCGTTCCTTTTTAGATCAGCTTATAGGAGAACATATTGAAGGCAGAGATATTGTTACGAAAGTGTCAATGGCGAAATGGAAGCTGACAGAAATGGCTAGAAATGTAGCGGTAATCTGCATGCAGCTGCATGGTGGCTATGGTTATATGGAAGAATACGAGATTGCAAGAAGATACCGAGATATTCCAGTGGCAAGTATTTATGCAGGGACAAATGAAATTATGAAATCGATTATCGCAAAAAATTTAGGACTATAGAGAGGACGTTAGAGATGCGAGAGGCTGTTATTGTAGAGGGTGTACGTACTCCAATAGGAAGAAAAAACGGTGATTTAAAGGATATTCGACCAGATAATTTGGCTGCAGAAATTTTGAAGGCAGTTGTTGAAAGAACAGATATTGACCCTTTAATCATTGACGATGTAATTCTTGGGTGTGTTACTCAATCTGGAGAACAAGCAGGTGATATTGCAAGAGTAGCTGCATTAATAGCGGGCTATCCAATTGAAGTTCCTGGAACAACGATCGATCGTCAATGCGGATCTAGTCAACAGGCAGTTCACTTTGCATCTCAAGCCATTCTATCAGGTGATATGGATGTAGTTATCGCTGGTGGAGTTGAAAGCATGTCAAGGGTACCGATTGCTTCCAATTATCAAGGGGTAGCATTTAGTGAAAAATTAACAAGTCGATATGAAATTATTCATCAAGGTTTATCTGCTGAGAGAATAGCTGAAAAATATGGTTTTACAAGGGAAGACTTAGACCGCTACTCTTATGAAAGCCATCAAAAGGCATTAAGAGCACAAGCAGAAGGATTCTTTCAAAGGGAAATCATCTCGATTGAAACTGAAGATTCCCTAGTAACGCATGATTCAGGTCCAAGAAAAGAATCATCTGTCGAAGTGCTTATGAATTTAAAGCCAGTTTTTAAGGAAGAAGGCATCATTCATGCTGGCAATGCAAGCCAGATTAGTGATGGGGCAGCAGCGTTGTTAATTATGTCACGTTCTAAAGCGGAGGAGCTTAGTCTTAAAGCTAGATTTAAAGTGCATACACGCGTTGTTGTTGGTTCAGATCCGACTTTGATGTTGACTGGTCCGATTCCAGCTACAAAGAAGATATTGAAAAAAGCTGGTCTGACGATTGAGGATATTGATGTATTCGAAGTGAATGAAGCCTTTGCTCCGGTTCCGTTAGCATGGCTGAAGGAAACAGGTGCTGATCCGAGAAAATTGAATCCGAATGGTGGTGCAATTGCGCTTGGTCATCCATTAGGTGCAAGTGGTGCGAGATTGATGGTGACGATGATGCATGAGCTTGAACGAATAGGTGGACGTTACGGACTACAAACAATGTGCGAAGGGCATGGAATGGCCAATGCAACGATTATTGAGAGATTGGAGTAGACTCTATTATTTAGAATGAAAAAGTAAGAGTATAAATATCCAAGGAGGTTAGTATATGTCCACAACCATTGGAAAAATATTTGATTTAACCGTGAAAAAGTTTCCAAATAAGGAGGCATTGTATGATGTCAGACGGAATCGACGATTTACGTATTTGGAATGGAGTGATCAAGTCAATCGTTTAGCGAATGCTTTACTAAAGGAGGGCGTTCGCAAAGGTGATCGGGTTTCGACCTATCTTTTTAATAATGAAGAATTAGCAACAGCTATATTTGCCTGTGCGAAGATTGGTGCTATACTAAACCCCATTAATTTCAGGCTTATGTCAGAGGAGGTTGCCTATATTTTAAATGACGCAAAGCCAAAGGTTGTGCTATTTGAACAAGCACTAGCATCTACGATTACCTCTATTGTAAAACGTTATCCTCATACTTCGTTTTGGTTTATCGATGATCAAACGCCATCCTATGCAGCGAACTATCAAGAAAAAATGAAAGCTGCCTCTACAACACTAGAACCATTGCCAATAGAAGAAACAGAAATATATGCGATTATGTACACAAGTGGAACGACAGGTATACCGAAGGGAGTGATTCACTGTCATCGAGAAATTGTTGAGCAAAGTCTTATTGTTATTAGTGCAACAAAGCTTCATTCCAATGATCATGGCCTTGTAACAGCACCTATGTTTCATTGTGCCGAGCTGCACTGTGCCCTAATCCCTCGAATTCATGTTGGCGCTAAAAATACTATACTCCATCAATATAATGCTTCAAAGGTTCTTGAATTAATTGAAAAAGAGAAGATTACTAAATTTTTTGCTGCACCTACGATGTGGAATATGCTGTTGCAGGAGGATTTAAAAAAGTACAATCTTGAAAGTTTAACTCTCGGCCTTTATGGTGCTGCCCCAATGGCACCAGCTCTTGTTCGTGCCTGTCATAAGCAGCTTGGGATTATCCTTGTTCAGGCATACGGGATGACTGAAATGGGACCGGCAATATCATTTCTTTTTGAGGATGATCAGTTAACAAAGGCTGGTTCCGCTGGTCAAGCCTGCTTAAATCACGAAATACGAATTGTACATCCAAAAGAAGGGGAGCCATCTGACCCTGATGATATTGTTCCAATTGGTGAGACAGGTGAAATTATTGTTCAAGGGCCATGTATGATGAGTGGTTATTTTGAAAGGAAAGAAGCCACAGAGCATGCGTTGTATAAAGGCTGGTACCATTCAGGAGATATCGGCTATATGGATGAGGATGGATATCTATGGGTAAAGGATCGGGTCGATGACATGATTATTAGCGGTGGTGAAAATATCTATCCGCGTGAGATTGAGGATGTTCTTTATGAGCATCCAGGTGTCCTAGACGTAGCAGTAATTGGTCAGCCTGATGACCGATGGGGAGAAAGAGTGATTGCTTTTGTAGTGAGTAAGGACTCTGCAGTGAGTAGTTTGGAATTAGATGCCTGGTGTAAAAACAGTGATCATTTAGCCAACTATAAACGTCCAAGAAAATACATTTTCTGTGATGTTTTACCAAGAAATGCAAGTGGGAAGATTCAAAAGTTCCTACTAAGGGAACGATTAGAGAAGGAAGCTAAAAAAGTGTAATGAAAAAGAAACAGACTTAGTAATGGAACAATATGCGGGAATGATACTCATCTTCTCCATATTAAAATAACACCATTGTAAAGCATACCAATATTTTTGACTAAAGGGGATATGTAATTATGATGCAGCTGCCATTAACAGTCGGTTCACTATTAGAAAGAGCGGAAAAGTTTTTTCCAAAGAAGCAAGTCGTTTCGCGGACTTTGTCAGGGATTCATCATTTAACCTATAAAGAAATTGGTCAAAGGACTAGAAGATTGGCAAGCTCCTTAGAGAAGCTAGGAGTTAAAAAGGGGGACCGGGTAGGAACATTAGCGTGGAACCATCATCGTCATCTCGAGATTTACTTTGCTGCTCCTGGGATTGGGGCCGTTCTTCATACGATAAATCTTCGTTTATCGCCCGAACATATTACTTATATTATTAATCATGCCGAAGATAAAATGCTGTTTGTTGATGAGGATATATTACCGCTTATTGAAAGGGTAAAAGACTCTCTTAAAACAGTTAAGGCGTATATTATTATGACCGATCAAGATAAATTGCCTCGAACATCTTTACAACCTGCTTATTCATATGAAAGATTACTAGAATCGGGAGATCCTAAGCATCCTTTTATACAAAATATTGACGAAAATGATCCAGCTGGAATGTGCTATACATCAGCTACAACTGGAAATCCTAAAGGAGTCGTTTATTCACATCGTGGGATTGTTCTGCACAGTTTCGCCTTAGGATTAGCTGATACGACTGCTATTTCTGAAAAGGATACATGTATGGCAGTTGTTCCAATGTTTCATGTGAATGCATGGGGAATGCCTTTTGCCGCAACTTGGTTTGGATCAAAGCAAGTGTTACCTGGACCTATGTTCACACCGAAGCATTTGGCTGAGTTTATTCAGGAGGAAAAGGTGTCAGTCACTGCAGGCGTTCCAACTATTTGGCTAGGTTTATTAAATGAATTAGAGCGTGGAAGCTATGATACTTCATCATTACGAGCGATTCTATGTGGTGGTTCAGCCGCTCCAACTGCGATGATTCAAGCGTTTGAACAGAAGTATAAGATCCCATTTCTTCATGCATATGGAATGACCGAAACAACCCCACTTGCAACTATTTCGACCTTAAAAAGCTATCAGAAAGATCTCGATGAAGCGGAAGTTATAACGATTCGATCGAAGCAGGGATTGATCGTACCTGGATTAGAAATGAAGGTGATAGCTGGTGACAATGAAGTTAAATGGGACGGGAAGGAAATGGGTGAGTTACTCATTAGAGGACCTTGGATTGCAAATGAATATTATAAGGATGAAAGGACAAAGGAATCCTTTAAGGATGGCTGGCTCTATACAGGTGATGTGGCTACGGTGGACGAAGAAGGAAATGTGAAATTGGTCGATCGTACAAAGGATTTAGTCAAAAGCGGGGGTGAATGGATTTCATCTGTTGACTTAGAAAATGCTTTAATGGCACATGAGGCTGTGTTTGAATCATCAGTAGTAGGAGTTCCCCATCCCCAATGGCAGGAGCGGCCCATTGCATGTGTTGTGCTAAAGGATTCCTATAAAGGAAAAGTGAACAAACAAGAATTATTAGATTTTATTGCTCCACAATTTGCAAAATGGTGGCTTCCAGATGAGATTATATTTATGGATGATATTCCGAAAACATCCGTTGGGAAATTCTTAAAAAGGGAGCTGCGTTCAAGATTAAAGAACTATTATATAGAAGCTTAATTTAAGAGGCTGTCCAATAAGTGTCTACTAAGCTACTTCAATATAAGGGATCCTTTCTTTAAACTTTACCTGATTATATTGATGTAGCTTGTCTGACACTTTGCTTTTTAGGACTGCCTCTTTCCTATGAATGAAAGGTGAAAAATTAAAAAACGATAATTATTTTAGTAAAAAAACATAAATTTTTACTAAAATAATTGAATATTTTTACTAAAAAGATTACTATATTTTATATAACATTACATGGGGGATAAAGAATGAATAAAGAGCAGCTTGGGCAGGAGTTTCATAAACAGTTTCATTGTGATTTTGAGTGTATTTTTTTTGCACCTGGACGAATTAATTTGATTGGTGAACATACTGATTACAACGGTGGTCATGTCTTTCCATGCTCAATTACATATGGAACATATGCATTAACGAGAAGACGTCAAGATAATTTTGTTAAACTGTATTCAATGAACTTTCCACAAAAAGGAAAAATTGAATTTGACCTAGATTCACTCGAGTATGACGAGAAACATGATTGGGCGAATTATCCTAAAGGGATGCTCTCGTTTATTAAAGAAAAAGGCTATGAACTTTCAAGAGGATTTGATGTGCTGTTCTATGGAAATATTCCAAACGGTGCTGGATTATCTTCTTCTGCATCAATCGAAATGGTGACAGCAATATTGATTGATCATCTTTTCCGACTAAACATTCCTCGTATTGAATTGGTGAAAATTGGACAAAGGGTAGAAAATGATTTTATTGGTGTGAAGAGTGGAATTATGGATCAGTTTGCTATTGGAATGGGAAAAAAGGAGTTTGGAATATTACTAGATTGTCAAACACTTAATTATGAGTATGCTCCGATAGAATTGAAGGAACACCGCATTATTATTATGAACACGAATAAACGAAGAGAGCTTGCAAATTCAAAGTATAACGAAAGAAGAAGTGAATGTGAGGAAGCACTTGCCCATTTCAAAAAGGTTCTTCCTATTCGGTCATTAGGTGAATTAACTGTGGATCAGTTTGATTATTACCAACATGTTCTAAAAAGCAACACATTAAAGAATCGTGCAAGGCATGCTGTGTATGAAAATCATCGTACGCTCAAAGCTCTTCAGGCTTTGAAAGGAAAGGATTTAAAGACGTTTGGCCAACTAATGAGTGAGTCGCATCTATCTCTTAAACATGATTATGAAGTGACAGGAAAGGAATTGGATGCATTAGTTGAAGCAGCATGGCTACAGGATGGGGTTGTTGGGGCCAGAATGACAGGTGCAGGATTTGGTGGTTGTGCAATCGCTATAGTTGAGGTGGAAAATGTATCTTCCTTTATTGAAAGAGTTGGAGAGAAATATGAAAAGGAAATTGGCTATTCAGCAGAGTTTTATGTAGCGAGTATTGGTGACGGTGCAAGAGATATTACGAACGAGGTGAGGGTATGAGTATTTTAGTTCTGGGTGGTGCAGGTTTTATCGGATCACATGCGGTCTATCAATTAATTGATCAAGGCTATGATGTCGTAGTCGTTGATAATTTACAGACAGGACATCGAAAAGCTGTACATCCGAAGGCAACCTTTTTTGAAGGCGATATACGTAATCGAGATTTTTTACGTAAAGTATTTACGGAGAAAACAATTGATGCGGTTATACATTTTGCGGCGAATTCTCTTGTAGGTGAATCTATGGAGAAGCCACTGCAATACTTCGATAATAATGTGTATGGAACACAGGTGCTACTTGAAGTTATGAACGAGTTTAGTGTTAAGCATATCGTTTTTTCATCAACAGCCGCAACCTATGGAGAGCCTGAAAAAACACCAATTGATGAAACAATGCCTACAAACCCGACAAATACCTATGGTGAAACTAAGTTAATAATGGAAAAGATGATGAAATGGTGTGAGAAGGCATTTGAATTGAAATATGTGTCTTTGCGTTATTTCAATGTTGCTGGTGCACGCGAAGGTGGTCACATAGGAGAAGACCATACACCAGAAACACATCTTATACCAGTCGTGCTTCAAACAGCATTAGGTCAAAGAGAAAAAATGACTGTTTTCGGTGATGACTATGATACTGAGGATGGTACTTGCATTCGCGATTATGTTCATATAGAGGATTTAATTTTCGCTCACCTATTGGCCCTTCGTTATTTACAAAATGGTGGAGAAAGCAATGTCTTTAACCTAGGGAGCAACCAAGGATTTTCTGTAAAAGAAATTATTGATACGGCTCGAGAAGTAACGAAACATCCTATTCCTTCTGTTATTGGTACAAGACGTGCAGGTGATCCAAGTATATTGATAGCATCTTCTGAAAAAGCTAAAAAAATTCTTGGATGGAATCCGAAGCATACTTCTATACAGAAAATTATTCAAGATGCATGGAATTGGCATTCAAAACATCCTGAAGGGTATGGAAAATGATGATCTATAAAACGATTCACCAATTAGTAAATAAAGCATTATTATTACGTTTGATAGAAGAAGAGGATGTATACTATGCTCGTAATCAAGTGTTGTCTTTGCTGCAGCTTGAGGTATATGAAGAAGAATTCTATTCTTGTGCTAATGATAAAAGTATGCCAGAACTATTAGAAGAGATAATAGAATATGCTTGCAATCAAGGAATCATTGAAAAATTTTTGGATGCGAAAGAAATATTATCTAGCCATATTATGAATTGCTTTACTGCCCGTCCATCGGAGATTAATCGTGTCTTTTACATGAAATATAAAAATAATCCGGAAGACGCAACAGATTATTTTTATCAATTAAGTCAAAACAGCAACTATATACAGATGAAAAGGATCGCTAAAAATATAGAGTATAAGGTTCAAACTAAGTTTGGGCAGATAGATATAACCATTAATTTATCAAAGCCAGAAAAGGATCCTAAACAAATTGAAAAAGAAAAAAATACGAAGAGCTCGAACTATCCTAAGTGCTTGCTATGTATAGAGAATGAAGGATATCCTGGAAGAATTGGACATCCTGCACGTTCAAATCATCGAGTGATTAGGATTCCTTTAGGGGGAGAAAAGTGGAATCTTCAATATTCTCCTTATGTTTATTATCCAGAACATTGTATATTGTTTTCGCAAACACATCGGAAAATGAGTATTAGTAAAGAGACATTTTCAAGATTACTCGCATTTGTTGATTGTTTTCCTCATTATTTTATAGGCTCTAATGCAGACCTACCGATTGTTGGAGGATCAATTCTTTCGCATGATCATTATCAAGGGGGCTGTTATGAATTTCCTATGGCAAAGGCGGTAGGTGAATATTCTTTTCATATACAAAAATATAACCATGTTGTAGGAGAAATCATTTATTGGCCAATGGCTGTTATCCGTTTGCGAAGTGATGATATGAATCAATTAGTAGAAACTGCCGATAACATACTAGAAAAGTGGAAATCATATAGTGATGAAAGTGTTGATATCCATGCTTTTACTGGTTTAACACCGCATAATACGATTACACCAATTGCAAGGAAGCGCTCTGATTTTTATGAGCTTGATCTTGTTTTACGTAATAATCGGACAAACGAAGAGCATCCATTTGGAATTTTCCATCCTCATGAGGATGTTCATCATATCAAAAAAGAAAACATCGGATTAATAGAAGTCATGGGGCTTGCTGTGTTACCTGCGCGTTTAAAGGGTGAACTAATAGATATAGAAAAGTTTCTTCTAAATGTGCCAAATGATATAGCAGCTTATCATTTGCCTTGGGCTTTAGAAATGAAAGAAAAATATGCTGGAAAAGTAACTCCTAGTAATATAAAAGAAATAGTAAAAGCAGAAGTAGGAATCAAGTTTCAAAGAGTGCTTGAGGATGCAAGTGTTTTTAAACGAAATGAAAAAGGAAAGTCTGCGTTCCGACGTTTTGTAGATTCTCTAAATGAGGAGAATCAAAAATGAATATCCTAAAAAGCGAGTTCGGAAATATATCAGATCAAACGGTTTATGCTTATACATTAGTGAATGATTATGGAATGAAGGTTACCTGTATTAATTATGGTTGTATCATTACAGACATTCAAACACCTGATTTGAATGGACGACATGAAAGCGTTGTTCTTGGGTTTGATCATTTGGAGGATTATATAAAATGGTCTCCCTATTTTGGAGCAGTAGTGGGACGTGTAGCCGGACGAATAAAAAACGCAAAATTTGAGTTAGATGGAAAGGCGTTTTCACTAACTAGAAATGAAGGCTCTAGTCATTTGCATGGTGGTTTAGATGGTCTCCATCAAAAGCTTTGGGATTCTTGCACTTTTGAAGAAAAGACAGCAGTTGGTGTGGTTTTTTCTTGTATAAGTTACGATGGAGAAGAGGGTTATCCAGGAAAATTATTACTGAAGGTAGAATACCGTTTAACTAATGAAAATGAGCTTATTGTGACGTATCATGCAACCTCAGACAAAAAAACAATCGTTAATTTAACGAATCATACGTATTTCAATTTAAGCGGAAATTTAAAAAATGATATAATCAATCATAAGTTATTTTTAAATAGTAATCGGTTGGTAGAATTAGATAAGCAATTGCTGCCTACTGGAAATATTCTTAATGTGCGTGATACAGTTTTTGACTTTCAACATGGTCGTGCTTTGATAGAGGGAATCACCTCTAATCATCCACAAATTAAAATTGCAGGAAATGGCTATGATCATCCATTCATTTTTGATAAGGATGGGAAAGCGATTCTCACTTGCGAAGAAAGTGGACGTAAACTGACAATCATGACAGATCAACCAGGAATGATTCTATATACTAGTAATCAGCTTGATGGAGATTATTTCATTCGGGGAACAAAGCCACGAAAATATTTAGGTGTGTGTCTTGAAACACAGCGATTACATCAATATGATTTTCCATCGATTATTTTAGGTGAAAATGAAGAATATAAAGCAGTTACGAAGTATGCATTTAGTGTGGTGAAATGATAGATGGCAACTATTAAAGATATAGCAGAAAAGGCTGGAGTATCTATTGCAACTGTTTCAAGAGTTTTAAATTATGATCCTACCTTATCGGTTGGTGATGATACGAAAAAAAGGATTTTTGAAGTAGCGGAGGAGCTTTCTTATAAAAAAAGGCTGTCCCGAAAAACGAATACATCAAAAATAGCTATCATTCATTGGTATACAGAACAAGAAGAGCTGAATGATTTGTATTATATGTCCATTCGACTTGGGATAGAAAATCGCTGTCAAGCACATGATATTCATCTGTTAAAATTTTTTCAAAATAATATTGATGAAATAAAAAATGAGGATCTTCAAGGAATTATCGCAATTGGAAAATTTAGCTTAAAGCAAGTTAAGGACCTTTCCGCTATTACAAATAACATTGTTTTTGTTGATTCTTCACCGGATGAAGATCAATTTGATTCTATTGTTATCAATTTTGAAAAGGCATCAGAAAAAATCCTGCAATACTTTATTGAAAAGGGTCATAAAAATATAGGATTTATCGGAGGAAGGGAAATCTATAAAGATGCCACGGCAAAAATCGAAGATCCAAGAGAACAATTCTTTAAAAAATATATGAAGAGTAAAGATTTACTAAAGGAAAGGTATATGTATATTGGATCGTTTTCTGTTGAGTCTGGTCATAATTTAATGAGAAAAGCGATCGAAGAACATGGAGAAAACCTTCCTACTGCCTTCTTTGCAGCAAATGATTCGATTGCAGTTGGGTGCTTGCGAGCTTTGCTGGATTCTAATATCGCTGTTCCAGAGCGAGTAAACATTATAGGGATTAATGATATAAGCATTGCAAAATATGTCTATCCATCCTTAAGTACGGTTAAGGTTCATACAGAGCTTATGGGAGAAACAGCTGTTGATACATTGCTTGAAAGAATATCAGGTAGACAGGTAGCGAAGAAAATTTATATTTCAACAGAACTCATTCATCGTGAAAGTAGTTTTTGAGGTACGATAGAAAATTGTAAGCTGGTATTTGAAAAATTTAATTTAAATGATAAGTTCCTCTGAATAGAGGAGCTTTTTTGTTTGAGGGGATTTCTGATTATATAAAGTGTTTTATAAAAAGAACAAAATAGTAAGATATTGAAAGTATTTAATAGAATGATAGAGATATTTTATTAATTAATGGGAAATAAGACTATTTTTCGTATTTAAATTTTTGTGTATCTACGAATATAATTATGATAGTTCTTAATAAAGAACGAAGGCGACTTAGTAGAATCTATGAGAGAAAAACATTCTAGTAATTAATTTAGAAGGGGATCATCCTAATGTCAAGATTATATTGGGGAAAGCTGGATAAAGAAGAATGGAATGTAAGGTCTCCACAAATAAAAACAACAAAAAAATCCGTATTGTTTGGTTGGCTGAGAATCATTTTGCTGCTTGTTACTTTATATGTTATAACGCATTTTGCATTTGGAATAAAAATCGTGAATGGTCATTTGAAAAATTATCCGACCATTCATGATCATGGCATAATTGTCGTTAGTGAACATGTAGTATCGTAATCGTTAAAGATCTTGATACTTTCAGACAGCCTCTACGAAGTTATTATAAAAAGATTATAATTTTTTCATTGAGATGGCTTCACGCATTTTTTGAAGTGATTCCTGTCCTGACTTTTCTCGCTTTGCCATAACATTTACATAAAGTGCATCAATAATACTTAGTTGAGCAATACGAGATGATAACGCCTCTGAACGATAATCAGTCTCTTGTGAGGCGGTGAACAGTGGAATATCTACTTTTTGGCTTAAAGGTGACTTCGCTAAATGAGTAATTCCAATTGATTTCGCCCCATTTTTTTTGGCAATTTGAAGGACGTCTAACATATCTTTATTTGAACCGGAATGAGATATGAGAATAAGTACATCCTGTTCGGTTAACTGCGAAGCAGACATTATTTGAAAATGGGAATCAGTATATGCAACAGATTGGATACCTGTTCGTAAAAATTTATGATGTGCATCTAAAGCAATAACCCCTGAACCACCATTTCCATAAAATTCAATTTTTCGTGCATTCATAATTAGTTCGATTGCCTCTTCTAAACGAATCTCATTAAAGAGATGGAGGGTATCCTCTAATGTACGAATATTCGCTTTAAATACCTTTTCTGTAATTTGTATTTCCGTATCATTTTCTTTAATGGTTTCATGAATATCTTTAATTGGTGCAACAATTTCTGAAGCTAATGCAATTTTCATCGCCTGAAAACCACTAAATCCAATTCTTTTACAAAAACGAAAAACGGTAGCATCAGCGACACATAAGTCATCGGAAAGCTGATTAATGGTTAAGTGAATAATTTTTTTTGGATCATTCAATATATAGTCTGCGATGGCCTTTTCTTTTTCACTGAATTGTGGATACATCGTACGAATTCTTGGCAGGCAAGGGAAGTTTTGAAAATTAGCTCCCATTTATAAAACACCTTTCTATTGCTGTAATCTCTTTATTGTAATATACATGAAAGAAATTTTGTAAAGGATTCTGTAAGAGATAGGGGATAAGAGTGGAGAGAAAGGGAGGATGTACAATATAACCAGTTGTCATCCTCTAGATGATTAATCTTCTGGTACAACATGAATGTCTAAATGAATCGGAGCTGCAAGTAATTCTTGAGAAGCTTTCATAAAATCGGAAAAATGTTCCTTGCTTGATGGCTTTTAATGGCATAAGCATCTATCCATTTTTCTAAAGTAAGAAAAGTATTTGGCTCGTCGACTGCCTCAAATAATCGATAGTCCATATTGCCTTCTTCAGCTTTAGAATCCTCCACTGCACGGCCAGCAAGCTCTAAAAAAGCAGCTCGATGCTTTGCTTTAATGGCTATGCTTCCATGAATAATAATCATGATCTGTCCTCCTTGTTTCCTTTCATTCCGTAATAAAGGAAATCGACCATTTCTTGAACCTTCGTATTGGTTAAATAATTTTCTTCGCTAAGCTGATGAATTTCGTGGTGATTCATCATAGCTATCAAAGCTCCGATTAAACCTACATGAAACATGAAATAGTTGGAGATTGTAGAAATTTCCTCCATTCGAATCCTTTTTTCAATTTCTTTCTCAATCGGATTTTGTTGATGAATTCGTTTAACATATTCAGTGGAAATCTCGGGGTGGTGTATAGCTTCATTAAACAAAATTTCATATTGGCTGCGGTTATTAATCATTTTTTCCACAACAATTGTTATGTATTCTTCAACTAATTGTTTAAGAGGAAGTTGGCTAAAATCTTTCTCTTCTACATTTTCTTCCTCAACAGGAGTAATACATGCTAATAGTAAATCAATCTTACTATCAAAATATTTATAGATCGTTGCTTCTGATATGCCAGAGGCTTTAGCAATTTCACTTGTCTTTGTTGAATCAAATCCTTTTTTAGCAAAAAGCTTTCGGGATTTTTCGATTATAAGCTGCTTTGTTTTTTCTCCCTTATTCACTAAAAAACCACCTCTTACTATTCAATGTCAGGTTATTAAAAGGCCAGCAAGAAGACCTATTGTATGAATGGCCACCTTACTGGCTATATAGTAGTTTATAATAAAATTATTTAAAGGACGCATATCCGTCATCAAGCATAACTACACTGCCGTTAATGACATCAGCTTCTTTTAATGATAACAAATAAACAGCACTTGCGATAGCTTCAGGCTTAATAAGCTCTCCACGCATTTGTTGTTTTTTCATATATTCAGTAAGTCCAGCATCTTTAAATCCTTGGATAATTGGGGTATCCACTCCACCTGGAGCAATTGCAAGAACACGAATGTTGAATGGTGCCAGTTCAAGTGCCGCACTTTGCGTCATCATACGTACAGCACCTTTAGACGCTTGATAAGGGAATGTGCTTTGGTTTGCTAAGTATCCAAAGACTGATGCGGTATTAATTATTACACCATTTACTCCAAGTTCGCGCATTTTACGTCCAGCTGCAAGAATTCCATATGCAACACCATGTTGGTTAACACCAATTACACGTTGGTAATCCTCTAATTTTGTTTCTAATAGAGGGGACCTAGAACCTGTTCCAGCATTATTAAACATAATATCAATTGTTCCGTATGCTTCTACAGCTTTTTCAATGACCGCTTCAACATCTTCATATTTTGAAACATCGGTTTTAACAAAAATAGCATCTCCGCCATTTTCTTTAATCATTTCGAGAGTTTCGTTTCCGCCAGCCTCACTAAAGTCTGCGATAACTACTTTATCACCTTTGCTGGCAAAGTATAAACAAGTTTGACGACCAATTCCACTACCGCCACCTGTAATAACTGCTACTCTTGAAGACATGATAATTCCTCCTTTAGTTATATAAAAAATAATAAATACAAAAAAGTAAGTAAGTATTTACTTTTATGAATTGATTATAGTCCTGTAATAAAGTAAATGCAAATGCTGGTGATAAAGAGGGGAGTAGACAAGGATATCTATACTAAAACTTATAGAACGGGAGAGAAAGTGGGGGGTGAAAGGGCTGGAAATTAAGCCCTTTTAGTTCAATACGAGTACTTTTGTAAGGATTGCTTACACGTTTCAATGAATTTTTTTACAAGTAAGCTTTGTTTTTCATTTTTTCTAGTACAAATAGCAATTTTATGAGTTACATGGACATCTTGAACATATACTCTAGCTAATTGTTGATTTTCTATATATTCACGTACAACAATGGATGAAATAAAATTTGCACCATATCCTTCCATTACAGAGCGAATCGTTTCATTCAATCCGTTGAATTGCAGCGCTACCTTTGGCGGTGTTACTTGGTAGGTTTGACATAGTGAAAATAAGCGATCCCTCATTGAACTTCCTTCCTCACGCATAATAAAAGGCTCTTTCACCATTTCGGCTAATGAAATATGCTTGTTGGCATAAGGATGGTCCGGGGAAACGACGAACCAAAGCTCATCTTCTAGTAGTTCTTCCCATTCGATTTCCTTAGGCCTTTCTGAAATTCCACCGCCAAATATCGCAACATCTGCTTTATATTGTGTTAAATGCTGAAAAGCTCCTTTTGAATTAGTGGTAGTGATAACTAAATTGACATTCTCATTAGCTGCTTTAAAGGTAGCTGCCCACCTGGGAATCAAGAAATTAGCAGGTAAATAGGTAGCTGCAATATGAAGACTTCCTGTATTGGCATGCTGATAATCTTCTATAAAGCTTTCAATTTGTTCTTCAAAAGCAAAAAAATTCTGTGCCTTTTCAGCAAGCTCCGCTCCAAACTCCGTTAATTTAATCCCTCTTCCATGCTGCTGAAATAATGGAATACCTATTTCTTGTTCAAATTTTTTAATCTGACTGGAAACAGCAGGCTGACTAATTCTCATCCATTCAGCCGCTTTTGTATAACTCCCCATTTTAGCGACCTGATAAAAAAGCCTAAATCCATGAATATTCATATTTGCACCTCTATTCATAACTGAAATTTATAGATAAATAAAAAATATATATTATACTTATGATTTTTTCTATCATACACTTTTGTTGTAAGGATGAATAGTAGGGGGAGATGAAATGATGAGTAATGAATTAATCTGGGATCAAGTGGATCAATATTTTATGGAAAAATTGATACCCGAGGATAAAGCTCTTAAACAGGTATTGATTACCAATAGGGAATTAGGCATACCTGAAATTGATGTATCCCCGACACAGGGAAAGCTATTGTATTTATTTGCTAAAATGAAAGGAGCAAGAAATGTATTAGAAATAGGGACACTTGGTGGATATAGTAGTATTTGGCTTGCTCGTGCTCTACCTGAATCAGGAAAAGTGTACACACTTGAAATGGAGCAAAAATATGCGGATATTGCAAAACAAAATATTAAGCAAGCAGGGTGTGAAAATAAAGTTGAAGTCATTGTTGGAAAGGCATTAGATACTTTGCCACTTTTAAAAGAAAGAGGAATCACTCCATTTGATTTCATTTTTATAGACGCAGATAAGCAGAATAATCCGCAATATTTGCGTTGGGCTTTGAAGCTTTCTGAGTCAGGAACAATCATTGTCGCTGACAATGTAGTTAGGAACGGAGAAGTGATTGACGCAAATAGCAAAGATGAAAGGGTACAAGGGATACGTCAGTTTATGGATATCATTGCTAATGAACCTAGAATTGAAGCTACATCCATTCAAACTGTTGGTACAAAAGGATATGATGGATTTGTAATTGGCGTGGTAAAATAAGCTTGGAAAGTGAAACCAAGCGAGAGGCGGTTTATGTAAGAGGATGATGAAAAGGTTCTATATGATAGGTGTAGATATAGGAACAACAAGTACGAAGGTGGTTCTCTATTCGGAAAAGGGAAAAGTTATAACAACATTCTCAAAGGGGTATTCACTATTTCATCCGACACCACAAATTGCTGAGCAGGATCCAGATGAGATCTTTCAAGCAGTCATTTCTACCATAAATGAGGCAATGACTAATAGTGGAATTGCAAAGGAAAAACTAAGTTTTATTTCATTTAGTTCGGCTATGCATAGTCTAATTGCAGTTGACTTTGATGGTACACCTCTAACAAGGAGTATGACATGGGCAGATAATCGCAGTGTAGTATATTCTGAAGAACTAAAAGCTACAGAAACAGGATTGAGACTATATAGAAGAACGGGTACTCCGATTCATCCGATGTCACCGATAACAAAGTTGATTTGGCTTCGTAATGAGTGTCCTGATGTTTTTCACCAAACCTATAAATTTTTAGGTATCAAAGAATATGTAATCCATAAGCTATTTAAACAATATGTAATGGATTATTCATTAGCCTCAGCTACAGGTTTATTCAATTTAAAACAATTAAGTTGGGATGAAGAGGCTTTGCAGATAGCTGGGGTAAGTGATGAAAAATTACCCGTTCTCGTTCCAACTACTTATATTTTGAATGGGTTGGACACGGCGTTGGCTAATCAGATGAATATATCAAAAAATACTACATTTGTTATTGGAGCAAGTGATGGTGTCTTATCTAATTTAGGCTTGAATACTATTAAGCCAGGTGATTTAGCGGTTACGATTGGAACAAGTGGAGCAATTCGAGCGGTTAGTAATAGGCCAATTACCGATGTAAAGGGAAGGACCTTTTGCTATGCATTAACTGAAAATCACTGGGTCATTGGTGGAGCAGTTAACAATGGGGGTGTCACTTTCCAATGGGTTCGAGATCAAATAGGTCAACTAGAGGTTAAGAAAGCATGTGAAAAGGGGAAAGATGCATATGAATTATTAACAATGCTTGCAGAGAAAGTACCTCCAGGATCAGATGGATTAATTTTTCACCCATACATGACTGGAGAACGCGCACCCATTTGGAATGCAGATGCACGTGGCTCATTCTTTGGACTTGCTCTCAATCATAGCCGAGCCCATCTTATCCGAGCAGTGCTTGAAGGGGTTATTTATAATCTTCAAAGCGTTATGCTTGTATTGAAAGAACTGATTGGTGAACCGAAACAAATCCATGTAAGTGGTGGGTTTGTCCGCTCTAAGCTGTGGTGTCAAATCATGGCAGATGTCTTTGGTCAGGTGGTCTCCATTCCGGAAAGCTTTGAAAGCTCCTGCTTAGGTGCTGTTGTTTTGGGTTTATATGCTTTAGGTGAAATAGATCAATTAGAGTCCGTCGAAGAAATGGTTGGTATGATGAACGATATTATCCCTCATCAAGCTAACAGTCAAATTTATCAAGAACTTATGCCTATTTTTTTATCAATCAGTAGGAAAATGGAAGAAGAATATTATAGCATTTCTGAATTTCAACGGAAATTCGGAAAAAGAGATTAGTCGCAATTTATATTTAGGTAAAAAGAGTTTAGGGACGGGGAACCAGTCCCTCTGTCCCTTTTATGCGTTCTGGATGGGAGTATATATTAAGCTGATTTTTTCTAATAAATCCAATCATTGTGATGCCTAGGTCGTGAGCCAGGTCGATTCCGAGTGTAGTGGGAGCAGATTTGGATAGGATAATTCCGATTCCGATTTTGGCGGTTTTTAGTAATACTTCTGATGAGATTCTGCCACTAAAGGCAATAATTTTATTTGCTCGAGAAATTTTTTCTCGGAGACAATAGCCGTATAGTTTGTCTAATGCGTTATGTCTGCCGATATCTGTACGACTAATAATTACATGATCAGTCGTACAAAGTGCAGCATTGTGAACTCCGCCTGTTTGCTTGAAATCAGTTGATTGAATTTGCATGGCATTCATTAATTGAAAGCATTGCTCTATGGTAATTGTATGTTTGCTTGTAATGGTTTTTGCTGTTCGTACGTCGTTATGAAAATAAAATTGTCTGCTTTTTCCACAGCAGGAGCCAATGAATCGTTTCGAATAGAGTTCTTTGTTAATCGATTGCTTATTCTGCAATTGAACATGGGCAAAGCCTTGCTTTTCATCGATTGAGATGGATTTTATTTCAGAATATAGACGAATAAGTCCTTCTGAAGCAAGAAAGCCAATGACAAGGTCTTCTAGATCCGTAGGAGAGCAAACCATTGTTGCAAATTCCTCGCCATCTATATAGATGGTAAGTGGAAACTCTACAGCAATATCGTCGTGAACGGTTGTTAATTTTTCTCCATTGTACTTTACGATTTCATAAGTATGTCTTACTATGTTTGTCATTAATATATACCTTCTTTCAAACTTATCAACCAATTTCCATCTCTAGGTCTTCTATTCGTTTTTCGATATATTTTGTATCCTTATGAGCGTGGAATGTATCTGCCTTCTCTACAATTACAGCAGTATTATATTCAGGTATTCCTGCATATTGTTCATATACACCTTTTGGAATGAGCACATTACCTTCTGGCCAGAATAGTAGCAGGTTGCCGCGTTTCGTGTCAGCAAATTTGGCACGACCATGAAAATAACCATATTTGTTAAATATTACAATGGCTTCTCCATCTTCAATGTTTAAGCCACGAGCATCCTCTTGATTCATTAATACATCATAACGATCAGCAGCATTAAAGGCATCCTTATCATTATATATCATGGAATTAAATTGCTTTCCGCGCCTTGTTGTTACATAAAAATGCCCCTGCGGCTTACGCAGCTCAGGAATTTCAATACTTAATAGTTGACCACGTCCATCCTCAGTAGGACAAATTCCATCCTCACATAGCCAGGCACCACCCCATTGAAAGACGTCACCTTTCTGCTTTAAATTCTGAATTCCATCGTAGTTTGGATTTACGATCGCAATTTCTTCACGAATCTGCTCTGCCTTTGTAAAGTTTAATAAGTCCTTTGCTTCAGGTTTGATTCTTGCGGCTAAGTCTACATAAATTTCCCATTCGGATCGCGCTTCCTCAATCCGGGGCCCTTTTATTTCTGGTGAAAAATAAACCATTCGCTCAGTTGAAGTTGAGGTTCCCCCGCCAGGCTGCTCATATCTAGTCATCGCTGGTAAGACAATTACTTCTTCCTTAGCTTCTGCGAGAGTGGATGTGTTAAAAATAATATCCTGATGAACACGAAGCTCTACAGCTTCCAAACATTTTTTCACAAATATAGGATCAGGCATCGTTTCTAGGAAATTTCCACCTGAAGTATAAAATACTTTTAATTTTCTTTCATGATCTTCTGGGAGCATCGCATTTTCAATGGAAACTCCTACAATATCTCCTTGCCATTTAGGTATTTCGAAGCCCCATATTTTTTCAAGTCTTTCAATATTTTTTTCATCAAAGTCACCACCTGGTAATACAAATGGATCAGCTCCCATTTCACCTGAGCCCTGAACACCAGAATGCCCACGAATGGGCATTACTCCACAATGCTCGCGACCGATAAACCCACGAAGCATGGCTAGATTAGCGACTTGGGAAATATTATCGGTTCCGAAGCGATGCTGTGTTAATCCCATCGACCAGACAAAAACGGCGCTTTTTGCCTTTGCTAAAATGTGAGCGAATTCGCGCATTCGTTCTTTAGAAAGACCAGAGGATTTTTCTAATTGATTCCAGTCTTGTTTTTTTACATGTTCTTTTAGTTCATCGATTCCATTCGTATGTGCGGTGACAAACTCATGATCTATTGCAGTGCCTTTTTCTTTTTCCTCCATTTCAAACCAGTGTTTTATAACACCATTCATAAAGGCGATATCTCCACCGATATTCACTTGATAAAAATCATCTGCTAGCTTAGTGCCGAATAATGCGGAGTCGGGAATGGATGGGACCCAGTAGCCGTCCATTGCTGGCTCCCGATATGGGTTAATACAGATAATTTTTGTTCCTTTTCGTTTAGCTGCATACATATATTTTGTTGAAACTGGTTGGTTATTTGCTGCAACTGAACCCCAGAAAATGAGAACATCAGTCCCAATCCAATCTTGGTAATTACAGCTTGATGCACCAATTCCAAGTGATCGTTTTAATGCTGTCTTACTAGGAGAGTGGCAAATACGAGATGCATTATCAATATTATTGGTACCTAAAAAACGGGCCATCTTACCAGCTGTGTAATATACTTCGTTTGTAATCCCTCTAGAGGTCAAGAAGAATGCAAGCTGCTTAGGATGAATTGTTTTTATTTTACTAGCAATTCGATTCAATGCCTCGTCCCAAGAAATTCTAGAAAACTTCGTTTCTCCTTTTTTTCGTGAGAGGGGGTAAGGGATTCTACCGAGCTTTCTTAATTCTGCACTACTAAATTTACGAAGTTCTGTTATATTCATATGAATAATAGAAGTATCCATTGCCGGCATTGTGTTTAAGCGAAGAACGTTAAGACGTGTTGTACAAACATGTGGACCTGTCAATGTTTGATCGTACAGTCCTGCTACTCCTAATGCACACCCATCACAAACGCCTTGAGTTAAAATACGAGCTGCATAAGGGAGATTATCTCGGTTTTCCCAAACCACTTTCATTGTATCCCGGATATGCTTTGGTTTAATTTTTCCAAGTCCAAAAGGAATGGGACTAACCCATAATTTAGGATCAGGCGTTTTAGGTAACTTTATCGGCCCTTGATGCTTTGTTTTCCCCATTTTGACCACCTTTCTTCTTTGAAAGATTAATAGAAACAAGTAAACGATTTTGACCTTATTGTAACAGTAAAGCGTTTTCAATGGTTTTATTTTTTTAATTTTTCAAAAAATAAATAGACCACCGGCTTATAGAAACAAGTGGTTTTCACCTAATCTGAATATGACCATAAAATATATTTTTTATCTTTTTCTTCAACAACATATACATCTTGATGAATAGTAAAAATACCAAATTCACTTTTAAAGGTTTGTGTAATTGGTATTTTATAAGTGCTTTTAAATTTTGGAGCTTTTTTTGAAAATGTCCAATTTTTAAGATGATGCGCTTTTCCTACTGTATAGCTGAAAGTTTTAACGCCGAAATCCTGCATAAATACATGTGCCCGTTTCTGAATATAGTCCTCTTGAGAAAATTGCTGCTTCATTAAAGGGTGAAAGAGTGTCCAGGAGCCTCCAAAATTTCCTGCCTTCTCATATTGATAAAATTCATCTACTAAGCTAGTTGCACGATCCTTTGCTGATTGAGCAAAGATTACATATAATAATAGACATATACATATAAAGATAAGGGAGAATACGATGATTTTTAAAGCGGGATTCCGTTTCCTTCTCATACACTCACCACCTGTTAATTTTTATGCGATAAAAGAAGGAATTATTACTGTTAGTCCATTTTGAAAAAAATGTGAAACTTAAATAAAAGGAAATGCGTCTAATAGATAGCCCTCCAAAATAGATTTATTAGTACAACCTCCAACAAAAGGAGGGCTACCTGAAACTTAAAAGGAGTAGGAATTATGTTAAAACGTATATGTGCAATGCTACTAGTATCTGCATTATTTTTAGGAATTGGTATGAATGGTGTCGTAAAGGCCTCTAGCAATGATAATAGTGATAGTATTAATGAAAAGTTTGGGGCTCCTGTAGTCGTTTATGGTGAAAAACTATCAGCTGCCCAAAAGCAAAAGGTAAAAGAGCTTCTTGGTGTCAGTGAAAGCAGTCAAGTGAAAGAAGTTACCGTTACGGTAGCTGATCTCGTAAAATATATTAATGGGGATCCAAGTTCCAATTTGTATTCTTCAGCTAAAATTACAAGAAAAGAAAAAGGGCAAGGATTAGCCATTTCAATTGTGACCCCTGAAAATATCACTCAAGTGACAGAAGACATGTATGCAAATGCCCTTCTTACAGCAGGTGTAGAGGATGCCGATGTTGAAGTAGCTTCACCTGTAAAAGTAAGTGGTCATTCAGCACTTGTAGGGATTTATAAAGCGTATGATAAAAGCGGCGGTGACCTAAAGAAAGATCGTATGGAGGTTGCTAATGATGAGTTAGATTTAGCAACCGAGCTTGCGAATAAAGAAGGCATGGATCAAGAAAAGGTAACACAGCTATTAACAGAAATAAAACAAGAAATCGCGAATCAGAAACCAGCTACAAAAGAGGACATTGAAAAAATTATTGATGAGAAATTAAAATCACTACAAATTGAACTAAGTCCTAAAGATAGAGAGCTTTTAGTGAAACTATTTGATAGAATGCGTGATTTAGATATTAACTTTGATAATGTGAAGAAGCAGTTAGGCAGCATAACAAGTGATATTAAAAAGAAGCTAGAGGATGTCGCAGGCGATAAAGGTTTTTGGCAAGGAGTCGCAGACTTTTTCAAAAAGATCTTTCAAGCGATCGCAGATTTCTTTAGCGGTTTGTTTGGATAGAATAAAAGGATTGATCGAATTAGATTCGATCAATCTTTTTTTATGCTTTGAAAAAAGTTCGTTTTTCCTATTAAAATTTTTTAACGTAAGGACTTTCACCCTATTCTTTTTTGTAAATAAATTAGTGAAATCACCTATAATTTAGTGAAATATTTTGTTTATATTCAATTTTCAACATATTTTGAATAAATTATTGACAAATAATTTAAAATTACTGTATATTTTGATATATCACAGGATAAAAAATTATCGAAATTTTTTATCTTTTATACAGTTGACATGTGTAAAACGCTTACATTTTAGGACTATAGTCTAGATTTTTCGAATTCCGAAAAACTTTTTGAGAAAAATTTCTCTCATTTCGGAATATAGATGGAACTATTCTAATAGTTTTATATTGGGCATGTTGACTTATATTTTTTGGAAAATCAAAAGATGGATTTTCCTAGATAAAAAAATAGGGGGGAAAACGCTTGAAGAAAAAGTCTTATTTTTCATTTCTGACGGTAATTTTGGCAGCCATGTTAATGTTAGCCGGCTGTTTTGGTGGGGAGGATGCATCGTCGAAACCAAGTGGTGATAGTGGCAAAAAAGAAGAAGCAAACAAAGGACCGAAAGTATTAAAGCTGAACAACACAGAAGAACCGGGTGCTCTTCATCCAGGACTTGCACAAGGTACTCATGACTCTTGGATTTTAGAAGGTGCTTTCGAAGGGTTAACAAAGAAAACACCTGAAGGTAAAATTGAACCCGGCATGGCAAAGGACTGGGAAATAAGCAAGGATGGATTAACATGGACATTCCATCTTAGAGATGATGTAAAATGGTCAAACGGTGACCCAGTTACAGCGCAAGACTTTGAATATGCTTGGAAGTTTGTTTTAAATCCTAAATCAGCTTCTGATTATGCATATCAGCTTTATTATCTAAAAGGTGGTACAGAGTATAATAGCTTCAAACTTACAAAATCAAAAGATCCAAAGAAGTTGGAAAAACAAGATGCAGAGCTGAAAAAATTAGAAGACAAAGTAGGGGTTAAAGCAAAAGATGACAAAACTTTAGAAATCACACTTGCAGAATCTACTCCATACTTCCTAGATTTAACATCTTTCTATACTTATTACCCTATTAATAAAAGTGTTCAGGAAGCAACTCCAAAATGGTATACAGATGCATCTACATTTGTTTCAAACGGTGCATTTAAGCTTACTGAATGGAAGCATAAAGAAAGCTTAAAGCTAGAAAAGAATGAAAACTATTATGATAAAGATAAAATTAAACTAGACGCGGTAACATTTGCAATCATTGCTAATGAATCGACAGCTTACAATATGTATAGAGATGGAGAGTTGGATTTAGTTTATCCTATTCCACAAGATGTGTTGCCAACACTAGAAGGGAATAAAGAATTTCATAACGGACCAGATTTAGCAACCTATTACTATAATTTAAATAATAAAGTAAAACCATTCAATAATGTTAAAGTAAGAAAAGCTTTGTCTTTAGCAGTAAACCGTAAAGAAATTGTTGAAGGCGTTGCTCAAGGCGGACAAAAACCAGCATACTCACTTGTACCACCAGGTATTCCAGAAGGAGACAACGGGGACTACCAAGAAAATGGCGGCGATCTTTTTAGTGAAAATTTAGATGAAGCGAAGAAGCTTCTTGCAGAGGGTCTGAAAGAAGAAGGCATGAGTAAAATGCCAAAACTATCTCTACTTTATAATACAAATGAAGGTCACAAAAAAATTGCTGAAGCTGTTCAACAAATGTGGAAGAAAAACCTTGGCATTGACATTGGACTTGAAAACGTTGAATTCCAAGTGAAAATTGACCGTGAACATGCAGGGGAATTCCAAGTTTCCCGTGGTGGCTGGAGCGGTGACTATGTTGACCCAATGACATTTATGGATTTATTTGTTACAGATGGGCCATACAATGATGCTGGCTGGAGCAATAAAGACTATGATAAATTCATCAATACGGCAAAAACTTCTATGGATACAGCAACACGTATGGATGCAATGCATAAAGCAGAAAAAATTCTAGCGGATGAGATGCCGATTGTACCGATTTATTTCTATACAAAACCATATGTTTTAAAAGAAAATGTAACAGGTGTGTTTACACCAATCAACAAATACCCTCAATACATCTATGCTGATATTGAGAAATAAAAACAAATAAAGCAGTGGGTATGCCTCATTGGCATACCCCGCTTTTCTTAAGAGAGGGTGAGTAAAATGTTGAAATACTCTTTAAAACGATTACTTTGGGCAGTTGTTACGATTTGGGCGGTTATTACTATCACTTTCATTATTATGCATAGCATTCCCGGAAATCCATTTGCTAAGGAAGGAACGATGCCTGAGGCAGTGCTTAACAATTTAAAAGCTTATTATAATTTGGACAAGCCAAAAATTGTTCAGTATTTCTTATATATTAAAGGATTGCTCCATCTAGATTTTGGACCTTCAATAAAATCTCAATCGATAACAGTGAATGATTATATTAGAAATGGTTTTCCAATATCATTACATTTAGGTTTGCAAGCAATGGTTATAGCAATACCTTTTGGATTGTTTTTTGGAGTGATTGCAGCATTATATAAAAATCGCTGGCCAGACTATTTTTCTATGATTCTTGCAATCATTGGTATTTCTGTACCAAGCTTTATTCTTGCAACAATTTTAATCAATTATTTCGCTATAGAGTGGAAAATATTCCCTGTTGCGACATGGAAGTCATGGGCGCACACAGTTTTACCATCTGTTGCATTGGCAGTATCTCCGATGGCATATATTGCGAGACTAATGCGTTCCAGTATGCTTGAAGTACTTGGACAAGATTATATTTTAACAGCAAAAGCAAAGGGATTAGGAAAAAGCATGATTCTTATTAAGCATGCAATTAGAAATGCGATTCTACCGGTTACAACTGTGTTAGGAATATTAATTGCAAATGTTGTAACAGGAAGCTTTATAATTGAAAACATTTTTGGAATACCAGGTATGGGTGAAATGTTTGTAAAAAGTATTTTCAATCGTGATTATCCTGTAATCCTCGGTTCTACGGTTTTCTATAGTGCCATACTAATCTTTCTCATTTTTATTGTGGACATTGCTTATACATGGATTGATCCAAGAATTAAAGTAACGGGGGAGAGTAAATAATGGCGAATGATTTAAAATTCACAGAAGAGTTGTTCCTTCCAGCAGAAGATAATTTTAAAGAAGCCGAAAAAATCTCCAGACCTACTATATCCTATTGGGCAAATGTGTGGAGACGATTAAAATCAAATAAATTAGCTTTAGCTGGTTTGATTATTATTGTTCTATTAGTAGTTATGGCTATTATCGGACCGCATTTAAATGGTTATAAATATGATGAAATGGACCTTTCTAGTAAAAATCTAAAACCAAATTCTGAGCATTGGTTTGGCACAGACACATTAGGCAGAGATTTATTTACACGTGCATGGTCAGGGGCAAGAATTTCATTATTTATTGGATTAGCTGCAGCTGTTATTGACTTTGTCATAGGCGTTATATATGGAGGGATATCTGCTCTTAGAGGTGGAAGAACCGATAATGTCATGATGCGTATTGCTGAAGTTTTGTATGCGATTCCATATTTATTAATGGTTATCTTAATCATGGTTGTTTTTCCGGAAGATGGTCGCGGTATGTTCTCGATTATTGTGGCAATGACAATTACCGGATGGATTCCAATGGCAAGACTTGTTCGTGGTCAAGTTTTACAGCTTAAGCAGTTTGAATATGTACATGCATCTGAAGTGGCAGGCGGCAAAACATCTTGGATTTTAAGAAAGCATATGATCCCAAATACGATGGGACCAATTCTCGTAAATATTACATTAACAGTTCCAACAGCCATTTTCGGTGAGGCAACATTAAGTTTCCTTGGCTTAGGAATTCCCGCTCCACAGGCTAGCTGGGGTACATTGGCAAGTGATTCCCTTCAGAGCATCCTTGTGGGTAACTTTTATCAGCTTGCAATTCCAGCAATATTAATCTCCTTAACCATGTTTGCCTTCAATGTCTTTGGAGATGGTTTAAGAGATGCGCTTGATCCAAGATAATTGGGTCAAATATGTAGATAAAGGAGGATCACCATGGGTAATTTACTAGAAGTGAAAGACTTACATGTTTCCTTTGGGACCTATGCGGGAGAAGTCCAAGCGGTTCGAGGAGTCAGTTTTGAAGTACGGCATGGAGAAGCGATTGCAATCGTAGGTGAATCAGGATGCGGAAAAAGTGTAACGGCTAAATCGATTATGAAATTACTGTCTACTCCACCAGCTAAATATAAAAGTGGATCAATTCTATTTAATGAAGTGGACTTGCTTCCGAAAAGTGAAAAAGAAATGCAAAGGATTCGCGGGAATGAAATAAGTATGATTTTTCAGGACCCTATGACCTCTTTGAATCCAACAAGTAAAGTGGGAAATCAGATTATGGAGGCTATTCTTCAGCATAATAAAGTTTCACGTAAAGAGGCGTGGATGGTAGCGAAGGAAATGCTTGAACTTGTTGGTATTCCACAACCAGAAAAAAGATTGAATCAATATCCTCATGAATTTTCTGGAGGGATGAGGCAAAGGGCGATGATCGCAATGGCTCTTGCTTGTCGTCCAAAGCTGCTTATTGCTGATGAACCAACGACTGCATTAGATGTGACGATTCAGGCGCAAATCTTGGAGCTGATGAAGGACCTTCAGCAGAAAACAGATACTTCAATTATACTAATCACTCATGATTTAGGTGTTGTCGCTGAAATGTGCGACAGGGTCGTTGTTATGTATGCTGGAAAAGTAGTCGAAACTGGAACGGTTGAAGAGATATTTGAAAATCCACAGCATCCTTATACGAAAGGTTTATTGAAATCAGTTCCACGATTAGATATGAATAAAAATGAGCCATTGGCACCGATTATTGGGACACCACCAGATTTATTAGAACCGCCAAAAGGATGTTCGTTTTATGCAAGATGTAATATGGCGATGAGAATTTGCAAAGATTATTCACCGGAGCTTGAAGAAGTAACTAAAGGGCAAACAGCTGCATGCTGGCTACATCATCCAATGGCTTCTATGAAAAAAGCTAGTGGGAAATAATGAGGAGGGGATTAAGATGAATTCGAAAACAGTTGAAGCAAATGATACGAACAAGACGAGCACTCTCACTCCTCTGATTGAAATTAAGAATTTAAAAAAGTACTTTGGAGTTGGCGATCATGCATTAAAAGCTGTGGACGATTTAAACCTGGATATTTATCCAGGGGAAACGGTTGGCTTAGTTGGTGAAAGTGGTTGTGGGAAATCCACAGCAGGTCGTACGATCATTCGCTTATATGAAGCAACTGAAGGTGAAGTTCTTTTTAATGGAAAAAATATTTACGAGAATAATAGTAGTGAGATGGCGAAAATTAGAAGGGAAATACAACTGATATTCCAAGATCCATATGCTTCCTTAAATCCACGAATGACCGTAGAAGAAATTATTGGTGAGCCGATTTCGATTCATGGAGAGTTAAAAGGGAGACAAAAGCGTGAACGTATTCTTGAATTATTAAAATTAGTTGGTTTGAATCCGGAGCATATTAATCGTTTTCCACATGAGTTTAGTGGCGGGCAGCGCCAACGGATTGGGATTGCGAGAGCACTGGCACTCAATCCAAAATTTATCGTTTGTGATGAACCAATCTCTGCATTGGATGTATCCATTCAGGCACAGGTTGTAAATTTACTTAAAGATCTTCAGAAGAAAATGGGATTAACCTATTTGTTTATTGCCCATGACCTTTCAATGGTAAAATACATTTCAGATCGTATTCTTGTTATGTATTTAGGAAATATGATGGAGCTGTCTGAAAGTGAAGATTTGTACTATGAGCCCCTGCATCCATATACACAAGCACTCCTATCAGCCGTTCCAATTCCGAATCCAAAGCTGAAGCGGGAACGTATTGTTTTAAAAGGAGATGTACCAAGTCCAATTAATCCACCAAGTGGATGTGTATTCAGAACGCGTTGTCAGCATGCTATGGATATTTGTGCTCAGAAGAAACCAGAATGGCATGAAGCGAGGCCAGGTCATTTTGTTAGCTGTCATTTATATAATAAGAACTGAGGAAAAGCTGGGTATTGGCTCAGCTTTTTTTATGTACATTAAAATTGAACAATTAAGTGTTTTTCTATAAAATAAAAGGCTCTGGTGATAACCTAAGAGCCCTTTTCTATTGAAAAACAATAAAGTACAACTGTATGGCTGATAGTCCTAAAGATATCACGATGGTTAAAAGACTTCTCAAACCAGATTTCCAATCATGCACAGAAAATAAACCTGCGAAGCCAAGGTATAGATTAAGTATTGTTAAAATTAGAGTAATAAATAATGGGTTAATGGTGGGAAATATAGAATGAAAAAAATGAGTGAAATAATTAATTAAAAAGAGACATAGGCAGAGTAAGCCTAAAAAGAAAGAGTAGAAGTTTAAACGAATACTCATGAGAAACCGCCTTCCTGTTTGAAAAAATCTGACTGATATGTGTCTAAAATATGTATATTTAATGAATATTCGATAAATTACTCCTAATTCCTCTATGTCTTAAGAGAATTTTTGATTTTATAATGATTTATTTTAAAACTTGAATATTTATCAAAGTTCTCTTTTTAAGGTAAAATAAAAAGGTTGGATTTGAATTCTGTTCCTTGTACTACAAATCATAAATTTTAAAGAAAAGGTTGATAATATGAAGAAACAAACAATCTGGTGGGCTTTAGCCATCATTACGTGTGTCATCATTTATAATTTTACTGCTTCACCTGAGTCCACTGGTTCAAATACATTAAGTATTATTGAGAAGATAACAGGATTGGATGATCATGCGGCAGGAGTATTAAATTTTATTATTCGAAAGCTTGCTCACATTAGTGTTTTTGGATTATTAGGAATTTTTTTATATAATGCTTTTCAAAAGAATAAGCTAGTTTTTGCTTGGTTTCTAACAACTCTTTATGCTGCAAGTGATGAATTCCACCAATCTCTTGTACCGAATCGTACAGCTTCTGTATGTGATGTGTTATTAGATTCAGGAGGGGCATTGCTGGCGATCTTAATCATAAAGAAGATATTTAAAGAAAATAAGCAGGAGTAATATTAAAAAATCAGTGGCTACCCACTGATTTTTTGTTGGGTGTCCAATCCTTCCTTTCATTTATATATAAAGAGTGAAAGGAGGTGATCATCATGGCTGAGGTGCTTTTGAAAAATGCAAGCTTGAGGCTTGTATTTGACAATGGGTTAGATGATAAAGGAAAGCCTGTGTTCAAGACGAAAACATTTAACAATATTCGTCTAAGCGCTACTCCTGAAAGTCTTTTACAGGCAGCAAATGCAATTGATTCATTAACTCAAAAAGAGCTTTTTAATGTAGAAAGAAATGATCAATCTGATGTGAAGGCTTAGTAATATATTTTTTTAAAATGGAGGTGAAGAAAAGTGAAAACATTAGAGCTTCAATTTACTACTTCAGAAAACAAAACGGCCCGAATTTCTGTTGAAGATCCAATCGAACCTGTTGATCTTGATAAGGTAAAGGCTGCAATGGAACAAATTATTTCTTCAGATGTATTCATTAGTTCCACTGGGGCTGCTTATATGGAGATAAAAGGGGCAAGACTTATCGAAAATCATGTAACTGAGTATACAGTGGAATAAATTTTTTAAGCAGATGCCGCTTCCTTGACCTTGGATAGGAGGCGGTATCTTATAAAGTGGAGGCTTGATCCGATAGGTCAGGTCTTTTTTTAAAATCGATGGTTTTTCAGTAGTGCCATCCTTAAAGAAAGGAGTGAGAAAAGTGGATCAGATACTCCCCTTCATAAGTGAGGTAGGCTTTCCAATTGTGGTGACAATGTATTTACTTTATCGAATCGAATCTAAGCTTGATGCAGTAGTACAATCCATTGTTAGTCTCCCTGAACAATTGAAGAAAATAGAATAACAAAGGAAGGCTTGAAGGGATAAATGCTCTTCAAGCTTTTAAACTGGTATGTTTTTACCGCGTTTAGGGGCTAATCTTGTACAGAGATAAAGAGAAGTTTAGATTTACGAAAAAAAATGAAATTTTAAGAAGGATTTTGTTGTGAAAGAATGGAATATTATAAATTATATAAAAATTAAAAGATTGGAGTGTTTTTCGTGACTTACATACTCATTAAAAATGGTACACTTATCGATGGTAATGGAGGACAGCCTCTTAAAGATGCAGCAGTTCTTATTAAAAATAATGTAATTAAGCAAGTAGGGAAGTTAAGTGAAATTTCCGTTCCAAATGAAGAAGTAGAAGTGATTGATGCAGAGAATGGATACATATTACCAGGCTTGATTGATACTCATGTTCATATGATGCTTGAGTTTGAGGAATTAAGAAAATCGTTATCTACACCGTTTGCTTATAAATTCTATCAAGCTATTGAATACATGAAGAAAACAATTGACGCTGGGATCACAACCGTTCGCGATGCAGGATTTACTGATGTTGGTGTGAAAGAAGCAATTGACAACGGTCTAGTACTAGGGCCGAGAATGCAAGTAAGTATTAATCCTTTGACGATTACTGGTGGTCATGGAGATAGCTGGACTAGATCTGGAATTGATACAACAAGTTTATCCTATCCAGGAATGCCAAGCGGATTATGTGATGGACCAGAGCAGGTTCGCCAAAAAGTAAGAGAAATGCTAAGAGCAGGGGCAGATATCATTAAGGTTCATGCGACAGGTGGAGTTATGAGCCCGACAGATCATCCGGAATTTACTCAATTTTCATTAGAAGAGCTAAAGATTATTGTTGAAGAGGCAAGATTCCGTAGAGGTATAAAAGTAATGGCGCATGCTCAAGGGGCAGAAGGCATTAAAAACGCAGTACGTGCGGGAATCCATTCGATTGAACATGGAATCTATTTAGATGATGAAGCAATTGAACTGATGTTGAAGCATGGCACTTATTTAGTACCAACCTTGCTTGCTCCAGTATCTGTCCTTGAACAAGGGAAAAATAGCAATAATATGCCAGAGCATGCAATTCAAAAGTCGCTTGAAGTCATCGATATTCATCACGAAAGTATTGCAAAAGCATATAAAGCAGGTGTAAAAATTGCGATGGGTACTGATGCGGGTGTAATGCCTCATGGAACCAACCTTCGTGAATTAAATCTTATGTGCAGCGTTGGTATGACCCCTATGGAAGCAATCATTGCAACAACAAAAGTTGCTTCTGAATGTATGGGATGGGAAGATAAGCTAGGTACGGTTGAAGAAGGTAAACTAGCCGATCTAGTCATTGCCAAGGAGGATCCGATTGCTAATATTTCATCCCTTGAAGATCAATCAAATATTGTTACTGTATTAAAGGATGGAAAAGTAGTAAAGGATTTACGTGTAGCCAAAACCAATCTAGTTACTCAATAAACATCATGGAAAGGACTGAACTGACAAAGTTCAGTCTTTTTCAATAGGTAAGAAAGTATAAATTTTTTTAGAGTATAAATTAAGATAAATGTATGCTGTGTCTAGTGCAAGCAGCCTATTGACTAGCGTACTTTAGGACTCTTCCCTACGATAAGTCAACATCGTTTCGCTTCAGGATTTCGGTCAAGCGCGAAGAGAAATCGGTCGATGCGATGAGGATATCGGTCAAACATGAATAGAAATCGGTCGATGTGATGAGGATATCGGTCAAATGCGAAGAGAAATCGGTCGATGTGATGAGGATATCGGTCAAATGCGAAGAGAAATCGGTCATTGTGATGAGGATATCGGTCAGACACACAAAATGTTCCTCAGCTCAAAGCCTTCCCAAATGCAGTAGTCCTGGCTAGGGTGCTGATGAAGAATCTTTTAGTAGGAAAAAGAATGCTTTGCAACGCCCGAAAAAAAGAAAACAACGACCGAAATAAGTAGGTTAACGCCCAAAAAAGGAAGACAACGCCCCAAAGAAGTGAGCCAACGCCAAAAAAGAGAAAGAACGTCCAAAATAAGTAGGTTAACGCCAGAAAAAAGGAAGACAACGCCCAAAAAAGTGAGCCAACGCCAAAAAAGAGAAAGAACGTCCAAAATAAGTAGGTTAACGCCCGAAAAAAGGAAGACAACGTCCCAAAAAAGTGAGCCAACGCCAAAAAAGAGAAAGAACGTCCAAAATAAGTAGGTTAACGCCCGAAAAAAGGAAGACAACGCCCCAAAAAAGTGAGCCAACGCCAAAAAAGAGAAAGAACGCCACAAATAAGTAGGTTAACGCCCGAAAAAAGGAAGACAACGCCCAAAAAAGTGAGCCAACGCCAATTAAAAAATTGAATCAACGCCAAAAAAAGCAGGAGTATACACTCCTGCTTCATAGCTTATTCTATTTCAAAAAATCCAGTTTCACCATGGCGAATCATGCCTTCTTTAAGAAGGTTTACCTTTTGTCCCTCTTTTAAGTTGGTGAAAATGATTGGTGTTACTAATGAAGGAACTTTGTCTTTAATTGCGCTAATGTCCATTGTAGCAAGCTTTTGGCCTGTAGAAATTTGATCTCCTTCATTTACGTAAACAGTAAAACCTTCACCTTTTAAATTAACTGTATCCAGTCCCATATGGATGAGTACCTCAAGACCGTTCTCTGTTTCTAAGCCAATCGCATGCTTAGTTGGAAATACTGATTTCACAGTCCCATTAAATGGTGCATAAACCTCACCATCTTGTGGATCTATTCCGAATCCATCCCCCATCATTTTTTGTGAAAATACTTGATCTGGTACATCTTGAATATTGATTACTTTACCAGTTAAAGGTGAAGCAAATGGATGATTTTCTATGCTTACACCTTCAGATGGTTGCTCAGAAGGAACCCCCATAGCTGAAACCGGTTCTGGAGGATGTTCCATTGCATAAAGCTTTTTCAAGGCATTTGCTGCAAATTCTACATCCGGTCCTACGATAATTTGAACACTTGATTTACTTGTTTTCATTACACCACGTGCACCAAAGCGTTTGATCATACTTTCATCTATGGCACCACTATCTTTAACATCAAGTCGTAATCTTGTCGCACAGTTATCAATATTAGTTAAATTTGTTTTTCCACCTAAGCCTGCTAAGAAACCAGATGCCATTTTTGTGTACTTATCATTGCCATTAATGTCATCTTCTTCACTGATTGTTTCATCCTCATCTTCACGGCCAGGAGTTTTTAAATCTCGCCATTTGATAAAAAAGTAAAAGACAAAAAAGTAGATAAACGCATAAATTAAGCCAACTAAAAGTAATAAAATCGGCTTTTGGGCAATTCCGAAGTTTAAAATATAATCTATTAAGCTTGCTGAGAAGCTAAATGATGTATGAATCCCTAGTAAGTAGGTGATTGCAAACGAAGATGCGGTAAGCAATGCATGAATGACATATAGTAAAGGTGAAATGAACATAAATGAAAACTCAATTGGTTCTGTAACACCTGTTACAAAAGAGGTTAGTGCCATCCCTAGTAATAAGCCAGCTACTTTTTTTCGACGCTCGCTTTTTGAAGCCATAATCATTGCAAAGCATGCTGCAGGTAATCCGAACATCATGATTGGGAAGAAGCCGGTTGTAAATACTCCAGCCGTTTTATCACCATGCAAGAATCTAGTGATGTCACCGTGATAAACAGCACCTGCTGCATCTGTAAAGGTTCCAAAATCAAACCATACTAATGTATTGATAATATGGTGAAGTCCTAATGGAATAAGAAGCCTGTTTAAAAATCCAAAAACACCATATCCGATTGCACCACTATTCGCAATCCAATGGGCTACTGCATCAATTCCATTTTGCACAAATGGCCATACAAAACCAAAAACTATCCCGAGAATAACACTGACTAAAGCGGTTACAATCGGGATAAATCTTCTTCCTCCAAAAAATGCTAACCATGTTGGCATTTGAATATCGTGAAATCGGTTATAAAGCAATCCAGCTGAAATACCGGAAATGATACCACCAAGAACCCCCATATTAACGGAAGGATCAATAGCATGAGCGGTGAACACTAATACCATATAACCAATCGCACCAGCAAGTGCAGCAGCACCATTATTATCTTTCGCAAAGCCAATTGCTACACCGATGGCAAAAAGTAAAGCTAAATTACTAAACACTGCGCCAGGATCATTTGCAGGATCTAATGTCATACTTCCAAAGAATGCATTGCCTGCTTCAGCAATAAATTTAATATTAAGTAAATCAGGTTGTCCAAGACGTAGGAGCAAGCCTGCTGCTGGAAGAACAGCAATCGGAAGCATAAGCGATTTACCGATTTTTTGTAAAAATGATAACATAATGCCCTCCTATAATAATTATGAATGGATAATATATAATTGAAACTTCGATTTTTAGAATAGTATAAAGTCATAGAGATGTCTATACCAATAGTGTCCATAAAGATATATTAATATAATTTAGAAAAGCGATAAAATTAGGTCTAATTTTTTCGTGGCTCTCGTTTATCCATTTCTTGAATGATATCGATCAAGTCTTCAACAGCTCGTTCACGTATATATTCATGATTATCTTCTAATTGAACGGCTACACTAATTACCATTCTTTTGATACAGGTCCAGTCTTCTTTAAATGATAAAAAATGAATATTTTCCATATTTATTTTTCCTCCTTTAAAAATATAAAAAGAGTAGATGTGTTTAAATCTAGATCCTTATTGATTAGGAGTAATTACCGATAATGTAACCGAAAAATCGAATATCTATTCTTCTGAGGAAAAGCAGTAAGCGAAAATAATGCAGATAAATGAAGGCGTTATATAAAATATAAATATAATAATTGGAGGAGTACTAAGAGGCTGAAGGGGGCGCACTCGAAATGCGTTAGGGGTTAACCGCCATGCGTGGGTTCAAATCTCACCTTCTCCGTTAAATAATGATTTTAAAACTTAAAGTGTTATTTTGTGACTTCAACCATAAGTTTTCGTAAAATGAAAGCTTATGCTTGAATATACTTTACGAAATTATATACTTGAATTTTTAGAAAGATATAAGAAACTAAACGATGGATAAAGCTGATGATCAATCAAGATCGTCAGCATTTTTAATTTAACTAAGGGCATAATAGTTCAACATTGGATACTTTTTCTCATTGAAGTAAATGTGCAGTTTAGTGGAAGAAGGAATTTCATTTTCAATAATAGAATTAAATAAAAAGTGTGATAGAAACTACTGTTAAAGACTAATTTTGAATGATTTAATAAGAAATAATGGAAATTTATTAATTTGGGTAATATCGTAATCATTTTAATTTTATTACTATGACTCACAGTAATAAAATTATAGAACATGTAGCAAACAGTATTTTGGAAAAAATTCAAACAAATAAAGTTCCAAGTAAAATTAAGGTAATATATTTAAAAGGAGGCGGTTGGTTTGTATTCTTTAGAAGTACAAGGTTTGTTTGGAGACAGAGATATTAAATTTAGTTTTGAAAAGCCTTTATTAATTTTAATAGGTGAAAATGGTGTTGGGAAATCTACCGTTTTGGGAATTCTGAATTATATTCTAGAAAAGAATTTCGAGGGTTTAAAAGAGTATGATTTTAATGTAATTAAATTTAGTGTTAATGAAAAAACATATTGCTTATATAGAGAAGAGTTGGATGGATTAAGAAAGTATGGGGAATTTGAAGGTAGTATATTGCATGATAGGGTAAATCACAGAGCTATACTTAGAGATTTAGCTAGAGAATTAGAGATGTCGTTAAGCATGCTTGAACGATTATTAAATGAGGGAGAAATTGATAGAATCTTAAAACGAAAATTATTTATTCAATCGAAAGGGGGAGAGACCTACTTAGCAGATAAAATATTTATGGAAATAGAGAATGAAAAATATAAGGACCATCCAGTAGTGCAAAATTTTATTGATCCTATACGCTCTGAATTTAAAGGAAAGATACTTTATTTCCCGACTTACAGAAGAGTTGAAGAAGAAGCTTATAAAGTTGGGCATATCCTTGATGCAGATTTAGGGAAAAATGTTATAAAATTTGGTATGCAAGATATACAAAAAATTTTTAATAATATAATTGAACAAATTAAAACAGAAACTATAAACGGTGTTCAGAATGTGATGGACAGTCTATTCACAGATTTACTTTCGGAATTAAATTTATCTAATGAATATGATTCTAATGAACTGAAAAATAAAAGGGAAGATTTAGAGATAATTTTACAACGATCTGAAAATAGCTTGCCTTTTTCTATGAAAGAAACATTAGAAAAAATAGATATTATTCTAGATAAAAAAGATTTAACAGATAAAGAGCAGTTTATACTTTATTTTATAACTAAATATCTGAAGATTTACGAGACTAGTAAAATTCATGATGAGAAAATTATCCAATTTATAAAAGTATGTAATTCATATTTTAAAGATAAAAAGTTTATCTATGATTTAAAAAAAGTTCATATAAAATTGGTTTCAAAATATGATTTATCTAAAGAAATTCAGTTAAAGGGTTTATCATCTGGCGAAAAACAAATAGTCTCTTTATTTGCAAGATTGTACTTAACAGGTAAGGAAGATTACGTTATTTTGATTGATGAACCAGAACTTTCACTTTCAATAAAATGGCAAGAAAAATTATTGCAAGATATTTTAGAAACAAATACATGTAATTTCATGATGGCAGTAACACATTCACCTTTCATTGTCCCTAAAGAATTAAAGCAGTATACTCTTTCCTTTGGATCTACAATTCAAAGAAAGGGGGAATACGTTGATGGATGAATTCTTAGACGATTTTTTTAGCAAACAAGAAGAAGAATACGTGGAGGAATTTTCCTTTTTGAACGAATATAATAATTTGGGAGATCAATTATATTGTATTTGCGAAGGAAGTGAAGATAAAATTTGCTACTTACCTAAAATAAAAAGCATAGTGAGGAAAAATTTAAGAATTTATGATGTAGGGGGAAAAGATAACGTAATTGAAATATTTAATAGATGTGAAATGCAACAAGGTTATGATTTGAATAGAATTATGTTTATTGTAGATCGTGATTTTGATGAATCTTTGAATAATGAGCAAATATATGAGTTACCTGTATACTCAATAGAAAATTTATTTGCAACTCCAGAGGTGTTGCAAGATTTTATTGAGTTGACAATTGGAGTTACTAATCAGGGAGTTATTGATAAAATATTAAAAAATTATTTAATTAGGGAAATGGAATTTAATTACTTGCTACAAGAATTGAATATTTGTCTTTATTACACAAAAAAAATATTTGAATCTTTAAAAGATGAAAATGATAATACATATGAATTTTATGCGGATATTCGTTTACCTAGTATTGATGATGAAGAAGTAAAAAAATATGTTAAAGTTACTTTGCTTAAAGTCAATATAGATAATGGTTTTAATATCATAAGAGATAGGTATAATTTTTTAAGGCCAGTGGACATAGAAAAAATGAAAAACAATAAATTTTCTATTGAAAATGCTAGAAAAAACTATAAAGGAAAATATCAACTTTATTTCTTTCTCTCGTATATCAAAGAATTAATCAAAGATATGAACTTTGGGAAAACCAAAGCTTCAAATAGAATATTGGCAGATAAAAATTATGGCTGTGATATTGAACTGAAAGATAATACATTATTTAATATTTTATCTAATTACGTTCAACTCCCTTTATGTTTTGAAGAATACGTAAAAAAATTTATTGTCATTGAACGTGAATTAAATTTTGTATCTTAATGCTTAAGAAAATTTATTAATTTTTGCTTAAACATTTTTATGAATGATACTCTTATATAGAAATTAGAAAATCTCGCATTTTAATTAATCTCTTTTCAAAATGAGAGGTTTTCTTTATATAATCAATGTTAGCAGCATACTTTTGCTCAAACTTTATTTCAAACTAACAAGTGTGTTCGGTATTTATTTCCAAATACAATTGAAAAATATGTTAACGAACACATAAATTAATTCGCAATTTTTCAGAGGGTGACTTTCCTATTTTTGATAATTTTGATAAAAATTGACTTATTGTAGTTGGAAATTCACTACTTAATCAATGAATGCTGTTACAGTATAATTATTGATCATCTTCGATAAATTGATAGAAAAAAGTATAGGGGAGAGATTATGATCATTAGAAAAGTTGAGAAAAATGACTTACCGCAAGTACTTGACATCTATAATCAGGGAATCAAGGAACGAATTGCAACTCTTGAGGTTGAACCAAAGAATCAGGAGTATATCCAAACATGGTATGAAAATCATCAAGGAAGATATACATCTGTAGTTGCGGAGAATTACCAAAACCAAATAATAGGCTGGGCATGTATAAATCCTTATAGCAGTAGAAAAGCATATTATGGGGTGGGGGAAATATCTGTGTATATACATAAAGATTTTAGGGTCAAAAGGTTGGGCAGCAACTCCTAAAAGAACTTGAAGTCCATGCAGTAAACAATAAATTTCATAAACTTGTATTATTTACTTTCCCCTTTAATTCTCTTGGCCAAGGTCTTTATCATAAAATGGGATATCGTGTAGTAGGAGTTTTTAAAAATCAAGGAATAATTGATGGAGAATATGTAGATGTAATGGCAATGGAAAAGTTAATACACTAGATATTTTCAATTGATTAGTTCGAATGTTAATCAAATTTTTTTGATTAATATTCTTGACTCCTTAATAGTTCCGGGGTATTATAATTACATCAAAAAAATTTGATTAAAGTAGGGATATCAATGAATAATGATTTTCAATTAAAAGATATTTCATTAGAAAAGACTTTTGAAAAATATGAATCAAAGTTTAAAGCTCTTGCTGATAAAAAAAGACTTCAGATTATGAACATCTTAACTCAAAAAGGTGAAATATGTGTATGTGACTTAGCTCCATTAATGGATATGACTCAATCAAAGCTTTCTTATCATCTAAAAATATTGTTAGAAGCGAATCTTATTTTGAAAGAGACTAGAGGTACTTGGAGTTTTTATCAACTAAACATAGAAGAAGTTAATTCATTACTTTCGCCAGAACTTTGCTGTTTATTTCGTCCAACATGTTGATACTGTTATTTAAGGGACACTTAATATTTATTTTTTTAAACAATAAATCAATTTTTTTTGATTAAACAAAGTGCATTATTTATTCGATATTAAGGAGGAGTATAGAGAATGAAATCCATAGAGATTAAGGTCAAATCAAATTGCTGTCAAACAAATAACCTAGAATCACAAGTGGAAAATTTAAAGGAAAATAAACACCTACCCGTAGCAATCATTGGGGCAGGGTCAGTAGGTTTAGCAGCTGCAGCACATCTTACAAAATATAATCAGCCTTTTGTAATTCTAGAATCTGGATCACAAGTTGGTGAAAATATTTCTACATGGGGACATGTCCGTTTATTTTCACCTTGGGAATACAATATCGATAAAGTTGCTAAAGTACTTCTAGCTAAACAAGGATGGAAAGAACCTAATTTAAATGAATTGCCTACCGGAAATGAGTTGGTAGCTAAATACTTAAAACCTTTGTCAAACACTCCTGAAATTAAGGATGTGTTACACCTTAATACTCGAGTATTGTCTATAAGTCGAAAAAATATTGATAAAATGAAAACGGCAAATCGCGAAAAACTTCCTTTTGTTCTTTACACTGAGCAAGATGGTTCTTTCAAATTATTTGAGGCACGTGCGGTTATTGATGCTTCAGGAACATGGGGAAATCCAAATCCAGCAAATTCGAGTGGAGTATGGTTAAAAGAAGAAGCATCTGTTCATGAACAAATTTTTTATGGAATTCCTAATATTCTAGGTAAAGATAAAAATCGTTATTTAAATAAACGAATTGCTGTTATTGGAAGTGGGCATTCGACAATCAATGCATTGTTAGAATTGGCTACACTTAAAGAACAAAGTACAGAAATAGAAATTTTTTGGGTTATGCGGAAACAACGGGCTGAGGATGCTTATGGCGGAGAAGATTTAGATGCACTTAAAGCAAGAGGCGAGCTAGGGAGTCGCATACATCAACTGGTCGATTCAGGAATAGTCAATGTAATTACTCCTTTTAGAACTCAATATTTACAAGGTATAAATGGAAAAATCAATTTGGTTGGAGACAAAAATGGTGAAATACAAACCATTTCAAATATAGACGAATTGATTGTCAATACAGGGAACCGTCCAGATTTTTCAATTTTAAGTGAAGTTCGAACAGGTATTGATACTGTTACGGAAAGTGTCTCTGCACTAGCTCCACTTATCGATCCCAATATCCATAGTTGCGGAACCGTTCGTCCACATGGAGAAAAAGAATTACGTCAACCTGAGAAAGACTTTTATATTGTTGGCGCAAAGAGTTACGGTCGCGCACCAACCTTTTTGATGGCGACAGGATTTGAACAAGTACGCTCAGTAGTAGCTTATCTTTCAGGGGATATCGAGGCATCAGAAAAAGTAGAATTGGATTTACCAGAAACAGGTGTATGTAGTACGAATTTAAACACTAGTAATAATTCAAGTAATAATGTTTCATGCTGCTCATAAGCAAAGGAGAGTTTTATTACTCTCCTCTCATCTTTTTTGTTGGAGGAAAAATAATATGGTCATTAACCATGGTGGGAATTTGAGTAAGGATTACTTTCTTGCTTATATTTCATTAATAAAGAATACTAAACAATGTTCCTTAGATAAAGCAAAGAAAATCTTATTTAAACGCCTATTTAATGAAGACAAAAATTTTCTTGGGACTATATCCTACACCAACTTTATTAGTGCATACACTGAGTTAAAGTCAGGAAGATATTGATACCAATATTAATTTGTTAAGACATGTTTCAGTATAGAACTATTGTCATAACATATGGGTATAAGATAAATATGATTAATATAGTCGCTAAAGTGAACATAAGAATATTTAATATAAGAGTCGTAAAATACACTAATGGAAAAAGTAACTAATTGTATAATTATTTTTTCTTGAATATATAAGTAATTAATTATATATTTATTTTGATGATATATAAGTAAATAATTATATAGTTATAAAAGGAGTGGTTATATGGAGAAAACAATAACCGAAATAGAACCTACAGCAAAAGTACTTAAACTACTTGGTGACAAAACTAGATTAACAATGGTGGCTTTATTGATGAAACGTGAATTATGTGTATGTGAGTTTCAGGAAGTCTTTGATATGAGCCAACCTTCCATAAGCCAGCATTTACGTAAACTAAAAGATTTTGGATTAGTGAAAGAAACACGTAAAGGACAATGGATCTATTATTCCTTAAATAAATATAATGAATTCTTTTCACTTATCGAATATGTGACAAAACTTGTTCCAGACCAAGAGGAAGTAATTAAACAAATAGATAAAAGTAATCCAACACTTCGTTGTGGTTGTTAATAATAAAATGAGGAGGCGAAGAAGTGAGTACAACAGAGAAAAAACGATTATCGTTTCTGGATCGTTATTTAACATTATGGATTTTTTGCGCAATGGCTATGGGAATTGGTTTTGGTTTTATCTTTCCAGGAATGATTGATGGATTAAATAAGTTTCAAGTGGGTACTACATCTATCCCATTAGCAATAGGACTAATTCTCATGATGTATCCCCCATTAGCGAAAGTGCGCTATGAAGAAATAGGTCGAGTATTTAAAGATATAAAAGTATTAGCTCTATCTCTTGTTCAAAACTGGATCATTGGGCCAATTCTTATGTTTATACTAGCAATTGTTTTTCTACCGGATAAACCAGAATATATGGTTGGTCTAATTATGATTGGATTAGCACGTTGTATCGCCATGGTCATCGTTTGGAATGATTTAGCCAAAGGAGATACTGATTATGCTGCGGGATTAGTAGCATTCAATTCTATTTTCCAAGTTATTTTCTTTTCTGTTTATGCCTATGTTTTTGTCACAGTCATACCTGAGTGGTTTGGACTACAGGGAGCTGTAATCGATATTACCATTGGTGAAGTAGCTAAATCCGTATTTATCTATCTTGGAATACCTTTCATCGCTGGAATGATTACTCGTTTTACATTAGTAAAAATAAAAGGAAGACAATGGTATGAAAAAGTATTCATCCCTAAAATTAGTCCAATTACCTTAATTGCATTGTTGTTTACGATAATTGTGATGTTCTCCTTAAAGGGAGATATGATAGTCGCATTACCATTAGACGTAGTAAGAATTGCTATTCCACTATTAATATATTTTGTCATCATGTTCTTTGTATCTTTCTTCTTAGGAAAGAAATTAGGAACAAACTATCCAGTAACAACTACACTAGCCTTTACAGCTGGTAGTAATAATTTTGAATTAGCTATTGCTGTTGCAGTTGGAGTATTTGGAATACACTCAGGAGTGGCATTTGCAGCAGTAATTGGTCCATTAGTAGAAGTACCTGTAATGATTGCATTAGTTAACGTAGCGCTATGGTTTAAGAAAAAATATTTTAGTAGTCAACCAATTTAACATTAACAGAGGTGGCAAAAAATATGGAAAATAAAAAAACAATTTATTTCTTATGTACAGGTAATTCTTGTCGTAGCCAAATGGCTGAAGGTTGGGCAAAAAAATATTTAAGTAGAGAATGGAACATTTATAGTGCCGGAATAGAAGCACATGGATTAAATCCTAATGCAGTAAAGGCAATGGAGGAAGTAGAAATTGATATTTCAAAACAAACCTCAGATATTATAGATCCAAAAATATTAAACAATGCAGATCTTGTAGTAACTTTATGTGGTGATGCTGCAGATAAATGTCCTATCACTCCTCCAATAGTAAAAAGAGTTCATTGGGGATTTGATGATCCAGCAAAAGCTGAGGGTACTGATGAAGAAAAATGGGCGTTTTTTCAAAGAGTACGAGATGAAATAGGAGAACGTATTGAACGTTTCTCAAGAACTGGAGAATAAAAGCAAAGGAGATAGCCAAAGGGAATCTCTAGGCTATCTTACATAAGAACCTAATCTATATAAGTATATGCCTATATATTTATAAAATAATGGAGGTATTCTTAATGATAAAAGTTGAAATTTTTGATCCTGCAATGTGTTGTTCAACTGGAGTATGCGGCCCTAGTATGGATCCAGAATTAGTCAGAGTTGCATCTGCAATTCACTCACTTGAGAGAAAAGGATTTAACATCAAACGATATCAATTAACCAATGACCCAGATAAATTTGCAGATAATCCAGCGATAAAGGCATCTTTATTGAAAAAGGTACTAATGCTTTACCAGTTGTTTTAGCTAATGATCAGGTTGTAAAAGTAGGGAATTATCCAACAAATGAAGAATTTGCAGCATGGTTTAAGGTAAATCCAGAAGAACTAAATGAAAAACCAAAGACAAGACTATCTATTAATATTAATAAACAGTCATAAATTTGAAAGAAGGTATAAGCATGTTTTCAGTATTCAGTCCTCATCAACTCAAAACTAAATTTATTTTCTTAACAGGAAAGGGTGGGGTTGGAAAAACATCAACAGCTAGTGCAACATCAGTTGCTTTAGCTGAACAAGGAAACAAAGTTTTACTAGTTAGTACTGACCCAGCTTCAAATTTACAAGATGTATTTGGAATTGAATTAGATAGCATACCAAGAGTTGTTCCAAATGTTGAAAATTTATATGTTAGTAATATTGATCCCGAAGAATCAGCGAGAAAATATCAAGAGAGTGTTGTAGAACCATATAGAGGGAAATTTCCTGAAGAAGTAATAGCCTCAATGGAAGAACAATTATCAGGTGCTTGTGCAGTAGAAATTGCAGCTTTTGATGAATTTACAAATTTTCTTTCAAATAAGGAAATTGTCAAACAATATGACCATATTATTTTTGATACGGCTCCAACTGGTCATACGTTAAGGCTTTTAAATCTCCCATCTGCATGGAATGGATTTTTAGAGGAGAATACACACGGTGCATCGTGCTTAGGACCTTTATCTGGATTATCAAATAAAAAAATTCTCTATTCAAGCTCTGTTTCAACTCTTTCTGATCCGTCAAAAACTACATTATTACTTATCACAAGGCCAGAAAGTTCGGCTCTATTAGAAGCAGATCGTGCCTCTAAGGAATTAGAGGAAATTGGTATTACGAATCAAGTCCTTATAATAAATGGACTTCTTCAAAACTACAATAAAGATGATGAAGTTTCACAAGCTTTCTATAATCGACAAAGAAATGCTTTAAATAAAATACCTGATAATTTAAAGCAAATCGCCAAATATTCGTTACCATATGTACCTTATTCATTAACTAGTGTATCTCAACTTAGAAATCTGTTTAATCCAACTAACAAAGGATCTATTAATCCAAACAATATTGAGATTAAATCAATGATTGATTACAAATTAAAAGATATGGTTAATGAACTTTCGGTTAATAATACGAAATTAGTTTTTGCTATGGGTAAGGGTGGAGTAGGCAAAACAACAATCGCATCCGCGATTGCAGTTGGTCTAGTAGAAAAAGGGCATAAGGTACATTTAACAACAACTGATCCCGCAGCACACTTAGAATATCAATTTAAAAGCAATCAACTAAATCAAAATTTAACCATTAGCAGTATTAATCCAAAAGAAGAGGTTAAAAGATATAAAGAAAAAGTCATAGAAAATGCTGCTCAAAATTTAAATGAAGAAGGTCTCGCATATTTGAAAGAAGACTTAAATTCTCCATGTACAGAGGAAATTGCAGTTTTTCAAGCATTTGCTGAGGTTGTATCGAAATCGGAAAATGAATTTGTTGTAATTGACACAGCCCCAACCGGACATACCTTACTATTATTAGATGCATCACAATCTTTTAGTAAAGAAATTGAAAAGTCAACTGGAGAAGTTTCGGAAAGTTCAAAGGAACTTTTACCACGTATTCGAAATTCAGAAGAAACTGCTGTCGTCATTGTAACATTGGCAGAAGCAACACCTGTATTAGAGGCATCTAGGTTACAAGATGATTTAAGAAGAGCAAATATTAATCCAAAATGGTGGGTTATTAATCAAAGTCTCTATGCTGCAAATACAAATGATCCTGTATTAAAAGGAAAAGCTATGATAGAGAAAGAATGGATTCAAGTGGTAAATGAAAATAAAGCTGAAAAAACCATCCTTATTCCATGGTTTTCTGAAGAAAAAATTGGATATGAAAAACTAAAAGACTTTCTTCGATAAAAAGAGAATTCAAGAGTACAGGGGAAATAAGAAGCCATAAACTAGTAGAAATAATAATTAAAAAGTTAGGATAATTTATTGTAAATTACGATAAATACTTATTTGAATGTTATTTAATTCTCACATTCAAAAGGAGTGGAGATTTTGAAATCAATAATAATATTTTTAATTATTTTTTTAAATGTTTTAATGAGTATGTATATTCTTATGGGCTTTCAGCAAAAAAAATTAAATTCTAGACAATTTGTATTTTGGTTTGTTTTTGTTTATCTCACAGGTCCAATTGGTTATTTCCTATATCTTTATTTATATGAGGGTTTAAAAAAACATAGTGCTTTAAACAAATAGTGATAAAGTGATTCTATTATGAATATACGAGGAGTGGTAAGTAATGATTATTACAAATCCAGCAAAAGCATTTATAAATGATTTAATGAAGGAGAACAATGCTTCAACATTGCGCTTTACAGTAGCAGGTTCGGGATGTTGTGGTCCCAATTATGCTGTTTCATTAGAGGATGCTGCTGAATCTGATGTAATTAAAAACGTTAATGGAATTAAAGTAGCTATAGATCCACATCTGATAGATACTGTAAAAGATTTAACCTTAGATTATGAGGAAAACGAAAATAGTGCTGGTCTAGTGGTTACAGGGGGAAGCAGTTGTTGCTAAAAGTCCCTAATTCAAAGGGATCCGTCCTATTATTAATAGTAAAATGGAATTGAGAATACTTTAAACCGAATTTATCAATGATAATATAATAAGTAAACTGGTTAATTAACAAAGCTAATCAGCTTACTTATTTTTAGTTTTGTTTATTGACAAAACAAATAATTGAATTTATACTTTAATGCAAAATATATCGTAAAATCCCGATATAACGATATATAAAGGAATGATATAATGATAAATGAAGAAATTCAAAGTTTTCTTAAGGCATTAGCTAATGAAAAAAGGCTGGAAATTGTCCTTTTATTTCTAAAAAGAGAAGAAGTAACTGTAAATCAGGTAGCTGAATTGATTGGCATTGGCCAATCAACCGCATCTGAACAATTAGCAATATTAAAAAGAGCTGGCTTATTATTTTCTCGTAAAGAGGGTACAGTAGTCTATTATTCTCCAAATAAAAATAAAGCAATGGCATTACTTCAGGAGTTAACAACTGTTCTTACTAATTGCTGTAAATAGCATATAGTTTTTTCTATATGTTTTTTTACAACTGAAATATCGTAAAAATACGATATTTAAAATTAAAGGAGATGTTTGTATGCAAGTATATGATTCAATTGTAATTGGTGCCGGACAGTCAGGGTTAGCTATGGCATATTATTTAAGTAAAAATAAATTAAACTATCTTGTTTTAGAGGCGAGTGAGACAACTGCAGGTTCATGAAAAGTGGGATGCTCCATATTTTCCACATAAATCTATGCCTTATGAACAATTCATTGAAACGGCGATAACATGGGTTAATAAGGATAATTTTTGGGTTATTATCGTTAATGAAGTCGTATGTGGTATCGTCTCCTATTATTTTGAAGATGACCAGTCCAAATGGTTAGAGTTAGGTATTGTTATACACGAAGCTCATAATTGGAGCAAAGGAATAGGCACCCGTACCTTAGAGCTTTGGATTAATCATATTTTTAACACATTACCTCTCGTAAGAGTTGGATTAACTACTTGGTCTGGAAATGAACGTATGATTCGTGTAGGGGAAAAATTAGGTATGAAAATGGAAGCGCGTATTCGAAAGGTTCGCTACTACGAAGGCAATTATTATGATTCAATTCGTATGGGGATTTTGCGTGAAGAATGGGAATCACTAAGACCCTCCATTAATATGTGAGTAGGAAAATAAAGGGGGATTCTACTGTAATCCTTGTTTTCTAATATAAGATTGTGAAACATTGTACTTATAGTAAAGGGGGCGTTAATCCAAGAAGGATTAATGCTCTTTTTCGTTGAAGTTACTTCTTGTACTAAATAGGAAGGATAGTTGAATAAATACAATTGAATAAAAAGTTAGCGATGTATCTTAAATTTTCATAGCTATGCTTGATGAGTTATTGCATTTTTTTACGATTAGAGGAGATTAAAATGATAATTAAAATGACACAATCTAATATGAATGATTTTAATAAATCAAATGAAGGCTTTATTGTTAAGGGGAGAATTATACCTAAATATGAAAACAATGCATGGGAATTTACAGAGGAAATCTTTTCTGAACCATATTTCAAAAAATATGAAGATGATGAAATCGATATTAGTTATATTGAAGGAGAAGGGAAAGTTGTATACTTTTTTTACGTTGAAAATAACTGCATTGGTCAGATTAGGATTCGTTCTAATTGGAACGGATATGCTTTTATAGAAGATATTGCTGTTGCAAAAGAATATAGAAAAAATGGAGTTGGTACAGCATTATTGAATAAAGCAATTGAGTGGGCAAAGGAGAATAACTTTTGTGGTCTTATGCTTGAAACACAAGATGTTAATATTTCTGCTTGTTATTTTTATGCCAAAAATAACTTTGTAATCGGTGCTATTGATACTATGCTTTATTCAAACTCTCCAAATGCTAATGAAATAGCGATATTTTGGTATTACAAATTTTAGTTTTATAAGGTGTTGCTGGGCAACGTATTTTCTAATGAGCTAAAATGCAAGAAAAACAAAATCAACTAATAGAAAGAATTTCTGATACTCATCTTATTGTTGGTGTGAATATCGCTCAACAATTACACGTCGCACGAGCTGTGAACTACCGCGGCATTGCAGGTGGAGATCCTCTTACATTTGAATATAATGAAGAGGGGGTTGTTAAACTATTTTCGATGTTAACTTAGAAGGGATGATTACTGTGAGCAAAACGTTCTTTGAACAAAAAGGAACTCACGCTATCTTCTTTACTTTTATTGGGTAGAAAGTTGAGGGGAAAATAAATATATCACTCCCTGAAGAAATTGATGTAGTTACTTGGATGGAGTGTAACTTTGCAGAAAACTACCTACATATTCCAACCGAGGGATAGTATGTACAAGTAATAAGTAAATAAATGAACAATGTTGAATAACAAATAATGTTTTATAAATTTTTCTATTACATTATTCATTAATCGGATGTTCAATATTTTTAATGTATGAAATAGAAATAGATGGAATGGTTATTTCCATACCATCATCATTTTAATTAACTTTTTACGACTTTATATATAATTTAAACAACTTTAATGTCCCTTACACTTAATTAAAAATTTATTTTGATATTCTTGGCTTTTTCAATAATTTCACCGTTTTTATTTACTACATCACTAGTCAATAGTTCAACCCACTTCATTTCTTTCGTTTTTTTTATAATAAAACCCAGTTTACCTTTTTTAACTGAATTTGGTTCTATCTCACCTAGCAAATTCTCGAGATAAATATCTTCTTCCCAAGTTTTATGTTCTCCAGTGTTCAATTTAAGAAAAGCAATTGGATTGAATTTTATCGTGTCTCTTGAAGTGTTTTTGAATTCTACTGCAACCTTTATAAAGTTAAATTCTTCATCATGAGTATAACTATGAAAAAAATCAATCATGCTGTAGTCGGGAATGTAGTGCATAACTTTTACATCCTTTATCATCATTTCAACTGGTCCTACCCGAATTTCCCTATTCACCTTTTTGTATTTTATTAAGGTTAGTTCACCTTTTGTATCAGTTATGGTTTCCCCTTTTTTTACAAGATTACGGTCATCTGTTACTTGGGGACTGGGTACATAAATATCATTTTTTATTACTTGCTTAATATTATTTGTTTGGTTATTTTTTGCTATCTTATTTTCAGTAGCCTGATGTTCAGTATTGTTTCCTTTTGAGCAGCCGGCAATAGCTAATGATAATAGGATAATGCAGAACAATTTTTTCAAAAGAAGCCTCCTAATTTTATAAGGATTTAGAAAAGTGCCCGCTACTTCTTAGAGTAGCGGGACCGGATCATTCTAATTCAAATACAAGGTGTTTATTATTACTTTTTCCCTTTGCCCAGAATATCGAAAATTATTTTTGCATGATCTGTGTTATCTACTTGCCCAGCAAAGCGCTCCTTTGAAGGACCGAATGCATAAACTGGGACGTCTTCACCAGTGTGTCCGCCAGTTGTCCATCCAGTATTAGAATGCGTGTCAAAAATCATTTTGATTGCGTTACTGATGTCACTAGCTTTTTTGCCGGCGTTTTTAACAGATTGAATTTCTGCTTCTGTTAATGGTAAAAGCTTTTGATCAATGTAGCTTTTTAAGGTTTTCTCCACATCTGCACCTTTAGCAATTTCTTCTGCCATAAAAGCCGGTGTACGTTTAGCAGCTTTGACCGGCTCACCGAACCAGTTATAAATGCCATTTGCACCTATAGAAACTCCGCCTGTTGAATGGTCAGCAGTTGCCACAACTAAAGTGTGCTTGTCTTTTTTTGCAAACTCAATGGCTGCTTTAAAGGCTTTTTCAAAGTCTTCCATTTCGCTCATTGAACCAACAATATCATTATCATGGCCAGCCCAGTCTATTTGACTTCCTTCTACCATAAGAAAGAAACCATTCTTATTCTTGTTTAAGCGTTGGATGGCTGAAGTTGTCATTTCTTCAAGTGATGGAATATCGTTTGTACGGTCAATCGTTTTTGGAAGTCCGCCAGTTGCAAATAGTCCTAAAACCTGATTGTTTTTATCATTTAAGAGCTGTTTTTTATTCGTTACATAGCTATATCCGTCTTTTTGAAAAGCCTTTGCAAGATTTACATCCGGGCGTTCAAAGTTTGATTTTCCACCACCAAGAAGTACATCGATTTTATGTTTACCATTAACCAATTCATTGTAATAATCATCAGCGATTGCATTCATATTTTTACGATTTTCATTGTGAGCACCGAATGCAGCAGGTGTCGCATGTGTAATTTCTGATGTGGCAACAAGCCCAGTGGCTTTTCCTTTTTCTTTTGCAGCTTCTAAAACAGTTTTTACTTTAGATTTGTCGTTATCAACAGCAATCGCTGCATTATAGGTTTTTACCCCAGCAGACATAGCTGTTGCTGCAGAAGCTGAATCGGTTATGTTTTGTTCTGGATCTTCAGGATAAGTTGTTTGCTGACCGACTAAATACTTATCAAATTCCGTGTTTTCAACAATAGGTGTTGCAGGGTTGTCTTTAAAATAACGATAAGCAGAAGTATAGGAAACACCCATTCCATCACCAATTAGGAAAATGACATTTTTGATTTCTGCATTGTTTCCTTTTTCTACTTTAGCTTGTGCGGGAGAGTTAGTAGCAGTTCCGATCAAGCTTCCTACCGCTACAGTTGATAGAACTGCAACAGGGAGAACCTTTTTTAGAAGCTTTTTTTTAAACATTGAACAACCTCCTAATAATAATTTTCTACCTACATAGATCACAGTAAAGGAAAACTATTAATCTGATATTAAGGAAGTGTAAATTTTTAAATACATTAAAAAAAATCTATCGTTGTCTTTTAAGTATGAAGTGATCTTACTAATTCTTGAAAAATAATTTTAATGTCATATATTATTCATGATTAATAATATAAAAAATAGTCAATCGATTATAAAATGAGGGTAAAGGAGGATGGTAGATCTGTTAAAAATAATGAGAAATATAAGTTTAGTAAGTTTGGTTCTCATTGGTCTAATAATAATTTTCTTTTACGTTCCGATTGAACAAACACCACCTGGTAATACAAGAATAATTTTAGATCATGCTAGTAGAACATATATTGCACCACCTTGTTTTGAACAATCAAATCCTACTAATTTTCTGGAAGAAACTACATTGAAGAAAGCGATGAAAACAGAATACAAAGCAAGCACGAGTTGTACAATAGAATCATTGTCTTCAAAAAAACTTACTCTATTTGAAGGACTTTTAAAAAAATGGAGTTGGTAGTTTCTCATCGTTTAGGGAACTATAAAGTTTTTAGACTTGTGATATCTGATCGATAAAAATGTTTGATGAACTGCGAAAACAACTTAATTAAAGAGTTTCTCAGAGATTTCTAATTTTTCTATATCTATGCAGCATTCTGCCGTAGATACAATTTTATTTAGAAACGTTAGAACAAGGACGAATTTAAGAATGAATAAAAAATTATTAATCAAAGTACTTTCTATAGGACTAGCTTTGGGAGGAGCATTATCAGTAGGTGCAGTAAAGTAATGCGAAATCTTATGCTTTTTATGGTTAAAGTCACATAATAAATAAAAAATATATAAATGCAGAAGGTGGTTATAATTACCATCTTTTTTTATTGTAAATTCAAATAAGAAATAAGGGGGAATTGGTTCATTAATATCATTAGGTCAATCAGATGAAAAGAAAAAAATCCTACTATTGCAAGTGAGGACTTTGGAAAGCATACAAGTATATATGGAATATATAGAAGTATATTATAAAAGTAGTGTTCAAAACATTTCTATCAAGCGAAGCGGTGTGATGCTCAAAAAAAATAACCATTCCCGATCGGTGCAAGGATGGGAATGGATTGTACTCTAATATGGGGTAGTACTAACATTTTAACGTAAAATAAAAATACTATTCTTTTTTAATCGTAGGCGAGAGCTTTTCTATCAACTCTCTTTTACTCCTTACAAAAGCAATAAAGTCTATTATTTCATTAGCTGACAGCGATTCCTCGTCTATGGAGATTAAATAGTCAGTACTATTCAAGAGTTCTGTTATTTCGATCACACCCTTGCCTTGTTGCGAATCATTGGTTCGACCCAATATATAATCTACTGACGTATCAAATAAATCTGCTATTTTCGACAAAGATTGTAGAGAAGGCTCTCGGTAACCAGTTTCATACCCAGCATAGGTACTTTTCGCAATCCCAAGTTGATCTGCGGTATCTTGTAAGGACCATTTTTGCTTTTTTCTTAATTCGGATAAACGTTCCAGCATTTGTCTCATACTCCACCTTTTTTATGTTGAACCGATTATAACATAGGAAAATAGACAAGAACAGAAAAAATGTACGCAAATCGAATACAATATCTTGATTATTCCTAATTAAGTTCTATAATGATTAATATAAATACGCATTTCGCGAATGAAAGGCAATTATTCACTCTATGGAGAGGTTATGTATGAAGAAAATTTTATTACTTGCAACTGGTGGAACTATTGCTTCTGTTGAAGGAAATGAAGGGCTCGTTCCAGGACTATCTGCTGAGGAATTGCTTCATTATTTTCCTAAGTCATCCCAAAACATAGAAATTGAATGCAAAATCCTATTCAACATTGATAGTACTAATATGCAGCCTGAGCATTGGGGAGAAATTGCCAATGCAGTCTTTCATCATTATGATGATTATGACGGATTTGTAATCACACATGGAACTGATACGTTAGCCTACACGTCTGCTGCGCTTTCTTATATGCTTCAAGGTCTTGGAAAGCCAGTCGTTTTAACAGGTTCACAAGTCCCTATTAGTTTCAAAAAAACAGACGCTAAGAAAAATGTAGCTGATGCCTTTCGGTTTGCCTGTGAGGATATTGGCGGGGTGTTCATCGTTTTTGACGGTAGGGTGATTGTGGGGACAAGAGCGGTTAAAATGAGAACAAAAAGCTATGATGCGTTTGAAAGCGTGAATCACCCATATGTTGCCATTATAAATGGAAATGAGGTTAAATATCATTGGAAGCCAATGTCCACTAGCAATAAACTTTCAGTTAATAATCGTATATGTACAGATGTTTTTCTTATGAAATTATATCCAGGTACAAAGCCAGAAATATTTGATTGTCTGAAAAGTTTGTATAAAGGTATAATTATTGAAAGCTTTGGTAACGGTGGATTACCTTTCGAAGGACGGAACTTGCTTTCAAAAATTCAAGAACTTACGGAAGATGGCATTGCCGTCGTTATCACGACTCAATGCTTGGAAGAAGGAGAAGATATACTCCTCTATGAAGTAGGTAGGAAGGTGGCACAGCATCGTGTAATATTATCTGGGGATATGAACACAGAAGCCATCGTCGCAAAACTGATGTGGGCACTTGGACAAACTGATAAATTGGAAGAAGTTAAGGAGATTATAGAAACACCATTAGCAAGTGATTTAACGGTACAATATGAAAAGGATTAAAATGATTTTAAATAGCTTTTTAGGATTTTGCATTTAATAGAGGAGAGAGATTAATATGTCTACTGTAAAAGAGCACATGCGAGTTGAAAAGGATTTTTTAGGATCGAAGGAAGTACCTGCTGAGGCCTATTATGGGGTTCAAACTCTACGAGCTGTTGAAAATTTCCCAATCACAGGATATAGGATGCATGAAGAATTAATTAAAGCTATGGCAATAGTGAAAAAAGCGGCAGCACAAGCAAACATGGACGTTAAACGGCTATATTCGGGAATTGGTGAAGCTATCGTGAAAGCGGCGGAAGAAATGATAGAAGGGAAATGGCACGATCAAATTATCGTGGATCCTATTCAGGGTGGAGCAGGTACATCGATAAACATGAATGTAAATGAAGTCATTGCCAATCGTGCCATCGAAATACTAGGGAAAGAGAAAGGCGATTACTATCATTGCAGTCCTAATACTCATGTGAATATGTCTCAATCTACAAACGATGCATTTCCAACAGCTATTCATATAGCAGTATTAAATCTACTCGAAAAATTGTTGAAAACAATGGATGATATGCATAGCGTGTTTCAGCAAAAAGCAAAAGAATTCAATCATGTAATCAAAATGGGTCGCACCCATCTTCAAGATGCTGTACCGATTCGTCTTGGTCAGGAATTTGAAGCATATGGACGTGTAATTGAACGCGATATTAAGCGTATTAAGCAATCCCGCCAACATTTATATGAATTAAACATGGGAGCAACAGCAGTTGGTACAGGATTAAATGCAGACCCGCGTTATATTGAATTAGTTGGTAAATATCTTGCCGACATCAGTGGGCTACCACTAGTTGGTGCTGAACATCTTGTCGATGCAACACAAAATACAGATGCTTATACAGAAGTATCTGCTGCATTGAAAGTTTGTATGATGAATATGTCAAAAATCGCGAATGATTTACGTTTAATGGCATCGGGCCCTAGAGCTGGATTGGGGGAAATTACGTTACCAGCACGTCAGCCAGGTTCATCCATTATGCCTGGTAAAGTAAATCCGGTTATGGCAGAGGTGATTAATCAAGTAGCGTTCCAAGTAATTGGTAATGACCATACGATTTGTCTTGCATCTGAAGCGGGTCAGCTTGAATTAAATGTCATGGAGCCTGTTCTAGTATTTAACCTACTTCAGTCAATAAGTATTATGAATAATGGATTCCGTGTCTTCACAGATCACTGCTTAAAAGGGATTAAGGCAAATGAAGATCGGTTAAAAGAATATGTAGAAAAGAGTGTGGGTGTTATCACAGCGGTTAACCCACATATTGGTTACGAAGTTGCTGCACGAATCGCGAGAGAGGCAATTTTAAGTGGGGCTCCAATTAGAGAACTTTGTCTGAAATATGATGTATTGACCGAGGAGGAGCTTGACTTGATTCTAGATCCTTATGAAATGACACATCCAGGGATTGCGGGTGCAGTACTGTTTGATAGAGAGTAATATATAGTAGATAAACAAGATGAATAGGATAGTATGAAAAAAGTAATGTCTACGAATAGATGACCTCGGAAATAGAGAGCTGAGGTCAATTTTATACCTGACTAGTTAAATTAATAAATATGATGAACAATATGATTTCTCATATGGTTATCCGTGTGGAAGTTAAGTTAAAATCAAAAAACAGGGTTTAGGAAATAACTTCCTAAACCTATTTATTTTTATTATTCTTTTTGATTTCAGGTGAAATGTCCTCAGATGATTCCGTTTGAAATTTTGTTTGAAGTGGTCTTGGTCTCGGCAATATACGGTCAGTCTTTGGTTTGAAATAGGTCAATACATACTTGTGAAAAAAATACTCAAAAATAGTAATTGCTGCTGCTGAAATGAGTGAACTTATAAAAATGGGGGACCGATTAACGTAAGTTAACGCAGCAGATAAGAGCCATATCGTTACGAGAGAAAGACCAAAATCTGAAAGTGTTGCAATTGTATTGTTTGTTCTCGGCAGAATTCCTACATCTCCAAATGGATAGGTAAGAACTGTAAGAGAAAGTGAAATAAATACTACTTTTGCAATGGACATTCCATAAAATAAATTTAGAATAATAAAAAGCACAATGAGTGTAGCGATAAATTTTATAATCATAGGCTTTAAATGCTTCATGCAAAATTCACTCCAGTAATTTATCATGAGTACTATTTTTAAAAATGTGATTGTTAAAAAAAGTAAGTTCTGGATGGCTATAGTTTTCTATATGAACCAACAAATAATAGTACATTTAATAATAAGTCCTTCCCATCTGAGAAGGACTTTTACAAAAAATCATAAATAGTTAGCAATCTTCAGATTTAAAATGATGTAATGGCGGAGGAAGTAACCATCCTTTTTCTTTATTTAATCGTAAAACCTTTGCTCCCAGTGCTGCTGTCTGAATATGAAATTGTCCAAACATCAAGGCTATATCTTCTCTAATTGATTGTCCCATAACTGAACTACAAGAAAGTAGTCCTGCTGTAATATCTCTTGTTAGGGCAGCAGCTATTTCTATATCTTGAAAACGTGCTCCTACAGGTATGTCTTCTAGGCAAGCTTTAGGTCGATCGGGAGGTGTTGGCGGTAAACCAATACCATTTTCTTTTAACAACTCTTCAATTTGTTTACTTTCTTGTTTTCCAAGCTCGATAAATTCCTCTATTAATTTTTTTAGGTCCTCATCACCTGTATGATTGAGAGAAGTTTGATAGCCTGAAATCAATCCTTTAACAGTTGTAAGAAACAACCATGTTCCAAAAACCTCTCCATAATGCATAGGTTCCTCTTTTGGGTTTCCACTTAAAATTCCCATTGTTATCCTCCTTTTAAAATTCATAATGGTGTTCCACCTTTCTTCCCACACATCGTTTTATATTTTTCATTTTTCACCTGTTTAATTCAACAAAAGGATATTTTTCTAAAGTTCTAAACTATATAAGAAGAAACAAGAAAAGGCCCCTCCGAACGGAACGGCGTTTCTATGGTGGTAAACATGATTTGTTTATTAATAAACTATCGTGGCGGTTTTATTAAACAAATTTTAAAGGTAATTTTTACTTACGAACAGAATTCTTAATACAGATATGATTTACTACAAGGAGCTGTTCCTAATGGTAAGTAAGAAACAAGTAATTATTAACTATAAAGCTAAACACATTTCTTTAGGTCCTTTAAGGAGTGATTTAGTTTCACTTTATAATAGATGAAATAATGATATTCAAACCACTAAAACACTAGCTTCTTCTGGTCCTATAATGTTGGAAGAAGAGATTCATGCATTTGAAAATATATTTAAGTCAAAAGAATATATTTTCTTTACGATTTATGAAAATGATACGCAACGACCGATTGGAAATACATTTTTATCGGATATAGATTATAAAAACCGCACGGCAGAGTTTAATATTGTTATCGGTGAAAAGGAATTTAGAGGTAAAGGATATGGAACAGAAGCAGCCTTATTGGTACTTGACTATGCCTTGAACATTGTTGGACTACACAATCTATTTTTAAAGGTGTTTGAATTTAATAAAAGTGCAATTCGAGCGTATGAAAAAGCAGGGTTTATTATATGTGGCAGCAGAAGACAGTCACACTATATTGGAGGGCGTTACTGGGACATAATTTTTATGGAAGCATTAGCTACCGAGTTTAAAGGTTAAAAAATAAAGGAGGATTTGGTATTAGAATAACCATATTATTACTAAAACTAACAGGAAGTGTTCAAAATTACTTAAGCTCCCTCAGTTAGATACGATTATATTTCAAATACTCACTTATTCGCAGGATTTTAAAGCACTTGTAATAGCATTTGGGACTGATGAAATGAATTGTTAGCACTTTGGCTACATGAAAGAAGGACAGCCCAGATAGCTACGAAGTTATTGCATCATCGTTTGAATAATATCTACAACAGCTTATTGATGGAGAATATGAGTTTACAGCGATTTATGAGGAGGAGTATGATTCATTTTCACAATTTGATAGGTCGGGATATTATGAGGATTGAGTTTTATCTGTTATTTTTTTAATCATTCACCTAGTATCTTTATTTCTACTTCAGGAATAAAATCTTAAAAACTAGCTTAGGAGAATACTTTTCATTGAAGAGAATATATACAGAATAGGAATCTAATTACTCATTTTCTGGCGAAGGGAGAAATCTCAATGAATAAATTAGTAAATGACAATCTGTATGAAACGAGAAATAACCTAGTAAAGGAGATTACTTTATTAAGTGATGTTCAATTCAATAGTAAGCCTGACACGGATACGTGGAGTATAGCACAAGTTTGCCATCACCTAGCCTTAGTGGAAGAGGCGTCTATTAAGGCTATTGCATGGGGATTAAAAGAGATAGAAGGTACAAAAAATGAACGTAAAAAAGTTGACCTGATTCTATTGGATAGAACAAAAAAGATTAAAGCTCCAAAAATCGTTGAACCGGGAGTTGAGCCATTTGAAGTTCAGCAAATCATTGATTTGTTAAACGGTTCGAGAACAAAATTGCTTAATTTTCTTAGTACTATTGAAGATAAATCCATATTAGCAGAAAAAGCTGTGAAGCATCCCGCTTTAGGTGAATTACCACTTGACCAATGGATTGAACAGATTTATTTGCATGAACAGCGACATATAGAACAAATAAAAGAGATAAAATTACTGTTAGATGCACAAAACTGAGTTTTTGTAAAAAAATAGATGCTTGAAATTTATACAGACTAACAACGAGGGTTGCTAGGCAATCCTCTTTTTGTGTTTCAAAATAATAAGAATTTCTTATATCTTTACATAATAATTATGTATTATTTTTGTTAAATTCAAAATAGGACACTTAATGTGGTAGATAGAAGAAAGGGATTGATGGTATGAAAGCAATATTGGCCACGGAATTTGGTGGGACTGAGTGTTTAAAATACAAAGATGTTGATATTCCTGAAATAGAAAATGATGAAGTATTAATTAAAGTGGTGAAAACGAGTGTGAATTTTGCAGATATAAAAGCTAGGTATGGAAAAAAAGGAGCTACATTGCCGTTTATTCCTGGACTTGATGCAGCAGGCTATATTGAAAAAATAGGTTCAAGTGTATCTGAGTTACAAGTGGGGCAAAGAGTCATTGCGTTTCCGAAAAAAGGTTCATATGCAGAATATGTTGTAGCATCAGATAAACTGGTCTTTCTAATACCGGACAGCTTGGATTTTAGAACAGCTGCAGCTTGTCCAACAGTTACCTTTTTATCTCATAGATTACTTTACAATATTGCTCAAATCCAAAAAGGAGAGTCGGTTCTTGTACATGCGGCTGCTGGTGGTGTGGGAACTACAGCCATACAGTTAGCGAAACTAATGGGCGCCGAAAAAGTAATTGGGACTGTCGGGAATAAAGAAAAAGTAAAAATCGCTGAGGAAAGCGGAGCTGACTTTGTTATATGTTATGAAGAAGAAGAGTTTGATAGCAAAGTGAATGAACTAACAGAAGGACAAGGTGTAGATATTATATTAGATTCTGTTTCTGGCTCGGTCACCGAAAAAAGTTTAAACTGTCTAGCTCCCTATGGAAGATTGGTTCACTTTGGTAATTCCAGCGGCACAATTGGAAAGATAAAGACGATTGATTTACACTCTAGTTGCAGAGCGGTTCTAGGTTTTAGTTTAGGGACAACAAGAAAGCAAAAACCGCATTTATTAAAAGAAACAGCTGGGGCTGTAATTCCATACTTAGTGAATAACCAATTAAAAATAATTGTGGGTCATGAATTTACTTTAAAAGATGCTGCAAAAGCTCATGATGTAATAGAGAAACGGCTAAATATAGGGAAAATAGTTTTGAATGTTACTGATGAAGATTGATAGCACCTTCCTGAAAGCAGGAATTATAAATAAGGGGTTACTATCATATATCAGTTTGGGAATTGTAAAAGTACAATTTGGTGCGCGAACATTAGTATAAAATCCAAGAAAGAGAATCAATGTGCCCTTTGGTGGCCAAACCTCATGATAGAATCCAGGAAAGGGAACCAATTGTGCACTATTAGTGCCCAACCATCGTTATAGAATCTAAAAAAGGGAACAAAAGTGCACTAATAGTGCCCAAACCTCGTTAAAGAATCCAAAAAAGGGAACGAAAGTGCACTATTAGTGCCCAACCATCGTTATAGAATCTAAAAAAGGGAACAAAAGTGCACTAATAGTGCCCAAACCTCGTTAAAGAATCCAAAAAAGGGAACGAAAGTGCACTAATAGTGCCCAAACCTCGTTAAAGAATCCAAAAAAGGGAATCAATAGTGCTCAATAGTGCCCAACCATCGCTATAGAATCCAAAAAAGGGAACCCCAAAGTGCACTAATAGTGCCCAAACCTCGTTAAAGAATCCAAAAAAGGGAACGAAAGTGCACTAATAGTGCCCAAACCTCGTTAAAGAATCCAAAAAAGGGAACGAAAGTGCACTAATAGTGCCCAACCATCGTTATAGAATCAAAAAAGGGAACAAATATTGAGCTCAAGGAGTCTTATTCCATTCTTTAACTCTAAAATAGTTTAAAGTTTTAAAATTGAATACCAGCAAATGAAAAACTAGATGGGACAGCCGTACAAGTGTCTAACACGTTACTATTATAGGACGGCCTCTTTTTTGTTACTATGTTCCGCTTACTAAGCATTACTTTAGAATGTCCTCATTATTAATGAACCCAGAACCAGTTAGTGAAAAAACATCCTAAATAATGGAACCAATAATCTTTAGAAACGTAATACATTAAAAGGTTAATTATTTTAAAATTCAGAACAGATTTCTGTTCAGTAATTTTAAATTAATAATGTATTTATCGGTCTTGGGTTTTCTAACATTTGAGAGATAGAAATCAGTTTATGTTAGTACTAAAAAATACGATGAAAATATGAGGAGTGGAAGAATAGGCATGAAAAGCTTAGAAGTTATTTTCGTAGCGGTGTTGATTTTATCGAGTATTTTTTTTGGTTTCAAACAGCGTGGCCTGACCAAAAATAATATAATTATTTTAGGGATCAATTATATAGTTTTAGTTGCAACCATCATTGCAATCGGTGCAAACTGGCGCATGATCCCAGCCTATATCGTAACAGTGATTATAACATTGCAAGTTTTTGTTAAGCCGAAAAATACAATGGTTTCAAAAAATTTATTCATGAAAATTTTAAAAGGTGTAGGGATTGTTTTGGCTGCAATTTTGATGTTTACGATTTTAAAGCTTTTTCCAATCGTGACCTTTCCAGAGCTAACAGGAAAATATACGGTTGGGACTCAAACATTTCATTTAGTTGATAAAAAACGAAAAGACTGGGTTGAGCCGAATAGTAGAAGGAATCGTGAGTTGATGGTACAGGTTTACTATCCTGCTGAAAAAGGGACAGGCAAGCCTTCTTCTTATTATGAAAATATGGGTGCATTATCTGAACAATTATCAGCTACACAGGGTTTACCCCATATTGTAATAACTCATTTGGGATTGACAGAAACACATTCTTATAAAAATGCAACTCCGCTAAAAACTAAAGAAACATTTCCCTTACTTTTATTTGTACATGGGATGGGTTTATATAAAAACCAGAACACATTCCAACTGGAGGAATTAGCTAGTCAAGGTTATGTTGTAGTAGCTCTTAACATTACAGGGGATGCGGCGACAACCGTTTTTCCGAATGGAAAACGTGTAGATTCTACGGAGATTGAATATTCGAATAATTCTTTAGATAAACATATCAAGATTTGGGAACAGGATGCTTCTTTTGTTATAGATGAAGTAATGAAAGGTGATTTTGACAAGAACTTCAAACCAATTGCAAAAATAATTAATAATGACAAAATCGGTATGCTAGGTCACTCGATTGGCGGTGCAACCTCTACACAAATGCTAGTGAAGGATGATCGAGTTAAAGCAGCAATTAATATGGATGGGGGCTTGTATGGAGATCCTATTCCGAAAAATGGGCCAGGAAAGCCATTCTTTCTGATGAATGGTGAGACTACCATTGATTTTATGAAAGATGCAAATGATCAAGAATCAAAAGATCTTCATGAATTGTATTTAAGAAATAAGGTAATTGGAAAGCCTGGTGTATACACAACTATTATACCAAAAGCTAATCATAGTAGCTTTACAGATATAGCATCATTTTCACCGATTATGAATGAATCAGGCGCCGATGTGAAGGCCATTTATCAATTGATTAATGAAATGGTACTTGGCTTTTTTGATAAAAATTTAAAGGGAGTCAATGTAAAAAAATTAGAGGAAATTCAGAAGACCTATCCTGAAATAAACTTAATTAAACACTAACAAGTTGTTGGTTGTAAAATTAGATGAAGGCTGTGAAGGTTCATGTGACTTCCTTCTTCCTTTTGTTTTCCTCATAATATATGGTATCTAGTTAAAGGAGTAGGATATTAATGATTCAATTTAAGAATAATCATATAACCGTTTTTGAAAGTCAGTTATTTAAAACAACTTCTACGGTCATTGAAACCGATGATTGTGTGATTGTAGTTGATCCCACTTGGCTTCCAAGTGAAGTAGAGGAAATTAGAGATTATGTAAATAAAATTAAAAACAAAAAACCCATCTATCTTCTGTTTACTCATTCGGATTGGGATCATATTCTAGGCTATGGAGCTTTTCCAGATGCAATTGTAATTGCAAGTAAAGAACTATACGAAAGAAAAGACAAAGATCAAATAATCAATCAAATAAAGGTATTTGATGATAAATACTATATAGATCGTGATTATCCTATTTCGTATCCCAAAATAGATATAGTTGTAAGTGAGGATGGTCAGGTTTTAAATATTGAAGGAACCTCACTTACATTTTATAAAGCAAAGGGACATACCGATGATGGATTATTTTCAATTGTTGAACCGTATGGGATATGGATTGCTGGAGATTACTTATCAGACGTAGAATTTCCTTATATTTATTTTAGTAGTGAAGAATATGAAAAGACATTAGCGAAAACAGATTTGATTTTGAAAAAACATGATGTGAAGCTACTTGTTCCTGGTCACGGACATGCTACAGAAAACATAGATGAAATTCAAAAACGTAAAAAAGAATCCTTGGATTATATAAGAGAATTAAGAAGTGCCATCCTTTCTAAACGAGATAGCTTTTATTTGCTTGAAAAATATTCTTATTTAAGAGCAATGAAAGATTTTCATGAGGGTAATATTCGTCTATTAAAAAAAGAAATAGGTAAATAGGGAATGGACAGCTAAATGAGAGTTAGGGATAAGGGGGATGTCGTACCCCATATCCCTAACGATATTCATAAACTAGCATCCATAGTTATAAATAATAACCAAGTTAAAATTTAACTACTTCAGCTAATTGATTAATTCCTCGAATAATCGTTTCTTCATCCACTTTTGAAAAACCAATAACCCAGCCTTTTCTCTTGCTTTTGAGGCAATATGGACTAAGGGGGTAAACACATACTCCTTTTTTTAGTGCTCGTTTTGTCATTTCCTCTTCATTAAATTCCTTCTTCGCCTCAAGTAATAAATGCAAGCCTGTTTCCACGCCTTTAACCGTGAAGAGCTCCTTTAAGTTAGTAGCATCAATTGCTTTAATTAATGTTTCGTGTCTTTTACGATAAATATTTCTTGTACGTCTCATATGACGGGTAAAGTGACCCTGCTCAATAAAATGTGTAAGTGTTAATTGCTCCATAATTGGCAGATGTCTAGAAGTGAGTTCATATACACGAGACATCTGTGTAATGGCTTCAACTGGACCAATAATTGCCGAGATTCTAATGCCTGGTGCAGTCATTTTTGAAAAGCTCATTAGGTAAAGAGTGCATCCGGGCTCTTGACTAAATAAGGTTGGCAGCGGTTCACCGCTATATCGAAATACACCATCGTAATCATCTTCAATAATCCAGGCTTGATTATGAAGGGCGAATTCTGTTAATTCCTTTCTCCTCTTTGCTGAAAGAATAACTCCAGTTGCAGATTGATGAGAAGGGGTAACATAAATTAATTTCGTTTCTTTAGGTATTTTTTTGACAATGATGCCTTGATCATCTACTGGTACCGGAAAAATATTCATCTTTCGATACTCCATTGTAAGCCAAGCAGGGGGAAATCCAGGGTCTTCGACAGATACTGTATTACCTTCTACAAGAAGTGCCTGGGAGATTAAGTCTACACTTTGCTGGGCACCAGAAGTAAGCAGGATTTGATCAATATCAACATGGATTCCTCTTTCAACTGATAAATAATTTTGAATTTCATAACGCAAAGGTTCATAGCCTAAAGAATTTCCGTAATTCCAAAGGGATAAGTCTGATTCAGCTGAAGCATGGAGAAAGGATTGTCTCCACTTTTTTTGGAAAATTGAATCTAAATAAGGCTCGTGAGGAGAAAAATCGATTTCTACTTCATGATCTTTTATTCCTCCTGACCATGCATGTAAGCGATGAACTGCTTTTTCCAAAACAGGAAAAGATGGTGGAACTAAGTGATGACTAGCCTCTTCCTTGGATGAAATAATAGATGGATTCCAATCACTGACTTTAGTCCCCCCACGGCGCGAGGTAATAATATACCCTCTGCTATGCAGTTCCTCATATACGGCTTGCACAGTTGATCTTGAGATTTCTAATTGTTGTGCGAGTTCACGGGATGGAGTAAGCCGGTAACCCGCTTTCCATTTACCACTAGTAATATTTTCAATGGATTGATCAAGCAGCTGTTTCCAAATGGGTTGTTGGCTATGTCGGTCTATTTTGATCATGACACATCGTTCTCCTTGTTATAAATTATGGACTGATGAAAATTAATGTTTATGGATATATCATACCAATCCAAAAATCGTTATACTACAATCAAGATGAAAAAATTTAAAAAATTATGCAATTAAGGAGTGAAGAAAATGAGTCAAATAGGTACAGATCGTGTAAAACGAGGTATGGCAGAAATGCAAAAAGGTGGCGTCATAATGGACGTTGTTAATGCGGAGCAAGCAAAAATAGCTGAAGCGGCAGGAGCAGTTGCTGTTATGGCATTGGAGCGAGTGCCTTCAGACATTAGAGCTGCTGGTGGGGTTGCGCGTATGGCAGATCCAACGATTGTTGAGGAAGTTATGAATGCAGTTTCGATTCCAGTAATGGCAAAAGCTCGTATTGGACATATCGTAGAAGCACGTGTACTTGAAGCAATGGGTGTTGACTATATTGATGAAAGTGAAGTATTAACACCAGCAGATGAAGTGTATCATTTAAACAAGCGTGACTTCACTGTACCATTTGTCTGCGGTGCACGTGATTTAGGTGAAGCTGCACGTCGTATTGGAGAAGGCGCATCGATGATTCGTACGAAAGGTGAGCCAGGAACAGGTAACATTGTAGAGGCTGTTCGACATATGCGACAAATGCAAGCTCAAATTAAAAAGGTGATTGGTATGTCTACTGATGAGCTAATGACAGAAGCAAAAAATCTAGGTGCACCATATGAGCTTCTATTAGAAATCAAGGAAACTGGTAAACTTCCAGTTGTTAACTTTGCCGCTGGTGGGGTGGCAACTCCTGCCGATGCAGCGTTAATGATGCATCTTGGAGCGGATGGCGTATTTGTTGGCTCAGGTATTTTTAAATCGGAAAACCCTGAAAAATTTGCACGCGCAATTGTTGAAGCAACTACTCATTATATGGATTATGAATTAATTGCAAAATTGTCTAAAAATCTTGGTACAGCAATGAAAGGGATTGAAATCTCTACCTTATCCTCTAATGAACGTATGCAGGATAGAGGCTGGTAATATCCGGACAGCTCAAGACAATATAAAAAAGAAAACAAGGCCTTGGAGTCAGAGTGATTTCCAAGGCTTTGTTTTTTGTAAGGAAATATTCGTAATAAAAATAATTCCAGTGGCTATAAAAAATAATCTAGTTCATTAAAGAAAGTTAAAACTTTTTCTTTTTTATCATAATTTATGGCTGTTAAAAATCTATCGTTACCGTAATTGCTTTCCATAATAATTTTTGGTCAAGAAAGTACCCTATTGATTCCCGTTTTATGATTTTATAATGAGGTTTGGTCACTAAAGTAGACAAATGATGCCCAATTTCGGTTTCTAAGACAATGTTTGGTCACTAAAGTGTACAAATGATACCCGTTTTCGAATTCTATGACGATGATCGGTCACTAAAGTCCACAAATTTCTTTTTTTGGAGTCTTCCTAATAAAAGCCCCCCTATAGTAAACTATTAATCTATAATGTTTTTACTAAAATGCTTGCAATTATAACAGAGGCTACAGTAACGGTTGTAAAGCCTGCGATTAGCATAGGTGGAGATAATTCATTTAATAGGGCTTGTTGTTCCTCTTCGGTTCGTCCAACACTGCGGCTGACCTCTTGGCATAAAATGTAGTCAGCAGGGAAGCCGAACATGGCTGTTAATGCGAGAGACATTCCTTTATAAGGGTGCCATTTTAATATTTTTGAGAAGATGAATCCTCCTATAATAATTCCCACTTGACCAACGATGATGATCGTTACAACCTGTGGAATAAAGTGAAGAAATTGTTTTAGACTAACATTACTCATTGATGCAATCACAATAAATATAGCCCCTAATACAGCGATGCTTGATGCCTTTGCTTTATCCATTATATTTTCTTCATAGAATTTCACCCTTGAACCAATTACCCCAATGATTAAGCACCAAATAGTAGAGCTTACTCCTGTATAGTTTCCTATAACAATAGCGAGAGACGCACCGAGAAATAACTTAAATAAGAGTATATTTGTAGTATTAAATTCATATTTCTTTTGACTGCTTTTCGTGTTATGAGAAGATGTTTCTACTGTTGCGGCTGCTTCCTTAACATACTTATTGAAATCATTCTTATCTCGAAGAATTAGTGCATATTTTCGGAGAAATACAGATGCGACTGGCATTCCAAATAATTTGTGGATAGCTAGTACTAGAGCAGGAATAGCAATTAAATGTTCAAATCCCACTGCTTTCAATTGGTCTGAGGTTACAATGAATGCAACAATTCCTCCTACAATTGGCCCCATTCCAGCCACTGCCGTTTCATACCCAAATAGCATCGTAATGATTGGGAGTACAATAAGGAGTGATACAAGTGTTCCTCCAAGTGCGATTAAAACAGCCTTATATTGTTTTAACATTAAGTTTAAAGGTATCAGTGTTCCTAAATGGACGACTAGGGGTCCCATGAGTAAATTACCGATTGAGCTAAAAGTCGATGTTTCGATAATATTTTTTGGAAAGATGCCTGTCCAGATCAAGACAAGAAACCCTAAAATAGCAATAATAAGCATAGGGACTCTAGCACGAGTTAATACAGAAATAATTTCACCTGCGGCTATTAATAATAGAATTAACATAGCTGCAAATACAGGTTCATTGATGGTCATAAAAAAATCCTCCTAAAAACTTCGCTTCAAACTGTTTTGATTTTTCTGATCCTTGAAATTAAAAATAGTTCATTCCAATTTATTTCCTTTTCTATTTATCACTTAATTTGAGTGATAAAGGATGTTTTTCATATCCTTAGGTACCCTAAATAACTTGAAATTATCTCCTTTTTAGAACAGATGGAAAGTTATCATAAATTTTTACGATACAAATGTAAATTTAATTAACCAGAAAAAATAACAATTGAAATATTTTATTTTTGATTATAAAATATTTTCTGAAATAATTCTATAATTATTTTATTTTATCTTTTGTGAAAATTTTAATTTATATAAGTAAACGCTCTCATTTTGTGAACAAAAGAAGGGAGGAATGATAAAACCTTGACTTTAAAAGGATATAGGACTATTGTAGTGTTTTTGTATTGGGATAAATTATTTACCTTTATTTAAGAGCAATGAAACCATAAAAAGAGGAAAAGGAAACCGAATGTCTAATCGATTTCCTTTTCTTCTTTTTATAGAGTTTTCATTAAAATACTTGCAAGTACGACAGAGGCAACAGTTACCGTTGTAAAGCCGCCGATTAATAAAGGTGTCAGTAATTGAGAGAATAGCCATTGTTCTTCTTTTTTATTTCGTCCTAATGAACGGCTAATTTCTTCACAAATCATGTAGTCTCCAGGAAAGCCAAAGAGAGCAGTCAAAGCAACGGGAATTCCTAAGTACTTATCCCATTTAAAAATTTTAGATCCGATTATTCCACCTAAAATGATTCCAATGGCACCTACAAGTAAAATCAGAAGTACAGCTGGTAAATGGTTAATGAATATTTTAAAGGTAACCGTATTCAATGAAGGCATTAAGACAAAAATTAGTCCTGCTGTTGCAAGACCAAAGGAATTGGCTCTTTGCATCATATTATCTCGGTAAAATCCAGTAAGTACTCCAATAAATCCAATCACTAATGACCATAAGCTATAGTGAATACTTGTCCAATTTCCGAGTAATACAGCTAGTCCTCCACCAAGAAAGAGTTGAAATAATAGAACAATAGGTGTGGCATATTTATCTGGTATCCACGATTTTGTACCTTCTAGTGTTGCTGCTGCTTCTACATCACTTGTTTCATTTGCATTATATTTATCACGAAGCTTTGTAGCATATTTTCTTAATAGATTAGAAGCTAATGGGAGTCCAATTAAGCTTTGTAAAGCTAGGACAAGAGCAGGTATAACAATGATAGATGTTAGGCCGATTTCTTGTAATTTTTCTGAAGTGATCACAAAGGCAATGACTCCACCTGTTAAAGGACCCACTCCAGAAGCAGCTGTTTGAAACCCTAAAATAGGAGTAATGATTAATAGAATAAGTGCAGTAGCGAAAATAATTCCAATAATAGAGATGATCACTGACTTATATTGCATTTTGAGAGTTTTAAATGGAATAAGTGTACCCATATGGACGATTAGAGGAGCAATCATAATGCTTCCAAAAATCGTTAAAGGTGTTTTATCTGTAATATTTGTAGGGAAAATACCTGTCCATAAAGCAAGTAAATATCCTAAAAAAACAATAAATAGCATGGGAACTCTGGCACGCGTCGCAACAGAGATAACTTCTCCCACCATAACTAAGGCTAATACAAAAACAGTTGCAATAATTGGTTCATTAAGCATAAGATTTCCTCCGTTTTTATAGTCTACAATCCTAAAGTTTTCTAAAGGTCAAACAATGATTTTTATTTAGAATTGATTAATAATTTAGAAATTAGAATCAATTTTATAACTTTCATAGTAAAAGTCAACCCTTTAAAGAATAAAAGGAGAAAGAAATTTCTGAAAACGTTTCCAAGTGTAAGGAAAAGAATGATATCCTTCAATATTTAGGAGAAATTTGATTTTATGTTTTAAGTACGTCTTAAGTCCGATAAAAAAATAAAGCTGAGGATTGTTCATCGTTTTTGAGGATTTCCTTATTATTAAAGTATCGAAAGGGGAAATGGAAAATGAAAAAATTCTTAATGTTTGGCATAGCTGTTGTGTTAGGGATAATTGCTTTATCAAGTTTAGGAAATATTATCGGATTAATTGTTAGTGTCGTGATTGCTTACTTTTCACTAAAACAGTTTCTTAAATCAGATACATTCGGTGGGAAGTTAATATGGGCAATCATTGGGATGTTTGGATTAATTTCTACCTTCTCCAATCTTCCGGCGCTTGCTGGGATATTAGCAATATACCTTCTCTATGTGGGATATAAAAATTGGAATAAGGTCGAAAAGACTACCCGCTCATCTAAAGATCCATTTGAAAGCTTTGATCAGCAGTGGAATGACATGAAATCAAAGTTTTAAGCCTTAGTGTAAAGTAGATTTTAAAAAAATATATTAAAGGAGATTTGAACATGACTACATTATTTGAACGCATAAAAAATTCAGTATTGGAAGATTTAAACTCGGTTATGGATAAGAAAGAGGAGAAAAATCCAATTGATTTATTAAACAAATATCTTCGTGAAAGTGAAAATGAAACAAAGAAAGTAGAAAAGCTGATTGAAAGGCAGAACTTATTGAAAGAAGAATTTTATAAGGAATTGCAGCTATCTGAGTTTATGGCAGAGAAGAGAAAAAAACAGGCTGAAATTGCTTTAACAGCTAATGAAATGTCATTATATGAAACAGCTACACAGGAAGAAGCATTGTATAGAGATCAAGCAGCAAGGTTATTAAATGTTTATCATCAAATTTCTTCCCAATTAGAAGAGCTTGAAAAAAAATATAGAGAAATGAAGCTGAAATTGAAGGATATGCATATTAAAAGAATGGAATTAATGGGTAGAGAGAATATCATTAAGGTTAATTCTAAAGTGAATAAAGTGTTAAATCATTCTGGTGCCGGAAATCAAAGGAACCAATTTGAAGAGACTGAACGTTATATGGATCAACTTGAACAAAAAGTAAATACAGGTTATGATCAAAGCCAATTTGACGCAAAAATTGAGCAGCTGGAAAGAGAACTAACTCAAAAAGGTGAAAATAAATAGCACGTAATTGGAGATAAATATAGTATGTAGATAGTGGATAAGTCATCACATATAGATGACTTATTTTTTTTATTGCCACATGTACGGAAATACTTAGTTATTAATGTGGCAGATGAAAAGGATTACAATGAAGGTGTAAAGGATGTGAGCATATGATTTCCTTAACTAAAAGGCAGATGGATATTCTGAAACTGCTATTAGGACAGACTGATTATATGAACGTCAAGCAGTTTGCTGAATTATATGAGGTAAGTGAACGTACAATCAGATATGATTTAGACTTTATCGAAAGCTTCTTAAAAGAGTATACGGTCCCTTTGATTAGGAAGCCTGGAAAAGGAATATTTCTCGATTTAAGTCCTGATAAGGCTTCGCTCATAAGGCAAGAGCTTTTGCAGTTAAGTCATTATGTTGTCACGAAAAAGGATCTCATTTATATGCTCAGTATTCAGATTCTTTTAGAACAGAATACAACCCTTGAAAGTCTAGCTGAAACTTTTCAAACAAGTAAAAACAGAGTATTTCAATACATGGAGAAAGTGGAAGAGTTATTTAATCATTATGGTGTGAAGGTAGAGAAAAAACCATCCAGAGGAATATCGCCTGTAGGAAATGAGCTTGATATTCGTAATGCCTTTGTCTCGCTATTTAATGAAGCCATCTCATCATCAGCATTATCAAAGCAATATTTTTTTCAACAATTCGATGATGCGATCATTCAGCTATCTAAAAGGCTTATTAAAGAATTCGAGAATCATTTATCGCTTCAATTTAGTGATGATGCATTGGAAGAGCTTTATTTAATTCTTTGTTATCAAAGCCTTCGATTAAACAATGGATATTTAGCTGAATATCCATTTGTAGAGAAACGAGAATTCATCAAGACGAATGACTTTCAGGTTTTAAAGGATATTTATAAGTCAATCTTACAACTTTCACTAGTAGATGATGAGGTTGTATATCTATTAAAACAAGTAAAGGGGGCAAAACTTTCTACGTATCCGATGGGAGATGTTCCATTCAGCAAGCAAGAGGATGCCTATCAAATTACTTATTTATTTGCTACTGAAGTAGAAAAACGCTTAGGAATCAATTTTAAACAGGATTTAGAATTTATGAATGGATTGATGGTTCATTTACAGGTTGCCTTGCATCGCCTACTTAATCATCAAAAAATTGAAAACCCTTTAACAGAGCAAGTGAAGTATAAATACCGATTTATTTATGAAATTACGCGTAAAGCTCTATTAAAAATTGAAGAATTATTCCATTTTCGGTTACCAGAAGAGGAAATTGCCTATATTGCGATGCACCTCGGCGCGAGTTATGAACGACATTCCTTTTCCGGTTATATGCCTACAGCATTAGTGGTATGTGGATCTGGGTTAGCCACCTCATCATTATTAGCGACACGATTAAAAATAATGCTTCCTGAGTTAAAGGCTTTCGGTCCTATCAGTATGGCTCAAATTGAGCAATATATGGATGATGATATTGATTTTATTATTTCAACTGTCCCTTTATCGATAAAGGATTATGAGGTTGTTGTTGTGAATCCGCTTTTGGAGCCGGAAGAGTTAATGAATTTAAAGAACCTTGTGTTTAAGAAAACCTATCAAAAACAAATGGATGAATTAATTCGAGCCGAGCTTCCTTTGAAAGATTACCATGAGTTAGGTGACCTTATTCCAATGCACCATATTCAACTACATGAGGATGTGGATAGTTGGAGAAATGCGATTAAGCGAGCCAGTCAATCACTTATAGAACATGGCTTTATAACTAATCAGTATACTCATGCCATGATTCGAGCAGTTGAGGAACTAGGACCATATATGGTGTTTATTCCGGAAGTGGCTATTGTTCATGCATCTTCTAAGGAAGGTGTTATAAAGGATGGGGCAAGCCTTCTTGTTTTAGATAAGCCTATTCCATTTGGTGATACGGAAAAAGTAATGGTTCAGATTATTTTTGTCATATGCTCGACGAAGTCTGAATCGGATCTATTTATTCAGCTTGTTCAAATCCTTGAAAAAAATAATAACTTGGAGCTGCTTAAGGCTTCCAAACATATTCATGAAATTTTGAAACTAAATAATGAAACAGCAGGGTGATGTTTGACATGTCTCAACTGATTAAAATGCAAAATATTCAAGTACAGCAGGAGGTAGAAGATTGGGAGGGAGCGATTCGAAAGGCTGGACAGCTTCTTCTCGAGAATGAAAGTATTGGCTCTGATTATATTGAAGATATGGTCAATGCCATCCATGAATTAGGGCCTTATATTGTTATTGCCCCTCATATCGCTCTTGCACATGCAAGGCCGAGTAACAAGGTGAAAAAAAATGATATTAGTGTCATTACATTGAAACAGCCTATTGCTTTTGGCAGTGAGCACAATGATCCAGTAAATATTGTTTTTGCCTTTTGCGCAACTGAAAGTGGAGGGCATTTAGAACAGCTGACTAATTTAGCTAGTTTATTAGATAAAGAAACAGTTTTAAGAGTTTTAAATGAAAGTAATAGTAATGAAGAAGTTTATCAAATTTTAAATAATGAATTTAAAGGAGAATAATAATCATGAAAAATTTAAATATCATTGCAGTTTGTGGTTTCGGTGTTGGATCTTCTATGGTGTTGAAAATGAAAATTGATGAAGTATTGAAAGAGGAAGGGATTACAGCTAAGGTTTCAACTGCAGATGTTGGCTCTGCTGCATCAACTCCATGTGACATTATTTTTACTTCTAATGAGTTAGGTGAAAAATTATCACAAACAGCAACAGTGCCTGTCGTAAAAGTAAATAATTTTATCGATAAAAATGAAATTAAAGAAAAAGGATTGCCTGTTATTCAAAGCTTGCTTTCATAATTTTAAGTTAGGGGATAATGGACTATGCAAATAATTAACTTTATTGTTAACCAAATATTACGAGAGCCTGCATTATTCTTAGGAATAATTGCGGCCCTTGGATTAATCATTCAAAGGAAAAACTTTTCAGATATTATTAGTGGAACATTAAAAACGGTTATCGGGGTTGTTATTTTAACACAGGGTACGAATATTTTAATCAGCTCAATTACCCCATTATCAGATGCATTTAATGATCTTTATAAAATTCCAGCGGAAAAATCTTTACATCCAATAGGAGCAGATAAATTTCTTAGCACTTATGGAAGTCAAATCGGGCTGTCAATGCTTCTTGCCTTTTTAATTAATATTTTAGTTGCTCGTTTTACTCCATTAAAAAATGTATTCCTAACTGGTCATATGCTATTCTGGTTCCCATTTATCTTTACAGCGACTGCAGTTGAAAGTGGATTAAAGGGAGCAGGAATTGTTATTTTTGCAACGATTTTTGCTGCACTTTATTTCATCATTGCACCAGCACTGATTAAACCATTTGTTAAAAAAGTAACAGGTGGCGATTCATTTACACTTGGACATCCTACGATTGGTTTATCGATTGTATCAGGATTGCTAGGTATGGCATTTGGAAATAAGAAAAAATCCACTGAGGATATCAAATTTCCTAAGCAAATCGAATTTTTACGTGAGATCACGATTACTTCTTCATTAGTTATGTTCATCGTGTACTTAATTGTAGGCTTTTTAATTGGTGGCGATCAAGTAGATAAAATCTTTGGGGAAGATAAAAGTTTAGTTACTTTTTCATTATTACAGGGTGTTTTATTTGGAGCTGGTTTAACGATCTTGCTTCAAGGTGTTCGTATGATGCTATCTGAAATTATTCCAGCATTTAAAGGGATTTCCGATAAAATCATTCCAAATGCTGTACCAGCATTGGATTGTCCAATTATATTCCCATTTGCACCAAATGCCGTTATTATTGGTTTCCTTGTTTCAATGGTAACCTCTACGATTACCTTATTTATCATTGGGGGAACCGGTTTATTCCCATATGCCATTGTTCCTTTAACAATCACATGCTTCTTTGAAATTGGAACAGCTGCTGTTATCGGTAATGGTACAGGTGGATTAAGGGGTGCAATCATTGGATCAGCCGTTGCCGGAGTCTTGATGATTTTACTCGTCGGCATATCAATACCTTTCTTACAGCATACTGTATCTGAATGGATTATCGTATTCGGAGGAAATGATTTATCTTTATGGGCATTTATTTCTGGAGCTCTCGGAAAATTATTTTAGTGGAGGCGTATGAATTTGAGAAACTACGTTCAAGAATACTTTCAACATGTGAATGAGATTTCAGCACAAGTTTTTGAGACTCAATTTGAGCAAATTTCAAAGGCGGCGAAAGCCTTCTCTGAATCTATTAAAAACGGAAATACAATTTATGTTTTTGGAGCATCCCATGCGGGGATTATTACTGAGGAATTGTTTTATCGAACAGGTGGCTTAGCTGTTATTAATCCAATTCTTAACCCAACATTAATGTTAAATACCCGTCCAGTTACATTAACATCACAGATGGAGAGATTGAATGGATTTGGAATAGAAATCTTCAATTCTACTTCTGCTAAAAGTGGAGATACGATTTTAATCCATTCAGTTTCTGGTAGAAATCCTGTTTCAGTTGATATCGCTTTAGCAGCAAAGGAAAAAGGATTAACAACAATTGGACTGACAAATATTACGTATTCCTCTAAAGTGTCTTCTAGACATGATAGCGGGAAAAATTTATATGAGGTTGTTGATATCGTTATTGATAACTGTGGTGATTTTGAAGATTCCTCTATGCTTTTAGAAGGCATGGATCAAAAAATTGCTCCAACATCAACGATTATCGGATCACTTATCGTGAATTCAATTGTGATTGAAACGGTTAATAATCTATTAAAAGCGGGAGTTGCACCACCTGTATTTCATAGTGCCAATGTAGATGGTGGGGACGAATTTAATAAAAAAGTATTAGAAACATATAAAAATAATATTCACTATATGTAAGTGATTAGAGGGGAGGCTATTTGGCTTACCCCTTTTTATTTTTTCGTAGCAGAAGTTCCTTTTAAGTATATGTCTTGATGAACAAGGAGCCTTGCGCTTTTCTACTATTTTTGCTGTAATGCCTTAAATATCGAATACCCATCAGATTGTTTTTCACCGATTTTAAAAGGAATCAGATTAATAAAAAATAACCAAAAGTTAAATAATGAAAAAAGCTCCATTGCTGTTGAAAAATTGGTTTGATTCCATTGCAGTATGATAAAACCAACCAAGCCATTAAGTATCGGACCTGAACTAGAAATCACAATTTGCTCATGCTTTGAGAAATAAGGATCACGTTCACTGCCGGTATGTGCTCCAAGAAAATAAAATAAAAATACGTTGATCGTCCATTTTCGGACTTTAATTGAAAATAATTTAGAGCCAGCACCAATATTCAATTCAATTTTATCCGCTCTCATCATAAATGCTCCAAATGCATGTCCTAGTTCATGAATGAGTATTGTCATTGGAGCTAAAATAAATAAAAATAATAAAATAATCATAATGAACTACCTTTTTATTTTTATTTTATCATTTAAAAAGGTGATGTATTGGAAATTTTATGTCTATTTTATTTTTATTAATTCCGAGTTGTTTAGTAGAAATTAAAATGGAGAATGTATAAAATAGATGTAAAGCTTTCATCGAGAGGTGTAATGGATGGACCTATTATCTATGCAAACAATTGAAGAAAGGCTGCAGGTGGTCAATGAATTAATACCTGATTTTCAAAAACGTGCAGCAGCAAATGATCAACAAGGGCGGTTCCCTTTTGAAAATATAAGGGACTTAAAGGAGATTCAGTATACTCGTCTGACATCCCCTAAGGAATTTGGCGGTGGAAATATTTCTCTATATGATTTTGTACGATTACAGGAAGCTATTGCTATTGGTGATGGAGCTACCGCTTTATCCATTGGCTGGCATATGGGAGCGATGATGAATTTATCTGAAAACCGTCCCTGGGGAAATGAACTTTTCACCTTTGTTTGCCAGGAAGTATCAAAGGGTGCATTGCTAAATGTATGTGCGACGGAAGAGCAAACCGGCAGTCCAACTAGAGGTGGAAGGCCAGGGACGACAGCTGTACAAGAAGGTAACAAATGGATTATTAGTGGAAGAAAATCTTTTGCCACAATGTCTCAAATGCTTGATTTCTTCATTGTGTCAGCAACAATAGAATCAACTGATGAAGTTGCTTTCTTTTTAATTCCAAGTGACTCAAAAGGTATTTCTATTGAAGAAACATGGGATAGTATTGCTATGAGATCCTCTGGAAGTCATGATTTAATATTAGATCATGTAGAAATCCCATTTGACTATTTAACGGAGAAACAAACTACCCGAAAAAAGGGAGCACAAGGTTATCTTTTGCATATCCCTGCCTGCTATTTAGGAGTAGCAGAGGCAGCCAAAAGAGAGGCTGTATCCTTTGCGAAAAGCTATACACCGAATAGCCTAGCACATCCGATTTTTGAATTACCTGCTATTCAGCAAAAGGTAGGGGAGATCGAACTAAAATTAATGCAATCCCGACATTTTCTCTATTCAGTTGCAAAAATGTGGGATGATTCTTCAATAGAAAGGCGAAACCAAATGGCACCTGAGCTAAGTGCAGTAAAATTATCTGTGACAAACCTAGCGGTTGAAATTGTCGACTTAGCGATGCGTATTGTCGGAGCGAGAAGTTTATCGGCAAAAAGCCCGTTACAACGCTTTTATCGAGATGTAAGAGCAGGTTTACACAATCCGCCTATGGATGATATGACATTAATGCTATTGGCGAAACGAGTGTAATGTTTTAGAAAGTACAAATAATCACAGCTATGAGATGCTGTGGTTATTTTTTTTGGACTAATTTTATATCTAATGTAAAAACTTTATCAGTTTGTTTCATTCCATTGACTATATGACCGTTGGCTCATATGGTAATGGTGTAAGAAAAGAATGAATGAGCCGAAACATATCATTTTTTTACAAAAAAATTGATAGCGCTTTCTATAGACGTGTGAAAATCGATTTAATATTAAAAGGAGCAGTCAAAATGGAGAAGAAAAAAACAGCTCATATTATTTCACATTCTCATTGGGACAGAGAATGGTATATGACATTTGAACAGCATAGGTACTATTTAGTTAAGCTAATAGACGAAATTTTAGAATTATCTAAGAATGATCCTAATTTTAAAAGCTTTCATTTAGATGGGCAAACCATTATTTTAGAGGACTATTTAGAAATTAGACCAGATAAAAAGGAAGAGCTGAAACATTTAATAAGAAATAATAAATTACATATTGGTCCATGGTATGTTCTTCAGGATGCATTTTTAACAAGTAGTGAAGCAAATGTAAGAAATCTTTTATATGGATTTCAAGATGCAAAAGAGTTTGGTGGAATTTCAAAGCTTGGATATTTTCCAGACACATTTGGTATCTATGGTCAGGCTCCTCAGCTATTAAAGCAGGCTGGAATTGAAACGGCGGCATTTGGTCGTGGAGTAAAACCAACTGGATTTAATAATACGGTAAGTGACATGGCTTCCTTTGAATCTCCTTATTCTGAAATGAAGTGGGAGTCGCCTGATGGTTCCTCCGTATTAGGAATTTTATTTGCCAACTGGTATTCAAATGGAAATGAAGTGCCAGTAGATACAGAATCAGCTAGGAAGTTTTGGGAACAAAAATTAATGGATGTAGAAAAATATGCGTCTACCTCTCATTTGTTATTTATGAATGGTTGTGATCATCAGCCTGTCCAAAAGGATTTAGGTCAAGCGATTGAGACAGCAAAACAATTATATCCAAATATTGATTTCGTCCATTCGAACTTTGATGAATATATTGCAGAGATGCGTAACGAATTGCCTGAAACACTACAAACAATTAAAGGTGAGCTGCGAAATCAAAAGACAGATGGCTGGTCAACATTAGTAAATACAGCTTCTTCAAGGATTTATTTAAAACAAATGAATCAGGAGTGTCAAACATTATTAGAAAAGGTAGCAGAGCCTTTATCTGTTATTTCTTACTTATCTGGTGGTGAATATCCTCGAGATTATTTACGTTACGCATGGAAGACGTTAATGAAGAATCACCCCCACGATAGTATATGTGGCTGTAGTGTTGATGAAGTTCATCAAGAAATGGTCACCCGTTTTGATAAGGTGAAACAAACAGCCTCAATGATCATAACTGATAAAGCAAACGAAATAGCAGAACAAATTAACACTAGTACTGGTGAGAATAATAGTCATTCGATTCCAATCATTGTATTTAATACTGCTGGTAATCAACGCTCGGAAATGGTTGAAAAGGAAATAGATTTAGAAAAAGTGTACTTCAGTGAAATGCCTTTCTCAGATATTCCAGAATTCTTAAAGAATAAAACGATTCCTTCCTACGTGCTTACTGATTCAAGTGGAAAAACAGTTCCTTTTGAAATGGAGGATATTGGAGTTCGTTTTGGCTATGATTTACCAGATGATGGATTTCGTCGACCGTACTTTGCCAAAATCGCGAAAGTCTCGTTTTTAGCAAATGAATTGCCTAAACTAGGTTATAAAACTTTCTTTTTAAATGAAGGCCATCAAACGAAAATGCATGAATCTTGTTTGATCATAAACCAATCAACACTGGAAAATGAGTTTATAAAGGTAGACATTCATATGGACGGTTCCTACACCATTTGTCATAAAGAAACAGGTAAGGTTTATCCTAATCTAGGAATCTACGAAAATACTGGTGATATTGGTAATGAGTACATGTTTAAAAAGGCTACTGAAAATGAGCCACTTACAACTAAAGGGTTGCCAGCGGAAATCAAAGTAGTGGAGAACAATTCTTTAAGAGGATCTGTTGAAATTATTCATTATTGGGATATTCCAAAAATGGCAGATGAAAAGCTTGATCAGGAAAAGGATCAATTGATTTGGCATAAAGACAGAACCGCTGGCCGTTCATCAAAACTAGTTACGATTAAGTTGAGAACATTGCTTACATTAGATAAAGCTGGTAAAGGCGTATCGGTTAAAGCAACGATAGAAAATCAGGCAATGGATCACCGTATCCGTGCACTTTACCCAACGAATTTATATTCCAACCATCACTATGCAGATAGTGTATTTGAAATCGCTGAAAGACCAAATACTCCAGAAAAGGAATGGGAGAATCCAAGCTTTGATCATCATCAACATGCATTTGTAAGTGTTTCTGATGATCAAAACGGTCTAACCATTGCGAATAAAGGGCTAAATGAATATGAAATTTTACAAGAGAACAACACGATTGCATTAACGATATTAAGATCTGTCTCAGAATTAGGCGATTGGGGCTACTTTCCAACACCTGAGGCTCAAAGTATTGGAACAAATACAGCTGAATGGATGGTTATTCCCCATAAAGGAACAATTATTGAAAGCAAATCCTATGAACAGGCCTATCAATTTCAAACCCCATTAGTTGTTATACAAACGGATGTTCATAAAGGAAAGCTTCCAAATGAAAAATCATTTTTGGAATGGAGTGGGGAACACCTGGCTATTACATCAATGAAGCTAGGAGAGGAAACGAATGATATATTTATTCGTTGGTTCAACACATCCCAGCATACAACAAGCTTAAAGGCTCAGCTAAGTAAAGCTGGACAAAGCTATCGCAGCACAATCTTAGAGATTCAATTAGATAATAATGGAAGTTCAAAAGCTGAACAAAAGATAAATCCTTATGAAATCATAACTATTGGATGGAAGGAAGAACAATAATAATGGGAAAAGAAAAAACAATTCCACAATCATTACAAAGTATTATTCAACATGTAAAGCAGTCATTTCCAAATGATGAAAAGCTACAGCAAATGTTTGAGCAATGTTTTATAAACACATATGAAACAACTTTAAAGCCTCAAGAGGATGGAACCACCTTTGTTATCACAGGAGATATTCCAGCCATGTGGTTAAGGGATTCTGCTGCACAGGTTCGACCGTATTTGATGGCAGCAGAGAATGATCCGGAGATTGCAGATTTAATAGAGGGTGTAGTTCGCAGGCAGTTTCAATATATTAATCATGATCCATATGCTAATGCTTTTAATGAAACAGAAAATGGAAAAGGGCATCAAACAGATGTAACGAAAATGACCCCATATATTTGGGAAAGGAAATATGAAATTGATTCGCTTTGCTACCCTATTCAGCTTTCCTATCTATTATGGAAAGCAACTGGAAGAACGAGTCAATTTGACGAGACATTTGTTCTAGGTTTAGAAAAAATTCTTGAGGTTTGGAAAGTGGAGCAAAATCATGAAAAAGATTCCCCATATTCCTTTGAACGCTTAGATGTTCGTCAATCCGATACATTAAATCGTCAAGGAAAAGGTTCAAAAACAGCCCCAACAGGAATGACCTGGAGTGGGTTTAGACCAAGTGATGATGCGTGCTTATATGGGTATCTCGTTCCAGCCAATATGTTTGCAGTAGTTGTATTACAATATGCAGCGGAAATTTGCCGTACCGTATTAGTTAATCCGTCCTTGCAGGCCGAATGTGAGCAATTATTAGCAGAAATAAAGACTGGAATTGAAAAGTATGCGATGCTTGATCATCCCATTTATGGAAGTATGTATGTATATGAAACGGATGGAATGGGTCACTACAACTTAATGGATGATGCAAATGTTCCAAGTCTTCTATCTCTTCCATACTTAGGGTGGTGTGATTATGAAGATGAACATTATAAGAATACGAGAAAGTTTTTATTGAGTCGTGATAATCCATATTACTATGAAGGAAAAGCAGCGAAGGGAATCGGAAGTCCTCATACACCTGATCACTATATTTGGCATATCGCTCTTGCCATACAAGGTATGACAACAACGAATGAAGAGGAAAAGCGATATATATTGGAGGTGATAAAGAATACGGATGGTGGCAAAGGGTTTATGCATGAGGGCTTTGACGCAGACCGTCCAGAAGAATTTACCCGTGATTGGTTTTCCTGGGCAAATTCAATGTTTAGTGAATTTGTGTTAAGTCTATGCGGCTATGCTGTGAAAGGAAGTCCTTTGCATAAGCAATTAAACCTAAAATAAGGCCATTTTGCGAATCGAATAAATAATACAGAAACAAACGGGAAGTGGAGAATATTTATTTTTAGGGGTGAATGTGATTGATTCAATTGAAAAAGCTTTTAGGTATCATTGCTGGTGTTGTCGGGATGGTCGTCCTTTTAATGATCGTTCCAATGAATAGTTTTGCTAAGCAGCCTCAATCATCGTATTGGTTTCCCGAAACACTTTTAAATTGGAGTCCTGATAACGATTCGGATGCAGTTTTTAATCGAAGTACGGTTCCACTAGCAAATAGGGAGGTTCTTTATAAAGTAAATAACCATGCACAATCTGATGCTAAAGTCGTCGCATTATCGGCATTAAATCCTAATACGAGTGGAGTACCATCTCAAGGTGGAAATAGCTTTTTTGTGAACTCGTTTAGTTATTGGCAATATGTAGACTTGATGGTGTACTGGGCAGGTTCAGCGGGAGAAGGAATTATCGTTCCGCCAAGTGCAGATGTTATTGATGCAGCTCATAAAAATGGAGTTCCTATTATTGGAAATATCTTTTTTCCACCTACAGCATATGGTGGCAAGTTTGAATGGGTCAATCAAATGCTTACTCAACGTTCCGATGGTTCATTTCCTGCCGCTGACAAGCTTATTGAGGTTGCTAATTATTATGGTTTTGATGGCTGGTTCATTAACCAAGAAACGGCTGGAGGAAATCGTCAAACTGCTGATAAAATGAAAGAATTTCTCGTATATCTTCAGAAGCATAAGGCAAAGAATATGCACATTATGTGGTACGATGCAATGACCGATACGGGTTCAGTTAGCTGGCAAAATGCTCTTACAGATCGAAACAAAACATTTTTGCAAGATGCGGAACAACGAGTAGCCGACAGTATGTTTTTAAACTTTTGGTGGAACTCGCAGCAAGCATCATCTAATAAAGCAAAAGAAATAGGACGTTCACCATATGATTTATATGCTGGGATTGATGTGGAAGCGAATGGAACTGCTACTAAAGTTCCTTGGGAAGGGATCTTTCCAGAAAATAAGCAGCCATGGACTTCTTTAGGAATTTATCGTCCGGACTGGGCATTTAAAAACGCTGGATCAACAGAAGAATTTTATAACAAGGAAAATGAATTTTGGGTAGGAAAGAATGGTGATCCTGCTAAAACGGATGAGAATGGTTCGTGGAAAGGAATTGCCCACTATTTTACGGAGAAAACATCGATTAATCAATTGCCGTTTGTGACTCATTTTAATACCGGAAGTGGAAAGTTTTTCGCTGTAGATGGAAAGATTGCGAGAAACCAAGCTTGGGATAATAGGAGCTTACAAGATATTTTGCCTACTTGGAGATGGATTAAAGAAAGTAAGGGTACTCCATTAGATGTGAATTTTGACTGGAATTCTGCTTACTATGGTGGAAGCTCGCTTAAGGTTTCGGGAAAACTAAAGAAGGAAAACTCGACCAATATAAAGCTTTATAAAACAGATTTGCTGGTTCAAAAAGACACTGAGCTTTCCCTTACGTATAAAACAGACCAAAAGAATCCGCATGTCAAAGTAGGAATCAGCTTTATGGATGATCCTAACAACTATATTTTTTATGAGATGAATAAGAAAAGCAAAGGTGATTGGGTAACAGACAAGGTTAAGCTTCATAAAGAAGCTGGAAAACATATTGCGGGCATCTCTCTGTTTTTTGAAAGCAGTGAAGAAATAGCAAATTATCAGATGAATATAGGAGAAATCAGTATATATAACAAGCATGATCAAAAACAGAAGATAGATCCTGCCCGACAATTAAAATGGGAAAATGCATCTTTTAAAGATGGAATATATACTGAGGGAACCATTAGCTGGGAAAAAGACAACAAAGATACAATTTTATATGAAATTTATAGAAGCCTTCCGAATGGTGAAAAGGAATGGTTAGGCTCTACCTACAATAATCATTTTTATTTAACGAATTTGAAACGTAATGGTAAGGAGCAAACAACTAAAATTGACGTATTAGCAGTTGATCGCTTCTATAATAAGAGCAAAAGTGTATCTACTTCATTTAATTGGCCACCATATCCAAAGCCAAAGGCAGATTTTCATGTAAGTCGTACGGTCGCTGCACCTGGTGAAGAAATTCAATTTTTTAATGATTCATCTGAGGTTACAGAATCGGTGGACTGGGAGTTTGAAGGTGCTAAACCTTCAGTGAGTAATGAAAATAATCCTATCGTCACATATGATCAAGAAGGAGCTTATCAAGTTAAATTAACAGCGAAAAACTCGGAAGGTGAAGATGTTCTAGTTAAAGAGGATTTTATTACAATCTCAAAGGACGCTAAAAATATTACAAATGTTGCCTTAAATAAAACCGCTAAGGCTAGTGGTCAATGTAGTTCTAATGAAGCTGCACGCTTCGCTATAGATGGTGTGCTAACGAACAATAGTAAGTGGTGTACGTTAGATCCTAATAAGTGGTTGGAAATTGATTTAGGGCAAGTGTATTCATTAACAGAATTTGATATTAGCCATGCAGAGGCTGGTGGAGAACCAGCTGCGTTTAATACGAAAGCCTATACCATCGAGGTCAGTTTGGACGGACAAACATGGTCCAATGTAGTTGAAGTGAATGATAATAAGAATGCGGTTAGCAAGCATCCTATTCCAATTACACAAGCAAGATATATTCGTTTATCCATCCAGCAGCCTACACAAGGCGGCGATCAAGCAGCTAGGATTTATGAATTTGAAGCCTACGGATTTTAATGGGGAAGGGGTTTCCCCTTCCTTTACATCATATATGGAGTTGAAGGAACATGGGAAAAGTTTTATATGAAGCAAGTCAATGGATTACAAGATTGGTTTGGGTCAACCTTGTATGGTTATTTTTTATTATTGCTGGTTTAGGGATATTTGGAATCATGCCTGCAACGATTGCGTTATATACAGTAACTAGACGCTGGGCGAATAGAGATTTTGATGTTTCGGTTTGGCAAACGTTTAAAAAGGTGTTTAAACAAGAGTTTATTCAAGCTAACTTAGTAGGAAGTGTTTTTTTTATCATCGGCTTGTTTTTATTTATTGATTTAAGAATAGCCAATGCTATGCAAGGTACCTTTTCTGTAATTTTATACTTTTTTATCTTCTTCTTGCTTTTGTTATTATTAAACGCATTTTTGCATTTTTTTCCAATTTATGTTCATTTTCATTACTCTATCAAAAATTACATTAAGCAATCCTTTATTATTTCTCTAATTAGCCCAGTATCAAGCATGATGATTATTGTCGGTTTATTTTTTATCGGATATCTAATAAAAAATATGCCAGGGCTTCTTCCATTTGTTTCAGGAGTTCTCCCTGCTTATTGGATTATGACCGTTTGTCTAAGGCGCTTTCGAAAGCTAGAGCCACAGGCAAATTAACTACTATAGCATGTTAAATGGAGGCACGATTATGTTTTTAACGGAAAGAAAATTTGAAGCTCGAATCCAAGAGCTATCACAATATCGATATCGGGATGCATTAAATATTTCTTCGTTTTCTACGACAGAGGATCTTGGAGAAGTAGGTACATATCCACCAAAACAGGTAGAATCAGCAACAATGAGTGTTGGTGACCAATGGAGAGGAAGAGATCTTTATCTTTGGTTGACGACCAAGCTCGATTTACCTGAAGAATGGAAAGGGAAAAAAGTTGTTGGCCTATTTGACTTCGGGCGGACTGGAGGAGGAAATAACTCCGGATTTGAATCCTTGCTATTTATAAATGATCAGCCATATCAAGGCGTGGATTCCAATCATGAGGAAGTGTTTTTTTCAGAAGATTTAATTGGAAGTCAAGTGAAGCTCGATTTTCGCCTGTGGTCTGGATTAGAGGGCGGTGGGGAGCCGAAAGAACAAATATATACTTTAGAAACAGCAAAATTATGTTGGCTGGACGAAAATGTAGATGATTTATATTTTACGGCTCTAGCTATTTTTCAATCGATACAGGAGATGGGAGATAATCAACCGGAAAAACAAATGCTTATCTCTACTCTAAATGATGCATTATTAGAAATTGATTGGAGTATTCCGGGAAGCTCTGAATTTTATGAAAGCTGTAGAGCATCACAAGAAAAGCTGCGTGAAAAACTTAAAAATATGGATAAAAAACATCCAGTGACCATTCACTGTGTTGGTCATACACATATTGATGTCGCTTGGCTATGGAGACTAAAGCACACTAGGGAAAAGGCAGCGAGATCTTTTTCCACCGTGTTAAAGCTGATGCAGCAATTTCCTGACTATTATTTCTTACAAACCCAACCTCAATTATATGATTATATAAAAAATGATTATCCGGAAATCTACGAAAAAATGAAGCTTCAAATAAAGGATGGGAAATGGGAAACAGAAGGGGCAATGTGGCTTGAGGCTGATTGCAATATTCCAAGTGGTGAATCATTAGTAAGGCAAATATTATATGGGAAAAAGTTTTTTAAAGACGAATTTAACAAAGATTGTAAATATTTATGGCTTCCAGATGTATTTGGATATAGCTGGGCATTGCCGCAAATCCTTAAGAAATCTGGGATTGAAACGTTTATGACGACGAAAATTAGCTGGAATCAATATAATCGTATGCCCCATGATACTTTTTATTGGAGAGGAATTGATGGCAGCGAAATTTTAACTCATTTTGTCACAACACCTGAGCCTTGGAATTCTCCTGATTCTTGGTTTTATACATACAATGGTTTAATTACAGCTAAAACAGTAAATGGAGCATGGAAATCATACCGAAATAAGGAGATTAGCAAGGACCTTCTACTTTCTTATGGTTACGGTGATGGTGGCGGTGGAGTCAATCGTGAAATGCTAGAACTTCGTCGTCGTTTAGATGAAATACCTGGAATGCCTAATGTGAAAACATCTACAGCTGGTGAATTTTTTAAACAGCTACAAGAAACTGTTCAAAATACGAATGAATATGTTCATATGTGGGATGGAGAGCTGTATTTAGAGTATCATCGTGGAACCTATACGAGTCAGGCTCATAATAAACTCATGAATCGTAAGCTAGAACTAAGTTATCGCGAGGCGGAATGGCTGAATGTTTGGAGTGCATTGAATCATGGATGGGATCTTTATCCAAAAGAAAAGCTTGATGAAGGCTGGAAAATTATTTTAAGAAATCAATTCCACGATATTATCCCAGGCTCTTCTATTCATGAGGTATATGAGGATTCAAAAATTGAATATGATGAAGCGGCACAATTAGGGAAGCAAGCGATCGATCAAGCGGTGAAGCATTTAGTTGGGGAAGCATCTCATCAATATGTTATTTATAATTCTTCACAATGGACCGACTGTCAAATGGTTCAGATTGATAATGATGAAAGAAATCAATGTGATGGAATATGGAAGAGTGCAACTGGTGAACTTTTACCAAGTCAAAAAACAGAGAAGGGATGGATAACTTCTATACCTAAGCTGCCACAGTTTGGTGGAGCAGAGATACAGTTTGTTCCATCAGCAGATTGTAATCAGGATGAAGGGATTCCATTTACTTTAAACGAGAATGGATTGGAGACGCCGTTTTACCAGCTAAACTGGAACCATCAAGGTCAGCTTGAACGAATTTATGATAAGGAAACAAAACGAGAAATATTATCTCAAGCGCAATGCGGGAATGTCCTTCAAGTATTTGAAGATAAACCACTTGCCCATGATGCATGGGATATCGATATTTATTATCAGGAAAAATATGAAGAGGTAAATAATCTTCTTTCACAAAAGATCATAGAAATGGGCCCTATTCGGACGGTTATTCGTATGACATGGTCATACCGTCAGTCAATTATAGAGCAGGATATGATTTTATATGCAGACAACAGACGAATTGATTTTCAAACAACAGTAGATTGGCATGAAAAGCGAAAGTTATTAAAGGTTCAATTTCCGGTTGATATTCGTACAGTTGAAGCAACCTATGATATTCAATTTGGAAATGTAAAGAGGCCAACACACTGGAATACAAGCTGGGATATGGCAAGGTTTGAAAGTGTAGGACATCAATGGGCCGATCTTTCAGAAGCGGACTACGGAGTAAGCTTATTGAATGATTGTAAATATGGCTATGATATCAAGAACAATGTTATGAGACTTTCACTTATTAAATCTGCAATTTATCCAGATCCACATGCTGATCAAGGGGAGCATATTTTTACTTACTCACTTTACCCTCATAAAGGAGATTGGAAAGAGGGAAATACAGTAAAAGAGGCTTGGTTCATTAACAATCCTCTTAAATCAATTGCTGGTCAATTGCAATCTCAAACGGACTCATTTATGCAGCTGGATGAGGATGATCATGTACATGTAGACACGGTGAAAAAATTAGAGATTGGAAATGGAGTATTAATTCGTCTCCATGAATATAAGGGGAAAAGAGGTACATTAACACTTCATTTTGAACAACCGATAAAGAATTGGTGTGAAACAAATCTAATGGAGGAAAACCAGTCTGATATTCAAACAGGTCCATTAAAGCTTGATATTAAGCCATATGAAATTAAAACAGTAGCGATATATTTTTAAATAAATCCAATCATAGTGCTAGGGTAGATTTTTGATGTAAAAAATACCAGGTGCTATGCAAACAATTTTTTATTTCATTTTAAAAAGTTGGAATATTAATTTTTTTGATATAATGAAAACGTAACTTTAATGTTGCGTTTTCTTTATATAGTGATATTTGAATATTATAGAAGGATAATGGGGAGGGAGAATACTGCTAAGGAAATTTATTTATCAGTTTAAAAATCGTGTATTTAATAAAATACTATTAATCTATTCTATAACAATTATTCTTACAATGTTTCTCCTTTTGCTTATTTTATCCAGGTATTATACGAAAGTAAAAGTACAAGAAGAATTGGATTTTAATTCAAGAACATTAGAAAGAATTGAAGCGAATTTTGGTAAGAAGCAGGAGTACTTACAAAGAGCGATCAGGGAGCTCTACATGAAAAATGATTTATTTACTGATATTAGTTTTGCTCTCCAGCATAATTACAGTGATTATTTATCCTTTAAATTAAATAAATACTATAATAGTAATTCTTTTGTTCCTAATAATTTAGATACATTTCTACAAATGATTTTTAGTCAAGATAAGGATATGAATGCGGTAGCTTTGAGAAGTAATACAACAAATATAGAGTATTTATTTATTTTTAATCATAATCGCTGGAATCGCTCAATTATTTCGACAGAAACGCAAATAAGTGAAATTCCTATTAAACAAAATAATCCTAAAGATAGTGATCGCTTTAGAGATACCTTTATTTTTAAAGAGAATATAAATGATCCAGCCTTATTAAAAAATTTAGGTCATATAGCCGTTTATTATAGCTTTGATGGTATTGATGAATTAATTGATGCAAGAAAAAATAAATTATTAGGATCCATTTTTATATTTAATCATGAAGGTGAGAATCTTTATTCTTCATCAAAGGGAGATATGCCTGAATCTTTGAGGCATTTAAGCTTTTCTACCTATTCGAAAAAAATAAGTTGGAAGGGAAATAGCTATTATTTAAATACTCTCGCAGATGAAGCTACTGGCTATATGTTTGTTGGATTAATTCCAGAGAAAGAGATTTCAAAAATAACGATTGTACATTGGACAATGGTATTGTTTACTTTCCTATTTGCTACTGGAGCTATCATTATTGCTTATTTTGCCATGAGAAATTATGCAAAAAGAATTTATGCAATCGATTATACGATGAAACAGGTGAAAAAGGGGAATTTAGCAGTTAGAGTACAAAATGATAGTAAAAAAGATGAGCTTTCAACCATCTCTTTTAGCTTAAATAATATGTTAGATGAACTTAATCAGTATATTGAGCAGGTATATATATTAAATATTCAACAAAGAGAAGCAGAGATGAAAGCGCTTCAGTCACAAATTCAACCGCATTTTCTTTATAACACGCTAGAGGCGATTCGGATGAAGGCAGTGATTGATGGATCGAAAACAACAAGTGTAATGATCTATAATTTAGGTGAGCTCTTTCGGTACTCTTTAACCCCGAAGGAAATGGTAACGATTGGTGATGAAATAGAGCATATTAAGAAATATTTGGAGCTTATGCAAATTCGATATTCTTCTAATTTACAAGTTTTTTATGAGATTCCCGAAAGATATTACTCAAATGAAATATTAAAGTTTACCTTTCAACCATTAATCGAGAATTATGCAAAACATGGTTATCGGAAGGAAGCAGCAGACAATTGTGTATGGATTGAGGGGGAAGAAGTTAATGACAGGCTACATCTATATATTAAAGACAATGGCTTTGGAATTTCGAACATGAGGCTTGAGCAAATAAGAGAGCAGTTAAATGAAAAAAATGTGAAATCTGGGTCGATTGGTCTTAGCAATGTCAATGAGAGAATGAAATTAAAGTACGGAAAGGAATATGGCATTCATATTAATAGTGAGTTGGGGAAGGGAACAGTTGTTGAAATTATTATCCCCATTTCTTAGGAGGGATTGAAGGATGTATCGCGTATTTCTGGTTGATGATGAGCCTTTCATCATTGAAGGCTTAAAAGCTTTAATACCATGGGAGGATCTTAATTTATATGTGGTAGGTACAGCCTATAATGGGAAGGATGCATTAAAGCATTTGGAGCAAAGCCCTTGTGATCTAGTAATCACTGATATAAAAATGCCAGAAATGAATGGATTAGAATTAATAAAAAGCTTGAAAACAAAGAATACCACTTCGAAATTTATTGTACTATCAGGATTCCAGGAGTTTGGATATGTAAAGGAAGGGTTAGCTCTTGGAATTGAAAACTATCTTTTGAAGCCCATTAATGAAAATGAACTCATTTCAACATTAAAAAATACGGTCGAAAAGCTGAATAAGTCTTCGGTTGAAGAAGAGGCATATTATGTTTTACGAGATAATTCTGTTTGGAGATGGCTGAATCGGGATATTGATTCGAGAGAATGGCATGAAAGATTGGAACTTTATCAGCTGCGATTTGAAAAAGGGAATATGGCTGTAATAATCATTCAGCTTGAAGGAAACGAAGCGTTAGCATCGGGGGACTTATTTTCCCTACGCTCAGAAATTGAAAAGCAGTTAAATAGTGTTTGTATCCTAAATCCGGAAGGAGAATTAAATGTCCTATTAACCTATGACCTAGTAGATGAAAGAAATCAAAAGGTTGATACAATTAAAGAAATACTAACTCAAGAAGAAAAAATTATTCATTATTTTATTTATATTGGGTCAACTGTTTCTACATTAACAGAATTATATAAGAGTCTTTCGTCAGCAAAAAAGTTAACACCTTTTCGATTACTATACAGCGAAAGCAGTGTCATTGCTGATGGAAATACTTGTGAATATAATGTGAAAGCAATGGAGACAAATGAAGGTATTCAGCAGTTAGTTAAACTAGTTATATCAAAGCAAAGAAGTGAAGCGATTGGATGGGTGAAAATAAAATTTGATGAATTCCGCCAACAACATACATTAGTTTCTCCTCAAGGAGTTCAAAGCTTTGCTATTGAAGCAATGATGACGATCCAAAACAATGTAAGGCAAAACCATCAATCAGAACTAGCGGATTCGGTAAAAGAAATTCTTTCGATCAAATCTTTATCCGAGCTTGAACAGCTATTAATATCCTATCTTGAAACAACATTAAGTCATATAGAACAACAATCTGAACAAGGAAGTCCAATCATACAGAGCGTATTACATTACATACAAGAGCATTATCATGAGGAGCAATCACTGAAAACCTTAAGTCAAAAATTTCATGTTAACTCCATTTATTTAGGCCAATTATTCCAAAAGGAAACCGGCTTTATCTTTTCCGATTATATAAACCAAATAAGAATTAATCGAGCGAAGGAGCTGTTAATCAATACGCACTTTAAAGCAGGAGAAATAGGCAAACAGGTAGGTTATTCTGATTCTACTTATTTTTATAAACAATTTAAGAAAAGCATCGGGGTAACGCCGAAGGAATTTCGTACAATGATTCGGAAAAAAGTAATGAAATAGTTTAATAACGCTTGGAATGCAACCTGCGGTGTTTTTGCCACTCACCTGCAGGTTTTTTGTTGGTAGGATAATCACAGTTACTCTAAAGAAAATGCTCTTTTTCTTAGGAATTTTCTTCAGAAAACACAGCTTCGTGAAAGTATATTAAGTTAGTTCAGTAAATCTAATAATTGTTAACTTTTTTTAATAATTGTAATTCTATACAATTATTTATGAAAAGGTTTTCATTATTGAAAGGAGGGGCTTAAGAGTGAAAAATTTTTTAAAGGATATTAAAAAAAATCGAATATGGCTCCTCATGGTGTTGCCAGGAACAATATGGTTTTTACTTTTTTCCTACCTTCCTATGTTTGGAACTGTGATCGCATTTAAAAACTTTCGATATGATCCAGGTGGATTTTTTTCCAGTATCCTAAATAGTGATTGGGTTGGATTTGATAATTTCAAATTTCTGTTCAGCACAAATGACGCATTTGTAATTACGAGAAATACTGTATTGTACAATGCTGTATTTATTATTTTGGGATTAGTTCTCGGTGTAACGGTAGCAATTGTGTTAAGTGAGCTAGCAAACAAGAAACTATCAAAAGTTTATCAAACGGGAATGCTGTTTCCACACTTTTTGTCATGGGTTGTTGTCAGCTATTTTGTGTTTACCTTTTTGAGTGCTGACCGTGGATTATTAAATAACATTCTTGGCTGGTTTGGAATTGAATCGATATCCTGGTATAACGAATCCAAGTATTGGCCATTTATTCTTGTCTTTATGAATATGTGGAAAGGGGTCGGGTACGGAAGCATTGTGTATCTGGCTGCTATTGTAGGAATCGATCGCAACTACTATGAAGCAGCAATGATCGATGGAGCGAATAAATGGAAGCAGATACGTCATGTAACGATTCCGATGATCACTCCTCTAATTATTATTTTAACGATTTTAAATGTAGGAAAAATATTTAATTCTGACTTTGGTTTGTTTTTCCAAGTGCCTAGAGACTCAGGTCCTCTTTATCCAACAACAAATGTAATAGACACATTTGTTTACCGAGGATTAACGACAATGGGGGATATTAGTATGAGTACTGCAGCAGGGTTATATCAATCTGCAGTAGGCTTTGTTTTAGTGTTACTAACGAATTATATTGTTAAAAAAATTGATAAAGAATATGCCTTGTTTTGATCGAACATTACTGATAAAGAAAGGAAGGTGGTTCGAAAACTATGGAAGTTTCAAATCAGCATGATCCCGAGATAAGGGATAATCACGTTAACTACCAAGCTTCGGTAAATAGTAAAAAGAAAAAACGAAAATCGAAGTATGACCCACATGGCTTCGGTAAAATTACGAATATAATCATGAATATTCTGTTAGCTGTATTTTCGATCATGTGTATTTTCCCATTTATCTATGTAATTATCATTTCATTAAGTAATGAACAATCTTTGGAATCAAAGGGATTTCAGCTTATACCGGATGAATGGAGTACAGAAGCCTATCAATATCTTTATCATATGGGCTCACAATTATTGAATTCATACGGAATTACAATCGTCGTTACGATTTTAGGTACTGTTATTAGTGTAATGATGATTTCGTTCTATTCTTACGCAATCTCCAGAAATCAATTTAAATACAGAAAGTTTTTTACCTTCCTTGCTTTTTTTACAATGCTGTTTAGCGGGGGATTGGTTCCCTTCTATATTGTAGCGACACAATTATTACATCTACGTAATACAATTTGGGCACTGATTCTACCATTAGCTATTAATGCTTTTTATATTTTGATTATGAAAACATTTTTCCAACGATCGGTTCCAGAATCCATTTTAGAATCTGCAAGAATCGATGGGGCGAGTGAATGGAGAATCTTCTTTCAAATTGTTTTCCCACTTTCATTACCGGGAATTGCAACGATTGCTTTATTTAGTACACTGGGATATTGGAATGATTGGTTTAATGCCTTGTTATTTATCGATAATCCTAATCTAGTACCACTGCAATCTCTATTAATGAAAATAGAAAATAATTTGGAATTTATTCGCCAAAATGCAGAATTAAATGCTTCTCAGCAAGGGTTATTTTCAGCTATACCACAAGATGCTGCAAAAATGGCAATGGTAGTAATAGCAACACTACCAATAGCCGTTGCATATCCATTCTTCCAAAAGTATTTTATTAGAGGTTTAACTATTGGGGGAGTGAAAGAGTAAGTTTGTAACAATAGAATGAAAAAATTTTGAGGGGGAAACATGAATGAAGAAAAGGCTGTTGCTGTTTTTAGTATTCATCCTTAGTATTACAGGAGCCTTAGTTGCATGTAGTAACGACAATAGTGAAAAGGCAAGCGGTAAGGGTGATAAACCTTATGAACTTACATGGTATATGATTGGAACACCGCAAAAAGACACTGATAAGGTAATGGAGAAAGTAAGTGAATATACAAAGAAAAAAATTAATGCCACAGTAAAAATGAAGCAAATTGATTGGGGCGATTACGACCAAAAAATGCAAGTCATTATTGCTTCTGGAGAACCATTTGATATCGCTTATACGAATGGAGGAAATTATGTATTAAATGCACAAAAAGGTGCATTCTTAGATATCGATAAGTTATTAGATAAAGAAGGGAAAAAACTAAAAGAAACCCTTGATCCTGCATTTTTAGAAGGTGCAAAAATCGGTGGGAAACTTTACGGAATTCCTTCAAATAAAGAGGTAGGGCAACAGGAAGTATTAGTATTTAATAAAAGATTAGTAGATAAATATAAGCTTGATATTACAAGTGTTCATACATTAGCAGACTTAGAACCATTATTAAAAACAATTAAAGAGAATGAACCAAAAATTACGCCGATCGCTACCTTTAAGCCGCCTCTACCGTTTGATTATGTTTTAGAGGATGAAAATCCAATGGCTTTCCCACTTGAAGGTGATACAGGTAAGGTTGTGAACTTCTTTGAATCAGATATCACATTAGATACATTAAAAACGATGCACAAGTTCTATAAAGCAGGATATATTAAAGCGGACGCAGCAACAAGTAAAGATCCTTGGCCAATGGAAGTTGAAAATTGGTTTGTTCGTAAGGAAATGTATCAACCTTATGCAGAATTATTATGGTCTCGTGCGGCAGGATATGATGTTGTTGTTCAGCCAATTACAAAGCCAGTAACGTATAATAATTCAGTAACTGGAGCAATTCAAGCGATTTCAGCAACATCTAAAAATCCTGAAAAAGCGATGGCATTCTTAAATCTCTTAAATACAGATCCTTATCTACGTAATCTTGTAGATAAAGGAATCGAGGGTGAGCATTACAAAGAGTTGGATAATGGTAAAATCCAAGATCTACCAGCTCGTGTGAAAAATTATAATATGCCAACATATGCATTAGGTAATCATTTCATTTTAAAACTTTATGAAAATGATCCTGAAGACAAATGGGATGCTTTCAAGAAATTTAATGAAGAATCAACACCAGCACCATCTTTAGGATTTCACTTTGATTCAACACCAGTACGAACAGAAATTGCTTCCATATCCAATGTTTCTAAAGAGTTTGCACCTGCTTTACTAACAGGAAGTGTAGAACCAGAAGAATATTTGAAAAAAATGAATCAAAAATTAAAAGAAGCAGGATTAGATAAAGTATTAGCTGAAATTCAAAAGCAATATGATGAATGGAAGAAGAATAAATAAAGATATTTTCGAATAAGTGATAATGAGTTTATCAATAATTTCATAGCCAAGTCGGTAAGTTTTCCGACTTGGCTTTTTATAAATAAATTTTATATTGGAGGGAAGGTCGTTGGAAAATAATATCAAGTTTCGCTTTCCAGAAGGTTTTTGGTGGGGTTCAGCCTCTTCAGCAACACAGATGGAGGGGGCTGCTAATGGAGATGGAAAAGGAAGAAATATATGGGACCATTGGTATGAAACAGAGCCTAATCGTTTTTTTGATCGGATCGGTCCGAATGATACTTCAAATTTCTACGAGTTATATAAAGAAGATATTCGCTTGATGAAGAAGCTTGGGCATAATAGTTTTCGTTTTTCTATTTCTTGGTCAAGACTTATTCCAGGTGGTCAAGGTGAAATCAACGTGAAAGCAGTTGATTTTTATAATCGTGTGATTAATGAGCTTTTATTAAATGAAATTGAACCATTTTTGAATTTGTATCATTTTGACATGCCATTAGAGCTGCAAGAAAAAGGTGGATGGGAGAGCAGAGAAGTTGTAGAGGCGTATGTTAACTATGCGAAGACTTGTTTTGATTTGTTTGGTGATCGTGTGAAGAAATGGTTCACACACAATGAACCGATTGTTCCTGTAGAAAATCAATATTTATATGGCCACCATTACCCAGCGCTTTGTGACTTTCAAAAATGCGTTCAAGCAGGGTTTCATTCTATTTTAGCTAGTGCCATGGCGATTAAAGAATATCATGAAAAAAATATGGATGGAAAAATTGGAACCATATTAAATTTAACGCCTTCCTATCCTCGGAGTACTCATCCAGCAGACGTTAAAGCTTCTATTATTGCAGATGCTATTTTTAATCGTTCTTTCTTAGACCCGTCAGTTAAAGGAACCTTTCCTCACGAGCTTGTTGACATTATAAAAGAGGAAGGGTTTATGCCTATTATGGCAGATGGTGATTTAGAAGTAATTAAAGAAAATACAGTCGATTTATTAGGGATTAATTATTATCAGCCTAGAAGGATTAAGGCTAAGGAAAATTTATTTAATCCACATGCACCTTTTATGCCGGAACGTTATTTTGATTATCATGATATGCCTGGAAAAAGGGTGAATCCATATCGAGGCTGGGAAATTTACGAAAAGGGAATTTATGATTTGTTAATAAATGTAAAGGAAGAGTACGGAAATATTGAATGCTTTATTGCTGAAAATGGAATGGGCGTTGAAAACGAAAAAAGATTTATTAATGAGGAAGGAATCATTGAGGATGATTACCGGATTCATTTTTATCAGGATCATTTGAAATGGGTTTATAAGGCGATTGAGGACGGGGTGAATGTGAAGGGGTATCACGTTTGGACTTTTGTCGATAACTGGTCATGGCTGAATGCATATAAAAATCGTTACGGCCTAGTTTCTGTTGATATCCATCAACAGTTTAAACGAACCATTAAAAAAAGTGGTTATTGGTTTAAAGATTTAACAAAAAATAATGGGTTTTAATAAAGGGGAATCTTGTATGAGCTATTACTCAGTATTCGATATTGGTGGAACAAATGTTAAATATTCTGTAATGGACGAAAAAGGGGCTATGCTAGAGGACGGCAAGTTATCCACCCCCTTACAAGGGAATGGCGACATTTTTCCTCTAATCATTGATAAAGTAAAGTCCCACCAAAAATATTATGATATTCAGGGTGTGGCATTAAGTGTCCCGGGAGCCGTTCAAATTGAAACAGGATATGTGTACTTTGCCGGACAGGTTACGGATTTAATGTATAAAGAAGTGAAAAAGGAGCTTCAGGAGCTGAATTTGCCTATTGAACTAGAAAATGATGCAAATTGTGCGGCATTGGCAGAGAAATGGCAAGGGAATGCTAAGACCAATGAGAATTTTATTTGTATAACAGTTGGAACTGGAATTGGCGGTGCTATTTTTATAAATAATAAAATTTTCCACGGGAGAAATGGAATGGCAGGAGAATTCGGATTAATGCTTCTTGATTCACAAAAGCCAACCACGAATTTACTTGATGGAAACACATTTAGTCGGATGGGATCAACATGGAATCTAATTGATAGAGTGGAACAGACAACCGGAAAGAGTCTTACGGGAGAAGTAATTTATGAATTATACCTATCTGGTGCAGATGATTCCATTCTTCAAGAAGTTGATCGTTTCTTTGATGCAATTGCTATAGGAACTTGTAATCTTATTCATACCCTTGCTCCAGAGAAGGTGCTATTTGGGGGTGGAATAAGTGAGCAAAAGGGGTTTGTATCTGAAATTATCAACCGAATAAAGGAGATTCGACCAGAAATCTTACAATTATCGGAGCTTGATGTTTGTAAGTTTGGGAATAATGCCGGGCAGATAGGCGCATTGTACCACTTCCTTCAGCAGCAGGCGATGAAAGAAAGATGGGGTTAAAATGATAACTGTTTGGAATGAATTTCGACATGAACGGAATGATGACAAGATAAAAAAGATTTACCCGAATGGGATTCACAACGTCATATCTGAATTTTTAAAGAAAGAAAACATACATGTGACAACAGCGGTATTAGATGATGAAGACCATGGTTTATCAGATGAAATATTAAAAAATACTGATGTATTAATTTGGTGGGGGCATATTGCACATGATGAAGTAGACGATGCAATTGTTGAAAAGGTTTATGATAGAGTGCTTCAAGGGATGGGATTAATTGTACTTCACTCAGCGCATTATTCTAAAATTTTTAAACGATTGATGGGAACCTCCTGTGATTTAAAATGGCGTGACGATGGTGAGCAGGAAAGAATTTGGGTTATTGATCCAACTCATCCGATTGCTCAAGGGTTAGGTGAAGGGTTTGATATTAAGCAAGAGGAAATGTATGGAGAGCATTTTGATATTCCAATACCAGATGAATTAATCTTTATTAGTTGGTTTCAAGGCGGCGAGGTTTTTAGAAGTGGTTGTACTTATCGTAGAGGTAAAGGGAAAATCTTTTACTTTAGACCAGGGCATGAGGCATTTCCTACATTTTATCAAAAGGAAGTTCAACAAATTATTTTGAATGCTGTTAAATGGGCTTGCCCCAACGAATAGAAGGATCAAGATCAGTTAAATAATCATGTTAAAGACCACAGGTTGAAAGGAATCTTGAAATTCCACCTGTGGTCTTTTTCATTTGGACTAAGAATATGGATTTATGATTTTTTGCCACGGCCTATGTATTATTTTTTCTAAAAATAGTCATATCCCCAATCGTCAAGAGGTATGTTGCCATAGTCTATAGTGTAATAACACAGAGGAGGTGTTATAAATGGGTGGGGCAGGTTTTGGAGCAGGTTTTGCATTGCTCGTCGTCCTATTTATTTTGTTAATCATTGTAGGAGCAGCTTACCTGTATTAAAAATAAATTTTTAAAAAAGGAGATGGTTTAAACCATGTACGGATACGGTGGTTTTGGTGGTTGTGGATGCGGAGGATATCCAGGCTACGGTTATGGGGCAGGAAGGTTTGGAGCAGGTTTTGCTTTAATCGTTGTACTGTTTATCCTTCTTATTATTGTCGGTGCAGCGTGGTTATAGAAAATAATCCTACTCCTATTTCTGGGGTAGGATTTTTACGTAGTACAGATGAAGTCTTTTCTTGAAAAATGAACATGGTGAAAGAAGCAATTTGTCAAAAAGATTTCAATAATATATCTTAAATTTCTTAAATAGGATATACTAATAGTAGTACATAGAAGGGAGAATCGTTATGGCATATTTTAAAGGCCAGAAAGAGCCTGTTCCCGAAGTCGAAACGAATGTTTGGTCCTGTACAAGTGAAAGCTGTCAGGGATGGATGAGAGAAGCTTTTACGTTTGAAGAAAATCCAAAATGTCCATTATGTCAATCCGATATGGACAAAGAAATAAGAGTATTACCAGTTATAGAATAGATTTTTGCACATACAATTATATGGACGAAAAAACAGTCTTTAGATCGAATGAGGCTGTTTTTTTATTCCATTTTTTAGGTATAAAGACTTCTGTGTTTAGAACTATATCTTAATAGAATCTTAACGCTTTTCAGGATATTCGTCCTATATATGAAAGGAAAAAATGCTGATAAAGTTAACAATAGGTATGTCACATTTCTATGAATCTTGTAGAAAAAATATGACATATTACTAAAATCCTATAGGAGGTACCTTATGAAAAAGGTAAGAAGCCTGTTATTAAAAGTAGTTATGGCAGTTCTTGTACTAGGAACTTTGCCATCTTTAGCAGGGCTGCACGCAGTTTATGCTGAAGGACCAAATGATCCAGCACCAGAGATCAAACCGACAAATAGTAATGGGAAAAAGGTGTTATTTGATAATACTCATGGTCAAACTGCTGGTGCAGCGGATTGGGTCATTGATGGCGGATTTTCCGATTTCGGAAATGCTGTTGCCAAAAAGGGCTATTATGTAAAAGAACTTCGTAAAACGACACCAATTACGTATGATGATTTAAAAGCGTATGATGTGTTTGTAATTGGTGAAGCGAATATTCCATATAAAACTTCTGAGCAAGATGCGATGCTTCAATATGTACAAAATGGTGGAAGTATTTTCTTCATTTCTGATCATTATAATGCGGATCGAAATAAAAATCGTTGGGATGCTTCCGAAGTATTTAACGGATACCGTCGAGGAGCTTATGAAAATCCAGCAAAAGGGATGACAACAGAAGAGGCGAATTCAACAGCTATGCAACAAGTGGAAAGCTCTGATTGGCTAGCTGATAATTTTGGTGTTCGTTTTCGCTATAATGCATTAGGTGATATCAATGCCAATGATATCGTTTCACCTGAACAATCCTTTGGCATCACTCAAGGTGTTAAATCAGTAGCGATGCATGCAGGATCTACGATTGCTATTCTTAACCCGGAACAGGCAAAAGGAATTGTTTATCTTCCAAAAACAAATGCTGCTTGGCCAAATGCTGTGGATAAAGGTGTATACAATGGCGGGGGTAAAGAAGAAGGAGCTTATGTAGCTATTTCCAAGGTTGGAAAGGGAAAAGCAGCATTCATCGGTGACTCCTCTCCAGTTGAGGATGCAACACCAAAATATGTAAGAGAAGAAAATGGAAGCAAGAAGAAAACATATGATGGCTTTAAAGAAGTAGATGACGGGGTCTTATTAACAAATATTGTGGAATGGTTAGGCAATCAAGAGGATTATACAAAGCTATCGGACAAAGGTATTCAACTAGATACGCCTACGAAACTAGCAGATTTTGAAACTCCAGAAAAATCAACAGAACCACAACCAGAGCCATGGGCACCTCCAGCATCAGGATATAAATGGTATGATTCAACAACGTTTAAGCCAGGATCTTACGGCTCAGCTACAGCACCAAGCGTTGATCCGGATTATTCATTTGTCCATCAAGCTGTCTTACCAAATGCAGAGGAGTTCCAAATTCGTGTCGTTTTAGACAATCTTCTACCTGGACAAACAGTAACCGGATTAAATCTTGGAATTTATATGGCATCTGGTGGAACACAGGTTGCTCAATTCAAGAATGATGATGGAACATGGACATCAGGTTATGGATATAGCCCAGATTTCAGTGTGACAGCAGACGCATTTGGACATGCGAAGAAAGAATTAACCGTGAAAATTAAACAAGGAACAGCAGGTGCAGCTAATATTCGGATTAGAGCTGGAAAAACCAATATATTAACAAAACCAGTAACGATCGACAATGTGCCAGCAGAGCCACTTCCTGAGGACAAACCGAATCTTCCAGAGAAAATTTCCATTGAGGATGCTAGAAAAGTTGCTGATGGAACAATTGTTACAGTCGAAGGTGTTGTTACATCCGAACCAGGATTGTTTGGAGGAAAAGGCTTCTATCTACAGGATGGAAACGCAGGAATTTATGTATTCCAAACGCAAGATGGTTTTAAAGCTGGAGACACAGTGAAAGTGACGGCTACTAAAACAATCTATAATTCAGAAGTTGAATTAGAAGATGCTCTTGTTATAGAAAAAACAGGAACAGCAGATATCCCAAGCGCCAAAGTAGTTACAGAATTAAACGCAGATAATCAGGGTCAGCTAGTAGAACTTGAAAATGTGAAGGTGAACAATCTAGCTGCTGCAGGAAGCTCTTTTGAGTTTGATGCAGTCAAGGATGGAAAAACGACACGCGTTCGTGTAGATAGTCGTACTGGTATTACATTGGCTGATTTTTCGAAAAAGTATAAGAATGGTGATGTGATTAATGTAACTGGTGTTTCATCCATTTTTAAAGATGTTTATCAGTTAAAGCCACTTAGTTATGATCATTTTAAAATAGCAGATATATCAGGTCCAATTATTAGTGATTTCGATCAATTAAGCTTTTATCAAACAGACGCTTTTGAACAACATGTCATTGTAACAGATGAAGGAAGTGGTGTTGCAGAAGTAAAAATTACTTTAGATGGAAAGGAAGTTTCCAATCCGATTAAAGTTGATCCACTTTCACTTTCACTAGGAAAACATATTGTCATTGTAAACGCTGTTGATAACGCAGGAAATGAAAGTAAAAGGGAATTTACACTTGAAGTGATGATGGATGTTAATCATTTGGGTGAGTTAATTACAATAGGATACGATAAAGGCCTTATTACAAATAAAGGCATTTATAATAGCTTACTATCCAAAGTTGAAGGTATACAAAATGCCAACAATGAAAATGCAAAAAAAGGAAAGCTAAACGCACTAATTAACGAGGTGCAAGCTCAAAAAGGAAAGAAAATCGATAAGGATTTTGCTGAATCATTAGTAGGTGTCATCGATTATTTAAAATAAAAGTTTGCTAAAAAAGGGGCACTGCCAATGATTTTGGTCTTAGCCCCTTTTTGATTTCTAGTAAGTAATTGTTTGATTAAGAATAAACGATTACTTTTTCTTAGGCGTTATCTCATCTGCAATTTCCTCAAGGGACTTCACTTTTCCATGAGGATTTTGCGATTGTTTCCTAATGGTCCACTGTCGTTCTTTTTGACCTTTTGATTGTGTCATTGTTCATTATCTCCCTCATTGTTAGGTATTTTGCCGTCAAACCATTTTGAGAACCGTTCCATTTCAGGATCCTTTTTTAATGAAGTAACATGAAAAGGATTCTTCGCTTTATTCATATCCATTCGAAGTCCTATTTGTGGTCCGCCAAAAGAGTCATTTTCAATACCTTCATATTTAGAATCAAAATGGAGGTCGGTTCTTACATGATAATTATTTTCCCTGTTCATTCGCATCCCTCACCATGAATTAACAAAAATTTTTGATAACAAATGTATTTTGCTTCTTTAAAGGAATCTTTATTCTTCATTAGGGAAAAACAATGATATAATAATTTTCATACATTTAATGAGAAAGTAGGATATACATATGTCAAGTCTAGAACCTGGAACGGTAGTAACGTTAGATGTGGAAAGAGAAGCTCCTTTTGGTTATTTTTTAACAGACGGGGAGGAAGATGTTCTTCTTCATAATAGCGAAGTGCCTGAAGAATTTGATCCAGAGCAAGCACATACCGTTTTTTTATTTCAAGATCATCAAGGCAGGCTTGCTGCTACGTTAACAATCCCAACCGTTCAAATCGATCGTTATGATTGGGTAGAAGTGGTTGAAGTTAAGGAATCACTCGGTGTGTTTGTTTCTATAGGAATAAGTAAAGACATTCTCGTATCAAAAGATGATCTACCTGCACTTTTTAGTCTTTGGCCAGCAGTAGGCGATCGACTATATTGTTCGTTAAAAACGGATAAGAATGGCCGTTTATTCGGGAAATTAGCTACGGAAAATATTATGCGTGAGGTAGCAGAAAAAGCGACTAGTAAAGAATTCAATAAAAATATAACTGGATGGGCGTATCGTTTATTGAAAATAGGAACTTTTCTTCTCACTGAAGAAAATTATATCGGATTTATTCACGAATCCCAACGTAAACAAGAACCTCGATTAGGTCAAAAGGTTGAAGGAAGAATTATTGATGTTAAAGAAGATGGAACCATTAATGTCTCACTCCTTAGTCGCGGTCATGAAGCAATGGATGAGGATTCTGAAAAAATATTTAATTATATGCAAGGTCGTGGTGGAAAAATGCCTTACTGGGACAAAAGTACACCAGAGGATATAGCTGTACGATTTGATATGAGCAAGGCTTCATTTAAACGTGCTCTTGGTAGATTAATGAAAGAAGGAAAGGTCTACCAAGAAGAAGGCTGGAGTTATATAAAAGAATAACTTTGATAAGGCAAATCTAGAAATAAGGGGATTTGCCTTTTATTTTGAAAAAGTGCCCGGGATTGAAACTGAAGTGTCAGCGTTCGGGTGAAAAGAGCCCGGAATCCAGGTTGAAGTGCCCGAATTTGGGTGAAAAGTGCCCGGAATCCAGTTTGAAGTGCCCGAGTTTGGGTGAAAAGTGCCTGGAATCCAGTTTGAAGTGCCCGAATCCGGTAAAAAGTGTCCGGAATCCAGGCTGAAGTGCCGGTTCCGGTAAAAAGTGCCCGGGATCCAGGCTGAAGTGCCCGAATTAGGGTGAAAAGTGCCCGGGATCCAGTTTGAAGTGCCGAATCCGGTAAAAAGAGTCCGGGATCCAGGCTGAAGTGCTCGAATTTGGGTAAAAAGTGCCCGGAATCCAGGCTGAAGTGCCCGAATCAGGTTAAAAAGTGCCCAATTGTCACTAATATATTTTCGAAATATGGTAAAATAAAGAATAATAGTTTATTAGTGAGGTGCAGCGATGTATTTAGGTGCAATTGAAGCAGGAGGAACAAAATTTGTTTGTGCTGTTGGAGATGAGCTAGGAAATATTATTGAACGTATATCCTTACCAACGACAACACCAGATGAAACGATTCCTCAAGTGGTAAACTTTTTTCGTAAATATGAAATCAAGGCGCTTGGAGTAGGAGCGTTTGGACCGATAGATATTAATAAGAATCATTCGAACTATGGATATATAACGAATACCCCGAAAATTGCTTGGAGAAACTTTCCTTTTTTCCAAACGCTTCAAAAGGAATTCCAAGTTCCGATCGGTTTTAACACAGATGTTAATATTGCTGCTTTAGGGGAAGCAACATTTGGCGCAGCAAAAGGCTTGGGTAGCTGTCTATATATTACAGTCGGGACAGGTATTGGAGCAGGTGCAGTTGTGCAAGGAAATCTCCTACAGGGATATTCTCATCCAGAAATGGGACATATTCTTGTACGCAGGCATTTAGAGGATTCTTATCAAGGAAAATGCCCTACCCACTATGATTGTTTAGAAGGCTTGGCTGCAGGTCCCGCCATTGAGGCTCGTTGGGGGAAAAAGGGACATGAGCTTACTGATCAAGCAGAAGTATGGGAACTTGAAGCTTATTATCTAGCACAAGCGTTGATGCAATATATATTAATTCTTTCACCTGAAAAGATTATTATGGGTGGTGGAGTGATGAAACAATCCCAACTATATCTTTTAATACATAAAAAACTAGATGAATTATTAAATGGGTATGTTACACTTCCACCATTAAATGATTATATTGTTCCACCTGGTTTAGGAGACAATGCCGGTATTACAGGGGCACTTGTTCTTGCGAAGCAAATGTCGCTTTCATAAACGATCATCACTTTCAATTAAATAGTTAGTAGATAGGAGAAATAAAACATGAATCAGCCTTTATTTTTACAGCCAATTTTTCAGGAGCGTATTTGGGGAGGGACTGCGTTAAAGGAACAATTTGGCTATCCGTTACCTTCTGAGAATACTGGTGAATGCTGGGCAATTTCAGCACATCCAAATGGTCCATCCATCGTAAAAAACGGTCCTTTTAAAGGAAAAACATTAATTGAGCTATGGGATAATCATCCAGAGCTATTTGGAAATCAAAAGGAACAAGTTTTTCCTCTGCTAACAAAGATATTAGATGCCAATGCTGATCTCTCTGTTCAAGTTCATCCAAATGATGATTATGCGGACAAGCATGAGAATGGTGAGCTAGGAAAGACAGAATGCTGGTACATTATAGATTGTAAACCAGGAGCAGAGCTAATATATGGACATACTGCAAAATCAAAAGAGGAGCTAGTGTCGTTGATTGAAGCCGGAAGCTGGGATCAATTTCTTCGACGTGTTCCTGTTGCACCTGGAGACTTTTTCTATGTACCTAGCGGGACAATTCATGCTTTATGTGAAGGAACGCTAGTGCTGGAAACACAACAAAGCTCAGATACAACATACAGAGTATATGATTATGACCGTTTCGATCATCAAGGAAATAAGCGTGAGCTTCATCTTCAAAAGGCAATAGATGTATCTACTGTGCCACATCATGACGCTAAGCAGAATGTACACATAGAAAGCAAACCGGGAGTGGAAATAACCTCCTTTATAAAAGAAAAGTATTTTTCAGTATATAAATGGGAGATTGATGGCAGAGCAGAATTTACACAGGATCAACCATTTCTTTTAGTTAGTATTATTGAGGGGAATGGAAAAATAACTATTAATAATGAATCCAATTCAATCGTAAAAGGAGATCACTTTATTCTTCCTACCCAAACAGAACAGTTCACTATAGAAGGTCAACTAAAGGCGATTGTTTCACATATATAATAAAAGCTTTGTACAAAAAACTATTGTTAACTGTAGCAATAGTTTTTTGTGATTTTATGGATTCTACAAACTAAAAAATTCTAACTATTTAGATGATTTTAGGTTATATTATTAATACATAAAAGTTTTGAACAGCCCCGATAAAATAAAGGAGTGTTTAGATGAATACGTATAAATCAAGAAGTGATGTACCAGAGAGTGAAAAGTGGAGATTAGAGGATATTTATTCATCAAAGGAAGAATGGGAAGCAGAGATCACTCAAATTACTCAAATGATAGAAAAATTAAAGCATTATGATGGTATGATCAGCAATGGTAGTACATTGCTTGGCTATCTTTCAGAAAATGAAAAAGTATCATTCAAGTTTAATAAAGTCTTCGCTTACGCTATGCTTCAGGTAGATAGTGATACTCGAAATACGTCATCACAATCACTTCAAGATCAGGTTAAACAGCTTGGAGTAAAACTGAATGCTGCAACTTCTTTTTTTCTCCCATTTCTATTAAGTCTCGAAGAATCAATATTGAAGAAGTATATTGATGAGGAAGAAGGTCTCAACTATTTCGAAAAGCAATTATTTGAAACCTATCGATATAAAAAGCATGTATTAAGTAAAGAAAAGGAAGAAGTGTTGTCACAATTAGGAGAAGCGCTTTCTTCACCTAGTCATACATATGGAATGATGAATAATGCTGACATTAAATTTGGCAAGGTGACTACTGAAGATGGGGAACGGGTTGAATTAACACGAGGAATGTACTCCAAGTTAATTGAGCATAAGGATAGAACAAAAAGAATTGAAGCGTATAAGGCTTATTATCAGCCATATCTTCAATTGAAAAATTCGATAGCGTCTACTTTAGCTGCTGCTATAAAAAATAATGTAACGATATCTAGAATTCGTAAATATCCATCTGCCTTAGAGAAAGCTTTGTTTAGCGATGATGTTCCGAGGGAAGTATATGAAAATTTGATTGAAACAACAAAGAAAAATATTGCTCCTCTTCATCGATATTCAGAGATAAGAAAAGAAAAGCTTGGAATAGAGGAGCTTCATCAATATGATTTATCGGTACCACTTGTCCAGGATGTTGAACAAGAAATCCCCTTTGATAAAGCCTATGACATAATGATAAAAGCTTTAGCTCCATTAGGAGAGGAATATACGAAAACATTAGCGGATTTTAAGGATAAAAGGTATATAGACGTACGAGAAACACCTGGGAAACGTTCGGGTGCTTACAATTTAGGCGTGTATGGAGTGCATCCATTTGTATTATTAAACCATCGAGATAATTTAAGCAGTCTGTTTACGCTTGCCCATGAAATGGGACATGCTATGCATAGCCACTTTTCACACCATACACAGCCTCAAATAACAGCCAAATATAGTATATTTGTTGCTGAGGTTGCATCCACAGTAAATGAAGTACTATTAATTCATTATTTACTGCAGCATGAGGAAAATCCAAATATGAAGCAATATTTATTGAATCATTTTATTGATAAGTTTAAAGGAACTTTGTTTACTCAAGTAATGTTTGCTGAATTCGAAATGATTACACATGAGAAGGCGGAGAATGGTGTTCCATTAACGTCCAAAGTATTTAGTGAAATATATGAATCATTGTTTAGAGAATATAATGGCGACAGTATTGTATTTGATGAGGAGGTACAATACGGTTGGGCGAGAATCCCGCACTTTTACCGACCTTTTTATGTTTATAAATATGCGACCGGTTCTGCATCTGCCATTCATTTAGCTGATCGAATTCTGAAAGGGGATCAAGATACCATCTCAGCCTATCTCGAATTCTTAAAAAGTGGTAGTTCCGATTATCCGTTGGAATTATTAAAAAAGACAGGTGTCGATTTAACAACTCCAGAGCCAATTCAAAATGCATTACAACAATTTGCTATGTTAGTAGATGAATTCGAAAAAATGTAATTGAAGAAAAACAACAAGTAATGTTAGCGAAAAATCAAATTCGTAAATGGGCGTTAGGAAAAGTTATTAATTTTATTATTCAATCTGGATTAACGATTGAAAGGTTAGATGAAGAAAAAGGGGTGAATTGGGCTTTTCCAGCTAATGCACCTGAAAACATTGAAATAGATTGTCAGGGTTATATACATTAATTTCAAAAAAATGAGCATCTGAACGATGCTCATTTTTTGTGTTGTTTGTAAATCAAAATGTTTTCCATTAATCATAACAATCGTTATAATAGAATCAATATTCAGAAAGTAATGCAGTTTATTAATTTTCGACAGCGCTTACATATGAGTAGATTATCTATAACAATTAAATAAGAATTGAATGATTGAAAATGAAAATCTTTTAAAATGCAACAAGTTCATAACTATGTTAGTAAATTTTATACGTCCACCATTTTTCTTTTTCAAAATAAATTAGGGACATATTTTATTGAATGGAGAATATCATTTTTAAAGGGGATTTATAAAAATATTTTTATTTTATACTACGTACTAAATTATAATTATTATAAAAAAGTATTGATTTTATTTTGATAAATGTTATTATGGTTTTATAGTAAAAAAAACTAATGAGGTGATTTGATTGAGTAATAAGAAGCTTACAACAAGTTGGGGTGCTCCAGTAGGGGATAATCAAAATTCAATGACAGCAGGTTCCCGCGGACCAACTTTAATCCAAGATGTACATTTACTAGAAAAATTGGCTCATTTTAATAGAGAACGTGTTCCAGAACGTGTTGTGCATGCTAAAGGCGCTGGTGCACATGGATATTTTGAAGTAACAAATGATGTAACAAAATATACAAAAGCAAACTTTCTATCAGAAGTAGGAAAACGTACACCTTTATTTATTCGTTTCTCTACAGTGGCTGGGGAGCTTGGATCAGCAGATACTGTACGGGACCCGCGTGGTTTTGCAGTGAAATTTTATACCGAAGAAGGAAACTATGATATTGTTGGAAATAATACACCTGTTTTCTTCATTCGTGATGCAATCAAATTTCCAGATTTCATTCATACACAAAAAAGAGACCCTCAAACACATTTAAAAAACCCTACAGCAGTTTGGGATTTCTGGTCTTTATCTCCTGAATCATTACATCAAGTAACCATTTTAATGTCTGACCGTGGCATCCCTGCAACATTTCGCCATATGCATGGCTATGGAAGCCATACGTTCAAGTGGGTAAATGAAGAAGGTGAAGGTGTATGGGTAAAATATCACTTTAAAACAGAACAAGGTGTGAAAAACCTTTCCCCTGATTTAGCAGCAAAATTAGCTGGTGAAAACCCAGATTATCATACGGAAGATTTATTTAACGCAATTGAAAAAGGTGACTTCCCAGAGTGGAAGCTATACGTACAAATTATGCCTTTAGAGGATGCGGACACCTATCATTTCGATCCATTTGATGTAACGAAAGTATGGTCACAAAAGGATTATCCACTTATCGAGGTTGGCCGCATGGTTCTAAACCGCAATCCAGAAAACTATTTTGCTGAAGTAGAGCAAGCGACATTCTCGCCAGGAACATTAGTACCAGGTGTCGATGTTTCTCCAGATAAAATGTTGCAAGGACGATTGTTCGCTTATGCTGATGCACATCGCTACCGTGTAGGAGCAAATCATAATCAATTACCAATTAACCGTCCGAAAGTAGAAGTGAATAACTATCAACGTGATGGTTTTATGGCAGGCGGGAACAACGGTGGTGGTTCTGTCTATTACGAACCAAATAGCTTCGGTGGACCTAAAGAGTCTCCAGAAGATAAGAAAGCTGCCTATGCGGTATCTGGAATTGCCGATAGTGTTGCGTATGACCATTTTGATCACTACACTCAAGCAGGAGATCTTTATCGTTTACTTACTGAAGAAGAACGGACTCGTTTGGTGGAAAATGTCGTTAACGCGATGAAGCCGGTTGAAAAAGAGGAAATTAAGCTTCGCCAAATTCAGCATTTCTATAAAGCTGATCCTGAATATGGTACACGTGTAGCTGAAGGTTTAGGGCTATCCGTACCACAAGAAGTATAAAATATTAAACACGAATAGTAATTCTCAATTTGATTCTTATTTTCTCAATTATATTAGGTATCCGTTCAGGTAGGCGGATACCTTTTTTTAAAAACTATAAAGTTGATGTAATTAGAAGCAAAAGTGAGAGTTAGAATTAATCCGAAATTAGGTTTTCAAAATCGAGTGTGAGGGGATTCGATTATGGGGGATGAACAAATAACTCAGATGATTCCTTATTTAAAAGAACGTGGACTTCGGATTACTCCGCAAAGATTGTTAATATTAGAAACGATTCAAAATTTAAAATCACATCCAACCGTGGAAGATATACATCGAGAACTACCATATATAAGTTTGGCTACCATTTATAATAATGTAAAATTATTTGTTAAGCTGCATATTTTAAGTGAATTGCCGTATGGTACAGGTATTAGCAAATATGAAATGTTTCAGCCAAATCATTATCATGTAATATGCGAATTGTGTGGGAAAATAGAAGATTTTAACTATCCACTACTAAAAGAAGTGGAGCAAGCTGCTGCAAAATTAACGAATTTTGAAATTGAATATCACCATTTTGAGGTGTATGGCATATGTAGAAAGTGTCAGGAACAAAAGTAAGGAAAAGGGGAGACCCATGATGAAGAAGCTAACAATTTGCCCAGTTTGCCAAACGAAAATCAAATATTTAAAGCACAGCATTATTTGTAAATGCGGAATGAAATGTAAAACGAAAAAAACGATTGCATAGTGGCGAACGACTCTTCTGTGGAGAGTCGTTTTTTACTAGCTTTTAAAGGGTGAAACATATTATTTATGACTACTATGGATCACCCTTTATTTTTTTTGATTTATTTCTTGAATTGAATCGTTTGTAATTATGTTAGTTTTAGTACTAATTATAGAAATTACATTAAATTCTTGATAATACATAGATTGACGAAAGGGTATCCTCACCAGTTTCAGTACAAGTTTATACTTTTATTCAAAAAACAACAGGTTAAAATCGGTATATGTTTAAAAAGTTTTTGTAAATCGCCTTTATATAAAGGGACTATTGAAAAATATTTTGTTGTGGTGTTTCGAATTGAGAAGCTGATATTTTTTCTGGTTGATTTAAATCTTCAGAAGCTTCGACATCTGTATCAAAAATTTCTTTAAGAATACTTTTATCTTGCCATTTCATAATTGCCTGAGTACCTAACGTTTGAACATCACGAACAAGAGCACCAAGTTCTCTCATTAATTTTTGTGTATCTGTCGATGTATCTGCAGCATCAACGGCCATCCATGCTTTCTCTCTGTCAGCTTTAAAAATTGCATACCAAATTCTCGCAAAAAGACCTAGGTTTATGTCTGCGGAAACCCCTACAGCACTATTTCCGTCATTACTTGCCATAATTCTTAAATCTATTTGTGTATATTTTCTCACGATACCAGAGTAAAGCAAATAAACAGGCCACCCAACACATAGGATCGTTGCAAGAACAGATATGAAAGAATCACTTACATTCGTTAAAAGATAGGAGATAATAATACCGATTGGCAAAAGAAATAAGCCTCCCAAAACCTTGAAGATATTTACCTTCTTACCTATGTAAGAAATAACTCCAGTCACTTTATCCATGCTTACATCCCTAATGGTAAAAAACTCATTCACCTTTGTTTCGCCAACAAATATGATTCGATGTGTCGTAACGATTAAATATCCAATGGTAGAAGATTTCGGTTTCCCTAATTGGGTATTCGGTGCCAACATAGATAAAAAGTGTTGCGGACCAACAACGGAGGCTTTGTACTTCTTAATTACTTGTTCATCCTCAGCTAAACAAACTCCTTGAATAAATTTCACATTTTACCACTCCTTTTCGTTATTTAAATAAATTAGTAGTATAGTACGTTGTAAAAAAATTCAAAAGATTTAAAATACATTTATGTAATAAAAATACTCATATTCCAATAATTTATCAAATGCCAAAGGGAGTAAAACCAAAGTCGGAATTTAATAAGGTGAGGTGTATAAATGAATTATTTAAACAATAAAATTCTCGAAGGGCAGAATCTTCGCAAGTTGTTTCCAGGAACAGTGATTGATAAAGGAAAAGCGGATGTTGGCATTTTGGGGAAGGAAGGAACAGGTATTGTACTTCATCCTGGTCTTTTTTCAAAGCATATTTTGACTTTAGGAGCCATTGGAAGTGGTAAATCAAACACTATGTACCACATCGTAAAGGCAATCAGACGAAAGATGGATGAGAATGATGTAATGGTTTTCTTTGATGCAAAAGGGGATTATTTGGAAAAGTTTTATACAGATGGAGATTATGTTATTTCTAATCATCTTACACCTCCACCAGGAGTTACACATTGGAACATTTATAAAGATATTCTCTATACCCCAAAAGAAAAAAGGGAGGAAACGATTAGGGAAATTGCCTCTTCTTTATTAAAAGAGGATATTGAGAATTCTCAAGCTCCTGTGTTTGGCATGGGGGCAAGAGACTTATTAGCAGCATTGTTGACAATCCAAGTAAGGGAAATGGAGGAGGGGAAAGAGCAGTGGAACCATCAAAAATTAGTTGCCTATATGCAGGAGGCAAATGATGCCGTTCTTCGAAATCTTTTTTTAGACAATCCAGAATTTATGTGGTTAAGGAATTATATACAAAAAGACGGCGGATCAACCACTCAGAGTTTTCTCGTGCATCTGTATCAAACTGTTTTTAAAATCTTTAGCGGTTCATTTAGTAAAGCTGGTGACTTTTCTATTCGAGAAGCAGTCACAAAAAAAGGGGGAAAAGCGATATTCCTGGAATATGATTTATCCAGTGGAAACATCCTTGATCCCGTTTATACTATTCTATTGGATTTAGCCATGAAAGAGGTTTTAGGACGTTCTAAAACGGATGGAAATGTTTATTTCGTATTAGATGAATTTCCTCTCATTCCTAAATTAAATTACATGGATAATGCGCTTAATTTTGGTCGTTCTCTTGGGGTAAAAGTGATAGGAGGAATCCAAAACATTGGTCAAGTCAAGCATCGATACGGTGATTCACTTGCTTATAGTATGCTAAGTGGTTTTGGCACGATCTTTGCTTTTCGATTATTTGATGAAGAAAGCCGTTCCTTTATATCACAACGGCATGGTGCAGTAAAAAGACAAGTTACTTTAGCATCTACCGTTGTGAACAAAGGTGCCCAAGATCAATTGATTGATGGGAAAGTGATAGAAGATTGGGATATTACAAACTTAAATGTTGGGGAGTGTATTGTATCGATGCCACAAGGGGAGCCATTTTGGTTTTATCCAGTTATATATATTTAATTAGTAAAAGCTAAGGAATACAAATAAGTATGATAAGCGAGGGAAATGAAGTGAGTATTCTAATGAAATTATTTTCAAAAAGGAAACCCACTCATCATCTTTTTATAGGATGTGGGAGAATGATGGGGAAACTTCATTATAAGCAACCTTTAAAAGGTGAATTTCGTGCAATTGGAAATATATTTAACATAGCAAAACTTAGTGAAAGGGAATACAACATTTGGTCTCAACTGAATACTATTAAATCAGAAAAAGAATGGATAGAAAGATGCATAGATAAAAAGTTAATCAAAAATAAAAAGGAACTTAATCAGTATAAAGAGAAATTCACCAAAAATCATATACTCATAGATTTTTCTTTTACAAGTATAAATGACTCCATATTAAAAAAGTATTTAATTATTAAGAATGGAGTATCTGTTGGTTTTTCTGACAAAGAACGGAAATGGATTATTAATAGTTATAATCCCAATGGAGGCGGAGTGGGGCTAACACAGGAAGAATATGATGTATGGATATCATCATCAGGTGTTTGTACTATTTATGATACAATCATTAATCTTATAGATCGTCAAAAGATAGATGAAAATACAGCTATTTCTTTATTTATGGGGCACGTATATAAATTAAATAGGGCAGGGCTTTGGACTATAGAGTACATCGAAGACGTTAAAGAAAGTGATGCTTTCAATAAGGGGAGGAAAATCGTAGATGAGAGTAAATACTTTTCCCCAAATGAATTAAAGGAGGACTTGAAAATAATCGCCTTAGGAGAGGAATTTGGAGAACCTAGGATTGAAAAGAAAGTAGTTTTAGGTAATCAAATGGTTGATATAGAACATGAAGAACTCCTTGTATGGCTTTTGTGTAAAAAGAAGGATGCTTCGATTTCAAATATAAAAAATATCTTAGGTGTAAAGTCAGAAGTGATTAATAAAATTGTTAAAGAATTAATGAGAAAAAGACTTGTCATGATCTGGCCAGAAGTGTGGTCTGAAGATGAGCATTTTATCGTTTCTGCTTCTGCAGTGGGGACATCACTTGGGTACATAAATAAACAATATATCATAAAAGACTTTACAATAGGAGAGTTACAGTTTTTATCTCTACAGGCGTATCTTGTCTGGATGAATAGTCAAGCACTTATACCATTAGGATTTACTGTAAGGATTATTAAGGATATTCTTAATATTACAGAAACATCAGCTAAACAGACTTTGTCTCAAGCTATCCCTTATTTAGTTGAGAAGGGGCTTGTTAATTTGCATATTATTCCAAATGAAGCTTCTGTTAAGGGAGTGTAACTATGGGGTTTTTTAATGATCTGTGGGAGAGTTATAAAAGAAATTATTTTGAAATAGACTTTTTAAATTACAATACCTCCCTTATAGGAACCCTTGTTGAATCACTTGGAAAAGTCTATGGTTGGTATGATATCGATTTTAAGACAGCACAAATTATTAACTTTGGTATTCAACAAAGGTTTAGAAGCTCATCTATGAGTGATTGGTGGAAAAGGGTTACGCATAATGACAGTGCATTTAATTATATACGGTATGCTTTTGGAAAGCAAATGGATCAAACTTATGAAAGTCTTGCTCAAAGAATTACCAATAGTGAGCATAACCCTAATACTCTTGATAAAATTGAAAAAAATGAGCAAGACTTAAATAATCAATTATATTCATCAAATGAAACAGAAAATACATCTAATAGGGACTCTCTATCGGATAGAGAAATTCCATCACCAGAAGAGGAGACTCCATCAGAGGAAAGGGTTCAATTTCCAGAAGAGAAGTCTCCCATAGAGGAAGAAAATCAAGTACCAGAGGAGAAGTCACTACAGGAAGAAAACCAAGTCCCGGAAGAAACTCCATCAGAGGAAAGGGTTCAATTTCCAGAAGAGAAGTCTCCCATAGAGGAAGAAAAACAAGAGCCAGAGGAGAAGTCACTGCAGGAAGAAAACCGAGTCCCGGAAGAAACTCGATCAGAAGAAAGGGTTCAATTTCCCGATGAAAAATCCCCCTTTGAGGAAGAAAAACAAGAGCCCGTAGAGAAGACTCTAAAAGAAGGTCAATCGCAGGCAAACGAGACTCCATTACAAGAAAACCCTATGTCTACTGGAAGTGCTCTGCAGAAAGACAATGAACAAAAGACAATTAATATTGGGGAAGGTCTTAAGGTAAACCAAGGTTTTGCAGATTATTCTGTGGAAAGAATGAATGCAGAAAGAGACAGGGCTCTTGAAGAAATTAAAAATAAAGAAGATAAAGCCCAAGGTAATAAAGTCGATGATCAAGAAGGGAATGCTCCCCAAATTGATCCCGATGGAACTAATAAAGGAAATGCCACTCGAAACAAGCCAACTGGAATTAAAAAAGGGAGTGAACCTCAAGACAACCTCAATGGAACTAGAATTAAAAAAGGGAGTGAACCTCAAGACAACCTCAATGGAACTAGAATTAAAAAAGGGAGTGAACCTCAAGACAACCTCAATGGAACTAGAATTAAAAAAGGGAGTGAACCTCAAGACAATCTCAATGGAACTAGAATTAATAAAGGGAGTGAAACTGGAATTAATAAAGGAGATGTCACTCAAGACAATCCAAAGGATAACACCCAAGCAAGTGGTAATGGATCATATGGGAAATCGGGAAAACAACAAGAGAATACATCACAACCATCTCGTGATGATACATCAAAGCTATCTCATGAGGATACATCAAAACCACCTCATGAGGACATATCTGGATCCTCAGGAAGTAAAAAAACTTCTAACAACCTATCACTTTAGTATGAATAAAGAAAAGCAAGCTAAGAGCAAAATGCTTTTGCTTGCTTTTTCTGCATGATTACAATGTTAAATTTTTATCGATCCAGGCATTAAATCTCCTTTGTCTCCAATAGAGCATTTACCTTAAACTCACCTTTGATCATTCGAATATAGTATTTCGTTTGATACTTCTTAAGTTGAGTCCCCGAGCTTGGGTAAAATATATCATATTCTTCTTCCGTTGTAACATTGTAACCGCCCTTTGTTTCCTTTACATTTACTAATGTCATACCAATAAGTTCTTCAGTAATGCCCTTCTTTTTCATTGATTTAACATAGTCTTTCATTTCCTTTAAGGATTTACCCTTTGAGTCGTGGAAATTCGAAGCTTTAGACGGGTTTCCACTGTTAATGGCTTGAACCTGAGCACGATAAAAGTTATTCATAAACTGTGACATCTTTTCAAATATTGGATCCACTGGAGCCGATACTAATTCCTCTTCTTCAAACATAAAATCTATATCAGTTTGATTGGTTACAGGGATTATTTCAGTTTTTACATCCTTTCCATTTATCTTTCTTTCGGCATGGAGTTTAATCGAACCATCCATTTTAACTGGGCCGAAACTTCCTAGTTGATTCACTTTTTCACCCGTACTTTGACCATTCACGAATAAAATAGCATCATCATGATTAGAAGAAATAGAGATGTAGTGATTGTCAAGTTGCAAATAAATCGAGAATGAGTTTTCATTCCCCTCAGTCAAATTGATATTTTCTTCTTTTGTAATATCTCCATATTCACTTTTAAATGTACCCTTAAAACGATACTCACCAGGAAATACAAATCCTATGGACACTGGTGTTTCAGCTGCTTTTAAATCAGTAGCTTTCTTATCGTTCACAAAGATCTCGGTATTTGGAAGATTAGAAGAAACAGAAAGACTGAATGGGTAGAACTCAAGATAGAATTGGTCATAGAACAACCATTTATTTTTATAATCTTTAACTAGGCTAACAAGATGATTTCCGTTTTTATCTGTTATAGGCATAGGGACAAATTCTTGAGAATTGTCCATTCCATTTGCTTGCATTTTTAACTGGTTATCAATAGTGGTAAAATTGTTTTCTTTTGTGAGAAATGAAATGTATGAGGCAGCTTCTTTTTCGGATATTTTATAGGTTTTTTGCCCCTTATTAATAATCGTTGCAAGGTGTTTTGCATCTTTTTCTAAGACAGCTTTTTCAAATTCTTCTACTACGGACATTGGGCTTATAAGTGAAGAAATAGTTAAGTGTACCCCGACAAGAATGGCTACGGTGATTAGACTTGTAAATAAGATGATTTTCCCTTTTTTTGTTAACGGCCTCAATTTAATATTCTGTACTATTTTTTTATAAGGAAAAGAAGGTAAAGACACTGATTTTCTTTTATTGATTCCTTCATTTTGCTGTCCTTGATTCTTCCTGCAATGTCTACAAACCGTTTCGCCCTTCCTTAAAGGCATACCACAATTTTCACATGATTCCATAAATACACTCCTCATCATTAATTAGAAAAAGAATTTTACCTAAAAAATGTCCTTGAAGCTGTTGGGAATATATGTATTGATATTCATAATATAATGAGTTTAGAGCTCTTTACAATAGTACGATGGTTTTATTTCAATTGATGTCATTCCCATAAAAACTCCATGGTGTAGTTTATTATTAGGAAGATGGAAGCGTAAAAATGAAGGGGGGAAGTGAATGTGTGAAAATAATAATAAAAAATTGTAGATATACGTTATTTAAGAAGGAAATTAATGTTTAATAGTAGAAATAGTAATTGGAAGTATAGTGGGAAATTTTGCATTTTTTAAGTGCGTTAAAGCTGTTTGATAATATATCTGTTCCTTTCTTTTTTTAGAGAAGTGTCGTTATTTTACATGTCTTTAAGAATGGAGCATAGGTAGAAAGAAGAAATTATTCAAAAATAATTGCGGGTGAAGATGATGAATATAGTATATGAGACAGATCGTTTATATTTATGTGTATTTGAGGACTCATATCTTAAAGCAGTGGAGGAATTTTGGGGTAACGAAGAAGTAATGGCATTATGTGATGGTGCATCCTCTTCTGAACAATTAATTCAGGTGATGAATGGATACAGACGTTGTCATGAAGCAAATGGTATATCAGTATATGCGGTAAAAGAAAAAGTGTCTAATGATATTATTGGTGCTGCGGGTTTTAATATTACGGGTGCTTTAGATCATGTAGAATTAATCTACCATTATAGCAAAAAAGCGTGGGGAAAAGGATTTGCTACGGAGGCAGCCAAAGCCTGTATTGAGCTGGCTAAAGCCCATGGTGGAGTACGATTGATTACAGCTTCAGCAGATCCGCAAAACAAAGGCTCCTTAAACATATTAGAAAAAGTCGGTTTTACTTATGAAGGTATGAAATGGTTTGAGGATACAGAGCAGGAGGAACCATATTATTGTTATAAAATATCTTGATCATACTAATTTTTATCATATTACTGGGTTTATCAACAAAAAAATGAAACCGTTTTCAAAAAATATCGCATTGTATGGAACAATAGCTTCATAATCTAGGGGAGGTTTTATAGATGGAGAAACAAAAGCGCTTTGAAACAGAGGTTATTCATAATGGATATGATTCATTTAAGTATGAAGGGAGCTTAGTCCCACCTTTATTTCAAACGTCAACTTTTACTTTTGCTACAGCTGAAGAAGGAGAGAGACGCTTTGCTGGAGAATCAGAGGGCTATATTTATTCGCGCTTAGGAAATCCAACGGTTAAGGTCCTTGAAGAAAGAATGGCAGTACTTGAAAAAGGGGAGAAAGCACTCGCTTTTGGTTCTGGAATGGCTGCCGTTTCTGCGACTCTTTTTTATTTAACGAAGACGGGGGATCATATCCTTTGTTCAGAAGGGATTTACGGCTGTACCTTTGGTCTTCTTCAATTAATGAAAGAGAAGCATCATATCAATCATGATTTAATTTCTTTTTCAGATGAAGAAATGATAAGAGCGGGGATTCAAGAAAATACCACTTGTATATATATTGAAACACCAATTAATCCTACAATGAAGCTTGTGGACCTAGAGATGGTTGCTCGTATTGCCAAAGAGAGAAATATTCCAGTGGTTGTTGATAATACGTTCTCATCTCCTTATTTACAACAGCCACTAACCATAGGGTGTGACTATGTCATTCATAGTGCAACGAAGTATATTGGAGGACATGGGGATGTCATTGCTGGTGTAGTTGTTGGCAGGAAGGAAGAGCTGAATAAAATAGCAATGACAACTTTGAAAGATATTGGTGGAGTGATTAGTCCATTTGATGCATGGTTGCTGTTAAGGGGTTTAAAAACAATGCCTATCCGACTTGATCGCCATTGTGAAAATGCAAAAAAGATTGCGACACAATTGAAACAGCATCCAAAGGTAGAGAAGATGTTCTTCCCTGGCGATCCAGATTTTCCACAATATGAGCTCGCCCAGCGGCAAATGAAGCAGCCTGGAGGAATGATTAGCTTTGAAGTGAAGGGAACAAAACAAGATGCACAACAGCTTCTCAATCGATGTCAATTAATAAAAATTGCTGTTAGCCTAGGTGACTCAGAAACATTAATCCAGCATCCAGCAACAATGACTCATGCGGTTGTACCTGCTGAAGAAAGATTAAAGATGGGGATTACGGATCAGTTAATTCGACTTTCTGTTGGGCTGGAAGCATGGGAGGATATTTGGGAGGATTTAAAGCAAGCTTTAGATCAATTGCCCTCATAAATCGATAGAAATTTTTGGAGCATCTTTTGAAGATGTTCTTTTTTGTTTTAGATAAGAAAGTATAAATTTTTTTTAGGTGTATAAATGATGAAAAATGCCTGCTATGTCTAGCGCAAGTAGCCTATCGACTAGCGTACTTCAGGTCTCCTCCCTACAATAAGTCAACATCGATTCGCCTTTTTAGTTACCCGCGTTTCCTTTATCTCAGTCGAAGTCCCTTCGGGAAAATTTGAACGACAATTTTCCTAGTACGTCGATGGGCAAGGCTTTTGCGCTTTTCTTATTTAACCATATTACTTTTCAATAAATACTCTTGAAGCTTCGTAGTATACTAAATTTTAATTAGTTCGTTCTTCCTATTTAATGATGACAACAATTCCATTGCCAAATTCAACTTTAGTTTTCGTTGTTTAACCACTGTAAACGCTTTACGATTAAATTAAGATAGTAAAAAGGGGTGGAACGAATGTCTGAAGTTCAGGAGAAAAAAGACTTCCGAGTAATACTTCAAAAGTTTGGAAGTAACCTAAGCGGTATGATCATGCCTAATATTGGTGCGTTTATCGCATGGGGAATAATTACTGCACTTTTTATACCAGATGGCTGGTGGCCAAATAAAAGTATTGCAGAAGCAGTTGGCCCAATGATTACCTACTTATTACCATTATTAATTGGGTATACAGGTGGGAAAATGATTCATGATGTTCGTGGTGGTGTAGTTGGTGCGACAGCAACCATGGGTGTCATTGTCGGATCGGATATTCCAATGTTCTTAGGGGCTATGATCATGGGGCCTCTTGGAGGATATTTGATAAAGAAAGTCGATCAATTGCTAAAGAATAAGATTAAATCTGGTTTTGAAATGCTTGTAAATAATTTTACTGCAGGAATATTAGCTGCAATTTTATTAATCATTGCTTTAAAAGGAATTGGCCCAATCGTTACAGCACTTATTACAATTTTATCTAACGGTGTCGAAGTTATTGTTACTGCAGGTCTATTGCCTTTAGCAAGTATTTTTATTGAACCGGCAAAAGTATTGTTCTTAAATAATGCAATTAATCACGGGGTTCTTAGTCCAATAGCTGTTGAACAGGCAGCAAATACAGGAAAATCAATTTTGTTCCTATTAGAACCAAATCCAGGTCCAGGTTTAGGTATTTTACTTGCCTTTTGTTTATTTGGTAGAGGAGCAGCGAAACGTTCAGCACCAGGAGCAGCAATTATTCATTTCTTAGGTGGAATTCATGAGATATACTTCCCGTATATTTTAATGAAGCCGATGCTAATTTTAGCTGCTATTGCAGGTGGAATAAGTGGTGTGTTTACCTTCACTATTTTCAAAGTAGGTTTAGTAGCGGTTCCATCACCAGGCAGTATCTTTGCCTTACTTGCGATGACGCCAAAAGGAAATTATGTAGGAATCATTGCAGGTGTACTTGTTTCAGCAATTGTCTCCTTTGTTGTGGCTGCACTCATTATGAAAGCAAGTAAGACGAAAGACGAAAATGAGGATATTTCAAGTGCTACTGAAAAAATGGAGTCTTTAAAAGGTAAGAAAAGCTCTGTATCAAGTGCATTGGCAGACACTTCTACTTCAACGACTGAGACAAAGGAATTTGACTATAGTCAAGTGAAGAAAATTATCTTTGCTTGTGATGCTGGAATGGGCTCCAGTGCAATGGGAGCATCTATTTTACGCAATAAAGTAAATAAAGCGGAGATAAAAGATGTTGAAGTAGCCAATACATCAATTAGCAATCTTCCAAGTGATGCAGATATTGTTATTACGCATAAAGATTTAACAGATCGAGCAAAAGTAAAACTACCAAATGCTCATCATGTATCAGTTGATAATTTCTTAAGCAGTCCAAAATATGATGAAATCGTTAATCAATTGAAATAACAAAAAGGGGATGAATCGTAAATAAGTTCATCCCCTTTTTGTTGAAAAACAAAGAAAAGGTGTACGCTAAATCTAAATTTAATATCTATTTATTAAATTCAAAGCAACAAAGTTTTATAATCTATTTTTTTATTGGCATACTACATCTAGTTATTAAATATTGACAAGAACTTATCGGAAAAAATAAAGGTTACTTTCTTTTGAATAACCATAAGAGGCACCTTATAATTAAATTATGTCAGTAATCAAATTTAAAGTGAGCTGATAGATATGATTGTTTCGGCAAGAGAAAGGTTAATTCTCCATTATTTAATGGAGGATATCAATAAAGAAATCACGATAAAAGAAATTGCAGAGTTGATTGATGTTAGCGAACGCACCATTCATCGAGATTTAAAAAATATTGAAAATATACTCAAGCCGTTTCAACTGAAATTATTAAGAAGAGCAGGCGTCGGCATAAAATTAGCTGGTGACTATAATGGTTTGCACCAATTAAAATTGGCAATCCAGAAACAAGATTATATGGAGTATACACCGGATGAACGATTAGTTATTGCCTTATGTTCTCTATTAGATAGTAAGGAACCAGTTAAGTTACTCTCCTTAGCCAATGATCTTGGCGTAACAGCAGCAACTATTAGTAATGATTTAGATAAAATGGAACCATTTATACAAAGATATGGACTTTCACTCATTAGAAGAAGAGGCTATGGCATTGAGCTTATTGGGACCGAGGAATCAAAGCGTAAAGCTATTCGCAGCTTAATCTCGGATCGATTTGATGTTCCAGAATTTCTAAAAATGGTCCGAGAAAGTATTCAAAAGAAATCATCGAATACAATCGACTCTATATCGGAGCGGCTGCTCGGTCTTGTAAAAAAAGAGAAGCTGCTCATTATTGAAAAGCTTGTTGGCCATATGAACCAGCAGCTTCCTTATCCTTTAGCAGATAGCTCCTACGTTGGCTTAGTCGTTCATCTTGCATTAGCCATCGAAAGAATACAACGAGGAGAGAATATCTCTATTCGAGGAGAGTATTTGAAAGAGCTACAGGAAACAAAAGAGTTTGATATTGCCAGAGAAATCGCCAAATATTTAGAAGATGAGTTTCAAGTTGTTATTCCTGATCAGGAGATTGGTTACATTACGATGCATCTTTTAGGGGCAAAGATTCGATTTACAAGAGAAATAGGTGTACAGGAGGATAATGTTGAAACTGCTTTTATAGTGAATCAATTGATCAAACAAGTGGAAGATTTGTCAGGGGTTCAACTAAAGGGTGATCAATCATTAATTGAAGGGTTATTAGCACATCTCCAACCGACCTTATATCGACTAAAACAAAATATGAGAATCTCCAACCCATTGCTCGAGCAAGTGAAAAAGGATTATGAAGATCTTTTTCGTATAGTTAAAACAGCTGTATCGAGAGTATTACCTGATCTTAATGTACCAGATGAAGAAATTGGTTATCTAGTGCTGCATTTTGGTTCCACATTAAATATGAAAGCATCCTTAAACAAGTGGAAGGCTTTAATTATTTGTTCAAGTGGTATTGGGACTTCGAAAATGCTAGCTACCCAAATACAAAATCATATTCCTAGTATTACTGAAACAAAGAATATTTCGGTCTTTGAGTTAAAAGAAATGAATACAGAGGATTACGACTTAATTTTTTCAACTATACCGATCGATGGAGTAACTCTAGATTATTTATTAGTAAGCCCTATTTTAACGGATGATGAGTTGGAAAAAGTTCAGCGATATATTCAGTTAAAGGGTGGAAAGCGTGGAGCTGGTCTCTACAAGGAAGAAAAAAGTGCATCATCATATTCAATCCAATATGATGATTTTAAAGGAGTTATAAAGGAATCAAGCCTATTAATATCAATTCTTGATTCTTTAGAAGTCTTTTGTATGGAAAAGCATCAAGAAATAGAGATTACGCTAAAAGAGGTTTGTAAAAAGCTATCGAGCATAGGTCATATTGGCAATGCAGCTAAAGTAGTTAAAGCATTAAAGAAAAGACAGCAATTAGGTGGATTAGGGATTCCCGGTACAAAGATTGCGTTATTTCATGCGAGAAATGAGCAAGTGATTCAACCTGCTTTCCATCTTATTGATTTGAAGTCTCCACAAATATTAAAATCGATGGACAATAAAACGATTCATGCGGAAAGAATTTTACTTTTGCTTGCACCTGAGGATGCATGTGCAGAAATGTTAAGAATCACAAGTTATATTAGTGCTCTTATTATTAAATCTGAAGAGAGCATTCATATTTTTGAAACAGCGACAAAAAGTCAATTAATTCAATATATTAGTCAGCAATATTATATCAGCAATGTTCAAACACATAAGGAGTGAGGAAAAATGTCAATTTTATCAAAGGAAAATATTTTATTAAATCAACAATTGAACAGCAAAACAGAAGCGATCAAAGCTGCAGGAAAAATTCTTGTTGAAAAAGGATATGTAAAAGCAGAATATATTGAGGAAATGCTTAAGCGCGAAGAAATAACTAGTACGTATATGGGGAATTTCATTGCGATTCCTCATGGGACTGAAAATGCGAAAAGCTCAGTAATTGAATCAGGGTTATCTGTAGTTCAAGTACCAGATGGTGTTGATTTTGGTGGAGGAAACATTGTTAAAATTCTTATTGGGATCGCAGGCAAAAACAATGAACATCTTGATATTCTTTCAAAAATTGCAATTGTTTGTTCAGAAGAAGAAAATGTTGAAAAGTTAGTTCAAGCAAAATCAGAGGATGAAATTTTGCACATTTTTAATGAGGTGAACTAAGATGAAAGCCACTCATTTTGGTGCTGGAAATATAGGTCGAGGGTTTATTGGTTTATTATTACATCAATCTGGATATGAAATTGAATTTATTGATGTAAATGATGCTATTATTAATGAAATCAATAAAGAGAAAACGTATCAGGTAATTTTAGCAAGTGAACAAAAAGAGGCTTTTTCGGTTAATGGTGTAAAGGGTATTAATAATGCTACTTCACCAGAAGAAGCAATACACTCAATTGCAACTGCGAATCTAGTAACAACAGCGATTGGACCGCATATATTAAAATTTATCGCTCCACTTATTGCAGAAGGCTTGAAAAAAAGAAAAGCACTGCAAGGGGAACCACTAAATATTATTGCTTGTGAAAATATGGTTGGTGGAAGCAGTGAACTGAAAAAATTTGTCCTTGAGCATTTAAATGAGGATGAAAAACAATGGGTATCGGACAATGTTGGTTTTCCTAATTCTGCCGTAGATCGAATCGTTCCAAATCAGAATAACGAACGTCTTTTAGACGTGCTTGTTGAACCATTCCATGAATGGGTCATTGACCAAACCGAAATTAAAGGTAGCAAGCCTGAAATTGTGGAAGCATTATTTGTTGATAATCTTCAAGCATATATCGAAAGAAAGTTATTTACTGTAAATACAGGACATGCCGCAACTGCATATATCGGGAATTTATATGGAATTGGAACGATTGCAGAATCCATTCAAAATCAAGAAGTGAAACAAACGGTTTTAGGTGGATTAGAGGAAACTGGTCAGGTACTCATTTCCAAATATCATTTTGAGGAAGCACAGCATCATCAATATATTGAAAAAATCGTGAATCGCTTTGCAAATCCATTCATTATTGATGATGTTCAAAGGGTTGGAAGAGCACCAATGCGTAAATTAGGAGCAAAAGACCGCTTAGTAGCACCTGCTTTAGAATACATGAATGAATGCAAAAAAATTCCGATGCATCTTGTTGATGTAATGGCTGCCGCTTTACAATTTGATGTGAAGGAAGATCAAGAATCTGTAGCTATGCAAAAAATGATTAAAGAAGTAGGTCCAAAAAAAGCATTGAGTCAACTAACCGGATTAGATGAACAGCATGAATTAATTAATGAGGTTATTCGAGCTTATCAGAAATAACCATGGACTTTTTTAGCTTAAACGAAAAAAGAGCCTGTTTGGAAATGTTTATATTCCAAACAGGCTCTTCTGATTATTTATGTTTAAAAGTCAAAGTTATCTGGATCTGGTCCAACACGATGGTTTTGATTTAAACTGTCGATGCGTTCCATATCATCTGAAGATAATTCGAAGTCAAAAATTGTTGCATTTTCAATGATCCGATGCTCTTTTATAGATTTAGGGATAGTAACAACACCGTTTTGTAAATCCCAACGTAAAATAACTTGAGCGATCGATTTATTATATTTAGATGCAATTTCTTGTAAGACTGGGTGGTCAAGCAATTGCCCCTGTGCTAGAGGAGACCAAGCTTCTAATTGAATCCCCTTGTCCTTACAATAGGCTAGGAGTTCTTTTTGTGATAGCAGTGGATGACATTCTACTTGGTTTACCATTGGTTTAATTTCTGCATCCTTTAGAAGATCCTCTAAATGATGGATTTGGAAATTGCTAACTCCAATCGCCTTAATTTTTCCATCCTTATAAAGTGTTTCTAAAGCTCTCCATGTATCTTTATATTTTCCTTCAACAGGCCAGTGGATAAGATATAGATCTAAATAGTCTAAGCCCAGTTTTTTTAGGCTAGTTTCAAAGGCAGCAAGAGTAGTTTCGTAGCCAAAATCAGAATTCCACACCTTAGAAGTAACAAATAAATCTTCACGAGAGATTCCAGCTTCTTTTAGTCCTTCACGAATACCAATTCCAACGCCCGTTTCATTATCATAAACAGCCGCAGTATCAATGCTTCGATATCCATTTTTAATAGCAGCTTTGACAGAATTGATGACTTCATTCCCATCTTCTACTTTAAATACGCCTAGTCCAAGCCAAGGCATTTTTACACCATTGTTCAATGTTGTTGTGTCTTGTAAATTTTTTGCCATGTATATAATCCTCCTATTTGTTGTGAATAAGGAAAGTTCCTTTTTACTTAATTCCTACCATATCTTTGCATAGAATGGCCATAGCCAGCAATAATTATAGTATATCGCAACACCTCCTTTAAATAAAAGTATTCAGATTGGAAAAGGGTTATTTGGTTAAATCATTACGTTCTAAGGAACGGCTCCATCCTGTAAGCAGTACTGCAGCTAATACCATTACACCACCAATCCAAGCTGTGTGAATGAGTCCGATGGAATTTGCTATAATCCCCCCAATATACGATCCTAAAGCGATTCCGGCATTGAAGGCTGCGATATTGAGCGCTGATGCAACATCAACCGCGCTAGGAACAAAGCGCTTTGCTAAAATAACTACATATGTTTGTAAACCAGGAACATTCATAAATGCAAGCATTCCCATAAATAAAATGGTCATTAATCCAGCTACTTTATATGGTGCAGAGAATGTCAAAATAAAGAGTATAATGGCTTGTATAATAAACATATAAAATAAGGAACCGATAGGATTTTTATTAGATAGTTTTCCTCCCATCATATTCCCGATAGCAATCGCTACTCCGTAAATAAGCAAAATAACTGCTACAGTACTTTCTTTAAATCCAGTAATTTCTTGCAATAATGGAGACAAATAAGTAAAGACAACGAATGTCCCCCCGTAACCTAGAGCTGTAATAATAAATACTAATAACAAACGGCCATTTGTAAGCAATTTGATTTGATCACGAAAGGTTGTTGGAGCACCTTTTCTTAAATCACTCGGAACAAGAAAACTATTAGAAATAAGTGCAATTACTCCAACAATAATAATGACAACAAAAGCGATTCTCCAACCAAATTGTTGACCGATAAAGGTACCAAAGGGAACTCCTGTTACAGTAGCAACAGTAAGCCCTGTAAACATAATTGAAATGGCACTAGCTCGTCGATTTTCAGGAACTAAATCTGCTGCTATCGTTGATCCTATAGACATAAAAACACCATGAGATAAAGCTGCGATCACACGAGCAAGAAGTAGAACACTAATATTGGAAGCTACACTAGCAATACTATTTCCAATAATAAAGACCACCATTATCCATAGTAATAATGATTTACGTCCCATCTTTGATGTTAGAGCTGTGAGAACTGGTGCACCAAACATGACACCAATTGCATATAAGGAAACTGTTAATCCAGCGGTTGTTACTGGAATATTTAAATCATTTGCGATCAGTGGTAGAAGTCCTACACTGATAAATTCAGTTGTTCCAATGGCAAAGGCACTTACAGCAAGGGCTAAAAGTGCCAGCATACTTCGTCTATTGTTAAGAGACATAAATGACTCCTCCTATCTATGAAATAAAAATGTATAGTAAAAATTAGCCGGCAAATGCTATTATGGAATATATTAAGTAAATAGAAAAGTACGTACTTTTTTGTTATATAGGAACCAAAAAGTTATATAGGTACTTATAAGTGCCTATAAGAGAGAGGGATATACATGCAAAGAAAGAAATATAATATTTCAGTTGAAGCAACATTAGAGGTGATAGGGGGGAAATGGAAATGTGTGATTCTTTGTCATTTAACACACGGAAAGAAGCGAACTAGTGAATTAAAGCGATTAATGCCAAATATTACACAAAAGATGCTAATACAGCAATTGCGAGAGCTTGAGGAGGATGGAGTAATCCATCGAATTGTCTATCAGCAAATTCCCCCTAAAGTTGAATATGAGCTCAGCGAATATGGTTGGTCATTAAAAGAAATCTTGGATTCTTTATGTGCTTGGGGAGAAAAACATATTACAAAAGTATATGGAGATAAATTCTCAGTATTAGAAAAAAGTATTTTAAATGAACCAGTAGAATAACATAGAATTTTATATAGTTTCTGAAGATAAGGGGGATTAGGGTGAAGCGAAAAATATATGTTACTCGTAAAATTCCAGCATCTATTTACGATCAATTAGTTCAACATCTTGATGTTAAGATGTGGGAAGAGGAGGATATTCCTGTACCGAGAGAGGTATTGTTAAAGGAAATCAAGGATGTTGATGGTCTGTTTTGCACGATAACAGAAACAATTGATGAAAAAATGATTTCACACGCAGAAAACTTAAAAATTATTAGCAATATGGCAGTTGGATTCAATCATATTGATGTGAAATTTGCAAATAAAAAAGGGATTGTTGTAACAAATACACCTGGTGTATTAACGGAAACAACGGCAGATCTAACCTTTGCATTGTTAATGGCTACTGCAAGAAGAGTGGTTGAGGCTTCGAATTATTTAAGAAATGGTGAATGGAAATCGTGGTCACCGATGCAATTAATTGGAAAAGATATTTATGGTGCGACAATAGGCATAATTGGGATGGGAAGAATCGGACAAGCGTTAGCAAGAAGGGCCAAGGGATTTGGAATGAAAATCCTTTATTATAATCGTTCAAGAAAACTAGAGATTGAAAAAGAATTAGGAGCAGAATACTGTGATTTAGATACACTCTTGGAAACTTCTGATTATGTAAGTATCTTAATTCCGTACAGTCCCGGTGTAAAATACTTAATTGGTAACAAAGAATTGCAGCGAATGAAAAAGACCGCTATTTTGATTAACACCGCACGTGGGGGCATTATTGATGAACAAGCCTTATACAATGCGTTAAAAAATAAGGAAATATGGGCAGCAGGGTTAGATGTTTTTGAAAAGGAGCCGATTGATTTAGATTCCCCACTGTTAACATTACCAAATGTTGTAACACTCCCTCATATCGGAAGTGCAAGTGAGGCAACAAGGATAAAGATGGCCGAAATTACTGCGGATAATTTAATTCAATTTTTAGAAGGTGGAGATCCATTGACACCTGTGATTATTTAAGTCGGCTCAAAACAACAAAAATAGATTGCATGTAAGGTCTGAAATCTTATTGCCATTATTAAAAGGGAAAGGAAAATTGGAAGATAATTAACCTTTCTCTTTAATGAAGATTTATAGATTAGAAAATCGATTTTTTAAGAGAATGGTAAAATAATTGAAAAACATGTACCTTTTCCTTTTCCACTTTTAATTTCTATATCTCCGTTTAATTCTTTAATTATGCTGTATGAAACCATCGTACCTAGTCCGGTACCTTTTTCTTTTAAAGAATAAAACGGCATAGCAATCCGTTTAATCTCTTCAGGAACCATTCCTATACCATTATCAATAATATCAATCACGATATTGTTCTTTACCTTTCTTACATTGATTTGCAATATTCCTCCATTAGTCATTGCTTCAATCCCATTTTTGGCAATGTTAATTAAGCATTGTTTGATTTTATCTTCGTCCGTATTGATATGATGTGAACCCTTTATATCACTTTTAATTTCAACACGGTTTACCATCGCTAAAGGTGAGATAGTATGTACAATTTCATCAATAATTTGGTTAATATCTATAGGCTCTTTCATTAACATTTGAGGCTTGGCCAAAGATAGATAATCGTCAATGATTAGCTGTGTTCTCTCTAATTCCCCGAGCATAATTTGTAAATATTCTTTTTTAGTAGACTCTGAGATTTCATTTTCTTTAAATAATTGCATAAATCCATATACTGTTGTCAGTGGATTTCGTATTTCGTGGGCAATAGATGCGGCTAATTCACTAACTGCATAAAATTTTTCTGTTCGCTGAATTTTCTCTTTCATTTTATACTTTTCAATCATACTCTCGATTAAATAAGTAGATAACAGCCCTGTAAAAGTATTGATTATTATATAATCGGACAGAAAGTGGAGAAAAGTAGGATCAATTATACTGCTTAGCTTCATATAATTAAATAAAGCAAAGGTAGAAAAGGAAATGGTGCAAAGAAAAATAAGTAGTGTGCTAAATAGGATCTTTTTTTTCTTAAAAAAATCAGATGAAAAATAATTGAATAGTAGAATAATAATAATAATCATTAAATATACAAGTATAGAAGGGACAACTCCATTTCCGCCTAAATAAACACGGTAGGACAGATACACAATGGATATTAAAACAAAGCTTCTGGAACTGCCATAGAGAGAGACAATAAGGATAGGAATTAATCTTAAATCATAAATATATCCTGAATAAAATTTGAAAGGAAAATGCATACAAAGAATAATTGCAATGGATGCGAGCATGGAAATGAAAAGATCATTACGAATTCCTTTCTTTCCTTTTTCCTCTTTTTCTAACCAAAATACTTGGTAGCTAAGAATACAAATGATAATGATGAATGCATTTAATAATAATGTATGTATCCCCATGCTTGATCTCCCCTTATTATGCATTTTTTTAAATGTGTTAAAAAGGAAAATAACAAAATATTAAAATAATTATACATAGTTTGCAGAAAAATACAAATAGGGAATTGATATTTTTTTATTTTTGAAAAATGTAGTTAGAGAGATACACATGGAGATGAGAAAATACACTACATTTAAAACTGAAAATTTTTTTAAATCTATTAAATATAGGTGTAAAAATGAATGGTAGATTGGTAATATATAGATATAGTGATTTCCTTTTTATTACATATGGTTTTTGATTTCCCATTTCTCTTTTCCCTCCTCTTGAAATATTTGAATTCTAAGCCTCAAGTCTGAGATATTTTTAAATCCGCGGTGCATTGTCGCATCCAGTTTTGTTATTTATGATATAAGCATGGAGAAGATTGGAAAGGGACGATTAATTATGAAGAAATTATTTATTTTTATATTAGTTTTAATTGGATTATATTTAGTTGGAACGAGTATAAAAGAAGCAGCATGGTTTCCCTTTGGTGAAAAAGGAACACAAACAGAATCGATGAAAAATATTGATTTAATTGATCTGAATGTCTCAAGCTCTAATACGACGATTATTCCTGAAGATCGTGAGCACCTTAAAGCTAAGTTAGAAGGAAGAGGGAAGTTAGTCACTTATCGTAAAGGAGATACGATACATGTTGAGGTAAAGCGTAAATGGTTCCAAGGCTTTGGCTTTTGGAATAAGAGCAAAGTAACCGTTTATATCCCTAAAGATTATGATCAAAATATGAATGTCACAGTTGGTTCTGGTAATTTAACGATGTCTGGCACATCAAAAAATCATCCAATGAAGCTTGATAAAATGAATGTGAATATGAGCTCTGGAAATTTGAAGCTTGCAAATTTATTGGTGAATGATTATAACCATAAAGGCTCTTCTGGAAGTGCGCAGTTGGATTCACTATCCACAAAAACAGGATCAATAAAAATGAGCTCTGGTAAGGTAGATGTCACTGGATACTCAGGGAAACTTGATGCAACACTTTCTTCAGGTAAACTTGACTTTCAAATGGATAAGTTAACCGACTCTATTAATGTTCATGTAAGTTCAGGCTCCGTAAAGCTTGATCTGCCAAAAGATGCTGATTTCACTTTAAATGGAAAGGCAAGCAGTGGGGATATTTCTTGTGATTTTCCGTTGAAAAGTCAGGAAATAGGAAACCATAAGGTAAGAGGTACGCATGGGTCGGGAGAACATGAAATCAAAGTAAGAGTATCAAGTGGTAATGTTGATATATATTAAGGGGAGTTATACAAGTTACTCCAATGAAAAAAATGATTAAGATTTATATGCAATCACTGTATTAATGAAAAAAAGCTGGATTATCCAGCTTTTTTCATTATCCTCTTTTTTCTGATTTTAAGCGTGGTGATAAAAAAGCTACCATTAGTCCGAGTAGAGCGATAATCATCATAGCGGTAAATAAATGATGCAGACCAAATTCAAGAACTCCTCTTAATGAAATTCGTGCTTGCTCTGGGAGCTCTGTTGCTAGGTTTGGATTTATTAATTGGTTAAGATTACCTGAATCAATATTGGACTCTGAAGTTTTCGTAACAAGTGTAGTATTAAAATAGGTACCAAGAAATGCAACGCCAACTGATTGACCTAATGTTCGAAAAAATGTATTAGATGCAGTTGCAGCCCCACGCATTGACCAGTCCACGGCAGATTGTGAGCTGACCATTGTAATCGTCATCACCATTCCAAATCCGACTCCAATTAAAGCGGATAAGAGATAGAAAAAGAGCTCAGGTGTTTTTATGGAGAAGAACATTAGCCAAATACCAGAAATAACTAAAATCCCCATTCCTGATGCTACGGTAACTCTTTCACCGTAACGAAGCAACATTCTTCCACCTATAAAGGAACCAATCATCCATGTAATAGACATAGGTGCAAGCATTAATCCGGAAATAGTGGCACCATGTCCCATAATTCCCTGTACCCACATAGGAATATAAACAGTGATTCCAATTAACACAGCACTTGCAAGGAAACCGACTGTATTTGAAACTGAAACGGCTCTTAAGCGGAAAAGCTGCAATGGAATGAGTGGTTCCTTTACTTTAGACTCAATAAATATGAAAAGAAGAAGTGAAATAATGGCTACAATAAAAGAAATAATAATCGTTGCTGATGCCCAGTTATGAGTATCTCCACCTCTTTGCAAAGCGAATAGCAAGAATAGCATACCGATAGAAAAGGTTAATGCACCAGCATAGTCGATTTTTTTCTTCGTTTTTTCTATATTTTCTTTTAAAGCAAAGCCAACCATTAGCATGGCTACAATTCCGAATGGGACATTTATATAGAAAATCCAGTGCCAAGATAGTTGATCAACAAAAAAGCCTCCGACAAGTGGTCCAATTACTCCTGCAATCCCCCATGCAGCACCCATTAAGCCAAGTACCTTTGCACGTTTTTCATATGGATAAATATCACCGATAATAGTTGTAGTTACAGGCATAATTGCTCCTGCTCCGATCCCTTGTAAGGCTCGAAAAATAATTAGTTGTTCCATTGATTGGGAAAGACCACAAAGAGCGGACCCAATAAGGAAAATAACAGTACCGATAAGGAATATGGCTTTTCTACCATATAGATCAGAAAGCTTACCGAAAATTGGAACAGTAACTGCTGAAGTAAGTAAGTAAATCGCAAATACCCAGTTCATTAATTCGAGTCCTTTTAGCTCGCTAACAATGGTAGGCATTGCTGTACTAACAATCGTCCCTTCTATCGCGGTTAAAAAGGTCGCGACAAAAAGGGCGATGGTGACTGTTTTTGTATTTGTTTTTTGCATGCATAACCTCCATTAAATAAAATGCATATGCTCTTTTCTTAATATGGCTGATGTAGATTTAAATATATTCTTACATTTAACTTCATTTTTGTTTTTTACAGCTTGTAGAAAAGAGAGTACCTGTAAAATCCAAACACGTTTGCCAAAATATCCATTTCTAAAGAATAGTATCATTCTAGATAATATCTTTGTCAAATAAATAGTTCTTTTTAAAGTCGAAAAGGGTAAGTATGTGTAATTAGAAGGAGAAAGACGGGTGATTACTCACTATAAAAGTAGTACGCATTAACAATAGGACAGGTTGTTTCTAATTATTTCCAAGGACTTTCAACCTATAGCGAATACATAAAAAAGAATAATGAAAGTAAGTACTAGGTTTAAATATGTATTTTTTGGGGGTATATTTCTAATTTTCTAAAAATGGTTTAGTAGACCTATATTCCATTTTTAAAGAAGTGTTGAATTAACAGGAATTACTTAACGTTGAACAATTTTAAATTTTAGGAATATTAGGTCTTTAGTTGTTTATGAGAATTTCAAATTCATACCATTCTACTAAAATCTGAAAATTCAGACCTTTGTCGACAAATTATGACAAATTCTTTTGCACCTGCGCTATATATTTAAATAGACAACTAAGAACCTTCAGCAAGTAGTCTAGAGAAAGGAGGAAAGTAGTTGTCATTTTTTATTCATTAGGTTTTTTTTCAACTTCGTTGTTATTCGGATAAAGGATTAATTTTTTTTGAAAAAGATGTAAATCCCATGATTTTATCCGGAGACATCAATTGAAAAATTGCCTTTTATTTGAGGGGAGGAAACTAGGAAATGCCAAGAAAAAGAAAAGTTGCTAAGGCCACAAGTGTATTGGCCACTGTGTTGATGTCGATATCACTATTAACACCAAGCTTTGCAAATGCCGCTTCCTTGTCTGTAACGAAAAAGCCTTACACATCTGTTTTAGATGCCAAAAATGTTACTAGCTCTAAAATTAGTGACATTCTTCAAAAGCAGTTTAAAAGTGAAGACGACAAAGTTACATTCCTAATCAAATTTAAGGAGCAGGCAGACACAAAAAAGGCTGCTAAAAAAGCTGGAACGAATGCAAGTAAAGCAAAGCTTTCTGCATTAAAAGCAAAGCTTGCTAAGCGATCTGCAGTTGTATCAGAATTAAGAGCAACTGCTACTCTTACTCAAGAAGATGTCATTAAATATCTTAAAAAAGAGAAGAAAAATGGCAAAGTAAAAGATTTTGAATCCTTCTATATTGTCAATGGAATGGCCGTAACAGCGACGAAGGAAATTATGCAAAAGCTTGCAGGTTTCGAATCAGTTGCTAAAGTGCTTCCAAACGAAACTCGCCAGCTTTATAAAACAGGTGTAGCAGCACCTAATACAAGTGATAAAAAGACAGAAAAAAGTGCGAAAACTGCTGAAGAGAAAAAGGCAGGTACAAATAGTATTGAGTGGAACATTGAACGTGTAGGTGCCCCACAAGTATGGGATATGGGCATTGATGGATCTGGTACTGTCATTGCAAATATTGATACTGGTGTTCAATGGGACCATCCAGCATTAAAGGAAAAATATCGCGGATTTAATCCGGCAAATCCAAATAGCCCAAATCATGAAATGAACTGGTTTGATGCTACAGCTGGTCGTTCTGCACCGTATGATGATCAAGGTCACGGGTCACATACAATGGGTACAATGGTTGGTTCTGAACCTAATGGTGCGAACCAAATTGGTGTAGCTCCTGGTGCAAAATGGATTGCTGTTAAAGCTTTTACAGCAGCTGGAGGAACAGATGCAGACCTGCTTGAAGCTGCGGAATGGATTCTAGCTCCTAAGGATGCGCAAGGAAATCCACATCCTGAAATGGCTCCAGATGTAGTGAACAACTCATGGGGTGGTGGACGCGGTATTGACGAATGGTACCGTGAAATGGTTCAAAACTGGAGAGCTGCGGAAATCTTCCCTGAATTCTCTGCAGGGAATACAACAATCTTTGAGCCTGGCGGACCAGGATCAATTGCTAACCCAGCAAACTATCCTGAAAGCTTTGCGACGGGTGCAACAGATATCAACAATAAATTAGCTAACTTTTCTTTACAAGGGCCATCACCATATGGTGAAGTAAAGCCTGATATTTCTGCGCCTGGTGTGAACATTCGCTCATCTGTACCTGGTGGTGCTTATGAAGGCGGCTGGAATGGAACTTCAATGGCTGGTCCACACGTTTCTGCTGTCGTAGCGTTATTGCGTCAGGTGAACGCTTCGCTTACAGTTGATCAAATCGAAGAAATTCTAATCAACACAGCGACACCTTTAACAGACTCAACTTTCCCACAAACTCCTAATAATGGGTATGGATACGGATTAGTTAATGCATTTGATGCCGTTTCTTCTGTAGTTAGTGGTTTAGGAAAAGTAAAAGGTCAAGTAACGAAAAATGGAGATGACAATGAAGCTCCAACTTTCAAACATACTGCACCGACTGAAACTTATGCAGGAATGAAATTACCGTTAACAATCGAAGTTACTGATAATGTAAGCGTGTCTACTGTTACATTACAATATCAAAATCAAAATGGTGAATGGAAAAATATTGAAGCGAAAAGAATTTCCGGTGATTTTAAATCTGGGGTATACTCAGCGGAGATTCCTGGGGATAAAATTGCTGCACCATCTTTAAAATATCGTTGGAAAATGAATGATTTCGGTAATAACGAAGTAACGAGTAATCAATATGAAGTAAATGTTATGCCTGGAATCACAGTTGGCTATTCTCAAGACTTTGAATCAACACCAACTGGATGGACTTCTTTTGGTGAAAAAGATTCATGGCAATGGGGTGTTCCAACATCTGGGCCAAGGAGCGCTGCTTCAGGTGAGAAAGTATATGCGACAAACCTTTCTGGTAACTATGACAATAGTGCAAATATGACATTGGTGATGCCACCGATCGATCTTCCGGAAGGCAATGCATATCTACAATTTAAGAATTGGTATGAATTAGAAAATAATTATGATTTTGCTCATGTTTTCGTATCAACTGACCAAGAAAACTGGACACAGTTATTACGCCTAAATGGAACTACATCTAGTTGGACTAATCAAGAAGTCAATCTTTCTGATTATAGTGGTCAACGTATTTACATCGGCTTTAACTTAAAATCAGATGGAAGTGTACAAAAGCAAGGCTGGTATATTGATGATGTGAAGCTCTCTGCTACATCAATTAACAGTAAGGAATCAAAAGGTAACAATAATCTTGGAGTAATTAAAAATGATAACAGTGATTCACTGAAAAAAGAAAAGGTAAATCCAGCTACAATTAAGCCAGAGATACCTAAAAAGGATGCTCCTCCGGCGAAAGAGGAACAAGTTAATCCTACACTATTGCCAATGAGTGCGCAAGTAAGTGTATTGGAAACTGGTCGTTCTGTGACAACAAATCCAGCTAATGGCGAATATGAAATGACACATGCATCTGGTGATTATACGCTGCAAGCAGATGCTTATGGTTACAATTCCGTGCAGCAAAGAGTAACCATCGAAAATGATGGAGTATCAACTGCAAACTTTGTTCTTGAAGAATTACCTAAAGGAAACATAAGTGGTACAGTGAAAAATAAATCAACTGGCGAACCATTACAAGGAGCAACGGTCCTTCTAGTTGAAGATGCTGCAGTTACTCCTGTACAAACGGATGCGAATGGTCATTATGAGCTTTCTGCTTATGAAGGCACATACACATTAAAAATCATTGCACCATTCTATCATTCACAAGAAAAACAAGTAACAGTAAATGGTGGAGAAACAGCGGATGTTAATGTAGATCTAGTTCCAATTATTAGCTATCCTGGCGGTGAAATTGGCTATGATGATGGAACTGCAGAAAATGCGCGTGCATTCTATGATGCAGGCAATGGCTGGGCTGTAAAAATGTCTCTTCCAGAAGGCAAAAAGACAGCTATCGTTACTGCGGGAGTATTCCGTTTCTGGACAGCTGATTGGCCATCTCCTGGTGGAACCGAGTTTAAAGTAGAGGTTTGGGATGCATCTGGATCAAATGGAGCACCAGGTAAGAAAATTGCTGGTCCAATTAATGCAACAGCACTTCGAAATGGTGAATGGACAGTTGTTGATCTTTCTGCAGAAGGAATCACAGTAAATGGTGATTTCTACATGGTTTACATTCAATCGAAAGCAAATCCAAATGCACCTGGATTAGCTACAGATGAAAGTAGCACAAATGCTAAACGCAGCTGGCAATATGTTGGCGGAGCATGGTCACAATCCCCTGCTGAAGAAGGAAATTACATGATTCGTGCTCGTGTAAACTATGAAGTGGATGTTCCAACAATTACATCTCCTAAAGATGGTTCATTTACAAATCAAGGAACAGCAACAGTTGAAGGAACAGCTTCTCCATCAACTAAAGTTCACATTCTAAACAATGGTAAAGATGTGAAAACTGTTGATGCAGCTGATAATGGAACATTCTCTGCTGATATTGACTTGACTGAAGGAGAAAATGTCCTTACGGCGAAAGCTTCTGTTGATTCTGGTTCAACTGAACAATCTGCACCGGTTAAAGTGGTGTATGACAAGACAAATCCAACTTTAACCATTGATAGTCCAAAAAATAATACAAAAACAAATCGCGAAACAGTAACGGTTGAAGGATCAGTTAGCGATGCGAATTTGGATACAGTTAAAATCAATGGTCAAAAGGCAACTGTAACAGATGGAAAATATTCAAAACGAATTATGCTTGAAAATGGCGAAAATGTGATTAAAGTAGTAGCTCAAGATAAAGCGGGCAATAAAGTAACGAAGAAGGTAACTGTATTTACAAAATACGATGCACCACAAATTTCAAATCTATTGCCAAATGCTGATAAAGACTTGAAGGTAGGAGACTCTGTCAAGATTGAATTTGATAGTGAGCCTGGCTTAAAAGCTACATTTGCTATTCATATGCCATTAACAAATGTAAGCAGTGATAATGCAACAGAATTGCCGATGATGGAAACATCTTCAGGTCATTATGTTGGCTACTGGACAGTGCCAAAAGGAACGAAAGCGGACGGTGCAGTTGTTGAAGTGAAAGTGAAGGATGATTATGACAATGTCTCAACAAAACTAGCACAAGGTAAGCTCTATATTAAGTAACCTAAATCCGAGTCCCCCCTGACTCGCGATAGATGACCTAGCAGGAATTTTCTTGCTAGGTTTTTATTTTATTCAGTGCTTTAAAGTAATTATCATCAGTGAAGCAAAGCGATAGATTGGGGAACAGCAAATATGATTTATGGATCATTCTTGTAAAGATCATCTTAATAGGATTTATGCAAATGGAAACAGGAAATAACTGAATATTTCGGAAAATAATTATTGTAATTGGATTGTGTTTATGATAAACTATGTTTAACTTTTTTACAGAACGGAGGGGTAGCCTTGAAGTATGCAAAAATCCGATTTAAGGCTTTGTGCCGCTAATTAAATAGTGCACAGGCTCTGCCTATGTGTGGAGTAACCGGATTAGTCTGCCTACTTTAAGGAACCCTATTTTATATTTATAAGAAAATTACTTGGAATTTTCTTGAATGATCGGAAAAAGAGGGAAGGACAATTCTGCCCTCTTTTTTGTTGTCCTTTTTAGGAACGTTTTGTTTTCTACTCGTTCACCTTTAGGGACTTCACTTTTAGGAAAATATATGATTAAATCCGTTACTCGTTTAGCACAGGCAGGTAGCTTGTGTTTTTCTATCAAAGAATTTTTTCTTAAAATAGATCACTATTTGATTTGAAGTAAATAATTATAAGAAAAAAACGTCTATTTTTTAACATGAAGGGTAGGATTTTATGGAATATAGAGAAAAAGCGATATTAGTCGGAGTAAACATGAATAATCAACCCAATTTTGATTATTCAATGGAGGAATTAAGAAATTTAGCAGAAGCATGTGAGATTGAGGTGGCAAGTGAGGTCACCCAAAATTTACAAAAAATAAACAAATCTCATTATGTTGGGACTGGGAAAACAAGTGAAATTAAAACACTAGCTGAAATGATGGAAGCGGATGTCATCATTTTTAATGATGAATTATCTCCCTCACAAATCCGAAATTTAGAATCTGATCTTGATTGTAAAGTAATTGACCGGACAATTCTGATTTTAGATATTTTTGGGGAACGCGCAAGAACGAAGGAAGCACAGCTTCAGGTAGAAGTTGCTCAATTGCAATATATGCTCCCAAGATTAGTTGGGCTCCGCGAGTCGTTAGGACGACAGGGTGGGGGATCTGGCTTGAAAAATAGAGGGGCAGGAGAAACGAAATTAGAGCTTGATCGTAGAAAAATTGAAGAAAAAATTTCTGCTTTAAATAAGGAATTAGAAATATTAGTCGGTCACAGGAAAACACAAAGAAAGCAACGAAAGAAAAATGATGTACCGGTTGTTTCGTTAGTAGGTTATACAAATGCTGGTAAATCAACCATTATGAATGCTTTGATAGAAACATTTCATCCTCTTGATAATAAACAAGTGTTTGAAAAAGATATGCTATTTGCAACTCTAGAAACGTCAGTACGTAATATTTCATTGACAGATCATAAATCTTTCCTGTTAACAGATACAGTTGGGTTTGTTAGTAAGCTTCCCCATCATCTTGTAAAAGCGTTTCGTTCAACCTTAGAAGAGGTAGCTGAAAGTGATTTATTAATTCATGTTGTCGATTATTCTAATCCTAACTATGAGCGATTAATGGAAATCACAAATCAAACATTAAAAGATATTGGGATAGAGAATATTCCGATGATCTATGCCTACAATAAGTCAGACTTAGTCGATATACAAATTCCAATGATAAGGGGAGAGGATGTATTCCTGTCAGCTAAACAAAGAATCGGAATAGATGAGCTAATTCAACTCATTCGAAAAGAAATTTTTAAAGACTATGTTAAATGCGAAATGCTCATTCCATATGATAAGGGTCAAATGATTTCGTATTTTAATAAATATGCGAATGTGATCGAAACGAGCTATGAAGAGGAAGGTACAAAGTTAGTTCTTGAATGTAGAAAAAGTGATTTTGAGAAGCATCATGAATATGTAATCTAAAAGAAAAGAATAAATTTCAAACGGTTGGGGTTGTCTGAAAAGTGAGTAACACTTTCTTTTAAGACAGCCCCAATTCTTTTAAAAGTTTTCCTTTTTATTTTTTTTCGCTATCATGAAATAAAAGTATTATAAATGGAAGTCGGTGGTAATTATGAAAGATGAAATAAATATTGAAGATGGTAGACATTTACGATCGATTAGGACAAGAAATAAAATTATCCGGGCCGCACACCATATTTTCTTAAAGGAAGGCTTTCAAAGAACTACCGTTAAAAGCATAATGGAGGAAGCGAATATAGGGTATGGAACGGTATATGGTCATTTTAAAGGAAAAGATGATTTATTAATTGTGCTTATGGAAGATGTGATGAAAAAGTTTTTTGATGTAGCTAGTATCCCTTTTTTTCCTACAACAAGGGAAGAGGCAAAGGAAATCATTTTAAGTCAAGTTTTATCATTTTTAAAAATAGCGGATACGGAAAGAGATATTATGAAGGTTTTCTCTGAAGCGATGGGTCTGTCACATAAAGTAAATGAGAAATGGGAAGAAATTAGACTTAGATTTATTCAAGGAATTACAAAGGATATTACATATTCGCAAGTCAAGGGTTTAGCACGTACGGACTTAAAAGCTGAGCTTGCTGCCTGTAGCTGGTTTTTTTCAAACGAAATGTATCAATGGGAAATTGTATTTAATCATAATAAGTACTCACTAGATGAAATTGCATGGACATTAACGACGATGTATGTAGATGCTATATATAAATAATCATAGTATAGCTTTATTATAAAAACTATAGAAAAGTAGTGGCCAAGACATTCTATCGTTCTTGGCTAAATTTATTTGAACATATTGGTATTAGTTCACTGAAATACTTGCTAAAAGAAGAAATCTTAAGTTGCTGTTAGAATTCGATGTAGAGTCATAATTATTTGTTTATTTTAAGTGATTTTTATTAATTTAAAATAAATTGTTCCTATTTAATCAATAATAATTGTGTTAATACAAAATAAAATGATTTCGATATTGTGTCGAAATTTATTATAGACATGATGTCGGATTCATATTATAATCAAATCATTAAATTACATAATATTTAATATTCAGTAATTAATAAAAAGAAAGCGCTTTAATAACATCGGTAAGGAGGGTGAAAAAATAGGTTTAATAGATGAATAGAATAGCTAGCACGTGAAATGAAATAGAATCATGAATACTAGATTCGAATAATTAAGGGGGATATCCTATGAAAGAAAACGATCATTTCCAGGATATTATCGAAAGGGAGAAAGGGTTAAATAAGGGGCTAGCAACATCACAGCTTACAATGATTGCAATTGGTGGGGCTATTGGGACAGGTTTATTTTTGGGGAGTGGTCTTGCAATTGGTACTGCAGGTCCTAGTGTAATTATTAGTTATGCAATAGGAGCTTTGATTGCTTTATTGCTAATGGGATGTCTTGCAGAAATGACCGTTGCTCATCCTACATCTGGATCATTTGGTGCTTATGCAGAAAAATATTTAAATCCATGGGCAGGCTTTACTGTACGATATTCCTATTGGTTTAGCTTAGTATGTGCGGTTGGAACGGAAGTTACGGCAGTGGCAATATACATGAAGCATTGGTTTCCGACTGTGCCAGGAGTGGTATGGATTCTGATTTTTTCAGGACTTTTACTTTATGTGAACGCTACTAGCGTAAACTTATTTGGAGCTGTTGAGTACTGGTTTTCTCTCGTTAAAATTATCGCAATTATCGGATTTATTATATTAGCAATTTATGTAATAGTTGGTTCCAATCATGCTTCGGGTATTGGTCCTCAAAATTATACAATTCAGGGGGGATTTTTCCCGAATGGTCTTTGGGGAATGTGGATTGGAATTTTTATTTCTCTCTTTAGTTACTTAAGTATTGAAATGATAGCAGTTAGTGCCGGTGAAGCGAAGGAGCCAGAAAAGGCAGTCCCTATTGCACTTAGATCCGCTGTAGTACGTTTAATCTTATTTTATTTACTGACTCTTTCACTTATGTTAATGATTGTTCCTTGGAATAAGGCGGGGGGAGATGAGAGTCCATTTGTAAAAGTTATGGATATTATCCATATACCTGGAGCAGCAGGAATTATGAACTTTGTTGTTCTTATTGCTGCACTATCTGCGATGAATAGCCAATTATATATCTCAACTCGAATGATGTTTTCTCTATCTAGGGCTGGCTATGCTCCTAAAATGTTCGGAAAGCTTAATAAAAAGAAAGTTCCTGCATTTGCATTGGCAACCTCTGCGATTGGAATTGCGTTAGCAACAATTTACTCGGTTGTATCTCCTGATACAGCATTAGTCGCAATGATATCAATATCAAGCTTCGGTGCAATGTTTGCATGGTTTATGATTTTCATTACACATTTATTCTTCAGAAAAACATGGACAAAAATAGGTGGACATAAGCTACCTGTACGGATGATTGGTTATCCTTATTTAACGATATTAGGTGCAGTATTGCTATTAGCCGTTGTTGTATCTACTTGGTTTTCTCCAATGTTTAAAGATACGTTAATACTTGGGTTTCCATGGCTAATTTTAATTACTGCAGTCTACTTTATTTGGAAGAAAATAAATGAAAAACGGTTAAATCGAGATGAAAAAAGTAGTCAGGATCGTTCGATGTAAATAGATTTTTTACTAATAGATGTTCGTTTTTGCTTGTATAGATTCAATAATTTTTACAATTAACAAGGAGGAGCAGCAAATGAGAGTGTTTAAAACAGGTTTAGAGTTTGCTAGAAAGAAAGATCAAGAGGATGTATTAAATCATGTACGAGATCGATTTTGCATTAAGGAAAATGAAATATATATGGACGGAAATTCACTAGGGTTATGCTCAAAAGATGCCAAGAAAGCCCTTTATCAAGTGGTTGATATGTGGGAAGAGCATGGAATTGGAATTTGGGATGTAGAAGATAGTCGCTATTTTTTGTATCAAAATGTTTTAGGAGAAAAGCTGGCTAAACTGATTAACGCGGAACCAGATGAAGTAACTGTTATGACAAATACGACAATTAATATTCATCAAGGGATTAGCACATTTTATCATCCAACACCAGATCGGTATAAAATTTTAGTAGATGATTTGAATTTTCCAACCGATCGTTATGCGGTAGACAGTCAAGTAAAATTAAAAGGTCTTGACCCGAAGGATGCAGTTAAAGTTATTCCTAGTCCGGATCGACGCCTAATTTCTGAGGATGCAATAATTGAAGGGATGACCGATGATGTAGCATTAATTTTACTTCCTTCTGTCCTATATAGAAGTGCTCAACTGTTAGATATGGAGCGGATTACAGATGAAGCTCATAAAAGAGGAATTATTATTGGATGGGATTTATGCCATTCAATCGGTGCTATACCTCATGATTTTAAAAAGATTAATCCAGATTTTGCTGTATGGTGTAATTATAAATATTTATCAGCAGGTCCAGGTGCTATTGGTGGTTTTTATATAAACAAAAAGCATTTTACGAAAGAGCCAGGTTTAGCCGGTTGGCATGGGAATAAAAACGAAACACAGTTTCAGCTTCGTCATGAGTTTGATCATGAATTAAATGCACATGGTTGGCAAACAGGAACACAACCACTATTTTCGATGGCGCCACTTGAAGGTGTATTGAATATTTATCTTGAGGCAGGAATGGAAAGTATTCGTGAAAAATCATTAGACATTACTGCTTATTTAATGTATCTGATTGAAGAGAAGTTAATAAAATATGGATATAGTATCGGGAATCCACGTGAAGATCGTAAGCGTGGAGGTCATGTGTGCTTAGAGCATGAAGAGGCATATCGTATTTGTAAAGCACTGAAACAGCATAAAGTAATTCCAGATTTTCGAGAACCTAATGTTATCAGGTTAGCACCTGTCGCATTATATGTATCATATGAAGATGTGTATAAATTAGTTCATATATTAGAGGAAATAGTGGTTAATAAAGAATACGAAAATTTCGGAAGTGAGCGTACACTAGTTGTTTAATGGGTATAAACAGTGACTGAGTATAGTCACTGTTTATTCTTTGAAGCTTTTGTTTTGGTAAAGAATTTTGCCTTTTAGTGCTTGGGCAATCTTGATCATTAGTAAGGATAATCCGATGGAGTAAACAGTATCCCACCAAACAAGGCTGTACAATAATCCAACTTGCATAAGAATTAGAGTAGCGATTAACATAATGAAAGTGGTTAAAATATATTTTGTCCACTTCGTTTTCCAATGAATATTTACAATCAGACAAAACAGGAGGCTTGCACATAAATAAAAAATTGCCGCAAATGCAATGGAGTCGCGGCCTTGGTCAACAAACCATCCTGGTTGGTAAACTCTATTTTTTAAAAAAATAATTGGTAGAATATGAGCACTGCCATAAATACCGCTGACAATTAAAAAATGTATTAGATATTGAATAAACCCTTTAACTGGGAACTGAATTCGTTTGTAAAATAGCTTTCCCATTGCAAAATAAAAGGGGATACCTAAGCCTGTGTATAGCAGTTTCCACCAATTATGCGAGTATATGTTTATCTTTATAAATAACCATTCAATTCCAACAAATATTCCAGAAAATAAAAACATCCAACCCCATTTCAACTGAAAAGCCGCTATGAATGTAGCAGCTGCAGGCAATGCAAATGCATTTGAGAAGAAAGCTCCGAGATTATTATCATAGAAGGAAGGATATTTAACTATGTGTGGATAGTAATTATAGCTTCCCAAAAAATTAAAGATGGTTGTTTCAATAATATAACCGTATCCAATCATAGTTAAATACAAATAAAATATTTGCGTACTTCTTTTTTTTATATAAGTAAATCCTAGTAAAAGGAGACTTACTATTAGGAGACCAAAATACCAGTAGGTATTGAAGTTCATTTTATTCACTCCAAGAATTGCTAACTATGTTTAGTATGGATTCTAATCAAAAAATTATTCGTAGGAGTAGTAGTGTTAAAAGGTTTTAAAAATGAAAAAGTGCCAGGTACTATACCTGACACCCTTTGAATTATTTTAAATTTATAGCTGTAATCAAAAAACGACTCTGATGTACATCGAAATAACCCTTTGTTTGGATAATATGATGAATATCATAGAGTGTTTCTACATATTTTTCAATCTGAAAATCTGGTATTTGCCATGGAATAGCTTTTAAATAGTAGACCAATGCACCGATATCATAAAATCGTTGGATAGGGAATTCTTCTCTACTATCAATGATTTTGAATTGATGTTCCTCTAGTTCCTCTATAGCAAATTTCAAATTCCAATGAGAGAATTCATTGTTTAAAGGAACCCCAAATTTTTCATTCATTTCATAGCAATCATTACCGCCGACCTGTTGTGTTAGAAAGATCCCCTGATCCGAAAGTATTCTTTTTATTTCTTTTGGTGAGTAGGATTCATGGCGATTCAGAATCAGGTCAAAACGATCATTCTCAAAAGGGAGATTTTCATCTTCATGTATCTGCACGACCTTTACACCTAGGGGCTCAAGTCTTTTTTTGGCTATTGGCACATTTGGCTGGTAAGCCTCTGTTGCAAATACAGTCGGAGGGTATGGTCTCAATTTTGATAAAAACTCTCCTCCGCCAGTTCCCATGTCAAGCATCGCTTGAGAGTCTTGTACTAATTGTATGGCTATACTCCCGTATGACCAGGATAATATTTCATTCTGCATACGGCCAGTGTCCGAAAGATAGGAAAAATCCCAGCCAGAAAAGGGTTGATGAAAATCATTTATATAATTCAAAAATAGTTTCTCATTTAACATATTGATCTCCTCCTCATGATAATTTATTAAAACATAGGGATGAAGGAGGTCCTCTTATGCGTTTTTATATTTCATGCTCTAAAGATTTCATTTTGTATCACCCGTCTACCTTATATTTTTTTACTGTAATTAATGTATTTCCACAAATTTCACTTTTTTCCTGCATAATTAATATAAAAAGAAATTTTATAAGGCAAATGTCTAGAAAATTTAATTAACTGAATAAGGAGGAATGAGGATGGAAGCAAAACTTGTGCCACATGACGTGAAATATGCTGAAAGAATGTTTGAATTGTCTTCTACACCAGAAGTGAGCAATGCTCTAGGATTAAAGATCTCTGATGTGCAGGATACGATAAATTTTATTGGCTTTGTTCGTAAGGAAGAGGAAGCGGGAAGAAGTTATTCGAGAGTTATATATGATAATTATGAAGGTTTAATTGGTGTCATTACATTAAAAGATATTGATTTAGGTAGAAAAAGCTGTCATATCGGTACATGGATTGGGCACGAATATTGGGGAAAAGGATATAATCAATGGGCAAAAAAAGAAATACTAAAAACGGCCTTTCAGGTGCTAAACCTGCAATATGTCTTTGCGGGAGCGAAAAAAGAAAATAAACGCTCATTAAAGGCACAAGAAAAATTACCATATATCAGACTGAACGTAGAATCCGACTTTCCTGAAGAGCATCATAAAATAGAACAACAAACTAAATCACCATGTATACTTCACTTAATAAAAAAAGAGGACTTTCTGAAATGGTGTAGCGAATAAAAAGCTCAGGAGAAATCTCCTGAGCTTTTTTCAGTTACCTTTAACAATCTGTCCACATGGGGTGGAAAAAAAGTCGGAATGTCTTTTTGTGGTGCCTGACACCTTATGATGTGAGGCTCATGCCGATGACGCCGATAAGGATGAACAGAAGGGAGAAGGCTTGGAATTTGTTGATTTTTTCTTTGAACCAGAAGAGGTCGGCTAGTGTGATTCCGATTGTTCCGATTCCTGTCCAGACGGCATAGGCGATTCCTGCGGGTATGGTTTGCATGGCGGCAGAGAGACAATAAAATGAAAGGCCAAAGCCAACAACTAAAATAAAAATTGGCCACTTTTTTTTCCATCCATCTAAATATTTCATTGAGATCGTAGCAATAACTTCTTCAATTCCTGCGATTAATAATAATCCCCAAACCATTATTGATGACTCCTTTCTTTGTCTGTATTAGTAAATACTTTCATTCCAATGATTCCGGTTACTAATAAGGCTAAAAACAGTAGCTGAATGAATGAAAATGGATCACCCAGTAAGATACCGACAAAATAAGTGGCTGTTGTTCCAATTCCAACGAATACTGTATATGCTGCGGCAACAGGAATCGTTTTATAGGAACGAATTAACAAGAGAAAGCTGACAGCAATAAAGAAAAGTGTAATTAGCCAATCTAATAAACTGTCCGCGTGTTTAAGCATAGTAGCCCAAACGACTTCTAAGCTACCAGCTAATAATAATAAAAACCATGCCATAATAATCCCTCTCCTATAATGAATGACTATCATTCATTTTTAAGTTATAAAAAAATTAACTTTCCGTTTTTATTTGTATTTTTTGATTAGCTGTATGTTTCTAACGTTCCCATATTTGTGAAAACAGGAACGGTCTAAAAAATATTGGACATGAGCCAATATTTTTTAGATGGTTGATAATGATCTTTTGACGAAATTGAAAATCTCTTCCTGATATTCTGCTTCTAATGCATCATTTTCATTGCCGATAAAATATCTTTCAGCTGTATTTTCTATAAGGTTAATGATCATTTTGGTTGTTAATTTTACATCTATCGCTTGGATAATTTCTTTCTTTAGTATTGCTTGAGTAATACGATCCTCAAACCATTGATAATATGGCTGATAAATCATTTCCCATTTTTCCATTGAATGCTCAATGGCTAATCCAGAATAACATAGAACTACAATATCCTTATAGGTTTCATTGCTTTCGAAGGTAATACTTATAATCTGCTTTAAAATATTCCAAAAAGAATCTTGTTCAGAAACTCTTTCCTTTATTTTTTCGAAAGTAATAGTTAGTAAATGATCAGCAATAGCAGGAATTAGAGCACTCTTTGAAGGAAAGTAAAGATAAAAAGTTCCTTGAGCTATGCCGGCATTCTTTACAATATCTGTAATGGAGGTGTTTTGATATCCTTTTTCGGAAAACACCTTAATTGAAGCATGCAATATTTTATCGTACTTTTCTTCCGATTTTTTTCCCATAAAATCATCATCCTTTTGTGAATGACTGTCATTCATTTAATTTTATTTTAGCACAAATTTTTAACGTTGTGAAGAGAATATTAAAAAAAGCGAATGGATTGAACCAAACGCTTTTTGTTTCTTACTTTCTGATAAAAACAGACATGATATTCTCCGAAATGGCTGATAAAAAGCTAGAATTGACCGAAATCCTTATTTATTTGACCGATATTTTTCTTATTTTGACCGAAATAATTTTACACAATAAAATAGGCAAGAACGCTTAAACAAATCGATGTAATAAGCATTGCAATTAATGGACGCAAAGCTTTTGTTCGAAGGTCTTTAAGACTAACATTCAAGCCGAGACCAACCATTGCTGCGGTTAAACACCAAGTAGTTAAATTTGAAACACCAGTAGTAAAGCCTGCAGTAACAGGAATTTTACTTCCAAGCACATAACTGCCAAATAAGCTCATTAAGATAAATCCAATTAAAAACCATGGAAATTCAATCTTATTCTCTGCAGTATCCTTGCCGTGACTTTTTCTTTTCATCAAGTACATAAATATAAAGCAAAGTGGGACAAGAAGAAATACACGACCTAGTTTAGCTAATAAGCCAATGGCTAGTGCATCTTCTCCACCTGGAGCAGCAGCTAAGGCAACATGGGCGATTTCATGTAAACTAATTCCTGACCAAATACCATAATCGACTGCAGACAAAGGTAGTATTGGACGCAAAATAGTGTAAATAATAGAGAAAATCGTTCCAACTAAGGCAATGATACCTACACCGATAGCTGTATCTTCATCCTTTGATTTAACAATTGGTGCAATGGCAGCGATAGCAGCAGCACCACATACCCCTGTTCCAACTCCAAGTAGTAGAGAAATATTTTTGTCCGCTTTAAAAACCCTTGCTAGCCAAATGGTTAGGAGAATAGCAAAAGTAATGACTCCCGCATCACGTATAAGTAGACCTATTCCATCATGTAAAACCGTATCAATATTTAGCTTTAAACCGTACAAAATAATAGCAAAGCGTAGTAATCTTTTTGATGAAAATCCAATTCCAGAACGAATAATTTCTGGATATCCTAATATTTGCCGATATACTACTGCAATAACAATGGCAGATGCAAGCTGACCAACATGATCAAAACCTGGAACCATAGCTAAAAAATAACCTAGTAGGGCAATGAAAAAGGTAAAAGCAATTCCACCAATCCATTGAAGGGAGGAGTTCTTTCGCTGTGGTTCCATAGGTTCATGAACTTTTATTTTTTCTGCTTCCATATCAACACCCCCAAATGTTTTTCTCTATTAATAAAATAATGCATTATTGACGATAAGGAAAATAAATATATATGATATTAATAATAAGAAAAACTTATAGGAGGTAAAGGCCCTCATGGATCAGCATTTACTTGTTTTTGTAACAGTAGTGGAAAAAGGGAATTTCTCTCGTGCAGCAGAGGAGTTGCATATGACACAGCCTGCGGTAAGCCAATACATACAAGGGCTTGAGCGTTCTTACGGATCAAAGCTTTTGGATCGCAGTAACAAATATGTTCGGTTAAACAAGGCAGGAGAAATTGTCTATTATCATGCAAAGGAAATCTTGGGATTATATTCAAAAATGCAAAATCTACTTGATGATTTAACGAATCGAGCAAGTGGACCATTATCCATTGGATCAAGCTATACTTTCGGGGAATACGTTCTGCCACATGTGATAGCACAGCTGCATGAGCAGTTTCCATTAATTAAACCAAAGATTACGATTGGCAATACGAAGGAAATTGCAGAATTGGTAAAGGGGCATCAGCTTGACGTAGGTATTATAGAAGGAGATTATAATGACTCACAACTTTCCGTTGATCCATTTACTGAAGATATGATGTATGTAATCGCATCCTCTAAACATCATTTGGCTAAACAAAACAGAGAAGCAAATATCGCTGAATTGGAGGAGGAAACATGGATTGTTCGCGAGCTAGGATCGGGTACGAGAGAGGCTACGGATAAGATCTTTCAATATATGTCCATTGCACCAAAAGATATTATGGAATTTGGTAGCACTCAATTAATTAAAGAAACTGTAGAGTCTGGACTTGGTGTCTCTTTACTATCTGGACTAGCCATTCGTAAAGAAATTTCGATGGACTTATTAAAAATCATTCCTGTTAAAGGAACTCCATTTAAACGAAATTTCTCTATGGTCCTGAGAACATCCTTTAAAACAAAAGCCCTTGAAGTATTTATTGATTTGTTAAAAAATGGAAATGACTTGAAGGACATTTTATTCCGTTTATAGAATAGGAGTTAGAAATAACTATTAATTAGGAGCAGAAGAATGAACGATTTACAGTTTCGATTATTTGAGAATGAGTCCGAAGAATTAATTACATTTATGTTAAATAATCGTTGGGAGTTTCACTCGGACCCAAACCCTACGAGGGAAGAAATTAAACGTGGGATTCAAAATGGATGGTACAAAAATGATCGACAAACCTTTTGGGTTGAAAGCTCTGGCCAAAAAATGGGCCTTATTATCATCCATGATTTTTCCGATACAATCCCATTATTTGATTTGCGATTAAGCGAGAATTATCGAGGAAGAGGTTTGGGGAAGGCATGCGTAAAATGGTTGACGAATTATCTGTTTCAGTTATCTGATAAAAAAATTCGCATAGAAGCTTATACAAGAGCAGATAACTATCCAATGCGAAAAACATTATGGAATTGTGGATACGTAAAAGAAGGATATATGCGTAATGCTTGGGAAAATAAGGATGGAACCATTTCTGATTCAGTATGCTATGCAATCATTCGAAAGGATTGGGAAAATAATGTGTCTACACCTATACGATTGAATGAAGTAATTTTTTGAACGTATAGGTAATAGTTTGAGGATAATATCAACTACAGTTTATGATAGAACAATTTTGGTATAATTTGTTCTTTCCTAAATATTTTAATACTATGGTACTTTTATATTGTACCCATGTTAGGTATAATAAAGCCTTAATAAGGTGTTTAAGAAAAAGGTGATGAAATGGCAAAGCATTCGAATGAAACAAAAGCTACGGAAAGATCAACAAAAGAAAAAGATCAATTAATTAACCGCTTAAAGAGAATTGAAGGTCAAGTTCGCGGAATTCAAAATATGATTGAAAATGATCGTTATTGTGTAGATATTCTTGTTCAAGTTTCAGCAATTAATGCCGCTTTAAAGAAGGTAAGCTTAAATTTATTAGAGAGGCATACCCATCATTGTGTAACAGATGCAATAAAGAATGGGGATGGGGATGAGGCGATTCAAGAATTAATGGAGGTCTTTGAGAGGTTTTCAAAGTCTTAATGGTATCTAGCCAGACATGTTTATGCTGGCATTTATTTTTTAATATCGACATACCTACAGGGGGTATAGTATATTCTTTTTAGATACTTATTTATAGATTAAAGGGGGTTATAGAATGGGAGATGTGATTAAGCTTTCTGATGAAACATGTTGTACTAATCAAGATCAAGGAAACTATTCAAATGAATTACAGGATAAACTCATTAAGAGAATGAATCGAATAGAAGGTCAAATTAAAGGAATAAAAAATATGATCTTGAGCAAAACTTATTGTGATGATATATTGCACCAAATTTCGGCAGCAGGGGCTGCATTAGATTCAGTGTCCCGTGTTTTGCTAGAGAGTCATATAAAAACATGTGTTATTGAACGGTTAAAACAAGATGACCCGGATATTGTGAAGGAGTTCTTAAAGACGGTTTCTAAAATAACAAAATAATATTAATTTATTTATTGACTACCCTACAGGGGTATTGTATTATAAAATTGAAATAATTAAAGGAGGAATTCATCATGCAACAAATTACACTTAATGTACAAGGAATGTCTTGCGGACATTGCGTTAATTCTATAGAAGGAAATGTAGGTAAAATGAATGGTGTTGAATCTGTCAAAGTACATCTAGATACTGGAAAAGTTGATGTTTCATTTGATGCAAATGCTGTAAGTTTGAATGAAATTAAAGAAGAAATCGAAGAACAAGGGTACGATGTAGAAAACTAATATTCTATCACAAAATTACGCTACAATAAGAATTTAAAAGTAATCGTGCTACGATGAAGCACGATTACTTTTAACAATATTATATACCCCCCAGTAGTATACAAAAGCAGGGAGTGAAAATAGATGAGTCAAAAGGAAACAACTTTACAAATAGCAGGTATGACCTGTGCGGCTTGTGCGAATAGAATTGAAAAAGGGTTAAAAAAGATTGAAGGCGTAGACGATGCGAATGTAAATTTTGCTCTAGAAAAATCAAAAGTCATTTATGATCCAGATAAAACGGATATATCGAAATTTAAGGAGAAGGTTCAGTCTTTAGGCTATAACGTTGTAAGTGATAAAGCGGAATTCGATATAACAGGTATGACCTGTGCGGCTTGTGCCAATAAAATTGAAAAAAGGCTTAATAAAATTGAAGGTATTGATAAAGCAGTTGTGAATTTTGCTCTTGAGTCAGCTCTTGTAGAATATAATCCCGGGCAGGTAGCTATTTCTGATATGAAAGAGGCTATTAAAAAGTTAGGATACACTCTTGAGCAAAAGCAAGAAAACGCAGAAGAACAAGTTGATCACCGTCAAAAGGAAATTCAAAAACAAAAAGGGAAATTTCTTTTTTCACTCATATTATCGATTCCTTTATTGTGGGCAATGGTCAGTCATTTTAAATTTACTTCTTTCATATGGCTGCCTGACATGTTTATGAATCCGTGGGTCCAATTTGCACTTGCTACACCTGTTCAATTTATCGTAGGAAAGCAATTTTATGTAGGAGCATTTAAAGCATTAAGAAATAAGAGTGCAAATATGGATGTTCTCGTAGCACTTGGTACCTCAGCAGCATATTTTTACAGTCTGTATTTAAGCATTATGTCCATTGGTTCAGATACTCATATGGTGGAGCTTTATTATGAAACTAGCGCCGTTCTCATTACATTAATTATTTTAGGAAAGTTATTTGAAGCAAAAGCAAAAGGGCGATCATCTGAGGCAATTAAAAAATTAATGGGCTTACAAGCAAAAAATGCGACAGTGGTTCGTGATGGCCATGAAATGATTATTCCGATTGAAGAAGTATTGCAAGGCGATATTGTTTTTGTGAAACCAGGGGAAAAAGTGCCGGTCGATGGAGAGATTATTGAAGGGCAATCAGCACTTGATGAATCCATGTTAACTGGAGAGAGTATTCCGGTTGATAAAACGATTGGGGATTTTGTCATTGGTTCAACAATTAATAAAAATGGTTTCTTAAAAATAAAAGCAACAAAAGTTGGGAAAGATACGGCATTAGCACAAATCATAAAAGTAGTTGAAGAAGCACAAGGATCAAAAGCGCCGATTCAACGATTAGCTGATGTGATTTCAGGAATTTTCGTTCCAATTGTAGTCGGTATTGCTATTGTTACCTTTTTAGTTTGGTTTTTCTTTGTCAATCCTGGGGAGTTTGCAGATGCTCTTGAAAAATTTATTGCCGTATTAGTGATTGCATGTCCATGTGCACTAGGTCTTGCAACACCTACTTCTATTATGGCAGGGTCCGGTCGCGCAGCGGAATTTGGAATTTTATTTAAAGGTGGGGAGCATCTTGAAACCACTCATCGTATAAATACGATTATTCTTGATAAAACTGGTACGGTGACAAACGGGAAACCGTCTTTAACAGATGTTCTTGTAGCAAACGGAATGAATGAAACGGAATTTCTAACTCTTGTAGGTATAGCAGAAAGAAATTCAGAGCACCCACTTGCCGAAGCAATTGTAGATGGAATCAAGGAAAAAGGCATTGAACTCGGTTCACCTCAAAGCTTTGAAGCAATTCCTGGATTTGGAATTCAATCAACTGTGAATGATAAAAACTTACTCATTGGTACTCGTCGACTTATGGCAAAGCATAATATTGATGTCCATGAGGAACTGTCGAAAATGGAGAGCTTAGAAAGACAAGGAAAAACAGCTATGCTTGTAGCGATTGATGGGCAATATGCAGGGATTGTTGCAGTAGCAGATACGATTAAGGAAACATCGAAGGAAGCTATTGCCCGCTTAAATAATATGGGCCTAGAAGTGGTAATGATCACTGGAGATAATACCCAAACTGCACAAGCAATAGCGATTGAAGTAGGGATTAAGAAAGTAATAGCAGAGGTTTTACCTGAAGGCAAAGCAGAGGAAGTGAAAAAGCTTCAGGAAGCTGGTAAGAAGGTAGCTATGGTAGGGGATGGAATCAATGATGCACCTGCCCTCGCAACTGCTGATATTGGGATGGCTATTGGTACAGGTACGGATGTAGCGATGGAAGCTTCCGATATTACTCTTATTCGAGGAGATTTAAACAGTATTGCAGATGCTATTTTTATGAGTAAGAAGACAATAACGAATATAAAGCAAAATTTATTCTGGGCTCTTGCCTATAATTGTATCGGAGTTCCCATTGCGGCAGCAGGCTTTTTAGCTCCATGGCTAGCTGGAGCGGCGATGGCTTTTAGCTCCGTTTCAGTTGTTCTTAACGCACTAAGACTTCAAAGGATTAAGTTAAAGGCTTAATGGAAAGGAGTAGAGATAAATGAAACACAGGCCAATGGCTTGGGCCATATCAGCTCTAGTATATCTTGGATTGGTCATCACTGGATATAGTGTCTACGCTAGTATGAATCCCAATAGTGATGCTTCTACAAAGCATACGGAAAATGATCATAAGGACCAGGACCAGCATAGTGAGCAACATCAACATGGAGGTCATGAAACAAATATTAACCCAAAAGTGACCTATAATAATGGTAAGCTCACTATTGAGTTAAAAGATCAAAATAATCAAGCGCCAGATCTAGAGGTTAGTCATGAAAAAATAATGCATTTAATTGTCGTTAGTTCAGATTTAAAAGAATACCATCATTTACACCCAGAAAAAAAAGGCGAAGGAGTATATCAACAGACTATCCGTTTAACTGATAACTCCTATAAGGTGTTCGTTGATATCAAACCAAAAGGGTTGCAGTATACGGTAAAGCCGATTGAACTGAATGTAGGAGAAACTCATCCGGGACATAATAATAATGATTTAGTAGTAGATACAAATTTAAAAAAGACAATAAATCGCCAAACGGTTGAATTGAACACTCAATCATTCGAAGTTAATAAAGAAATTACCTTAAATTTTGATATGAAGGGTGCCAAACCGGAAAAATATCTTGGTGCACTAGGTCATGTAGTCATTCTTGATGAAAATGGAGAGACATTTATCCATGTACACCCTGTAGCCAATGATAAAACGGTATTCGAAACTCAATTTAAGAAGCCAGGCGTGTATAAGCTTTGGGCAGAATTTAAGTTTGGAGATCAAGTGAATGCCTACCCATTTGTTATAGAGGTTAAATAAACTTTGAAAGGAAGCGATGCAGTTTAACTACTCGCTTCCTTTTTTTGATTTTATAGGACCAATGGAGAAAAACTCTTAAGGCCAATATCCAGATTTCCTTTATTTAAGTTGGATATATTATTCTTATGAAAGAATCACATAACTCTAAAGCAAAATCTCGACTTCATTGCTGAAATCTTATTCTCATGGAGAATATAACTCTTTTAAAGTTAAAAAAATTTGAAATATGGTAGATAAACATAGATTTTTCGTCGATATCTTTCAAATTTGCGTAGATAAATGATGAAAAGCGGTTGAAATCATTAACCTAGGGCTGATAAATAATCTTTATTGGAGATATCCTTCACGTATCATTATTGTCATGTCTAAAACATTAGTAGAATGTAATTTGGATTTCGTAAAACAGAAAGTATTTCAAAATTATAGAAAATTAGGATATTATTAATAGTAACAATGAAAGGTGGGATATATGATGAAAAATAACCATACAGTAAATCATATCACGAGGAAAATAATGAACAGCTGACCAAGTATCAATATGAATGCTTGGAAGTGTTCACGAATAGTAGGAGGGCATTCATGCTAAGTAAAACAGGTTTTGATTTATGGGCAAATGATTACGATCAAACTGTCCAATTAAGTGAAGAAAGTGATTTGTATCCATTTGCAGGTTATAGAGAAATTTTAAATACTATTTTTAATGAAGTTATGCAAATAAATCATTCAACCGTTCTGGATATCGGATTCGGAACTGGAGTATTGACAAACAAATTATATGAAAATGGGCATCAAATGGATGGAATTGATTTTTCCGCAAAAATGATTGATATCGCACAATCCAAAATGCCAGATGCAAATTTAATAGAATATGATTTTACAAAAGGGCTTCCAAATGAGGTAAAGGAAAAGAAGTTTAATTCAATTGTTAGCACCTATGCGTTGCACCATTTAACTGATGAAGCAAAAGTAGAGTTCATTAAAGATTTGCTAGACTTACTTGCAGAAAACGGCAAGATTTATATTGGAGATATTGCCTTTGAAACGCGTGAGGACTTAGAAACCTGTCGAAATAATCATTTACAACATTGGGATGAGGATGAATTTTACTTTGTTTATGAAGAAATCTCTGCTTCTTTAAAAGGCTTTTGTAAATGTGTATTTCACCCGATTTCTCATTGTGGTGGAGTGCTAATTATATCGAAATAATATCAATTGCAAAAGGAGAATGTTCACACATCTCCTTTTTTTTCTTATTTATTTAAACGGTAAAACGATAGGGGGCAATGCAAATGATATTTATAGGGTTTGCTATTTTTCTTTTGTTTTTAGTTTCAACAAGCTTAATAGAGAAGACGTTAAAGTCAATGGAAAAACAAAATGAGAGGATCATTGAGCTTTTAGAGGAAATTCGAGACAAATAAGTGAAAAGCTATGGAACAATGTGGAGTATGAGTATGAAAAGAGTAGATGTTGTTTATGCAGAAATGGGCAAAGGGTGTGGAAGGTGCCCCTTCATACTTCACACTTCCAGGAGGTGCAGTTTGTGCTGAGGCTATTCGTGAAGTGAAAGAGGAAAGGCTTAAATGTACAGGTAAAGGAACTACGGGCTGTTTTTGAATATAAGAGACACCATGCAACTTACTTTGAAGGAAGATTATCTGTGGATAAATTGACATTTCCATTCCGGAGGAGATTGAGGAAGTTAAATGGATGGAATTAGAAATCGCACAAGAGTACATAAAAATACCCAAAATAAAGGAAAGCTCTATCATAGAGGAACCATTGATTAGTGAAAAATAGAGATTCTCCGAACAGAAGAAATCCTTTTTTATCCTATTCTGCAAAAGGAATCGACAATCATATGTCGAATAATTATAAGTAAAAGCTTAGGAGGATTTTATGATTACCTACCCGATTTTAAAAAAAGAGGCAACGATAGGAGTTACTGCCCCTTCTTCTGGCGTTCAGATGGAGCTGCACGAAATGTTTAAGCAGGCTTGTAAACGTATGGAGCAAAAGGGCTTTACAATCGAGTGTGGTGACACTGTGTGGACACAAGAAAAGGCGAAGTCGGCTCCAGCAATAAAGCGTGCTGAAGAATTAAATGAAATGCTGCGTAATGATAGCATTGATGCAATTATCCCTCCATGGGGAGGAGAATTGTTAATTGAAATCCTTGAAATGATTGATTTTAATCATATGAAAGAAAAGTGGATACTAGGCTACTCAGATACTAGTTTACTGCTATTAGCGATTACCCTGAAAACAGGGATTGCAACTGCACATGGAACGAATCTTGTCGATTTAAGAGGTGAATTCTCTGATCACACGACTTCTGCATGGCAATCTGTATTAGAAACGAAACAGGGTGAATCGATTGTTCAGTATTCATCAGAGAAATATCAAAAGGAATGGCGACATAGTGAACCTTCACCATGTGTATTCCATTTATCAGAATCGACCGAATGGAAAACGATAAAGAATCACCCAGTCAAAGTTCAGGGCAGATTATTTGGCGGATGTATAGATGTCATTAGACATATAGTAGGAACTCCATTTGGAGATATGCAAAATTTTAGGAAAAAGTATATTAACGATGACCCAATCGTTTGGTATCTCGAGAATTGTGAATTAACAACAACGGATTTGCGTCGATCATTGATTCAAATGAAGCTTGCTGGCTGGTTCGAGGATTGTTCAGCCATTCTGTTCGGAAGAAGTGCAGCGAATCATTCCGTCAATAACTATACGGCAGAAGATATCTATAGAGAATTAGAAAATGAACTGCAAATACCGATTATTTATGATATTGATTGTGGTCATGTCCCACCACAAATAACTTTTATTAATGGTGCCTTTGCAGAGATTGAAGTTGCTAATGGAAAAGGAAAAATCACACAATCATTTGTTTAACCTGGAGGAAAGACATGGTACAAAGCTTAAAGGGAATTAACGAGGAGATCTTAAGAACTTGGGAGGAAAAGGTGGTTCCATCTGAGGACTTGTTCTATTTTGTATCACAAGAACAAGTAATGGAATTAATACCTGAGCATACTCTTGTTATACCACAAGATGAGTTTGCAAATCATAATTCCTATCAAACGATTGATATGATTAATAGCTAAGAAATGTGGAAAATTTCAAAGGACGCCAAGTATGTCTGTGTGGTTCCAGAGCATCTATTTCCAACACTCGAAAAGCAAAAGAGAAGATCGATTCAACACCAGCTCGGCAGGGGGCTCATTTATGAGTGGGAACAGCTAAAACCACTATATGATCATCTGCCTTATACCCAGCAAGAAGAGGTTTGGACGATAATAGAATCTTACATTATTGAAGAAGAAAAACCTTTCATTGTTTTCCAAAAAAAAATATGTGGAGTCAGTTACCTTATTCTTTTAAAAGAGATGTCCTCATAAAGATTGCAGATCTATATACTGATGAAAGTATTGAGATACAGGGTCAGGTACGAGATGTCATGGAACAATATCCACAAATTATTAAGTATGCAAATTGCTTTTCAGCAAATAATGGAGCCAATTGCTTAGCTGCAACACTTGCGGCCGCAACTGAGGAAATTCAACGATCTGAATGGATCATTCACCAATGGATACATCCGGAAACCTTTAAGCTAGGGCTTAAGCTAAGAGGATATGAGGAAGTTGAAATCACGTTAAACCACTTACTACCAAAAGATGTTCTAGTTTGGGGAATAAATAATATACATCATACCGCCTTTCATTTAGGTGATGGTTTGTTTTTTAATAAAAATGGCCAATTCTTTTTCAATAGTTGGCAAATACTTGCACAAGATGTGCTTTTAAAAATATGGGGAAATCAGGATATTCGAGTTTATCGAAAAATCTCGTCCCATTATTAAGCTTGGGGAGGATACATATGGAAAAAGAAACGTTATGGGAAGAAATTATTCATGTATTAAGACAATATGTTGAACCAAATGCGATGAGAACATGGTTTAAGCATGCCAATATATATAAGCTTAATAAAGATGAAATTGTGATTCATGCGGCAAATGAATTTGCTGCCGACTGGTTAAGAAAGCACTTCTTTCGTGAAATAAATAATGCTGTAGAAAAAGTATTACAAAGAAAAGTGAAGGTAGTCCTCTCTTATCAGGATGACGTATAGAAAGAGGGTAGTAGTGGAGAGACTTTTCGGTGTTCTGGCAAACTATCCAATAGGTAAAGTGTTACATGTGGAGCCCTTAAATGGAGGAAATACCTCTGTTGTCTATAAGGTCATTTCAAGTGAAGGTCATTGGGTCCTTCGTTCGCTAAAAGATATTCAGCAAGGAGAAGTGGAATATAGCTTAAGTGAACATATAAATAAGAGTGGGGCGATTGTTCCAGAGATTATCTGTACAAAACGAGGAAAGTCTTTTTTCATAATGAAACAGGTATTTATCACTTGCAAACCTAGGAGAAAAAATCAATAAAGAATCTATCAATTATTATTCTATTGGAGAAAGTGTGGGGCTACTGCATAAAGCTTTAGAGGACTTTACATGTAAGCATTCCTTTGTAGATCGTTTTGATTTAAACTCACTTTGGTCAAAAGCAAGTAGTGGATGGGAAACTTTATCTTGTACGAAAGCCACTTCAAGTCTTCAAGAAATGAATTTCATTATATAAGAGCTTCAATTATTAAGCTCTGTACAACCCCATTTTATTCATGGTGATTTAGGTAGTTGGAATATGATACAAAAAGATGGAGCAATTTATATTATTGATTTCGGTGAGGCGCGATTCGGTCATCATTATTTTGATTTAGCAGGTGCTATTGCATCTACCATTAAGGAAGATTCAAGTGAAGAAGTCATGAGTGAGAATGTCTCAGCAATTGTAAATGGGTATGAACAGAGAAGAGATAAAGTAAATCATAACCAATTGTTTTTATTTATCCAATTATGGTATATACGTGGAATTCTTGCGCTGTTAGCAAGTAATATGAAAGGAAATACTGATTATTTGGTTAAATGTTTTCAAGCAATTGGAAAGTATAAAAACCTTTTAACAACCTGCGCGGCTGAAAAATAAAGCCATGCAGGTTGTTTTTATAAAACGATTACTGGATTAATAGCTTAATTCCTGTAATGCAAATCCCGATAATGAAACCACAAATAGCTCCGTTTACTCGAATCCATTGCAGGTCCTTCCCAACATTATTTTCGATCATATCAATAAGCATTTCGTCATCAAGCTTATCTAAGTTTTCCTGAACTAGTTTTCCTATTTTTGAATGATTTACATCGATAAAGTTAGTAATTTGTGTGTGCAGCCAGTTTTCAATGGCAGCAATTTTATTATCATCTTCACTAAATTTATGAAGTAAATCATTTAAAAGCGGCAGTAGATAATCATCGGAAAACTTAGCATCATGAATAAAATCAATCGACTTCTTGGTTAAGTTTTGTAATATGTTTTCTAATTGCTCATTTGGATCCCATTTGGCTAAAAATGTCTCTTTTAAGCCTTCGATTTCATGGATTAGTCTTTCATTTTCCTTTAAATTGTTTAATCCAGAATGAATAGAAGCAAGGAGCTTTTCGCGGTTTTCACTATCTGTATGCTTTAAATCGGTAATGATATTTTTTATAAGCTTTTGAATAATTTTACCTAGTTTTTCCTCGTTTACTAGGCTTTGAAATGACTTTAGGGCAAACTGTAAAAACCCGTCTAATTCGATTTTATTAAGTGCTTTTACAGCTGCACTTCCTAATTGTATTTTGCTTTCTTCCTTTGAAACCCATTCTTCTGCTTGATCTAGTAGATAATCCAATGCCTTATGATCATATTGACGATCAAGGACCAATCGAACGAAATTTGAAAGCAGAGAATTTACTTGATATGAACCTACATATCCTTTTATTTGCTTTACAATGATTGGAACTATTTTTTTAAAATCCAAATGAAGAATCAATTGTTCAATAATGGATACGATTCCTTTTTTAAAGCTATCAGAATAAATCTCTTTTTTTGCTATTAAAAGTAACTTTTCTGTTAATCGAATGTTTTTTAATTTATTTACAATACTTTCTTTAGATAACCAGTCATTCTCAATTGTGTTAACAAGAGCTTTTGTCATCCGTTTCCGATTTTTCGTTAGTAATGACGTGTGCGGAATAGGCACCCCTAGCGGATGTCTAAATAAAGCAGTAACAGCAAACCAATCAGCTAAGCCACCGACAATTCCTGCTTCGAATCCTCCTTGCAATATTCCTAATAAAGGATTGGAATGCTCAAAAGGAAGTGTGGAGACAAAGCCTACCCCCATAATTGCAAGTGATGTACGAGCTAGATACTTTGAGTTTTTTATCATTATCAATTCATCCTTAATGATTCATCTTTTTATAATATAATTTCTAAATCCATACGCAAATAGTAAAAGCGCAGATGCTTTTGTCCAATTCATATTCACTACATGAATTTTACCTGTTCTATCATCATTTTTCAAAACCTATGAAGGAATTATTTTGTAAATCAGCGAATGTAAGAGTAATAGGATTTGAAAGGTGGAGAATAGAATGAGTTCAATTCATATTCGTAAAGCAAATATAGCGGATGTCGATCAATTAATGAATTTAATGTACCAATACATTGTCGATTTTTATAAAAGACCTCGTCCAGATGAAAAGGATGTTCGTGAGCTCATTTATCATTTATTGAAGCATCCAGAGGCTGGAGTTCAGTTCGTAGCAGAATCAGAGGGCAGATTGATTGGTTTTTCAACCTTATATTTTACATTTAGAACGACAAGAGTGAAAAAAACGGCGATTTTAAATGATTTATTTGTTTCTCCTGATGCAAGGGGAATAAAGGTGGGGGAACAGCTTTTTAAAAAGAGCTTAGATTTTACAAAGGACCAAGGCTATGCGGGGATGTCTTGGGAAACCGCTCATGATAACTATATTGGTCAATCCTTATATGAAAAAATGGGTGGGAAACAGACTAATTCAGAGTGGCTGCATTACGAGATTAATCATCTCTAAAGATGGGGCTGTCAGATCCTTGCTTTTAGGACAGCCCCTTTCAGGCTTACTGCTTCACATCATGAATATATTCCAATAATGTGATTGTGGCATCATCAAGATTTTCTTTCTGTAAGGAGTCTGTTGCAGGTTTTTTTGGATCAATTTTTATAATAACCATGTCTAAGTGTTTTTCGTTTTTAACTGGATCTTGAACATGGATATTTAATTTGATTTCATACCACCTTTTAGGAGGCTTCACGGTATGATCATTATTGATCGATAGCTTCGTAATTTTATCAGGTGTCCAAGTGGCCTTCGCCCCATGCTCCTTTTTCACTGCCTCATTTACAGTAGGAGTAACTAATTGAATCAACACACTAGGATTTGTTGCTTGAATTTTGGTCTGATCATTGTGTTTAATCGTTTCTGCTTTAACAAATGAAAAACTACCGAAAAGAAAAATAAAAAGGAATAGTATAGTTGCCTTTTTCAATTCACATCACCTCGATGTTAATTTTTCCAACTCATCCATTTCTATTCATCTTTTTTTAGCAGCCGATTATGTAGATAAGAAAGAAGAAGTAGGGAAAGGATAGCTCCTATTAATGTAGCAGACATATCCCATTGTGAGTCCCACACATCTCCTTGTGTTGCTAGGAACTGTTTTGCCGATCTGCCTACGATTTTAGCAACAATCCATTCAACAATTTCATATAAAGCAGAAATGGCAAGGGTAATGGATAACGTGATGAAAATTAACCATTTTGAAGGAGAGAGACAGGATTTTCTTATTAGTATTTCGCGAATAATGATGACAAATAAGCCTTTTGCAAAGTGCCCAAACCGATCATAATTATTTCGATGCCAATGGAATTCATCCTTTATCCAGTTAAAGAAAGGTACCTTAGCATATGTGTAATGTCCACCAATAAACATGAGAATTGCCAAGATTGTAACGATGATATAGCAAAGAGTTGTAAAACGAAATCGATGATAGGTAAACACAAGAATAAGGATCCCAGCAATAGCCGGAGCTACTTCTAATGTCCATGTGTAATAATTATATGCATGAATGACTGACCATAAAAAAGCGAGGATAATAATAATTAGTAAGATGAAATGAGATATTTTAATATGTTTCATTTCGTTCAATTCCTCCTTTTTAATTAGTGTTTCCAATCATAAATAAAAATAATATAGGAATTTGAGGAGAATGAGATAATGAAGGAACAGCTTGAATATGCTATTGCAAAAAGAAATGAAGGAAAGCGAGAGGAAGCGAATGAACTTCTTGTCCAATTAGCTAAAGAATATCCGAATGATGCACAAGTAAATTTTCATTGTGCGTGGAGCTTTGATGCACTAGGAAAAGAAACAGAAGCGGTCCCCTATTATGAAAAGGCCCTTTCACAAGGACTGAAGGGTGAGGATTTGGAAGGCGCGATATTAGGATTAGGGAGTACGTATCGAGCATTAGCTCAATATCAAAAGTCGCAAGAAACCTTTTTAAAAGGGATGAAATTATTCCCAAATAATCGTGCGATTCAAGTATTTTATGCGATGACCCTTTATAACTTAAATCAGCATCATGAGGCAATGGAAATTCTTTTAAAAAGCTTAGCCGAAACATCTAATGACCCTGCTATTATTAGCTATAAACAGGCGATTGAGTTTTATTCAGATAAACTAGATACAAAATGGGAATAGAGGAGGGTCTAAGTTGTTCATTGTTAATGTAGAAGGAGCAATTAATAAGGATGGGAAATGGCTCCTTGTTAAACGAAGCTTAAAGGAGGAACATGCTGGAGGAGAGCTTGCATTAGTTGGTGGTAAGGTTGATAAAGTAGGAGATTCCTCAGATATTCTTGAAAGAACACTTCATCGTGAAATTGATGAGGAGATTGGAGTCAAGGTAAGCATTACTTCTTATGTAAATAGTTCTTCCTTTGTAACGAATACAGGTGTACACGTAGTTGATATTGTTTTTCTATGTGAATATCAATCAGGTGCACCTTATATAAAAAGTCCTGATGAAGTGGATGAAATCATCTGGTTAACAACTGAGCAAATAATAAATCATCAGCAGATTCCAATTTATTTAAAAGAAAATATTCAGCTCGCAGATCGTAAACTAAAAAGAGCGATAGGGGAGGATTTTATTGAATAAAAGCTTTCAATTGTATGGAATCATTCTATTTCTTTCAGGAATCTTTTTATTTGGGATTATGCATCTAGCCATAGCATTATATATTCCACATCGAGGAGGTTGGTCAGATCCACCAGGTAATTTAGCAACAGTACTTGAAGAAATAAGTGGGAGGGCTCCTTATTTATTAAGCATAGCTTTCATGATCATTGGGGGAATATTCATTATTTATGGTGTATGGAAAAATACGGGTAATAAAGAATAATAGCTTAAAAGGAGGGAAGTAAATATGAATCGTTTAAAAGGCAAGGTAGCTATTATCACAGGAGCTAGTCGTCGTGAAGGAATCGGGGCGGCTATTTGTATAGAGTTAGCACGTGAGGGGGCTGATATTTTTTTTACGCATTATAGTCCTTATGATCGACAAATGGACTACTATATCGAGGAGGACTACTCTAAAGAGTTAATTGAAAGAATAAGAGAAATGGATGTACGGGTAGCTTCTATGGAATTAGATTTAAGCAATCCGGATGCTCCTACAAAGCTTTTAAATGAAGTAGAAAAAAAGCTGGGCCGCCCTTCTATTCTAGTGAATAATGCTACTTATAGTGTAGATGTAGATTATAAGACAATAAATGCAGCGATTCTTGATCAGCATTATTTTGTTAATGTTCGCGGAACATGCTTGCTTACATCTGAGTTTGCTAAGAGAGTTGAAGGGATACATAGTGGAAGGGTAATTAATTTAGTTTCGGGACAAGATAAAGCTCCTGAGCCTGGAAATTTGGCGTATGTGGCAACAAAAGGTGCGATCTCTGCTTTCACCATGTCGATTGCTCCTCATTTAGCAAGACATTACATTACGGTGAATGCTATTGATCCAGGGCCAACCGATACAGGCTGGATGAATGATGATCTAAAAGAACATTTATTACCGAAATTTCCAATGGGTAGACTTGGGAAACCACGTGATGCAGCTAAATTGGCTGTATTTCTAGCAAGTGATGAATCACAATGGATAACCGGACAAATTATTCATTCAGACGGTGGATTTTGGGATTAGAATAGGGGGATTACATGAAAAAAATAGTAATTGTTTTTTTCCTTCTGTTTCTAACAGCCTTTAGTAGTAAAGGGGCTATTGAGGAGTTGAAAGAGGACTATCCGGAAGAGGTAAAGAAAGTGGCAGAAAGTCTTCCGGTTAAAATTCAAAACGAGCTAGCTGCACCGAAAAAATTACCTTTTGATATTGAAGGTGTGAAATTTTCCTACGCTGGAAATCCTCCTGGCGATCCTAAGGGAGAAATTATTCATACTGAATTTATGTATGCTGGAGAGGAAGGTAATCTTCACATCACAACCCATCATGCCAAAAATATATCTTTTACTCCTGATGACAAGCATTTAAAGACTGTGGATTTAAAAGATGGAACAAAGGCTTTCATAGAAGGTGAAAGCGAAAGCTCTAAATCGATTCGCTGGAAAAAGAATGGACGATATTATTCAATCATGCTTATTCAGGATCCTAAAATTGAACAGAAATACACAATAAAAGATCTAGTGGAAATTGCGGATTCGATGGAGTATTGAAACATTAGACACACTTTTTATTTGAGACGTTTTTTTAGAAGATCAATACGAAATGAGTTTTATGCTTTATGTAAAGAAGGGGATAGGTTTGAAAGCTAGGAAAGGGAAAAAAGGATTTAAAAAAAACACTCATCATTCTTTTCTTCACTTTTTGTGGCTTATTCTTTGTAAGTCAATTAATAGCGCTGTTTTTTATTTTAGGATTAGCGGCTTCGAAGTAAATATAATTCTATAACGTAGTTACTATTAGATTATGCCAGAAACAGATTAATGAAAGACTACCAATAGAGGAGCTTAGCTCATACAGGGCTTCTTTATAAGTATTTTGGTAGCAAGCTATGGTTCAAATGAGATTAAAACTAAGGAAAAAGGCAATTCCTATTTAGTTATGGAGGAATTTTATGTATAGTTTGGTTTTGTCGAAACTAAAATTTATCGTTTGGAAGTATGCTGAATATAAGTAAAAGAAGTATTATAAAAAGAAAAATAATTCACATTAAACTACAGTCTAATAGTAGTTTATTTTTTTGAGATTTTTTAATTTAAAAGTCACATGCTTTAGTAGAGAATAGAAGAAAAAAAGTCCGTTTTTCAACGATAAACTTCTGTTATCTTCCGTGAGTCACTGATTTGAACCGCTTTTCATCTTTTATCTACAGATATTCAAACCATATCGCCGACATTTTTATATATTTCAACTGATTGAAAAATATACCAGCTATAAAACAGAGATATCTTCCTTCACACTTACATAACAACCATCAATAAAAGATATTTTGCGATGAAGCGAGGATATCTACCTGATTTACCTCCAACCATCATAATAGCCAAAATATTTGATCATCATGCCCTTTTTTTGTCCCAAATAGCCGAAATTTCGGCACGGTGTTAACAGAAAATTAAATATATTTGGTGCTTTAAAAGAAAAATAGATTGGCATGATAATTGCATTATATAGAAGTGAATCTATTTTAAAGGGGGAATATGTTGTGAAAGCTGCTGTTGTGAATCAATTTAATAACAAGCTTGAAATTAAGGAGATTCCGATTCCTACGCTGGAGGCTGGAGAGGTATTAGTCAAAATTGAAGCATGCGGGGTATGTCATACGGATCTTCATGCAGCACATGGAGATTGGCCAGTAAAACCGAAGCTGCCACTTGTGCCTGGTCATGAAGGAGTTGGAATTGTAGAAAAAGTGGGAGAGGGTGTAACCTCTGTTAAGGTGGGGGACCGTGTTGGAATTCCATGGCTATATTCTGCTTGTGGTGAATGTGAATATTGCTTAGCGGGGAAAGAGACGTTGTGTCTGAAGCAATTAAATGGAGGATATTCAGTAGATGGGGGATATGCTGAATATTGTAAAGCTCCAGCTAATTATGTTGCTAGAATTCCTGATAATGTAGATCCTGTAGAAATAGCTCCAATTCTATGTGCAGGTGTTACAACCTATAAAGCTTTGAAAGTATCCGAAGCTAAACCGGGTGATTGGGTTGCTATTTACGGTATCGGTGGTCTTGGACATGTTGCATTACAATATGCGAAAGCAATGGGATTTAACGTGATTGCTGTTGATCTTCAAGATGAAAAGCTTGATTTGGCAAAGAAGCTTGGTGCCGACCTCACCATCAATGGTCTGAAAACAGATCCTGTAGAAGAGATTCAGGATAAAGTAGGAGGAGCTCAAGCTGCTGTCAGTGTTGCAGTTACAAGGAAAGCCTTTGAACAAGCTTATCGCTCTGTTAAACGTGGTGGAACATTAGTAGTAGTCGGGCTACCGCACGATGAATTGCCAATCCCAATTTTTGATACTGTTTTAAATGGTGTGACTGTCAGAGGTTCAATCGTAGGAACGAGGAAAGATATGCAGGAAGCGTTGGAATTCGCAGCGCAAGGAAAGATTAAAACAACAATTGAAACTGCTGCACTTGAAGATATTAATGATGTATTTGAAAGAATGGAAAAAGGTCAAATCAATGGTAGGGTAGTATTGACGCTTTAATCAAATATAAGAGTATGAATGATGTCATGTTAGAGGTATTCATGTTTGTTGTGTGAACATTTTAGTTCGTTTTGTAAGCGCTTATATAAAACGATTGAAATGAAAAATTAGAAGACAGCGTATATTAAAAAGGGCACTCGCATCATCTATTCAGCGATCGAGTGTCCTTTTTCATTTAAGATATATCTTAATTTCCGGATACTGATGTTTAGTTTTTGTGCGGCTTCCTTCCGATTTCCCATTGTTTCCTGTAATGCTCTCCTAACATAGGCCTTACCTGCAAATAGTTCAAGCTGCTTAATACATTCGATAACCTGATCAAAGGTACTCTCTTCGTCCTCCCAAATTTGCTTCATTTCTGCAGCCCATGTACTTAAATAGTCATCAAACTCAATTAATTGATTTCTTTTGATATTTGTTGATAATTCCTTCCCAAGGATGGAGGAATGACTATATTTTCTTATTTTTTCAGGCAAGTAGGAGGGAGTGATGATCGTTGTTTCACCGTCAGCTAAGGTAACGACTAATTTCACCATATTTACTAATTCCCGAATGTTTCCCGGCCATGGATATTCTTGCAGTAGTTTTATAGATTCGTCTGAGAAGGATAGGTCAGTATTGTATTTTTTTAAGTAATAGGACAAAAATAAAGGAATGTCTTCCTTTCTTTCTCTTAGAGGTGGGATGATTAGTTTTACAACATCGATTCTATATAATAGGTCCTCTCTAAATCTTTTATTTTCAACTGCCTCTGCTAAATTTACATGTGAAGCAGCAATAACTCTTGTATTTGTTCTTCTTATCGTCTCATCCCCAATTCTCATAAATTCTCCGGTTTCTAAAACACGTAAAAGCTTTACTTGGATGGCTAATGAGGCTTCACCGATTTCATCTAAAAATAAGGTTCCTTTATCTGCAATCTCAAAAATACCTCGGCGCTCCTTTATGGCTCCAGTAAATGCTCCTTTTTCATGACCGAATAGCTCACTTTCTAAAAGGGATTCGGAAAGGGCACCACAATTAATACCGACGAACGGATGGGATTTACGACCGCTTGCTTGATGGATAAAATGAGCTAGAACTTCTTTACCTGTTCCAGTTTCTCCTTCAATTAGAACGTTGACATTCTTTTTTGCAATTTTATAGGCTAAAGTCAGTAAATGCTTCATTTCAGTACTATTTCCAACAACAAAGCCAAGATTTTCTGCAAGCTGATGCATATCATGCTGTGATAAGGTTGGCTGGCTGACTAATAGGTGTTCCACTAATTTTTCTATCTCATCGATATTATCAAATGGCTTTTCAATATAATCGTTTGCCCCAAACTTTATTGCCTCCACAGCGGTTTTTACTGTGCTGTAGCCAGTCATAACAATAACCTTACATGAGGGATTCTCAAGTTTAAGCTGCTTCAATAAATCAATTCCATTAACATCAGGTAGCTTTACATCAATCATAGCAAGGTCATAATTTTTTTGTTGAACTAAATGTTGAAAGTCTTTGCCGTTATAACCTAATGAGACATTAAATCCTTTGCTAGTGAGTAAATAGAATAAAAAATTTCCTACTTCCCGTTCATCGTCAATTATTAAAATGTTCCCCATCCTATCACCTACCTTCAAGTTGTGCTGGAAGAAATAACGTAAATGTACTACCTTTTTCGTAAATGCTATCGACTTTAATCGTTCCACCGTGTGCCTCTGCGATTCCTAAGCTAACTGACAGTCCCAGTCCGGTCCCTTTAACTGCTTTTTTTGTCGTGTAGAAAGGATTGAAAATCTCTTGTATTCTTTCTGATTGGATCCCTGTTCCATTATCTGTAACGGTTAAAGTCACCCACTTTTTTTCTTCTTCCTCTAGTACGTTAGATTCAATCGTAATGGTTTTTTGTTTAGAATCACGGCTCTCTAATGCATCCTTCGCATTTAACAAAAGATTTATTACGATTTGTCCAATTTGCTGAATGCTTCCATTGATTGGAAGGATGGGCTCTTTTTTTCTCACTTTGATATAGATATTTTGCTTTTCTATTTGATAGCCAATAATACTTAGCACTTGATCAATCGCGTCATTAACAGAAAACTCTTCAAATAAATATTCATCCTGTCTTGAAAAGGTAAGCAGATTTTGAATAATATGCTTACAGCGTTTCCCACAATGATAAATATCTGTAAGCAGCTTGAAGGATAGGTCCTGTTCATTTGTATTTCTTAAAAGCAATTGGGAATTCCCTAAGACAGCGGTTAACGGATTATTCAATTCATGGGCCACTCCAGCAGCCATTTCACCAATAGCGGCAAGCTTTCCTGATTGGATGAGCTGTGCTTCTATTTTTCTTCTCTTTGATACATCCTTCATATAAAGGATCATTCCATCCATTTCACCGGTTTCATTAAAAACAGGGTAGGAATGAACTTCATATATTCGCTGATTAAATAGTTTTAGTTCTTCATAAGAGGGCTCTTTCGTATGAATGCACTTGAGAAGCAGTTTTTTTAGCTCGTTTTCAGCTCCAATTATTTCATGGATGCTTTTTTGTTCATCAGACCATTTTAAAGCATGTATAGCGGCATCATTCATTCGTAGAATTCGACCATACAAATCAACAACAATAATCATATCTTTTACTGCTCGAAAAGTATTTTCCCATTCTTTTTTACTGTTTAGCACCTCATTGTATAATCTGACATTTTCTAAGCAAACAGCTAATTGATCAGACAATTGCTGGAAAAAAGAAAGGTCTGCTTGATCATATTGACTTGTACTTTTACTCGCAATACAAAGTATACCGACAATATTTTCTTTACTGAAAAGTGGAATAGCGAGAACACTTTTCATATTAAGTTGTGCTAATATGTCTGTTTCTAAAAAATGCTCATAACTTTCATCTGAGAGTACTTGATAGACCATTTTCCTAGATTCAATTGCACTCCAAAACAAGGATTGTTCCTTGTGGAAGACGTTTTTATAGCCTGATTTTTTCCACTCCATCGGGTATAAATTAGTCAAAAATAATTGATCATTTTTTCGGATGGACAGGCTAATATGATCAATAAAGAAGATTGTTTTTAATTTATCGCTAATATTTTTTAGCATTCCATCCATGGACATGTCTACATTAAAGCTCTTCATCACATCATTGATTATCTCAAGCTGTAAGTTTTTCTTTTTTGTTTCAGCAATTGTTCTTTTTAATTCTGTATAGTAGTTTTTTTTGGATGATTGAACACCAGTCAAAAGTTCAATCATTTCATCCCTTTTGACCATTAAATTTCCTCCTATAAATAAGTGCACAAAAAGAAACGAAGTACATTTAAAAGCATTGCTTAAGACGAATGGCAACTTCCTTTACAAAGCTTGTCTAAATAATTCTTCTACCTCTTCAACGGTTATATCTCGAGGATTTGTAATAATACATGCGTCCTTAATGGCAATTTGACTCATATCTGAGATGGATTCTTCCGTTAACCCCATTTCGGTTAATCGTTGTGGTGCACCAATATCTATGGATAGTTTCTTCACATGATCGATCGCTTTTCTTCCTGCTTCTATTGGTGAGAGGTGATCAACATTTTCATCTAATAGTAGAGCCATTTCTATATATTTTTTTGGTGCAGCTAAAAAGTTAAATTCCATGACATGTGGAAGAAGACAGGCATTAACATCACCATGTAATAAAGGAAAGCGGCCTCCAATCGCATGTGACATCGCATGCACAGCACCTAAGATCGCATTGGAGAAAGCGAGCCCAGCTTGTAAGCTAGCCATCGCCATCTTTTCCTTTGCTTCCGTATTCAGCCTGGAGGCTACAGAAGGACGTAAATAGCTGGCAACGAGAGATATCGCATTTTTTGCTTGGACATCTGTTAAAGGTGTTGCAGCAATGCTGACAAATGCTTCAATGGCATGAGTAAGCACATCCAAACCTGTTGATGCAGTTAGTCTCTGGCTTTTGGTTGTTAAGGTTTGAGGGTCGACAATAGCGATATCTGGAACAAGTGATTTAGAAACGATCGTCATCTTTTTCTTTTTTTCAGAATCCACGATGATTGAAAATTGGGAAACTTCCGATCCTGAACCAGCAGTTGTTGGAACCATAATCAGTGGTGGAAGGGGAAATTCGATTTGATCAACGCCTTCATAATGATGAATTGGCCCCCCATTGGAAACGAGAATGGCGATGGCTTTTGCTGCATCAATTGCACTTCCACCCCCGATGCCTATGACAGCATCACATTCATTTTCTTTATAAATGTTAGCTCCTTTATCTACCTCATAATCTTTCGGATTTTCGGTAATATCGAAATAAGTTGCATATTTAAGTCCTGCTTTTTTGCATCCTTCCACTACATGGTCGAGCCAGCCAGCATGAATGACACCTGAATCAGTAACAATTAACACTTTTTTTGCTCCTAATCGAAGACAGCTTTCACCAACCTGAAGGATGGAACCATTTCCGAAAATGACTTCAGGCATCACAAATTTATTGATTAACATACATTCACCACCCTTAATGATAATGGAACGACTAGTTTTAGTTTAGGAATTCAAAATTTATTAATTTACATGTTTTAAAGAATAATGTTCGCTTTATAGAAGCTAATTTCCTTTAAGAAATATAAGAAATTATCCGTAAATGGGTCGGAAAAAAGCTGTTGGCAAATAGAGGCCCTAATGGTAATATTGCTAAAAATATACAAAAAACTTACTAAGAACTGGTGTATAGATAAAAATGAACAAACTTGAGGGGGAAAAAGTATGTTTCCAATACTAGAAACAGAAAGATTAAGATTAAGAGAAATAACTGAGGAAGATGCTGAAGCAATCTTTTCATATTTTTCACAGGATATTGTTACTAGATTTTATGGGCAGGAATCATTTGTAAGTATTGAACAGGCGAAAAGATTTGTAGAGCTTTTCTCAAAAAACTTTGCTGAAAAACGTGGGATTAGATGGGGAATTGAGAGAAAGGGGACGAAAGGCATCATTGGAACGATTGGTCTTAATGCCTGGATGCCAAAGCATAAAAGAGCAGAAATTGGCTATGATCTTCACCCTGATTATTGGCGAAAAGGCTATACATCAGAAGCGGCAGAAAAAGTGTTATCCTATGGGATGAAAGAGCTCGGTCTGACTCGTATTGGAGCTATTGTGTTTGTTGAAAATACGGCATCTAATCAAATGATAAAAAAGCTAGGATTTCAAAGAGAGGGAATTTTAAAGAATTATATTTATCAAAATGGTGTTCCGTATGATACATATGTGTATAGTTTGACACCAGAAAATAAGTAATGGTAGGTGGTTTAGATATGCTAAAAGGAATTAATCATTTGTTATTTTCTGTGTCTAATTTAGAACGATCAATCATCTTTTATAAGGAAGTATTCAATGCAAAGTTACTCGTAAAAGGAAGGAGCTTAGCCTATTTCGATTTAAATGGATTATGGCTTGCGCTTAATGAGGAAAAGGATATTCCTAGAAATGAAATTAGGGAATCTTATACCCACTTAGCTTTTACTATTGATGAACAAGATTTTGATCAAATGGTCGAAAAGCTGTGGAAATTAGAATTAAACATTCTTCCAGGGAGAGAAAGGGATGAGAAGGATAAAAGGTCTGTTTACTTTACTGATCCGGACGGGCATAAGTTTGAGTTTCATACGGGAACATTACAGGATCGCTTAGATTATTATAGGCAAGAAAAAACTCATATGGAGTTTTTTGAGGAATAAATATCATATTGATAGATTAGATATGTCAATATATTTGAAATAAAGAAGTGGGTTTTTCTCCACTTCTTTATTTTTCGATCATTCAAAACAGAAAAACAAAGAGAAGGCTACCCCATATGTAACTAATGGGGTATAGATAATAAATTTTTGGAATTGAAAGGAGTTTTTCCATATTAAAGAGAAGGATATAGTTCGAGAAAAAGGAAGGGGGAATTTTATGAGAAAAGGTGTTATTCGCCCAATCGTTATTTGTGTGTTTAGAAATAATGAGTTCATATTGGTAGCTGAAGGAAAGGATCCTAAATCAGGAGAATATTATTATCGGCCAATAGGAGGAGGAATCGAATATGGAGAAAGAAGCTCTGAAGCATTGATCAGAGAAGTTAAAGAAGAATTAGGTGCGGACATATGTAATCTCCAATTATTAGGGACTGTAGAAAATATCTTTACATACAATGGTGATCTTGGCCATGAAATTGTGCAGGTGTATGATGCGCAATTTATTGATAGAAAGTTTTATAATCGAGAAACTTTCAGTGGAATAGAGGATGATGGTACACAATTTAAAGTGATGTGGAAGACGATTACTGAATTTAAACAGGGAACCTTAAAGCTTGTTCCTGAAGAAATTCATGATTTACTTTAAAATTTATTTACGAACATACATTCTATTTGATATAATTTTCTTTAAATAGCCAAAATTGGAGGGAGATTATATTTGAATATATTATATGAAGTAGAATTGCAATTTTATAAACCAAAATTTCTTGATTCATTGAAGAAATTCAGCTTGCCAGATGAGCAGGAGCAATTTACGGCATTGCCAAGTAAAATGCTTGAAGCATTACCTGAACGTTATCCAATAGTCATTCTTAGCAATAATGAACCAGTAGGTTTTTTTGTTCTGCATACGAGTGCAAGAGTAAAGGAGTATACAGATAATCCTAATGCAGTACTACTAACGGCTTTTTCCATTAATCATTCGCAGCAAGGAAAAGGATTTGCCAAAAAAGGGCTGGAGCAGCTAAAGGATTTTATTCAAGATGAATTTCCATCCTGTGATGAAGTGGTTCTTGCTGTCAATAAACGAAATATTCCTGCTCAAAAATTATATGAAAAGGTTGGATATACAGATACAGGCAGAAGAACAATGGGGAAAATTGGAGAGCAATTGATTTTTAGTTTCCATGTGCCCCCTTCTAAATGATATAGAAGGGGGATTTTAAATATAGTTTCGAATGATAAGGTCGGAATTAACAGGCTTCCGATCTAACTCCCGGGCCCATATGGATAGCTGTCCTATATGATGAATCTCATGAGAAATAAGATGACGAATAATTTTACCGTAAGTAAACGATAGGACAGTTCCATCTTTTTTAGTTATATGGAGGAGCCTCTCTTCCTTCTCTTTCTCCCACGAGAGAATAAAATTTTCAACGACACTTTTAGTAGAATGAGAGAAATCCTTTACGTCTTGCAATGTCAAGATGGTATCAATATTCTTTTGAATAACAGGTGTATTATTCATCTGATTAATCCATAACTGTTCACCGTCAATTACATGAAATAAGGTTTTTAAGATACTTCCCATGCCGCCAATACGCTTTTTGGCTAATTCTTCTGTAGAAAGATTCTCACACCAATGGAACCAGTCATCTCGCACTTGCCAATTATAGTAGAACATATCTATCATCTATGATCATTCCTTTCGTATTAAAATAAATTCATTGTATCATAAATATTCAGATTTTTATTGTTTAATAGGGCACTTATATGGGAGTGACTAGAATGAGTTTTGAATCTGAAGTAGTTAGTCAGGTTTATCGGATGAGAGAATTACATGAACATTTCTCCAATGGACTATATGAAGAAATGAATGCACTATATTTCAGATGAATTTCAAGGCTGGCTTTATCTTCCTAGCACCGGTAAATTAGAGCTTATGATGCCAATCAAATTAAAGAGAGAAATAAAGAATCAGCTGAGTATTATAAAGGAAAAAGGATTCAATTTGTTTATTCCGGATTGACGATTATCCCACAATCAGAGGAGCAAGCTGCTGTTTCATATGAGGTTACTTTTCAACAAGTGGGGAATTATCACTTGAAGTTTGGAAGAAAGAGATTGATGGGATTTGGAGAATGATCAGATGGTATGAAGAAAAGGGTAAAAATAGTTAAATATACTTGAATGAAGAAAGGTGAAAAAATGAAAAACATCCTTTTTATTGCTTATAACCAGTATGCTGATTTTGAAGTTGCACATACTCTCTTCTTTTTAAGAAAAGCAGGAAAAACCAAGGTAACGACTGTTACTGTAGATGCCAAGCCGGTTGAAAGTCTTGCCGGGTTAATTACTATGCCACAATCGTCCCTTTCAGATGTGGGCGTAGAAAATTTTGATCTTGTTCTTATTTCTGGCGGTGATGGGATACATACAGTGATTGAAGAAGAGGCTCTATCTTCATTATTACAAAATGCTTTTGCTAATGAGATTCCAATTGCAGCTATCTGTGCTTCTGCCGCATTGTTGGGGAAAGCTGGCCTTCTTAAAGGAAAAAAATTCACATGTACAGCTAACACATTTGAACAATTAAATTATGTGTTTGAAGAAGCAATCTATACTGGCTCGAATATTGAAGTCGACGAACATTTAATAACTGCAAAAGGAACCGCCTTTGCAGAATTTACAGTTGCAGTAGGAAGCCTTTTAAAGATATGGAAAGATGAGAATCATTCAAACTGGGCTCTTCAATTTTGTAAAGGGAATGTTTAATTGTTGCTTTTAAAAAGATAATAAGGAGGAAAAGAAATGAATGATCAATTAATCAGGGTAGGCACGATTTATCTTCCGGTATCGGATGTTGAGCGAGCGGCGGAATGGTATGCTAGTAATTTAGAAGTAGAGATAAGCTATAAGGACTCATTAAAAGCAATCATTAATTTTGCGAATCAAAGTTTTTTTCTTGTGAAATCTGAAGAAAATCAAAGGGCAAATTTTGAGGATATTAATGGCACAGAACGTTTTTCAATTACTTTTGAGGTTAATGGAATGAATGCATTAAAAAATATTCATGAATCATTTGTAAAAAAAGGAATAAAAGTTGGTGATATTGAAGATAGAGGCCATACAGGAAGAAATTTTGTTTTTTATGATATTGACGGCAATAAATTTGATGTCTGGAGTGAGTTAAGTCCAATATTTAAACGGAATTATCAAATTGTTTAATTGCTAATGGTTTTCTTAAATTATTCAGCAAGTCATGATATTTAGTGGATAAATTCTTTAATGATGATAGTGTATCTGTGATTTGTTATCATGTTGGTTCTACAGATGGGAAGATCAGTGAACAATATCAAATGATTGTTCTTGGTGATGACTTTCCGGTCATCACCTTTTGTTAAAGGAGTTAGAATGATGAAATTAATGGTCAAACTGAAAGAGTATCAAGCTGCGTGGAAAGAAAAATATGATTTTGAGAAAAATAGAATTCAACACGCTATTGGTGATAGGTTACTAGGAATCGAGCATATTGGAAGTACCTCAATAGAGGGGATGACTGCGAAGCCTATCATTGATATATTAGTCGGCATAGATCAACTAAATAGAATGGAAGTAATAGTAGAATCCCTACATAAGGTGGAATATGAATATGTTCCAAAGCCAGAGTTTCCCGATCGTTTATTTTTTCGAAAAGGATTGTGGGGACAAGGAACATGTCACCTACATATTTGTAAATATGATGAAAAAGAGTGGGTGGAAAAATTACTTTTTCGCGATTATTTAAGACTACATCCGAAGGCTGCAAAGGAATATGAGCTGCTAAAAAGAAGGTTGGCGAAGCAGTTTCCGGACGATCGTCATGCCTATACCCAAGCAAAAGAACCGTTTATTCACGCTATTATTCAAAAAGCAAGGGAGCAAATATAATGTCTGTTGAAGCATACCTTCATAAGATTTGTACAGTATTTCAAAACCGATTAGGATCAAATTTAGTAGGCATTTATTTACATGGTTCATTAGCAATGGAATGTTTTCATCCCGAAAATAGTGATGTTGATATTTTAGTAATTATAAAGGACAAAATACCAAAAGAACTAAAGAAAAAGATTATTCAAGATTTATTGGCATTAAATGAATATCCATTAGAAATGAGTATACTGTTAGAACATGAAGTAATAGAGCTTCATCACCCTACACCATTTGAACTTCATTATTCAAAAGTGCACCGAGATAGGTATTTAAATGATCCACACTATATTTGCGGAGATTCTGTAGATCCAGATTTAGCTGCTCATTTAGTTGTGACCTATGAACGAGGGAAATGCTTGTTTGGTAAATCAATTAAAGAAGTATTTAAACCGGTTCCGCCTACACATTATCTTCAATCAATTATGTATGATATTGAGAACGCAGAACAGGAAATTGTAAAGAATCCAGTTTATTATACTCTAAATCTTTGCAGGGTGCTTTACTATATTAAAGAGGGCGTCGTCGCATCAAAAAAAGAAGGTGGCGAGTGGGGGATGAATGCTGTTGATGAGCGGTATAAAGAGATTGTTAAAAATAGCTTGGCTATCTATTTAGGCTCAAAGGAAGAGATAAGATGGGATAATAGTCTACTTATTCGATTTGCTAAAAATATGTTATCAGAAATTAGGAGCAATCAAACATATCGTTAACAGTTTCTAAGATGATGGATTCTTTGAATTGACACCTGCTTTTTCTTTTTGATAAAATGGATTTTGCAATTGTTGATATATCAACTAATTAGGGTGATGATATGAAATATGAACCTTTAGAGAATTTAGGAGTCTTTATTCACGCGGTTGATTTAGAAATTACTGGCTATGTAAACAAACAATTAGCAGGATTTCAGTTAACCTCAGAGCAAAACCTAGTTATGGCTATTCTTTGGGAAAGAGAAGGAATTTCACAAAATGAAATTGCAGCTAGGTTAGGAAAAGATAAATCTAGTATTACTCGAATGCTATCTACCCTTGAAAGAAAAGGGTATATTCGCAGGGAAACATGTTCAATTGATCGTCGTGCCATAGAGATTTTTTTAACAGAGACTGGAAGAAAGCTTGGAGAAAAGGTTATTCCAATCAATAAACAGATTGTTCAGGCTATCAAAAATGGATTGACATGTGAAGAAATTGTTGAACTACAAAGACTTTTAACAAAGGTTCGAGAGAATGTATCTGAATCTTAAAGTTACTTTAACAATATATGATAGTTGCTATATCAACTATTTAAATTAATTGGAGGTATTGAAATGAAAGTTGTAGCCATTGTCGGAAGTATTCGGAAAGAATCATATAATTTAAAGCTTGCAAAATATATCCAAGAACGATACAAGGATCGTTTTGATCTCGAAATACTGAGTGTTCGTGAACTTCCTCATTATGATCAAGATATTGAAATGAATCCATCTGAAGCTGTAACAGCATTTAAAGGAAAAGTAGCTGCCGCTGACGCAGTCCTATGGATAACACCTGAATATAATTATTCCATCCCAGGTGTGCTAAAAAATGCAATTGATTGGTTATCTCGTGTGGAGAAAGTGCTAATTGGAAAACCATCGTGGATTATGGGTGCAACTATGGGAACATTAGGTACGGTTCGTGCCCAACAACATTTGCGTGATATATTATTTTGCCCTGGAGTGGGTGCATCTCTCTTACCCGGGAATGAAGTATATATTGGAGCTGTTCATGAAAAAATGGATGAAGCCGGGAAGATCACTCATGAACCGACTGTTAAATTCCTAGATCTTGTAGTTGATAACTTTATCAAATGGTTTGAACAACAGCAATCATTAAGTAAATAGTAAGAAAGAGGTTGTCCGAAAGTGCTTGACACTTTACTTTTAGGACAACCCCTTTTTTCCTTATACAATCTTTTTATACAAATGATTCAAATAGCGCCAACGGGCAATCAAAAAGTAGACTAATTGCACAGCGAGGAAACAAGCAAAGATATATAACGATGATTTAATGACAGAGAAATCAACAAGACGTTGTAGTGCAAAAAATGCAACAGAGCTATGAATGACTGCCATTACCATCGGAAGGAAGAATAAAAGAATTAATTGACGAGACAAAATTTGATTTAATTCTCTTTTGCTTAATCCAACCTTAGAAATCATGCGATATTGCTGTTCATCTCTATCTAAATCAGCGTAAAGACGGAAATAGATAAAGCTTGCTGCAAAGGTAAAGAATACGATTCCGACTAGTCCGCTTAAAATCAATAATAGTCCATTTTGTTGCTTAGAGGCCGTCCAATTAAGAATGAGAGCATTTAAATAATAACCGTCCTTATTAATGTCTTTCATTAATTGATGGGCTACATCTTTTGTTTTTTGCCAATCATTTACAACAAATTGAAATTCAGTATAGGAGGATTCTTCCTCTTTTTCTTTACTAGCAATCTTTTCAAATAACTGATCTGAAATGACCACAGTATTATTTCCCACATCAGGTAAGACAATATATGAAGTTGCTTTTTTTATTTGAATCTTCGTTGAAAAATCTTCAAGCTGAACCTCTAATTCCTTCGTATTTTCTCCCTCCAACCTCCAGCTATTTTTTTGTGAAACAGTCGTTGGTGTTAATATTGCTTGATTTTTGGAAAGATCTTCGGTTTTATATCCCAGTGCCTTTGCTAAACTGTTATAATCGCTTTGTTTAATTAAGGTCACCCCAGTAGTAGTATAAATCGGGGTATAGGAACCCATCTTATAGGAAAATTTTGCTTTCGTTAATTCTTGTTGAATGTGTTCAATCGTTTGCTTTTCCTTTTGCTTGTCCGTAGAACTATAACTGAATGCATAGGGATTTGTCATTTCTGAAAGACCTGGATTCCCTAATGCTAAACAAGTCCCAATCCCCGTAAATGCTGCTGCTGAGATGATAGCAACTAAGAAAAACATGACGGCATTATCTTTCATTCGATACATTAGTTCTGAAATGGTAAGTATATTTGTTCTCTTAAAAAAGATATAATCGCGATTTTTCAACGATCGGAACGCATATACACTTAATTGAGTGAATAGGAAATAGGTTCCTAGAATGGTCAGACCAACCCCTGAAAATAATAAAGTAATAGAAAACATTTGTAGAATCGCAAAACAAAGGACCATTCCATATCCCGTAGCAATTAAGATGACTGCAAGTAATGATAGCCATAATGAGGCTTTCGGTTCCGGTTTTGGTTTTTCCTCTGACTTCACAAGCTCTATAACAGTACTATTCTTGATTAGTCTTGATGTAAAAAGAGAAATCAAAAGAAAAAGTAACAGAAATGCACCGGCAGTCATCCATATCGCTTTCATAGGTACATAAAATTTGAGACCTTGATCGATCGCCAGGATATTTGCACAAATCGCTAAAATAAACTTAGAGAAAATAATTCCTACAGTAATTCCAGCAATAATTGAGGCGAAGCCAATTACCATATTTTCAATAAAAAGAAGTCGATGAAATTGATTTCTTGCCATCCCTAAAATGGTAAGAATACCAAATTCCTTTTTTCTTAGCTTTAAAAAGGCGCTAACTGAATATAGCAAAAAGAAAAATGAGAAAATGAATATGATGACTTGTGCCACTCTCATTCCCATAGATCCCAACGCACTAATCGTATCACTTGTTGATTTGAGCTCACCTTGTAAATCGGGATGAAATAAAAGCAGTGAATAAGTGAAAAAAATCATTACTGAAAAGGCACTGCTGAGAAAGTAAGCCATATAAGTACGCCGATTGCGTAGAACGTTATGTATGGCGAATTGGCGAAGATTCATTTTCATTCCCTCCAATAAGCGATAGTTTTTCAATGATTTTTTGATAAAAGTCGGACCGATTATTTCCACATTCAATTTCATTATCGAGCTTGCCATCTTTAATGAAGACGACACGGTTACAATAGCTTGCAGCAACAGGATCATGTGTGACAAGCATCATTGTTGTCTTTTCCTCTTTATTTAGCTTTTCTAGAATCCCCATTACATCACGCGCTGCCTTTGAATCTAGATTTCCAGTTGGTTCATCTGCAAGAAGCAGCTTTGGCTGATTGATAAGAGCTCTCGCAATTGCTGTTCTCTGAGCCTGTCCACCTGAAATTTCGTATGTTCGTTTATTTAAAATGGAAGAGATACCCAGCTTCTCAGCAAACAGATTCACTCTTCTGTTCATCTCATTTAAATCAACACCATCAAGTGTTAGAGGAAGTACGATATTTTCTTTTACAGTAAGAGTGGAAAGCAAGTTAAATGATTGAAAAACAAATCCTAACTCGCGTCTGCGAAAAATAGCAAGCTTCTTATGGGACAATTGATACGGATCGTCTCTACCAATGCGAATTTCACCTGATGTAGGGCGATCAATCGTTGAAATCATATTTAATAATGTTGTTTTCCCGCTTCCAGAAGGCCCCATAATACCAACGAATTCACCTTGATTGATTGTTAAATTGATATTGCGTAGTGCTTCGTAATGAACCATGCCTTTATATATTTTACCTAGATTACGTACAGTTAATATTTCCATTGTCTTTCCTCCTTTATCATTTTGTGTGTATGTATTAAGTCGTTCATACACTAGATAAGTGTATTATATGGTTAATACATAATAAAAGTCAATGAAATTCTTTTTTTAGCAAGTAGGAAATAAAGGAAGACAACGATTAATTGTTGTCTTCGTTTTTTCTGATAATCTCTTTTGTTTCTTTCGTTTCAGCAAACCATCTTAATACTTGATTATGATGATTGATTATTTGTTGAGCAGATAACTCTGAGGAGCTCCAAGTACTATGGGCGTCAGTTACTAATGTGATGTCATATCCCAAACTAAAGGCTCGACGACAAGTAGTGTCTATACATATTTCACTTTGTATGCCAGTAATAATGAGATGATTGATATTTTGTTTCATTAGCTCTTCATATAAATTGGTGCGATGAAATGAATCTGGCGTTGTTTTCTGAATAGTAATATCGGATGAGGAAGGGGAGATTTCTGGGTGTATTTTCCATAACTCTGTACCATTCTGTAATGAACTGTCATTGTGCTGGATATAGAAGATTGGAACACCGTTGCTTCGTGCATTGTTTATAAGTTGCTTTAAATTGTGGAGTAGTTTTTCCGAATGAAAAACAGGATTTTCTTCTAAAAACATTTCATTTTGAACATCAATAATTAACAGCGCTGAATTTTTCATAGTATACCTCCTAACTTGGATGAAAATTTCTTTTTATTCTAAAAATACTAGCTCCAAATAGTATAGAACATTCGTTCGTTTTAGTCAACTATCTCTAGTGGATTACAACTGATAAGTATGGAAGTAGGAGGAAAATCATAATATGTAAAGAATAAAAGAGAGGAAGATCATAAATGGGGTGGGGAAAATGGTCCAAGCAATTTTCTTTGATTTGTTTGAAACATTAGTCACTGAATGGATAAATGGCAAAAAGGAAAAGTCACATGTAATTGCTGGATTTGATATGGAGGAGTCTTTGTTTAAAAAAGAATGGAGGCTAAGACAGGAGAGAAGAATGGATGGAACTTTTTCCACCTATCAAAGTGTTTTGGTCGATATTTTTAAGATCTATAATATTCCTATTGATAAGGAACAGATTGATTTTGCTTATCAAGAAAGAAAAAGAGTGAAATTTCTTCCTTTTAAAAATATGAATGAAGAGATCCTTCAAACTCTTTCAGATTTAAAAAAACGTGGAATGCAGCTCGGGCTAATTAGTAACTGTACACCAGAAGAGGTGGAGTCATAGGCGACTTGCGCTTTACCTGAATTCTTTGATGATATTATTTTTTCCTATAAAGAGAAATGCTCTAAGCCAAATTCAGAAATTTATTTAAAGGCATGCAATCATTTAGGTGTGGAACCAGATCATTCTATTTTTATAGGGGATGGTGGATCAAATGAACTCCAAGGTGCAGCAGATGTTGGAATGATTGCGTATCAAGCAATATGGTTTCTACCTGAATGGATGAGGAATGAAGCATTCCCAGGTTTGAATCGACCGTCTAAAATTATGGAATTACTTGAATGAGAATCCTTCTATTTTTAGAAGGGTTTTTTATTTTCCAATTTAGCAATAAATATCAAGAAACGAAGGAAATGTTTTGGTAATTTTATATTAGAAAAGAATTTTATGAAAAAAGCTTAAAAAAGGAGGTGTGATGATGAGCTATCAGCCTATTATACAGAAGGCAATTAGCCATATAGAGGAAAATCTACATCAACCTCTTTCTGTTGACTCAGTTGCTTCTTATTCTGGATTTTCAAAGTTTCATTTTTTAAGAGTATTTCAAAATGAGGTAGGTATGACAATAGGGGATTATATACGAATTAGAAGATTAACTAGTGCGGCAAGCATGTTAGTGGAAACAAATGAATCGATCATTCAAATTGCCTATCATTATTGCTTCGGGGCGCCTGAATCGTTTACCCGTGCATTTAAAAAGGTATATCAGATGCCGCCTGGAGAATATCGGCGAGTCATGAGTTCGATTTTGAAAAAAAATGGAGGAGATAAAATGGAGCAACAGCAAGTAATAAAAGGATGGTTTCTTACGGGTAGTCATCCGTACAATTATGAAATGGGAATTGATACAAAAAATGTTCATCAAGGAAAGTGTTCGGGTTATCTACGGTCAGTGACCGTTTCAACACAAGAAGAATTTGCAACGATGATGCAGCAATTTAAAGCAAAGAATTTTATTGGGAAACGCTTGAAAATGTCTGCTTTTATCAAAACAGAAAAGATAGATGGCTTTTGCGGTTTGTGGATGAGAGTGGATAACGCTTCAGGAGATGTTCTCCAATTTGATAATATGAGCGATCGCCCCATTGTAAAGGATACAAATTGGAATTTATATACGGTTGTTCTCGATATTCCAGAAAATAGTTCAACCATCTCTTTTGGTGTCCTTCTTTCCGGCAAAGGCCATGCTTGGGCGGATCATTTTAAATTTGAGGAGGTAGATGAGCGTACGCCCACAACTAATATTGAAGTTACTTATGACATTCAAGACGAGCCAATGAATCTGTCCTTTGAAATGTAAAGGTAGGGAGATATTTGTGGAAAATCTTATTTATTATAGTAAAGGTATTATTGCAAGTGCGGTTATTGCTTTATTCGTTATTAGTGCAAACTATGTAATTGGTAGTATCGTCAGTTTGTTTACGAATATCAAGCAAAGGGACTTTCTGTCTACAGGATCAATCATCATCTTTGTCCTTGTCTTTTTATCTAGCTTTGTTTATACAATCAATCACCTGAAAAAATCTTAACACTTAGCGTTACTTCTTGGAGGAAGTAACGCTTTTTTTATAGAAGTAAGTAGTATTAAAAAGGCTATAATATTCATGTGGAGAAAAAAAACTATATTAATTGATTCCCGTACAGAACTATTATGATGGGAATCAAAAAGATATTTAACACATACAATCTAGCAAAATATTATTTCTATATAAAGGAGACACGATTTTGAAAGCAACAACGGTTATGTTTCATGAGTTTGGAAATCCAGAGGAGGTTCTACGTCTTGTTAATAAAAGTGTAAAGCCACTACTGACTGGCGAAGTTCTAGTTCGGATGAAAATGTCTCCAATTAACCCCTCTGACTTGATTCCAATCAGAGGGGCGTATGCTCATCGAATATCCTTGCCGACGATTCCTGGCTATGAAGGAATCGGTGTGGTGGAGGAAGTAGGTCCATCTGTCTCGCAAGACCTAATTGGAAAACGTGTACTGCCATTAAGAGGGGAAGGAACCTGGCAGGGGTTGGTGCGAGCACCTGCTGAATTGGCAATACCGATTCCAGATTCGATAGAGGATTTTGTAGCTGCCCAGTTGTATATTAATCCAATTACTGCTTGGGTAACGTGTACAGAAATATTAGAACTGGGTCCAGGGAAGGTATTACTAATGAATGCTGCTGGTTCGGCTATTGGACGGATTTTTGCTCAGTTATCTAAAATTCTCGGTTTTCAATTTATTGCAGTGACAAGGAATCATCATTATACAGAAGAGCTGCTGCAGCTTGGTGCAGACCATGTAATTAATACTTCAAAAACATCTCTACAGAAAAGGATTATGGAAATAACGAATGGGCGAGGAGTAAGTGCAGCCATCGATTCCATTGGAGGAGAAGCAGGGACAGAGCTTGCCTATCGTGTTCAGCCTGACGGGAATTTTCTTACGATTGGCTTATTATCGGGAATACCTATCCAATGGAAAAAAGTGTTTCAGCAAACAAAGGTGAATATTAAGCTCTTTCATCTACGTCATTGGAATGCAAAGGTCTCCACACAAACCTGGCAGGAAACCTTTCTTACTTTAATTCGTCTAATAGAAAATAAAAGACTTATTCTTGGGGCTCCAGATTCTTTTTATCCACTTGAAAAGATCAAAAAAGCAGTACAAGCAGCGGAAGCAACGAATAGAAATGGAAGGAAGGTGTTTTTAACCTTTTGATGAAAAGAAGTGAGGAACTATTAAGTAAAGCAAGTAGATGGATGAAAACAATGAAGGAAGAAATACTTTATGCCAGTGTTGGTGGTTCAACTGCGAGAGGTGAAACAGATGAATATAGTGATATTGATTTAACTCTGTATATGAACGATGATGCTATGTATGGTAGCCATACTTTTATTTATGAAGATGAGTTTATTCAAGTCGATATGAAACCTGTGGCTGACTTGCCTAGTATCGAAGCTGTACTTGCCTCGCCATGGGACTTTAGATTTTTAAATGAATTGAAAATTCTTACGGATGTTGATGGACGATTTGAGGAAATAAAAGGCTGGGCTATGAAATATTATTCTTCCGGAAAAGGAAGAATTCAGACCTTTAATCAAGTGGCAAATATTATAGAAGAACGAAAGATGTATGCGTTAGAGTGCTTGAATCAACATCAAATTCTTTCAGGGTTAATGGCCGCAATGGGAGCCTGGTCAGAAGCAGCACTCTCATATCAATTTTTTGCATATAATGATTTATCAAATGATAGCTTAATACGGAACATCAAAAAATTAGATGACTATTTTCATAGGTTTCAACAAGTAGCACCCTTTTCTTGTCATTTCAAACCATTTAAGGTGGCGTCTGCCCTTACGCGTTTTAGAGAATACTTGAGAAATCAAAATGATATAAGCGATTTTGCTTTATCAAAAATTCAAGACGAGCTATTTGAAAGAAAAGCAAAGAGGTTAATAAAATCTGGAGAACATTTAAATTTGCTATGGCAAGCCTATAGTGAAGGGGTCTGGCTTTATTTTGAAACGTCAAATGGAAAGGAATTTGAAGCGTATTTCGATGAACTACCTTCCACTATTACGGAAGATTTAACTACTATCGGTTTTGTGCCTTTATCAGAGGATTCAATCAAAGCTATTTGTAAATTAAGTGAGGAGCTTCTTCAATTAACGGTTAAGAAGAAGTGATATGGGGGAATAAAAGTGCTTGCTAATGAGACAATTTTTACCCATTGGGGAATCAAGGTTTTAGAGTCTAAGATGCTTTCCGAAAGAGCAGTTTTGCTACAAGCGAATGATGGTAGCGAGTGGATTATGAAAAGAAAGATGGGGCTAAATGCAGCAAAGAAGGAACTTACATTATTACACTTTTTAAATCAGCAAAAGATTAATGCTCCAGTCCCCATCCCCAGTAAAAGTGGCGAATATATTTTTGAAAGGGAGCAAGAACAATATTGCTTATATAGCTATTTGCACGGAAAAGTATTTAGTATGGAGGAAAGTTTATCTTTTCCACACCTCTTTGGAAAGCAACTAGCTGATTTACATAAAGTGCTAGACGAGAAAAAACTAGAGGTAGGCTTTATAGAGAAGGATCTATATCAAATGGTTTATGGATGGGCAGTGAAAAAAATAGATGAAGTGGACGGTCATGGTTGTTCGCAGCTGAAATCTATTTATAACGAAATGGAAATTGATTTTAAGAAGAAAGTTTCCAGCTTGAAGAGACAGGTCATTCATAGAGATGCACATTTTAAAAATATGATTCATATCAATGAACAGGAAATGGGAATCCTTGATTTTGAAATCGCTGAGGTAAATGTGAGAATTTTCGATCTTTGCTATTGTGCAACGAGTGTATTAAATGAGATTTTTTACGATGAGGGCTTAAGGGACCAATGGATACTCTTTGTGGAAAAATTAGTAGCTTCTTATCATCAAGATAATCCATTAAGTCAGCTTGAATATGATTCATTAGGGTATGTCATGCTATCCATTCAATCTATTTTTATGGCATATTTTGCACATATCCCACATTTATATCAAATAAATAAAGAGATGTTTCTATGGATCTATGAAAAAAAGAACCTGTTCAATTGGTAGGAGGTTAAATAATGTTGAAAACAGAAGCTGATATTATTGAAATCATTAAAGAGGATCCATGGATGATGGAGATTTTACATGCAGCTAAGACATTGCAATTACCGGATTGGTGGGTATGTGCTGGATTTGTCCGTTCAAAAATTTGGGATGTGCTTCATGGATTTCAGAAAAGAACATCGCTACAGGATGTGGATTTCATTTACTTTGATCCATTACTTATAGATGAAGTAATAGAAAAGAAGCTGGAAAAAGAGCTTACGATGCTGCTTCCAACGGTCCCATGGTCTGTAAAAAATGAAGCACGAATGCATACTGTCAATAAGATTCCTCCGTATACTTCAGCAATAGATGCTATATCTAAATTTCCAGAAACAGCGACAGCATTAGGAGTAAAACTAAATAATGAGAATCAGATTGTGTTAGTCGCACCATGCGGTTTAGACGATGTTTTAAATGTAAAGGTTCGCCCCACACCGTATTTTAGTAAAGAAACAGAGGGGGCTAACATTTATGAAGAGAAGATCATAAAGAAAAACTGGAAAGAAAGATGGTTTAAAGCGGATATTCAACATATTGGATAGGGAAGGGGGAAGATGATGAAATATTTATTTATTTCGCTGGTATTAGCAGGTGCTCTAGGAGCAATTTTATTAATGCTTGGTCCTATTTCAGCAGGACTGATCGCATTTGCTATTTTAGGAGGCTGCATATTCAGAGGTATTTATTTACTAGAAAAAATGAATAAAAAACTATCCGTTTTAGTTCCTGATAAGAATAAGGATAAAGTAGAAGAAGCATATGAAAAATATTTAGAAGAAAAAGGAGAAAACTAATGTTAGGCTATCCTGTTGCTACTACAAGAGAAGAAAAGTATAAAATAATAGAAGAAATTAAGGAGAAATTATTAGCGAAATTTGGAGATAAGATTGTAGCGATTGGTGTGTATGGATCAATCGGACAAAAAAAGGAAGGCCCATACTCCGATATTGAAATGCATGTGGCTGTTGAAGATGGTCAAAATTTTAATAGATATGAATTTATATACGACAAATTTAAAATTGAAATAGGGATGGACCAAAAGAGTGATCTTATTAAAGAGGCAGCGGAAGTAGATGAATCATGGGCAGTAAAGGCTGGTGCCTTTGTTCATATTATTCCCCTTTATGATCCAACGAATCTATTTTTAGAATTGAAAAAGCTCCCCTTCCAAGCACCTGATCACGTGTTCATAGATGTAATGAGAGAATTTATGATTTGGGAATCGTATGAAACAGTTGGTAAGATCAGAAACAATTATAGAAGCTCCAATTTAGACTATTTATCTTTAGGGGCAACAGATTTAATATGGCAAACAGCAAAACTAATCGGACTTGCTAATAAGCAATTTTTCACGACAAGAGCTAGAACATTTGAGGAATCTTTACAAATGGAACTAAAGCCTAACGGATATAAAGAATTGGTTCATCAAGTAATGGTAGGGACATTATCCGATAAGAAACAGCTTTATCAACTGTGTGAAAATTTATGGACAGGCTTAAATGAATGGTTTGATGAATTAGGGATTCATTATAAGGTGAAGGAGCTGCCCTTTTAAATCACATAAAATGCTAAGGAAGTGTTGTTTATGTACGGAGTTGTAGCTCATTTTGATAAACAAACGGAACAAAGGATAAAAGATATTTGGAGAGAACTTAGTGATTTATCCATCTCAACCTATGCTGAAGAAGTACCAAATAGGAGACCCCATATCACATTGGCAAGCTATAATCATTTAAAAATAGATGAATATGTCATTTTATTTAAAAGCTTCTATGCATCTAAATATAGGTTATCTCTTTCGTTAAATAGTTTGGGTACGTTTATGAGTTCGGGATTACTTTTCTTTGCACCAACTCCTTCGATACAACTCTTAAACTTTCATAAAGAACATCATGATTATTTCCAATCCTTTGAAGACAATCCAGACTCACAATATCTTCCCGAGAAATGGGTTCCACATTGTACAATGGCGAATCGGTTAAGTATCGATAAACTAAAAGAGGCAATAGAATATTGTACAAATCGAATGAAATCGATTGAGGCTATAATAACGGAGATCACGATTATAAAAGCTATTTACGAACACGGTAAATGTATTAGTGCGCCAACCATTTATACATGCTATTTAAAATAGTTTGTTAAGGCAGAGGGGAAATTTCCGTATATATCATCTATAGGTCCTTGGCTTATATTATTTAGAGGATGTAAAAGGAAAGAACAGTGTAGCGGATTCATTTAAATATGGTGAAAATAAAAAAGGTTGGCTGGTAATCATTATTATTAATGACTTACCAACCAAAACCTTACCGTGATTTCATTATAGATGTTTTTGTCGAAAAATATCGATGAGTAAATGATGGTCTTGTAGGATTATTTTTCCTATTATACTAAAACTGAATAGATTTGTTATTAATATTTATTGAGATTTTTCCCTCATCATAATCATAATCCTTTCTAACCTCAGGGGGACCAATGACAACTGACTCCTTCACTGGTGATAAGGCATCTGCAATCTTTTCCGTTTCAATTCCATAGGCAAACTGAAACACCTCTGGTGGAGTGAGACGAAGTGTATCAGAACCCTCTGCAGTTTCAAATTGATCATTATTAAAAAAGATGTGAAGGTGCAGTTTATCTGTTACAGGTCTAATCCAATGCCACCATGCCATTGGGATAAAGACGACTTGGCCAGGCTTGGCATGATAATTATGCAGCCTCTTGGCATCTGGATCAACAATTGAAATGATGGCTTCACCGGAAACAATAACGTCTAATTCCCATGCATTTGGATGCCAATGTGGTTCTCGCATATGCCCTTTTGTCAAATAAAGATTAACAAATGCCCCTCCTACCATTGCAGGTAATTGGGTAGAAGTGACTTCATAAGCGATATTATTTCGATCTCTTTCAAAGAATACATTGTCTTTCGAATCAAAAAAAAGATTCGGTGTCCCACTTGTTTTTTTAATATTCGTATTGTCTGGAACAAAACCAGCTTTCATTTCGAGCTTCCTCCTATTATCTACATTATAAGAAAATGGGGATCATGATATTTTTATATGTATCGATCGTAAAAGAGGTGAGCATTTGTTGCAGGGGATTTTTGCCAAAAGGGAGAATAGCTATTATGAGAACTGCAAAGTGCAGAAATCCTAATAAAAAGGAGCTTATTATGGGATATATCATGGAGCTTAGAAAGTCGATTGGGAGTAAACCACTGATTATGGTTGGAGCTAATGTGCTCCTTTTAAACGAGCAGGGGCATTTATTATTGCAGTTGAGAAAGGATAATCAATGCTGGGGTTTGGCAGGCGGATCAATGGAGCCTGGTGAAACTTTGGAGGAGGTAGCGCATAGAGAACTGTTTGAAGAGACGGGACTTGTTGCCTTACAGTTAACATTATTTAGCGTTTTTTCTGGGAAAGAATTTTACTATAAATATCCACAAGGGGATGAAGTATATAATGTAGTTGCTACGTATATATGTACCGATTATGAAGGAGAAACCAGAATTGACCCTGAAGAAGTGGTAGAATTACGTTTCTTTCCTCTTAATCAACTACCTGAAAATATTAGTCCACCTGAAATGCCAATTATACGAGAGTTTTTGAGCCATAGACGAGAGACCGATTGGGAGTAAACATTATGCTATTATTCTCATCGTTCTTTTCCTTTTTATCGTCTCTTCTCGTAGTGCAATGGCTAGCTGGGCTTATCCATTTGTCGTTTGGGATAGATATGTATATGTAGTTAGCGATGAAGTGGTAATTGAAATCGATAAACAAATTGGTCGTGTAACAAAGTATTCGGATAAGGAAGGGAACTATGGGGGGAATTTTTCAAATGTATATAAAAAGGGAACGAAATATTTTTCTATAAAAGGGATTAGTACTGATATAGCTATCGCCGTATAAGAAATAGATGGTCATTACAAGAAAGCAACTAGAGGCAGTAAATATAAATCAGGTAAAGACTTATTAGGTGTAAATCACTCTAATTTCCTTGCTCTAATTATTGGAAGTGCAGTTTCCTTCGTTTCTGCTGTTATTTGTATTTATTTTGTTAAAATACAAGCTAGGAAATAAAATAACATTCATATTAATGGAGGAATCAATATGAAATCTGAAAGTAATTTTCCAGATAAGTTAGCCAAACCAGCCCAAAGAGCGTTAGCAAATGCAGGATTAACTCATCTCGAGCAACTAACTGAGCTTAGTGAGAAAGAGTTATTACAGCTGCATGGGATGGGGCCAAAAGCGGTGGAAATGCTTCGGAAGGAACTTGAAGAAAAGGGGCTATCATTTCGATAATCTTATTAAAGAATAAGGAGAGAAATTAATCATGGCTGGAATAAATGAGGGAGAGAAATGTCCCCTTTGCGGCAATGGAAATAATTGTTGTTATTCAAAGGATAAATCGTTAGGAATTTGTTGGTGCAGCGAAGAGGTTTTTCCTAATGAAATTTTTGATCTTGTTCCTCCTGAGCAATTAAGAAAAACATGTATATGCAAAAGCTGTCTCGAGCAATTTAAAAAGGATACTTTGAAGCAAGAGAGCTAGGAGGATACTTGCATGCGACTTTGGCATGAATCACTTATTTCTCGGTTGCCGCGGCAGCAATTATTAGGGCAGCATCGTGAATGCTGTGCATTAAGAGGCAATGGATGGGGAAAGAAGCACGCAATTGTTAATTATGTATTTCAGTATTCACCTTATCGACTTTTTCTTTATCATCAGAAGGTAATGGAAGAAATGAGTCAAAGAGGCTATCAAGTGGATCCTTTATGGAAGGATCCTTTTTATAGAGGGAAGATTTGTCAAGCACATAATGAGAAAACGTTATATAGGATTGACAATGCTGTGGTTCAAGCACCGATATATCCGGAGCACAATCAAGATTATTTAAATGAATGCTTATTGAATTTAAAGGAGAAGGGCATTGATCTTAGCTGAAGATTTGCCTATTTTTTGTTGGTAAAACCTCGGCATTAGCTCATGAAAGTCTATGAGAAAAATACTATTACTAGTATTAACAGCTTGTAATTCGTTAACTTTAAGTATTAGTGAATTAGAGGTTGTTCCAATGCTGTACAAGTATACACTCCAACTAATTAATGATAGTGAAAATATTTCTTATAAGAACAGTTACAGCTGACCTTGTGACACAAGGAGACACATTAATAGTAGAGCTAGATGATTAAGAAGCAACTAGGTGATGTAATTAAACAGCATGTGTATAAATTAACGATAGACCATGAACATGAAGTTATCGATATCTATATTAATCGTCAGTCCACACCGATTGATAATGTTACAAGTTTATAATCATGGGCTATTTATTCACCTCTCAAATTAAACAACTTTAAAAGCCTTCTATCATTTCAATAGATAGAAGGCTACTGTACTTTTGGAGTAAAGCTGGAATAATTTTATTACCATTACAGAGTATTTACGTAAAGTATTCGATTTTGGAATCTGGAAAATATTGATGAATATAACTTCCTAATGTATCTTTAATATCTTCCTGCTCCTCATTTGTATATACATACTTCCCAATTCCATAACGTCCCCATTTCCATTTGCGTTTCGATTCATCAAGCTCAAGCTTTGTCATCGGATAGTTTTCTTGAATGACCCGTTTTGCTGGTTTTGTAAAGCGATGCTGAATCATTTCGAAGGTTAAGTCTTTTTTTGCTTTGTCAGGAAGGGCCGCTTCAAGCTTTTCAAACATTTCATGATACCCTGATTTCCATCCTTCATGTAAATAAATTGGTGCAACAATGAAGCCTAATGGATAACCAGCTTCTGCTATCTTCACTGCAGCTTCAATTCTTTCATTTAGTCTTGATGTACCAGGTTCGAAAAATTTAATAATATATTCATCATTAACACTGAAACGAAAACGTGTTCTTCCATTGTGCTTAGCATCGAGAAGATGATCGACATGTGCAAACTTTGTGACAAAACGGAGCCTTCCATGCTCTGATTTTCCAAAATACTCTATAGCTCTTTTTAATGTATGCGTGAGATGGTCGATACCGACAATATCAGAAGTGCACGAGGCTTCAAATCGGGTAGGCTCTGGTGCGCGTTCTTTCATATATTCCTCTGCAGCATCAAAAATTTCATCAACATTTACATAGGTTCGAATATAGGGCTTGCTTCCCATTGTTGTTTGCAAATAGCAGTAGTGGCAATGTCCCATGCAACCAGTTGCAAATGGTATCGCATATTCAGCTGAAGGCTTAGACGTATCAAATTTTAGTGTTTTTCGTATTCCGACAACGAGGGTCGACTTTGCCATTCGATATTTTTGAAAATGATTCTCCCCAGGTAAATTTCTTATTTGATTATGTGATGTCGTTTGTCGAATCTCAATTCCCATCTTTTCAAATTTAGCCACTAGTTCTTTCCCAAGAGGATAATCTAATGCTTTTGGTTCAACATAGACGAGCTGAGGAATAAATGGTTTAACCATAAAAATCCTCAATCATTGGAGAGCCAAAAGCATCCTCATATGCTTGCTCTGCTTCATTTTCTGATTTAAAGACAGCATATTCCTCGGAAAATGGATAGTAGGTCTCATGGACAAACAACGCTAATTCATTTGGATTCTCTGGATTTTGTACAACAGCCGCTTGCTGAACATTGGCAACATCCTGCGCATGGGGATTACGAACAATAATATAGACAACATCACCTGCTTTTATATCTGTAGTGATATCCATTAGCTCACCTTGCTTTCATAAAGTTTCCTTATCATTATTCCTTTTACCGTTGTTTTTTATGTTTATAAAGGGAAAAGATAAAGTGAAAGGTTCTTGTAAGTGATGATCAAGGATAGAGTGTTTAGCAAACAGACATTGCTTTGAAAATGTTTACTTTAGTACAATTTGATTATTTTGCAAAAAAAATAACAAAAAACAATTAAATTACTTGACTAATGTTAGTTTAAAAAATATAATAACTTACATAAAGTAACTAGATGCTTATTTTTAGGAGGTACCAATCCATTATGGAATTTCATCAAAGTCCTCATACATTCGTGGATCGGGTTGATTTAAAGGTTTCTGATTTGGAACGTTCACTCGAGTTTTATCGAGATATGATAGGATTTCAAATTTTAAAGCAAGAAGATAGGAAGGCAATTTTAACAGCAGATGGCAAGAAACCATTGTTAATTATTGAACAGCCAGAGGGTGTGACCCCAAAACAAGGAAGAACGACTGGTTTGTATCATTTTGCTCTTTTATTACCCAATCGTTCTGAGTTAGCTTCTGTACTTCAGCATTTTATTCAAGTTGGATATCCATTACAAGGAGCTTCTGATCATTTAGTTAGTGAAGCTTTATACTTAGCCGACCCGGATGGAAATGGAATTGAAATTTACGCAGATCGACCTGCTTCTACCTGGGATTGGAAAGATGGAGAAGTAGTCATGTCAACTGAACCATTGGATGTTCGTGGACTTTTGGCAGAAGGTCGTGGAAAGCAATGGACAGGACTTCCAGCCAATACATTAATGGGACATATTCACTTGCATGTATCTGAATTGCATAAGACGAAAGAGTTTTATTGTGATGGTCTAGGATTTGATGTCGTAACAAAGTATGGAAACCAAGCATTATTTATATCTACTGGCGGCTACCACCATCATATTGGTTTAAATACATGGAACGGTGTTGGTGCTCCTAAGCCTTCAGAAAAAAGTGTTGGTTTAAAATGGTTTACTCTTGTTTTTCCAAATGAAGAGGCTAGGAATAAAATAGTGGATCAATTGCAAAGAATAGGTGCGACGGTGGAAATAGAAAATGATAGTTACTTTACAGAAGACCCTTCAGGAAATCGGATAAAATTATCCATTTAAGGTAATTTTAAATATAACATCTAACTATAAGGAGACAATGATAATGACAAACAAAAATGATTTCTATTCAGCAGTTGAAAATAGACGTTCTATTTATGGAATTAGTTCTGAAGCAGTAGTATCAAATGAAAGAATTCAAGAAGTGATCAACCATGCAGTAAAACATACACCTTCATCTTTCAACTCTCAAAGTGCAAGAGTAGTTGTTTTAACTGGTGAACAACATACAAAATTATGGAACATCACAACGGATGCATTGAAAAAAGTAGTACCTGCTGATAACTTCGGACCTACTCAAGAAAAAATGAATGCATTCGGTAGCGGATATGGTACTGTATTATTCTTTGAAGACAACAGCGTTGTTGAATCACTACAAAAACAATTTGCATTATATGCAGATAATTTCCCAGTTTGGTCAATGCAATCAAACGGTATGCTTCAATATGTAATCTGGACTTCTTTAGAATTAGAAGGTTTCGGTGCAACATTACAACACTACAACCCACTTATCGATGATGAAGTGAAAAAAGAATGGAACATTCCAAGCAACTGGAAACTACTTGCTCAAATGCCATTCGGTAAACCAGTAGCTCCAGCTGGAGACAAACAATTCGCGCCATTAGAAGAACGCGTAAAATTCTTCAACTAAAGGTGTCAGGCACCTCTTATGGACAAATAAGTAATTTTTCCGTCTGAGGTGGACAGAGTTTTAAAATGTAAATGTACTAAATAATAAAGCATACAGACATTGGTCCGTATGCTTTATTTTGGTGTTAGGTTAATTTTAAAGCTAACGCAAAAATCTAAATCTTCAATAGCTATACTCACAAAACTGCTATTATAAATTTTCTTCAAATCCTTTAACTATTTGAAAGGCACCTTCACTTTTATTAGAGGGAACAACAAGAATACTTTCAGAATGAGGATAAAAACAAGAATGGAAGCTGACTCCAGGATCATAGCCCATAATATGATATTTGTAAATCTGACCATTTTTCATAGTTATCCAAATTCCATAACCGTAATGATTCTCATCACCATTTTTAACACATACGTGTGGTTTTAATAGCTCATCCGTATATTTTTTACTCAATAATTGATGATTCAATAGCCCATCCCATAATTTTATCATGTCTGGTGCCGTGATAAATGCACCGCCATCAGCACCACCTTTAATTGGGATAGAATAAATATTTGTCCTCCAAGTTCCATCTTCTTTATTGTCAATATATCCATAAGCTGTGTTTTTGGGGAGATGATCCATAGAAAAATAACCCGAATCGTCCATTTTGCATGGTTTAAAAATATTATCCATAATATAATCGGTAAAAAGCTCCCCGGATACTTGTTCAATGATTAAGCCGAGCAAAATAAAGCCAGCATTATTGTAATGAAACCTTTCTCCAGGATGAAACATCATCTCGTTATTTTGAAACATCGGGAGAAAATCTTTTAATTGTTTGATGGAATACATCGGTCTTTCCTTCCAAAGATCTTCGTAATCGTCCATAATAACCTCATCAAAATAATCAGGAATTCCTGATGTATGTGTTAACAGGTGATGGATAGTAATACTTTCAGAAAATCTAGGGAATGGGAAAGGCAAACAATCCTCTAATCGTGTTTTAAACGTAAGCTTTCCTTTTTCAACTAGCTGACAAATCCCTATGGAAGTGAATAACTTACAACCAGATGCAATTCCAAAACGTGTATTTAAGGTATTTGGTAGCTCCTCAGAACGATTAGCAAATCCAAATGCACGATCAATGATGACTCCGTTATTATTTTTAGCATAAATGATCCCTGAAAAATCAATAGTATCTTCAGCAATTCGAATAAGATTGTCCCTCATTTTTCTTCCTCCCAAAATGATTTTGTTCCAGACGATATTGAACTGGCCCACCAAATCTCGTTTAACTACTATCAAACTAATTCAACAAAAAAAGAAAATATCCTTTATGGTGTCAGGCACCATTCGTGGACAGTTTCCATATAGAGAGGACAGAGGAGGAGTATTTCACTAGTAAATAAATAAAGCATACAGGTGTTTTAGTCTGTATGCTTTATTTGATAAGAATATAATATTTTCATTGATATCGGAATCAAAAGAATTAATAACCCCATTCACGATGGTATGGGCCATAACCATAGTGATGGTAAGGGTAACCTCCATAGCCATAATGATGGAATGGATATCCATGGCCCCAGCCGCCATAAAAGCCACCATAGCCAGGATAGCCGCCATAACCTGGAAAACCGCCATACATCATTCCGCCTAAAGGATATCCGCCAATGCCACCAAAAAATTGTCTGTTCATTCTCTCTCTCCTCCTCAAATATTTACATAATAGGATATGTGTCTATTACTTGAAGGGTATAGGTGAATGCCCATTTTAGGTGACGTTTGGAAATTCAAGTTTTTAGGACGAGTGACCAGTTACATAAAAGTTTATATTATGTATCTTACCGTTCACATGCAATAAAGTCTTTATCACGATCTTTGTCTTTGTTTTTATTGTATAGTGCTTTCGAAACGAACGGCTTGTATTTCGTTTTTCCCCCCTTATTTTTCACTTTTGAGGATCGAGCAACGCCGCCTTTATAAACTTTATTTAACTCTTTGCAGTTCTTATAATGAATAATTTTTGTTTTTGCTTCGACTACTTCAGACATAGTAATAGAAACGCCCAATAATAATCCAAACGCTACTAAAATCGCAAGTAATTTTTTCATTTTTATTCGTTCTTTTCCTATGTTAATAAGGTGCCTTTTGATAAAAATAATTTGGTTTTTTGATCTCGTTATTATAAGGCTTGTGAAAAATATGAGTGGTTGCAGGAGCTAGTGGCGGGATTAACCATGCCCAATTTCCTGTAACAGGGCGCTCTGCATTCCTTTCTTTTTCCTCAAAAAGTTGAAATTGTTTAGCTGCTGTATGGTGATCTACTATACTTACGCCATCCTCCTTAAAAGAGTAGAGGACCGATGTATTAAGCTCAACTAGTGCCCGATCCTTCCAAAGGGAGGAATGAGTTTTTCGGTTTATTCCCATTAAATCTGCAATTCGTGGCAGCATATTATATCTTGATTCATCCGCCAAGTTACGAGCACCGATTTCAGTTCCCATATACCATCCGTTAAAAGGTGAGGCGGAGTACGTAATACCACCAATTTCAAGCCTCATACTAGAGATAATGGGTACGGCATACCACTTGAGCTGCAGATCCTCGAACCAATGATAATCAGGGTGACGCAATGGGACCTCTAGAATAAACTCATCAGGAATTTCAAACCATTTAGGTGGACGGTCATCTATTTGTATGACTAAAGGCAGTACATCAAAATGTCCACCATTTCCTGTCCATCCTAACTTTTGACATTCCTTAGTAAATGCAATTGAATCCGAATCTCCTATGGCGCCATCCTCAGTTTGATATCCAGCATAGCGGATTAATTGATGATTCCATATTCGAACAGAATGCTGTTCAGTCTTTTGATGAAAAATAGTAATCGTCGGACGAATGCGGCCATGATTCGTAGCATAATGAATATGGTTCAACAATGCCTCAAAAATTTGTTCCTCTGTATTTAAATGTCTTTTGTCAATGACCTTTAAACTCTCCCAAAACAAACGACCAATGCAGCGATTACTATTTCTCCAAGCTACTTTAGCTCCATAATCTAGCTCATCGTAGGTATGCTGATAATAACCAAAGTCATGTATTTCTTTTTCAATTTCATGCAATCTTTGCATTAATTGTTCTTCAGGTTTATTTGCTTCCTTGTAATATGTATGGATAAATTCCTTTGCTTCGTTGAGTATCTCTTTGGTCAAAATGGATCCTCCTATTGATACTAGTCTAAATCTATCATAGAAAATCAAATTCATGGAAGCAAGGAGGAAAGAGAGATAAATATGTTGATTTTTTGTCTAAATAAAAAAGCCAACTGTTACAAAAGTCGGCTGAAAAATGGATTATTCTTTCGTTTCAATTCCTGCTTTTTTAATAGCTTTTACATCATACAAGCCATTTTCAGATTGAACGATATATTCCGGCTTAGGCTTACCTAAGTTGGCTCTATGTCCAGCAATATGTGCTTCGCTTTTCTCCCATTGCTTCCAATGCTGTTCAGATTCCCAGCGAATCATAATAACAACTTCTTCATCTCCACGCCTTACTTTTTTAACCATGACAGTTAAATCAATAAAGCCTTCTTGCTTCTCAATAATTCCTTCACGACTAAATCGGTTAACAACCTGCTCTGCATTGCCTTCTGTAACAACGGTTTTTTTCATTTGAATGAACAAAAAATCTCCCCCACATATCAATTAATATTGTTATCAGTATAGATGATAATGATTTTCAGTGTCAATTAATTAGCGGAGGCTTTTTGTCATAACGAGATTAGCTTCTAATAGAATGATATAACTCAATCATATTTCCATCTGGATCACAAAAATGTGTAACACGGCTGCCCCAATCCTTTTGATCATGCGGTTCATTAATAAAGCTGATACCTTTTTCTTTTAAAGCATAAAATGCATTATCAACATTCTTTACTTCAAATTGAAGTATGGCCTTGGATGATGATAGAAGGGCATCAAAGGGTTTATTTTTTCCACCAATGACAGGGGACATTTTATTATAAGAAAAAAGGGAAAGATGCTGTTCCTCAAAATAAGCATATTCTTGAACATCATCATGCCATTCTGAAAAACCTAAAACATCTCTATAGAAGTGAAGGCTTTTCTGAAAATCACTTACTAATAAACGTATGGCGTGAAATCTCAATTGATTTTCCTCCAATTCTCTTTTAAGACTCTTTTAGACTTTTGGTACTGTCATTTCGAAAACAACCGAAAAAATGTTTTATACACTATAGCTATTGTTAAAAATAGGGGATTATTACAAATTTAAAAGTAATAATGCTAAAGAAACACTAGTTTATTCATTCTCTAACATGGCAATAGGACTAAATACTTCATAATAGATATGATCGCTTGAGATATTTAATTGTTTTAACATTTTGTTTATGGCTTGCATAAAAGGGATGGGTCCACAAAAATAAAAATCGACTTCGTTCGATGGAAGATTCGCTTCTAATAACTCAAGATCGATAAATCCTTTTTTATCGAAATGTTGATCTTCTTTAGTGGGTGCAGAATAACATACGATTGATTTAATATTTTTATTATTATGAGCTAACTTTGCTACATAGTCTTTAAAGGCATGAGTTTGACTATTTGTCGTAGCGTGAATAAAAGTTACCTCCTGGTTTTGATTCTGTTCTACCGTCCTGTTTAACATACTAAGTAATGGGGTTATACCGATTCCGCCACTTATTAGTACAACGGGATTTTTAGCAGTTTTCAATACAAAGTCGCCAGCAGGTGCAGAGAATTGCAAGGTGTCACCTTCTTGTACTTGATTGTGTAAATAATTTGAAACGATTCCAGCTGGAGCATCTCCATGTGCATCCTCGCGTTTTACACTAATTCGATAGTAATCTTTTCCTGGAGCATCAGAGAGACTATAGTGACGAATGTGAGTATACTTTTCACCAGGAATTTCTGCTTTTATAGTGAGATATTGCCCTGCTTTGTATGTGGCAATTGGTTGTCCATCTTTAGGCTTTAAATAAAATGACGTAACGACATCACTTTCTTTGACCTTATTTTTTATATAAAAGGCTCGATAATCCTCCCAGCCACCAGATTGATGAGCAGTTTCTTGATAAAGTTCTTTTTCAATCTGGATAAAAGCATCAGCAATATAGCCATATGCTTTTCCCCAGGCATCAAGGATCTCATCTGTAGCGGCTTCTCCAAGAACATCTTTAACAGCATGAAGTAAGGTTTCCCCAACAATTGGATATTGTTCAGGCTTTATACCTATTGCCCGATGCTTTTGTGTAATCCGTTCAATCACTGGTTTAATAGCATCCAGGTTTGTAATATGCTCACCTGCAGCATAAACTGAATACCCTAGTGCCTCCTGTTGAATGCCCTTTTTTTGATTCGTTTGATTGAAAACATTATATAATTCTGGTGCTTTTGAATAGAGTAATTGATAAAATCTTTGTCCTATTTGTTTGCTATTTTCTTTAAGTATAGGTGCAGTAGATTGGACAATGTTAATAGTCTCGTTGTCAAGCATAATACAAGCCTCCGTAAGTTGAATATATATTTCATTCGAATTATCATGAAACAGGGAAGCGGAATTTATTCATTGAAGCTAATATGTTTCTCCTAGGTAATTAAGTTTTGAATCGCCCGCAAATGATTCGATTAAGATCTCATTTTAGAAAATAGTGAACTTTATACCTAATTAAGAGATAATGGGGAAATATGTTTAATAAGAGAAGGGAATGTCTTAAAAAACGAATTGGGGATTGATAAAAGTTATCCACGATGTAATCCACAATTGGGGACTTGTGGATTTTAATTATAAAAGATATCCACAGCTCAGAATCGATTGTCCTAAAATGAGAGGATGAAATTTTTAAGTGAAGCTGGATTATTTAGTAGTAAATAGAATGCAAAAAAAGGATGTCCTTATTTAGGAGCATCCTTCCAGTTAATTAGTGTACGCCAACAGCGTCATATGCATTAGTGACCGCTTGTACCTCTACAGATGGTTGGCCGTTTTTATCTGGATAGAGGTCTCTTGCTGCTTGGGTGACAGCTTGACGCATTTGACTGAAATCAGAGGATGATGTTAAGTAAAGGGTTAAGGTACGATAGAAAATTTTCTCAGCTTTAGCTTTTCCAATTCCATTAACGGTTACTCCATAGTGAGTGCCTCCAGCAGTGATTAAATGAGCGGCTTTATTGTTAATACTGCTGTTTATATGGACTCCACCATTATCTTGTGTTCCTAAATAACGTTGATCATAATGATCCGGATAGTAACCAGATTCAGTGTAGCCGCCGATATAAATGGATCCTGGGTCGCTTAATGAACGTAGACCATCGCCTGGAATATCAGGTGTATAAATGTCTTCACCCATGAGCCATAGATCGTCACCAGTTTTATTTTCAATAAATGATCCCATTATATCTGCAAGTGATTCATTAAGAGCCCCAGATTCTCCTTCATATTCTAAATCAGATGTGTTTGTAATCACTCCATGTGTCATTTCATGACCAATGACGTCAAGACCACCCGATAAAGAGATCATTCTTTTTCCATCACCATCTCCATAAAGCATTTGTTTTCCGTTCCAGGCTGCATTATTCCATTTATCACCAATGTGAACAGAGGAGATGATTTTCATACCCTTGTCATCAAGAGAATCTCTTTTAAAGGTTTTTTGATAATAATCATAAACCTTTTCTGCATTAATATGGGCCGATACGGCGGCTGGATCATAGAAGAAGCTTGAAGAACTGGTCACTTCAGCTCCTGTGTAGCCTAGCAATGCAGAGAGAATAATAAAGATATCAGTTCCTAGATGCATCGCATTAAAGGTATGAACCCCGTTTGAACGTGTTCCATCAAATAAATAGCTTTTACCATCCTCGGGATTTTGAATCGCTTGAAAGGTTTGTAGCTTTCCGAAAATATCCATGCCGCGTGCTTGGATAGGTGTTGCATTATCTGGAATAGTAGCATTCTGAATCGCATTAAAGCTATGAATGATATTTCCATTAGTGGCATCGACAAAATAATGCCAGAATCCAGGTTCAGGCTTAGAGGTAGATGCTTTTACTAAGTAAGCAAGATAGTTCTTCCCTTTATATGGGTAAAAAATTAATTGTGAGTCAATGTCACCGTCATAATAGCTCACTTTTCCAATTTGTTTTTCAATGTTTTGCTTGGCTGCTTCAACAGCTTCTTCCTTTGAAAGGGAAGCAGTTGTCGAAAGGACTGAACGGGCTGTTAAAGTTGGCGTTACTTTTCCGAAGAATGCATATACATTATTATCTTTATCTAGGGCAATGGTTTGATCTGATCCATAAATTGGAATGCCGTTATATTGCTCAACGGTACGGAAGTGATACGTATTTGTTGCTTTGTCCTCTTGTTCTTTAACAATTTTAAATTGATCCTTTACATTGGCTGCAGATTTAAATAATTGACCTTTTGACTGAAGAAAAGCGTATACGGCCTCCTGTCTGCTGAGTCCTTTTGGTGCCTGCCATTTTCCGATGATTGAGGAAGGAGTTTTCAATTGCTGATTATACTTGATTGTTTCTTTTGCAAATGTATGCTGAATTGGTAATGCCATTCCTCCCAATGTGATAGATGCAGCCAAGACAGCAGGGACAACCTTCTTCATTTTCTTCTTTCTTTTTTTCAATCCAATCACCTCTCCATAATTTTTTAAATTTCATCCCCATTATTCTGAATTTTCAACTAACCGTCAATTGGGTTATTTTAATTGATATATTTCATAGCTTTCTAGTATTTTTGCTAAAAATTAGAACCGGAATCTACTAATTTTCATAGGGAAATAACCCAATTTACAATATTCCGATAATTCAGTACGATTGACACAATACAAAATTTCAAAGGAAAGTAGGAGATAAACGATGAAGTTAAACATTTGTTGAAAAAATGATAATAGCATATTCAATAAACCTTTGATTATTATGTAGAGGATTCTAAAGCGTGGACAAGAAACTACAAGATAAAAGATGGAGGTGATAGAAAAGGATGAAGAGAGTCATGCGTATAGCAAGTAAGGTAATAAGTGGATTGTTTTTACTATTATTATGTAGTTTAGTCGTCATCGTTCTTTCTTCCAAGGCTTCCGGTGGTGAGCCAACCATCTTAGGCTATCAAGTGAAGGTTGTTTTATCAGGGTCAATGGAACAGACCTTTCAAACAGGATCAATTATTGCTATAAAGCTTAAAGATACACAAACACCTTATCAAAAAAACGATGTTATTACGTTTAATGATGGAGAAAAATTGGTTACCCATAGAATCGTTGAAGTAAAGAAGTTAAATGGACAAGCTCTTTACAAAACGAAAGGGGATAATAATGACGCACCCGATATGAATCTCGTTATGTCAAAAAATGTCGTGGGAAAATATACAAATTTCACGATTCCATATGCAGGATATGTTATCAACTATGCAACTTCAAAAACAGGAGCTGCATTGATGCTTATCATTCCAGGAGTATTATTAGTGCTTTCAGCAGCTCGTTCTTTAATTATGGCAATGAAAGAAGTAGAAGCGAAAAATGCTTAAAAATGGGGAATAGCTCTTACTTATCAAAAAGATAGATAAGAGAGTAATAGATTTTAATATAAATAGGGGAGGAAAAAACATGAGTTTAACAAAGAAGGTAACAAAAGGATTTATTACAGCTGCATTTGGTTTTTCTTTAATTGGAGGAGGAACATTTGCTTATTTTAGCGACAGTGTTGCTACCAATAATACGTTTGCTGCAGGTACATTAGATTTATCAGTTAATCCAGAGGCAGTTGTGAATATTAATAACATCAAGCCTGGTGATGAAATTAAGCGTGAATTTGAATTACAGAATAATGGTACTTTAACAATTTCAAAAGTTTTATTAAACACGAAATACGCTGTAAATGATGCAAAGCTAGATGGAAAAGAAAATACTGATGATATGGCGAAGCATATAAAAGTAACGATACTTTACAACCAAAATAACGCAAGTACACCGGTCATTGAAACAACCCTTTATGATTTGCAAAACCAAACACCGGACCTTACACAAATTGATACAATAGCAGGACCAAAGCCAAATGGACTGAATCCGGGAGACAAAAATAAAATGATCGTTCTGTTCGAATTTAAGGACAATGGTCAGGATCAAAATCAATTCCAAGGTGACGCACTCCAGGTTGAATGGAAGTTTAATGCTGAGCAGGCAGCAGGAAGCTTAAATGAAGGCTAATACTAGATGAGAAAAAAGCCCAGAACTATGAAGCTATAGTAGTTCATGGGCTTTAGTTTATTATAAAGATGATAAAAAATAATGACAAATACATTTATGAGATCGTACTCATGAAAATGCTTGAAATATCATAGGCCTTTAATGGCTGTTCGGTTTCTACATAATGATCATATAGCTTTTTTCCAAATCGATTAATCCAGCGAATCTCATTATTTTTTTTGAAATAGGGGAGAACGTATTTTTCTAGGTAGTTATAGTATTTGTCCAATTGATTTTCAATATTTAGCATAACGAGCTTAAATAGAATGAGGTATAGCCTATTATCAAATTTTTTAGCAAGGGATATCCCTTCGCGAGCTTTTTTTAGCAATATTGTTTTTCGAAGCAATTTTCCTTCTGCACAAGTGTTTACATAATTGTATAATCTTTTCAAATAGGTTGTAGAGGATTTTTCAGCTAGTTTTAATGCCTCATCATAGCATTTTTGAGCTTGAGCATATTCCTCTCTTTTATAATACTCTAATCCAAGATTACTAAGAAACATCCCTTTTTTATTCATAGCCCCAAGTACTTCACTATCATGGATTAAGTTTTGATAACGTTCTTCAAGCTCTTTAAAATCAAGGTAAATCTCACTCCCAACCTGTACTAAAATTAAGGATTCAGCATTAAAAGCGTGTAGAAAATTATTCGTTTTTTTGAAATGCCTTAAGGCTTTTTCTGCATAAATATATGACATCATTTTCGATTCCATAAAATGATAGGCAACGGCTAAGTGATAATAATATTCGTAGTTTCCGTATTCCTCTATTTTAATTCGTTTTAAAAGCTGAAGGGCTTTTTGCTCGTTTTTGCTATTTGATGAATGAAAAAGATAATAAATGCCTAAAGCATGTAACAGCAAGTTTTTTTCATATGGAAGGAGCTCATTCTGTTTATTTTTAAGAGCTTTTAAAATTTGAAAGGCCTTTTCGTCTTCTTCGTTTAAAAGATAATATCTCGCCTGTAATAAATGAAATAAGGATGCGTATTTTGAAAAATGAATAAATGGTGACGCTTCCAGGTTTTCTTTCATTTTTTCTATATCCTTCATTCTCTGCAGGATAATCAGGTGATGCCAATGATGTAGTTGCTTTTCAATGTCTTGAAACGATTCGATTTCTTTTTGAATATCTATTTGTAACCGTTCTGAAAAAAGGGCAATAATCTCAGAAGAAAAAGCGGTTTTTCCATGCTCAATTTTACTGACATGTGTGGCAGTACATATCCCTTGGCCTAATTGTGCTTGTGTTAGTCCATTCCTTTCACGATAAAATTTAATAATTTCCCCCACTTGCATGAAACATCCTCCCTTTGTATTAGCTTTCTTTTTATCATCTGGTAGGTCATTTATGAAGTTAGGTTTATATTTTGCTGTAGAGGGTGAATTTTCCTTTAGAACACAGAATAATCAGGAGGAATAACCTAGCTTATTTAGAGAGGAATGATTTTAATTAGGACAATAGAAGGAGGTAGTAGGTAAAAAAGAGTATATGTAAAAAAGAGAGAATATCATTTTATATAAAGTAAAAGTATCACTAGCTGTAGTTCTTTTCACACGATGGATTTAATAAGCTTTAAATAGAGAAAAAAAGTGAAGGGGATGATTGCGTGCAATATTATTATGGGAATTCAATGCCACTTCGAGTGCTGGATGAATGTGAATTTTGGAAGCAGCAGGAGGAAGAGCATACAATCGTAATCCGGGAGCTTGTGAAGGGACTAGAGGAAGAATATATTGATGCTTTAGTTAAATGGGAAGCAGAATTTCGAGATGCCCATAGTCGAGTCATTCAATTCATTGAAACTACGATTCGAACGACAGGTACGTTTACTTATGATTTATATCGAGAATTAACGAAGCTCGTTTCTTTTTGTTTAGAACAAAGTGCTGATTTCATTTCATTTTGTAATCAGCTCATTCAAGAAAGTGAACCAATTAAAGATAATATGACTGCTAAAGTAGTGATGAAGCATATCATCGATGAATCAGAATATTTTATTGGAATTGCACAAGCGGTTTTATATAGTAAATCAATTTAAGGGGAGGCTAATTAATAGTCTCCTTTTTAAATTGGTAATTCATTCTCGATTTGTAAATTAATTTGTATGTTAAATCTCTATATGGAAAAGTTATTAAAAAGGAGCCAAAATATGATCGGACTATTTATTGTAATCATTTTATTTAATTCAATCGCTTATTTGACAAAAAGAAGAATCACGAGAAGTCAAATCCTTCATATTATTACTTTTACAATAGCCCTTCAAACAAGCTTCGATATGTATATTGAATTCAAATATCACGGCTATTGGTATTTTTCAAAAGGAATTGATTTCTTGGGGCTGGTTGCTCATTTGTTTGTTGTACCTCCCGTAAATGTCATGTTTATTAAATGGTACCCATCTCAAAAAACGCTCAAGAATAAGCTTTTCTATTTTCTTATATGGGAAATTATTACTTTATCCTACGAATTAATTACATTATTGCCTGAACCGTGGGGATATTTCCATTATGGCTGGTGGAACCTTGGACATTCAGTTATTGCTAATCCGATTCTTTTTTTCATTTTATTAATGTATTTTAAATGGATTGTCAAACTTGAGCAGGAAGCGTTAGTGGAAAAAGAGAGAGGATCATTATGAAAAAAAACACAATTATCTATTCCATACTTACATTCATACATATTGGTTTAATCTCAGTAACCTTCGTTAAAAAACGTAAAAAACAGCCATGGCTATTGTTTTTTACAAGTGTTGGAATGGCCTATCTGTTTGAATATATTGTATTAAATATCCTTCGGGGCTATCAGTATTTTCCCAGGGTATTTAAAAATAGACGAATTGATTCTAGTTTAGGTGCCATTGTATCACAGGCTTTTACAGTTCCAGCTGCAGCAACTTTTATAGCTTTATTTCGTCTGGGAAAATGGTGGTCGATAGGCTTCACTATCTTTTATGCCATCACAGAGAAACTTTTTATTCGCCTTAAGCTATTTAAAAATAATTGGTGGAAAACGGGTTATACGCTAACCTGTTTGCCTTTTTACTTTTGGCTTGTGAGGAAATGGACCGAATATCTAGAACAAAAGAAATATAAATGGATAAATTACGGAACATTGTTCTTTACATTATGGGTGAATTTAACGAATGTCAATTTTATATTAGAAGGGATTTTTAAAAAGTTCATTTTTCAAAAAAAACGTGGCAGGAGAAAATACTATCAAAATTTCGTGATTGGACCTATTGTAGGTGGAATAAAATCAAGTGTTGCCTTTTTATCTACTATAATGAACGCACCTGTTATCGGTTTTGGATTGCTTCATTTACTTGATCGCTTATTGTATAAATATAAATGGATTCGAACAAATTCATGGTCGGTTTATTATTTTCTCCCTTTTAATTTAGGCTTGCTAGTAGCAGGACGATTTTTCAATAAGCAATTATCTAAAATAGAGTCTGACAAAATGATAGGAAGAGGGATGCAATGAAAAAGAATACGATTCCTTATGTCGCATTAACTGCTGTTCATATCATATTACTCATTTTTACGATGATAAAAAGAAAAGACAAAAAACTATTTGGATTACTGTTTACTAGTATTGGATTTGCCTATCTGTTTGAAATCATTATTTTGAATCTTTTTCGTAGCTATCGGTACTATCCAAAAATATTTAAAAATAAATGGCTAGATACGATCTTTGGGGCTATTGTATCCCAAGCATTTTTGGTTCCGATTTCAGCGACTACGATTGCCTTCTTGCGATTAGGGTGGAAATGGATAGGGGGGATTACCCTTTTTTATACATTAACCGAGAGACTATTTATTTATAAAAGATGGTTTAAAAATAATTGGTGGCACACGTATTATACGACATTATTAATACCTGCTTATTTTTATATTATGAAAAAATGGATGTTTCTTATGGAAAGAAAGAGATATCAATGGGTGGGATATACGAATGTATTCTTTTTCATCTGGGTGAATTACATAAATATATATTTTGTATTAGTGGCTGTATTTAAAAAATTTATCTTTGGTAAGCGGAAGATTATCGGGAAATACAGGGTTCATTTTTTGATTGAACCTCCATATTTGATTCTACAATCGATGATTCTTCTAATAGCCGTTATTAAACAAAAATATTTTATTGGAATTGGTATAAATCATTTGCTTGATCAATTGCTTTATCGTTATAGATGGATACAGGCAAAAAGATGGACTGTTTATTGCTTTCTACCAATTCACGTCATTATATATTTGATTGGCAAGGCCTTTAACAAACAAATGGAGGCTGTCTAATGACAGCCCTTCGTTCATATTGTTTCAGAATTAATCCTCGTTTTGAAAAGCAGAGGTAATTTCCGCGCAAATTAAACCAAAATAGGTAGGAACCTCATAGGAATAGAGATGAATATTTCGGGATTCCTTCTGAATGGCACCAGCTAAAATAAGTGTTTGCCATATACCATCGGGTTTAGCAGCCTCAATGTATTCTGGATCAAATTCAGCCATTTTTTCTAATTCGTTGGACCGTATAAATCCAACCACCTCTTCATCCAGCAATTCAGCAGCTGGGTCAAAACCATATGGTCCTCTTTCATCATGGGCGTGTGCCCAATCACAGCTGGCAATTAATGCAACTCGTTTGCCACAGTTTTGGACAACTTGATTTACTATTTGACCGAGTGAAATATGAGTTTTAAATGAAAGTTCACGTGATGGATTGATGACTACAATAGGAACATCAGGCATAAACGATAATGGGACAATGGCTCCCCAGTCGAGAGGAAGACAAGAAATGGGTCCTGATGCTGTACCATAGTTAATAGAGGCAATAGGAATTCCTTCGGCAGCAGCTGCTTCAGTAATAGCACGTGCTAACTCACGATCAACATACCTTTCCAGCTCATAAAATCCTTCATTCTCCTCAACAAATCCATACATTTTTTCGCTATTCGATACGGAGAAAAAACCGTCAATCCTTGTTCCATGCGGGGTTAAAACAATAATGGTATCTGGCATCGCATCTCTCATTTTTTTGCCAAGCTTCAACATACTGTCCCTCGTCAGCTTCATCCGATCCGGAATGGGTCCAGATAATTCAGGAATAATTTCACCACCATGGGGGGCAATGCAGGCAAATACAAATGGATTCATCCTCATCACTCTTTCAGGAATAAATTTGAAAAACGCTTCGTTTTCGACATTAGATAAGATGGAAAGCTAGGTTGAATCTATATCTACGAATTAGTGTTTAGTCTGTCATTTACACATATATTCGCCAAATAGTTATAAACTCCTTTAAGTAAAATAGGAAAATTGAGGGATTCTTTTGCTTGTTCTATATTGCCAACATAAAAAAATCCCCCTGCTATAGTGAATCAGGGGGTTAGAGGAAGCTTAATAATGAATGTAGTTCCTTTTCCATGCTCGCTTATAGCCTGGATACTTCCACTATGCATTTCAATTATTTTCTTTGTTATTGCAAGGCCTAAGCCACTGCTGCCTTCCTTTCGATTTCTTGCTTTATCTGCTCGATAAAACCGCTGGAAAATATGGGGGAGATCTTTCTCTGATATTCCTATTCCAGTATCAGAAATTTCGACATATGCTTGTCCTTCAATCGATTGCAGCTTCAGTGAGAGCGTACCACCTTCTTCAGAATATTTAATTCCATTCGTAATTAAATTCGTCCACACTTGATGGAGAAGCTTTTGATCGGCAGTAATGATAACTGGTTCAAGCTCAAGATCAATCGCTAAATCCTTTTCACGCCAGTTCCATTCCGTCATAAATAGAACCTGTTTTATTTGAGTAGCAAGATCATAAGTTTCCCTATCCACTATACCTTCTTCTTTATCTAAAGAGGCAAGGGTTAGTAGTTGCTTGCTCAGCTGAGAAAGACGGCGACTTTCATCCTCGATAATAGATAAGTAATGCTTTCTTTGCTCATCAGTTAAATTTTTTAACTGTAAGGTTTGAGAGAAACCTTGTATCGACGCAAGCGGAGATTGAATTTCATGAGAAACATTGGATACAAATTCCTGTCGCATTTCTTCAAGCTGCTCAATACTTTTGGTCATTTTTGAAAAATAATTGGCAAGTTTTCCAATTTCATCACGGCGATGGACATTTAATTCAATATTATAGTTGCCTTTAGAAATTTTTTTCGTAGCTTCTGTTAGTTTAACAATCGGTTTGACAATATACCTTGTACTAACGACGACAAACAGAATGCTTAAGAGTATGGTTAACAGAAGTAAAAAGGCGAAGAAAATTCGCATTTCTCCAAACTGAACCTCAAGATTTGGCCGGATGAAAAGGGCAGTGGGACTACCATTTACCGTAACAGGAACACCAATCGTGTTAATGATGACATTATCGAAAAAGCCAGTGACAAATAGTCTTGAAGGGAATTGGTTAATTCCATGGTAAACTTCTCCACTCAATACTTGTTCAATCACCTTTGAAGATAAATCCTTTTTGCGAAAGCTTCCACCATAAAAAGTGCCTTTCCCATCACTATCTACAATATATAGTTGGTAGCCTAGCTTCCCTACAAATTGCAAATAGCTGTCTACATCTAAAGAAGGATTTTTTTCAAAAAAGGTTTGAACATCCACTGCCATTTTTGTCACCTTTGCATCATTATGCGGTTTTAAATAATAATGGTAATAAATATTTGATAGGAAAAAAGCGAGAACGCTACTTAAAAGCATGACAAAAATGGTCGTAGCGACAATTCGTAAATAAAGTGTTTTCACTTTGTGACCTCCAATTTATAACCTACACCTCGAACCGTTTTGATGCTGAAATCGTCCGTTCTAGTAGAAAACCGTTCCCGTAGTCGTTTAATATGAACATCGACGGTGCGATCATCTCCTTCAAAATCAGCACCCCAAATTAATTGAATCAACTCCTCACGGCTAAAAATTCGATCTGGATAGCTTGCCAATTGTGCAAGTAATTCAAATTCCTTCATAGGAAGCATAAGCAGTTTTCCATTGCAATGGACTTCATAGCTTCTCCGATCAATGATTGTACCATTCAGTGTAATTTTTTCTGCATTTACAATTTGATAGCGACGGAGAAGAGCCTTCATTCGAAAGAGTAATTCCTTTGGTTCAAATGGCTTTGTTAAATAATCATCGGTACCTACGGAAAATCCCTTTTCTTTATCTGCAAGCTGATCCTTTGCTGTTAGCATAATGACTGGGAAGTCAAAGTCATTTCGAATTTCCTCACAAAGCTGCCAGCCGTCCATATGTGGCATCATGACATCAACAACAGCTAAATGAATCTGTTGTTTTTTCAAAAGACTAGATGCTTCCTTTCCATCTTCAGCTTCAAAAACCGCATAACCTTCTACTCGAAGTGTGTGTTTAAGTAATTCTCTAATATGTGTATCATCATCGACGATTAAAATATTGATCATCAATCGTACTCCTTCACAAATTCTAATTCGATATCTTTATTTTGGCTTATTCAAAAGGGGAATTCAAATTGTATTTTTTACAATAGATTTTTGTAGATTGAGGGCATGCTATCAATAAATATTTTATTGGAGGTTGAGGATAGGATGAAAGCTGTTACGTATCAAGGAATTAAAGATGTAAAGGTGAAGGATGTTCTGGAGCCAACGATTCATAAAGAGGATGACATTATTGTAAAGATTACAAGTACAGCTATTTGTGGATCGGATCTTCATCTAGTACATGGGATGATTCCCAATATGCCTCATAATTATATTATTGGTCATGAACCGATGGGAGTTGTTGAAGAGGTTGGACCAAGTGTAACAAAGGTGAAAAAAGGTGATCGGGTGATTGTTCCTTTTAATATTGCTTGCGGACAATGCTGGTTTTGTCAGCATGATTTAGAAAGTCAATGTGATCAAACTAATCCATATGGTGAAACTGGTGCCTATTTTGGTTATTCCGAAACCTTCGGGGGCTATCCAGGGGGACAGGCTGAATATCTACGTGTTCCCTTTGCAAATTTTACTCCTTTTGTTGTGCCAGAAAACTGTGAGTTAGAAGACGAGAAAATTCTCTTCTTGTCAGATATTATTCCAACGGCATATTGGGGAGTGGATAATGCCGGTGTAAAGGAAGGCGATACAGTTATTGTGCTTGGTTGTGGACCTGTCGGACTTTTGACACAAAAATTTGCATGGATGAAAGGAGCAAAGAGAGTAATAGCAGTAGATTACATTCCATACCGCCTCGAACATGCGAAAAAAACAAATAACGTTGAAGTCGTTGATTTTAGTAAAATAGAGAACACTGGGGAATATTTAAAGGAAATAACAAAGGGTGGAGCAGATGTAGTCATTGATTGTGTTGGGCTGGATGGAAAGAAAACAATTGTCGAAATGGTAAGCTCTGCAATGAAATTACAAGGAGGAGCAATGGGAGCCATCGTCATAGCTTCACAATGTGTTCGAAAAGGAGGAACCATTCAATTAGTTGGTGTATATGGAGCACGTTATAATCAATTCCCGCTTGGAGATTTGTTTTCTCGAAATATAACATTAAAAATGGGCCAAGCTCCCGTTATTCACTACATTCCAGAACTATACAAGCAAATTACCGAAGGAAAATATGACCCAACAGACATCATTACCCACCGACTCCCACTTGAACAAGCCGAATATGGCTACTCCGTATTCGACGAAAAACAAGACAACTGCATCAAAGTCATCCTAAAACCATAGGTGTCAGGCACCATTTATTCAAAAAGCGAATAACTATTCAAAAAATGAATAATGGTGCCTGACACCATATATTTAATAAAAAATACTATTTTAATAGCTTACGAATAATCTAAGAAAGATTATGTAATGAAAACAAAATTTGATAACAAATTAAGTACAAAATGTAGAAATATAGAGAAAAATGGAATTTTTTACATTAAAATAGTATATAAGAGATTGTCGGTCGAATTTCATTGATCATGAATCAATCTCGACAGCTATAAAATATTAACATAGTGGTATGGAATAAATGAGGTGAGAAAATGAGCGATAAACGATTATCAAAATCGACAACAGACAAAAAATTAAGTGGTGTATTAGCGGGCGTCGCAAAATATTTTAACGTAGATCCGTCTTTGATTCGAATAGGGTTTGTAGTTCTTGCCCTTGTCACAGCCGTTTTTCCATGCATTATCGGGTACTTAATTGCAGACTGGGTGTTGCCTAAGGATACGGAAGTGTAAAAATTTAATAGGAAGATAGTGAAGGAGTAGCTTTATAAAAATTATTGATTATTTAAAACAAAGTTTGATTAAAACATTCGAGAAGATGATATGAGTTTAGAAATTCGTATCATCTTCTACTATTTCAAATACATATAAAAATATTTCAACTTTCGATAATTTAAAGAATTGGCAGGATGGAAGAATGTAGGTATAAGATGTACAGAAACTAAGTACACTTTGTTAAGTAGCATTTTCAAATTCTCCTACATACATCTTTATAATTGTTGGTGATACTCAGCTTCACTGATAAAGGAGAGTAAAATGTACACAATTGGACAAGTAGCAAAATTTTTAGGTGTATCAAGAGATACTTTGAAATTTTATGAAGAAAAGGAATTAGTCAAGCCTGAGCAAAATACGGAGAATGGGTATCGAGAATATAACCATTTTGATATCTATGATATAACAACAATAAATTTCTATAGAGAAATGGATATTGAAATAAAAAAAATCCAGGAATTAAGAAAAGGGAAGAGTATAGAAGAAATACAATCATTATTAGAAGAGAAAGAACAAGCAGTATTAGAAGAAATGGAATATAAAAAGCAACTTTTAAAAAAACTACATATCGTCAAAGAGGATTGCGAAAAAATAAAACTATTCTTAGGAAAATACACAGTAAAAGAAATGAAGCCTATAGAAATAAAAGGAGAAATCAATCATTTCACTGCGTATGATAAATATGAAGCTCTAAAAGAAAACATGGACAACTTAAAAAAAGCAGTGACTCTAACATCTTTAAGAAGAGTCATAAGTTTCAATGAAGAAGGCATTATAGAAGATAAGTTCATTATTGTAAGAAAAGTAGAAGACTTTGATAAAGAAATAGAAGGTGAAATTTTATCTCATCCAAAATGTATTTATACAGTTATTGAAGATGGGAGATGGTCAACTGGTGGAAAAAATATTGATCATAACGTGGAAGCTAGTTTAAGAAAAGTTGCAATAGAAAAAGGGTATGAACTTTTCGGTCTAGTTTATATAAATCTATTACTTTCTACTTATGAAGATGGACTTGAACGCATATTTTTAGAAATTTATGCACCTATAAAATAATGCAGACATGTATTGACCTGTGAGTAACCCCTAGGTTTAAGCTGAAGGTATGAGTAAATATGAGCGTTAATATATTTACGAAATATTTAGTTTGAAGAGGGGAATATGCATGAATAGCGAAAAGAAACTAAAAAAACCAGTAGCAAGTTTTATTCTACTAACCAATATCATTTTTTTGCCACTTTTTTGTCTTGTAGGGGCCATAAGCCTATTAGGATTTCCTACATGGATCTTTGATGTCATGTTCTGTGTATCAGCTTGGTCCTCAACCTTTGCTTTTGCAATACTATTTAAAAAACTCTATCCTGGGCAGAGTTTTATCCAATTTGTAAAAGATAAATTCAAGAACAAACTTAAACTATCTGTGATTTTTACTGCGAGTATCATTCAAGCCTCCCTATTTTTGATTACTTTGTTTCTCGTATCTAAAAATAGTGAGGTAGACTCAATTTTTACTATTTCTTCATGGGGAATGCTGATCTATTATTTTTGTAAACACCTTCTTTCTGGCCCACTAGGAGAAGAATTAGGGTGGAGAGGCTTCGCTCAAATGGAGCTCCAAAAGAAGCATTCGCCATTAAAAGCTTCAATAATCATAGGGTTTTGGTGGGGGATGTGGCATCTACCTATATGGTTTACTACAGGGTATATGGGTATTGATTTAATCAAATATATTCTTTTCTTTATGATTGCACTCATAGCTACGAAGATCGTCATGACCGCATTTTATAACTTGAATCAAAATTTAATCATTCCAATCATCATTCACCAATTCTTTAATTTTTTTATTGGCTTAATAAACGGAAACTTATTGGAATTAATCATGTATAGTGCAATTCTTTATTCAGTAGTGGCAGTTTTACTCATCGTGATAAATCCAAAGAACGTATTGTATGGAAAGGAAGATACAAACGCTATTAATGGAAAGCATTGCATGATTAAGTGATAGTTTGTAAAGCTTACATATAAATATCTGGAGCGTTAGTTGAGGAAATTATTAAGCGTTTTTTGTATTAAATTAGAGCATGTTTTGATCAAATTTCAAAACATGCTCTTTATACTTGTAAGGCTAACAAGGTATTAGAAGTAATTCAATCAAACTTTATTTTAAAGCTACGGGAGGAGTGTCAAGAGCACTCATTTTTAATTATCGACTTCAACCACAAAAGCGTAAAAAGCATCCCCATTTGACACATTTTTATCTTTTTCATCTAACCACCAAACACCATAAGAATAGAAATAAACTCCAGTCTTAATAGGTGCAGTAAATTGGTTATTTATAACAGATACTTCAGTTTCCTTAGCATCTTTTATTTGTGAAAGATGAATCTCATTTGGTTTTGGTTGATAGTCCATTAGAAGTGTTATTTTTTCACCTGGTTTTACTTTAATAGGTTTTTCATCTTTTACCATTTCTACTGGCCCAGCAGTGTCAACACAGAGCCCTTTGTCTTCACTACTCCAGCAATAAGTTCCAAGCTTCGTTTCATAAAGCTTATTCCCTATCTTAATTGAAACTGGTGGTGGCTTTTCATTTACAGCCTCCCCCTTTGAACAACCAACTAATCCGAGAAGTAGAATGAGCATCACAAGCCATTTTCTCATTGAAAGTCCTCCCTTTAAAGTATTGACGTCTCTAGTCCATCAAAGGTTACAAATAGGAAATGCTATAAAAGTTGTCGCGTTTTTACAATACTTACACATTTTTTTAATGTAAATTATCTTTAGAATATGAAGGAGGATGAAAAGATGTATCATACAATTAGTGAATTCCTAACAGAGTGGAAAAATGAATCAGCAATTACTGAACAGGTTTTGAATGCTATGACAGATGAATCACTTCAGCAAGTAATTACTCCTGAACATCGCACTTTAGGGCAAATTGCATGGCATCTTGTTTCAGTGATTAGTAGCCTATCAGGTGAAGATTTACATTTCGAAAAGCCGGATGGAGAAGAAGCTGCTCCAGATTCAGTCAATAAAATTGCTAGCGAGTATAAAAAGGTCTCACAAGCATTGTGTCATGCTGTAGAAACTCAGTGGAAGGATGAGGATTTGCTTCAAACTCAGGCTGTAAATGGAGAAGAATGGTCAAAAGCAAATTCCTTACATCTTTTGATTCAACATGAAGTTCATCATCGTGGACAAATGACTGTCTTAATGCGTCAAGCAGGCTTACGGCCACCTGGTGTATATGGCCCTACTAGAGAGGATTGGATAGATAGTGGTCAAAAACCATATATTTAAGATGAGAAGTAGAGAAAGAAGGTACCAATATTGACAATATACGTTGCGCTGTTGCGAGGAATTAATGTAGGCGGTCACAACAAAATCAAAATGGCTGATTTAAGAAAAAGCTTTGAAGCGTTGGGGTTAACAAAAGTAAAAACATATATTCAAAGCGGAAATATTCTTTTTGAATCTACTGATGGTGAAGAGGCTCTACGCAAGCGAATTGAAAGTAAAATAGAAGCGGACTTTGGTTTCTCCATTCATGTGATATTGAGAACAGCAGCTGAATTACATTCCATTTTAGAGCACTGTCCTTTTTCAACCGAAGAAATAGCTGAAGCAGAAGCTTTAAATCAGGGAGAAAGCCTTTATGTATCATTATTGCTCCAAACTCCTGAGCAGGAACAGTTAAATAAGCTAAGCGAATTTAAAATAAGAAAGAACAGTACATGATTCAAGAACGTGACATTTATCTTTTATTTCATGATAGTGTTAGAAACTCTAAATTGGCCATCAATCTTCAGAAGCTAAATGTACCGATGACCATGCGAAATTGGAAAACGATGAACAAACTTGTTGCTTTAGCAAAAGAAATTTCTTGATAGGAATGGATAGGAATTAAAAAGAGAGTGTTAATGGAAGAATCACCCTCTTAAAACAGTTACAGAAGCTTTTTATTCATCTTAATGTATTGTTCTGGTGAGTGACCAACAATATTTTTAAAATCTTTAATAAGATGGCTTTGATCGTAATACCCCAGTTCAGAAACGATCTGATGCCAGCTTTGGGGCTGCCCCTTTGCTAAAAGATCAGCTATTTCAAGGAGGCGATAACGTCGGATTACCCATTTTGGACTGACCCCGACATATGTTTTAAAGATTCGTTGTAAAGATCTTACCGTGATATGAAAGATGTTCGAGATATCTGCAACTGTAGTAATCTTGGAATCTGTCTTAATTCTTTCTATCATCCTATTAATAAGTAGCAATGTTTCGTCTTGCTCAGGCATTCGGGAGTGAAGAAAAGCTTCAGCTAGTTTGACCATCTCCTCTTGATTATGTTGTGATAATATGGCTTGCTTAAATGGGTTAATTTCTGTTCCGAATAGTTCCTGTGCAGGGATGGAGAGGCCAGTATATTCATATGTAGGAATTTTTACAAATGGAAAAGCCGCACCTGGACGAAATTTAATTCCAAAAACAAAGCCTTTTTCTTCAAGCTTAATTGAAAATTTCTCTTTAACAATCCCCATGATACGAGACTGATTCTGAAAAAAATCTTTTTCAATAACAAGGTGTACAGATGGATGAGGCAAGTTTTCGGATATATAGGGCTCTTGTCCCCTTAAATCCCAGTTAATAATCCAATAATGCTCGATGTGTTGTGCAAGGGCTGATGAAGGGAGGTGCAGATCAAGTGTGAAATGTTCTTTCCCAGTGGCAACATTCAGTAGTCCACTTGGTTTTTTATCATTGGATTCCATTGTAATCACCTCTAAGCTTCGTTTTATAATGGAAAGAAGCAACAAGGAGCAGTCCAAAAAGCAAAGTGTTTTCGAACAGCTCCTTGACACCTATAGCTCTAGATGCTGTTTAAGTAGGTTATGCGCTTTAAGTCTTTCCTCTTCAGGCACGATAAAGTAATAAATTCCTCCAATTTTCGTCCCCTGTCCTTTTAATTGGAATTGATCAATTTTATTTCGTGCGTCACTATAGTATTTTTGAATGGATTTCATATCATCAAAGGATAAATTTGTTTCAACGTTCTTCCCTAAAGCTGAAAAAATACTGTTAAATCGTGTAAGGGAGGAGAAGCTAGCTCCTTTGTTTATTACACCTTGAATAACCTGACGTTGACGCTCATTCCTTCCAAAATCTCCCCGAGGATCTTGTTTTCTCATTCGAACGAAGGCAAGAGCTTTTTTTCCATCTAGGTCAATTTCACCTTTAGGGAAATGGTAGCCCCCATAACTAAAATTTAAGTTATTGTTAACGGTAACTCCTCCAACAGCATCAACAATATCTTCGAAGCCTTTCATGTTCACCTTAATATAATAATCAATTGGAATATCAAGAAACTTTTCTACAGTATCCATAGACATGGATACTCCGCCAAATGCATAGGCATGGTTGATTTTATCCTGTGTCCCTTTCCCAACAATCTCTACTCTCGTATCGCGCGGAATACTCAACATTTGAACGGACTGTACCTTCGGATTAACGGTTAGCACAATCATTGTATCAGAACGTCCACGGTCACCCTTTCTTTCATCAACCCCTAACATGAGTATTGAAATAGGGTCTTTGTCTTTAAAATGAAAATTGGTTTTTCGTGAACTTTTTCGATCAAGAGGGTTGTGCATAGAGTTGACAGCATTCGACAATGAATGGTAAATCGAATATCCGTAGGCACCTACACCTATAATAAGAACAAGTATTACAATCCAAAAGACCTTCCATTTTGATTTTTTCTTTTTTTGATTATGTCGATCGGAGCGCATGTTTTTTTCCTCCATTAGGGATTTTTTCAAATCTCTATCGTTAGATTAACAAATTACTACTATTTTTTGAAGGGGTAGAATATTTCGTCATTCTAACTTGTTTAGTTGACAAAAGGTATTTAAAGTAGCATAATTGGTATAGACAACTATATCAAACAAATGATATTCATCATTTATTATTTCCATAAATGAATAAATAATGAGGTGATTGTTTTGGGAGAAAAAGTGGTAATCAATGCAACGATTTACACTGGTGAAGAAAAAATCGAAAATGGCTTTATTCGTTTTCAAGGAAAAACAATAATCGAAACAGGGATGATGGAGGATTTCTCTTCACAATCAGGAGAGGAAGTAATGGATGCAGCAGGAAAAATAATCATTCCAGGCATGATTGATGTACATATTCATGGCGGCTATGGTGTTGATGTGATGGATGCAGATCCTGAAAAGCTTACCTTTTTAAGTAATCAGCTTTACAAAGAAGGTGTTACCACTTTTTTTGCCACGACAATTACACAGGATTACCCAGCAATAGAGGCTGCTCTTAAATCTGTTAAGAAGGCGAAAGAAACCGGAGAAACTTCCATTGAAGGGGTTCATTTAGAAGGACCATTTATTTCGGAAAAACGAGCGGGTGCACAACCACTTGAATATATTTCCGCACCTGACATTGATTTATTTTTAAAGTGGCATGAAGCTTCTGGAAATCAAATTAAAATAGTCACGTATGCACCGGAAAAAGAAGGTGCTCGTGAGTTTGAAAATATTATGATTGAAAATGGAATCGTCCCATCAATGGGTCATACAGATGCAGTACGTGAGGAACTATTAGAAAGCAAAACAACCCATGCAACCCATTTATATAATGGAATGCGCGGTCTTCATCATAGAGAGGCTGGTGTTGCTGGCCATGCCTTACTATCACCACAGATTCAGGTTGAAATTATTGCGGATGGAATTCATGTACATCCTGACATGGTGAACCTAACTTATAAGCTAAAGGGTGCCAAGGGAATTGTGATTATTTCTGATGCGATGAGAGCTAAAGGCTTACCAGATGGTGAATCTGAGCTAGGCGGTCAAAAAGTTATAGTAAAAAATGGTGAATGCCGTCTTGAAAATGGCTCCCTTGCTGGCAGTATACTGACAATGGATCAAGCATTCCGAAATATTATTCGCTTTACTAACTGTTCAATAGCTGAGGCAGTCCAAATGACATCTGGGAATCAGGCAAAAGAATTTGGACTTTTGTCAAAAGGCTTTTTGAAAAAAGGAATGGATGCAGACTTTGTACTAATGAATCAAAACCTTGAAGTTGAAGAAACCTATCATTTAGGAAAATTATATAGAAATGGGGAAGAATAATGAAATTACTTACTTATTCAACAGCGGTAGATGCAGCTGAAAAAGCATTCGATATAATTAAAGATGGAATCAAAAATGGTAGTATTCGTACACTAGGTCTTGCTACAGGTGGGACACCTTTAAAATTTTATCAAAAGTTTCGTGAATCTGGTCTAGATGTTTCTCAAGTATCTACAGTAAATTTAGATGAATATGTTGGTTTAAGTGCAGAAGATGAAAATAGCTATCACTATTACATGAATAGTGAATTATTTTCACATATGAATTTTAAAGAGTCCTTTTTGCCAAACGGGATGGCTGAGGATTTAGAAGCGGAATGTTTACATTATGAATCCGTTTTGCAAAAGCATCCAGTGGATGTGCAGATTTTAGGAATTGGTGAAAATGGACATATTGGATTCAATGAACCAGGAACTTCCTTTGATTCCTTAACACATGTTGTCGAATTAACAGAATCAACAAGGGAAGCAAATAGACGTTTCTTTGAAAAAGAAGAAGACGTCCCAACACATGCTGTATCAATGGGGATTCAGTCCATAATGGCCGCCAAAAAAATCATTTTATTAGCATTTGGTGGAAATAAAGCGAAAGCAGTGAAACAAATGATGGAAGGGAATGTGGATGAAAGCTGTCCTGCTTCCATCTTACAAAAGCATTCGGATGTTGTTATCCTTGCTGATACAGATGCAGCATCATTGCTACAAGCAATATCAAAATAGATTGTAGTGATTCCATAAAAAGGGTTATAATCCTTATATAGATTTAGTTATCAAGTCATTCTTAAGAGCGTTATTAAAAGAGGGGATAGTACGTGATCAATAAAGAATCGCCGATTCCTATGTATTATCAAATTCAAGAACATATTCGGGAAAATATTAAACAGCATAAATGGGCAAAAGGGGAGGCTATTCCTTCTGAGCGCATTCTTACCGAGCAATTTGGTGTAAGTCGCATGACGGTTCGTCAAGCAGTGCAAGGCCTTGTTGACGAGGGAATATTAATGCGTAAGCGTGGAAGTGGAACCTATGTGAGCAATGAAAAGGTTGAGCAGCCCTTAAAGGAAATTACGAGCTTCACGAAATTAATGGAGCAAAGGGGAATGAAGGCATCTAGTAAAATTACGGTTTTTACTGTGAGGAAACCAAATGAAATAGAAGCTGAAAATCTCAAAATTTCCTTAGGCTTCGATGTTTATCACATAGAGCGGATTCGATTGGGGGATCAAATTCCTATCGCTATTGAAACATCCATTGTTCCTTATTATATGGCAGAGGGTTTAACAGAAGCTGATGTCCAACACTCACTATATGAGTTTCTTGAAGTGAAAAAAGGTTATTCATTAGGTGATGGCCAGCAATCTGTCGAAGCAATCGCTGCAAGTAAACGTATTTCAAAGCTGCTTGATGTTGCCATCGATTCACCTATTCTTCAAATCGAGCGTGTTGCTACCTTAAAAACAGGAGCACCCTTCGAGTACGTTCGGTCCCAATACGTCGGAAGCCGATTCAAATTCTATTTATAAAAGTGCCTGACACCTTGGTGTCAGACACCTTGGTGTCAGGCACTTTTATATGAAGCGATTAAATTTTGTTTCAAAGCTAATAAATTGCTGACTAGCATCTTGTAGTAAGTTTTTTGCATGCAAACGGAAAAAAATCGCTCTGATGAAATGTTTCATATTTATTTGTTTATTCATTGAAATAATATCTTTTCTAACCGGTACGGACACTTCTTCAAGCCAATCTACCAGTGTAGAGAGAGAAACTTTGCCTTTTTCAATCATAGAGGTTACTACGGTAGCCATTCGTTCATCTTCTTCGGCATCATATACATGTGGAGCTCTTTCCAGTAAGCTTAGTAAACCATGCCAAAGTTTATTACAATCATCTACCGTTACAAAACGATTGATCATACACTCATCAATGACATCTGAAATATGTGCAGGTGCGTGAGCCCACCCTTTCTCTTCATCATACGAACGGAAATCCTTTTCTAAATGACAATAAGATACAACTCTATCTACTACAAGTCGAAAGGCAGATTCACTTAAAAATTGCTCGCGATTATCACGGATCAGAATTAGAGCGATGAGTAGGGCAGAAAAAGAACGTAAAAAGACGCTATCTTTTTCTTCCTCCCCTATATGATAGAAAAGCATTTCATTTGAAAGTGCTTGGTACAAAAGATCTTCTAATTGTTCAGCACTCAAAAAGTTTTTTTCTAACAACCATTTGGAAAGAACATGATAACCTAAATCATCTCTCAGCTCTGGATCAGTTGAACCTAGTATCTGGACAATCTGTAAAACTGCCTCATATTCACTTAACCCATCAGGTAATGTATATTGATGATTAATTATTTTATATAAATTTTCTTTTAGCAATTGTTTATTCTCCTTTGAACCATTATCTTCATATCAATGAATATTTCCTTTTTTAGTTTGACTATTTATTTCATCCTCTTTTTATTTATTTTTAGAATTATAACACAATTTCAAATCCCGTCGAAATTTATTCGAGCATCTTTCAACAGCATTTTTCTTTTCTTCGTCAGTATGTAACAATTTATTTGTTTTCAGCTTAGTTTGACATTTCCCGGGAAAGTATGAGAAGGTTTGACAGCAGTTCCTCTGTTTATCGAATAAAACAGTATCTTGTAATTGGGATATTAGTAGATTTAGGAAGGAGGAATAATAGATTGATACAAAAAGAAGAGGGAATTTCCTCTTCTTACATATGATATGTCAATATAGGAATAGCACAAAAAATAGCAGCTACGACAACACATATTAAAATATAATTAATTTTTTTTGTCTTTGCTTTTTTAAATACATTTCTTCAGGTGTTAAAAATCGATTCATTTAATTCCCCTCCGTTTCGATAGCTGGCAAACATAGTTCCTAGAAACCTTAGTCCCTCTAGCTTTTCGTCACCATTTTTTAATGATTTTGCCTTTTTCGTTCATGAATATATTAACAAGAGTGATAGAATAAGGGGAAATAGTCCTGAGCATACAGGGAGGGAATACAGTAATTTTTATATTAAGTCATTTTTGGTTTGACAAATATAAGCTTAATAGTGCTGAATTTTATTGATTCGTTCAAGTACATACAACGACAATATTAAAATATGGATCAATCCGTTTCATATAATTGTATTTATGAATGCTATCTCCTCCCCTTTTTACCATCTAGAATATTTCCCGATTAATGTTTATTTGCTTCACATGAAACGACAGTATCTTCCAGAAGTGCTGGTATATGATTAAGGAGTCTTTTTGTATGGCTTGCAGAATTTGTGAACTCATTTTCAAATTCATTATCAAAAAGGGGAGAGCCTAAATGACAAATCCAGTTTTAGAAATGTATAAGTACCATGTTTGGGCGAATGAGGTGATCATGAACCGCTTAAAGGAGCTTCCTGAGGAGGTTTACCATAAGGATATTCAAAGTGGATTTTCTTCTATTTCAAAGGTGCTATCACATGTGTATTTTGTAGATCATTCGTGGTATGAAATTATCAAGGGAAAGAGTATGAGAGACGCATTTTCAAAAGTAGAACAAATAAAAGAGCAAATTGAGGCGAAACCTGTTGATGAAATGAGGGAGCTTTTTTCTATTTTATCTAAAAAATACATGATAGTGCTCAATAAAGAGGAAGATTTCGACAAGACGATTGTCGTTGATAATCCGTATGCAGGATTATTAGAAACCTCTACCTCAGAAACGATTATGCATGTTGTCACCCATGGAGCCTATCACCGTGGCAATATAGCCACCATGCTAAGACAGTTGGGACAAATATCGGTAATGCAGGATTATGGGCTATATTTATATGACAAACAAAAAAGATGAAACGGTAGAAAGTAAAACCTGAGTTTTAAGAATGAACTCAGGTTTTTTACCGACAATATTATTCTCTTTAATATAACCTTTTAAAACTATCAAAATGGGACTTCCAATAGGAATTGTTAAGAGAAGAAATTTGCACTCCATCAGAGCCAGCATGAATAAATTGATTGTTTCCTATGTATATCCCTAAATGTGAAATACCTTTTTTATATGTACCTGCAAAGAAAACAAGATCACCAATTTGTGGAGATTTTATATAATATGAACGGTTGAAATATCCTTCACTTGATGTACGTGGTAAACGAACCCCAGATTGATTAAATACATAATAGATGAAGCCGCTGCAATCAAAACCTGTTACACTGGATCCACCCCATACATAAGGAACGCCTAGTTGTTTCGTAGCAGTGTTGACTAACTTTGTCGTAGAAAACTGTACGTCCTGTGTTGGTGCTTCCACTTTTGGCGGATTAGCAGATCCTGTTTTTTTGTTGATGACAAGTTTTTGACCAACATAGATAAGATCAGATTTTAAGCTGTTTAGCCTTTTTAGCTCAGCAACTGAAATTCCTGTTTCAAGGCTAATTTTTCCTAGTGTATCGCCTGCTTTTACTATGTAGGATCCTTCAGGGACGACAGTAGGCTTAGATGGTGTTGCTGGCTTTTGTGTTGAACTGGAAGACGAAGAGGTTGTCGTTGATTTTGAAACCTTTAGGACATCACCAGGGTAAATAATATGGGATTTTAAATTGTTCCAGCTTTTGAGATTGTCAACAGTGACCTTATACATTAGAGCAATTTTACTTAATGAGTCACCGCTTTTTACTTTATAGGTTTTTGCAGTTGAGGTATTTGAGGAAGAAACACTTGAAACAGTCTTTCCTGTTTTAGAAACAGTTAAAACTTGATTAGGCATGATTAAATCACTTTTCAAATGGTTCCACTCTATTAAATTGGATACGGTCGTATTATATTTTTGAGCAATGGTCCACAATGAGTCGCCTTTTTTTACCTTGTGTGTAGCTGCTAAGGATGGTGAAGCGATGGCACCAGTAATAATCGTGGTCGCGGCAACTGACACAATTGTCTTTTTCACAACTTATTTCCCCTTTAAACATTATTTTATCTATTATTCTATCAAACTTTTCGACAATTTGTACCCCTTTTTTCAAAAAGTTCATAGAAAGTCTTAGAATACTTCCCCCATTGTTTTGTATAATAAATAGAGGACAATGATAAGGGGGTCTAATTGTGAAAAAAGCTATATTTATTATGGCAATGCTACTTTTTGTTTTAGCGGCTTGTGAAAAAGAGCCTTCACCTAATGATAGAATGGATGATTACGTAAAGCTTTGGGACAAAAAGAATTTCGAAAAAATGTATAACGACTACCTTTCTATGGGGGCTAAAAAAGATTTTGAGTCCGAGGAATTTGTTGATCGTTACCCAAAAGTTTATAAAGATCTAGAAATTAGCAATGTAAAGGTTTCTTTTAAAAAATTAAAAGAAGAGGACTATAAAAAGAAAGAAAAGGTTTCAATTCCTGTTCATATTTCATTTAATACGATGGCAGGCGAAGTGGAATTTGGTAAAAAAGTCCTGCTAAAAAAAGAAGAAAAGAATGACAAAGTGAATTGGTATATTGACTGGACACCAGATTTAATCTTACCTGGACTTGAAAAGGGTGATAAAATTAAGCCTGCGACTATCAATCCGAAGCGTGGAGAAATTCGCGACCGGAATGGAAGTGAGCTTGCAGTAAATGGTGAGGTACACCAAATTGGTATTACACCAGAAAAAATGGGCGGTCATGATGCCGAAGTGAAGAAGCAGCTAGCTTCAATTTTAGATATGTCAGTAGAAGAAATTGATCAAAAATTAAATGCATCATGGGTAAAACCAAATCTATTTGTTCCTATTAAGAAAATTTCTCCAACGAAGGTCGAGCTTTTAGCGAAGCTCTACCAGATTCCAGGTGTGGACAAACAAGATATAGAAGGAAGAGTATATCCCTTTGGCGAAGCAACTGGTCATTTAGTTGGATATGTTGGACCGATCACGGCAGAGGAACTTGAAAAACATAAGGATAAAGGCTACACGGAAAGCAGTGTGATTGGAAAACGAGGATTGGAACAGCTATTTGATGAAAGACTGCGAGGAAAAGCAGGAGAATCTATTTCCATTGTGAAACCAGATGGTACTGAAAAATTAGTCGCAGAAAGAGATGTTCAAAATGGAGAAAACATCACTGTCACTATTGATGCGGATTTACAAACAAAAATTTTCAATGAAATGAAGGGAAATGCGGGAACTGCAGCTGCGATTCACCCACTTAATGGTGAAGTACTTTCCTTAGTTAGCAGCCCTTCATTTGATCCGAATGACTTTGCTCTAGGTGTATCAAGTGCAGAATATAAGAAGCTTGAAAAAGATCCAAAGCAGCCTTTAATTAACCGATTTGCTTTATCGTATGCTCCTGGATCAACAATAAAACCAATCACTGGTGCGATAGCCTTGCAAAATGGAACTTTGACTGCAAATGACACGAAAACAATTAGCGGAAAGACATGGGGAAAAGAAAGCTGGGGAGATTACAAAATTTCCCGAGTTCATGAAACATCTGGTCCTGTCAATATGGAAACCGCAATGATGTATTCGGATAATATCTTTTTTGCTCAGGCTGCTCTTGATATGGGTGGTGACAAATTCGTCAAAGGTTTAAAAAGCTTTGGCTTTGATGAAGAAATCCCATTGGCTTATCCAATGAAAAAATCACAAATTTCAAATGATGGAACGTTGAAAAATGGTAGTGTTATGCTTGCTGATACCGGATATGGACAAGGACAAATGCTAACCAATATTTTGCAGCTAGCAACTGCTTATACGCCATTTATTAATAATGGAGATCTTATTAAGCCATATATACTACTAGATGAAGAAAAAAGTGGAATTTGGAAGAAAAATATTATCAGTCCGGAAAATGCAAAATCGATTGCAGGCATGATGCGTAAGGTTGTAGCAGATCCCCGCGGTACCGGACATGGAGCAAACCTGCCAAAAGTCGAACTAGCAGGAAAAACAGGGACTGCTGAACTAAAAAGCTCTAAAAATGAAAAAGGACAAGAAAATGGAGTATTCGTAGCATATGACGCGAAGAAGAAGAATCTTCTCGTTTCCATCCTCATTGAAGGTGTCGAAAAAGGTGGCGGCAGCAAGCTCGTCGTTCAAAAGGTAGCCAATATCTTCAAATAAGTGCTTGGCATCAAATATGTAAGAAACAAGGAACCAGTTTTTTTGGTTCCTTGTTTGCGTTGATTCAAAGATAAAACAAGAAAATTAGAAGATAGTGTCATCATTGGTTTCTTAGAGCAAATCAGAGTTCATCTTTAGTGCCCAAATGAGAAGGATAATAGGAAAAAGGGTAACGAAAGTCTGTCTTTGTTGCCCGAAAGAGAGGAAGACTCGGAAAAAAGGGAACGAAAGCCCATGATTGTTGCCCGAAAAAGAGGAAAAGCCGGAAAAAAGGGAACGAAAGCCTGTCTTTGTTGCCCGAAAAAGAGGAAGACCCGGAAAAAAGGGAACGAAAGCCCATGATTGTTGCCCGAAAAAGAGGAAAAGCCGGAAAAAAGGGAACGAAAGTCTGTCTTTATTGCCCGAAAAAGAGGAAGACTCGGAAAAAAGGGAACGAAAGTCCATGATTGTTGCCCGAAAAAGAGGAAAAGCCGGAAAAAAGGGAACGAAAGCCCATGATTGTTGCCCGAAAGAGAGGAAGACTTGGAAAAAAGGGAACGAAAGCCCATGATTGTTGCCCGAAAAAGAGGAAAAGCCGGAAAAAAGGGAACGAAAGCCCATGATTGTTGCCCAAAAGAGAGGAAGACTTGGAAAAAAGGGAACGAAAGCCCATGATTGTTGCCCGAAAGAGAGGAAGACTCGGAAAAAAGGGAACGAAAGCCCATGATTGTTGCCCGAAAAAAAGAAAAACGCGGAAAAAGGGTAACGAAAGTCCCTCAATGGTACTCGAAAAAAGCAACTTCAGATTAATTCCATATTTGTGTAAAAAGAAAAAGGAGTAAAATTACCTCCTCATAGTTACAATTATTAGCGACGAAAACAAAGAGGAGGAATTAATTATGCTCCCATTAAATTTTAACCTAGATATGAATTTTAATAAGACTCCGTAATGAATCAAATATCGATGCCATTGTAATATCGTCCACATAAAAAACAGCGACATGATCGTCGCTGTCTAAGTTCTTATTGTTGTTCAGCAGTTACTGTTTCCTGTCCTAGTTCAAGATGGGCTCTTAATTGATCGGATACCTTTTGTCTTTCTTGATCAGAGACGATGTAATACCAAATGTTTTTACCTGCTTGGTTTGCAATCATTTGACCGTCACCTTCAATTTTAAGTTCTTTAATGTTTTTACGGATATCTTTATATTGTGATTGGATGCCCTTCATTTCATCGAAAGTAAAATTAGTCTTCACATTTTTGGAAAGAGCATCGAATATATCATCATAGTTCCAAAGGGAGGAAATACTTGCTCCTTCGTCCAAAATAGATTCGATAATTTCACGTTGTCTTTTTTGACGACCGAAATCTCCTTCTGGATCATCATGACGCATTCGGGAAAACTTAAGTGCCTTGCTGCCGTCAAGAGTTAATTCACCTGTAGGGAAGTTTACACCGCCCGCTGTAAAGGCTAAGTCATTTTTTACTGTTACACCACCGACAGCATCAACTAATTCTTCAAACCCTTTCATATTAACCTTTACATAATAATCAATCGGAATATTCAAAAATTTCTCCACTGTATCCATAGACATTTCTACATCACCAAAGGCATACGCATGATTAATTTTATCGACTGTGTTGTGGCCAACGATCTCTGTTCGAGTATCGCGAGGAATACTCAACATGTTAATCGATTTCATGTGAGGATTCACAGTCATGACAATCATTGTATCTGATCTACCTTTGTCATTTTTCCTCTCGTCAACACCAAGTAGTAGAATTGAGAATGGATCTCCATTTTTGACTGTCACTTGCTCTGTTCTTTTTACTGGTTGCGTTCTTTTTACTGGTTTATGGATATTCTTTACTGCACTATCAAAGGAATGCCACACTGAATATACATAGGTACCTCCACTTAATAAAACAACTACTAGCACCGTTAACAATGCTGCAAGCCATTTTTTCTTTTTAGTTTTTTTCTTTTGACTCCTCATCACTGTATCCCTTTCTTTATATAAATTAAACTGCTATTAGATTGATAGATTACATAATTATCCTAAAAATTTAGACGATTTAATGACTAAAAGGATTCATGTATTTTTTGTTATTTTTTGAGGACTTACTATTCACTTTCTCAATGCTTTTGCTTATATAACAAATATCCATTCTTTGCTACATATAGACCAACTGATTTATTTTCTTTCCAAGCCTGTTTCAATTCTGAAACCTTAAGATTTGTATTCCCAGGGTAACTACCAATTTCTAAAGTAAAGCTCGGTCGTTTGTATTTGGAAATAAACCAATCAGTGATGCCACCGCCAGACGGATTTTTTCCGGGGTAGACAAGTTTGTACTTAGTTAATTTCCCAATTGCCTTTGCATAAGCAAGGTCTCGTTTGTATAAAGATTTCGATTGATGGAAATTCCAAAAAAGTATTTTCCCAGCTGAATGATAGGCAACTGACATTTCAGGATTCGTTTTTTTAACAAAAGCGACCATGGCCTTTGTTTCTTTCGCTGTTACTGGTGCTTTACCTTTAAAATGACTCCAGCGTGGCTTTCCTGGATCCGCTACAATATGCTTCCAATCAGCATCATATTGACGGTTTAAATCGACTCCCTTGCCATTAGCCTTCATCGTTTAAAATTTTTGCGTCCTTCATTCATTTTAATTAGCTTTGCAAGGTCTTTCTTTGGAAATGCACTTAAGCCAGATTGTTGAAGGGTTACCCCGTCCGGATCAACCATTGGTACAAACCAGATGGTTGTTTGATCCAATACTTTTTTCACATCATACCCATCAAGAATTTTATTCGACATATAGTCATTCGCGTATTGGTCCAGCATATACATATTAAGATTCGTCGTCAGCCATTCCCTTGCGTGGTGGAATCCATTAATAAAAACCGTTGCTATTCCCTTACCAAGTAAGACCGCATAAATGGGGCGACCATATTCACTTTTACCGATCGTTTCATAATGAATGATTGAAGGATATTGTTTAGCAAGTCTTTTTATATCGCGAACCATTCCGTTATACGTTATTTTTGGTCTGGATTGACGATATTGCTGCTAGCAACGGCAATGTTCGTCTGAGGTGGTGAGATTATATAGTAGAAGAAAAGGGTAAAAAGAATAAGAAACACAGATGGGAATACCTTTTTCAATATACATACATAAACTCCAATAAATAGTAGATGGGTAGATTTTGAGAATTTTAAACGTACTTAAATAAATATACTATATTTAGTGATAAATTTTGACAAAATTATTCGAAATTTTGCCTTAAAATAGATTACAATTGTGTTACAAAGGAACTAGGCTAAAAAGAGGGGGAATAGAAAGTGAGGAAAAAACAAGTTTTATCCATCATCATCACATGTTTCCTATCTATTCTAGTATTCAAGCAAACTGCTACTGCAAGTGAAATCGGGAAGACTTATATTGCTGTTAATGATCAGCTAATAAGCTTCAAGAAGGAAAAGCCTTATGTTTTAAAGAAAGTCACCTATGCACCAATATCCTTTTATTTAAAATTAGGATTAAAACTTACCGAGAACAAAGCAAAGCATGAATTTTATTTAGTAAAAGGGAAGAAAAAAATCACTTTAAATACAAAAAAAAATACGCTTCAAACCGATAAAGGAAAATGGAAGACGTTTGTATTAACGAGTACAACGAAAAAAACAGTCGTACCATTTGAATATGTAGGATCATATTTTGGCTATAAAATATCTCACTATTCAAAAGGTCCGATAGCGAGAGCAACGAATTCAAAAGCAAAGTTAACAGATGCAAAGCTCTATAAAAAATATCAAAAGACCTTTGCAAGCGAGAAAAAAGCAAAAAAAATTGCCTATCTTACTTTTGATGATGGACCAAATTCAAGTGTCGACCGAATTCTTACAATACTTGATCAATATAAAGCAAAAGCAACCTTTTTCATGCTGAATAATAATATGAAGGCTCACAGTAAATCAGTAAAGAAAATGGCGAAGCAGGGACACGGTCTTGCTTGTCATGGTGTCACCCACGACAAAAATAAATTTTATCATTCTCCTAATTCAGCAGTAAATGAAATGAAAACATGCTTATCCACCTTAAAAAAGGTAAGCGGGACAAAGTCCGTTATGATTCGTGTTCCATATGGCAGTGTACCGTATATGAAAAAGCCATACCGGGATCAAATGGATAAAAGCGGCTACAAAATGTGGGATTGGAATGTGGATAGTCTTGATTGGAAATGGCTCAATGGACCTAAAACAGTAGACTACACAATTCAGCAAATAAAGGATTTAAAAAAGAGGGGGATGACTCCACTCATCCTCATGCATGATAAACCAACAACTGCAGATGCCCTTCCGAAAATATTAAAATATTTAAAAGACAATGGCTATGAAACGAAACCACTGACAAATAAGATGAAGCCATATAACTTTTATAACAGGATTAAATTGTAGAAAAGACAGGGGCGAAGTGAGGCCACTGAAAATAAATAATGTGAAGGCTTTCTCGATAAAATTGAAGAAGTCTTCGCCATTTTCATTTATCATTTACATATAAACTCTAGGTGGTATGTTTGGATGATCTCTAATCAACAATCTCTTATTCTTAGTCCATTTTCTTCTATTTATGATATCGTCGTTCCCAAAGACAATATGCTTCGGCAGATAAACGAACTAGTCGATTTGTCATTTATATTAAATGAGCTACAGGATAAATACTGTCATGATAACGGCCGCAATGCTGTACCACCTGTGAGAATGTTTAAATACTTACTTCCGAAATCAATTTTTGACCTATCTGATGTAGATGTTGTTGAACGCTCAAAATACGATATGTCTTTTAAATATTTTCTAGACATGGCCCCTGAAGAACTGTTATCCACCCCAGTTCGTTAACAAAATTCAGAAAATTACGTTTGGAAGATGTTAATTTACTTGATATGCTCATACAAAAAACGGTAGAGATTTCAATGGAGAAAGAGCTAATAAAAAGTAGTTCTATCATCGTTGACGCTACACATACTAAAGCTCGTTTCAGCCAAAAAACTCCTCAAGAATTTTTAATGGAGAAATCAAAGTTACTACGCAAAGCCGTTTATCAGATTGATGAAGGAATAAAAGACAAATTTCCTTTAAAGCCCACTTCAGATGAAGTAGATGGAATCATTGATTATTACCAAAAAGTTGCTCAAGTAGTTGAAAATGAATAGACTCTACGTGAATATCCAAAGGTAAAAGAAAAACTGAATTACCAAATGAAGCAGTGTTAGATCACCAAGAAAACCTTAAAGCTTTACATGATCCTGGTGCCAAAACGGGACATAAAACAGCTGATTCCTCTTTCTTTGGCTATAAAACTCATCTTGCCATGTGTGAAGAACGAATTATTACAGCTGCAGCCGTTACAACGGGTGAAAAAAGTGAGGGGAGGTATCTTCAGACATTGACAGAAAAGACTGAAAGAACGGGAATGAAATTTGATACAATTATTGGAGATACTGCTTATTCTGATAGGATAATATTCAATTTGCCAACCTAAAGGATATAAAATTGGTATCAAAATTACATCCCATCATTACACAAGGTCCTCGAAAACAAGAAGATGAATTTGAATTTAATAAAGATGCTGGGATGTATGTTTGTAAAGCTGGACATATGGCTACTCGTAAAGCGCGAACAGGAAAGAAGAATAAAAAAAAACAGTCAGAGCTATACATATTACTCTGATATTGAGAAGTGTAAAGTATGTCCTTTTAGAGAAGGGTGTTGTAAAGAGGGGGCTAAAAGTAAAACATATTCTGTCACAATAAAATCTGTAGTACATACCAAACAAAAGGCTTTTCAAGAAAGTAAATTCTTTTCTATAAAGGCAAAAGAACGGTATAGAATAGAAGCAAAAAATAGTGAACTTAAGCCAAGACACGGGTATGATGTTGCGATTTCCTCGGGTCTTTTAGTATGGAAATGCAGGGAGCATTGACTATATTTGCCGTGAATTTAAAACGAATCATAACATTATTAAAAGAATCGAAATAAGGGATTATATAAAGTTTATGTAAAGAAAAGGCGACTTTCCGTTCATGTATGAACAGAAAATCGCCTTTTTTGTTATCTTGCTTTAAATGAAGTTTAAAAACGAAAGTTTTTCAGCAGCCTCGGTGAGGTCCTTGACTTTATTTATAAATAGTTACATTCTACAAGGATTTTACACTTTAAAAATTTATATTTAATAATTATTAAATATTATCCTTCCGGTAGTCTTAAAGCACTAAATCTTTTTAACTAGTTCATAATTTCTAAAAAACTACCAATTTTTTCTGCAAAATATGATAAACTATGACATGGAAAAACTATATAAAGGAGGGAAAATAGGGTGAGAGTAGCACGGAAAATAGTATTTTTTGCTGTGGCAATTTTACTTATGTTTACAGCTGTTGCAAACATAGGATATGCTGCAAGTGTCAAGCCACCGGATATAAAGAAGGTAAAGCCGCTTGGTGACTACACGGTAACTGCAACGAGTTTGTATATCCGTACAGGTCCAAATAAGAAAAACAAATCAGTAGGTTATGTGAAGAAAAACAAAAAAGTTAAGGTGTACCAGATTAAAAGTGGGTGGGCATATCTAACTTATGGAGGTAAAAAAGGATATTCGAGTTCAAGGTATTTGAAAAAAGTAGCAAAGAAAAAAACGACAACAACGAAACAAAAAAATCAAGTAGCTAAAAAACCTATCGGTGAACGAATCGTTACAGCTACAACACTTAATGTAAGATCGGGTCCTGGTACGAAATATAAAACTGTAGGCAAATTCAAAAAGAATAAGAAAATTAAAATCTATGAATATAAAGGAAACTGGGCTTACACAATTGACGGAAGGGTAAAAGGATATGTTAGTAAAACTTATTTAAAAACTGTTCCGAAGATACCTGCAAATAAAGCGACTCCTGCAAAGCCAAAAACGAATCCAAGCAACAGAGATGAACTGACAAAACCGTCCAATCAATTAAATGAAACCCCTCCTGCAGCAGGACATGGTAAATCAAACGGACAACGTATCGTTAATGCTTCGGGGTTAAATGTTCGTCAAGGTCCAAATACTTCGTATAAATCAATCGGTGTTTTAAAGAAGAATCAAAAGGTAACCATGTACGATATTAAGGAAGGTTGGGCATATATTACAGCTGGAAAACTACAAGGGTATGTAAGAACAACTTACCTTCAATCCACAACACCTAACAATCGACGAATCATTGTTATTGATGCTGGACACGGTGGTAAGGATCCAGGTTCAAGTGCCAATAATCTTATTGAAAAAAATGTCACATTAAACATCGCTTTACGAGTTCAAAACCTTTTAAAAAGCGCTGGAATCGAAGTTGTAATGACTAGAACAGGGGATACATATCCAACTTTGCAAGATAGGATTGATATAGGTGTAAAAGCGAATGCAGATGCATTCATCAGTATCCATTGTAATACCTTCTCAAAAGGGAGCGCAAACGGGACGGAAACGTACTATAATAATGGTGGACCATCTGGAAGAGCAAATGAAAGTAAGCAGCTCGCTGACTTTATTCAAAAACGTCTTGTAAAGGCATTGGAAACAACAAATCGCGGTGTAAAACAACAGGAATACCAAGTGATCAAATACAATCCACTTGCTGCTGTTTTAATTGAACTAGGATTCCTATCAAATAAAGAGGATGCCGCTAAGCTTGCATCCGAGGAATACAGAAACCTTGCAGCAAAATCTATTTATCAAGGTATATTGGATTTCTATAAGTACATAGGTAAATGAAAATTATTAAAAAGTTGGGAAAGGAATCTTTCTCGACTTTTTTAATAACCTCTGTATAAATAATATACTTGTTATTCTTGCTCAATTAGATACAATCAGTATGTTTATTTTTTCTCTATTCAAAATAATGAATAAAAGGTAAAATCGGAAATATTAATCTATTATTACAAGACCTTCCTTCTGTAAACTTTATTAATTCTTTTTATCCATCTTTCCATCTAAATTATCATCCGTCATTTATTTTAGGAGATATTTTTAATTCCTAAGTCTTCCCTATTTTTATTATTTGAGAAACTTTTTGTTTATCCTCACTTATTTTTTCATTTCCAGTGAATAATATAATTTTTTTCTTATAGAAAATACCCTCTGGTAATTTCTATTATGATATAAGAGGTGCCTTTTAGGTAAATAAATTTATGTTAAGATATGGCATTTGCCATACATCACTTACTATAGGTAATGTTACCTAATATATATAAATGATTGTTTTGTGCAATATTTCTGAAAATATTAAGGATTTATTATTTTCTGTATTTACTAAAAAGAATAAAAGTGTTAGATTTTTATCATATAGGTAATGTTTACCTATATCTAAGATATTCGGGAGGGGGGCTATAAAACTAGCTTTCGATTTGTTGATTTAATAAAAAGCAATACTTTTTCTAATAGGAATATTGTTGTGCTCCTTAATATTAGAAACTCTGAAAAGTTAGCTTTGAATCAACGAATTTTTTTGAAAAATTAGATTGGGGGGAAACTTGTGAAAAAAATCAAAAAGATGAAGAAAATTTTACTGATGACGATGATTTTCTTTCTTGCCTTTTCGAGTGCTTTCATAGGAACAAAGGCAAATGCTCAAACTAACTCAAGTTTAAAATCAGCTTTGAAGCAATCATTAAATAAGAATAAGCGTCTTGGTAAGTTAAACGATCTAAAAAAATACAAAAATACTGACAAAGTTCGTGTAATAGTAGAGCTAAAAGGGCAACCAGCCATTGAGTATGCTACAAAGCAAGGCATTCGTTATAAAGACCTTTCCAAATCAAAACAAGACTCACTACAAGCAGATGTAAAAAAACAACAAACTAATTTCATCTCAGATGTTAAAGACAAGAAAATTAACCTCAAAGTAGAAAATCAGTTTACAACAGTAGTAAACGGAATAAGCGGTCATATTGAGTATGGGAAGATTAATGAACTAAAAAAGCTTCCTAACGTTGCGAATGTATATATCGCAAATAAATATGATCGTCCAAAAGTAACACCGCAAATGATTACAAGTAAAGACCTAATTGGTGCAAAAGAAACTTGGAATCTTAAATATAAAGGTGACGGAATGGTTGTCGGTGTCATTGATACAGGAATCGATTCAAGTCACAAAGATATGATTCTATCAAAAGATACGAAAGCAAAACTAACAAATGCTTCAGTAAATGACATCATTTCTAAGGACAAGCTTCCAGGTAAATACTTCACAGAAAAAGTTGCTTACGGTTACAACTATGCAGACAAAAATAATGAAATTAGAGACTTAGGTCCAGATGCTTCTATGCACGGTATGCACGTTGCAGGTACTGTTGCAGCAAATGGAGACGAAAAGAACGGTGAAGGAATACAAGGTGTTTCTCCAGAATCACAATTATTAGCCCTTAAAGTATTCGGAAATGACCCAGCGATGCCATCCACATTTGGCGATATTTATATTAAAGCAATTGATGATGGTATTAAGCTAGGTGCAGATGTTATGAACATGAGCTTAGGATCAACAGCCTCTTTTGTTGACAAAAATGATCCAGAACAACAAGCGATTAAACGTGCGGTAGATAATGGTGTGTTAATGTCGATTTCAGCTGGTAACTCAACAAATATCGGTGGGGGAGCATTTAGTCCATTAGCTTCTAATCCTGACATCGGTCTTGTTGGTGCACCGAGTCTTTCAGCAGAATCGATTTCTGTTGCCTCTTTTGAGAATACAAAAATGCAAGTGGATGGTCTTAGCTATGATATTAATGGGGACAAAGGAACAGCTGCATTCTTATCTGCAGGCAGTGTTCATCCTGATGATATAGATCAAAAAACATTTGAAGTAAAAGCAGCGGGAATCGGAAAACCAGAAGAATTTATTGGCGATTTCAAAGGGAAGTATGCACTAGTTCAGCGCGGAACACTTGACTTTGTTACAAAAGCAAAAAATGCACAGTCTGCAGGAGCAGCTGGCGTCATTATTTACAATAACCAAACAGGTATCGTAAACATGGCATCTGATGCAGAGATTAAAATTCCTCAATTATTCATGCTTCAAGAAGACGGGGATAAACTAAAAAAACAATTAGATCAAGGTGAAACAGTAAAAATTACATTTAATGGTGAGAAAACAGAAATCAATAACCCAAGTGCAGGTCACATGAGTGACTTTACTTCTTGGGGTGTAACACCAAATTTAGACTTTAAACCAGAAATCACAGCACCAGGTGGTCAAATTTATTCTACACTCAATAACAACCAATATGGATTAATGAGTGGTACATCAATGGCAGCACCACATGTTTCAGGTGGGGCGGCACTTGTATTAGAATATATGAAACAAAATGATTTGTTTAAATCTTTAACAGGTGCACAAAAAGTAGAACAAGCAAAGACGTTATTAATGAATACTGCAGTACCATTAGTTGATAAAGATGTGAACACTTTCTATTCACCTCGTCGTGAAGGTGCTGGATTAATGAAACTTGATGCAGCTGTACAAACACCTGTCTATGTAACAGCAAAAGACACAAAAGCACCGAAAGTTAATTTAAAAGAAATTACAAGCAACGAAATCAAATTCACATTAACATTAACAAACTTTGGTGATAAAGATGTTACTTACACAGTTGATACAAAGCCATTAACTGATTTAATTGAAGATGGTTTGAATCGCGAAGCTGCACAGGAAATCAAAGACGCAAAAGTCTCTATTGATTCACCTGAAGTAACGGTATCCAAAGGAAAAACAAAAGATGTAACTGTCAGCATTGATTTATCAACTGCAGATAAAGCATTAACTGCATTAATGAAAAACGGCTACTTTGTAGAAGGTTTCGTTACTTTCACAAGTGTGAAAGACGATGTTCCGAGTCTATCTGTTCCATACTTAGGATTTAAAGGTGACTGGAATAAACCTCCAGTTCTTGACGCAATGGTTTATGATGATGAAGAGCCATTCTATGGCGTATCAAGCATGGTTGATCAAAATGGAAATGATCTAGGTGCAGATCATTTCAAAGAAGATACTTATTACAAAAATAAAATTGCAATCTCACCAAATAGTGATGATGGAAGTAATGCGGTTACACCAGTTCTATCTTTCTTAAGAAATAGTAAATCTGTAGAATACAGTATCTTGGATAAAGATAAAAAGCAAATTCGTAAATTGCATACAGATTATGATCAAAGGAAAAATTATTATGACGCATCAAAACCTGGTTCGTATTACTCATACAACTCTGGCTATAATGCATGGGATGGAAAAGCGAACAACAAATTAGTTCCTGATGGTCAATATTATTACCAAATAAAAACACAAGTAGATTACGAGGGTAAAGATCCACAAATAGTGCAAGTTCCAGTAATTGTGGATACGAAAGCACCGGAAGTAAATGTGGAATATAAAAATGGTGTCTTATCTTTTGGAGCAAAAGATGATGGCAGTGGTGTAAGTTATTATGAAGTAATTATTGATGGTGAGCGATTAGGTCACTTACCTGGAGATGATAAATACGAATTTGATGAACCAGGATTTGAAAAATCTGTTATCCTCATCTATGCATATGACTATGCAGGTAACAGAGGTGCTGCAGCTACTGATGACACGATTCCGTATCTTGATCCAAAAACAACAAAACCAGCTGCACTAGAAGCTTACGACTCTTTAGAAGTTCCATTTGAAGGTCAGTTGGAAGATAAATTTGGTATTGACAAAGTTATTGTTAAAGGAGATAACTTGGTTGGATCTCCAGTAACTGTTCCAGTTACCTTCAACAAAGATACAAATAAATATGAATTCAAATCAACACTTAAGTTTACTAAAGATGGTGCACATGAATTTAAAGTAACAGGCATCGACTATGCAGGAAATGTAATGGAATTTTCACGCAAAATCTTTGTTGATACAACAGCGCCAACAATTGATGTAAAAGGTTTACCTGCAAACGGTAAAGTGGATATAAACACTAAAGAAGTAAAAGTAACAGCAACCGTTGCTGATAACTTTGATGAACTACGCTTTGTTGTCAATGGAAACGAAGAATTATATGTTCCAGGTTTTGAAAGTAACAAAGGTACTGGTGATGATAAAGCATATGAGATGAGAAGTATTTCCAAAGATGTGGAGCTTACTCTTCCATTAGATTTAGGTTCAAATACATTTGAACTGGTCGTTACAGACTTAGCTGGTCATGTAACAACGAAGGAAATTACCATTGATCGCGTATTGCCACTTGCTCCAACAGTTAATGCTGTGTCTGATAAAGATACAAAAGTAACTGGTAAAGCTGCACCAGGAACACTTATTGAAGTGTATAATGGCAAAACAAAATTAGGTTCTAATACAACGACAGATAAGGGAACATATAGTGTAACAATTAAGAAACAAAAAGCAGGAACAAAATTAACGGTAACAGTTAAAGATTCACAAGGAAATGTAAGTAAGGCAACAACTGTCACTGTATTAGACAAAACTGCACCTGCAGCACCTACTGTAAACACTGTCTCTGACAAAGATACAAAAGTAACTGGTAAAGCAGAAGCAGGATCAAAAGTTACTATAAAAGCTGGAAAAACAACTCTTGGAACAGCAACAGCTGATAAATCAGGCAAGTTTACAGTGAAAATCAAGAAACAAAAAGCAGGAACGAAATTAACTGTAACAGCTACAGATAAAGCTGGAAATGTGAGCAAAGCGAAAACAGTAACTGTAATAGACAAAACTCCTCCTAAAGCTCCAACAGTGAATTCTGTTACAGGTAATACGACAAAAGTCACTGGAAAAGCAGAAGCGGGAGCTACAATTACAATAAAAGCTGGAAAAACAAAAATCGGATCTGGTAAAGCAGATAAAAACGGTAAGTTTAGTGTAAAAATCAAAAAACAAAAATCTGGAAAAATACTATCAGTAACAGCAACAGACAAGTCTGGAAATGTAAGTAGTGCTAAAAAAGTAACAGTAAAAACATCAGTACCAACTGTCAATAAAATAACATCAAGCTCTGCAAAAGTAACAGGTAAATCCAAAGCCGGTACTACTGTGTACGTTAAATCAGGCAGTAAAACATTAGGTCATGCCAAGGCAAATAAAGCTGGTAAATATACAGTAAAAATTAAAAAGCAAAAAGCCGGCACAACATTAACAGTCTACGCTGTAGAAAATAACCGGAAAAGCGCGTCCAAAAAAGTAGTTGTTAAAAAATAAAGTGACAATTTGGACAGGTTTCTTGTCCCACTAAAAGAAAAAAGAATGGTAAATCATTATAAGAAATGACTATGAAGCTTGTCGAGAAAGATGGGATTTTCTCGGCAAGCTTCTATTAGGTTGTAAAACCACATGCTATACACGTGTGAAAATGAAAATTTTTAGATTTGCCTAATGTTGAAAAATTTTCTTTTTTGTTATTTAAAGATGGTCTTTAAACCAACTTTAAATAACAAAAACGGATCTACTCATATCGAGTGATAATATAAATTGGAATAGCAGGTATAATATTGTATGCACTCCAAAATACACGAAAAAGTTAATAGAAAAATTGAGTAATTTTATTGTTTCAAGCATAGGCTTTGCAAAATGGAAGATGTTAAGTTCATTGAAGCATATGCTATGCCAAATCAAATTCATTTGTTGGTAAATTTATTTTAACCGGATATCTTAATCTGTTTCTCTTCAGTAATGAATCACTTTTTTAATAGACTTCTCCACAAATACATGGCATGAACAGTATACAAAAGCGCTAAAGGAAATGTACTGATATTAGAGCTTACTACTAAAAACTCCGGTAATGATGCAGCATTTGTTGATAACATTGATTTCTATCTTTATGATAAAGATGGAATCAATTGAAAGAATACTTTGGATATGATGAATTATCTATCTCTGGAGTTGTTAATAAAGGGAAAAAGCTAGATGGAAATTTATATTTTGATGTTCAAAAGCAAAGAGCTATGAACTAATTTATAAACCAAGTTTTTCTTTGGATAATAAAGAAATCAAGTTTAATATTGAAGTGAAGTAGTCAAATAATGTTTAATAAGCAAAATCATCTGTGTGCTTGAGGAAAGGAGAAGTATTATTTTTCTTTTTATCTTTCAAGCTTACTAACTTTGGGAATTGTTTTAGATTGTGAAAATATACATAAAATGGTTTTTTTTATGAAAAGTGTCAAGATACCTTTGCGCTTTTTTGTTTTGCTAAAAAATTGCTCTATGTAAGATTTATAACTATTAATTGTTCACTGATAGCGATGAGGGAATATCAGTAAAGTATGGATTTTCGTAAGAAAAATGTTTGTAAGAAGAGAATTTAAACAACCTTTCCCTCGTATTTAAGCATCAGATGATATTAAGAAAAGATACAACTTAAATGAAGATAAATTAAATTTATTCCTGTTAATTGGTATTAAGGCTGTTTAAAGTCGTTTAGACACATTAATTATGTTATTCTATTTAATGGAATAATAGGATGTTATTATTTAAAAAGTGATTACAAAATAAGCGAGGCTTCTATTAGATGAAATCGGAAAGTATGTCAAAACATTTTCACACATTAACTCAGCAAAGAGTTCAATTTTTGCTTAAAATACAATCATTGCCAAAAGAAAAACTATGGTATCGAAAAGAAGATGGCAAATGGTCTATTGGTGAACACTTATATCACTTATATTTAATGCTAAGAATGCTTAAAGTCGCGACTAAATTTTCTTTCATACTTATTCCATTTGCCAGAATGAAAAGAAATACATTATTTGAAACTGAAATACATGACATTTATACAGAATTTAAAAACAAAAAAGGAAGAGGAATGAAAGCACCTCGAATACTAGTACCACCAAAGAAAATATATCATTCTATGGATGAGATAGAATTAGAACGATTGCTGTTAAGCGAGACCAATGAAATGGAAGCAGTAGTTAAGAATATTGAAGAAGACATTGCTGGACATATTGTGTTTTTGGATCCAATAGCTAAGTATCCTAACCTTATTCAGGCCATTCAGCTACTGGCGATACATGAGAAGCACCACTTTAACATTATTGAAAACAACTATAAACATATGCTTGAATCTACTATAAATATTTAAGCGGAAAAATCATTACAATTAAATGTTTGTATAGACGGTTAGTTTAAATAATTGATAACGAGAGTACATTCTCTATGTAAAGGCTCTTTGGAGAGTATTCTCTGCAGAGCTTTTTTATTTTATGATAATCGATTGGAATAAAGTATAAGATAATCAACATTTAAAATTTATGGTAAGAGGGTGAAAGCAATTTTGTCTACATACTATTATGGTTTTAAAAGATAAAAACTACTAATATATATTACAATGGGAAAGTACCTTATAATTCAAGAATTAATCAATAAATGTAATATATCTTTGGGAAGCTATTATGCTTTCATGTATTCGTTATATACGAATATAAATACTTATAATTAATTAATAGGTATTCTTTTAACTTCAGTGATAAACAACAAAAAAGGAGAAATGAGAATGAAATGTTTTAATTGCCAGCATGAAAATAATCAAGGAAGGTTTTGTGAAAAATGCGGAACGGAATTAGTTAGTGGTCAAGAGGAAGAAAGAGCTGCAACCTTTGAAATGGATAATCATACATCTCAAATTAATTCATACAAAGTGACGACAAAGAAAATGTCGAAGCAGTATTTTAGCTACTTTACTCAAGTATTAAAGCAGCCTTATGTAAGTAGTAGTACAGTTGGAAGTGACCATTTTTTGAATGGTATTATTACAATTATTCTTTACAGTTTATTTATACCTCTTATGTTTTATTTTGTATTTAAAGGTGTATTGTCAGATATAAATAAATTTGGGGTTGATTTTTTTGGTAGTTCTGTAAATATTAAACCACCTTTCGTAGATATTGTGATAATACCATTTTTTGCTTATCTTATTTTTATCCTTTTGGTGATCATTTTTACATTTGTAGCGATTAGGCTAGGACGAATGAATGTTAGCTATAAAGAAGTAATGGCACGATTCGGAGCATTCTTAATCCCATTTGTTTCATTGCTTGCTATCGGATTAATTATATCTATGCTTAAAATTAAATTTTTCCTGTTTTTCTTTTTACTTGGATTTGTGGGGTCTATCTTCATGGTCCCTCCACTTGTAATTGCAAGCTATAAGAAAGATACTAAATCAGGGCTTGATGTTATTTACGGTTCATTGTTCATTTATGTACTTAGTTTCATTTCTATCTCCATTATGAAAGATATTTTATTTGCAGCACTAAGATCTGCTTTTTCAGGCTTATTTGGAGGATATATTGGTCTCTAGGTATGGAAGATTCTGTGATCGTTTAAAAGGATAGATGGTTAATTTACTAAAATCAGTGGTTTTAAAAGCCAAATGTAAGTTTTAGTAGGGTTATATGTAAAAAAATAATAAAACTAAGAACAAAGGAGAGTTTTTTATGAAAAAATCCGACTTAGTGATACATACTGATCGATTAATCATCCGACCTTTTAAAAAAGAGGATTATCAAAATTGGTATCAACAGTTTGATAACCGGCTGCCATCACAATATAAATATGATGATGGGCATCCACCGAATATGCAGGCGTCTTCTGAAGAGTGGTTTACAGAGTGGATCGATGGATTTAATGAATCTGCCATAAAAGATAACATGTATAACCTTGGAATATTTCGCAAAGAGGATGGAGCCAATGTTGGTAAGCTGGAACTATGGACGATTTTGCGAATGGATTATCAATGGGCTATGATGGGTTATTCAATTCATAATCAATTTTGGAAAAATGGTTATGCGACAGAAAGCGTTCAAGCAGCAGCTGAATCATTTTTCACTACTTTAGGATTCCATCGAATTGAACTACATATTAATGTGGATAATGCACCATCCATAAAAGTTGCCGAAAGAACGGGGTTTCTCTATGAGTGTTTAAGAAAAGAATTTTCATTTGAAAATGGCCAATGGAAAGATATGTTAATCTATTATAAAAACGATAGTAAAATATAAGAACATGAATTTAATTGAAAATTTTTGAAACTTTAATGAGAGTTACTTGTAAGTTTGAAAAAAGGAGGTAACAGATGTGAAGAAATTTCTTATTTTTATTAGTAGTTTTTTCTTATTGTATATGATCCTACAAATCGGCTCAGGTTTTATTTTAACTATGATGTACACTCCAAATACTTCTATAGTAGATAGTCAATTAAGTCAAGAAGTGGTGTTTGGAAAAAGTTCATCTTTTTCTTTAGTGATCCCCCTTTTAGCTGCCATTCTGTCCTTTTTCATCGCACGGCAGGTACGCTTGCCTACAAAAAAGCATAAGTGATGAATGATTCTGCCAACATGTTGTTGGCTCTTTTTATACTTTCGCTGCTTCATTTTTCACCAATTATATTTATATACCTTTAAATCATAAATTTTTAGTAATTAGATAGATCATTAAATAAATAAAGGAGAATCCAAAGGTTTTAGAGAAAAGTATTTTATACATTTAAAAAGGAGTACATGTTGAATTGAAGGATGCAAAAAAAGTGGAATTTCATTTAAGAAAGCTTGAGGCTTCTGATATATCAGGGTTAGTTGATTTATCAGCTGCTGTCGGTTGGGACTATGATGAAGCAGAAATTAGTACTGTTATGTCATCAGGAGTTATATATGGATATGAAAATAAAGAAGGAAAGATCATTTCTAGTGCAGCCATCATTAAATATGAAAACTTAGCATCACTTGGAATGGTTATTGTTAGGCCAGACTATCAAGGGATGGGATTAGGAAAAGCGGTTACCCAAAAATGTATACAATCGATTTCAGATGATACGACCATCATGCTAATTGCAACAGAGGAAGGGAAGCCTATGTATGAAAAGATGGGCTTTCATACAGTAGATTACGTTCAAAAGTTTATCTGTGAAAGCTATGAATCTCTTGAAATCAATTCGAGTAATATTGATATAAATCCATTGCTAGAGTCAGATTTGTCTCAAATTATTCACTTTGATCGAGGTGCTTTTGGCGATACGAGGGGAGATTTTCTTATCCAAAGAATCAAACAATCAAAAGATGCTTTTGTTGTGAAAAGTCTTGAAGGGAAGATCAAAGGGTATGGTCTTTCTATTTTAGGGCCAGAAAATCTCATTTTAGGTCCTATTGCTGCATCTGACACTCAGACAGCTTTAGCACTTGTAGATCAATTGGCAAAAAATTATCAAGGAAAATTAAGAATTGATGTTTCTTTAGGGAAAGAGGAGTTTGTCGCTCAATTAGAAAAATCTAGGTTTCATAAAGTAAGTCAGCCACCGATTATGATTAAAAATGCAAATCAATTACCTGCCCGTAATCAGATGTTGTATAGCCTCGCTGCACAGGTTTTTGGATAAAAAAGATAAGGGACTGTCCGATAAGTGTCTGACAGGACGTCCCTTTATCCTAAAAAACACTACTAATGATTAAATGGACATGGACTCACCATCATTTGGCACAAGTATTTGATTACAAAGCCCTTTTTCTGCAATGAACAGTTTTAATTCTTGTCTAGTTAATAAACAATGGTTTACAGACTCCATATGGGAAACGATGATTGTCGATTGCTGAGCCTCTAGATAAGTTTGATAAATATCTTCTTTATTCATAGTAATAGGATCGCCTTGAAGAAATTGTGCAGCACCTCCATTGACAACGATTATTTCTGGATGATGATGCCTAATAGCATGTTGAACATCATTGCACCATATAGTATCTCCAGCAATGTATAATGTCTTTTCCTCCTGATGCTTGAAGACTACACCTGAGACTTCTCCCATCATACTTCCTATTTCTCCCGTACCGTGTTTTCCGTTTGTTTTAGTTAGGCTAATGTTTCCGATCTTTGAAACACTTGTTAAAGATTCTACGTTATGAAAGCCTTCTTTTTTTATTGATTCAACATCTTTTTCTGATTGGGCAAAGATTTGAATAGATTTTGGTAATATTTCTATTGCAGCAGCATCAAAATGATCGGGATGTAGGTGAGTAACAATAACTGCATCAGCCTGAATGATTTCTTCAATCGGAATCGGTAAGTCGACTGTTGGATTAAATTTGTCTTGATTCAGAGTATTTGGAAACGGCGGATAAGCTCCTTTTTTTGCAAGAAACGGGTCAATTACAAATTTCTTATCGGCATAGTTTATCATCATTGTTGCATTCCGGATTTGTTTAATATTCATGTCCATACTCCTCCTTTAACAATCTTCTTTAATAGGATAATATTTAAGGAAGAAGGCTGTACATATATAAAATCAAGAGTTTTTTTAGTATTACTTGATTTATGAAAGAGGTTGTTATTTATGTTAGATCGTACAGATAAAAATATCATTGATGAGTTATTAAAAGATGGTCGCATCACAATGAAAAAATTAGGTGAGAGAGTTTATCTAACAGGTCAGGCAGCTGCATCTAGAGTAATTAAATTAGAAGAAGAAGGCGTTATTGAGGGATACACGATTAATTTAAATCAAGTAAAGGCAGGATACACTATTCATTCATTTATTAATATTTATACTAAAAGCTTGGAGCATAAACCATTCTTAAATTTTTTGGATCAACAGGAACCGTACATTATGAACAATTATAAAATTAGTGGTGAAGGCTGTTATATGCTTGAGTGTAGATTTCCATCCAATTTTGAATTGGACATGTTTTTAACGGAATTAACGAAACACGCTAATTATAAATTATCAATCGTTATTAATAGGGGTTAAGAACGAGTGACACATAAACAGTCGGACTTTACTTTTAAAAAAATAATTGATATCGGGATGGAGTTATGATAAAGTAATTGAAAATTAGAGGTGAAATCAAATGCTGATTGATAAAAATAGTATTGCATTTTCACAATTCCATCATCATATCAACTAGCCTTGCTATTCGATTTTTTAATAATCGCAAATAGGAAGGCTATTTCTCATTAAACCGCATGGATTAAGTATAAACACTTATATCTCGTGCGGTTTTTTATTTATTTTTAAATTATTGGAGGATAGAAAAGTGAAAAAAATGGATTATCAAAATGTAAAGGGAACACAGGACTATTTACCAGAGGCTGAAGAGACTCGGCGGAAGATTAGAAGGACACTGGAGGATGTGTTTATTCAATATGGGTGTCAACCGTTAGAAACGCCAATATTAAATTATGAGGAGCTGCTTGCCTCTAAATATGGCGGCGGGGCTGAAATATTGGAGGAAATGTATACATTATCGGATAGAGGGGAAAGGAAGTTAGCATTAAGGTATGATTTGACAATCCCATTTGCAAAAGTAGTTGCAATGAATCCAACGATTAAAATGCCCTTTAAAAGATATGAGATTGGCAAAGTATTTAGAGATGGACCAATTAAGACAGGAAGGCTTCGAGAATTTACACAATGCGATGTAGATATAGTGGGAATCCAATCACAGGTAGCTGAAGCAGAGCTGATGATAATGGCAATTGATGCTTTCGAAAAATTAAATATTGATGTTACAATTCAATATAATAATCGCAAGCTATTAATTGGTATGCTCCAAGCCTTTAAGACACCTGAAAATCAAATTAATCGAGTCGTATTAATTCTTGATAAGCTTGAAAAGGTTGGTTTGGAAGAAGTTATCTCTGAGCTAGCTGCTCAAGGGCTGCCTTCAGAAACGGTTCATTCAATCAAAGGGTTTTTAATCAACGAAAACAATACTGACTACACCTATTTTGAGCAGTTTGCTGAGTTGAATCCGCTCATTCAATCAGGAATAGACGAGCTTAAGGAGCTTGAAATGTATTTAGACTATTTAAAGGTTAAGAACAAATGTATCTTTAACCCATTTTTAGCAAGAGGCTTAGAGATTTATACAGGGACAATCTATGAAATTTTCATGACTGATAAATCATTAAAATCTAGCATTGGCAGTGGTGGAAGATATGATAACGCAATAGGTGGGTTATTAGGAACAAACGAAAAGGTTTCAACCGTTGGAATTTCATTTGGTTTAGATGTTATTTACACGGCTCTATTACAATCGAATGAAATAAAAAAGAATGCTTCTTCTATCGATTATTATGTCATTCCACTTAATACATGGAAGGAGTCATTATTAGTCGCAAGTGAATTAAGAAAAAAAGGCTTTAAGGTAGAGGTTGAAATGGGTAACAAAAAAATAGGAAAGGCTTTGGATAAAGCAAATAAAGAAAAAGTTCGTAAAGTCATTATTATTGGAGAAGCAGAAGTGCAAAGGAATCAATATAAAGTAAAAGATATGATAACTGGGGAAGAACAAGTAGAAGCTTTTACCTATTAACTTGCATTTATTAAGATTTTGTAAAAATGAAAATGCAATGAAGGAAATTTCAATCGTTTGATCGAATAATTTACTGAAAATGGGTGAGGAGTAACAGGGGATGTATAATATAGAGATATTAAACGAAAAAAACGAGGAATTTTCATCTTTTTTAAAAACGAAAATTAGAGAGTTTAATAATCAAAAATCAATTTATCATCATGAAGCAAGAAAAAAAGACGCGGTGCAGCCTGTAAATATTGTTGTAACAGATGAAAAGAACCAATGGATTGGTGGGCTCACTGGAGAAATCTATTGGGGATGGCTTGAGATCAATTATTTTTGGTTTGATGAAGCTTATCGTGGCAAAGGGCTAGGCGGATCTGTACTTGAAAAAACAGAAGAAATGGCAAAAGAAAAAGGAGCAAATAAGATGCTGCTTACAACTTATGAATTTCAAGCTCGAACGTTTTATGAAAAGAAGGGCTTTAAGGTTGTTGGTGAAGTAAAGGATTATCCCCCTGGCAGCAGCTACTATACGATGGTGAAAACACTGGACTAAGGGCAGAGGTAAATAGTGCTTGACGAATGTAATGAAATTGTATATTATTATTTGAAATTTCATAAAAATATGCGTTGAAGAGAAGAGTAGTTAAGAACAATTATTCAAAGAGAGCTCTGTTTGCTGAAAATGAGCAATAATAAACTTAACGAAAAAAGACTTGGAGCTTCTTACTAATCTAATTGTTAAATTAGGGATTGTAAGCGGGTTCTCCCGATATAGAGATAGGGTATGAATGTACCCGATGAGGTTAATATGGCGACATATTAACAAACTGAGGTGGTACCACGAAGCTACAACTCTCGTCCTCAAGATGAATCAATCTTGGGGGTGAGAGTTTTTTTATTTTTCCATCGGAATAGGTGATTTCAGCAGTAATTAGGGTTTTTCACCAATGAGTAAATGTTATCACCGACATTTTAATGTTTATCTCTGAAATTTAACTATTTATCTCCAGAAATTTGACTTTTATCTCTCTGTTTGAAAAAGATATCGATTTTGAACTCTTTATTTCTGCCGTCAATATATGAAATCTGCTACTAACGAAAGATATCAGAAATAAAAACAGGAAATCATCATTAAATGAGCGATTTCTTCTATTAAATAAGGAGTGATCCCTTTGTTGAATCCAATATTAATGAACATACCGACGAAAATAGCAACGGAAAGATTATATTTGCGAATGCCTATGTTTGGGGATGGAAAGGTGGTAAACCAGGCGATTGAAGCTTCCATCAATGAATTACAGCAGTGGCTTCCGTTCGCACAAAGTAGTCCAACTGAAGAAAAAACAGAAATAAATATAAGAGAAGCCCATTTAAAATTTTTAAAACGTGAAGATTTACGGTATCTTATCTTTCATGCCGAATCAAATGAATTTATCGGCTCAACAGGACTCCATAATATCGTATGGGATATTCCTAAATGTGAGATAGGGTACTGGATTCATACGAAATATAGCGGAAATGGTTATATGATAGAAGCAATAGAAGGGTTAACGAAAATGGCGCTTAATGATTTGAACTGTCGGCGGATAGAAATACGATGTGAATCTACAAATGATAAAAGTCGAGCGATTCCTGAAAAACTAGGCTATCAATTAGAGGGAATTTTAAGAAACGAAGATTTATCGGCAGATGGAAAACGACTGACTGATACATGTGTCTATGCGAAAATTGGTTAGTAAGCAGATTCTGCATTTAAGAGAAGGAAAATTTTGATAATAAATAGAATAATTTACTAACCATCTTTTGAAAGGAATAAACAATGAAAAAGTTTTATTCTACTTGTTCAATAGTCTTTTTTATCATCACCTTTGTTCTTATCATTTTTATGAGAACTAGATACACATTAGTATTAGGATCTTTTAGGCATATATTTTTTTGGAATCCTAATCATCTTTTAACTGTTCTGCTACTTTCCATTCTTGGGATTGTCACCGCTCTTTTTGCAAAAAAAGGGCCAGTTCGCTGGATTATACTTATTGGTAGTGCTTGTGTTCTTTTGTATGTTATTGGTTTTTCATTATTTATGATAATAGCATTGAATCATAGTCCGAATCCAAAATAAGGCTAGTGTCAGCATGATAATGAGCTAACCGCCATGTGATACAAAAAGGGGTTGGGTATAAATTCTAGAAAAAGGGAGAGTAGATGTGTGTGTATTACAAATATTGCTAAAAAAAGGAATGTAATAACTAAATTATTTTAAAACTAATAATGAGCAAAAAAGGAGAGATCCAGTAAAGGACTCTCCTTTTGAAGCTAACTTATAATTTTTTACTTTTTATAATTAGCGTAGTCGGCAGAGACTTTGCTTTGTCTATAGAATACCAACGATTCGCATCTCTCTTGATGTCTTCTTCAGAAATAGAAATATCCTCAACGATTTTCTCGATCATGAATCCATGATTAATGAGTGCATTTATATACGTGCTGATTCTAAATTGCTGCATAATAGCTGGCTGATGCCATGCCTCATGATCATATGGACCCTCCTCATGGTAGGATTGTTGAAAAGTGAGAACACCATCTATATTTTTTACACGGCTAAATAGTGGATGCTCCCAACTAAATATAAAAGTTCCTCCCTGCTTTAAATATTTGTAAATATTAGCTAATGTTTTGTTTAAATCAGTTGACCATCCAAGGGCATAAATGGAATAAACAATATCAAAGTAGTCAGTTGGTAATCCAGGATTATGCTCCATTGGAGATTCGAATAGTCTACCAGGAAGCGGGCAATCCTTTAGTACGGTTTTGGCCGCATCAATTTGTTTAGACGATAGATCAATTCCCCAGAGCTCAGCAGTATTTCTTTGGCTCATATATTGCAGTGAATGGCCGCTCCCACAGCCAATATCTAATAACTTTGCATTGGTAAGGTCACCAAATAAATGAAGCTCCTCCTCGCTTGGAGCCATCGGTCCATATTCAGGAAGCGCCGTCCTTCCAAAAAAGCGGTCTGCAACCATATCCCAGCTTTGTTTATTTATTGTAAGTGATTGTTGAGTATCTATCTTTTCCTACCTCCATTCTTTTTGATAAGAACATATATTCGTCGTTTTCATTTGTAATTCCTGCTTTTTTGAATAATTTAGTAGTTCTTCCTTTTTGGTATTGAAACCGCTATGATACTTAAGTATAATGGAGAGATTCATCAAGGATAGGCAGAGGTGGTACAGGTGAAAAAAAGACTAATAGATATTCTGATTATAATCATAGGTGCATTCATATTTGCATTGGCTGTTAATCTTTTTGTCATTCCGAATGAGTTTGGCGAAGGAGGAGTTACAGGGACAACCATTATTCTCTATTATCTTTTCGAGTGGTCTCCAGGCCTTATGAATTTTATTTTGAATGTATTACTGCTTATTGTCGGATATAAATTTTTAGATAAAACAACAACCATCTATACAATTATTGCTGTAGCGTTTAACTCATTATTTCTGCACTTAACAGAGGACTGGCGGATTGCTTCAAATGAAATCTTTGTGAATGCTATTTTTGGCGGAGTCTTTGCGGGTGTCGGAATTGGATTAATTATTCGTGTAGGTGGGACAACTGCGGGATCGACAATTCTTGCACGAATTACTCATAAATATCTTGGCTGGAGTATTAGTTATGGGCTGCTATTTTTTGATTTAATTGTGGCATTTTCTTCTTATTTTATTATCGGAGTCGAAAAGCTATTGCTGACAATTATAATGCTGTATATTGGTACAAAAGTAATGGAATTTATCATAGAAGGTGTAAATCCGAAAAAGGCAGTAACGATCATTTCGAAGGAGCCTGATCTCATTGCGCAGCAAGTAAATTCACTTATGGACAGAGGAGTTACTGTCTTTTCAGGTCATGGCTATTATACGAAAGATCAGAAGGATATCCTTTACATTGTCATTAGCAAACAAGAGGTAGTGAAACTGAAAAAGATTGTTAAAGAAGTAGATATGAATGCGTTTATTGCCATTCACGACGTTCGGGATGTGTTTGGCGAAGGCTTTATAGAGCTTTCAAAAACGTAAATGATGAGCTAAGCTGATTCGAAGAAAGACATTCGAGTCAGCTTTTTTCTTTTTTGGATAAAAATCTGTCATATATCATACAAGGGTGAAGGTATTTATAAATATATAAAGAACTTAAATAATAGGATTATTAAACATCACTCAAATTTCTAAAATTGAACTAGTAAAGATTATTATTTGGAGGGGGATATATGGACAATATTGATAAGAGAAATCGCTTAGATGAGAATCCTTTTTGTTATGTAGTGACTAAAAATGAGACAGTTATAATTAAATATTTTGGTAAGCAAGTAAAAATGCTGAAAGGGAAAGAAGCTAAAAAAATACTTAATAGAATAAATGCCGCAAAAGATGAGAAAGAAGTTCAGCTTATACTTGCGAAGGTAACAGGAAATTTTAAAAGAGGAAATGAAAGAAGGAAGGAGCTCTGAGTTTTTTTAGAAAATTTGCTATTTAACTATTGACTTTCTTGCATACAAACTATAAAATAAATTTAACATTTAACAAATTGTTAATTACAAAAAACAAGGAGTCAGCCAATGTCAAACGAAGAAGCATTGAAGCAATATGATATCAAGAAATTCCGTACGCCAGATGGGTACACGTCGGATATTGCAGTCTTTACAATTGTTTCGGAAAAGGTAGCAGAATATAAACCGCCAAAAATGAGCTTAAAGCTAATGCTTATTAAACGTTCGGAGCTGAATGCAGAGGGACAAATAAATATTGAAGCGAAGAAGTGGGCATTGCCTGGTGGATTCGTTCAGGAGGACGAATCCGCATTTGAAGCAGCGAAGCGTGAGCTAGAGGAAGAAACGGGTGTAAAAAATATCCATTTAAAGCATTTTGGTGTTTACGATCAACCAGGAAGAGATCCTCGTGGATGGATTATTTCTAATGCTCATTATGCGATTGTTCCAGAGCATACTTTAGTAATGAGAAAGGCAAATGATGATGCAGTAGAGGTAGAATTATTTTCAATAGATGAGGTATTTACTATTGATTTAGCCTTTGACCATGAGCAAATTATTAAAGCAGCGATTGAAAGAATTACGAATGATTTATTACAAACTACCGTAGCTAAAAACTTTTTACCTAACCATTTTACTTATTCAGAGTTGCAGGCTGTTTTATTAACGGTTACGGATGATCCGGCGATTGCCAGCGATCAAAGCTTTGCAAGAAAAATTAAATCATTGCCATTCATTCAAGCAGTTGTTGGGAAAAAAACACAAAGAACATCAAAGATCCCTACTCAATTATATGAATTTATGGACATGGATATTGTTAAACCGATATATACGGCAAGATATTAAGTGGAGATGGGATGACTCGTTTCCACTAGCATCCTATATTTTTTTAAGGATAATAATTAACATATCGTTAATTAAAAGGAGGAACTTTTAATGAAAAGAGCGTTAATTCATATTGATTACACAAATGATTTTGTAGCTACAGATGGTGCACTGACATGTGGAGAACCAGGACAATTGATTGAAAAGGCAATTTCAAACATAACTCATACATTTATTGCAAATAATGATTTTGTAGTCTTTGCGATCGATTTGCACAAAACGAGTGATCCTTATCATCCAGAATCTAACCTTTTTCCTCCACATAATATTGAAAAGACGAAAGGAAGAGAATTATTTGGAAAGGTAAGGGAGATTTATCAGGAAAATAAGCATAGGGACAATATTTATTGGCTGGATAAGACAAGGTATTCAGCTTTTGCCGGAACAGACTTAGAAATTAAATTACGTGAACGTGGCATTACAGATATTCATTTAGTCGGTGTATGTACTGATATTTGTGTTCTTCATACAGCAGTGGATGCTTATAATAAAGGCTTTCAATTAACGGTACACCGAGATGGGGTTGCAAGCTTTAATCAAGCAGGCCATCTTTGGGCATTGGACCATTTTAAATATTCCTTAGGTGCACAGATTATATAAAGGGAGGAAACAGAAATGTATCAATATATAGATGATAGCTTTGCTTTGCATACAGACCTTTATCAGATTAATATGGCGGAAACGTACTGGAGAGATGGATTTGACCAGAAGAGAGCGGTGTTTGAGGTTTACTTCCGTAAACTTCCATTTGGCAATGGCTATGCTGTTTTTGCTGGATTAGAACGAGTGATTGATTATTTAAGCCACTTTCAATTTAGTGATGTAGACCTTGCTTACTTAAAAGAAGAAGGGTACCAAGATGATTTTTTATCTTATTTAAAAGATATACGCTTTACTGGGACGGTCCGTTCGATGAAAGAAGGAGAAATCGTATTTGCTAATGAACCATTGCTTCGAATTGAGGCTCCACTGGCTGAGGCTCAATTAATTGAAACAGCGATTCTTAATATCATTAATTATCAAACCTTAATTGCAACAAAGGCTTCTCGCATTAAACAAGTAATTGGTAATCAAGAAGCGATGGAATTTGGTACGAGAAGAGCTCAGGAAATGGATGCAGCCATTTGGGGAACAAGAGCTGCTTTTATCGGAGGCTTTAGTGCAACATCAAATGTAAGAGCGGGTAAATTATTTGATATTCCGATTTCAGGAACACATGCCCATTCCATGATTCAGGCTTATCAAGATGAATATTTCGCTTTTCATAAATATGCAAGCACCCATAAAAACTGTGTATTCCTAGTGGATACATACGACACATTGAAATCTGGAGTACCGAATGCCATCAAGGTGGCTAAGGAGCTAGGTGATCAAATCAATTTTATCGGAATTCGTCTTGATAGCGGAGACCTCGCTTTTTTATCTAAAAAAGCAAGAGTGATGTTAGATGAAGCAGGATTTCCTGAGGCAAAAATAATTGCATCTAATGATTTAGATGAAAACACAATCATGAATTTAAAGGCTCAAGGAGCGAAAATTGATGTATGGGGAATTGGCACAAAGCTCATTACTGCTTATGACCAGCCTGCATTAGGAGCCGTTTATAAATTAGTTGCAATCGAGAATGAGGCTAATAAGATGGTCGATACAATTAAAATTAGTGCCAATCCAGAAAAGGTCTCTACTCCTGGGTTAAAACGAGTTTATCGGATTATAAATAAGGCGAATAACAAATCTGAAGGAGATTATATCGCACTTGAAAATGAACAACCTCAAGAGGAGAAAAGACTAAAAATGTTTCATCCTGTTCATACATTCATCAGTAAGTTTGTAACAAATTTTGTGGCAAGGGAGCTTCATCAGACCATTTTTGAAAATGGAAAGCTCGTATATGAAACTCCTACATTGCGACAAATTCAGGAAAGTGTTAGGGATAATTTAGAGCTGCTTTGGGATGAATATAAACGTCCGTTGAACCCTGAGGAATATCCAGTGGATTTAAGTCAAGAATGCTGGGATCATAAAATGAACAAAATCAATGAAGTAAAAGAAAAGATAAAAAAACAGATAGATGATCGAGGTGAAAACTAATGGCTAGAATCGGAATTTATGGCTCTTCTTTTGATCCAATTACAAATGTGCATCTTTGGACAGCGAGTACAGTTGCCCATCGATGCAAGCTTGATCAAGTAATTTTTTTACCTTGCTCAAATAAACGAAAGGATAAAAGAATGAATACAGACGATGAACATCGCTGGAGTATGGTACAGTTAGCGATTCAAGGAAATGATCGGTTTATTGCGGATGATTATGAAATGCTTCAAGATGCATGGAAAATAACGACCTATGAAACATTAAAATATTTTAAACAAAAATATAAAAATGACGAAATATATTTTATTATGGGGGCCGATCTTTTAATTGATATAGGGGAAGGAAAATGGGGCAATGCCGATTTATTAGTAAAAGAAAATAAGTTTATCGTCATGGCACGGGATGGAATTGATATGGTCAAAGCAATTAGTAAGTCTCCTATCTTGCGTAATAATGATGATGGGAGCACATTTCATTTAATTGATAAAGGACTGGCAATGGAAATTAGCTCTACCTATATTCGTGAAGAATTTAAATTAGGAGGAGAACCAAGGTATCTTCTACCGGAGAATTGCTATGAATATATTAAAACCAATCAGTTATATCAATAGGGGGCAACGCTTATGTCAATCCAAGAACAAATAATAAAAGATTTACACGTAAAACCTATCATTCTAGTAAAAGAAGAAATTCAAGCTCGCATTCAATTTTTAAAGAAATATTTAGTGACATCGAAAGCAAAAGGCTTTGTTTTAGGAATTAGCGGTGGACAGGATTCTACATTAGCTGGCAGATTAGCTCAATTGGCAGTGGAAGAGCTTCGAGTGGAAGGACATGAGGCAAAATTCATAGCTGTTCGTTTACCATATCATCAACAAGCAGATGAAGCGGATGCTCAAGCGGCACTTCAATTCATTCAGCCAGATGAAACGATCACCTTTAACATTGGGCAAACAGTAGATGTCTTTAAAGACCAATTTTCCAAAGCTACCGCAAATCGTTTATCAGATTTTAACAAAGGAAATGTCAAAGCAAGAGCACGAATGATAGTTCAATATGCTATCAGTGGGTCTGAAAATTTACTTGTCATCGGGACCGATCAAGCTGCCGAAGCATTGACTGGATTTTTTACAAAGTATGGTGATGGCGGAGCGGATACTTTACCGTTAAGTGGATTAACGAAACGGCAAGGTCGTGCATTACTCATCGAATTAGGTGCACCTGAATTGCTCTATTTAAAAGCGCCAACTGCCGATCTACTGGACGAAAAACCACAGCAGGAGGACGAAACTGAATTGGGGATTTCTTATGAGCTACTAGACGATTACTTAGAAGGAAAAAAAGCTCCTCCCGACATTGCAAGAAAAATTGAACAACGATACATAATCACACAGCACAAAAGACATTTACCTGTTTCGATGTTTGATGAGTGGTGGAAATAAAGGTATGAACCCGTAATATGGTTGTCTTTCGGGAGGTAACTAGAGTTTAAAGGAGATATCCTGATAAAGTTGTGGATATTTATGGTTGAGTGGAGAAACTCAGCTCCGATTGTGGATATCTTGAATTGAAAGTTGATATCTCGTATTTAGAGGAGATAGTCAATGATTAAGGTTGATATCAATCTTTTACAGAAGAAAAAAATTTGTAACTAGCAGATATCTTTTACTTTTGGAGAGATATTTCTCTACTTTCGAGAGATAAAAATGCAAAATGGGTGGATAAAGTATTGCCACAGGAGATAACTAGAGTTCAAAGGTGATATCTTAATGCAGTAGTGAATATGTCCGAATGAAGGAAGAAATTCAGCTCCCAGTGTGGATATCTTGAATTGAAAGTTGATATCTCGATATTAAAGAAGATAGTAAATGATCAAGGTTGATATCTATCCTTTATAGAAGAAAAAAATTTGTATCTAGTGGATATCCTTTACTTTTGAAGAGATATTTCTCTATTTTCGAGAGATAAAAATGCAAAATGAGTGGATAAAGTATTGCCACAGGAGATAACTAGAGTTCAAAGGTGATATCCTGTTTCAATAGTGGATAACTATGATTAGAGGGAGAAATTCAGCTCTCTAGTGTGGATAATTTGAATTGAAAGTTGATATCTCGTATTTAGAGGAGATAGTCAATGATTAAGGTTGATATCAATCTTTTACAGAAGAAAAAAATTTCATCCAGCAGATATCTTTTACTTTTAGAGAGAGATTTCTCTATTTTCGGGAGATAAAAATGCAAAATGGGTGGATGAAGTATTGCCACAAGATAACTAGAGTTCAAGAGAGATATCCTAATTCAGTAGTGGATATGTCCGATAGATGGAAGAAATTCAGCTCCGATTGTGGATATCTTGAATTGAACGTTGATATGTCGATTTTAGAGGAGAAAGTCAATGATTAAGGTTGATATCTATCTTTAACAGAAGAAAAAAATTTGTATCTAGCAGATATCTTTTATTTTTGGAGAGATATTTCTCTATTTTCAGGAGATAAAAATGCAAAATGCGTGGATAAAGTATTGCCACAGGAGATAATGAGAGCTCAAAGGAGATATCCTGTTTCAATAGTGGATATCTATGATAGAAAGGAGAAATTCAGCTCCCAGTGTGGATATCTTGAATTGAAAGTTGATATCTCGTATTTAGAGGAGAAAGTCAATGATTAAGGAAAATATCTATCCGTTATAGAAGAAAAAATTTGCATCTAGCAGATATCTTTTATTTTTGGAGAGATATTCATCTATTTTCAAGAGATAAAAATATAAATTAGGTAGATAAAGTATTCCCTTAGAAGATAACTAGAGTTCAAAGCAGATATCCTGATACTTTTTTAGTAAATTTTCACCTTCTTAATTTTTGGTGCATTAAAAACAAAAATGGATTTTTGTGGTAAAATAAAAGAAAGAAAGTTTTGAATATTAAGGAGGGAGATGTATGGGGAAAACAAATGAAAAATCGATAGTCGCAATAATAATGGGAATGTTGTCAATCGTTGTACCGTATATTGGTATAATTTTTGGTGTGATTGGAATGATTTTTTCAGCTAAAAGTATAAAAGAAATTGAAAGTTCTAATGAAGCAGGTAGGGGACTTTCTGTTTCAGGGAAGATTTGTAGCATTACAGGGATATGTATTCAATGTTTATTGCTTTTATTCGCTATTCTAGCAATTGCGATGTATTATAGGGTTGAAACTCAATAGTTTGTGGATAACATTGTTTGAAAGTCTTATAAAAAGTATACAAAGATTTAGTAAGAAACGAAGGATGTTAAAATGAATGCTAAAAAGAAAATATGGAGATCGTTCTGATTGGAAGCGTATCGAAAAAAGAACATATGCACAATCCTATATAGATTCAAAAGACTTTAAAGGGTATATAACATTATTAAAAATGGAAAAAGTAAAAGAACCGCTATTTGTTGAATATGATGATAAGAAAATTTGTATTGCTGATGACGGCTTTTGTTGGCTTCAGCATTTTCCATTGGGTGAACGACATTCTTTAACGACGATGTTAATTCTGAAGGGGAGGTTGTCCAATGGTATTTAGATATTTGCTTTAAGATTGGAATAGATGATGGGATTCCCTGGATGGATGATTTATTTTTGGACATTGTAGTCCTTCCCTCAGGGGAAGTTTTTTTGCTTGATGCTGAGGAGCTAGAAGCAGCGGTAAATAATAAAATGATTGGAACATCTTTATAGAATGGCATGGGATGAAGCAAGTAAATTATTAAAACAAATCAAAAACAAGCAGTTTAAGCTCATAAAATTATCACCGGGTCATAAAAAGTTACTTCCTTTTAATGGATAAATAGGATTATGAATTTAGTACTATCAATTCGACAAAATCTGCAGAGATTATTGCCTTTTTAATGTAAAAAATACCTAGTTTATTACTAGACTTTTATCAAAAAATGCATGTTGCATATTCCATAAGTAATATATAATTTTTAGCCTCTTAAATATTGTCGAAAGTTGAGAATTGTCTAAAAGATAATTTTGAATATAATGAAAATTATATACAATAAGGAGGCGATTAGAATGACATTAAAAAAAGGGATATTTGCAGGTGCTCTTAGTTTGGCACTATGTGCATCCACCGTGTTTGCAAGCGGGGCTAATGTTGGACAAGCCCAATCTGTTGAAAAGAAATATATTGTAGTTTTTAAGAATGAGGAAAAGTTACCAAGTGGATATGAAGAGCTACTTAAAAAAGCTGGAGGAAAGGTGAATTATACGTTTGAAAAATTAGGAGCTGTTGAGGTTGCTTCTAGCAATCCAAACTTCCTTAAGGAAGTTAAAAAGTCATCAATCGTCTCTGAAGTAGGGGAAGAAAATACTATTCATACTGAAGCCCCAGCTATGGAAGCAACATTGTCTTACGATGATGTGAAGTCAACAAATGCAGATCTTTATGAGCAATTACAGTGGGATATTAAACAGGTGACAAATAATGGGGAATCATGGAGTCTTCCTGGGGGGACAGGTAAGTCAGCATCTGGTGAAGATATTGTTGTTGCTGTTATTGATACTGGAATAGACTATACCCATCCGGATTTAAAAGAAAATTACGCATATGGGAAATCCTTTGTTCCAGGGCACCCTGATCCAAAGGATGACAACGGTCATGGAACACATGTAGCAGGTTCGATTGCAGCTAAAGGTAGAACAATGGGGATTGGACCTGACCTTAAAGTTGCTTCTTATCGTGTGTTTGGTCCTACAGGTGAAGCTTCAACTGCCAATATTGCAGAAGCATTAATGACGGCAGCTGATGATAATGTCGATGTAGTGAACATGTCATTAGGTGGCTATGATTGGTATCAAGATCCAGAATATGCAACAAAAGATATCGTGGCAGATGTTCAAATGTTTAATAGAGCAATCCACTACGCCATCAAAAAAGGAGTTACTGTTGTTGGTTCAGCGGGAAATAATGCTGTTGATATAAGCAGTCCAGGAAAGCTTTCTGGTGATGATAATGGAGCTACACATAGAAGTCCAAGTAATCAAAATATGATTAGGGTTTCAGCCGGCGGACAATTGAAGAATTTAGCTTACTACTCAAACTACGGAGTTGGAAAAATAGATGTGATGGCTCCAGGTGGTGATTTAGGTCCGAACTACAATCCTGAAACAGGGGCTGGAAGAGATAATTCTTACCTATGCTTAGCAACCGTACCTGGTGGCTACGGGTATAAAGCGGGTACATCTATGGCTGCACCTAAAGTAGCAGCACTTGCAGGTGTTATCATTGCACAACATGGAAAAGATAAGTTGAAGCCTTCACAAGTAAAACATATTATTTTAAAATCTGCTGAAGATTTATTTAAACCAGGTAATGATGAAAAGTCTGGAAGCGGCCTAATTAATGCAGTAAGTGCATTAAGATAATGTTTAAAACAAAGCTATTGTATTTTCGATAGCTTTGTTTTTATTTAAAATAAATATAAAATACTAGTATAATTTAGATAAATCTCGTTTTATTATGAAACAAAATACTATATCTGTTAGGGGGATTCAAGTGGAATTTCGTTCAGTAACAGGGGCAGACTACTATGTTATTTCACCATTAATTAATGATTGGTGGGGTGGACGTCAAATGTCTGATATGCTTCCAAAGCTATTTTTTGATCATTTTTCAAATTCAAGTTTTATAGCTGAGGAAGAAGGAAAAATTGTTGGTTTTTTAATAGGGTTTTTCTCTCAAGTTCATTTAAATGAAGCGTATATTCATTTTGTAGGGGTACATCCTGAATTTAGAAAAAATAACGTCGGGAAGCAGCTATATCAAAAATTTTTTGACGTAGTGAAACAGAATGGTCGAAGTGTTGTTCGCTGTGTTACCTCCCCAGTTAATAAAGGTTCGATTGCTTATCATACGAAGATGGGCTTTGACGTAGAGATGGCGGACAAACAGATTGATGGGGTTTTAGTTCATCCTGATTATGATGGATCTAAACAAGATAGAGTGTTGTTTGTAAAGCATTTAAGTTGAAAAATATGAAAAACCCAGCATGTGCTGGGTTTTCATTAAGCTTCTTTTATATTTTTTTGAAGCAAGGTGAAAATAGCTGCTAATAATACTAAAACAAAAGCTGGTAAAGCTAATACCATAGTGATGATAAAACACGCACAGCCAATAATACCAAGAACATGACCAACTATGGAAATTCCTGATTTCTTAGATTTAACTAACCCGATAATATGTAGAATAAGACCGATGGCAACCATAAAATAGAAGAAACCGCCTACTCCTCCGGTAATATGTCCATCACCGTTAGAAACAGCTTCACCAACTGCTGCGAATAAAACAACTGCCCAAGAAATCATAATTAAAAATGCATTAATAATATCAAAAATTCCAGCAAACACATTAATTTTAAGTTTTCTTTTCATATTAACCCTCCTTTCAAATAGAGAAAAATTTTCCACAAAAAAAAGCAGCGTTTCTATTATAAAGATATTTATTTCATGATTCTAGAAGTAAAATATTCTTCAATTTTAAGTAATTTCCATAAAATACAACTAAAAGGAGATAAGGGATTTATCTTATTTTTATTGATAATCCATCCATAAATACCAAATGTTCGTCTGGTTTCCTATATTAAGAGTAGTTGTAGATTATAATATATAAGGGGACAATTTTTGTAATGAAAGGTCGGTTGTTAAGAAGTTTTTGTCTGATAGTAGTTATGCTGCTAGTGGCATCTTCATTTGTATGGACGAACTCAGCCAGGTAAATCAACAGTTTAAAGTTTCTGCAGGTGTTACATACCAAGATAATAGAATAAGCTCATCCACTAGCAAACAAGCTGCAAGAGTAATGAAGGTCAATTTAAAAGATCGGTATACAAATATTGAACTTGGAATCCCTATTCCACTCAATAAATTATCGAAAGTAGTGGCAGGAACGTTGTCAAATTCTGCTCCAGGTCATCAAGTGGTGGGGGCTATTAATGGTTCATTCTTTGGTCCAACAGGACTACCCGTATACTTGATTGCAAATAATAATCAACTAGTCAATGCAGGGAAATTGCCTATCGGAAAAACTGAATATGTAAATGAACCAATTGCATTCGGAGTGAAGAATGGAAAAGGAATCATTTACCATTATAATTTGGATCTCCACTTCGAGCATAAAGGAGCAACATATCCAATTACCACATCTAATAAAGCAAGAGCCACTGATGAACTTATCCTTTATACATCTGGTAATCCAAGTCAATATACCAATACGACACCAAAGGGAATCGAGGTGGTGGTTGAAAACCTAGATTCTTCGCTTAATATGAGCTTAGGTTCTACCGTAACTGGAGTAGTCACAAAAATTAGGGAGTATGGTGATACGACGAACACACTTATTCCGGCGGGTATCTCCCACCGTGAGAAAGTGAAGAATTACTAGCATTAACTTGGGAAAATATCGCTAGTGTAAGTGCGAATTTTATTCGCAAACAAAAGAATGTCGTGATTGATTATGTTGCATTTCCAGACCAAGTAGCACGCTTTGTCAAATATATTCGTAAACAAATTAAGAGTGTCGAAATCAAATATGTGGTCCTTTGGGTAAATAGGGAAGAGCTGCTACGAAGAGACGCTTTAAGGACAGAAGACCATCAAATGGGAGAAAGATGCTTAGAATTAGTAGAGGAATTTGAAAGTAAGGGTGTATCGGAACATCATCTTTATCAAACAACGAATTTACAGCCATCTAATATAGATGAAATGATTATATATATAAAAGAACAATCTAGATTTTTATTTTGAATTCTGCTGAAATGGGGTGAACACATGACAGTCTTTGAAGTGAGAAGAATACAGAACTTACTTGAAATGGATATTTCTTTATTAGTTAAAGAAAGTAAGGAAGAGGGTTTTCGCTTTCTTGGAAGATTAGTAGATGAGTATAAAGATGGGACCAATCAATTTATTTATCGAGGAGAAGCACTTTACGGAGTATTCAACGAAGTAGGCATATTAATTGCTATTGGTGGTTTAAATCAGGATCCCTATTCAAATGAATCTAGTATTGGACGAGTTAGAAGATTTTATGTTTCCAAAGCCTTTCGCAAAAATGGTATCGGAAGACTTTTACTGAAAAGGATAATAAGTGAGGCCCGAAAGCATTACAGGGCAATCGTTCTTCATACAGATACGACTCAGGCTGATCAGTTTTATACTTCGCTTGGCTTTGTTAAAAAAAGTAATTTGAAGCATGCAACACATTATTTGAAATTATAGACTAAGTCAATTAATGTCTGCTCCTATAATAAAAAGCGTTCCTGTCTCTTTCAGAAACGCTCCTATAAGTTAAATAATCGTGCTCATTGAAAATGCTTATTACACTCTTGTATCATAAACTCAATATAGCTCAGTGCGTCTTTTCGTCTCTCGAAAATAGAATTATAATATGACTTTTTATTATCTTTTCTTAATCTCATAGACTCATTAATAATTTTATGAAAACGTTGAGGAACCTTACTTAATGCGTATTCCCCTGCCCCAACTTTCGAGGTAATATCTTTTTCTTTAAATGTGTAATAAAGTCGAGAAATACCCAATACACCCCACTCAACCATATGTAGACTAAATAGCAAACCTATATATTTGATGGAGGGAAACCTCCTACAATCGCTTAGCCAATCAAGCCAATATGTATTAAGATTGGTTCTCATGTTATTCAATAAGATATTCCAATCTACCGTAAAATCAATATCTTTCATTTTGGGTCCTTTAATGGTTAATCCATATTTTTTTAATTGATAAGCGTCAATAGAGTTTTTATTAAACTCTCTATATCCATGAAACTTTCCCTCATTAAAGCGGATACATGAAATATTAATGCTATTTAACGACTTCATATCATCTTTCGTAATATAAAAACCGTCTAAAATCGCCTTCGGGAATTCTCTTTGCATATCTTTGTGAATTTCTTTAAGAGTTTTTACATCTGTATCATTTACTGTTCGACTAATTACAGCAATAAAATCAATATCGCTAAATCCATACTTAAAGTCACCTAATGAGGTAGAACCATAAAGATAAAAGGCTTCAAGTAATGTAGGTGATTTCTTTTCAAAAAGCGCAAAATAATAATCTAACACCTCATTGATTTTTTTTGGTACATCTTCCATTAAGCTTACCTCCAAATATTTTTAAGAAAGTTGTCTTATCAAAAATTTAAAATTCCTGTTCTATTTTTAGTAAAAAGGCGTTTCTCCTTTATTACAGAAACGCCACTTGTTAAATTTACACTTATTATACATTTTATTTCAAATGGGTATTATAAGTTTTATGATTTTATCATCCTCATATGTTAGTATTAACATTCTTAAAGACTAAAAGGTTCGTAAAATGACTTCATTGAGAGTATTTTTGATAGCCTATTCCCAATAATTTGACCGTTAGTTCAATTTTATTTGAAATTAATTAATTTTATTATTTCACAAATTCTTCTTCCCTTTTAATAAAATGTTCTTTGTGGTGATACTCTATTAATCATTCTGCTTAAATGATTGATTACATAAAGGAATTTTGGAAATGATTCTTGAAATAAACAAGTAGATTTTTTTAAAAGGTTGCCAAATCAATAAGTGATTAATAGATATGAGTAGGTAAAAAAGGAAGGGGAGTTATATGTGAATAAAAGGGGAGTGGAACTAAGAGAGGTCTTGTTGAGTGATATCCAATATTTTTTTGAATACCAACAAGACTCAGATGCAAATTTTATGGCGGCTTTTACCGCAAAGGATCCTTATGATAAACCTGCTTTTATAAACCATTGGATGATGATTTTAACAAATAGTGACATAATAAAAAAGACTATCATATATAATGGAGAAGTTGTAGAGAATATTCTCAACTTTGAACAGTTTGGAAATCCAGAAATTAGCTATTGGATAAGTAAGCAATATTGGGGTAAAGGCATCGCCACAAAGGCTGTACAAAAATTTCTTCCACTAATAAAAGTGAGGCCTTTATTTGCACGTGCTGTAAAAGACAATCTTGCTTCCATTCGTGTATTGGAAAAATGCGGTTTCTCCATTTGTGGTGAGGACAAAGGTTTTTCAAATGCACGAGGAGTAGAGGTGGAGGAATATCTTTTTGAGCTTGAAAAGGATGAAACGAGAAAATAATCTTATATATAAAATGAAAGTCCCTACCAAGAGAAAAGTAGGGACAAGTAATCTATGAAATATAGAATTCAGGCCAAACATAGATGCCTATGTTTATTTAAAATAATCCCATTTGAAGTCAACGGATAGGATACCAGCAGGACTTTCTATGTAGGAAGGTAAGCTTTTTGTAGCTAATTCTGGTTTGCGAAAACAAGCTAAATTCTCATAGTAGCCAAACATTTTACAAATTTCTGGTCTTACTGAATGAATGCCACATCTATCATTCTCTAAATCATAAAATATACATGTTCCGGGAAATCTTTCCTGATCTTCAAGATTTGAGCGGAGCTTATTTGGCATTTTTTTAATTTTCGTTTTGATTTTTTTTAAATCTTTTGCAGTTACAGGAACAGGTCCACAGCATAATCCTCTACATCCTTTGCAAGGAAGCGCCTCCATTTGTATCTCACTCCTTTAAATAACGAAATACAATTTTATTGAAATCTGTTTCCCAAATTTATCATATATTTCTAGTGTGTTCAATAGTTAAATATCTTATATTAACATAAAAATATTTTTTTGTCAAGTGTAATTCGTGTTAACATTCATCTGAAATATGAAGTGTTTTTTCCCTAACACTATAAATGGAATATGATTTTGTTAAAGAAATATACATATTATAGGGCTGTGGGAGGGAGAACATGAAAAAAGATAAGAAACGATATGTAATATCCATTTTCTTTATTTTTTTACTTATGTTCATTGAGGGATGTGGGGAATTACAGGAACCGATTATTTCGATTTATGCGCAGGTCTCGAAGATTGACGATCAAGAAATGGCGAATATAGGAGCAAAAGAATTAACGAATTCTACGAAAGGTGACTTTAGAAAGTTTACGTTTGATTTATCCATTATTCATTTAGAGAATGTTGTTTCTCAGACTATCAATTTTCCTGAAAACTGGGCAAAGCTTATTGATTCTAACGGTAAAGATCGGTATTGGTATGGCAGCGATAGTAATCAAGAGAATGAAAATGATGTATATTATACAAATGAGTTTATCTTTTATTCAAAAGGTTTAAGCAAAGAGGAAATAAAGAAAGCCTATCAATCTGCCATTATAAATATTTCTTGGTTAACCAAAGAGGGGAAATGGAGAACAAGAGAATTTGTTATCGGTGATTATATGATATTTAAGTAGGAGATATAAATGGTGTTGTTGAATGTTTATAATCAAAAGAACATTTTACTAGGGGATGGGAGAATGTTTTATCGTAGAAAATTTTACTTAGTTAGAAATGAATTTGTAGATCGTTTCAATAATCATTTTATGAGTACTAATTATCCAAACCAAATGAAGCATGGGGCAAGATTAATAGGTAGATGGATGATCCCTCATGATGAGCATTCAACAGAAATATTTGCTATTTGGGAGTATGACAGTTATGAAAGTTATAAGGAGATTGAGAGTAATGTTAGAAGTGACAGTGAGCATATTAATCGCATAAAAAAATGGTATGAAGAAAATGGCGGTAAAGAATATGTGTACAAGAAATATTTTTTAGAAGTGAGGAATGAGGAGTTATTTTCAACATTAAAATAATAATCAATTATTTTGCTCCTTTTATATAAAGGAGCTTTTTTGTGTGCGGAAGTTATGGTCCGTAAATTAGGTAGAATGCTCCCCAAAAGGCAAAGAATGGGGCGTAAACGAGAATTAATGGTCCACAAAATAAGATTTATGATCCACAAAGCTATATTTTCGTGATAAATGAGAGAAAAAGGTATTTTACTAATGTTAATAGAAATATACAAGAAAAGGAGGAATAATTATGAAAATAAATCTAACTTATCGTGACTTTTATTATAAGAAAAAAAGGTGGAGGCGGACAATTAGTTGAAAAGGGCGAAATAAAACAAAGGAGGTATCATAACTTGATGGCAGTTAGACTCCAAAAAGCTTATGAAAAAGATAAGACTATTTTAAAAAATCTATATTCCTTATATCTTCATGATCTATCGAAATATACAAATGAACTCGTACTTGGGGAGGACGGATCTTTTCATTTTGATGAATTGGATTCATTTTGGCAGATAGAGGGATTGTCCCCTTATTTGATTATGTATGAGGAAAATATCATTGGTTTTCTATTATTATTAGAAAGACCATTTTTAAAAAAGGAATATGATTATGGGGTAAATGATATTTTTATTATTCAGGCATATAGAGGAAAAGGCTTAGGTAGACAAATTTTAAAGCAATTATTTATTGAAAAGCAGGGGAAATATTTTGTGATTGAGCTTGTAGCAAATGAGCCTGCAGTTGGATTTTGGAAGAGGGTATATAAAGAATTAGGAATCAAGTTTGAGGAGAAAGCTGAGCTTATTGATAATGAGTCCTGTCTCATTCAGACCTTTTGTGTATAGGAGGATTAATTGTTTGGGAGTGAACGATGTGAAAATTGCATACGTATGGAACGAACCGAAAGATAAGGTCATTTTACCTGAAAGATGTTCTTTTAAAAAAGTAACTAAGGAATTAGAAGAGGATTTTAAATACGCGATTAGTCAGATTATCATTGATTCATTAGATCGAGAAGATCGAAAACATCATACAGAAGAAAGTCGTAAAGAATTTGCTCATTCAATATTTGAAGTAGATGAGGCTCACTTTGAATATGATCAAGACTGGTGGGAACTCGCCTATGTTGATGGGAAACTGATTGGAATCGTTCAGCCAGTCGTATTTAAAGGTGCTGGTAATGGCGGATTAAAGGAAGGAACGATTCACTATATTGGGGTTCTACCAGAATATAGAGGTAAAGGCTTAATCAATGATTTGCTGCTAAGAGCAACACAAATCTTGCAAAATATTGGTGTTTGGAGAATTTTTTCGGACACAGATATTGAAAATATCCCAATGCAAAAAGCGTTTGAAAAAGCAGGATATGATAAATGGAAATCATAAGAATGTATTAGAAATGAGGGTTCTTGATGAAAACGATTGGATTAATCGGTGGAATGAGCTGGGAGTCTTCATCTGAGTATTACCGAATCATTAATGAAGAAGTAAAAAACCAATTAGGTGGCCTACACTCTGCAAGATGCATTATGTATAGTGTGGACTTTGAAGAAATTGAGAGACATCAAGCAAATGGGGATTGGAGTCAAGCTGGTCTACTCCTAGGTAAAGCTGCACAATCTTTGGAGAAAGCTGGAGCTGATTTCATTTGTATCTGTACCAATACGATGCATAAAGTAGCGGCAGATATAGAAAAGCATATCCATATTCCCATACTTCATATTGCTGATGCAACAGCAAACCAAATAAAAAAAGCTGGCATTCATACAGTTGGATTATTAGGTACTAAATACACGATGGAACAGGACTTCTATAAAAAACGAATTGAATCCCAGGGAATAAAGGTTGTAATTCCTGAGAGTGAAGATAGAGAACGAGTCAACAAAGTAATCTATGAAGAGCTTTGCCTCGGGAAAATAACACTATCTTCTAAAGAATATTATAAAAAGGTAATTCAAAACTTAGCTGAATATGGAGCGCAAGGAATTATTCTAGGCTGCACTGAAATTGGATTACTCGTAAAGCAAGAGGACTCAAAGATTCCATTATTTGATACTACGTTTATTCATGCGGTGGAATCGGTGAATTATTCATTAAAAAGATAGGATTTGTTCGATAAGTGTCTAGTATTGTAAAGCTCTTATATCAACAGATAGACTGATTGAGCTACTTATATAAAGAAATAGATTGTTTTTACGATGACTTAGCCAAAGCCGTTACTCCTTGATGGAATAACGGCTTTGGTTTATATTATTGTTCAAGGATATTAAAGTTGTGTCGAGTGGATTAAAGAAGTACTACAGTATTCTAGATTTTATATTTATATTGTTTATAATTTTTGTACACTACTCGTTCTTAAACTATAGCCCCTGTTACTTTAAGTGCTTTTTTTCACAAACTCATACAAATGTTATACAATAATTTTATGATATCCAACGTCTCCTAAAAAGTTGTCTCGTGTAACTATTTCTCCAAGAAACGGACGATAGTAGGTTATTGTTCCATCGTGGGAAACAATAAAAATTTTGTTGATGTTAAGCCATTTGCACCAATTAATAAGTGTTAAAGTTGTAAATTTTGCTACTGGAACTGTGTTAATTCCACTATACCAACAGATTGAATTATCATCTTCAATTTCCATTAAAGGAAAGACTTTAATTATTTGGGGTCTTTGTTAGTAAATTATCACAGTCGTAGGCCTTGTATGACGGTAATAATGGGAACATTTTGGGTCCCACCAATGGGTGTACAATTTTTTTGCAATCTTTTTGCCCGGCCCAAAATTCTGCCGTTTGTAGTATACGTCTTAGTGAGCTTATAATAAATACATCATCATCGGATACAGGAAAGATTTCTTTCAATTTTCGAGCTTGTTGACTACCTACATCGGTTAATGGTGGATCTGATAGCTGTAGGCTATCGGGAGGATTTAAAACGTGATATCCCTGTGGGTGACGAATAAAATTTAGTTCCATTACAAACTCCCCTAAAATAATAATTAGCTAATAAAAAAATAGGTCAAAAAGAAGCATAGAAAGGTTTTGGTTCATTTAAGCAAAGTAATAACTCTTTTTTAAAATCTTCATTCTTTATTAAGGTAAGAGCTTCCTCAATATCAAAATAACCAACATCCAAACTTTCGTTACTGACCTGTAGTTCACCACCTATTGGTTTTCCTAGCCACCACATATTGCAAACAAATCTTTCGACTTCTTGTGATACACCACAAAATTTTATGACTTCAATATCAATTCCCGTTTCCTCTTTAACCTCCCTTATTACTGCATCCTTAAATGTTTCTCCTTTTTCAACAAGTCCACCAGGTAATTCCCACCCTCTTATTGGGTCTTTTTTTAAAAGTATTTTACCTTGTTCATTCTTAACTACTGCACCTGATGTAACAGTAAATTTCATATAATCACACCTTGTAAACATAATTAAGTCCTATTATTAAATTCTGTTTCTTTATTATTTTTCCTTCTTTCGCAAACCTGACAGTTAGTTTTACAATTTGCTTTCTTCATCATTTAAGAAGAGTCTTTTTATATTCCTCCCTGAAATAACTACTCAAGCATAAATTAGAGCTTTGGAATAATCTGGATTGAATATACTTATAAAAAAGTTAGTAAAAAATTGCGGGTGAAATAGGGATAATTTTGATGTCATTTGAACATTCTATTATTGCTACCTTGAATCCTTTACACCAAGAGGGGCTTATTCTTCTTCAACTATGGCACCCGTTTGTTTAATAAGAAAACATTATTTTTTTACAATCGGTATATAAATATCAAAATGCGGATCATTCGGATCACGATCAACTGGATAATGTTCATGTTTAATCGGCATATAAGGATCATAGTAATCTACACCAGCTTCTCTAAATGCGGTATAGTCACTATCAAATAACCATTGATGTAAATCCGTATAGGTCTTTTGTATATCTTCTCCTTTGTTATGTGTCGTCTTTACATACGTCCATTCAGGAACCCATATTTCAATCATCCCATCAGGAATTTCCTGCTCATCGCTCACTTCATACACCGCGTAATGTGCGAATCCATTCTCAATTACATGATAAGATAGACCTAATTGAACATTAGGATTTACCTTATTCTCTAACTCATCTGCACGGTCTTCAACTTGTTGAATGACGTTTTTTAAATTCGGTATAATTTCAGAGAATGTTCCTTCCCATTTTAATCCTACTGTCCGATAGGCCGGTAACGTTATAATTTCATAACTCAATTTATTCCCTCCCTTTCTCCTAAAGTGTCATAAATTCCTTTTAACAGTTTTCGCTATCTATGGGTGAATCACCTTCTTTCACTAAACTGCCAGATAGATAAAGTACATTTCTTCACAATCTTGCCTATGAAATAGAAAATATACTTCATATTAGATATTCGCTATTCATTTGTACAAAAATTTATTGCTATGAATTGTTATTTAAATATATGGAAACATATAAAAAAATGGAGGTGAATATTGTGAAAAGGCTTCTTACTTTAATTGTTACTTTTATTATAATGTTTGTTTTAACAATTCCAACGTCAGCACAACAGTTCGAGTATCCTGTCAATCAAGATAAGTCTTTTGTTAATGAAAATAAGTTTTATCAAACATTAAATAAGGATGAATTTCAAGAGTTTCAAGATGCTACTTATAGTATTAGACGAAAAACTTCTTATAAGGAAACACCTAATGCAATTATGACTTTTGAAAAGAAAACTGGAAGATATTTTGGTCAACCTAAACAAGAACTTGCTTCTTCTATACATCCAGAACGACAAGTATACTTCTTCGCCTCTTTTGTTCAGACTAAAGATACAGAGCATTGGAAACATACGATTATTGATGCAGAAACTAAAAGACCACTTGAAGGTGGGAGTTCTTTCAAAAGGTATGAGAATCCTAATAAATAAGCTTTCAATATAAAGCCCCCAATTATTTTGGTCGCTTTATTAACGAATTAACCTGTCTCTTTAGCTCAAGAAGAAACTTCAACGAAAAGAGCATTAATCCTTTCATATTTTATTAGAATAAGAGAAAACTATAGGTGAGCTCTGCTATGAAAAAATTCATTCTTATAATTATCGCCTGTTTGTTTCTTGTTCAATTTACGCCAGTTAAAGCAGATACTGTAACTGAAAATGATATACAGTTGCGTGATGACTTGATTTTCATTTTGCTTTATCCCTCAATTCAAAAGGAATTGAAGAAGCAATATGGAGAAATTAAACAAAATTATTGTAGTAATATAACCCAAATTAAGAAGCTGCAACAAGGCAGTTACTTATTTAATGTCACCGTGCAGGTAACAACATTTGAAGGTGCTCATAATCCCCCACACGATTTAGTGACAATTACTTTTAGTAATGAAAAAACCGTAGAGTGGCAGGTTATTGATTTCAAAAGAAGAAGGCTAAAGCGAAAAGTAATAACTAAATGTAGGCATCCTTTGTAAAAAGGGTGCTGTTTTCTTAGGATTTTCTTTAGCTAACCTGCCCCTTTTAGAGAATTTTGGTGACTTTTTTTAAAATTCCAGAAAAACTTAATAGTATAAATAATCCTCCTAGAACAAAACATGCTATTGCATAGCGAGAAAAACCATAATTATTTATTTCATTTATACCAACACCACGAACCAATTCCAAATTAGCTGTAATTACAGTAGAACAAAAAAGAATAATAATCCCTATTAAAATAGAGAATCCTCCAAAAACAATGTACATTTTTTGCATAGTTTAAAACTCCTTTCCTTTTACAATTAATATACAATGGAATCTCTTAATTTTCTATTATATATAAAGATTGGATTTATTCGGAAAATAAAATTCATTCTACTGTTAAATTCACTTTTTGAAGTTTAATCTAATAGTTTCACACTAATAATAGCTTCATATTTTACATATCGAATATTACCATTGGATTCAGTTATTTTTAATTGCTTATTTAAATTGTCTATTTTTATCATTTTACTAACAACAATATTTAAAAATCCGTTATTAAAAATAGAAACTGCCCGTTAGCCATCCATGAAGAGTAACAGAGAATGAAAATATAATGAACAGTCCATACAAGTTTTTAATCCAGTCTATCCAATCCATTGTTCTATTAACTGTGACTATCTTAATTTTTTTAAAACGAATGAGATGGGTCATATTTGGAATTGTCTTTTTTCGGAGCTACAGAATTTTATTTTCAAGGTAGTTGAAGATTAGGTGATTAATTCATTTTTACACCCATTAAAATATCTTTTAGTTGATTAACATTTTGGGCAATATAAGTAGGATTGGACTGACTTAATTCCTCATATGAACCATATCCATAAGTAACTCCAATAGAGTCAATTTCTGTATTATTTGCCCCTATAATATCGTATTTTCTATCTCCAATCATAATAAAATTGCTAAGATTATGTTCCTTATATTTTTTTAATATGTATTGAATTATTTCCGTTTTTGATATCCTTGTACCATCAAGATTACTTCCTACAATAAGCTGGAAATATTGGTCAATATAAAAATACTTTAATATTTGCTCAGCGAAAATAGTTAGTTTTGAAGTAGCAACGACTAAAGTTAATCCTTGCTCTTTTAAGGATTCTAATAACAATGGAATATCTGAGTAAAGTTCGTTTTCAAACATCCCCTTTTCTTTATATCTCTCTCTATATAAATCTATTGCTTTAAGGGTTTGCACCTCGTCAAAATTATAATATTCGGAAAACGACACTTGTATTGGTGGACCTATAAAACAATCAAGTTTATCAATGTCTGGTTCAATAATACCCATCTCCTGTAAAGCATATTGAACTGATTTAGTTATGCCTACTTTTGGGTCTGAAAGTGTTCCGTCTAAATCAAATAAAATTACTTTGTATTTTCCCATATAAATTCTCCCTTGTTAATGACAGTTAATTTATTTAATCATAGCATAACTAAAGCAGCTCTAATTGTATTAACCTGCCCTTTAGAAATAAGAAAAAGCTCCCAATCTGAAAGTTTTATAAAACTTTCTTTCTTTTACTAGGATGATGATTTCCATAATACAACTGTAATCTTCCTTGATAAAAAATAAAGTTGTACATCATGATACAACTTTATTTCATCATTTGTAACATTAATTGACAATCAGGAATTGAGTAATTGTCATAATAGAACTTTAATTAATGTGTACAATTATCAATTCGCTACTTGTAAAGGTTGATTAGACTTTGTCATTTCTTATAAAACTATAACTATATCAAACCTATATATCTTTTCCGAGATTAGATTGGACAAGGATTTTATCAAAAACGTCGTCTTGTGCGTGCTTTTTCTGTGAGAAAACGGTCCCTAAATAGCCTGCGATAAATCCAAGCGGAATTGAAACAATACCAGGTGATGCGAGCGGGAATATCGGTTTCCCAACAAATATTGCATGGCCTGATGGATCCCATACATTTGGACTTAAAAATACTAGGATGAGAGTACTAAATAGTCCGACGATCATGCTCGTAATTGCTCCAGCTGTATTGAACTTCCGCCAATAGATGGTATAAAGAATAACAGGCAAATTGGAGCTTGCAGCCAATGTTAAGGCTAATGAGCCAAGAAAGGCAACATTTAAGTTTTTCGCGAATAAAGAGAGAATTATAGAAAGAACAGATACGGAAATGGCCGCAATACGAGCAGCTCGAACTTGCTCTTTCTCAGTTGCTTTTCCTCCGCGAACAATTTCATTATAAAAATCATGTGCAAACGCTGAGGCACCTGAAAGGACGATACCGGCTACAACTGCTAAAATTGTTGCAAAGGCAACAGCTGAAATGAAGGCAAACATGAAATTCCCTCCTAATGTCTCAGCAAGCAGTGGAGCGGTCATATTTCCTGCTGGGTTGGCTGCAATAATTTTGTTAGTACCAACTAATATGGTTGCCCCCAAACCTAAGAAGATTGCCATCACATAGAAAAGACTAATCACCCATGTCGCGACAGTCACTGATTTTCGTGCGGTTTTCGCGTCATGAACGGTAAAGAAGCGGATAAGGACATGAGGCAGTCCGGCGGTGCCGAGTAAAAGTCCAACATTTAATGAAATGGCATCCAAACCGTTCGTATTTTTGTTTCCTGGGTATAAAAACGCCTCACCTAAAGGTGTTACTTGCTTTACCTGTTCAAAAATCTTTAAGGGATTAAAATTGAATTTAGATAGAACAAGAATAAACAGGATAAAGGTCCCTGAGATTAGTAAAGCGGCTTTAATAATCTGTACCCAGCTTGTTGCGGTCATTCCTCCGAACAGAACGTAGACGGTCATTAATATGCCAACGATAATTAAGGATGTTGTAAATTCAAAACCTAGCAACAATTTAATCAATACACCTGCACCGACTAACTGGGCGATCATATAAAATACCGATATCGTTACCGTATTTAATGCAGCGAATCCTCGTACTTTTTTCGTATTAAACCGTGCGGTAATCATATCGGCTAATGTATATCTCCCGAGGTTTCGAAGAGGTTCTGCGACTAGGTACATAACCACTAAATAAGAAACAAGGGCACCGAGTAATAAATAAAGTCCATCGAAACCAGTTAAGGCGACACCACCTACAATTCCTAAAAAAGAAGATGCCGACATGAAATCTCCGGAAATAGCGAGACCGTTTTGCCAGCCTGTTAACCCACCGCCGGCTGTATAGAACTGATTGGCACTATTTGTCCGTTTTGCAGCAAAGTAGGTAATAACTAAGGTTGCAATGACAATGATTAAAAATAGTATAAAGGCTGTTGTATTCAAGCATTACACCTCTTTTCTTTTCTTTTCGAATAATGGAAGCTGTTTTGCTTTTAATTGATCAGCCATATGGTCAAAATTAGCTGACTTTCGGGAATAAAGTCCGGATAACACCCATGTCATAATAAACTGTAGAAATGCGATAATCCAGGCCCATGTAATGGAGCCGATGGCCGGCCGATTAAGTATCGTTGTATACGACGTCATAATTGGAAGGAAAATAAAAAATGCTACGAAAAAAATAATCGTTGGAAGCATAAATCTTTGTTTTGCTTTCAATAGTTGTTGAAACTCGGGAGTTTGAACAATTTGCTGGTACTTTTTTTGGTCACTCATTTTACTGCTCCTTTCATTAATTTTTAAACGCTTTCATTTGCACTTTTTGAGAAAACACTCTACTAGTGATCCCTAAAGATAGTTAAGAACCGTCGCGATATCACTCTAAAAGCTAGTAAAGAACGTTACTTTCTCCTTTTAGGATCACTCTCTAAAGTAAAGAATAATCAGATAATTCTGTTACGATCTAATCGTATCACTTATGATAGAAAGGTGAAAAATACCATTTTTGTTCTTTTTCTATATAAAAAAAATATAGTTTTTCTTCTTGTCTTAAAGAAAAGATCCTGAAAACTTCGTTATTTGACCTTTTGTTAAAAACAGAAAGGAAAAACCTCGATAATAGCGAAATTACCATTAAAGATCTTAATTGATAGGAAGGGAGCAACTTCGCTTGCCGATAGAGAATCTTAATGGTTTAAGTAATAATTTAAGAGAGATAGAAAAGGCTTTTAAAGAGAAAATCGAGCCATTTCGATCAGATTTATGGAAATATTGCTATAAATCAACTGGATCACCTTGAGATGCAGAAGACTTAGTTCAAGACACATTATTAAAATCACTTTCAATGCTTGCGAAATTATATCAGCCAGTAGAAGTAAGACCTTATCTATTTAAAATTGCAACAAATCAGTGGATTGATCAAATGAGAAGGAAAAAATATGTTTCTCATCCATTAGAGGAGCACCTACTTCCGGATAAATCCCTTCAAGATGAACTGCAATTAATTGAAAGTCTCGATCTATTAATGAGAGTATTGACACCCCTTCAATATGTTGTCCTTATTCTTACTGATGCTTTTCAATTTAGTGGGAAGGAAGTAGCAAAAATTGTGGGTACGACAGAAGGAGCTATCCATACTAATCTAAGTAGAACAAGAGAAAAACTACGAAAAATAAGACATGTAAATGTGAAGGAAAAGGCGGATATCAAACACCTTCATACAAATCAGGTGATGGGAGTTTTACTTGAAGGCTTCCGAAAAAAGGATCCGCAATTAATTGCCTCGATTTTAGACGAAAATATCGTAACAGATATTACTCATGCAGGAGTAGAAATAGGTATTAATGAAACAAAGAAAAATTCGTTGAAGGATTGGGAATCAATTGTTCAAGACCAACATGTTATTGGAACTGAATATATAGAACTATGGGGGAGACCTGTAGCTATTGAAATGGAAAGAAAACAAGATAATGGCTTTATCTAAATAATATTCACTATATAGAAATAACGGAGTATAAGGTTACATATTGGAAGTTTTATTGTTTTTCCTGGGATCTTATGAATGAGGCAGCAAAGGAGTTAAATGTTAAACTTAATGCTAAGTATTTTTATCATATTATTTGAAACTTAATGTAAGATTTCTTTAAAGTACCTCGTTATATAGTGTGAAACCTTTTAAAGGATGAATTTATAATGAGGAGTGTAGAAATGAAATGAATAGCCCAATAATGAATCAAATGAACACGATCTTTGTCCATGTGAGTGATTTAAAAATATCGGTTCAATGGTATTGTCAATTACTTGGTCAGGAATATGACCTAACAGAAGTAACCAACCCTGTATACAATATCGAAATGAACCAACCAATAGGTTTAACCTTAGATGCAGGTCCAGAAGGAAGAATAAAACTGCCGACTGCTTCTCTCTATCCTTTGTTTAATTTCCATACAAATGATATTGTTCGTTCATATGAATATGTAAGACGGTTAAACTATAAAATAGAATCTGACATTGTACATTTTCCTGATTTTTCTTTTTTTACAATAAGTGATCCAGATGAAAATATCATTATGATTTGTTCAGGATAAGTAGATATAAATCATTTAAGCCCTATATAGAAGTAGGGCCTTTTAAATTTCAATTTTCTTGATATCTTTATTACAGATTTATTAAACGGTATAGGGGTCATTCGTTTGAAAAAATTGATAACAGCTATTTTCTATGTTCTTTCATTAGTAGCCATATTTATCTTAACTATCGGTATTTCTATCCTGTTAGGAGTTGTTCAAGAAAGGATACTTCTACCAAATGAATACAAGATGTGGATTTTTAAATATCCCTTTTCAAGATGGGTGCTTATTTATGAAACTTTTCTTTTTTTAGGCTTTTACTGTATTGTTCATAAAGGACTTAGAGAGGCCATAGGAAGATGTTTGAGAAAGTGGATTGTCAACACTAAACTAGACAACTTTATTAAGGTGTTCAAGTTTGTAATCAACCGGACTTACATATCCAAGTGTTCCATGAATTCTTATGTGATTAAACCAGTTGACATAGTCATGTAATTCC
>BORH01000005.1 GCA_018333075.1 Heyndrickxia sporothermodurans | reverse complement strand
CCTTTCTTTGATAATTTTGTGTGGTAACTTCATTATACAAAGAGGAACGATTTTTTTGTCTTTTTTTGCTAAAAAAACAAAAGGGATGCCCCAAAAGTCTAATGATCTAGACTTTTGAGTCACCCTCTTTTATTAAATCTAATTAAAAAACGAGTGATAAAATACATCCTATAAGGAGATATAGAGGAAAACTTGCTGAACTTTAGAATGCGTGATGGAAGAATGTACAGGTGAGTGATAGACGGCAACCCACTCCCTGGAGGGATTTTCATAAAATCTCCTTTTAGAAGAAGATTCATTCCTTTTTTTTACAATCGCTTTCATTTTTTTTAAAAAAATTCGCTTTAGAAGACGTATTTTTTAATAGAAAGCCCTTCTCGATTGAGAAGAGCTTTTAATGTGGATCGTGATGCGATAATATTTTGAACAAATGACAATGAATTTATCCCTATTTAACCCGCAATTTTTGACCAATTATTATTAAGTAGTTACTGTTTAGATTATTCCAATCTTTAATTTATGCTTGGGTTAAGCCAAACTTTAATGCTTATTCAGATACATTATCAAAGATTTCAGAACCATAAAAAAAGAACCTTCTCTTAATTAAAGAAGGGCTAAATGTACATATTAATATAACGATTGAAAACTGAACCTATTATACACAGTTCAATAATTTTTATAATATTCCACTGTTAATATAGAAATAAATAATCGACCTAATAGCCGTATATTAATAACTCGCGATACTTACAAGACTATACTAAATAAATTGAACATGTATGCCACAAATTTGTACTAGACATAAACATGTTCAAGATGCATAGAAGAGCTATAATCGTTAACTTTTTATAGCTAATCCACTAAAAGAAATGGGTCCAACAACATTTGCTTGTGTGTTAGGTGTAATATTCTCAGCAGTAAGCTGATAGAAGTTGGTGCCAGCTGTTAAATTGAAATCAATTGCTTGGAATGTAAATGAGTAGTTTTGTTCTGAACCAGCTGATTCTACACCATCTTGAGTATTAAATATTTCTTTCCCGTTACGAAAGATTCTAAATACAACTTGAGCAATATTTGTAATCCCTTCCACACCTACAGTTGAAATTAGCTCAACTTTATTATTTCTTGAAGCGGTGGCTGGGATTTTTATTTGAATCGAAGCTAATAGAACTTTAAATGGAGCTTGTGGAATTGTAAAAGCATTTTCTGGGTTAAAACTGCTTAAAGGCTCAGTTGCTTGGTAATCAAGAACTTGCGCCATTCTTTCACCTCCTTTTGTATGGTACTATAAGATATGTTTTTTATCAGAGCTTGATTGTGTAGTAAACCAAGCCCTACTATGTTTAAAACTTTATTTAATTAAACTGTTCTGGATCCTCCTAGAATTCGGTGTCTAGTGCTAGCCCTTAAATTAAAAAGCTCAGTTAGATTTATTACGGAGAACCGCAACATAAATAAATCTAAATGAGGTTATTTGCAAATACAGTCAAATCATTCTATTTCACTCTAATTTTTTTGATTAGGATAAATCAAATCTTTATCCTTAATGTTTTTATTTAGCTTCATGATTTCACTCACTGAAGTTTTATATTGCATAGATATCTTAGATAGAACCTTACCTTTTTTAACAATGTGATAAGTTGGCTTTGAATTAATATTAAACTGTTTCTTTCGGATTAATCCAACTACCTGGAACGCCTTTTTTTGTTGTAACATTAATCATTCCAATTGATCTGTTGTAAACATAATAAGTGTCTGGAACTACAGTAGTCTTTTCATTCTTTTGGAGCGATTGAACAAGAAGAAGTTATTTTCGGTAATTTTCTTCTGGGATTGTTAGCAAATAAAATCGATACTTTGCTAAGGCAGATTTAACAACTTCCTTTGTCTTTTCTCTATCTATTTCAGGTAGCTTAAATAAGAGTTATTTTCCCACCATAGATCCCTCCCAGATGAAATTTTTCATATTATATTTTCATGTCATCCAATACCAGAAGACATGTTTTTTTAATTGGTTTGACTCTTACGATTTTCATAAAACTCTCACTCAATTATATAAAATTTGAATTCAACTATTTTATTATTTTTCTAAATATCTATAGTTTGTCCAATCCAATACTACCTTCTCGCATAAAATATATAAGCCTCCAAATCCTCCAGTCACTGTTCACCTCTTCGGGAAGCACTAGAGGTTGTGCTTCCCTAAAAAGGGATTTCCTCCTATCCATTATTTTTGCTCTTTTTTCCAACTCAACTATTACACAAACATCACAGGTGTAGTAGATCATGTTAAGTTACCTTCTAGTTTCATATAATCTTTATACTATGAACCAATTATAATAAATTTCCACACTTGTCCATTTCAATAAAAACCATTCTTACATATTATTTAATGAATCTTAATAAAGGTGGTGCTATTCTATGGAACATCATGAACATCATGAACATCGTCGGAATCCTTTCGCATTAATTGTAGTTCTCTTCATTCTATTGATTATTGTAGGAACATCTTTTATGACAGGATACTACTAATCTTTGTAGGATGAATTTTATAGAAAAAACGTAATATTTAACTTTCATTTTAAGCGCAGAATTGCGCTTCTTTTTTCTTCTGTAATGTATAAATTGAGTTTGATTTATCTCGGTTAACGCAACAATATTTTTATAAAAACAACCTGTATTATGCTACACCTTTATCGTTTTCATCTTCCTTCTTTTCATCATTTGAAACTTTGGCACCTTGCTCTTTCTCCCACTCCCCTACCAATTTTAAGCAAGAGTTGAATTATCCTGGTCAAAATATGCTGAAATTTTTTCCCTTCTAGGTTTTCCACATTAAAGCTGTTGCTGTTTTTTTGTTGGAACGCCTACTTGTTACTTTTCAACATCTTGAACCGTTCTAATCCGTTTTTTTTGCACAGGCATTTAAGATAGAACGTAGCACCTACCTCCGATGTTTTAGGAATATCCTGAATAGTGATTTAAAAATTCAGGGGAATTAATCATATATTTGGTGGGATTAGATTAAATGTTTGGCCAAGCATTTAATAGATAGCAGGATTCCCACCTGCTCTGCTTCATAACTTTTAGAGGTGTTTTCCACAGCTTCTGCTACACCACTTGGTTACAAATATAAAATGTATGACGAACTTGGATACGTCATACGATGAAAACACATTAGAAAACGAAAACAGTCACTCGCTTGAAATAGAGGTAACGAAACAAATATTGCTCCTCGAGCTGAAAACATCCATTTGAGCATTTCGTAGAACGTTGGACCTCATGTTCGTAAAAGTCGACCTAACAATAAAAACATGAAGATTCCTATAAAAGTTATTTAAATAGAGACGTACTCAAGTCGTTAGGAAAAATAAAAATTCGATAAAATTAAACTTTATCATTTAGTTGTTTTTTTCAAAGAGCAAAAGATCAAGTAGAAAAAGTTTAAAGGGAAATTATATGATGCTAAAAAGTATTCTTTCGAAAACTTCAAAGTGGGAACTAATAAAATATAAACCAATAAAAGTGTTGATACACCACAAGTAGAGAAAAGAGGTAGAGAAATCAAATTTTATAAATAACAACTTAACCATTCACTATCCACTCTTGATAATGTTTATTCTAAACATCGCATTCAAATTAAACTAGCGGTGTTAGTAGGGTTACCTATGACTAAAATTGTTGCGATTCGAATAAAAACATAAACTATAGTGATAGTAGCATTTGGATAAACAAAACTCTACAATATGACAAAGAAACAAGAAAAGTCTTCTTAAGCCCCAACTAAAACCAAGCACTTTAGAGTGGTTTATGTTCCCAATATCTTTATGGAAGGTATAAAAGAATATACTAAACAACAAAGGAAATTAGAAATTGCAAGTGGATAAGCATGGAAACCTATTTTGATGAGATGGTAAACCAATGAACTTACTATTTACTAAAAAGATGGATTCCCTGTACATCCTGAGAGTTTAACAGGAAAGTGGTGTGAGGTAGTGAAGAAATACAATTTACCATGTCATATTTACGCTTCGTATGCAGTGAGCAATGGTGTTAATTTTAAGGTTATCCAAGAACAACTTGGTCACACTGATATAATGCAAACACTGAACACTTAAAGCTATCTAACTGAAAAAGATAAACAAAAAACAAGTGACGTATTTAATGCAATATAATAATTGGCATTATTTTTTGATTATCTATCCACATTTGTTTTAGACCTTCCACATGCTCAGGCATCATAAAACCATACCATTTTTTCATCCCACGATCTTTAATACTCATTATATTGCCTACCTTAAAAGTGAATTTTTTCTCATTTCATACGAACGAATGTTCCTGTTCGAGTCGATTCTAGAACAAACGTTTGTATACAATTAAAGAAAAACAAGTGAGGGAGAATTATGAGGAAAATCCCTGAAAAAGATAAAGAAGTTGTTGAAAAAGCAATATACTTACCTATGTTATTAATAGTCCTTAATCAAGATTTAAAAGTTATAAATAGTAGTACTGTTAAGGTAAAAACACCCTATTCTGAATGGATAGAAGTAACAATGAGAACTATTCAGAAAGAATTATCTCAGATCAAAAGATACATGAAACAAAATCAAATTAAAGTGGAAAAAGGCAAGACGGATGAAACATTCACGCAGTTCCTTTTCATTTACAAAGGTATAAGGAAATTCATAGATATTTTAATCCAAGGTTGAGGAATCGAACTGAGAAATTAATGAGGTACTATTTATTTGAAAGATATCAGAACAATACCAATGAATAATTCCCTTAATCGGGGTAGCGTCAGGAAAATGTGGATTTACAACGTTAAGGAAATTTCAATATTAAAAAGCCTAATTTCTCAGCATAAAAAATTAGGCTTTTCATCGCTCCATTAAAGCTCCCTATTGTGGTATTAGTGCTCTTACAATGTAGTAATAATCGGTCCTTCCTTGGTAAGAATAATCGTATGTTCGTATTGAGCCACAAAGCTTTCATTGGTTAGAAAGGTCCATCCATCTTCGGATTGGAAAACTTCCTCTTCAAATGTAGAGATCATAGGCTCAAAGGCAATTACCATACCATCTTTTAAAATTTCGTCATCCCAGTGAGAGAAGTAATTGAAAATGTGTTTTGGTTCTTCATGAATCGAACGCCCAACACCGTGTCCAGTAAGATTTTTTATGACTGTTAAGCCCTGTTGTTTTGCTACATTGTGTGCAGCTTTTCCGAGCGCGCTTTTTTTTTGAACCTGGCTTTGCCTTCTTAAGTCCAGCATCGAATGCTTCTTTAGCAACGTCACATATTTTCTGTAAAGTTGTCTCTCCTGCCCCTACTACAAAGGAAATTCCGGTATCTGCGAAATATCCGTTTTTTGAACCTGAAACATCAATATTTACAATGTCCCCTTCTTGAATGGTCCGTTTCCCCGGAATCCCGTGCGCTACTTCTTCATTTATGCTAATGCACGTATATCCAGGAAAATTGTATTCACTTTTTGGGGCAGATTGAGCTCCTGCTTTTTCAAACATCTCTCTCGCAATTTCATCGAGTTCTTTTGTGGTAATTCCAGGTTTCGTACTATGGACTAATTCATCTCGAATCGCACCACAAATTTCACCAATTACTTTTAATCCCTTAAAATCCTCTTCAGTCTTTGCAACCATTTCATATCCTCCCTTTTTAAAGTATTTTATGACTAGTATACCATTTAGTTTTTGGCAGGAACGGGTTTTCCTTCAACGATCTGGCCCTTTAATGGAGGAAGAAAACACTATTTGTTCTTTTCCGATAGCTTTCTATATAATAATGAGGATCTGGATACATTTAATTTCACAAATTTGATTTACAGTCATACCTCAACTTTACATCTAACAAAAGCAGTAGAATATCAAAAACGGATAGGTAGTTTTATTGAAGAATTATTGCACCATATGCCACCTTTAGGTTGGGAACATATTAATTTACTAGGAGAATACCAATTCGAAGAAAATGGTCTCTATAGATTCTTTAAGATTACTAAAACCTTCTTAACGTTGTTAAAAACAGGGGAATCGTCTTGAAAATGGGCTTAGCGTTGTAAATCCGCATTTTCCCGCCGCTACCCCTTAATCGAAAAAAGCGAAAATACTGTTAACACCCTATAATGGCTATATGCTCCTTTTTGTAATTGCCTATCTCTATCCACAACATTTATATGTAGTGCTTTCTATGCTACAATTTACTATAAGTGAGGAAGGCTGGTGTCTTATGAAAATATCCGTTTATGTTGTAAGTGCATTTAGCAAGGATCATAAAGGCGGAAATAAAGCAGGAGTGGTATTGATTGAGAATACATTGACCACTACTCAAAAAATGGCAATAGCCAAACAACTGGGCTATGCGGAAACCGCATTTATATCAGAATCTGAAATTGCTGATTATAAATTTGAGTATTTTACACCAAAAGAAGAAGTTGATTTATGTGGTCATGCCACAATTGGCTCTTTCGCGATACTGATGCATTTAAATAAACTTTTCAGGAATCGCTATACGATTGAAACGAACAGCGGTGTTCTTACTATTACCATAAAAGATGACATCATATTCATGGAACAAAACAAACCGATATTCTATGATGTTGTATCTCCAAACGAGTTCATCGACTGTTTTGACATTAAAGCTATAGACAATAAATACCCAATTCAAATTGTCTCCACGGGCTTAAAAGATATTTTAATTCCTATAAAAAGCGAAACACGATTACATGCACTACAACCTAATTTTGAAAAAATTAAAGAAACCAGCAAGTATTATAATGTTGTCGGGATGCATCTATATACTTTTAATGACGATCGAATTTTATGCAGAAATTTTGCTCCACTATACGACATCAATGAAGAAGCAGCGACTGGAACTTCAAACAGTGCATTAGCTTGCTACCTTTATAAACAGCACTACTTGCAAAAAGAATTCTATGTATTTGAACAAGGTTATTCTTTACACTCTCCTTCCGAAATATTAGTTAAATTAGCAACCAATAGCAAGAATGAAATAGAAAAAGTTTATGTTGGTGGCAAAGGCTATTACTGTGAAACTAAGTGTTTAAATGTAGAAAATATTGAGTGAAAATAAAAAAACACCAAATAATAAGGTTGAGAAAATAATTTCTCAACCAGACTAGTGAATGAAAGATAGTCAAAAGAGTAGTTAAAGCTACTCTTTTTTTTATTTTGGCGCAACGATCGACTAGGTGGGGAGGTGTTCAATCCAAATTTGCGGTACCGGACCGAAGGGAGAATAAGGAGCAAATTTGGATTGACAAACGGTGGTTTGTTCAATGCCAAGAGGGTTCGGGTGCAGTGGCTTAACATCTATAGGAATTTTCCAAAGAGATCTACAATGGCCACATAACTATAACAATTATTAGTACATACCCTCTTCATAATTGGAGATACTTTTAAATGTAAGTGAATACAAATAGAAAGGTGGTTTTTAAATGGCAAATGATGTTACGAATAACTCTTTAGAAGCTTCTGGTAAGGTTCAGGAGTCATTAAAAAATACTGGGGATGCTATTAAGAATAAGGATTATGGCGGAGCATTATATGGAGCATCAAATGTGGTAAAATATGGTGCACAAGTAGCAGGTCATGAAAGTGCAGATCAACCCATAAAACCGGGTCCTAGACTAGCAAATAAGCCAAATCCTAAATAAATGAAATGAAAACAAATAAAACGGTGAACCAACAGAAACAAACGGCATACTCCTAAGTAAATAAAAAATTTGGAAATAAACAAAGACCCCTCTCCATTGAAAAGGGGTTTTTGACTTGTGTTTTGTGAACGAATACTACATAAATCCATACAATAGATATTAAATTGACTATCTTGTGGAGGATATATTAATGAACTCTTCTTACGACAATAGACAAAAACCCTCTCACCCCATTCTTATGGAGGTAAGACAAATCGCCCCAAATCAAATTATTATGACTTATGATAAGCGAACTGATTTAGCATCTGCCACAAATGTTTCTAATTACTGGATTAGGAGTAACGTAGATCATCCTATTCCTCCTGGCATGGCTTCAGAAGGAATGGATTGGGGACTATCAGAGTCAAATGCAGTACGCCCAGATATGGCAACGATTATACCTGCTGACAATTCAAATATGAGATTTATCATGACTTTTAGGTTTAAAGCTATATCTGGACTCATGCATGTGGTACTTCCTTGTTTTGTTAATTTAGAAGGTATGACAGGGTTCGATGGAATAAATTGGGGTTCTTTCAGTAACAATATGTTTATTAGTATGTAAAACTACTTTATAACAATTAGTTTTTTAGTAATCAATAAGAAATTACTCTAAGCCTTCTATGATGAGAAGTGCTTTTCTATGTTACGTGATTTCATGATTTATGTTTCTTATTAAACTAAAGTGGCAGTTTTGTTTAAGAAGGAAATAACTACTTTATGTTTGAATTATCCCTTAGATTAAAAAACTAATTAAAAATATCCCCCTCACTAACGAGGGGGATATCTTATTTATCTTGTGTAAGTTCTTTTCTATTGGGAGCAAGTGGTGGCTGTTCTAACCACTTGTTTTTCACCATCATATCGAACCAGTTTTTTGTCAATGCTAGTGTTTTTAGAATTGCTTTTTCATAAACAACAGCTAGGTCTGTTCGCATGGCTCCTGCTAGACCTGCCCCGTAATATACTTGTGCAGTTTGAGCCAAGAAACCCATATGATACAACATTAATTTATCTGAAAAAGGAGAGTCTTTTGACGTTGTAACCTCTGATTCCCACGACATTGGAACTGGCAAATTATCCTTGTGCATAATTTCTGAAAGGGCTTGTATGTTTTCATCTGACTTTTTTTCTAATTCCTCAAAAAACTTTCTTGTTTCTTTCGATTCGGTGACTTGACTGAATCCGATTGAAAGAGTTTTTGCCATAATGCTCTTTTTAATGTTAAGAGAAATACTGATTATTTCTGTAGCAGATAAAAGTCTCCCTTTTCCGAAGAATCCATCAGTAAAATCTTTGGTAGAAATAAATTCAGGGCTCTCTTTAGGATAGAAATAGGGGTCTCGTTGGAATTTTCCTTTTTTAAGCAATAACTCAATGGTTAAATCGTACATACTTTTTGCATCATTATCACATGAATTGTAAAATTCCCGTAGATCCTTTCTGACAGAAACACATAATGCAGTTGTATGACCCAACAAACCATGTATAGTCATAATATGTAAATAATTTAAACAGAATGTGTCAGAAAACAACCTCTCTGCACCTATACTAAGGTCGGACTCAGTAAATCCAATAGGAACTGGAAATCCCTCTTTCTCAATAATGGAAACAAGCTGTTTCTTTTGCTTTTCCCATGTCTCAATGGCAATTTCAAAAACTTTTTTTATTGATTCGTCTTCCAAAATAGAAATCATATACCTATTTACTATCTCGGCCATAGTTCCGTTTACATACTCCCCCCATAGTGTTCCTATTTCGGAAGATGTGAGTTTTAAATTATCATTTTCCATTTGTTATCACCTCTTCCATATTTTTTACTGACACAGAAATAGATATGCGTTTCTTTGGACTTAAATCTTTTAGATGATAATAGTTGAGCAGTTTCTTGTTGAACTACCATGAAAATAGATTCCTCAATAATAGTAAAAATAACAAAACTTAAGAAGACCCTGCTCAATGATTAAAAAAAAGAGGAGAGCGATAATAAAAAAGTCTATGAATTGGTTGACTGGATTAAGGTCAGTATCAGTATTGCCACTTCCTTACCATTTTCATTCTCTGTGGTGAAGCTGTGATTTTTCGGCTTCATGGATGGCTAACGGGTGCTTTAGTTGAATAAGATTTCGCCCCTCTCAAAATTGAGAGGGGCTTTATACTTGGAAGTAAAACTAGAGGACAACACTAATATTTTCAAATCCAGTTAAATTATTCTATTTCACCCCAACGGTTTTCCTTCACACCCTGACGATTTAACAAGAAGATGGCGTGAGATAGTAAAGAGATACAATTTACCACCTTTAAATTTACACGGGTTACGCCATACTTATGCATCATATGTAGTGAGCAATGGTGTCAATTTTAAAGTTAACCAAGAACAGCTTGGTCACACTGATATAAAACAAACATTAAACACATACAGTCATTTAACTGATAAAGATAAACAAAAAACAAGTGACGTATTTAATGCAATATAATAATTGGCATTTTTCGTCACTTGCTTCCCTGTTAACAATTTTCAATAAGGATTGAACACTGTTATATCAACGTTTATTAATCTATACACTCTAAAGCAACTTCTATCATTTCATTAAATGTTGTTTGTCTTTCCTCTGAAGTAGTTTCTTCTCCAGTTAAAATATGATCACTAACAGTTAAAACAGATAATGCTTTACGTCCAAATTTTGCAGCTAAAGTATATAGTGCAGCTGTTTCCATTTCAATTGCTAAAATACCATACTTCGCCCACTTTTCATGATCTGCATTATCATTATAAAACATGTCTGCAGTGAATACATTTCCCACCTTTAAATTTAGACCTTTATTAATGCCACCATCATACGCTTTTTTTAGTAATTCAAAATTAGCAGTCGGTGCATAGTCAATACCGCCAAATGTAAGACGATTCATTTGTGAATCTGTAGAAGCAGTCATTGCTAAAATAACATCACGAACTTTCACATCTTTTTGAATAGCACCACATGTACCTACCCGAATAAGGTTTTGAACATTATAGCTTTGCATTAATTCATTAATATATATAGAAATTGAAGGAACTCCCATACCAGTACCTTGAACAGAAACACGTTTTCCTTTATAGGTTCCTGTAAAACCAAACATATTTCTAACTTCATTATAGCATGTAACATCCTCTAAAAAAGTTTCTGCTATATATTTTGCTCTTAATGGATCTCCAGGTAATAATACCGTTTCGGCAATTTCATTTTCTTTTGCATTAATATGTATACTCATCATTTATCCTCCTCCAAAAATCCAGTATTAACATTGTAATTGTTTCCTGTAAAGGATGCAAATATATTCTAACTTTAATAATGAATTTTATTTTTAATTAATCCGAATACTAGATAAGAAAGAAGGAGGCATAAGTATGGGTAAGAAACATCGTAATCGAATTAACGGTCAAAAGAAAAACAATCACATACCTAGTGAAGGTATTATTGCAGAACATGAAGCACACGGTAAAGAATATTCTGCAAAGGAACGAAAAAAATAAACTACACAGAAAAAAGCTTTCCTATAAAATAAAGAACGGAAAGCTTTTTTCATTGAGATTTTTACTTTTATGAATCATAACAGTTTAGATTCTTCTTTAATAACTTTCTTCATCAGGCTCTTCGTCAATTATGGATTTTGCAATTAAATAATCAAAAGTTATATCGGCGATTTCTTCAACCTCTTCTTCATTAGGAGCATATCCTCTTTTAATAAGTTCTTGAAAGAAAAACTCTGCAATTTCTTCCGTGTCAATAAACACTTCTATTTCTCTCAACAAAATCGCCTCCTTTAATGTACAATGTATGTTTTTTATTCTATTTTTATGCAAGCAAAATTCATGTCATTTTTTTAAAATGGACGGGTATCAAAATTCAAACTAAATAATATAAGTGGTCAAACTTCTTATTGATCATACATAGCAAATATGTTGAATCTATCATATGGTTTATAAAAGTTCTATCATTTTTATTAATAAAGTTAATTTGCTTCATTATTTCCCATTATTACTTGTTCTCTTTTTTAAAATTGTCTTTTATGAATAAAGATAAATTTATCAATTGTTTTTCTATCGAATGGAGGCTAGTCATATATTTTTCATCTTTAAACATTGAATATAATTCTTTATAGTCATTATATTTGTCTAATAGACGATCAATTTTATGCTGAAGCTGTTCTTTTGGAGCAGGTATTAATAATGGTTTTTTCACTTTTTTTACTGGATAAACAAAACCAAACTTTTTTAAAAACGCATCTGCATGTTCAGAATCAGCAATTAATATTAACTCTGCTTCATCAGCTTCAAGCCATTCACCATCATGAACCCTTGTAAGCTCATAAATAATGTCCTCCCATGCATCTTCCTGATAACGCCAAATTTCTGTTCTAAAACCAACAACCTTAAAAAGCTCATCTCTATACCCTTTTACTTGAACTAAATCTCCAAAAAAGAATTTATATTCTATATCTATTTGCTCTTTATCGAATAACTCACCTTTATAATCAGTAAGCAGCATGATTCCATTTTCTTTAAACAGCCCGCCACTTTCATTAATCTCATATAAATATTGACCATCAATTTGTTTTATACTTGTTATCTTTCCTACAGATCCATATTTAGTTACAACTACAATATCACCAATTTCGTATTTTGGATATTTCTGGTTTTTCATTTCCTCCCGTCTCCTTGATGCAACTCCTAAGTATTATTCATTAGTATATGCAGTTACTTAAAGAACGGTTTTGGTTAATATGTGGTCTCTTTCTTCAAATATATACATGTCCATTAAGTAAGGTTATTTTTGTTTCTCCTCATTCAAAAACATATCCCAAGCTTGATCAAAAACAATCATTGATTCTAAGTAATGCCCATTTAACTCTAAATAATTACAAAGTTCATGATAAGTCAATGATCCCTTTGGAAAGGAATGATCTTCATATGCAGCATTTGCAAATTTTGATATGCTATCTTTTGGTTTTGGATCTCTAAACTTCATTAGATAATGATAAAATGAAATCTTCATATAATGAATACGCTCCCTTTTTCCCATATAAATTGATTCATTACATTCTCCCCTTTATCAAATTTAATTTAATCCTTATTATATTTTACTTTTAATACGATTGAAAAGGAGGATAAATGTTCTAAGACTTTTCTATTATAAATTTTCAATATTTTTCGACAAACACAACATTAATTACTAGATAATTCATTAAACTGAGGTTAAAATAATTATTAGGAATCATTGCATCATTCAGTAAATTACACAAAGGGGGAACAGGCTTGTTAAAAAAGAACAGAGATGGGAAGAAAGTAGGATGGCCAACAAATACCAAGAGAAAATTAAATAAAAAATTTTTCTCTCGGTCTGAAAAACAAAGATCAAAGTGGAAGTTTATCGGATACTTACAAACCATTAGAGGAAAAGTCGTTGTATCTTTCGGAATTCTTACTGCCTTATTAATTGTTTTGACCTTAACTTCGTATGTAAACATGTCAAAACTGGAGTCAGAAATCAATCGTGTGGTCCAACATGATTTAGTTGTACATGAAAAAGTAAATAATATTAAAAGCTATTCCTTACAAATTGAGGCTACCGAGCTAAGTTATATCGTATCTGCAGATAAAACTTTCTTAAAATCACTTGAGAAGGATACCGATCAAGTTGATGCACTAATTAAGGAGTTAGAAAAATTACTTCAAGGAAATAAAAAACAACTAGAAAAACTTGATGGAATCGAAAACTCCTATCGCTTTTGGGTAGAATGGATAAATAAAGTCATTCAAATAAGAGATTTTTGGTCAATAGCAGAAGCAGGTAAGGAAATTCAATCTGCTAGAGGACAAAGCTATATGAAACAAATGAATGACAATATTCAGTCTTTAATTGATGTTGAAACGAAAGCAACAAATGAACGCATTGAAAATTTACATATGCAAGCAACAATTGCAAAATCAGTTACTTTCGGATTGTCATTATTCGCGCTTATTTTATCAATTATTCTTGCCATCGTTTTATCAAAAAATATTAATTCCAGTGTCAAAAAAATCAGCACTTCAATCTTAGATATTGCCAATGCAGGTGGTGATTTGACTAAACGCATTGATATTAAATCAAATGATGAACTATCTGGTTTAGCAAAAGATACAAATGTTTTAATCGAAGGCATTGCAAATTTAGTTAAAAAAGTATCAATTATGTCTGAAAATGTATCTGCTAGCAGTGAAGAGTTACTAGCCTCTGCGGAAGAAACATCTAAGACCATTATGTCAATTGCTGAAACCTCTGGTGAAATTGCTGCAGGTAGTGAAAAAACTTCATCACAAATGGATGAATCTTTAATTAAAATGAAGGCATTAGAAGAATTAATGAAGGCATTAACTATTCAAGCTGAAAATGTAAAAAATTCTGCTGATCATATGCAATCTGCTGCAGAAGAAGGTAGTCAATCAGTAGCAGAAGCCTCAAAAGAAATATTAGGTATTGAAAAAACAATGGCCAATACTAGTTCTACAGTCGAAGAATTAGGAAAGAAATCTGATGATATTACAAAAATAATCAATACAATAACGGGTATTGCTGAACAAACCAATCTTTTAGCTTTAAATGCTGCTATTGAAGCAGCGCGAGCTGGCGAACATGGACGAGGTTTTGCGGTTGTTGCTGATGAGGTAAGAAAGCTAGCTGAACAATCTCAAACTGCCGCTAAAGAAGTAACAAAAATTGTTCATTCAATACAAAATGAAGTCTCCAAAATAATCGAACAAAACAAGGTTGGTGTTCAAGCAATCATTTCAGGTGTAGATATATCAAATGAAACCAATCAATCACTACAAAAAATATTACAACAATCAAATCATACAAATAAAGTAATAGCGGACATGGTTCTTCAAATTGAACAAACACTATTACTTAGTCAAGAAGTAACCACTTCTTTTACTACTGTAAATAAAATTGCTGAATTTACTGCAGAACATACAGAAACAACTGCAGCAGCATCTGAAGAAGGATCAGCAGCGATGGAGGAAGTCACTGCATCAGCTTCAGAATTATCTACTCAAGCAGAGAATTTAAGAGAACTTGTCTCTAATTTTAAAATATAAAAAAACGGGGAGTTCATTCCTCCCCTTTTCTCAATCATCTATCTATTTCAAATCTATATCTTCAATAAAATGATAAATAGTAGAATGTTTGTTTCATTTACTTATTATTATCTTCTTCAAAAATGGACAAATATTCACTATAACCTTCTTCTGCCAGTTTATCAATTGGTATAAATCTTAATGCAGCAGAGTTAATACAATACCGTAACTTAGTAGGCCCCGGGCCGTCATCAAAAACATGACCTAAATGGGACTTAGCTGTCTTACTTCGAACTTCTGTCCGGATCATTCCATGACTCTTATCCATTTTTTCAACAACTTCTTCTTCTTCAATTGGTTTCATAAAGCTCGGCCATCCACAGCTAGAATCAAATTTATCTTTGGAACTAAAAAGTGGCTTTCCTGAAACAATATCCACATAAATTCCTTCAGCAAAATGATTCCAATACTCATTATGAAATGGGGGTTCTGTCGCATTATTCTGTGTAACTTCATATTGCAACGGACTTAATCTCTGTTTCAAATCATTATTTTTCACTACTATCACCCCAATGTTTTCTTATAAAAGATGCTCTACCTGATCCTTCACTGTATGCTAGATAATGCTTTGGATTTTTCATGTAATAATGTTGATGATAATCTTCAGCTTCATAGAAAGTAGCTGCCGGAATAATCTCTACAACGATCGGCTTATTAAATCTACCACTTTCGTTGAGTTTTCTTTTAGATTCAATAGCTAATTGATGCTGTACTTCATTATGATAATAAATAGCTGGCTTATAAGAAATTCCACGATCATAAAATTGTCCGTATGCATCTGTAGGATCAATTTGCTGCCAATATATATTTAATAATCTTTCATATGAGAAAACTTCTGGATTGAAAGTTATTTGTACTGCTTCAGTATGTCCAGTCATTCCTGAACAAACTTCTTCATAAGTAGGATGTTCTGTCATACCACCGGTGTATCCAGAAACAATTTTTTTAATCCCTGGAAATTCATCGAACGGTTTTACCATGCACCAAAAACAGCCTCCAGCAAATGTCGCTTTTTCCGTTTGCATTTTCGTCACCTCTATTTAAATCTATGACTGATTATTACTTTCTAAACAGTTTCTATTTATTGGTAGGGATTTTGATAGTAAAGGCAATTTTATCATGCTCTAAATCAAAATGATCTGCATGTACAACCATACCGTTATTTACTGTCATATTTTTTAATGCAACATAAACTGTTTTCTTATTAGGTTGAATATCTACCCAATCAGGTAATTTATATGAACTTTGGATAAATTTGAGTACATATGAAACAGGTAGTTTAAGATCTCCAATTAAAATTGATTTTTGCTTTAAAATTAAATCTCCATTTTCAAGAGCCTTTGGTTCAAAAGTCATTTTTAATTGGACATCCTGAGAAAATACCTTAATAGTACCATATAATTCAACCTCATCACCTAGTTGCACACTATAGTCAATCGGACCATTTAAGCCTTCTTTTTGTATATAATGATTGATTAATTTTGTCAGTTCCTCTTTATTTGTATTTATTTTAAATTGAACATTTTCTCCCATTTCAGTTGGGAGTTGATTCATTTCCTTTCCAGGAGTAAAAATAAAATATGTTAAAAAGAAAACAATAAATATATTTATCGCTAATAAAGCGAAAAATGCAAGCTTCCATCGTTTTTTATTCATATATCTCTTTCCCCCGATATGTTCTACTCTAGCTGTTTACAATTTAACAACATGCATTTATTCAATTAAGTCGCTAAGTTTACCATTATTTAAATAACTAAAAACTCGTTCAGCAATTAATTTATATCCTTTATCATTTGGGTGAAAATAGTCAGTGTACAATAGATTTTCTTCCTGTTTTTCGAAAATATCAGCAACAGGTATAAATTCTGTTTTTTTATATTGATCGATTACTTGTCTACTGGTATTGTTCCAATCCTGAATGATTTCATCCACTTCCTTTATATCAGAAAACCATTTCATAAATGGATTATACACTCCAATTAAAAGAATACCTGTTTCAGGATTTTCATTTCTTATCGTTTTTATAATACTATCTAATCTCTGTTTATAACCTATCAAAGCATGTTCAAATTTTTCAATTTCTAAATTTGAAAAATTATCCCTAAATACTTTCATTATGTCATTCCCACCAATAGTAATAATAACTAAATCAGCTTTTTGAATTGCATTAGTAATTTCACTGTTCGAAAGTCTTTGCTCTAATTGATCTGTTCGGTTTCCTCTCACTCCAAAATTTTGAAAATCAGCTGATTTAACCATTTCTAATGATTCAAGTTCATTTCTCAGGTAAGGAATATATCCCCCTTGATTAGTGCTATCCCCTACTCCTTGAGTTAAAGAGTCTCCAACTGAAACGATGCTTATTTTTTTTGGATTAATTACTTCTGATGGTAGAGACTTATTACCTACACTCGTCCTTTTAAAAACATGTTCTTCTTTTCCCGTTGAGCATCCTGAAACTAAAAGCAATAATGCTAAAAGGAGAGTGATAATTTTCCTCATATATGTCACCCCGCTTCTACATTCGTTTTATTATAACATGTAAATTAATAGCTCAAACATGTTTAATAACATCCATACCCTTACAATTAGATTGAATATGGTAAAAAGGATATTTCCCCATTTACTTAGCTTACTAAAATATATGAAGAATAAATAATTTTAACTTATGTTTCATAAATTGTATAAGCAATCTGCTGAACTTCAAAAGGAAAAAGCCCCTATATAAGGAGCTTTTAAAAACTTATGCATTATTCTTTAACTCTTTATCATTATACAGATAATCATATTCAGTCCATTTTAGTGTTTTCCGTAAGTACTCTCGAAACGAATAAATAGTTTTTGATTTAGAATCAAAATCCATTTCTGCCAAAAAAGCATGCAGTTTAACATTTACTTTAAAATAGAACGGGCTTTTCAATGGTAACACTGGAATATCTAAGATTTTCACCTTCTGTCCATTTTTAGTTTTGAACTCAAGGCATTTTACTAGCAAAATATCAATCCTCTTTTTTCACCCGATTAGTTTAAGTATACCTCAATTTCCAAAGTAAATCTTGTCTTTTTTTGTCATTCAAGTTATTTTTTGTTTCTTACTTTCTTTCATAAATTTGAAATTCATAATCATAAGGATTATCTTCATTTTTTAGTCCTTTTTCACATGAGACAAGCTGCCAATCCGACCATTCTATTAAAGGAAAGTAGGTATCACCGTCTATATCCTCATAGATTTTTGTAACATATAATCGATCTACCTCTTCCATTAAAAGGCCAAATATTTCAGCACCTCCAGTGACAAATACTTCATCATTCATTTGATGAATCCAATTCAATAAATCATGCTTAGATTGAAAAATGATACAATTCTCAGCTTCAAATTTTTCATCTCTTGTAATGATAATATTCTGTCTTCCCGGCAATGGCCTACCTATAGATTCATATGTTTTACGCCCCATAACAATAGGGTGTCCCATCGTTTTTCTTTTAAAATATTTCAAGTCTTCCGGAAGTCTCCATGGAAGTTGATTATTTTTCCCAATTACTCCCTTTTCATCTTGGGCCCATAAAAAAGATATCATACACTTACCACTCCCTTAATATGTGAATGTGGGTTGTAATCTTGAACTTCAAAGTCCTCATATTTAAATTCAAAAATATTTTTCACCTTAGGATTGATGTTCATTTTAGGCAAATTTCGTGGTTCTCTTGTGAGTTGTAACTTCACTTGATCAATATGATTCGTATAAATATGTGCATCTCCAAGTGTATGGACAAACTCTCCTGGTTGAAGATCACAAACCTGAGCGATCATCATTGTTAATAAAGCATATGACGCGATATTAAATGGTACACCAAGAAAAATATCTGCTGAACGTTGATACAATTGACATGAAAGTTTACCATCTGCAACATAAAATTGAAAAAAACAATGACATGGAGGAAGTGCCATTTTATCAATTTCAGCAACATTCCAAGCATTTACAATTAAACGTCTAGAATCTGGATTTGTTTTGATTTGATTAATCACATCAGGAATTTGATCAATTGTTCTTCCATCAGCTGAAGACCATGAACGCCATTGATGACCATACACTGGTCCAAGATTCCCTTCCTCATCTGCCCACTCATTCCATATTCTAACTCCATTTTCTTGGAGATAATGAATGTTCGTATCACCATTTAACATCCATAGCAATTCATGTATAATCGACTTCATATGAAGCTTCTTCGTTGTAAGAAGCGGGAAACCTTTTGTTAAATCAAAACGCATTTGATAGCCAAAAGTGCTATACGTACCCGTCCCTGTTCTATCTTCTTTTATTACACCATTTTCTAATACATGCTTACAAAGGTCTAAATATTGTTTCATTTACTTTATCCTTCCTCTTCTACTTATGTCTTGAAATATATGCAAATGTTTTTGGGGCTTTTTTCATTAATTTTATTTTAGACTCATCATTATAGTAGTACATAGCGAAGCTTTCTGCAAAATATTCTTCAGGAAAATGAATGAAATAGGTCTGACCAGGAAATAAACTTCTGGATTCTTTCTCCCAAAAAGAATTAAATATCTTACCGTCTGTTGAATGATATAAATATCTGTCGATTGAATGTGCCAATTCATGTAATTCAAGATTTATTGATCCATGATCTTTACCTTTTTCACTAAATCCTATCTTAACTAGAACTGTTTTAGACCCTCCAATTCCTGGAACTTGATCCCAAGTGATTGAATGATTGGAATATCCTCTTGGTGTCAACCCCTTTAAATACGCTGCAGAAGGATTGTCAGTAAGCTTACCTTGAAAAAGCTTAATTTTTATGCCTACATTCAATACTTTCCTAAGCAATTGTGGAGGAAGTTGATCTAATCTCTTAATTATTTTTTTGGCTTCTAATTGATCATAGTTTGATACATCTGGTAGTAAAATGATGTTTTTTAAATACATACCAGAATTTAGTTTCATAGAATTATATACACTTGAGTTTTTTAATAAAACTCCATCTAATGTAGGAATTGAATTTCCTTGTAATAATAAAATGGTTAGTATCGCTATTATTACAAGTAATGGTTTCCGCATAGAAGCACTTCCTTATTAAGCTACTCATAAATATAGTCATATAATTATATTACAGTATAATAGAAGGGAATGTAAATCGCAGCTTTCTCCTACTTTATATATAAGAAAAAATCGGTATGTTTACCGATTTTTAAGCATTCAACCATTTTGGTGGAGTATTTTTATCCCAATAAATTTTTCCTAAATCATAATGGGTTTGATATCTATCAAAACGTGTATGATAATGGAAATTAAAGTAATATCCATCCATTGGAGGATGATCACGTCTGACATGGAAACGAATGATATCCTCGTTTGTTTTTACATTATATATATGAAAAATCTTCTCACTGATACCACCACTTGGTTTTTCAGTAATAGCTAATGAAGATAATTCTTCTTCTGGATATTGCACAATGGTCATTTCAATGGCATCTTGAATTTTAGGCAAAATTACTTGACGAAATTCATCTTCTATTACCGGAGAAATCTTTCCTCCAAATTTTTCAAAAGATTGTTTTTCCGCTTCATTCATCATCTTTTGAATAAACTGTTCCCGATCAATTTCCTCACTTACTGCAAGAGTAGGATCTATTGAAGAAGCTTGGTTTAAGCCTGTATTCGTGGATTGTTGTTTTGGACTTTTATCAATATCTTGGTTCTCATTCCAAATGGCATGTGCTGGAGTAACTAGACCAAATGTTAAAATTGAGACGAGTACGACAACTGATTTTCTAAGCCAATTTTTCATATATGCAATATCCTTTCTATTAAAGCCTTTCTAGCAATATCATTTTATAATTATTATCTTACACTTATATAGACGAAAATTAAACAAAAATGTTCCAATATTCATAAAAAAGATATATAGTATAATATAATGCTACATCGTAATATATATTTCAATCTTTTATCTTTTTTTTGTAAAGATGAGTATTTTTCATTTATACGTATATGCTATAGTTAAATTCTTTCATACATAATTTAAAATATCTAGGGGTGAAACCATGGAATCCATGCTTATTTACATTGGTATTTTTGTTTTATTAGCTTATTTTGTCTACCTTGCAGTTACAGATTAAATTGAAGACAAAAAGCGGCAAAATAACTATTTTAGTTTTTTGCCGCTTTTTTATATTGCTTCCTATAGTTCAATTACACCAAAGTGAAATTTAGATGACTTCCTAATTTTCACTTTAAAATTAAATTGTTTAAAACGGTTAGAGCGAAAATGGTCTTTCATAACAATTCTCTGTTTAGCGATTCTTCTTGCTTCTTTTATAGCATCTTCATCTACCTTTGAATATATAGCAATATTTTTCAATTCAGCTATTCCATCTGACGAAAGGATCGTTTCTTCAAACATTGGATCAAAATAAACAACATCAACCGATTTGGAAGGTTGCTTTTTTAAAAAATCGAGATAGCTAGAATTCCATGTCTCAATTCTCCTCATCGCTTGATTCATATCTCCATTATCTGAATTCCAGCCATGTAGGCCTTTTTTTACAATGTAATGCAAATATTTATTAGCCTCAACTGCAATTACCTTTCCTTCTATTCCTACTACATAGGATGCAACTATACTATCTGAAGCTAATCCCATCGTACAATCCAAAATAGTAGATCCTTTCATTAAATCTGCTGCTTCAATGAAAGGATCTTTTTCACCAGATATTAATCTTTTTATACGAAAACTTGCTGAATTCGGATGAAAGAAAAAAGGTTTCTCGTATGGATAAGGGTAGTATTCAATTCTATTTTTACCAACTACCATACAATCACATTGGTAGTGCTGATGAATCGATGAAACAGATTGCTTTTTTCTTGGTACATAAATAGCATTCAATTCTTTAGCGATAGTGTACGCCTGTATGATCATAAATTCATTTGTTCTTCCAGCAGTGGTTACAATCATTCAAACACCCATTATAAATATTGGTTAAAAGCATTCGTTAAATTATTTACTATCTCCTCAACCTCATGATCCTCAATATCATCTCTCGGAATAAAATGCAGGACCTCTTTTCCTTTTAACAACGCCAATGAAGGTGAAGATGGCTCGTATCCAATAAAATATTCTCGCATTTTTGCCGTTGCTTCTTTATCTTGACCTGCGAAAACCGTTACTAAATGATCTGGTTTTTTTTCTCCTGCTTGAACAGCCTGAATTGCTGCTGGACGTGCTAACCCAGCCGCACATCCACAAATAGAATTAACAACTACTAAAGTTGTTCCTTCTACAGTGTCCAAAAAGCTTCCCACTTCTTCTTCTGTAACTAATTCCTTGAAATTCGCATTTACTAATTGTTCCCTCATTGGTTTTACTAATTCCTTCATATATTCTTCATATGCCATTGACATGTTCACGTTCCCCCCATTAATCATTATTTTGACGTGCTTCTAGCATTTGTTTCCAAATGGAACCTTTTGCCTTCTCGCCACCTTCAATTCGCTCAATGGCCATTTTTACTTGTAATTGCACTTCAAATTCTGGATCATTATCTGCATTTTTTAATGCTTGTAGAGCATTTTCATCTCCCTCTTCATAGAGAAACATAGCTGCTCTCCACCTAACAATCTTGCTCTTGTCTTTTAGAGCCTCCATCATTGGTTCCATAGCTTCCTTAAAACCAAGGTCTGATAGTGCATCACCAGCTGTTCGTCTTACAGTAACAACTTTATCTTGCAATCCTTTAAATAAGTAAGGAAGCACCCTCTTATCTTTTATCATTCCTAAATAAACGACTGCAAGTCTTCTAATTGATAAATTTTCATCCTCAAGAGCTTTTTCAAGAACTGGAAGGTCCTCTATTTTTGGTTCCTCCATTTGTTCTAATAGCTGATATCTTTTTCTCCAATCAGGGTCATTCAACATTTCAGGAGTTACTTTAATTAGTTTCTTATATTGTAATTCCATATTTTGATTAGGATAATTGGCTGCTTCAACAAGAAGATTTAATCTTGATTCAGGGTAAGCAGCCTTTAATTCCTCAACAACATCATATCCAATCTGCTCTAAATCCCCATAGCGAACTCCAATATCCTTCCACTTTCTCAATAACACATAATTTTCGTTTTCTGATTGAGCTTTTGTCATTGCTTGAACAAATCGTTCTGGCATGCCAAATCTTTTTTCTTGTTCCCCATCTGATATTTTTACTTGTAAAGGTATTTCCTTGAACATTTGAACAAATACACTTACTTCCCCAAAATGCTCATCAATCATTTGGGATTTTGAATGTGCAACATCTTCTCCAAATACCTCTCTTACTTTTGGTAAAATTTGTTGCCAATCAAATTTTCCATTTCTTTCAACAGCTAGAAAATCTGCTACATGATAAATTCCTTTAACCCCTTCAATTTCAAGTAATGCTTTAATAAATGGTGGTGCACCACCAGCTTCTTCTTTTTTATAATTGTTGCTTTTCCCAGAAGGCAACTCTTTATCTAAAATGACCTTCATCGTATTCGGACTTGGAGTAGGCTCAATTGCTAATATTTTCATCCTCAAATTCACCTCTTCAACTGACATTCTTTCCCCTCGAATAAATTTCAGGAGGAACAGAGTATAAAATTATACTTTTATTCTAGCATATGAAATTTAAAAATAAGCTTATTAACATTCAGATTTAAGAAAATGATTCAATGAGCTCGGATAAATAACTCCATCTTTCAATTAAAGATTCAAGTTTCTCATTTTCTTTATCTAATTCTTTTGTTATTTCTTGAGCCTTTTCAAAATCACTACCAACATTATTTAATTGATTTTGTAAGGATTCGATTATTTCCTCTGCAGATGCAATTTGCTGTTCAATTTCGTCCCATTCTCGCTGTTCATTATAGGACAGCTTCTTCTTTTTTAATGGTTTATGCTGTTCATTAGCTGTTGAAGTATGAATATTTTTGGACGGTAATTCTTTTTCCTCTTTCTTATCGAGTTCTAAATAGTCACTATAAGCTCCATAGTATCGACTAATTTCTCCTTCACCTTGAAAACTCAACAATTGCTCAGCTGTTTTATCAAGAAAATATCGATCATGTGAAACTGAAATGACAACCCCAGGAAATTCCTCAAGATAGTCTTCTAAAACTGTTAAGGTTTGGGTATCTAAATCATTAGTTGGTTCATCCAATAATAGTACATTAGGTTTTTCCATTAATAGCTTTAAAAGATATAATCTCCTTTTTTCCCCACCTGATAACTTTCTAATCGGTGTTCCATGTGTATTCGTTGGAAATAGAAAGCGTTCAAGCATTTGTGTCGCTGAAATTGACTCTCCATCTTTTGTTGTAACTACCTCACCTGATTCTCGAATATATTCTATCATTCGCTTATTTCCGTCAAGTTCTTCATTTTCTTGTTGATAATATGCAATTTTCACGGTTTGTCCAGTAATTATCTGTCCTTGATCAAGTTTGATTTTTCCTGCAATGATATTCATAAAGGTTGATTTCCCGCTTCCATTTTTCCCAATGATTCCAATTCGATCATGCGGCTTAACCAACCAATTAAAATCATGAAGTATCTTTTGACCTAGATATGATTTATAAGCATGTTGCAATTCAAAAACTTGTTTACCTAACCGGCTGCCTTTTAAAGCGATGTCTACATTTTCCTTAACAGGGATATTGCCAATGTTTGATTCTAACTGATCAAACCTTTGAATTCTAGCTTTTTGTTTTGTAGATCTTGCCTTTGCCCCTCTCCTCATCCAAGCTAGTTCACGTCTATAAAGATTTTTTCTTTTCTCTTCTGCTTGCAACGCCTCTTCTTCGCGAATGGATTTTGCTTCAATAAAAGACTGATAATTTCCTCTATACGAATATAATGTACCGTGGTTTAGCTCAAACATACGGTTTGTTACATGATCAAGAAAGTAACGATCATGGGTGACCAATAATACAGCACCTTGATATTTTGATAAATAATCTTCCAACCATTTGACTGTTTCATAATCCAAATGGTTAGTAGGCTCGTCTACTATTAATAAATCGGGAGTTTCAATTAAAACTTGTGCAAGTGCTACCCGTTTCTTTTGCCCTCCGGATAATTCACCTATTTTTTTGTCGAAATAATCAATTCCTAGCTTTGAAAGGATCGTTTTTGCGTTTGCACTAGCATCCCAAGCTTGTTGTGCATCCATTTCTGTTTGGAGCTTATACAATTGTTCCTGATATTTTTCATTCATCGGATCTCGCTCCAATTGAAGAAGTGAAAGCTCATACGAACGTAAAAGCTTCATTATTACTGCTTCACCCTGATAGATTTGCTCAATAATCGTCAGATCAGGATTTAAATCTGGATTTTGAGATAAATATGAAATTGTATAATCATTAGGATGAATCATTTCACCTGAATCTGAATCATCTATTTTGGCGATAATTTTTAATAAGGATGACTTCCCTGTACCGTTTACTCCTATTAGACCAATTCTTTCGTTCTCATTAATAATAAAAGAAATATTACGAAACAGTTGCTTGTCTCCGTAGGATTTTGAAAGATTTTCAACTGTTAATGTTCTCACTATTTTCACCATTCCATTCTTTTAAAAATTGAACTAGAAAAGATTCCATCCATCTATGTCGTTCTTCAGCCATTTTTTTTGCTGTGTTTGTATGTAACTGATCCTTTAGTTTTAAAAGCTTTTCGTAAAAATGATTGATAGTAGTCGATTTTTCGTTACGATATTGTTCTTTTGTCATCTTCGTACGAACTACAATATCGGGATCATGGATTACTTGACCTTTTTTTCCTCCGTACGCAAATGTTCTAGCAATTCCAATCGCACCAATCGCATCTAGACGATCTGCATCCCGAACAGCTTTTTCTTCAAATGAAGTTAATTTTGCTTCATTCCCTCCTCGATAGGATATTTTATTTATTATATTTTTGATTAGTATTCTTTGGTTATTAGTTAGAGGAATGGATAATAAAAATGATTGTAATTTATTATTAGCTTTTTCAATATCTGCGTTTAATTTTTCATCAGGTATATCATGTAGCAAAGCAGCCATTTCAATGATAAACAAATTTCCTTTATTCTCATTTACTGCAATTTGCAAAGCTAATCTTCTTACACGGTCTGCATGATAGTAATCATGTCCTGTTTCATCGTTCCCTAGTGCAACCTTAACAAATTCTTCTGCTTTATGTATCATCGCTTCCAATGAACTATCCCCTCTCTCTGCTTTTTATATTTTAACATGTTTCAATGATTTCATATATTCATGTGATTATTTCACTAGAAATGTTTACTGTTTTCAGTTGTTTGTTATAATATTAGAATATCTAAAAATGAATGTGTTAGAAGGGTGATATATAAATGGAAGAAAAAGCAGCTCCATCCAATTTTATTCGAAATATTATTGTTGATGATTTGCAAAATGGTAATCATGATACAATTATAACTCGTTTTCCGCCAGAACCTAATGGTTACCTACATATTGGGCATGCTAAATCTATTTTCATCAATTTTTCATTAGCAGATGAATTTAATGGAAAAACAAATTTACGTTTTGATGATACAAATCCGTTAAAGGAAGATGTTGAGTTTGTTGAGTCTATCAAAGAAGATGTAAAGTGGTTAGGATTTGAGTGGGAAAATCTATGTTTCGCTTCAAATTATTTTGATGAAATGTACAAACGAGCAATCTTATTGATCAAAAAAGGATTAGCTTATGTTGAAGACCTTTCAGCAGATGAAATTAGAGAATACCGCGGCACATTGACCGAGCCAGGAAAAGAGAGTCCATCAAGAAATCGTTCAATTGATGAAAACCTAGAATTATTTGAACGCATGAAAAATGGCGAGTTTGCTAATGGAGAAAAAGTTCTTCGCGCAAAAATTGATATGTCTTCGCCAAATATTAACTTAAGAGATCCTGTTCTTTATCGTATTTCACATTCAGTACATCATAATACAGGAGATAAATGGTGTATCTATCCAATGTACGCTTTTGCCCATCCTCTTGAGGATGCAATAGAAGGAGTAACTCACTCACTATGTACGGTAGAATTTGAAGATCAACGCCCATTATACAATTGGGTTGTTGAAAATTGTGAAATGGAAGCAACACCAAGACAGATTGAGTTTGGACGTTTAAATTTAACAAACACAGTAATGAGTAAAAGAAAATTAAAGCTACTAGTAGATGAAAAAATAGTTGACGGATGGGATGACCCTCGCTTACCAACCATTTCTGGCTTAAGACGTCGCGGCTTCACTCCAGAAGCGATTCGTGCATTTTGCGAAGAACTAGGAATATCAAAAGGAAGCGGAGCAGTAGATGTTCAAATGCTTGAACATTTTATTCGTGAAGATTTGAAGCTAAAAGCACCAAGAACAATGGCTATTTTAAAGCCACTAAAAGTGGTAATTACAAACTATCCTGAAGGTCAGGTAGAAATGCTAGACGCAGAAATTAATCCAGAGGTTCCTGAAATGGGTGTGAGAAAAATTCCTTTTTCACGCGAAATTTATATAGAGCAAGAAGATTTTATGGAAAATCCACCTAAGAAATATTTCCGTTTATTCCCTGGTAATGAAGTACGTTTAAAACATGCTTACTTTATTAAATGTGAAGAAGTAATTAAAGATGAGAGTGGCGAAGTTATTGAACTCCGCTGTACGTATGATCCAGAAACAAAAAGTGGATCAGGATTTACTGGAAGAAAAGTAAAGGGAACCATTCATTGGGTTGATGCGACAAATGCAGTTCCTACTGAATTTCGACTTTATGATTCATTAGTATTAGATGAAGAAGAGGACGATAGAGGAACATTCCTTGACCACATTAATCCGAATTCTTTAGAAATTTCCCATGGATTTGTTGAACCTAATATAAAAAATGCAAAAGCTCATGATAAGTTCCAATTTTTTAGACATGGATACTTTAATGTTGATCCAAAGCATACAACACCTGATTCATTAGTATTTAACAGAGTAGTATCGTTAAAAAGTTCATTTAAACTATAACAAATTGACTGTCCTAATTTTTTTCAGGACAGTCTTCTTTTTTTCATATATTATTTCTAACTTAATACATTAGTTATAGGACAACTCTCATTTTACTTTATAGAAAGGAGAATTTTTATTTGCAAGTATTGCAGAAGCACAAATTAATTATCAAAGAAATAAATAGCCAATCATCCATAATCAATGATATTATTTCAGGTTTAACTGTAGCTGTTTTATTTATCCCTCAAAGTATGGCATATGCAAACATAGCTGGAGTTAATCCAGTATATGGTTTATATGCAGCGGTCATCCCTTTATTTATTTATACATTATTTAGTTCTTCCAAGCATTTATCTGTAGGTCCCACTTCAGTTGTATCGATTCTCGCATTTTCGAGCATATCAACAATTACCAAACCAGAATCTTTACATTATTTTGAAGCAATGACAGCTTTAACAATATTAATAGGCGTCATTCAGTTTTCATTAGGAGTCCTTCATGCAGGAAAAATATTCAAATATATTTCCAATAGTGTAATAAAAGGGTTTATTTCTGCTGTAGCAATCATCATTATTATTCATCAATTGGACTCATTAATTGGAGTACATATTTCCTCTCAAAAAAATTTAATATCAATATCAAGTGAAATTTCCAAACAATTCTATCAATTTCATCCAGATACTACAATTATTGGAGTAAGCTGTTTAGTTATTTTAATTTTATTTAAGAAATTATCAAAGTATCCTATTGGACCACTACTTATTCTTTTTTGCAGTCCAGCTATAGTGAAGCTTTTTCACCTTCATCTATCTGGTGTTGAAATCATTGGATTCATTCCAAATGACTTACCAAGTCCTGCTTTACCGAATATAACATATACAGACCTGGGACAATTAGTTGCTCCTGCATGTATAATTGCATTCATTTCATTTATAGAATCCTATACTGTCGCGAAATCCATATCTGAAAAAACAAATTATCAAATTGAAGCTGATCGAGAGCTTATTTCTCTAGGTACAGCTAATTTTTCTAGTGGTCTCATTGGTTCGATACCAGTTGCAGGAGCGCTATCTCGTTCAGCAGTAAATTTTCAATCGGGGGCTAAAACAAAACTTGCAAATATCGTGACTATAATGATACTTATTATTACTCTTATTTTTTTTACGCATGCTTTTTACTACTTACCCATTTCTGCTTTGTCCGCAGTGATTATTATTTCAGTTTTCAATTTGATTGATATAAATGGAATGCTTAAAACTTTAAGAACAAGTGTAATTGATGGACTTATTCTTTTTACAACCTTTTTGTCAACCATTTGTATTGGGGTTATTTACGGACTAATTATCGGTATAGTATTTTCTATGTTCGCTCACCTATTAAAAAGACCTCGTACAACGTTTTAGTTATACGAGCTCTATATGATATTACAAAATCCATTTTCTAATTTTCGGAAATACCCTTAACGCATTATTAAAAAAAACATCTTCATGAAATTTTTTAGGGATAAGCTGCTGTATAAATTCAATGTAGGGTTTTATTGGTGCAAGAGGCCAATCTGTACCAAAAAGTAAACGATCGTAGTGGTCACAATAAACTAATGCATGACGTAAATGATCCAAAAATCTTCCCTCAGAATAGTTTTTCAATTCCTTTTCAGTTCCAACAATTAGTCCTGATAAATCTGCATACATATTTGAATTTTTATAAACAACTTCTGCCCCGGTCAATACCCATGGATCTCCGAAATGTGCCATTATAAAACGAACATTACGATATCGTACTGCCACCTCATCCAATGTTAACGGATGCGAATATTTTAGTAATCCTCGCTCTGAATAAGTATCTCCAGTATGAAAAACAACTGGTAAATTATATTTTTCCGCTAAGACATAGATAGGATGATAAATTTCATCATAAGCATAGAAAGGGTAATATCCTAAGTATATTTTGATTCCAACAACCTTATCCTTTTTAAGTTCTTCCTCAAGTGAAATCAAGCTTGAATCGTTTACAGTGTAAGGATTTATCCCTACACTGTAAACAATATTCTTAGGTAATGTAGGATCTAAATCCAAGCCCATAGGTGTTTTAGCTTCTGGATCGGGAAATCCAATCCCTTTAGTTTCAGTTAATCCCATTCCAATCCCAAGAATTACATCAGATTCTTCAAATTCTTTAAGGAGCCCTTCCTTCGAGTAGCTAACAAACGATTGTTTTTCCGCGGTTTCATGAAAAGAGCAAATGTTTGAGAAATGTATATGTGCATCAATAATTTTCATCGCTTACTCCTCTAAAACTTTATCATTTTTAAACAATCTATTGTCTCCTTTTTAAACGGATGCTCTGGAAACAATAAAAATACTGGAGCAGTACAATATTTTTGTTCAGGCTCGATGCTTAAATATTCTATATTACTTGTTAGAGCAAATTCTTCACTAAAAATACATTCTGATTCAAACTCTTCTTTAGTATTAAATAATTGAAGACATTGACTTTCTTGATTATTTGCGAAATAGCAAGGATTGGTAACTTTAAAAATATGCTCTTCAGAACCTGCTCGAAATGATTTTGATCCAGAAACTTCTTGCAGATGTACTTGAGTATCCTTTAATGAAGAATTTTTCAACCAAAGTTCCGTATAATAATATTCATTTATCATTCGTTTTGGATGCAGTAATTCAGTAAAATGAGTAACAATTGGTATACCAGGTAAAGTTAAAAAGTATTGAACCATCTTTAACCCTTTCCATTTATCATGGTTTTCTACATTTGTTTCAATTGCAATACCTTCCCATTTATTCTGATATTGATCCATTTTTTCTACAAATCGTGTCTTATTTTCTTCCTTTATAAAAGAAAATAAACTAATCCCGTTCAAATAGGAGCGCATTCCTCCAGCCCACGGATTCCACCATGCTTTAGGTTTAGCTTTAGGATAAGAAGAGTCGAACCATTCCTGGCCATTATATTTCAAAGAATACAAAGTTGGGAAAAAGCTAGGGGCTGCTCTAAAAAATAAATTTCCATTTGTAATTTCATAAATTTGATGGTCCCCTTCTTTTAATTGCTTCTTATTAATCCTTTCATTATTTTGGTGCAACAAAAGGAATGATGAACTAATTTTTTGTGACTCACTTTTAAGAGTGTAATGAATCGGTACAAATGGTTTTTTTTCTATTTCATGTTTGAAAATGATATCCTGATTATCCTCTTGCTTCACATGAATTATTTTATCTGCAATTGAAGAAGAATGAATGGTTAATTCTCCTTCAAAATAACGATTTTGACTTCTTTTTAAGACAAGATTCAGTTCATTATTTAAGGTAATCGGATTTCTTGACTCTGTTCTCAATTCAAGCTCTTTTACTACTTTGCTATCTCGGGAATTTTTAGTAGCAAACAATTGAAAATCTTCTACTTTTTTTATCGCCCCTAAAGAAAATTGAATAGGCTTGGTTTTGATCTTTTCATTTGCTCCTAATTTTTCAATTATTTCTTCCAAATAGAATTGCCAGCCATCAAATCCTATCTTCACATGTTCATCCCAGGAAATACCATGTGGATCGTTTTTATCATCTGAGAAAATCCAATTTTCACTCATGTCCTTACTGTTTAATTGCTCTAAATCAGTAAATTTTGAGTCGTTGAAATAAACAATTTGATCATTTAAAGGCATATACGTTTGATTTAGTTCATGCCTTATTGGTTGATAGACATACATTTTTTCAATTAGTTTATCAGTGGTGCTTTCTAATTCTAACCATACATTTAGAAAACCTTCTCCATATAACTCAAAACAAATGGCAAAATTCATTGAATATGGTTTGTCGATTGCATAAAAAATTTTCATTTTCGCTGACTGATCATTGTGTGTCCATTCATATCTTGATGCCTGTTTTTTTGATAATTCACCAACATATGGCTTACCAAATTTAGGAGGAAATAAAACCGTCCTCTGAAATAATTGTTGTTCGCTACCAAAGGTAATGGTATTATCTCTTTTTCTAACAACAACTTTGTAAAAACCATTTTGTAGATAAAAATACTCCTTATCAAACCCGCCATCTTTTACACCAAAATTCGGTATGGGAAAAGCAATTATTTCTTCCCAAGAAAATGCTTGATTACCATGTTTGACAGTTACTTTACATTCAGATTGTAAAAAACCATATTTCTTTACTTTGAAGGGAAGCTTTATCATGCCTGTTTTCTCTATTGATGACGATAAGCTTCCTTGTTGCCATTCAACATAAGGATTATCTGACAATTCAACAACAATCTCAGCATCCTTTTCTAAATGATTTTCAATTTCTAAGTAACAGAATCGTTCTTCGTTAAATTCATATTTATTAGCTTGATATACCGGTGCTATTTTCATTGCTTTTTTTGGATTGACACCTAATGCAAAAACTGCAGAGTGGCCATGAACATGAACTTTTATTTCTGCCCTTGGATGAGTAATCCATTCATTAGGCTCCTCACCTGAACGAATAACGACAGGAATTTTAATAATCTCTTCTTCATGGATTGATCTCTCTTGTTTTCCGATCAATTGAATCCGTTCATTTTCTAATCCTTCAATATTGAGAGGAATTGAATCCAAGCCTTTATTTTTTATTCGAATTTTACATTTTTGCTCTAATCCTTCAATTTGAGTATGCTGATCCATGGAAGCCTCAATCAAAAAATCATTCGTTTCTATCAAACGTATTCCTCTTCCACTTTTCTCAACTTGTACACGTAAAAAATTATTTTCGTTTTCCCATAAATACTCAAAATAAGTAAAACCATTTTCCTTTATTCCATCAGGTTTGATCTCAATAAGACGTTTATTGTCTTTATACCAATCTATTTGCTGAAAAAATGGTTTTGTAATCTCATTTTGAAGAAGCATAGGGATGAAATTCATTAAATGAGTTGTATTGTCACGATCCTCCCAGAAAAAACCGCATTTTTTATATAAAGGAACAGCCTTAACATTTCCTGGCCAAGTATAAAGATCAATACGTGGCCAACCTAGCTCTACTGTTTTTTCAACCGCTTTTAATACTAACTTTTTACCGATTTTCTGACCATGATAATCAGGATGAACATTTAGTAGTCGAATATATAGTGCATTCATATCTTCTTTATATTCTGAAATCCCACAGTACCCAACTACTTTATCATCTTTTAGAGCGAGGTATAAAAAAAGGTCTTCTGAGTTAGCTTCTCTTTCTTTTACTTGTTCCTCGGTCGTAATAGCAGAATCTCCACCCCAGCTATCACGACTTTCATTCCACATCTCTGCCACAGATTTTGCTAATTCATCATTATATTTTACAATTTTAATTTCTTCTGTTATTGAGTTCATCATATCTTACCTCCTATTATTCTTTCACTATGTCGTGTCGTCCTTTTCCCTTTTTAAAATCTTTTTTTCATTAAATTTCATCATTTTCCTTCTCCTTTCTGTTTTTTTGGAAGTTTTTTCTTCCTTCCGTAATACTAAAATAACACCAAGAATTTGTAAATACTTTTCAGAAAAATAAATCCTGTGTAATATATTAGAATATTTAAATAAAGAGACTACCTAATAAGTGTCTTACACTTTTTAGGACAGCCTCCTCATTTTTTAAAATAGTCCTGTAGCTTTTCCTTTTTCATCAACATCCATTTGATAAGCAGCAGGTTTTTTCGGAAGTCCTGGCATAGTCATTACTTCACCAGTTAAAGCAACAATAAAACCAGCACCAATTTTTGGCATTAATTCACGAACATGTATTGTAAAATTAGTAGGACGTCCTAGCTTGGTAGGATCGTCTGTAATAGAATATTGGGTTTTAGCCATGCAAACAGGCAAATGATTCCAACCAAATTCTTCAAAATCCTTTAATTGCTTCATTGCCTTAGTAGAAAATTCTACATCTTTTCCACCATAAACTTTTTGAACAATCGTTTTTATTTTATCCTCAATTGGCAATTTAAGATCATATAAATAGTTGAATTGTTGATTATTACTATCTACTTCCTTTAATACTAATTCTGCAAGCTCGATTCCACCTTTACCGCCCTTTTCCCAAACCTCAGTAAGCGCAACAGGAACATTTCTTTGCTTACACCATTTAGAAAGCGTAGAAACCTCTGCCTCAGTATCAGAAGTAAAACGATTGATTGCCACAATAGTGGGTAAACCATAATGTTCAATTGTTTCGATATGCTTCTGTAAATTATCTAATCCCTTTTCTAGTGCTAAGATATTTTCTTTTTGCAATTCAGATTTTAATACGCCACCATGCATTTTTAAGGCACGAATGGTAGCAACAATAACAACTGCTGCTGGTTTGATTTTAGCTGAGCGGGCTTTTATATCCAAAAACTTCTCTGCTCCTAAATCTGCACCAAAACCAGACTCTGTTACTACATAATCAGCTAATTTTAAAGCTGTCTTAGAGGCCATGACACTATTACAACCATGTGCAATATTTGCAAATGGTCCACCGTGTACTAACGCAGGAGTTTGTTCAATCGTTTGTACCAAATTCGGCTTTAATGCATCTTTCAATAGCAAGGTAAGAGCTCCCTCGACTCCTAAATCTCCAACTGTAATAGGCTGTTTTGAAGTGTTATAGCCGATAACCATTTTAGCTAATCTATTCTTTAAATCTTCTAAACTTGTTGCTAAGCATAAGACTGCCATAATCTCTGAAGCTACCGTTATATCAAAACCATCTTCACGAGGGACCCCTTGACCTGGACCACCTAAACCAATTACGACCTGGCGTAATGCCCGATCATTTAAGTCTAAGGCACGTTTCCAAACAATTCTTCTTTGATCAATATTTAATTGGTTTCCTTGATGAATATGGTTGTCCAATAATGCAGCTAGGGCGTTGTTTGCAGTTGTAATGGCATGAATGTCCCCTGTAAAATGAAGATTAATATCTTCCATTGGAAGAACTTGTGCATACCCGCCACCAGTTGCTCCACCCTTTATTCCCATAGTAGGGCCCAGTGAAGGTTCTCTTAATGCGATCATTGTTTTCTTTCCTAATTGGCTTAGAGCGTCACCTAAACCAACTGTCACAGTTGATTTCCCTTCCCCTGCAGGTGTCGGGTTAATCGAAGTGACAAGTATAAGTTTTCCGTCTTCACCGTTACTTAAGCTATGTATTTTTTCATAAGATACCTTTGCTTTGTATTTCCCGTAATATTCAATATCATTTTCAGTAAGCCCTAAACTTTCAGCTATTTCCTTTATAGAAGTTAATCTTGATTCTTGAGCAATTTCAATATCTGATTTAGTTAATTTCTCCATTCCCAAAATACTGCCTCCATTCTTAGCTTCACCTAAGTAATTCATTTTTTTCATAACTTCATACAAATTATATTTTTTATCAGGACTGTTTCCTTAAAATAAATAACATCATAAAACTAAGAGCTTGAACAAGTTCATTACTTAATCCTTCTAAATGTTTTTCTGCCACTCCTTTTTTATAAACCCCTTTTTCCGCTACATGTTCCCATCCATTTTCAGTTGCTAGTTTAATGAATTCCCAAGGCATCATTGTATTACATATGAAGTTATTTCCTTCAAGCCTTGGAAAACTATTCATTCGTGGACCTGCTGTAGGTCCCAATATTCCAAAACATGCGAAACCTCCTTTTTTTACAACCCTTTTTATTTCATTTAACGCTAGTAGAGGCTGTTTTGTCCATTCCAAAGAATTAATTGCCATTGCTCCTGAAAATTCCTCTTCGGCAAATGGGAGTTCCATCATATTTCCTTGAATGAATGATAAATCTGTATCACTGTGTAACTTCGCTATCTCAATCATCTTTTCTGATAAATCTATACCAGTAACTCTATATCCTGCACTTCTTAATAAGAATGAACCGTACCCATCACCACAACCTAAGTCTAATATGTTCCCTATCGGGATATATTTTCTATAAAAAGGAATAATATCTTTTCTGCTGCCATTGTCCCACATATTCTTACTATTTTCATGCCATGCATGTGCACGATCATCCCATCTCACCTTTGTTTCAGCATCCCAAGAAAACGATTTCATCCCATCCCATCCTTTCTGTTTTCTAATGTTACACTTTCATTATATACGTTTCACCCAAAAGCAGAAGCAAAAAGAATGTTTAATTTTTTCATTAAGGACCTAGACTAGAAATTAAGATAGATTTAGTCAAAAAAAGAGGTGAAAAAATAATGGAATTTATAACGAAGGTGCAACGAAATGATATGGGAGAAATCATCAGCTTCCAAACCTCAAACGGGAGAATTATTTCCTATCAAAAAGCGATTGTTGAAACAAAGAATGGAATCCTTAATGGAGTACATATTGACTTGAATGAAAAAGGCAACGAAAGTTTAGTTAACGAAAACAGAGACGATTTATACTTTTCAACATACCCTACGATTTTTTAAACTAGAGGCATTATTTTACAAAAAAGAACCATTAGTTGAACTGCTATCCGTTTGATAGATATACTAACAATTGGAGGGCAGTTCAATAAATGGTTCTTTTTATTCTACTGATTCATTTTTTACTTGTAGCTGTTTTAATTCCTCAGATCGTTTAGGATTTTCTTCGAAAAATTGGACTAAATCACCAATTCTATCTATAGAATTCCAGCTTAAATGATGCTCAATTCCCTCAACATCCTGATAAATATTTTCCTCTTTAACACCAATTATTTTCAAAAATTGTTCTAATAGTTCATGGCGATCAACTAAACGCTTTCCGATTTTTTTTCCTTTTGGTGTTAAGACAAGCCCCCGATATTTTTCATATACTAGGTATTCATCCTTATCAAGCTTTTGCACCATTTTTGTAACTGAGGAGGGATGAACTGAAAGTGCATCTGCAATATCAGAAACTCTTGCATACCCTTTGTTCTCAATTAATAAATAAATTTGTTCAATATAATCTTCCATACTTGGTGTAGGCATCCCTGATCCCCCATTAAAAAAAATATATAGCTAATATCCTTCAAAGCAAATTTCATATATGTATACGTTCATGAAAAAGAAAATTAAGAGGTATAAAGCCATTGCTTACATAAAAAGTTTACTATAATTGCAAGGATTAAACAAGAAAACCTATCACAAGAGGAAACATTAATAATCGAACAACTTATCGGAAAATTCATAAGATTTCTTTTTTATAGCGTTGTTTTCTTGACGCATGTAATCACATGGTGTATATTAAATTTATCATTAATAGGTTTAAATATTTCTTTTATTGGAAATTTTTTAATCTTTTAATGAACAATATTTTTTCTTGGCACGAAGTGCTGTAAGATTTAGGAGGAATAAGAATTATGCAAAACGGTAAAGTTAAGTGGTTTAACAACGAAAAAGGCTATGGATTTATCGAAGTTGAAGGCGGGGACGATGTATTCGTTCACTTTACTGCTATCCAAGGAGAAGGCTTCAAAACTTTAGAAGAAGGTCAAGAAGTTTCTTTTGAAATCGTTGAAGGAAACCGTGGACCTCAAGCTGCTAATGTAACAAAAAAATAATTTAAAATTATGATATTTGCAGGCTGGCGATATTTCGTCAGCCTTTTGATTTTTATCCATACGTTTATTTCTTATTTTTTATTTGCGACTAATTTTTTTCCCACTAATTTTAATTTCTCCCCAACCGTACATGTTTGAATGCAAAACTGATGTGCATGGACTTTATTATAATCCTTTCGTAAAGTTGATTTTACTAAACAACCTTCACAATAGGTTGTTAATATTTCATTCATTTCCTCTATTATTTTTTCTCGTTCCATTTTCTTCAACCTTTCTATTCAATAACACAGGAGACCTCTATATTTCAGTATTACTTTGAATCATTTTATTATTCAAAGCTTGTGATGCAAGTTGATCGGCTTCCCTATTTTGCTTTCTTGTAATTGGTTCATAAGTAGGTTTAATACCTAATTTTTGCACTATTTCTTCAATCCGATCTAACCAACGGTTTAAATTTTGCTCAAAACATGGCCATTCTCCGGATAATTGTTTTAAAATACCATGTGAATCTCCTCGTATTGTACATGGTAGTTGTCGAATATTGAGCTCTTCTAATATCAATATTGCATTGTATAAAGCAGCATACTCAGCTTCATTATTAGATTCTAGCTCCTGCAATTGGTGATTTGAACGAAATCGATATTTTTTTTCTCCTTTATTATAATACACAACCATCCCTATGCCTGCTATTCCTGTATCTAGATTGTAACCTCCATCAAAATAGATGATAATATCCTTATATTCTTTTTCAAATTTTTTCTTCAACTTAAGAAATTCCTTCTGGGTCCATTCATTCTCCATTTCATCAATAATAGAAATTTCTATTGTTCGACCTGTTTTCATAAAATCTTCAATAAGAATTTCAATGTCTTTCTCTGAAGTCCATGTAGATTCTAATATTATAGGTTCTGTTTTTGGACCTTTATATTTCCATTTTATTTTGAACTTCATATATATTTACTCCTTTTAGGCACACAATTTTTTTCACTAAGGAAATAATGATCTTTTATTATTATGCATTTATATTACAATATAATTAGATTATCGAAGCATTAATTTTATTATTAGTAAGGAGAGTGTTTTTTTGATTGAGGTGTATATTGATGGTGCAAGTGCTGGAGATCCTGGAAAAAGCGGGGCAGGAATATTTATCATTAATAATGGTCAAGTACAGCGATATTCCATCCCACTTGGTCTTTTAAATAATCATGAAGCAGAGTTTCATGCATTAATCAAAGCTTTAGAAATATGTTTAGAAGCAAATTTCAATAATATTTCCGTACGATCTGATTCTACTTCAGTAGTGAATGCAATAGAGAAAGAATATACAAAAAAAGAAAAATATAAACCATTATTAAACCACGCATTAGAATTATCATTGAAATTTGACCTGTTTTTTATTAAATGGGTGCCAAGCTCAATGAATAAAACAGCAGATCAATTAGCCAGGAAAGCAATTCATTTTAATGAAAAGAGCGGTGAAAGTAATGAAAAATAAGCTCACAGCTGAAATTGCTTTATTATTTGTTGCTTTTATTTGGGGTGCTACTTTTGTCATTGTACAAAATGCAATCGATGAGTTACCTCCCCTTTTCTTTAATGCTATTCGTTTTTTTCTTGCTGGACTAATAATTTATATTATTTTACTATTCATAAGAAAAGAAAAAACTAAATTTCAATGGAGTTCACTTATTCCTGGGATACTTTTAGGATGCTGTTTATTTATTGGTTATGCATTTCAAACGATTGGACTGCTTTATACTACTCCGGCTAAAGCTGGGTTTATTACGGGTTTAAGCGTTGTGATGGTTCCATTTTTAGCATTTGTATTTACTAGAAACCATCCAAGGACCTCTGCTATATTTGGCTCGATAGCAGCAGCCACTGGTTTATATTTATTAGCAGTAAAAAACACAACTCCACTTTCGATAGGTGACTTTTATGTTTTTCTTTGTACTTTTGGTTTTGCCTTTCATATCATCCTAACCGATCGCTTCGCAAAACGTATACCAGTAATATTACTCACAACGATTCAAATTTTCACAGTAGCTCTTTTGTGTGCTACTTTTTCAATATTTATGGAGGATTGGACTCAGATATTTAATAAATCGGTTAATTTTTCAAATGAAATTATTTTCGCCATTTTAATAACATCCTTATTAGGAACTGCTGCTGCCTTTTTTATTCAAACTCAATCACAAAAAGCTACCTCGCCTACAAGAGTAGCCATCATATTAGCGATGGAACCTGTATTTGCAGCAATAACTTCTTACTTCTGGATCAATGAGCGGTTAAATATTGAGGGGGTTATTGGCTGTGTTTTAATATTTACTGGGATGATTATTTCTGAAGTACCGTTCGGTACATTATTCAAGGTTCGACTCAAAAAGAATCATGCATACACAAAAACCCGATAATTGAAGAGACTTACAAGCTAAATGCTTATAAGTCTCTTTTAATTTAAGCTGGCAATAGTCCTAGTTCATGTACATATGAATACGCCTGTTTCAGCGTAACTATGTTTTCGCTCTTAAATGCTTCCAATAAAGACATATAAAAGCTACCATCAAAGAATTTTTGTGATTTTAATGTGATTTCAATTGCCGCTTTTATACTTTGATCAGATGCTTCAGTGTATTGTTTTCCAAAATAAATAAAACCGATTACATCTTCTTCAAATTTAAAACCTTTTTCTCTTAAAAATAGAAGATATTCGTCTAGCGAAGTCGTATTTCTTTCATTCATGTAACTCCTCCACACCCCCAAAACAATCCCTATTAATTTTACCTTAATTTAGTTAATTTGACTAGAAGGTCTAAAGAAAATTGAAAAAGATAAAAACATTTTTTTAAAAATATAGGGAAATCTAAATCAATGGAGGTGATATTCTTGGCAAAAAACAGAAGTAATAGAGGAAAAATCACACCTGGTGTTAATCCTCAAGGATGGGGACATGATGACGTAGAATTTGCTGTAGAACCTAAATCGAAGCTTGAAAATGCAGCAAAAAAACTAAATACAAAATAAGAAAAATAAGAAAGCAGCCCTTTTTATGTGGCTGCTTTACTAGGTACTATGACAACTTCATGCTAACTCCATCTGTTCAATCCAATTTGTTTGAAGCAAATGACGACGAATCGTTTTTAATTCAAGCTCTTCTATTATTTCTAAAAACGTGCGAGGAATTTGCATGCGTATAGTAGATTCCAGATTAAATGAAATAGGGACCTCGCAATTAATTTCAGCTAATTTTCTTGATAAATGAAGCATATCTAAATCTTCTTCAATTTTCTTTCGCTGCCCAGGAGTAAGCTTCTCCATGTTTAACAGTAATTCCTCTATTGTGCCGTATTCTTTCATTAGCTTGATAGCTGTTTTTTCACCAATTCCCCTAACTCCTGGGTAACCATCACTAGTATCACCCATTAATGCCTTTACATCTATAAACTGCTTTGGAGTTATTCCAAGTTCCTCTACAAATAAAGCTTCTGTATACGTTTTATAATTACCAAATCCCTTTTGTAAAATCCTAACCTCAATATTATCATCTAATAGCTGCAAAAGATCACGGTCTCCTGTCAGCACGGTTACTTTTGTATCTTCCTTCATCTTTTTTGCAATTGTTCCAATACAATCATCAGCTTCATAACCTACTAATCCATGATTAGTTAATGAAAAAGCCTCAACGACTTCTTTTACTAAATCGAATTGTGGGATTAATTCTTCTGGTGGTGCAGAACGATTGGCTTTGTACCCTGCAAACATATCATTTCGAAAAGTCTTACTTCCCATATCCCAACAAATAGCTAAATGAGAAGGATCAATATTTTCAAGCGAGTAAAATAAATGCCTCATAAATCCCTGTATTGCATTGGTTGGAATTCCTTTTGAATTTTTCATGAATTGCCCCGTAACAGCTGTTGCAAAAAATGAACGAAATAACAGTGCCATTCCGTCAACTAATAGTAAATTCGGTTTTCTTTCCATTTTTTCACCTCTATAGAACGAATACTAATTCACGTTTCACTTAACTAGCTTTACCATTATAACATAAAAGGACAAAGAAATATAAATTCCTTTGTCCCTTCTTTGGTGATATATGGTTATCCTTTCTCTATTGGATTTTCATCAAAGGATACCCAATCAGAGTAACTACCAGCGTACAATTTCACATTTGTGAATCCAGCTTCAACCAATGCTAATATATTGGGAGTAGCTGTAACCCCTGAACCACAATATACAATAAATGAATCAGTACAATTAAACTCAGAAAAACGCTGCTTTTGTTCACTTAATGTTTTCCAATATCCATTTTTAAATCCTTCGGTCCATTCTTTATTGATTGCACCAGGTATTCGACCAGCAATTTTATCGATTGGCTCCTCTAATCCTAAAAACCGCCTAGATGCTCGTGAATCAATTAATATTGAATCCTTTGTTTGGATATTCTTTTTTACATCATCTATTGATGCTAGCATTGCATTATTTATTGATATTTCGAATGAAGTTGTATCAAAGCTGGGTACTTCCTGGTCTACCTGACCTTTATCCTGTATCCAAGCTTGAAATCCACCATTTAATACAAAAACATTTTTATGTCCTAAATAAGAAAGAATCCACCAAAATCTGCTTGCATATTCCCCACTCCCATCATCATAGGCTATAACCTTAACTTCATTATTAATTCCTGCCTTTTCCAGCTTTTCCTTCATCCTTTTTATCTTAGGTAATGGATGTCTTCCTCCATGTTTAGACGGAATACTTGATAAATCTTTTTCTAAGTCAAAATACACAGCTCCAGGAATATGCTCCTGTTTATATGCTTTTTCACCTACTGTTGGTTCAGCTAATGAAAAACGACAATCGACTACCCTAACATTAGATTTGTATAAATTATCCTTTAACCATGCAGTATCAATAATAAACTTCAAACATTATCCCCCTGTTCCTTTGCAATTAATTTCTTTATATGCTCTTTTGGACTCCAGCAATTAAACGTATAGTTTGGCTTTGTTTCATAACCCAATCGACTACAAAAATACTGCATACCACGCACCTTTTTTTCAGCTGAAAAATGAATGCACGTGGCACATACATGGAACCGATTTTTCTTCAATAAAAGCCTCTCCCTATTTCGTAATCACATCGCTAATTGATCCCGTATATCCATCCATTCATTGACATCTATCTCTTCATTGAGAATATCAAACCAACCATTAAATTGTTCTGTTAGATCTTCTTTCTGATTTTCAATCATTCTTTCAAATTCCTGCTCAATATAGTTTGTGTAGTAATTTTGCATCGTTTCTCCTTGCAGGGATAAATAGTGGTCTGCTAATGGTTGAAGTAATTCCTCTAATTCTGATTGCATGAGCTGTTTTTCATTTTTTTCAAAAAACGATTTTGCATTTTTAAAATACTTAAATGTTTTTTCTAACCCATCTTTAGAAATATTCTCAAATGCATTCGGAAATTCAGGCGTTTTCACACTTTTACAATCAAAGCTGGAAATCTGAATATCTTCTTGAATTTTTATCATTTGTTCGACTAATTGTTCATATAGATGGTTGAACGCATCTCTCACACAGTTCTCTAAACGAAGAGTTGTGGCACGTAATTCTTGGGCAAAATCATAGCCTATGCTTTGAAGCAAGTCATCAAGAGCTATTTTTAATGCTCCACGATCATTTTTTTGAATTAAAGCGGGATTAAATGCCTCTTTAAAGAAATCCGAAAAGCGGTAAAACACCCTTTGTTTCACATAAAATAGAAGTTCCTTTTGCTCTTGGAGAGCTTTTTTCATTATAAACTGTGGTGAGGAACTGCTAAATACTTCATTTATTTGATCCTTTTGTGTTAGAAGCTCCTGCTTTTTCTTGCGTTTTTCTTCTTTTCCTTCTAATGAAGATGCAATAAATCGATCTAGAAGCAGTAGGCCTTTTTGATATTCGTTTTCCGCTGACTGAATCGTCATTTTCATTAAATCTTGATTTAGAAATTGATTAAAATGTTCTTTGAAAATATCAATTCTTGATGTATGTTTTTCTTCTGTTAATGCTAAAAGACTCGATACACCAAATATTCTTGGAAAGCGAATTCCATACTGAGTTAACTGACCATGAACATATTCCTGAACTTCATTAAGTTCTTCTTCTGTATCTGCAAGGTCAATCGCATTAATAATGAAAAACATTTTATCAAGTTCAAAAGCATCTTTTACACGTCCTAATTGAATAAGGAACTCTCGATCAGCCTTAGAAAAAGCATGATTATAATACGTTACAAACAAAATTGCGTCTGAGTTTTTTATATACTCAAATGCAACCCCTGTATGTCTAGCATTAATTGAATCTGCTCCAGGAGTATCTACTAAAGTAATACCTTTTTTCGCAAGCTCAGAATCATAATATAGATCAATGGATTCAACGAAACAAGATTTAGACTCTATAGCAACAAAATCACGAAATTCTTTTAAATCAGTTTTTATCTTTTTTCCTAATAGATCTTTAAATTCTGATAAGCCTTTTAAAAATGCATTTAAAAATGATAATTGAACCTTTTCTTTTCCATCACCATTTGTCCGCTGAATCACATTAGGAATTTTCTCTTCAGCCTCTCGTAAATTGTCACACTGCACTCCAAAAAGTTTTAAAGATTTCTGAACATCGTCTAATACATGCTGTTCAGACTTCAAATATACAATTGATGTCCCATGTTCGTTTTCATTAGTAGGTGGACAAATTCGATTTATGGCAGCTGTAGTTGGATTAGGTGAAACAGGTAACACTTTATCACCTAATAATGCATTGGCAAAGGAAGATTTACCTGCACTAAATGCTCCAAATAATGCAATCGTGTATTCCCTATTTTCCAATCTTTCAGCTTTTAAAGCTAATATATCGGTTAACCTTTGAAAACCTTTTCTTCCTTTTAAAAGAGATTCTGCTTTGTTTAGCTTTACTATAGTATCATCAACGGAAACAAACGACTCAATGGCTTTGTCTCTATCTTGAATTCTAGTTTCCTCTTTAGAAATAACCGTTGATTTCTTATCAGTCTGATTTTCAGAATAAATTCTTACAGATTTTCCCTCTAACTCCCATTCCTTCAAAATCTCATCAAAGTTTTCCTTCGAATTTGATATTGGCTGATGAATTCGCTCTTCTTTTTGTAGTCTTTCATGTTCTATTTGTTCTAAACCTCGGTAAGCTTCAGCAACTTCACTAATCTTCTTCCACTTTTCAGCTACTAACTCATACTCAATTTTACTCTCTTGTGCCAGTTTTATGAGTACACTTTCCTTAAATTCTCGAGAAATGGATCTTCCGTTCTTTTGAAGGATTCCAACTATTTGATCACAATAATTAAGTACATACTCTCCTGTTAAACGTGCCCCTGGCTGAACCGCATCAGTTATAATTGTAGAATCAAACTCAACAGCTAAACTTTGTGCTAAGCTTTGTAGCTCATCATCAATTATGTTAGCTTCTTTCAATAGATTCGTTGCAAATTGCCTAAAATGCCAATTGAGCTGTGAATCAACTTGTGTTTTTAAACTATGATAAAAAGCATTTAGTCGATCTTTTTTTTCATTTTCTGTTTTCTTTTTGCCGAATAATAACCCTACTTTAAAATCTGGCTGAATAGAGGCTAAATATTTTTCTGCTAATTCCCTTGTTTGAAATGGCATCAAGTAAGCATTATTTAAGATTTTATCTAGTTCCTTTTCAAATAATTCTTTCCATTTCTCTGGACGCTCTTCAAGCTGTTTAAGTTCATTAAAGGTTTTTTCTTCATCTGCAAAAATAGTCGATTTTTTGTCTTCAGGATAATTATTAATGATAATATCAAATTTATCTGCTTTTTCTTCTTGCTTTTCCTTTAACCATTTATAATGTTCCTGGGTAAGAATATTAATCGAAGCCTTAACTGTACTAATAATTTTTTCATCTTTTTGCATTATTGAGCTTTGAATTAGCTGTTTGACTTCGATAAATTGATTTTTAGAATCCTCTGGTTTTTTTAAAGTAGTGTAAAAAATTCCATTAGGGTGAACATCCCATGTAGCAAATGATTCCCTTACAGACGCTTGAAAATTGGAAAAGGAAAGCTCATTTTCATTGTGTTTATCAATTTGATTAATGATTAAATACAGTTCAACACCGTTTTTGATTAGTTCTCTCGTATAGGAAAAATTTAGTTCTGATTGAACATGATTATAATCCATCACATAAAAAACAATATCCGCTAAGTGTATAGCAGATTCTGTTGAAATCCGATGTGCATCATCAGTTGAATCTACACCAGGAGTGTCCATGACAGTCACACCATTTTCAAGTTTTGAAGTAGCTTGACCAAGTTCAATTTCTCTTACATCTCCATTTTTACAGAACTCTTTTACTTTTGAAAAATCGTATGGTGCTTGAAAGAGTAAAGGAGATTCATCATGGTAGAATACCTTCGCAAAACCCTCATTTGCTTTGTGAACCTTAACTAAGTTTGCACTTGTTGGAATCGGACTAGAAGGCAGAACATTTTCTCCAAGTAATGAATTAATCATTGTTGATTTCCCCGCAGAAAAATGTCCACAAAAGGCTAAAATAAAATCTTGATCATAAACTTTTTTTAATAATCTTTTAGCTTTATCTGCACGTTCTTTGTCTCCATTTTGTTTGAATCTCTCAACTAATGAAATTAATTCATAATTTAACTCTTTTATCGGCTTTGTTTCAATTGTTTTCGTCATGTTGAATAATAGCTCCCTAACGTTTAATTACCTTATATTTTAACGGATATTTACGAGATACCCAAGATAAAATTTAAAAACTAACGTTAATACAATTCGTTTTATTATATTCTTTTATTTTATGTGAGTTAAAATAACCAATAAAACGAAAAAACGTTCACATAGTTTTTGTGAACGCTTTATTAATTCTCATATTAATTATAAGTCAATTTAATTTGCTTTTATTATGTTTGTTTTAGAAATACCCTTTAATACATATTTCATTAACATACTATAGCTGACAACGGTTAAAGCTACAAAACCCCATACCATTCTGTCAACACCATCCTCTGTATGTATTTGAGAATAATTTTCATCCTCAATAAAAAGATTATCATAAACGAGAAAGATTTTCAATTACTTTTTTATTTTTGGTAAAAATCGCGGATGATTATTCTGAAGTACGTGATAATTCGTATGATTTAAAAGGACCTGTTCTTCAAATGGAATTCTTATCATTAAGATGATTTGATTTAATAAAAAAAAACTAATTAATGTATAAAAAGCATTAAACATTAGAGGGATGAATATGAACTCCAATGTTACAATCAAATAATTAGGGTGCCGAATAAATCGATATGGCCCTTTTATAATAATATCAGCATTTGGCAAAACAATTATTTTGGTGTTCCAATACTTACCTAAAGATTGAATAGCCCATACTCGTCCTACTTGAGTAATCAAAAAAAGACTAATGATAAACAGCCAATAGGTATTTAATTTTGTTTCCTCTAATATAACCTCAATGAAAAGAGATAGAAAGAAACAAGCGTGAATTAGCACCAAAAACAAGTAATGTTTTTGTCCATATTCAACCCCACCTTGATTTTTCATCCACTTTTCGTTTTTCTTGGCAATCCTTAATTCAACCATTCGTTGGAGAACAACAAAAGAAATAAAAATAAAAAAAAACATTATTCCCACCTCATTAGTAGCTGTTCTGAACTAAATCCAGGTCCGAGAGCAAGAGCAAGCCCCCATTCTCCTTCTTGGATATCTTTTTCTAGCATGCGTTTTAAAACAAAAAATATTGTTGGTGAAGACATATTGCCAAATTGACTAAGTATTTTTCTAGCATCTTCCGTTATTAACGGCGAAAGATTCAATGCATTTTCATAAGCAGTTAACACTTTTTTTCCGCCAGGGTGAGCAATGAGCTGAGAAATATCTGATATTTTAAGTTGATATTTCTGTAAAAAATTTTCAATATTAGGCTTTAACCACTTTTCAACTATAGTAGGTATATCTTTTGAAAAAATAACATGGAGCCCATCACTTTTTACTTCCCATCCCATTACGTCTAAAGAGTCTTTCATTAAACATGAACTAGTTGCATAAATGGAAGGTAAAGGTGATTTTTGTTCATTTATTTGCTTATATTCATCTCCCACAACTAGTACACAGGCAGCACCATCCGCAAATAAAGAAGTACCAATTAGATTACTTTTGGAATGATCATCTTTTTGAAAGGTGAGACTGCACAGCTCTATAGCTAAAATAATAACCTTTGCCTTTGGATATGCAAGACAATATTCATATGCTCGGGATAAACCTGATGCACCTCCTGCACATCCTAACCCCCATATAGGAATCCGCTTAACATCCGTTCGAAAAGGTAGTCGATTCATTATTTTTGCATCAATGCTTGGAGTTGATAGTCCAGTCGTACATATAGTGATAAAAGCGTCAACTTCACTGTAATCCATTTGAATGGAACTTGAATCACCTAATAAACAATTTGTTATCGCTTTCACGCCTAATTCTATGGATTCATCAATAAATGCGTTATTTTTTTCAGCAAAGGAATGGTCTTGTCCATACCAATTAAGATTTTTTGCTATGTATCTTGATTTAATTTCTCCATTTTCAAATACTTTCAAAAGTCTTTTAATATCTTTAAATGTATTTGAAAACAGGTGATTGGCAAATTCCATTGCTTTTTCTTGTGTAATTTTATAGTTAGGAATACCTAAACCAACTGAACATATTTTTGGCATTCTCATATCGCTCCTTATGATAATAAAGGATATGTTTACCAAATAAAGTTAAATTATACATAAAAATAAAAAATGCTCCTTTTCAGGAGCAAACACTGTGTTCGTTTTGAAGGGCTGTTGTGCACTTTTATTATACCTTTATATTTAGTTCGAAAATAGACTAAAAAATTTTCCACTAAAAAAACATTCATCGAAAAGTACTACAAATATTTAATCCATTTAAAATAATTATGTTAGTATGAATTTAGACAAAATTCGGGAGGATGACTATGACTAAAAGCAAAAATATTACAGATATTCTAAATTCCACAATCCATTCCTTAAACTCAGTATTGCCTATCCCATTGAATGTCGATTCACCAAGACTTGTGCAAGCTCCTTTTTCAGGACATACTGTTGATGTGTTAATTGGCATTACCGGCGATTTAAAAGGAAGAATGATCATCGATGGTGAAAAAGCAATCTATTCAAGGATTGGTGAAATAATGTTCGGTATGCCAATTAACAATGATATGCTTGAATCATTTGCAGGGGAACTTGGAAATATGATTGCGGGAAATATGTCAACACATTTATCAAAATCAGGATACATTATTGATATTACTCCCCCAACAGTCATTATCGGGCCTTCTAAGTTTACTGGCTTTGAAAAAGCAATCTGTCTGCCTGCGCAAAATGAAAAGATTGGAGAAATCAATATTTTACTTATTATAGAGATGGATTTATAAGTAGCCATCAAAAAAATTAATCTTATATCCATCCATTATAGTGGTATTATAATTTCCTACAGAAGAAAACTAAAAGCCTCCCCTACAAAAAGTACAAGGTCAAACCCGATTATGGTCTGACCCTGATTTTTCTTGATACTGTACTTGTATTTTGATTTTATTTGTAATTTCTTTTCCACAATACCCACATTTATCAACTTTATCAGTTAATGTACGACAATAATCACAATAATATTTCTCCATGTAAACAGACACTCTCGCTTTATTGAAAACTATAACGTATTATATTCGCTACTAAGCAAGATTGTGATTAACTAGATATATGATTTACGAAGCTTTTTGTGCCACTGATTGCATCTGTTTTTTTTGCTTAGGTTTTATTTCATTAAATAAAATATTTAAAATAATTGCCGTTATGCTCCCAGCAACAATGCCGTTACTAGTTAGTATTTTAATATTTTCTGGTAAATGACTAAACAGGCCTGGAACGACGGTTACACCCATCCCAATTCCTACTGAACAAGCAATAATTAACAAATTTTCCTGTGATGCCAGATCGACTCTACTTAACATTTTAATACCGGATGCAATAACCGTTCCGAACATCGCGATCATTGCCCCTCCTAGTACAGATGGTGGGATAATTGTTGTAAGTGCTCCAACCTTTGGTATAAGACCAATGATCATTAAAAATACCCCTACTAAATAAATAACTTTTTTCGTTTTCACACCAGATAATTGCAAGAGACCTACATTTTGAGAAAATGTTGTGTAAGGAAAAGCATTAAATAATCCACCAATAACACTTGCGAGCCCTTCAGCACGATATCCTCTAGCTAAATCCTTTTCAGTTATTTTTTGTTCAGTAATATCACTTAATGCATAATACACACCTGTTGATTCTACTAAACTTACAACTGCAACAAGAAACATCGTAAGGATAGAAGTCCATTCAAAGGTAGGCATTCCAAAATATAGAGGTCTTATCATATGAAAAATAGATGAATCACCTACTGTAGAAAAATCTACTTTCCCCATCAATGAAGCTACAATGGTTCCACCTACTAAACCGATTAAAATAGAAATAGAACGTATGAATCCCGTAAAAAATCGTTGCAAAAGAATAATAAAAATTAATGTTCCGAAAGCCAAACAAACATTACTCACAGATCCATAATCTGCACTTCCTTCACCACCAGCCATATTATTCATAGCTACAGGAATTAGTGTAATTCCGATTGTAGTAACAACCGAGCCAGTAACAACTGGCGGAAAAAAACGAACCAACTTTCCAAAGTATTTACCTATAATAATTACGAGTAGCCCTGATGCAATAACGGCTCCATAAACGGTAGATAAACCACTTTGATGTCCAATTGCAACCATTGGACCAACAGCAGTAAATGTACAACCTAAAACAACAGGAAGTCCGATACCGAAGAAACGATTCTTCCAAACTTGTAAAATCGTAGCGATCCCACACATAAATATATCAATAGAGACTAAATAGGTTAAATCTTTTCCGGATAATCCCATTTCCCCGCCAACAATTAAAGGAATGATAACGGCTCCAGCATACATTGCAAGAACATGTTGAATACTTAGCGTAGCCATCTTAAGCTTGCTTTGCATTAAACTGTTACCTCCTCTTTGAATGTAACAACGCCGTTTTCTAATAATTCAATTTGTGCCAAAGATTCTACTTTAATTCCTTTATCTCTAAGTAGCTTTCCACCTTCTTGAAAAGCTTTTTCAATAACAATTCCTATTCCAACAGCTTTTGCATTAGCTTGTTCCACAATTTCTAGAAGACCGAGAGCTGCTTGTCCATTTGCTAGAAAATCGTCAATGATTAAGACACGATCATTTTCATTAATAAAGTTATTGGAAACAGAAATTTCATTTGTTTCATTCTTAGTAAATGAATATACTTTTGCTGTTAATAGGTCATTGACTAATGTTAAGGATTTTCTTTTTCTCGCAAAAACTACTTTTGTACCCAAAGTAATAGCTGTCATTAAAGCTGGGGCAATTCCAGATGATTCAATTGTTAAAATTTTTGTTATTCCATCTTCTTTAAACCTTTTGGCAAATTCCTCACCAATCGCCTGCATTAAAACAGGGTCAATTTGATGATTTAAAAATGAATCTACTTTTAATACCGAATCAGATAGCACTACACCGTCTTTTTCGATTTTTTGTTTTAATAAATCCAATTTTCTTCCCCCTAGAATAAGTTTTGACCAAAGGAGAAATAAAAAAGTCCAATGGTCATTGCACCCATCATGAATATGAGTGAGACAATGTCCATTGAACTAAATTCAATCGGAACGAAGAAGAAATCAATAATATTTTATTGATTCAACATTGCTCACACATAGTCAAGCTATTTATGGTAGCTTGGTAGATACTTGTAGGCCATATTCCCACGATTATATGAGTGAATGCATATTAAATTTGTATTGATTATACCACCAATACTTTGCATTGAAAAGTTATTTCAAAAAAACTTTTCTATTATAACGTTTTCTTATACGCTCAACATTTCACATATTCATCACAAATTGAGCTAATAAGTGTGATTAATGTCACAGATGTAATGTGACTAATGGCACTATGATAAAAGTAACAAGGAATTAAAATCCAATTGATTGGAGTGAGAACATATGGCTATGAAACAACCAAAGAAAGATGTAAATACAGAAACCGCTTCTTTAAAAGGAACCTTAATTGCTGTTTTTATTGTTGGTGCCTTTATCGTTTTATCATGGCTTGGAGTATTTGGCCTATATTTAAATCGTTTATAAAATTAATTAGATTGTAGCAACTTTAAAGATAATTTGTTTTCTTTTTTGTTAAAATACTGCCTTTTATAAAAAATAGGAGTTGAGAAATAAAATGCATTTACATCGCTATGAAAAATGGTGGCTAACATTTGGGATTGCAGCACTTATCATTTTTTTATTAATTGTTGGCATCCAAGCTTTTCACCAAGGTCATAAACCTCCAAGTGCAAAAGCAATTGTCAATCCTGAAAGAGTTAGTGAAACAGAACCATTTAATAAACCAGGATTAAAGAAAGTGGAAGGAAAGGATTGGGATTATGAATTAGTTGTTGTTGCTGCCGCCTTTTCTTTCAACCCAGGTAATATAGAAATCCCAAAGGGGGCAAAAGTAAAAATTATTGCAACAACCAAAGACGTTGTTCATGGTTTTGAAATAGCCGGTACAAATATTAATATGATGCTTGAACCAGGATATGTAAGTGACTATGTTGCCACTTTTGATAAAAAAGGCGAGTTTCTAATTATTTGTAATGAATATTGTGGTACTGGACATCACATGATGTCTGCAAGAATTAAGGTGGTGGATAAATGATGAGCTTAGAAATAAAGAAAGTAGATAAACGTGATGCAAAATTATCAATGGCATATATTTATGTTGCATTTATAGCACTTGCTATCGGCGGACTTATGGGGTTATTACAAACTTTAGTAAGATCAGGAAAACTTCAGCTTCCCGGCGGTATTAATTATTATGAAATATTAACAGCACATGGTGTATTGCTTGGTCTAGTCCTTACCACCTATTTTATTTTAGGATTCCAATTTGCTGCAATTAGCCGTACAGCTGGTACGCTAACAAACAAAGCTCGAATTACAGGCTGGATTGGTTTTTTCATAATGGTTATTGGAACCATTTCAACTACTATAATGATTTTAACTAATAAAGCAACTGTCCTTTATACATTTTATGCACCTCTACAAGCACATTTCATTTTTTATCTAGGCTTAACACTTGTTATTGTTGGTAGTTGGGTAGCCTGTGGTGCAATGATTGCTACTTATATTAAGTGGAGAAAAGAAAACCCTGGACAACCAAGTCCCCTTTTAAGCTTTATGGCTGTAACCAATTCTATAATGTGGATTGTTGCTACACTTGGTGTTGCAGGAGAGGTACTGTTCCAACTTATTCCATGGTCACTTGGATGGGTTGATACAGTTAATGTTTTAGTAAGTCGTACATTATTCTGGTATTTTGGTCACCCTCTTGTTTATTTCTGGTTGTTACCTGCCTATATGGCTTGGTATGTCATCATTCCAAAAATAATTGGTGGAAAAATATTTTCGGATTCACTTGCAAGGCTAGTATTTATTCTTTTCTTATTATTCTCAATACCAGTTGGATTTCATCATCAGTTAACAGAGCCAGGTATTGATGCAGGATGGAAATTTGTTCAAGTCATCTTAACATTTATGGTCATTGTTCCATCACTCATGACTGCATTCTCAATGTTTGCAACCTTTGAGATGTTCGGAAGATCAAAAGGTGCTAAAGGTTTATTTGGATGGCTGAAAAAATTACCATGGAGAGACGCAAGATTTCTTGTTCCATTTATCGGCATGGTTGCATTTATTCCTGCGGGTGCAGGAGGAATTATTAATGCATCAAACCAAATGAATCAGGTCGTACACAATACCATTTGGGTTACAGGGCATTTTCATTTAACTGTTGCAACAACTGTCGTATTAACTTTCTTTGGTATTAGTTATTGGCTTATTCCTCATTTAACTGGAAGAATATTTACTAAAGCGATGAATCGACTCGCTATCTTTCAAGCGATCTGTTGGACAATCGGAATGGCTTTTATGTCAACCTCAATGCATTTAGAAGGACTACTTGGTGGGCCAAGACGTACTGCCTATACAACTTATGGCGATGCCAAACAAGCACTTGACTGGATTCCATATCAAGTTGCACAGGCAATTGGCGGTTCAATCCTTTTCTTAGGCATTGTATTAATTATCGTGATTGTAATAAACCTAGCATTTTTTGCGCCAAAGGGCGAGCAGGAATTTCCTGTTGGAGAAGTTGCTGAAAATGCTGAAAAAACACCATTGGTATTAGAAAACTGGAAAATCTGGTTAACGATTTTAACCGCATTAATATTGATAGCATATACAGTACCTTTTGTAGATATGATTCAAAATGCCCCACCGGGATCAAAAGGATTTAAATTTTGGTAACAAAAATAATCGATGTAAAAGACCCACAATGAAGTGGGTCTTTTATATTACATTTGATGATTTTGGTGAAATTGCTATCGATTTTCTTCTAATACTTAATATAATAACTGAGGAAAGAATACAAATAACTCCAATTACTTGTAACCCTCCTAAGTTCTCGTTAAAAAGCAAGACGCCAACAAATATGGCAGCAACCGGTTCAATCGTAGCTAATATAGAAGCTGTACTACTTTCAATACGATTTAATCCAATTGTGTATAATAGATACGCTAATACCGTAGGAATGATAGCTAATCCCACCATATACAAATGAATTTCAATCGGAAGATGATTCATTTTTTCCCAAAATCGATTAAAAGGAGCTAAACAGAATGAAGCTATAAAAAAAGTATAAAAAGTAATGGTTGTTGAATCATAATGTTTAAGTGCTAATTTTCCAAAAATACTATATAAAGCATATCCAAGTCCTGCTCCCAGGCCTATTATAAATCCAAAGTGATCCCATCTTGCTTCTTCTATACTTCCTGCAAGTGCAATCATCGAGCAGCCAATAATTGTGAAAAGAATAGCTAATATCTTTTTTATTGTCATTCGTTCTTTTAAAACAAACAACGAAAGTATGGCTACGAATGCTGGTGAAGTGTATAGCAGCATGACTGCAAGAGAAACAGATAACTTATTCATAGCAGTAAAGTAACACCAATTAAAAAATACGATACTGCAAAGTCCAGTACCAATAAAATAAGGTATATGCTTTATCTTTATTTTTAAGTTTACTTTATTCCTATGAAAAACCAATAATGGAATGAGAATCAGAAAAGCATAAACTGCACGAATTGATACAATCTCCATTTCTGTAAAACCATACGCAGCTAATTTTTTTACAAAAATAGAGATAAATCCCCAAGACAGTGCTGCCATAATAATAAAGAGTTGTGGCAATATTATCACTCCCCTTCGTTTTTAATGATATATTTAGAAGAAAAGCAACCGGTTTATGACCGATTGCAATTCATCATTTATAAACTATATACTTTTGTATACTTATTTGTTAAATAATCGATTAAATAACGAGCATTCAAACCTTCCCCTGTCACATCTTTTAAAATTTCTAGAGGTTTTTTCATTTTTCCAAATTGATGAATGTTTTTTGTTAACCATTCCTGTATCGGCTTAAGATGGCCAGAAGCTAAAAGATCGTCATAGTTGGGTAAATCTTGTAGCATTGCATTCTTAAATTGTGCAGCGTACATATATCCAAGTGCATAAGAAGGAAAATAACCAAAGCTGCCCCCAGACCAATGAACATCTTGGAGTACACCCTGTGCGTCATTTTCAGGTCGAATTCCCAAATATTCTTCATATTTATCATTCCAAATTTCAGGTAAATCTTTCACTTCAAATTCATCATTAAATAAGCCTTTTTCGATTTCGTATCTAATAATGATATGGAGTGGATAAGTAAGCATATCTGCTTCAATACGAATGAATGAAGGTTTGGATTCATTTATAGCCTGATAAAATTGAGTTAACTCAACATCATCAAATTGTCCTTCAGCATATTTCTTTAACAATGGATAATTATGTTTCCAAAATGAAAGGTCTCTACCTACAATATTTTCATAAAATAGTGATTGTGACTCATGTATACCCATTGAAGTTCCCTCACATAGTGAAGTACCAATTAAATCTTTGGAGATATTTTGCTCATAAAGTGCATGACCTCCTTCATGAATCGTTCCAAACACAGCTGTTCGCCAATCCTGTTCATCATATCTAGTTGTTACACGAACATCCCCAGGATTTAAACCTGTCGCAAATGGATGGACAGTTTCATCTAATCGTCCAGAATTAAAATCATAACCCATTTGTTCTAAAATTTTCAGGCTAAATTCCTTTTGTTTTTCCTTAGAAAAATATTCATATAAAAAAGATGTTTCCGGTTTATTATTTGATTCAGAAATTTTCTTAACTAGTGGGATAATCGCATCTCTTACTTCGCCAAAAACTTTATCGAGTATATCAACGGTTATGCCAGGCTCATACATGTCAAGCAGTGTGTTATATTTATTTCCTTCATAACCCCAATAATTAATAAATTTCTTTTGGTATGCTACAATTTTTTCTAAGTACGGCTGGAACATTTTAAAATCAGATTTTGCTCGCGCCTCTTCCCATATAGATTCTGCTTTCGATTGCAATACTACATACTCTTTATACTCATTAGCAGGTATTTTTTTATTGCGATCATAATCTTTTTGACACTCTTCTAATGTTTTCTTTGTTACTTCTGATAATTCTTCATTTCCTTTTAAACTTGCTATGTATGCGGCCATCTCCTCTGAAGTTGACATTTGGAAAACTTCAGAAGAAAGCATTCCAACAACTTCTGATCGTTGATCCACCCCATTTTTAGGAGCCCCTGTACGTAAATCCCAATATATTAAACCAAGTGCTTCATTATATGCTTGCATTTTTTTTACGTATTCTAAAAATTCTTTTTCTATTTCTTTTATATGTTCAGCCATTGTGTTTTCCCCTCTCTTATAAATCACAATCAATATTATTTTATCATATTCTTCTGAAAAGGGAGAACAATTAAGAAAACCTTCCCTAAAATTTAGAGAAGGTTTGATTCAACAGGTAAAATAGGGAAAAGGTCAGTAAGATATTTTTCTTTTTCCTCTGTGGTTAACCAGATATGGATGGTTCCTTTATCTGTTGATGTACGAATCAGTCTTCCTATTCCCTGCCTCAATCTTAATAACATATAAGGCATATCCACTTCAATAAATGGACTTTTGCTCATCTTTCTTTTCGCATCAAAAACTGGATCATGAGGTGGGAATGGAAGATCAGCTATAATAACATTGGATAAGGATGGACCAGGAATGTCTAACCCTTCCCACAAATGATAGGAGCAGAGAACTGTTTCTTCATTTCCTTGAAACCTTTCAACTAAATAGCTAATTTCCCCATCCCCTTCAAAAAGAATTTCTATGTCTGTCTTTTTTCGCTTGATATATTCCTTAAATTTACTCATTGAACTTTTAGAATTAAAGAGTATCAGACTTTTTCCTTTAACCTTATTTATCGTACGATATATTTCATTATATTTATTAGCTAATTGCTGATATTCATAAATATCAAGAAACATATTACTTTCATAATCGAATGGTGAATGAACTTTCAAATGGATGTACTGTTCAATACCTAGGCTTTTCGCAATATAAGAATAATCTCCATTATTGGACAGGGTCGCAGAAGAAAATACATACGGAATGTTTTTAGAAAAAACCTCATTACGTAAAATTTCTTCAACTAGTCTTGGCATAATAACAAGGGTATGATCAGATTCAGTCGTCTCAAACCATACAATTCCTTCACTATCTTCCAATAATAATTTTAGGGAATACAAAATTTGTTCTATATATTCCTCAACAATTCGTAAGTCATATTCGTTTAATACAAACATTTCGCTTTCATATACAAGTTGCTCCGAGAGCTTATCAATTTGCATTCTTAAGCTTTGGGCTATACGAATCATTTCATTTGTTTTGATTATATTAAAACGATTAGATCCTGTAACAGGTAATGCTTCCCTTTGAAGAGTATGAAATAAATTGTCATTTATATATAAAATATTTTCTATCGTATAAAGAGTTTCTTCACGTACATCGTTTTCCATTAAACGTGTTAGTAATTTTTCCAAAGTTTCGGATTGAATACGGTATGTTAATGCTTTTTGGCAGGCAAACTCAAGAAGATGTCCCTCGTCAAAAATGACACAGCTAGCCTCCGGTAAAAGCGGCAGCTGTCCCTCTCTTACTCGAGAATCCTTTGTCCATATATGCTCCATATAATAATCATGTGAACAAACAATCAAATCTGCTGCTTTACGGTAATAATCCCGATGGAGAGTTTGCCCACAACGATGACGGACTTCGCAAGAAAAACAATCCTGTAAGGAATCCCATGAAACAGATTTCCAAGTATCTTCCGAGACACTTGAATAATCCTTTCTATCCCCGTATTTTTCATATTTAAGCATTGAGCCTTGAGAATGTACAAACTCCGGTAGTGTATCGTAAATTAAGGGAATCTCATCAGAGTCTTTTTTTAATACCATTTGGTCAAGTTTTTTTAGACATAAATACTGCTCTCTGGATTTTGCTAGTCTGACATCTGTCTCGATACCAAGTGCAGTTTCAAGCTTTTTTATATCCCCTTCCTTTTTTACTAATTGCTCAATTAATGTTTCGTCCGCACAAGCAATGATAGCTGGCCTTCCTGTATAACGGGCATAACAAATAGCATATAACAAGTAAACAATTGTTTTTCCAGTACCAACACCCGCTTCAGCAAAAATAACCTGTTTATTCTTAAAAGCTTTTTCTAGTTGGAATGCCATATAAATCTGTTCATCTCTTAATTCAAATCCTTTTTCTGGTAATATGTCATAAAAAACATCACCAATCCACTCTCCGAATTTCTCATAAAATGACTCTTCTTTTGATATTGTAAATGGTAATCCATTTTTCATTTAAGTTCCTCCAGCTGTACTAACATACTTGTATACGTTTCTCACATATATAATAAAATTAGAGAATGATAAAAAATTACAGTGGTACATACAATTAAAAACGCAAGTGCATTCATATACACTTGCGTTTTTATATAACGGATTGGTCTTTCGTTAATACATAGCTGCGTGCATCAGATAACAACTTTTCTGCTTCCTTTAAATTTTCCAAAGCTATTTCTGAAAGCTGTTCATCAATCCGCATGAGCTCATATGTATTTGTAATTGCTCTTGAGATTTTATCAAAGTCAATTGAATAAATTGGCAAACTACTTCCCACTCCTTGTTCATTTATATATATGATTATACACAGAGAAGTAGTGAAATATACCAAGTTCTTAACTTCTTGGAGGACGAGGCCCCCAATATTGATATAAATCTGTTCGAATAAATCCATTAAATAATTTCCGCTTTTTTGTTGCCTTTTTTCCATATAATTCTTCAAATTGCTCATTAGAAGTTAAAATATAAATTGACCATGTATCAAGCATAGAGAAAGTCTGTCCCATTTCCCGATACATTTTTTCAACCTCATTCCTCTCACCAAGACGCTCACCATATGGAGGATTTCCAACTAAGACTCCGTACTGGTCTTTTGACGTAAAGTCTGTCACTTGCATTTGCTTAAACTCTATTAAATCCCCAAATCCAGCCTCAATTGCATTTTCTTTTGCTATTGATACCATCCGATGATCAATATCCGTTCCAATAATATTTAAAGGTTGATCATATTTAGCTAAATCCTCAGCTTCATTTCTTGCCTCTTCCCAAATCTGTTCTCCGATCCAAGGCCATGCTTCCGAAGCAAAGTCTCGATTAAATCCTGGAGCAATATTTTGACCAATTAATGCTGCTTCAATTGGAAGAGTACCTGAGCCACAGAACGGATCACAAAATGGCCGATCTGGATGCCAATTCGTCAATTGAATCAATGCGGCAGCTAACGTTTCCTTTAATGGTGCCTCACCTTGATTAACTCTGTAACCGCGTTTATGTAAACCTACACCGCTTGTATCAATCGTTAATGTAGCTACATCCTTGTGCAATGCTACTTCAATTTTAAATAATGGTCCGTTTTCCTCAAACCAAGAAACTTTTTTATAATGTGACCGGAGTCGTTCAACAATCGCTTTCTTAACTATGGCTTGACAATCAGATACACTAAATAATTTAGATTTAACTGATTTACCTTGGACAGGAAATTCAGCATTTTCTGGAAGAAAGTTCTCCCAATTAAGTGCTTTCGTTTTTTCAAAAAGCTCGTCAAACGATAGTGCTTTAAATTCACCAACTTTTATTTTCACCCTATCAGCAGTTCTCAACCAAAGATTACTTCGAGCTATTGCGTTAGCATCACCCTTGTATTCAATTTTCCCATTATCTACTTGGCATTCGTAGCCTAATTGCTTTACTTCTTTTGCTACTAAAGATTCTAATCCCATTGCTGCAGTAGCAATTAATGAGTACTTTGACATAACTTCACCCTTCTACATGTAACTACTTAATATTTTGCATGATAAAAATATTTTTATGATTGATTTTAATGTTATAAAAATTGTTTCTGTTCAAACTATGTAAGAAGCTTTATACAAATAATGCTCTCCTAACGGAAGGAGAGCATTATTTCTATGTTCTTTTACCTAAATAACGTTTTGTAAGCCATGTTCTGTACCGTTGTACTCCAAACGATCAGGTAATGATCTCGTACTCAGGTGGTAATCATCTATCTACAAGCATTAGATGCTTGTCCCTTTCTTCGTTGAGTTCCTCTAAAAGGGTTCCCCTACCATAATTTGAGTTTCTCGCTCGCGGGGTTTACCTCGTTCCACCCTTGTAATTTCTTACAAGGCTACGTCACTGTGGCACTTTCAAGGTAGTCACTCCATATCTATTAATAGACTTAGGAGCTTTTCCTGCCGTCAGTCCAGTAAATACCAAACTGCCCTAGCTTATGACTTCGCTAGGCACGAACACTACGGGCATCTCAGCACCGTGCGAGCATGGACTTTCCTCAACAACAATAACTGTTGCAGCGATTACCCAAACGTTATTCATAACGGATTGACCGCTAATATATTATAAATAACTTTCCTTACACTTGCAATAAGAAATTTATTCCAATTGCAATAAATTTATTCACTCAATTTACTGCCAAAAACATGTTTTTCTAAATTCGAAAGTCTTTTTAAAATATCAAAATTGGTCGTCCCTGTTGTTGGCTGCGAAGGTTGTCTGCGAAATGAATCATCCGCTTGCTTCTTTAAACGCATATTTTCCTGTTGTAAATCTTCAATAATTTGATGAAATGTTTCATAATCCTTAATAATAAAATCTAAAAATTTATCTACTTCTTCTTGTTTATATCCTCTAACCGCAGTTTTAAATTCTTTCTCTAATATATCTTTAGCAGTCAATTTGACTTTATCAGATAACATTTAACACACCACCTTAAGTTTTCGCAAATGCCCATTATTATTATTCTTTCAAATATTAGTATATTTGTCAATTTAATATGTGTTCCATTGCTCATCTTCTATTATCATTTGTATTTCAAAAAAATCAATCGTACGAATTTCATATTTAATATGCTCTTTGTATCTTTTTGCTTCTTCAAGTATGTATTTGGGTGACCCTTCATTTTGTTCATCATAAATTATGAGTATGCCCTGGCTTTTATGAAGAAAAATTCTATTTTTATTTCTAAACTGTTGAGGACCGATATATGGTTGCTTTGAAATGGAGTCAACAAAATCAGCCTGAGATAGAATCATTTCGTAATATTCTCGGTTTTTCTCATTCCAGCCCTCATGATGATTTAAAAACGGAGTAAGTATAGCCAATTTTAAATTTGGGTAATCTTCCTGTAATTCATAAACTACCTCAGCTGCCCAAAGCTCGACGCCTAATTGGCCAGAAATAAGAACCCATTCTAACCCATTATCAAGTAATTGAATCAATTCTTTTTTAATTGCTTTTTTAATATAGTCGATAGCGGGCTCATTATTTGAAAATATCCCTAATTCAAACGGTTTATACCCAGTTATGGATATGACCTTCACTATTTTCTCTCCTTTATATAATAAACTACTTCACAAAAACAAGGATGGATATCCATCCTTGTCATAATAGTTATTTAATAACCATATGGCATTGGACCTGCACCATATCCAGGTCCCGGACCACCAGGTATAGGGCCAACTCCTGGACCCAAGTTTACATTGGTAACATCATTTACAAAAGACTCCGTATGCGGATAGTAACTTTTATGTCCAATAACTGTATGATGTACATTTGTTGTATGAGAAGGATAAATATGTGGTTGAATATAATTCTCATGAGTATTTTTTATACAGCATTTAGTTGGATGAACGATAGGAGGTAATATTTTCCCACAAAACATCGTCAAATCTCCTTTCAATAATTTGTCATGGTACATTAACAAACTATGTTAAAAGGCTATAACATGTACTAATTCAAATACCTATTTTTATATTATTCCTTATATTAGGATTTGCTAATACTCTAGTTAGATTTTTATTTTCATTTCTTCCATATTAAAAAAATGAATAGACAGTATCTTTTAAGCTAGTAAAAAGTAAAGCTGTTAGTCCAATGACTATAAAAAACAGAATAAATAATGCTCGATACATCATTTCAACCCCATATCCATTAAATTGCAATATAATGACTCGTTTTCTTTTATCTTTGCAATAAAATATTTTACAGGGTCTGCTTATTCGACACAATCTATAAAATTTAACAGATTTATTAATTTTTTATGACAAACATGTAATTTTTTGGCGATTTGTATGATTTTTTTGAAACCCACGTCGAATCCTGCGCTTCCCCAGGAAATATAGGGTATTATTTCCTTTGTAACCTTAACAATCTTTTTTGAGCTTCTTGTAAAAATTTATCTGAATCTGTTGGTGATTTACATTGATGTTGAACATGAATATGAATGGCTTTTTCCGTAAATTCTTTGGCTAAATAATAATTTTTCTCTTGATGTTCTAATATTTTTGCAACTTCTATACATGCTAGCTTTTGTATTTTACCTTCTCCTGTTTTCACTACCTCTACCCAAAGTGCTTTAGCCTCTAAAAAATTTTTTTGTTTTTTATAATGATAGGCTAATTCATATTTACCTTGAATATCATTCGCATTTGCAGCTGTTTGAAATGTTTTAAATGCAGCCTCCTGCTCTCCAATATATTGAAACCATTTTCCCAAATGTACTTTTTCGGTACTTGTTTGGCGGGGATCTTGTTGAAGAATTTGAAAGGTCAAATGTGTATATAGACTAATTAACGAAAGTATATCATTTTCATTATGCTTTAAAATCTTAATAAGTCCTTCAGGATTTTTTCTTTCAACAAAATCAAAATAGATCATAGGAGCTAAGTAACCAGGAATATCATCTTTTCTATTAAAATCTAAGATTTCTTTTTCTATATTAATTAATTTTACTGAGTCTAACCGATCTTTCCAAAACCTTCTTGAAGCATGATATAAATCAAAATGCCCAAACGAAGGTAGCCTTGGTACATGCTCACGAATCAATGTATGTCTTGTCTTCACCTGTGGCCAATCAAAAGCCTTCCCATTGTAAGTAACAAGAGTGGAATAATCAATATTTTCTAGAAAACTATAATAAAGCGGAATTTCTAAACCTGGCTCCGGCAAAACATGTTGCTTAAGTACGATCTCTTCATTTATTACACTTGCATATCCAAGTAAAAAAATTGTATTCCCAGTTCCTCCACCTAAGCCAGTTGTCTCAGTATCAAAAAAGAATAGATCTTCAGGTCGAAATCCAGTAGCAGATAGTGGGTGCATTACCGAACCACTATTCCACATTTGTACAGCCTTTAAAAAGTCTTGAAAATAATACTTCCCATGTAGATGATCTAATGGATAACGTACTTCACGAATGAAGCAATATTCATTATCAAACGTATACAACCTAGTATTTTCTTTTTCCCACATATCTAAATATGGGATATCTGAAATGATGGTTGTTTCCTCATTATCTACTACAGGAGGATTCGTTAAAAGAGGTGATTTCTCTTTATGTCCAAGATGCTTTTTAAAACGTTGCAGCTTTTTTTTTATTGACACTTCATTTCACCTCATAATAGGATTCAAAATCTATTAAATGCTTTAATAATTGTAGAGCAACAACTTTTGTTTTTGAAGATGTACCTTCTAATCCAATACATGAAGGACAGCCACTATCACATCTGCATTGCTTTATCATCACATAAGTCTTTCTTATTACATCTTGAAGATTTTCGTAAATCTTCTCACTTAAACCAATTCCACCGGGATAACGATCATAAATAAATATTGTCGGCATCTCATTATGAACGGCTTTTATTTGAGGAACAACATGAATATCATGCTGATCACACATAACAAAAAATGGAATTATCGAATTTAATGCATGGGAAATACCGATTAGACCTTCTTCTAATTGATCCCCAGGCAACTGATTTTCGAATGAAAACCATGTCGCATTTGTATGCAATTCTTGTTCTGGAAGATGAATGGGTCCTGAACCAATATTTTCATGAGTATTGAATTTAATTTTCTTAAAAATAGTTGCCATTGCTTGTACGGTAACATCACCATAATAAGCTTGAACCTTAGAAACATTTTTTTGCTTATCTTCCTCTAAGACTTTTAACTGGACTGCAAGATTTGCATCAGTATAATAATCTACTGAAACCTCTCGAACAAACGCTTTTTTTTCTTCCCAGTCAAGTTTTTCAACTTGATATTGTATTCCTTGATGTATATAAATTGCTTCATCATGTAAAAGGGTCATGGCACTAAATTGATCCATTTCACCGATAACTTTTACATTAGATGTTTCAGTTGTATCAATAATAATAACATTTTCTTGTGATGCAGATCTTAAGCTAATATTATGAGCAGGAAATGAATCATTCATCCAAAACCATTTATCGCTTCTATGATGTAGTACTCTTTCTTCAACTAAATAATCAAGTATATCATCGATTTCCACTTTTCCGAATAACTCATTCTTTTTAAATGGTAATTCATATGCTGCACATTTAATATGATCAACTAATATGACTAAATTATCTGGATTAATTCTCGCTGTTTCAGGAGATTGATGAAAAAAATACTCTGGATGGTCAATAATATATTGATCGATTGGGGACGAGCTTGCAACCATAATAACAAGAGATTCTCCATGTCTACGGCCAGCCCTTCCAGCCTGCTGCCATGCACTTGCAATCGTACCTGGATAACCAGTCATAATACAAACCTGAAGTTGACCAATATCAACACCTAGCTCTAGTGCATTCGTGCTTACAACTCCAATTATCTCCCCAGTTCTTAATCCTTTTTCAATTTTTCTTCTTTGTGTTGGTAAATACCCACCTCGATAGCCCTGAATTGATTTTGTGCCTAATTCATTTTTTATCACTTCTTGAAGATAAGTTAAAATAATTTCCACTCTAACTCTACTTTTAGCAAAAACAATTGTTTGAATCTTTTCAGCTAATAGTTTTTTTGCTAAATTGCGTACTTCAAGTGTAGCACTTCGTCGTATGTTTAATGGTTTATTTACTATCGGAGGATTATAAAAAACAAAATGCTTTTTCCCACTAGGTGCTCCGTTATTATTTACTAAAACGATTGACTCACCGGTTAATTTTTCAGCTAATTCCTTAGGATTTTCAATGGTTGCTGATGTACATATAAAAATAGGATTGCTGCCATAATATTCACAAATTCTTTTTAACCTACGTATAACATTTGCTACATGACTGCCAAAAACACCTCGATATATGTGTAACTCATCTATAATAATGTATTTAAGATTTTCAAAAAACGAAACCCATTTTGTATGATGCGGTAAAACCCCTGAATGAAGCATGTCAGGATTCGTTATTACAATATGTCCAGCTTTTCTCACTCTTTGCCTAATATTTGAAGGAGTATCGCCATCATATGTATAACTATTTATTTGCATCCCTGATTCCTCAATTATTTCATTTATTTCACTTTTTTGATCCTGTGCAAGTGCTTTCGTTGGAAACATATATAGGGCTCTTGAATTTGAATTTTCTAGAATAGATTGGAGTACTGGTAAATTATAACAAAGGGTTTTTCCAGAAGCAGTTGGAGTAACTGCCACAATACTATTTCCCTTCATGGCATTTTCGAATGCAGTACGCTGATGAGTATACAACTCTTTTATTCCTCTTTTTTCAAGAGACATCCTTAATTTGGGATGGATATTTTTAGGGAATGTTTCAGTTAAAGCTTTTTTCTCTTCTATAGTTTGCCAATGGGTTATTTGTTTATTTATCGTTTCATCTTCTTTTAAAAATTGGATAATAGACTGAAGATCTTTTTTATTTTTCATCAGTTTCCACCTCACATTTATATTTTAGTGAATAAACGTTCGTTTATAAAGTAGTTTTTCTTACGTCACTTTTACAGTGAAATTTACATACTATACAATAAAAAGTCTTATATAGAGAGGAGAACATACATGTCTGAGCAATTACCAGATGAAACTCGAAAAAATCATTTTCAAGAGCCTTTTCAAGATTTTTTCAGATCAATAAATGAACTCTTTCATGAACGTCCTGTAAAAGGATTTCTTCAAAGCATTGATGATTTCTTTATGTCACCTTTTCCTATGAGTGGCTTTCCTATTGATTTAAGCGAATCTGAAAATCATTATATAATAACCGCAAAATTATCAGGAATAAAAAAGGATCAAATTGATATAGGTATATTTGAAAAATACATTACTATAACTGTTGAGCACAAAGAAAAAATAGTAAAAGAGGCTCAGGCTCAAAATTCAATGTTTAATAAAAACTCCATTCAACGCTCAACAAGAACGATCCCCCTTCCCCTGCCCATTAATGAAGAAAAGGTCAAGGCTAACTATGAAGATGGTTTATTAACAATTACTGCCCCAAAAGAAAAAGGGAAAAGACTTAAAATTGAATAATGAAAATGAAAGGAATCAGATATTTACTGATTCCTTTTGTTGATATATATAAACTTCCTTATTTTTGTACTTAAATTGAAATCATTACAATTAATAGTATAAAACAAAAAGGCATAGAAGCCTATGCTTTAAAAAGACCTCCAAGCCCTTTTACCATTGAAGATACTTGATTGACTGCGTTCATCATTTGGCCAGCGGTATTAACCATTTTGTTAAAATCTAATGAGCCGTCTTGAGATTTAAATGAGTTCATTAACGTACTCATACCTCCTTGAGCAGGTTTTATATTATGATTCCCATTTGGATAAGGATTACTAAATTGATTTTGCATATTTGGATGCTTCTGAGAATTATTCTGGTAATTATCCACTGCCTGTAACGGATTTTGAAAAATATGAGAGTTTTGTGAATCATCTCCCGAATAATTATTACCTTGCTGCTGATAATAAAACGCTGGTCCAAATGGTATTGGTTGTGCGGGCATTACCGGTGGTTGGTAATTACCATAAGGATTTTGATAATGCATATTCGGTTGATGGCTTGCTTGCATATATGGAAAATATGACTGATAATGATTCGCCTGAGGCTGGTAATTTCGTATCAATGATTGATTAAATAAGTAAGGATTTCTTCCCATCATCTGTAATTCCTCCTGTTTACAGGTCATCACTACTATTACAATATGAAGGGTTAAAAAATTGGTGATATGTCTATATTTAACGAAAACCATTTATTAATTATTATTTTTCTCCATCTCATCCAATAATCTTTTTAATACATAATCTACAGATTGTATATGGCTTTTAAATTTTTTTAGGCTCGTATCAGGAAAATAAGCTTTAACTGAAACCATTTGAAGATTTTCACTAGTATTTTTTAATTGAGCAGAGTGAAGATGCTTTGGCTGAATTTTATTGACCCAATTTATTGCGATAGGTAACCAAGTTTCACAATATTGTTTTACTTGATCTACGAATGGTTTAACCTCCTTGTAAAAATCTCCTTGCTTCCCACTTTCTCTTCCTTGATTATATGTTTGAAACGCAAACTGATTTAACTCAATTAGCTTTTTGGTTAATTCAACAAGTGAAGCTTCTGACATCTCCTTTATTTCCTCCTAAATAAAAAGCAGCTTTTAAAAAAGCTACTCGGCAAATAAATTATATTTCATTATATCCTTTCATCCCAATTATGGTCAAAATCTAGTCATTATCCAAGCCTTTGATACTTAAAGGTAAGTTTATTCATTTCAACATGAGAAAATCTTTTAATAATTAATTTTTTTTCAAGTCTTTTTAATTTACTTTCAAGAACTGCTTGTGATTGTTGAGCTTTTGAATAAATACTGTCTCTCTCTTGCTGTATTTGCATTGTAAACTGTACTTCTAAGTTCTCAAGTAAATTTTCCACTTTTTCTAACTTTGTTACTATATCTTCCTTTAAAAACATCAAAAACCCCTCCAATCAGTATTTATAATTATATATTCTTGCTTCAATTTCAATCACCTTCAAGAGTGACAAAACTAGAACTGATTCGGCAAAGAAAGTGTTAATCATACAATTCATTTTGATCATTTCGACAGGTGCATGGTAAAAATGAATTAGTACAAAATATAAACAGGAGGTGTTTTTAGGTATGAACAAAGATTTAAAAAAACAAAGAGATAAAGAAGAAAAAGCAAAAACAAAAGCTGCTGATAACAATCCAAAATTATCAGGACCAAATCGTCCATCAACTTAACATTCAATTGAACTACTTTAGCTTTATTTTGGATAGCTGAAAAATCATTTGAAATATTCATTCAATATCTATTTTTAGTTATACAGAAATATATAAACCGATTATTGATTTAAAAGCTTGTAAAAAGAAATTTTTCTTTACAAGCTTTTTTGTTATACTCCAATATGTTGATCTTTTTCTATTTTATTACATACAAATCAAAATTACAGATTTTAAGAAAAATAGATTAATAAATGAAACAAAATGATAATAATAAACGTCATATAATGATAAAGCAGCCATAAATATTTATTTATGAGATTTTTTCCAATGGATATTTATCCCACAAGGTAAAATAAGTGATTATTTTTAAATATTATTGAGGAAAAGATCCGTTTTCCCTAGGAAACAGACGCTCATCCCATTTACAATGTTATTAAAGAAAGAAATAAGACTTTTTATTCACCCAATCAATATATTTTTCTGCTATGATATAATTTAGCTTGTGAGGTGAGGATGGATGGAATTAAGATACCCAAATGGAAAGAAATACATTTTAGACAAAACGGCCAAAAAGCAGCCGAAACCTTCGAAAAGTATTTCATATAGTAATAGGGGAATGACATTAGAGGAAGACTTAAATATAACCAATCTATTCTACTTGCAAAAAGGAACTGCTGTCATCCATAAAAAACCAACTCCAGTACAAATTGTGCATGTTGATTATCAATCAAGAAGTACTGCTGTCATTAAAGAAGCGTATTTTAAACAGCCATCAACAACTGATTACAACGGAGTTTACCAAGGAAGATACATTGATTTTGAGGCGAAAGAAACGAATAATACAACTTCTTTTCCTTTACAAAATTTTCATGATCATCAGATTGATCATATGAAAAAAGTTGTCGATCAAAACGGAATTTCTTTTGTTATCCTTCGCTTTGCTAAAACAGAAGAAGTTTTTTTAATGGAAAGCGTTTATTTATTTCGTTTTTGGGATCGAATGTTAGCTGGCGGGAGAAAATCTATTAAAAAAGATGAAATTGAAACAGTAGCTCATCCTATTTCGATTGGACTTCATCCTCGAATTGATTATATCCCAATAATCAATAAAATATTAAATAGGAAAATATAAGTTAACATCTGTTTCGCATTCTAAATCAAATGCAAATGATTTAGGAAAGAGAGGAAATTACTTTATGACAGAAAAATATCAAACTCGTGAAGAACGAAAAAAACAGCAAGGTGCTGTTAAAAATAAAAAGACTAAGAAAAAAGGAAAAAAGGGTTCAATATTTAAACGAATTATTTTAACTATTTTCATTATCGGGGTCATTGGTTTCTTAGCGGGTGTTGGAACATTTGCTTATTATGCAAGCAAAGCACCACATTTAAACAAAAAGCAATTACAAGATCCCATCGCTTCTGAAGTATTGTCTATGGATAATAAAGTTGTTGGAAAAATCGGTTCTGGAAAACGTGATTATATAACCTATAATAAAATTCCAGATTTAGTTAAAGATGCAATTATTGCTACAGAGGATTCACGCTTTTTTAAGCATCATGGAATCGATCCTATTCGTCTTGGGGGAGCAGTAGTAGCCAACTTTAAGAGAGGCTTCGGATCTGAAGGTGCAAGTACCATTACACAGCAAGTAGTAAAAATGTCATTTTTATCAGATAAAAAGACATTAGAAAGAAAAGCACAAGAGGCATGGTTATCTGTAAAATTAGAGAGAGAGTACACAAAAGAAGAAATCTTTGAAATGTACGTCAATAAAATTTATATGTCAGATGGAATTCATGGAATCCAAACGGCTTCTAAGCACTATTATAACAAGACATTGGATAAATTGAAGCTTCCACAAATTGCACTTATTGCTGGATTACAACAAAGTCCTAATAATTATAATCCTTTTGACCATCCTGATCGAGCTGAGAAGCGTAGAAATGTTGTATTAGGATTGATGTATCAGCATAAGAAAATTACTAAGCAGGAAATGGAAGATGCTAAAAAGGTTCCTATAACTAAAGGACTGGTTAAGAAAAAAGATCGCGATAATATTGTTCAATATAAATATGATGCATTTATGGATTTAGTTATTAAAGAAGTAGAAAAACTAGGTTATAACCCATTTTCAGATGGATTAAAAATTTATACAACAATTGATCCAGATGCTCAAGAATATACAGAAAAGATATTAAACACAAATGAAATTGTTCAATATCCAGATAATGTATTCCAAGCAGGTATCACATTACTTGATACGAAAACAGGTGAAATAAGAGCAGTCGGTGGGGCAAGAAATCCGAAGGTACAACGTGGATTGAATCGGGCTGTTGATATTAAACGCTCTCCAGGTTCAACCATAAAACCGATTCTTGATTATGGCCCTGCAATCAATTATTTACAATGGTCTACTTCTCATCAAATTGTCGATGAGCCGTATCATTATATTAATAATGGACCAGAATTAAATAACTGGGATAATAGACATTGGGGACAAATGTCTATCCGAAAAGCTTTATACACATCTCGAAATGTCCCTGCTGCGAAAGCTTGGGCTGAAGTTGGACCGAAAAACACTAGAGAATTTGCAAACAATCTTGGTTTGGATTTAAAAGAAAATGAAATGGTACCTTCTTCTGCAATTGGTGGTGGCCTACAAATGTCACCTATGAAAATGGCCGGTGCCTACTCTGCTTTTGGTAACAATGGAATTTATAATACACCACATACTGTAAGAAAAATTGTCCTGGCAGATGGTGAAACCGTTGTTAAGACAAATCCTGAACCGAAAATTGCGATGCAAGATTATACTGCGTACATGGTTACCGATATGCTAAAGGATGTTTTAACAAAACCACAAGCAACAGGCACAATGGCACATATTCCTGGTCTCCCAGTTGCAGGAAAAACAGGTACTACAAACTTTAGTGATGATGATGTTAGGGAATATGGTATTCCTTCAGGCGCAAGTCCTGATTCATGGTTTGCAGGATATACGACAAATTACACTGCAGCTGTATGGACTGGTTATGATAGTAGTTTTGATAAAAATGGAAATTTCAAATATTATTTAACACCAAATGAACAAAAAATTTCACAGCTCATCTTTAAAAATTTGATGGCACATGTATCAGAAGGTAAAAACACACCAGATTTTGAAATGCCGAAAAGTGTTGTTAAAGTACCTATGGAGGTAGGTACAAATCTAAAAGCAAGTGCATACACTCCTAGTGATAAAATTGTGTATGAATTATTTGTAAGAGGCCATGACGTGCCTCAACAGGTTTCAACAAAGTATAATGTGTTAGAGTCACCAACAAAACTTAATGGAACCTATAATCCAGATACGAATGAAATTACTGTCAATTGGGATCATCCAAAATTAAAAGAAGGTGTTTCATTTGATATAGCGGCATCCTTTAATAATGAAGGAAAACAATCATTAGGCAACACCAGGGATACAACGTTGACTATTTCCAATCCAAAATTAAATGGAACTTATCGAATTGAGGTGACTGCTGTACTTGGGGATCAAAGAAGTAAACCAGCAAGTATAACGATTACAGTAAAGGATCCTAATTCCGAAGAAAAAGATAAGAATAAAGATAAAGAAAACGAAAAAGATAAGGACAAAGATAAGGACAAAGATTCTGGTAATGACAATAATGCCGGTGAAAACGGTCAAGGCAATGACAAGGGTAATGGCAACGGCCACGATAATGGTAATGATAAGGGAAATGACAAGGGTAATGGACAGGACAATGGCAGTGAACCTCCTGACAACGGTGATGGTGATGGGGGGCAAACAAACCCTGGAGATAACGAACAACCTTAATCATAAATGAAAGAAAAAAGGAGGCTGACAAATTAGTCAGCCTCCTTTTTTCTTTTCCATTCATTCATGGCGTTGTATTTTACCCATAACTTATTTTGCTCATTAATTATTTCTGATAGTTGAACAAAAGCCAAATATGATGAGGCATTTGAAAGGATGAATTCCAGCCTTTCTTCTAGATTTACTGTTTTGTGCTGATATCCTTTAATTTTTTCTTTCCAGCTTGCTAAATGAACTGGTTCCCCATTCATCCAAAATATCAATAAAAAACAAATGGTAATGCTGTTTATCATTTTCAGTTTCGTTTCCTTACTTCGTTTCTTAAACAAAGTCTTTAACTTTTGTTCCTTACCCTTCCACAGCTCTATTATGATTGGTATATGGTCTTTTGGTGTTAACCATGGCTGTTTTGTGTGGATGGAATGATAATAGAGGATTTCAAATAATAAATACCGATTTTCAGAAGAAAGCTCCTCGTCCACATCAATATTTACTTTTTCCTTTTCGAAGAACAATGAATGTTTAATTTGAGATGGTATGCTTAATTCCATTTAATTAAGCCCTTTTTTCATTCTTTTTTTTCCTTCACGGCAAAGATCGAGTAGAGGACAAATTTCACATTGAGGATTTTGTGCCTTACAATGATACCTACCAAAAAAAATCATTCGATGGTGAGTAATCGACCACTCTTCTTTAGGTATTTTTCTCATTAACGTTTTTTCTACCTCTAATACATTATCTTTCCATTTGCAGATAGCAAGACGTTTACTTACTCTTTCCACATGCGTGTCAACAGCAATTGCAGGAACACCAAACGCAACTGATACAACAACATTTGCTGTTTTCCTACCAACTCCTGGGAATTTCGTTAATTCATCTCTATCATTAGGAAGAACGCCATCATATTCATCTATCAACATTCGGCAAAGTTTTTGTATATTTTTTGCTTTATTTCTATATAATCCGATTGACCTGATATCATTTTGTAATTCTTCAATAGATACAGATAAATAGTCTTCAGGAGTTTTATATTTTTCAAATAGTTTTTTGGTAATTTTATTTACAAAAGCGTCCGTACATTGTGCAGAAAGTGAAACTGCAATAATCAGTTCAAAAGGATTTGAATGATTTAGTTCACAATGAGCATTAGGAAATAGCTTTCCCATCTCATCAAGGCAATAGCGAATTTGCTGTAAATTTAACATAATCTGTTTCCACCTTACTTACAATCTTGATAATCTAGCTATTGTTCTAACCAGTTATAGAATGGGACTGTATTTGAGCTTTTTTGAACAGTTTGTGTTTTTTTGCGTGATTGTCGAAATTTTTGTCCAAAATTACGAGCTTGTTCAATCGTATTAATTCCGTTTTTCTTCCACTCAAATAAAATTCGATCAATATATCGAAAATTTAATTTTCCAGAAATCACTGCCTCCCGTAAAGCGGCCTTTATAACAACTGGGCTTTGGTGATCTTGATCAAGCCACATAGCTAAAGTTTCACATTCAAGTGGTGATAATGGTCGTCCAAATTCTTGTTCAAAAGTGGTATAAAGATTGGTCTCCTCATGTAAACTTTTTTCTAACTCTTGCTGTTTTTTGTCATAAATCATATCATCTAAAAGCTTATTCCATAAGGGTTTTAATGAATATTTTTCAAACCGAATATTATCTTCGGAATAGCCTTCTTCAATGCTAATATACTGATTTTGAACAAGCTTTCGTAAGATTGACGCACATAAGCTATCAGGTATAGTCATTCTATTGGCCAATTCTTCTGGAGTAGGAAAGTCATTTCCTTTTTCTAAAAAAGAATAAACTTGAAGGATTAATACTAATTCCGTTTCATCTAAACCTATATGTTTATACTTTGACATTAAAAGCTGAGAAATTTGAATACTCCCCTCTTCAATCCATGTCATTAATATCTCTTTGTCCATTTAGTACACCTCATAATTAAGTATAAATGATGAACGAAAAAAAAGGAATCAGGAAAATCTGCCTTTCGATTTTCCCGAATATGGATAGTCGACTTTTGAACTTTCCCTGAAAATCCGTCCATGTTTTTCTTATATGAAAAGCAGATATTAAATTTTCCACTAAATTTGTTCTCACTTACTATTTCACTTCATGAAATTCCTTATAAAAACAGGAAAGCCAAGCATAAGTAAATATGCATGGCTTTCAAGAAAGTATTAAGGATAAAGTCGGTTTAGCAAGCGAGGGAACGGAATTGTTTCACGCACATGTTCCACTCCAGAAATCCAAGCAACTGTTCTTTCTAACCCTAAACCAAATCCTGAATGCGGAACAGATCCATATTGTCTTAATTCTAGATACCATTGATAAGCTTCAACAGGTAAACCATGTTCTTCAATTCTTTTCTTCATTAATTCATAATCATGAATACGTTCTGATCCACCGATTATTTCACCATATCCTTCAGGGGCAATTAAATCTGCACATAGAACAACTTCTGGACGTTCTGGATGTGGCTGCATATAAAATGGTTTTAATGAAGTTGGATAATTCGTAATAAATACTGGTTTATCAAAGCTTTCAGCAATTGCTGTTTCATGAGGAGCTCCAAAATCATCCCCCCATTCGATATCATCAAAGCCTTTTTCATGTAAAAATTTCACCGCGTCATCATAAGAAATACGTGGAAATGGCGCTTTAATTTGCTCAAGTTTAGAAGTATCTCTTCCTAATCGTTCAAGTTCTAATTTACAATTTTTAAGAACGGATTGGACGATATGTGAAACATACTGTTCTTGAACTTGTAAACTATCTTCATGCTCATAAAAAGCCATTTCCGGCTCAATCATCCAAAACTCGATTAAATGACGTCTAGTTTTAGATTTCTCAGCGCGAAAAGTAGGACCGAAAGAAAATACTTTTCCTAAGGCAAATGCAGCTGCCTCCATATAAAGCTGCCCACTTTGAGATAAATATGCATCCTCTTCAAAATATTTTGTATGGAATAATTCAGTCGTACCCTCAGGTGCACTTCCAGTTAAAATTGGAGGATCAACTTTAGTAAATCCATTTTCATTAAAAAACTCATAAGTTGCACGAATGATTTCATTCCTTATTTTCATCACTGCATGCTGACGTCGAGATCTCAACCATAAATGTCTATGATCCATTAGAAATTCGGTGCCATGTTCTTTAGGCGTGATTGGAAAATCGTGAGATTCGTTAATCACTTGAATTTCTTTTACCAAAAGCTCAAAACCAAATGATGAACGACTATCCTCTTGAATGGTTCCAGTAACAAAAATAGAAGTTTCCTGTGTTAAGGACTTCGCTTTTTGAAAAACTTCTTCATCCACATCATTTTTTACAACTACTCCTTGAATGAAGCCTGTACCATCTCGAAGCTGTAAGAAAGCAATCTTACCGCTTGATCTTTTATTAGACACCCAAGCACCGATGGTTACTTCTTGTCCAACATATTTATTTACTTCTGTTATTGTGGTTTTCAATTTTTTTCCCTCCAAGACCTTTCAAAAACTAAAAACAGATATGTATCAAACCTTATTATACTAAACCGCATTATAAAAAGAAATTATAAAATATGCCCCTCTCCTTTATTTGAGGAGAGGGGAAAAACTGTAATTTTAGTTTAATTTATTTTCGATAAATTCAGCAATTCTACTAACGGCTTTTTCCAGAAGATCTAATGAAGTTGCATAAGATAAGCGAATATAGTCCTCTGCACCAAATCCTGATCCAGGTATTACCGCTACATTCGCTTCAGCTAATAAAGCAGCAGCTAACTCATCGACAGATTGATATCCGCAATTAATCGCTGCTTCCTTTACATTAGGAAATAAGTAGAAAGCACCTTGCGGCTTTAAGCACGTTACACCAGGTATTTGTATTAATTTATCATAAATAACATTCAATCTATTCTCAAACGCCTCACGCATTGTTTCAACGGGCTCTTGAGAACCATTATAGGCAGCGATAGCTCCATATTGTGATGGCGTAGTTGGATTTGATGTAGAGTGGCTAGCTAAATCTGTCATTGCTTTAATGATTTCACTATTTCCCGCCGCATAACCAATACGCCAACCAGTCATTGAATGCGATTTAGAGACCCCATTTATAATAATCGTTTGAGCTTTTAATTCAGGTGAAATTTCAGCAATTGAAATATGTTTATGTTCACCATAAGTTAACTTTTCATAAATTTCATCCGAAATAATCAGCACATTATGCTCTAAACAAATTTCGCCAAGCTTGCTTAATTCATCTCTCGTATATAACATTCCTGTAGGATTACTTGGAGAATTTATAATGATTGCTTTTGTTTTTTCAGTAATAGACGCCTTCAGCTGCTCTGGAGTAATTTTAAAATTATTTATTTCCTCTCCAATTATATAAATAGGTTGTCCTCCCGCAAGTTTCACTTGTTCCGGATAGCTAACCCAGTAAGGGATTGGAATAATAACTTCATCACCCTCATTTAAAATAACTTGAAACAATGTATACAAGGCATGTTTCGCGCCATTAGTAACAATAATTTCAAATGGTTTATATTCAATATGTTGATCTTGCATAAATTTATTTATTATCGCTTTTTTCAACTCAGGCAACCCGCCAGTTGCGGTATATTTCGTAAGCCCTTTATTCATTGATTCAATAGCAGCATCAATAATATGCTGTGGTGTATTAAAATCAGGCTCACCAGCTCCTAAACCAATAACATCTATTCCTTCTGCTTTCATTGCTTTTGCTTTAGCAGTTATAGCTAATGTTGAAGATGGTGTGAGTGCACTTACGCGACTTGCTAGTTGAATATCCATTGTTTGTTTCTCCTCACCTTTTAAATATTGTTAATCAAATACGGTGTTTTATTACTAGTCTTCAAAAAGTAAATATAAGCATAGTTTAATCGATTGGAATCATTTAAATATGAAATTTCCCATACCGGCTCTCGATTGAGCATTCCTAAACGACTGCTTAATATTTTTGCTGGATTTTCTTTTTCCTTCAGTTTTTGAATAGCTTCCTTTTTGGAAATACCATCAGATATTTTTTCAACTGTAACTAAGTTACTTTGCTTTTCAGGAACCCAAACGGCTACTTTTTCTCCATTTTTCTTTTTTCCAACTGCAATATAATATGTTTCATCACCATTATATAAATAAAACTGATCCGTTGAAACTAGGTTTGCTTTTTCTTTTGCTATTTTTTCAGTATATTTTTCAGCTTTATTCAACGGTTTCGTTGTTTGATAATATACATTCACAGAAAAACCAATAATCACCAATATCAATAGACTAAGAATTATTATCCACTTTTTCATATCTACCCTCATTTTATGTACGATATATTGTAAAAACCGCTTTACTATTATCTTCTGAGTCAAGCGCTAAGCCAAACATTACATCTTTATGCTTAAGCGTTCTATTGAGTGCATCAACAATCTTATATAAATCAGACTGATAATCGAGTTTAATTGTTGACAATACTTCAATTTTACTTTCCATCATAATCCTCCTACAAAAACAAATATTGTTATAAATATTGCAATCAAAAAAAGCCACAATATAAATACACTCAATCACCATTATAACAACATTTTATTATAATTTTCATGAACATCGATTATTTCTAAAAATTTTTTTCTAGTCCACATTTGATGCGCTGTAATTAGCGCATTTTTTTTGATCTAATCCATTTATTGTAGCCAATGTTCAATAATCTCGATTATTTCATTTAATGTAGCATGTTCAATGGGAATGGATGGAATTGATCGAATGAAAGACTTTCCATATTTAGTTGTCTCGATTCTACGATCAAATACAATAATAATTCCTTTATCTGTATCTCTCCTTATTAAACGACCGAAGCCTTGCTTAAATCTAATAACAGCTTCTGGCAAAGAATAAGCTGAAAAGGGATTTTTCCCAACAAGTTTTAATGCTTCATTTTTTGCCCATGAATAAGGTTCATCAGGAGATGAAAAAGGTAATCTAACCATTGCTAAGCAGGACAAGTCTTCCCCTGGAATATCAACGCCTTCCCAGAAGCTATTTGTACCAAATAATATTGCTTTCTCAAACCTTTGAAAATTTTTCGTCAATCTTGTACGACTTCCTGATGTTATACCTTGAGCAATTAATATATAGTCTTCTAAAAGCCCACTATCCTTCATCAATTCATAGGTCTGCCTTAGCATATCAAATGAAGTAAACAACACAAGCATTCTTCCTTTTGTAGCTTGCGCAATAGCGATTAAATGTCCTGATATTGATTCGATATATTCCTCCTGTGATACTTGTAATATTTCAGGAATATCACTGGGAATGATTAATTTTGTTTTTTCCTTATAGCGAAAAGGAGAAAGAATTTGTTTTTTTACAATATTGTCATAGTTATTTAACCCTAATTCGTTTTCAAAAAAAGTAAATGAATTGTTTACTGTCAGTGATGCAGAGGTCAATATCATACTTTTCCTTTTACTTAAAAAGTCATTCAATAAATGTTCTTTAACAAATAAAGGTTGAGCTTGAATCGTTACACTGTTTGGGATAGCTCTAATGTCACCTTCAATCCAATAAACATGATCTTTTGTATTTTCCATTAATAGACTATTTATAGACATCTCTAATAAAGAAAGCTCTTCTAACAAACTAAATTGCTCTTCTAAAAATGCTTTTTCTTTTTCTTTTAACTTTTGACTTATTTTCTTTAACTTTGTTAAACGCTCTAAAATCCCATTTGTTATTTCTTTAATCGTTGAAACTGTTCTTTCAGCACAATATATGACTTCTTGCCATTTTTTTTCACTTCTTAGCTTGATTGTTAAACGTTTTTGTATTTTTGTATAATAAGTATTTTTTCTTCTACCATGAATAAGTATATCGGCTAGTCCGATAAACAAATCATCTAAATTACTTTCCAATTCTGTAATCATAAAGTCAAGCTCAAATGCTGGAATTTGAACTTCGATACTATAATCCTCTACCAATTTTTCTAGCTGAAACAGCATTTGCATTTTATCCAATGAACCAATTTGACTACAAAGAAATTTAGACGGAATATATTCTAGCTTTCTTCCCAAGAAATTTCTTGCGGTTTTTTCTAAATGATGAGCTTCATCAATGATAATATTTTCATATGCTTGGAATAACAGATGTTCTTGTTTTAAGTCATTAAAAAGCATAGCATGATTTGTAATAACTATATCAGCATCTTCAGCTTCTCGCCTAGCATAAAGATAATAATCTCTCGAAAGCCATGGATCTTTTTCCTTTGAAAGATGCCATCCATCACGCTTGATTCTATTCCAATATAATTTTCCACCACTTGATAAATTAATTTCATCTATATCGCCTGTTTGAGTATAAGTTAACCATACTAATAATTGCATTTTAGTTAATGTCTCATCATAATGAGAGTCAGCCTCATTTAATGTTTGTTCGAATTTAAATAAATTTATATAATGCTGCCTTCCCTTTAACAATACAGTTTTAAAAGAAAACGGAACAATTTTCTCCAAATTTTTGATTTCCTTTTGAAATAATTGCTCTTGTAATTGAACCGTATATGTACTAATTAATATAGGCTTCTTTTCTGAATTACTGTAATAAATAGACGGAAGTAAGTAACCTAATGTTTTGCCAATTCCTGTTCCTGCTTCAATTAAAGCAATTTTATTCAGACGTAAAGATTCATAAACAAGATCCATCATTTCAAATTGGCCATCTCTAGCTTCAAAATATTTTAAACTTGTAGAAAGCATTTTTTCTTTATCATAGTAATTTATCGGATAATCATATGTTTCACGATAACTTTTTAGTACTACTTGTTTCTTTTTTTGACGCAAAGCAATACCTCTAAATACTTCTAGATGGGTAGGTAGATTTTCAATATGCTTTCGTTTTTCTTTAACAACTTTTTGAAATACGATTTCTATATTACTTTTTAATTCCATTGATAGAGCAGATAATTTTTCAAGTGTAACTAGTGGCAATTCTTTTGCTCTATTCATAAGTTGCAATAATAGTTCTGCTGTAACTCTGGCGTCACTATCAGCTTGATGCGGTCTTTCATGTTGAATGGAAAGACTTTCAGTTAATTCAAAAAGCTTAAAACTATCGGATGATGGGTATAGAACTCTAGCCAATTCAACAGTATCGATAGTGGGGCCAACAAATTTCTGCATACATACGCGTTCAAATTCAGATTGCAAGAATGTTAAATCAAAACTAACATTATGTGCAACAAAAATACTTTGTTCTAACATTTTCAATATTATTGGGGCAATTTCTTCAAATAATGGAGCATCCTCTACCATACGATCATTAATTCCAGTTAATTCTTCAATAAAAGCTGGAATGGGCTGGCAAGGATTAATGAAGGTAGTATACTGATCAACAATCTTATCATTTTCTATGACAACAGCTGCAATTTGAATAATACGATCGCCTTTTTTTGAAGAGTTTCCAGTTGTTTCAATATCTACTACCACATATCGTTCTAACATAAAATCACCTATTTCATATCAAGAAAAATCAACAATATTTTTTTCTCAGTTTATCATAATCAGTCCAACAATACACTTCATATACGGTAAATTTATATCCTTATTATTTTAGAAAAGGAATAAAAAAAAGCCGTATTATTTGGAAAGTTACGGCTTTTAATTAATTTAATCATTCTTAAAATATATAATATTTAATATACAGTTGCTTCTGGTTCGTAAGATATCATTTGTGAAATTCGGTTATGCTCATCAAGCAATGCAATTTTTGGTTGATGATCTCTTACTTTTTCTTCTTCAATTAAAATATACGAAATAATAATGACAGTATCTCCAACTTGTACTAACCTTGCTGCAGCCCCATTTAAGCATATTACCCCACTTCCACGCTTCCCCGGAATAATATATGTTTCAAGCCTCGCACCATTATTATTATTTACAATTTGTACCTTTTCATTTGCCATCATACCAACAGCATCTAAAATATCTTCATCAATCGTAATACTTCCAACATAATTCAAATTAGCTTCCGTAACCGTAGCTCGATGAATTTTTCCATTCATCATTGTGCGAAACATGATGATTCCTCCTTTAGCATCTTGGTGAATATTCCTTTAATTTATTTAACATCCATTACAATATTATCGATTAATCTTGCCTTAGAATATTTAACAGCCAAAGCAATAATGATTTTTCCTTTGATTCTCTCTATAGGTTCAAGTGAAGGATAGGAATACATTTCAACATAATCGATTTCTCCACTTGTATTTTCTTCAATATATCGTTTTATGAAAAGGGTTAAATTCTCTATAGATCGTTCCCCTTGTAAAATTTTATTCTTCGCTAGTGTTAAGCTTTGAAAAAGCTGGGGAGCTTCTTTTCTCTCCGAAGCATCTAAATATACATTTCGAGAGCTTTTTGCTAATCCATCAATTTCCCGAATCGTTTCCACTGGAACAAGCTCAATTGGGAAAAAGTAATCATTGATCAAGCCGTCAACAACCGCTACTTGTTGTGCATCCTTCATTCCAAAATAGGCTTTGTCTGGACAAATAATATGAAACAATTTTGACAAAACCGTTACAACTCCATCAAAGTGACCCTCACGGCTTTTCCCGCAGAGAACATTCGTCCTTTTTATAGCAGTTAACTTGCTTCCCATCTCAGTAGGATACATTTCCTTTACCGTAGGAACAAATAAATAATCAACACCTGCATTTTTTGCTAATTTTTCATCTCGTTCAATATCTCTTGGATATGTCTCAAAATCCTCATTTGGACCAAATTGTAGAGGATTCACAAATATACTCATTACTACAACATCGTTCTCCTGTTTCGCTTTTGCGACTAAGGAAAGATGCCCTTCATGCAAGAACCCCATTGTTGGTACGAATCCAATGCTTTTAGAATTCTGTTTTAATTGTTTAGATAGTTGATTCATTTCAGCTCTATTTGTTATTAAATTCATTATTATTTTCCTCCGTAAAGAATGGACAATTCAGCTTGTTTCATAGTAAAAGAATGATTATCTTCTGGGAACTTACATTGCTTTACCTCTTGAACATAACTTTTCAAAGCATTTTCAATCAAATCATTCGAATCTCCATACACCTTTACGAATTTTGGAACTCGATCAACTCCATATTTGATCAAATCATGAAAAACTAAAACCTGGCCATCCACATTTGCTCCAGCACCAATTCCGATAATTGGGATCGTTAATCGTTCACTTATTTCTTTCGCTAATTGTTGTGGAACACATTCCAATACTAGTGCAAATGCACCCGCTTCCTCACATTTACGTGCATCTTCAATTAATTGAGCGGCAGCTTCCGCCGTTTTTCCTTGTACCTTATATCCTCCTAATACACCAACTGTTTGTGGTGTAAGCCCTAGATGTGACATAACTGGAATACCAGAGTCCGTTAAAGCTTTAATCATTGGAACAACATTTCCAGCACCCTCTACTTTAACCGCATGAGCTCCACCCTCTTGTATTAGCTTTGCAGCAGCTTGTAATGTTAACTCCCTATTTAAATGATAGGTCATAAAAGGCATATCGGTAACAATAAAAGTTGATGTTGCACCACGCTTAACCGCTTTTGTGTGATGAATCATATCTTCTACTGTGACTGGTACAGTAGAATCATATCCAAGAACAACCATTCCTAGAGAATCACCAACTAATATCATATCGACCTTTGATAATTCAGCTAATTTTGCTGATGGATAATCATATGCAGTCACCATTGCAATTTTATCGTGTGCTTGTTTCATTTCAAAAAAATCAGTCGTTTGTTTCATGCTTATACCTCCATTTTTAGTCAATTTTGACCTTGGTATTTAGTAAGTAGCTTGAAACGATGCGACCTTGCTTGAAGATGGAGTTAGAGACAACCTCATAACAATAAAAGGAGTCCTTCCGCAAGGCAGAAGGACTCCTGTTCATCTATTCTACAACTCTCGACCCTCTGTCCCCGTCCATGTTGGATCAAGGCAGAACATTATTCAATTCATAAATGATAAGCAAGGTGCAGTTCCGATGGATACTACCCAAAAAAATTATATCAAAAATATTTATTGAAAACTATAAATTTTTATCCTTCATTTCAATATCCGCAGAATAAATATCATGTATTACTCCATCAGAATCTTGTATTTTTAGTACACCTTCATCAGAGATACCGATTGCCTTTCCTGCTATGGAACCTGTAACTGTACGCGCAATAATTTCTTTGCCGATGCTAATCGCATAACTTTCCCATAAAATTTTTAATGGAGCAAATCCTTGCTCTAAATATAATAAATAATATTTTTCCAGCTTAGCTAAAATTAATTGAATAAGTGTTGCTCGGGATTGCTTTTTTTCACTAGCAATGGCTAATGAGGTTGCAATAGAATGAAGTTCATCAGGGAAATCTGTTATTGATTGGTTCACATTAATTCCAATTCCAATAATAATGGAATGAATTTTGTCTGCATCCGCCTGTAATTCTGTTAATATTCCAGTTACTTTTTTTCCATTAATTAATATATCGTTCGGCCATTTTATTTCAGGTTCAATATTTACAAGTTCGATCATTGCCTGAACTACAGCGATTGCTGCAATTAGTGTAAACTGTGGTGCTTTCTGTGGCGGCAATTTTGGTCTTAAAACAATACTCATCCATATTCCTGTGTGCTTTGGTGAATGCCACGGTCTTGTTAATCTTCCTCGACCATTTGTCTGCTCTTCAGCGACCACGACGGTACCTTCTGGGCATCCGTCCTGTGATAAGCGATGGGCAATCTTTTGAGTTGAATCTGTTGAATCTAAATAATGGATTACATTCCCGATAATTTCAGTATTGAGACCTAATCTTATTTCATTTTCGGTAACACGATCTTTCGTTGAGACGATTCGATATCCTTTTTTACGAACAGCTTCTAATTCAAAGCCTTCTTTCCGCAATTCCTCAATATGTTTCCAAATTGCTGTCCTTGAGCAACCTAATATATCAGCAAGGGCCTGTCCTGATAAAAACTCTCCATTTGCATTGGTGAATGCTTCTAATAATCGTTTCCTTGTTGGTGATTGCATGTTTGAATCCACCCCTTTATTCCAGCCTTTTCATTTGGAATTTTATTCATTACAATCGCTTTTTCTATATCATTTAATAGTAGTTTTATCCAAGGTCCTCCCGTACGATTAAACCATTTCATTAAATCTTCTCCGGTAACATCCATTTGATCCCGTTGTTGAATGACCATTTTACTAAAGATTTCATTCATATCTTTTTCTACATTAGCAACGGTTTCTTTTTTTATTGTTTTGTTAACAACTTCTACATCAATAGAAATAGCCTTTGTCGCTTGGTAAAGTGAATAGGTTGTCCATTCATTTTTTAAGCGAGTATGTAAAATAGGTAATGCTTTAGTTAAATACTTTATTTTTTTAGAAGGCATCTTCCATGCCCTCAATAATTTTTCGGCGGACTCTGTTTTTGAAAAATAAATAAAGAGAAGCCACATTTGATTTTCAGATAATTGATTAATATCTAGGTTTTTACAATCAAGAAACATCTCTTTAGATTCGGAAAAGCCAGGAATAAATTTATATAATCCTGTTTCAAATAGTAATTCAATGGCATGTTTTTTATTTGCTCCATTAAGAAGCTTCGTAAATTCAGCAAAAAGCCTCTCTATTGCAATATGTTTTAATAAATCAGCATTTTTTTCAATAGCGTTCTTTGTTTGAGGTTGCAATGAAAAGTCTAATTGACTAACAAATCTCATTGCCCGTATCATTCTTAAAGCATCTTCCTGAAATCGTTCATCTGGATTCCCAACAGCTTGAATCATTTTCTCCTGAATACACTGTTGACCATTAAAAGGGTCAATCATTTGCCCATTTTTATCCATGGCTATCGCATTCATTGTAAAATCACGACGTTGAAGGTCTTCAAATAAGGATCGAATAAATTTTACTTTTTCAGGACGACGAAAATCTATATATTCGGACTCTGCTCTAAAAGTTGTTACCTCATAACCATTGCCTCGGTGGAGTATTAATATCGTTCCATGAGCTATACCTATATCCACGGTGTTAGAAAACAGCTTTTTCATTTCTTCAGGTGTAGCTGATGTAGCAATATCTACATCATGAATGGGTCGTTTAAGTAAAAAATCTCGAACAGAACCTCCTACAAAATACGCTTCAAAGCCTTTTTCCTCTAATTTTTGAATGATGTAAGTTGCACTTCGGAATGGTTCAATCATTCCATTCCCGCCTTTTCAACTTGAAATAATAGCTTATAGTAAATATTTTCATATTGATCAACGATTTTATTGGACATAAATCGTTCATGCACACTATTCATTGCATTTTTAGAGAACTCTTGATGAAGTTTTTCATCCAGTAAAAGACTCAATGCTTTATCTGCTATATTATCAACATCTCCCAATTCACAAATAAAGCCATTCTCATGGTCAATGATTACTTCTGGAATTCCACCTATATTTGTTCCAATGCACGGAACACCACATGCCATTGCTTCTAAAGCAACTAGACCGAAGCTTTCCTTTTCTGATAATAAAAGCATTAAATCACTAATCGAATATAATTCTTCTAAATTATCCTGCTTACCTAAAAATAATACATGCTCTCTTAAATTAAGATCATTCACCAATTTACAAATAATTGTCATTTCAGGTCCATCTCCGACCAACAACAATTTCGCCTTAATGTTTTCCTTTATTTTCGCAAATACTTTTACGACATCAGGAACTCTTTTAACATGACGAAAATTGGATACATGAATTAAAATTTTTTCATCTGATGCAATACCATATTCGTTTCTTAAGTGAATTGAATCTGTCTTTCGGTATATTCGTTCATCAATAAAATTATAAATCGTTTCAATTTCTTTTCTAGGATGGATTAATTCATAGGTTTGATGAACAAGTGCTTTTGATACTGCTGTTACAAAATCCGATTTTTCAATTCCAAAACGAATGGAATCTGTTAATGATGGATCATAACCAAGAACAGTAATATCGGTACCATGCAAAGTGGTTACAATCTTTACATCTGATCCAGCCATCTGTTTTCCTAATATTGCACAAACTGCGTGTGGCATTGCATAATGAACATGGAGAATATCCAATTTTTCTCTTTTTATTACCTCTGCCATTTTACTTGCAAGTGCAATATCATATGGTGGATATTGAAAAACAGAGTATTGGTTTACCTCTACCTGATGAAAATATATATTATGATACATTTTATTTAATCTGAAAGGGATACTTGAAGTAATAAAATGAATTTCATGGCCACGCTCTGCAAGAAATTTCCCTAACTCAGTAGCGATCACCCCTGAACCTCCAACTGTTGGATAACAGGTAATACCTATTTTTAATTTCCCTTCCATATCCCCATCACATCCAAATTTAATAGTAAAGGCTTTGTTGATTTAAAGCCTTCCGCAAATGTAACCCCCACTTCTTTTCCAAACATTCTTTCTCTTGCTTGAATGCTTTCTATGTATCCTTCAGTTAAAGGGGTCTTTACTCCATCCATTGTATTTACAAACTGACTTTGATATGCATTTAAGCTATCTATTTTTTTATTCATATATGCTGAAACATCTATTACAAAATCAGGAGTATGAAAGCCGTTTATCATATAATGATATAGATTTTTCGGTTTATGTGCTTCTAAAGAATTTGCTTGAAACTTTCTAATTCCCGTTGAAAAAAAAGCCTCTCTCACTAGGTGAGAGCAATTCCCATGATCAGGATGTCTATCTTCAAAATATGGTGCAAAAACAATTTTTGGTCTATATGTACGAATCACTTCAACAATCTTTCGTATATGCTGATCATTTAGATAGAGGCCTCTATCAGGGATATTTAAAGTAATCCGATCCTTAACACCTAAAATGGCTGCTGCTTTCTGCGCTTCTTTCTTACGATTTTCAACTGTCCCATTAGAGGACAACTCTGCTTCGGTTAAGTCACAAATAACGACAGATTTTCCTTCAGATGTCCATTTTGCTATTGAAGCTCCCATACCAATTTCAACATCATCAGCATGTGCTCCGATTGCCAGTATATCAATTGAATTAGTCATTTTTAGTTTCACCTCTAGTAATGCTACGCCAAGCTAAATCGCCTTTTTGTAAACCACGAATAAGCACCTCAGCTGTTCCCATATTTGTTGCAAGCGGTACAGAATAAACATCACATAGTCTCATTAATGCTGAAACATCTGGTTCATGAGGTTGTGCTGTTAAAGGATCTCTAAAAAAGATAACCATATCTAATTTATTTTTTGCAATTAAAGCACCGATTTCTTGATCTCCCCCATAAGGTCCTGATTGAAATCTGTGAACAGGCAAGTTCGTTTCTTCCATAATTCTTTTACCAGTCGTTCCTGTTGCATATAATTTATGCGGTAAAAAAATATTTTTATACGCTGTTACAAAGCGAATCATATCGTCTTTCTTTTTATCGTGTGCAATAAGTGCAATTTCCATCATATTCATCCCCCTTAACACTAATCTATAATGTTTTCTAGACCGTATATTAATGTTCCTACATTCATAACCGTCTCAATCGATAATTTTACACCAGACATAAAGGATGCGCGGTTATATGAATCATGACGAATTGTTAAGCCTTGGCCATCCGCACCGAATAAGACTTGTTGATGGGCAATTAATCCTGGTAAACGAACACTATGTATGTGCATTCCATCTTTATTTGCACCTCTTGCCCCTGTGATTGTTTCTTTCTCATTGGAATGTCCTTGTTCTTTTTTCTCTCTCACTGAAGAAATCATTTCTGCCGTTTTAATAGCTGTGCCAGATGGCGCATCAAGTTTCTGATCATGATGCAGCTCGATAATTTCAACATTATTAAAATACTTAGCTGCTATTTGAGAAAACTTCATCATTAAGACTGCTCCAATGGCAAAATTAGGTGCGATAATACAACCAATATCTTTTTCCTCTGCTAATGTTTTTAACTCTTTTAGTTGATCTTCCGTAAACCCTGTCGTACCTACTACAGGTCGAACACCATATTGAAGAGCTGTTTTCGTATGTATATATCCAAACTCAGGGGTAGTTAAATCTACTAATACATCTGCTCCTGATTTTTGTAAGCACTCCTCTATATTCGAAAAAACAGGAGTATTTCCATATTGAGTAAAGTCAACTAATTCGTTCAGCATTTTTCCATCATGTTTATGGTCAATAACACTTACTAACTCAAAATTATCAATGGAATGAACCATTTTAACCGCTTCTTTCCCCATTCTGCCACGAGGACCTGCGATAACTATTTTAATTTTTTCCATTTATAATAACCTCCACTATCATTAAATTTATTTAGATTCCTTTTTTGTCCATCTATCTTTATCTCTCGTATTAAATTTATTTATTACTCTTTCATGTGCTTCTTCTAAATCAATATTTAATGAATTGGCGAGACACATAACCACAAATTGCAGATCTCCTAGTTCCTCTTCAATCGTCTTCTCTTGCTCCGTATTTTTTTTTGGTTTTTCACCATAATAATGATTAATTTCTCTTGCTAATTCACCAAGTTCTTCGGTTAAGCGTGCTAGCATTGCAAGTGGACTGAAGTATCCCTCTTTAAATTGACCGATAAAGTCATCGATATCTCTCTGCATTTCTTTCATAGTTTTATTTTCCATTAAACTAAAACACCTCACTATTATCTCTTATCATGTTAGCTAAAACCTCTAGTATTTACAAATATTTTTGACTTACTAGATAGGATAATTTATTTAGAAAAACTGTTAAAAAGTATATTCAATTTAAAAAATTTACTAATTAAAAAATTCACCGAAAAGAGAGACTTTTTAAAAACCAACCATTGCTAGTTCATCTTCCGTTTTATATAATTAGAACGTTGTGCACTAGTTGGATTATTTACTAGTATCTACTTATTTCATCACTTTTTGGACATTCTAAACGTATACGGACAGGAGGAGCAGACATGTTTAGAGGGATAAAAATAAAAAACGTATTATTTATTCTATTAGGTTCCGCTATTTTTTCATTTGGAATCGTTCATTTTAATATGCAAAATAATTTAGCGGAAGGCGGATTTACAGGAATAAACTTGCTCTTATATGCACTTTTTAAAATAGATCCTTCCTACTCCAATTTAGTATTGAATATACCAGTATTTTTTATAGGCTGGAAGTTACTTGGTAGAAAGGCATTTATATATACTTTAATTGGTACAGTCGGAACATCATGTTTTCTATGGATTTTTCAGCGAAAGCATTTTAATATTCCGCTTGAAAACGATATGTTCCTTGCGTCTTTATTTGCTGGTATTTTCATCGGTATCGGCTTAGGTGTAATCTTTCGCTATGGTGGAACAACAGGTGGAGTGGATATTATTGCACGTCTAGTTTTCAAATTTAAAGGTTTTGCAATGGGACGAACAATGTTTATCTTTGATGCATGTGTAATTATACTTTCTTTACTTACATATTTAGATTACCGTGAAGCGATGTATACGTTGGTAGCTGTATTTGTTGGTGCAAGAGTGATTGATTTTATGCAGGAAGGTGCATATACCGCTAGAGGGGCTTTAATTATTTCTCCGAAGCATGAAGAAATAGCAAATTTAATTATGAATGATATGGATAGAGGGGTAACAGTATTAAGGGGACATGGTTCCTACACAAAAGAGGATAAGGAAGTCCTTTATTGTGTTGTAGGTAAAAATGAAATTGTTCGTTTAAAAGGACTGATTAATTCCATTGATCCTCATGCTTTCGTTTCTGTTATGATTGTTCATGATGTATTAGGGGAAGGATTCACTTTAGATGAAAATAAAAAGCCTATTGAAATATAAAATTATTGAAATTACCTATAAAACACAAAAAAGGAAGGCGTTTCTGCCTTCCTTTTTATTGTAAGATAAGAAAGTATAACTTTTTAGAGTATATGTTTTTCTTATCTATTCATCTCTCGAAATATTTGTAAAAACTAAAATCATACGAAGAATTTCTATGACAGCTACTGCTGCTGCTGCAACATAGGTCAAGGCAGCTGCATTTAACACCTTTCTTGCGTCTCTTTCTTCACTATTGCTGATAATTCCAAGATTAACTACTTGATCCATCGCTCTTGATGATGCATTAAATTCAACAGGTAACGTAACTAATTGGAATAATACACCTAATCCCATTAAAATAATTCCTATCAAAAGCATATTTGGAGCATGAGAAAGCATTCCAATAATAAGGAAAATCCAAGAAGCATTCGTACCAATATTTGCAACAGGAACTAATGAATGTCTAAACCTTAATGGACCATAGCTTTCCTTGTCTTGAATAGCATGACCGACTTCATGTGCTGCAACTGCCGCACCAGCAACGGATTGCCCATGATAGTTTGTAGAAGATAGATGAACCGTTTTTGTCATCGGATTATAATGATCACTTAAAAATCCGCTATGTTCTACTACTTTAACATTGTATAATCCATTTTCGTCTAAAATTTTTCTAGCAACTTCTGCGCCGCTAGTTCCAGTAGTGGTTGGAACTTTTGCATATTTGTTAAATGTACTTTTCACTTTCATTTGTGCCCAAATTGGAATAAGAGCAATTATGATGTAGTAAATAATAAAATGCATTTTAGCCTCCACATTACTTTTATTTAATTATATTTTAGACGAATAATTAGCCAGGGTCAATCATTATGCTCTTTCTGCTTTGTATACTTTTCCCCTCTATATTTACGCCACCCTACATATGAAAGCGCGAGAATAATTATACTTCCAGTCGTAATAATGACTAACCATAATGAAGGATCTGATTCATCCTCCGACATTTCATTAAACACATGTTGCAGGTCAGCTTCCAATTCGTCTAATTTGACCAATCCAGAATCATTTAGAATGATTTTAGATCGATATTTATCAATAAATGAAATTTGAGCATCAAGTCTCTGAAATTTATCAACAGGTACATCTATTTTCATACTTGGCTGAATGAGTAAATACTGTGTTAAAAAACGGTTAAGTATCACTTGATAAGAGTCAGCATCATTTTCTTTTACCGCTTCTTTTAATTGAGAAAAAGCGGTCATTATCGGATTCTGAAGTTCAGTCCATAATGGTTGATAGTGCGAGTTCATGGCATCAACTACTAAACGAAAAGAGAGTACTTTATCTATTTTCTCTTCAGTACTAATTGTTGAACTTTCTATTGCCTTTTTTGCTTCCTTATGTGAGACTAAAAGAATTTTAATATCATCCATTGAAAAAAATTGACTGTTTGAAGTCATTTCAGTAAAGTCATTAATAAAAAGATCAAGTGAATTTTTGGCATTTTCATCATGGCCTAAAGTAGTCAATTGTAATGCTTCATCTGCAAGCTTATCCAATTTTTCCATAGGTGAAGCGGCATTAACGAATGTATGATTCAAAAATAAACCGAAAAACAATATTAGAAGGATTATAACTCTAATTTTCATTCTTGTCCCTCCCTCAAACTACTATTAAGTGTATGATAGGTTGGACAAGAGTAGAACAGATAATGTTCAAGTTATATTGGTAACCTCAATCTATTTTTTCGAATCGAACAGTAATAGGCAATTGCAAGAGAAATAACACTTAACCAAAATGTGAAATAGCCTATTTCTTTAACATAAATATCTAAGGCGCCATACTTTGGATATTGCATAAATACATAATCAATAATATCATTATGCATAGTCCAGATAGCAACGATTACTAAATGTTTTAGTTTTATCCGATAGAATGGGGAATAAAGTATACCTTCAATCGCCATGGCACCATGAGAAATGATGAGCATGTATCCTTGCCATGGCAAGCTTCCAGTAACGATGAGTGTCAAAACATTCATAACTACAGCCCAGACTCCATATTTAAATAACGTGACAATGGCTAAAGCCTCGAATAATGGCCAATTCTTTTTTAGGATAAATGCGAATAATACAATAGTAAAAAACAAACTAGCTGTCGGACTGTCTGGTACAAAAGGAAGGAATATGGTAGGTGTCACTTTAAACTGAGGCTCATACCAAATATACCCATAAATCGTCCCTAATAAATTGATAATAAATAAAATGATTAATACTTGACGATTTGCAAGAATTGGATATATTAATTTCATTTATTCACCCACTTTTTAGTTATCATACTTTTCAAATAAGTGTAAATCTAAAGAAAAGCTGGCAACACTGCCAGCTTTTTAGTTATTTAACTTATTTAGCTTTCAAACTTGAAATGAATTCAGATAATTTTTTCAAATCATCTTTAGAACCTTTAAATTGACCTGCAGGCATTTTACCACTTTTTGTACCATGTTCTGCAATATCTGCTACTTGATCAGCACTTAATCCGGTGCCAATTAATGATGGAGCAGCTGGTCCACCAGTAAGGTTTTCACCATGACAAGTTATACATGATTGCTTAGAGATAACTTTATATCCATCAGATTCTTTATCAATATCTGCTTTAGCTACAATTTTCCCTTGTTCTGCAGCTTTTTTCCAATCATGATGTGCTGCTGCTTCCCAAGTTAAATAGAAGACAGCTGCAATCGATAATAGCATAAATCCAGTTGCTAATGGACGTTTTAGTGGACGTCGATGAGGACCACGATCAATAAATGGAGCTAAAAGCAATCCAATAAATGCAATACCAGGAATAATTAATCCAATGATATTATACGGTCCAGAAGCATAAGAATATTTTAGCATTTGATAAAGGAATAAGAAATACCAGTCAGGCATTGGAATATAGCCTGCATCTGCTGGATCTGCAATGCGCTCAAGCGGTGCTGGATGTGCTGCAGTTAGACATAAAAATCCAACTAAGAAAACAGCACCAACCATCCATTCTTTCAATAGAAAGTTTGGCCAGAATGCTTCTGTTTTACCAGGATACTCCGAATAATCTTTTGGGCCCATAGGTTTACGTACAGAAGGGTCAAGAATACGTGAATCCCCTACAAATTTCATCCCTTTTCCACGATGCATTACGTCCCCCTCCTTCTTTTTAAAGAGTCATAATTCTATATTATTGCAAATTAAATTCTATAGTGGACCCGAAATACCTTGTTTACGGATCATTAAGAAATGGGCTGCCATTAAGCCTAATAATACTGCTGGCAAGAAAAATACATGAATCGCAAAGAAACGTGTCAACGTTTGTGCACCAACAATATCTGGATGCCCAGAAAGTAATTCCTTAGCATATGGTCCAATTAATGGTACAGAATCAGCAATTTGCAATGTAACTTTTGTTGCAAATAGTGCTTTCATATCCCAAGGTAACAAATAACCTGTTAAACCTAATCCAAGCATAACAAATAAAATAAGAACCCCAACAATCCAGTTTAATTCACGTGGTTTTTTGTATGCTCCTTGGAAGAAAACACGTAGTGTATGTAAGAAAATCATAACAATTACTAGACTTGCCCCCCAATGGTGCATACCGCGAACAATCTGACCGAATGCTACTTCATTTTGAAGATAGTATACAGATTCCCAAGCGTTCTTAATATCTGGTACATAATACATAGTTAAAAACATACCAGAAAGGATCTGGATTACCGTAATGAAAAAAGTTAAGCCACCAAAACAGTAAACAAACGCTGAGAAATGGTGCGCAGGGTTTACATGCTCTGGTACTTCATGATCAGCGATATCTCGCCATAAAGGCGTAATATCTAAGCGCTCATCAACCCAATCATAGATTTTATTAAGCAATGATTACGCCTCCTTTACTTTACAAATGGATTTTCTTTCGGTTTCCCTAAATACAAGAAACCATCTTTTACTTTCGTTGGATATGCATCCAAAGGTGCTGATGGTGGTGTACCAGGAACGTTTTTGCCATTTAGTTCATAGCGTCCACCATGACAAGGACAATAGAATTGATTTGGATGCTGTTTGTTCTCACCCCAAGTAACGTTACAGCCTAAGTGTTTACATACTGGTGAAAGTGCAACGATTTCACCTTTCGCATCTTTATACACCCAAGCCGTTTGTTCAACATCTGACTTATACCATGCATCGACTTGTTCATATTTAAATACGACACGAGTAGGTTCATTTGTTAAGTCAGCTACCTTTTTGTTCGTTGGATGAAATTCTCCAGCACCCCTATGTTGCAATACTGGATCAACTGCGAAACGAACCATTGGCATTAAAATTCCGGCCGCCATAAATCCACCTACACCAGTAAGTGTGTAGCTAAGAAATTGACGTCTTGTTACAGGATTCTTGCTCATCCTTTTCCCCCCTCTAACAGTAAGGTAAGTCCAATGGACAAAATTATAATCGCACAAATACAAACTAGGACATAACCATGATATATCAATCTTCCATGTAGGTCAATATAATAGTCATTCAAAACATGTCAACAATGTGACGAATATCTGAATTATTTTATAGTCTGCCATTGCTGAACAATAATATTTATTAATTGTTTTACTTGATCTTCAATAATGGAATGTTTATATTGCTCTTCCATATGCTCAAGTGGAACGGAAGGTAGCCATATCACTTGATCTTTCACTTTGTCCTGGTCTCTCCAAGAGCTATCAGAAGTTAGATAAAAAATATGAGAAAATCCACTCTCTTTCAATTTCACCTCCCAACTTTGCAGAATGTCCAATTTTTGATCATGATCAAGATTTGTCAAATAAGTAAAAGCAGGAAAAAGTAGCATTCTTCCTTTAAATTGCCTTTCAAGATGCATACATAATAAATCAATAAATTCACCTTGTGATGCAGCTTGCTTCATTTCTGTTCCGAATGAAATTGGTAATAATGGAACAACAACAGTATCAATAAATTGTTGCTCTTTTAAATATAATTCTACATCTTTGCCATTCCAATTCATATAAACACTCCTAAAATATATTATTTCGAATCCTCTTACATTACATGCAAAAAAAGAAAGTATATATTTTTATTACTATATTTGCATTACCATTATAAGTGAATGTCTATAATAATCACAATAAAAAAAGATAATGGTAAAGGCCTATAATAGCTTTACTTCTAAAAAAAACAAAACCTCTTGCATACGCAAGAGGAAAATTGGATTCTTAAAATTTTTTTAATTGCTCGGTTAATGTTCTGAAGGTTTCCAAATCATGATTATCTAAAGCTTCATCGATTTTTTGGAGTAATTTTTTCTTTTGAAATAAGGTAATACTTTGTTCAAGAAACTTTTCAGCAATCGTTCGGTCTTCATCATTAATTCGCATTAATTTAGGCATATATGGATTTTCCTCTAATACTGCTGCATATTGATAAGAAATATTTGCCGCTTTAAAGTTTAACTGAATATAAATATCTTCTTCCCGATTTAAACGGATATCATGAAATGATTTTTCAGCATCTGTTGTCATTATATTTTCTTTATAAAATCGAAATGGGACATTGTCAACACAATGTGTTGACATTATTAATCCTCTGGGACAAAACTGAGCTTCATCAACAAAATGAACCTTTTCCATTAATTGATCATGACTCATTAGGTAATTTAATATCCATACAGATTCTCTTCTCTTTAACTGATAGTGATTCAAAAACCAACGTACAAAATCCTTCTTCTCGTTGACAGATACAGGGGTGGCAGCCAATGATAATCCCTCCTCTGCATAATGGAAATATGCTTTAATGATCTTCCAAACGTTCTAATAATGATGCCCATTCTTCATTTAAAGGATCTTCTTGTAAAAGTGTTTTAAAGATGTTTGTCGCTTCAGCATGATATCCTTCCTCAATTAAGAAGTAACCATACTGTGATAAAAACTCAGAATTATTCTTTAAATCATTATATGCCTGTTGATAATGTTTTAATGCATCCCGATATCGCTCAAGAGTTTGACAAGAAATTGCTGCATCCCAATGTAGTTGAGGATCAATGTCACCTTCTTTTTCCATTTGACTTGTTATTTCTAGAACATCTTCATGTCTATTTTGGTGTAGAAGTAATTTATTTAAAGTATATGCTGCATCAATATAGCCTGGATCTAAGGCTAACGCCTGGCGAAAGTATTCTTCAGCCAATTCCTCATTACCCATTTTTAATGCAATCTTCCCACCAAATTGAAAGAGTTCTTTATTAAATTCATCAACAGCTATTCCTTCTTTAACAGCCTTCATGGCATTCTTTAAATCTTCTTCACTTTCATAGCATTTTCCTAAATATAAATATAAAGAATGATATTGTGGATCGATTTCTTTCAATTGATTAAATAATTCGATAGACTTGTTAAAAAAACCTGCTTGATATGCAGTTAATGCATATCCAAATAACGTATTAATTTCAAAGCTTTCTTTTAGCCCTTTTTCAAAATAAGGCAGTGCTTCTTCAAATTGACCTGATGAGCTTAGGACTTCTCCTAATCGACTATTTACATTCACACCTGCAATCGTTTCTTTCCCATAGGCGATAAATGATTCATAATACTTTACCGCTTCTATATTTCTCCCTTCAGAAGCAAATAATTCACCTAAAGCAAAATCAATAATTGGTTCATTCGGTAATAATTTCTTTGCTTGCAATAATTTATTTTCACTAACTTCTACTAATCCTTGCATTTGGTATAAGTCTGCCAAAATTAATAATGCTCTTGGAAATTCTGGATCGTCCTGTTCAATGGAATCCAATAGTGAAATTGCATCTTCCTCTTGGTCCATTTCAATTAATATCTCTGCCATCGATACCTTCAAGTCGCCTTCATTTGGATAAAAGCTAAGTAAATACTCATATAACCCTTTTGATTCATTTAAAAATCCTAATTGAAATAATTGATCAGCACTAAAATAGACTTCTTCGTGATTACCAGATTCTTTTATTTTTGAGATAAGACTTTTTGCTTGATCATATTGACCATTCTCTAAAGACTGTACGATATTTTGAACATTATTCATAAATAATAAAAATTCCTCTCTAAAAACTATGTGTATACCTTTGAATAATTTAAGTTACCAGCTAGATTACTAATCCTTGTTTGATTTTAATGGATTAGATTTAAAATGTAAAAAGATACCTACACAAAGAGGGAGGTTCTTCTAATTAAGATTTCTTCACCAAATCCTGGACGAAATACTGCTTGACCCATCGTAGTTGTAACCCTGCCTTTGTGTACCATAATTGCTAACCTATCACTATCATAAAGAATTGGGTTTTGTTCAGCAACTTTCTTGTTTTTGAAGTAAAGATTATAATTTATTTCTCCACCAATATTCAAATCTCCTCTTTTCGGATATAATCCAAATTTCTTTAAATTTTTTATACTAATGGGCCTTTTTTCATAAATTTCTTCAATTGTTCTCGGGACTTTGTCTTGATCTAATATTTCATTCCATTTTTTCAAGATCACTTTCTTCTTTGATGCATCATAATCACTTATGATAGGGACCAAAATGGGATTATAAGGAAACATCGCTTCTCTAATCCAGCTCCAAGCAATTTGTTGAATGGAATGAATATCTTTTATTTCGATTAAAATAATTGCAATCTTCTCTTTTTTACACTTTCGAATCATTTGCGGAGTTATTTTTTCTATTGGAGCTTTTAAAGCAATAACATAATCAACAGGACTATTTAGTAATGCGATTCTTTTTCTGTGGAGCTCTTCATCAAATTGAGATTCATATTGTATAGAAAACGGAGTGATAATTGTATGGCAGCCTTTCAAAAGATAATTCTTTATGGAATATTGCTTTAAAGATTGAAAGGATTCACAGGGGATATTCGTATCAAGCATTACATGGGTTGGGGTCATTACAAAAGGTGAGACATCCATTTTTATTAATCTTGTTTTTGAATATAATGGTCTAACGGAATGAACAATATTATTCTTTATAAAAAATGAAATTTTTTTATACTCTTGTTTTTCTTCGGAGTATACATTAGCTTGATCTATGATATACATTTGTATCTTCCCCTCCATCTAATTGTATATAGACAAGCTATGCATAGATAGAGGAGAAAATGACAATGAAAAATTTCGTATATTTTTATTATTTAGCTATTAAGCTATGGAGATGATCATAGAAATTAGGATATGAAACATCTATTGCTTTTGCTCCTTTAAGATGTACGGTGCTGCTTGTGATTAATGATGCGATACTTAGCATCATCCCAATTCGATGATCACCATGACTATTCCCTTGACCACCATTAAGTTGTGATTTTCCATAAATAATCATTCCATCACTTGTAGCTTCGATGTTCGCTCCTAAAGTTTTTAATTCATTAACAACAGTATCAATTCGATTTGTCTCTTTTACCTTCAATTCTTCCGCATCCCTAATAACCGTTTTACCTTCAGCCTGTGTTGCAAGTAGTGCAATTATAGGTATTTCATCTATTAGGCGAGGAATTAGTTCACCACCAATTTCAATCCCGTTTAGATTAGAAGTACTTACTTTTACTGTCCCGAAAGGTTCGTTATTATCATTTTCGTCGTGTGAATCATATTTTATATGAATATTTGCACCCATTTTCTTTAATACATCAATAATTCCTGTTCTTGTAGGATTTAACCCTACATTTTCTATAATAACCTCACTATTATCCACTATAGCAGCAGCTACCATGAAATAAGCTGCAGAAGAAATATCTCCCGGTACATTAACTTTTGCCGCTTGAAGATGCTGATTTCCTCGTATTTTAATTTTATCTTTTTCAATCAACAGATTTCCACCAAATTGTTCGATCATTCTTTCCGTATGATCTCTGGAAATAACAGGTTGAATGATCGTTGTTTCACCTTCCGCTTGTAATGCGGCAAATAATAATGATGATTTAATTTGGGCACTGGCAACAGGCATCAAATATTCAATCGGGTTTAATTTGCCACCATTTACTGAAATAGGAGTATAATTCGCATCGTCCCTGCCGTGAATAACAGCTCCCATCGCTTTTAAAGGTTGGGTAACTCGTTTCATGGGTCTGTTCGCAATTGAGTTATCACCTATTACAACTGAATGAAAGGGTCTCCCAGCTAATAGTCCAAGAATTAAACGAGTAGTCGTACCTGAATTACCAACATCTAATATATCTTTAGGTTCCTGTAATCCATCGAAGCCACTGCCATATATTTTTATTTCATTTTTCGTTTCCTCAATTTTAACACCTAGTTTTCTGAAGCAATCAATTGTACTTCTGCAATCGTCACCATTTAAAAAATTTAAAACTGTAGTTACTCCATTGGCAATTGCTCCAAACATGATTGCTCGATGAGAGATTGATTTATCACCGGGAACACGGATTGTTCCTTTTAAACCATTTTTACTTGATTGTAGCTGTAATATACTCATTGCATCCATACACCTTTCTATATGACTACCTATTCTATTGTAAAAACATTTCAAAAGATGTTCTATTTTTTAAACATTCCATAGCTTGTTCACGGTCTTTTACGCTTTGAAAGCTTATACGGAGAACACCATAGATATCCTCTCTCGTTTCTAAAATCCGAATATTAGTAATACTGATATTCTCTTCAGCAAGGTATCCTGTTATTTCTGAGATTACACCTGGATAGTCTGGTACATCTACATAAAGATCATAAAATGAGTGCATTACACCCTTCTTATGAACAGGAAGCATATCCCGGTAAGCTTTTGCATTTGAAAAGAATTGAAGCAGCTGCTCATGATTTTCTTGCTTGATCATCTCCATTATATCTTGCATGCCATGATTCCATTCATTAAGTAAACCTAACAATACATCCTTATTTCGTAAAGTAATGTCAGCCCACATAGCAGGATTAGACGAAGCAATTCTAGTAATATCTCTAAAGCCTCCTGCTGCAAGTCTTGGTAATAGAGGATATTTTTCTTCATACATATGTGCTTGGCCAACAAGTGAAGCAGCTATAATATGCGGAAAATGACTTAATATTCCAGTTATTTCGTCATGATCATCTGTAGATAGTTCAATAAATTTAGCGTTTGTGCCTTTTAATAAGTTTTTTAAATCATTCATTTTACTATTAGTTTGATTTGCATATGGGGTCAAAATATAAAAGGCATTTTCAAATAAATTATCCTTCGCAGCAGTTACACCACTTTTGTGAGATCCTGCCATTGGATGACCACCAATAAAATGTTCCTCAACATTCTTAAATTTTGCTGCCTTTTGCACAATTGATTTTTTTGTACTGCAAGTATCGGTAATTATTACATTTTCTTTCAGCTGAAAATTAGATAATTTTTCTATCATTGCTTCTGTTTCTAAAACAGGAATAGAAATGATAATAATATCCGCATTTTCTGCAGCAACTTGTATGGATTGTTCCTCGGCATCGATTACTTTTAGCAATTTAGCTTGGTTCATTACTTCAGGATCTTTATCATATCCAACGATTTTACAGTTAGGGTGTTCTTTTTTAATAGCTAGTGCAACTGAACCGCCAATTAATCCAAGTCCAATAATAAATACATTGTTATTTAACATGTGTCCCCCTTCGATGCTTTCTTAATCTCATTATAAAAAAACAGCATTCAAATTCATATTTTATTCTTTATCATCAATGGTTATTGGAATAATCAATTACTTACTAGCAGATACTTGCTCAAGAAATGCTTCCATAGCATTCATAACACCCGTATTTTGTTCATTAGTTCCAATAGTTACACGTATTCCAGTTGGATATCCTAATTGCTTGCCAGAACGAACGATATAGCCTTTTGAAAGCAAGAATGAAAAGACTTTATCTCCATCATATTGGAAATCAATTAAGATAAAATTCCCTTGAGAAGGAAAATACTCTAATTTATTTTTTTGGCAAAAATCATAAAAACGCTGCATTTCTTCTCTGTTTACTTTTGCACATTTTGCAACAAACGCTTGATCTTTCAATGCTTCTATTGCAGCTTTTTGTGCAATAATATTCGTATTGAATGGTTGCCGAACAGGTTCTAATGCCTTAATGATAGCCTCTTGAGCAATACCATAACCTATACGGAAACTAGCAAGTCCATATATTTTTGAAAACGTACGGGTAACAATTAGATTGGGATATTCTTGAACTAATGATAAAGCATTATAATAGTCATCTGTTTTTACATATTCAAAATAAGCTTCATCTAGTACAATTAAAACCTCTTTCGAAACTTTGCTTAAAAAACCCCTAAGTTTAGCATCCGCAATATATGTTCCTGTAGGATTATTAGGGCTGCATAACCAGACAACCGCTGTTTGATCATCCACTTGATGTAGCATTTTTTCCAAATCATGCTCACCATTAATTAGAGGAACCTCACGAATTTCAGCTCCTTCTAGGATTGCATTATGTTTATATTGTGAAAAAGTTGGAGCAGCCATTATAGTATTTTTTGAAGGATTAAGTAAAGCTTTAGAGATTATGTGCAATAATTCATCCGTACCATTTGAGAAAATGAGTTGAGTTGGCTTAATTCCTAAAGATTTTGCCATCTCTGCCCTCAATTCAGATGCATATCCATCAGGATAATATGAATAAGTTGAGGTTGCCTCTTCATCAATGACTTTTTTTACTTTACTAGAGTATCCATATGGATTTTCATTTGAAGCAAGTTTGTAAATGACTTCTAAATTAAATTCCTTTTTTACTTCTTCTATAGACTTACCTGGCTGATACGAATGTAAATTCAATATTTGACTATTCCACTTCATTTAAATCACCTACTAATTTATTTTTTTGAAGTTCAGGACGTAAAACCGTTGTATCTTTCAAATATACATGATTCATCTGATGCTGCTCTTTGTTCGTATGTATGTGCATCATCACCCGAATGCAAAATGGCAGGCTACCATCAACATCTATTTCTTTCATACACATTACGGGAACATATGTCCAATTTGGAATTCTGCGAAGTGCTTTTGCGGGGAAGGTCGCATTTATATCCGGGGTAACGGATATGAAAACAGAAGCAACATCTGTTGCTTCTACATCATTTTGACTTATCATCGTTTTTATTAATTCTTCAGTTGAATGAATGATATCCATTTCAATATTTTGTGTAACCGTAGTAGCTCCCCTTAGTCCACGAATCATTTCCTCTCCCCCTTGAACTACTTACGCATTTTGTAAAAGGTTTCTTTTAGTAATTGTTCTTCAACTTCCGCCATTAATGGCTTACCAATTTCTTCAAGCAATACAAAGGAAGGATTTCCATTAATTGATTTTTTATCTCTCTTCATTAATTCGAAAATGATATCAAATTTCATATAAGAAGGTATTTTCCACTCATATCCAAGCATTTCAATCCACTGAATAAATTGTTGGATATTAAATTCCAATCCAACATTTTGTTCACTAATATACAACGCAAAAACCATTCCAGACATTACAGCTTCGCCATGAGTAAGATCTCCAAATCCAGCATTAGCTTCAATTGCATGTCCCAATGTGTGACCAAAGTTTAGAAATGCCCTTATCCCTGCTTCTCTTTCATCAATTGATACAAAGGATGCTTTTATTTCTATTCCTCTTTTTAAGTATTGTGGTAGTTTGTCACTATTTACTTGATCAATAGATGATACCTCTTGCATTAATTGCTTTAAAAATAAAGGATCTGCGATAAGCGCATGCTTAATCACTTCTGAAAAACCACTTCTAATTTGTCTTTTTGGTAAGCTTTTCAAAAATAACGTATCGTAAATGACCATTTCGGGTTGATAAAAAGCACCAACAATATTTTTCCCTAGAGGATGATTGATCGCTACCTTTCCACCTACTGCACTATCATGTGCCAGGATAGTAGTTGGAATTTGAACAAATCCAATTCCTCGCATGTAGGTTGCTGCTACAAATCCAGCTAAATCCCCAACTGCTCCTCCGCCAAATGCAAAAATCGCTGACTTTCGGTCAAGACCTGCCTTTAGGGCAAAATTAATACACTCTTCATAAACATTAAACGTTTTGGCTTTTTCACCACTTGGAACAGTATATATAATACTTTTCGGAAAATATTCAATTAATGTATTCTGATAATATTCACTTACCGTTTCATCAGTGATAATCAAAACCTTTGAAAATCCATCTAATTTGGTGGTTAATGCTTGTAAAATATTTTCACCAATAAAGACATGATAATTTTTAGATTTTGTTAGAATTTCTACTTTTTCCATTTAAAAGGACCTGCCGTTTAACTTTTCTTGCTCAATTAGCTCTTTTAACGTACTGAATCGATCACTATAATACTGATTTACTATTGCACTAGCTACTTCCCATGCTACTACAGCCTCTGCAACTACACTCGCCGCAGGAACAGCACAACTATCTGAACGTTCGATACTTGCTGTAAATGGTTCCTTGGATTCTATATCAACGCTTTGTAAAGGTTTATACAAAGTCGGAATAGGCTTCATGACCCCACGGACAACAATCGGCATTCCTGTTGTCATTCCTCCTTCGAATCCACCTAAGCGATTCGTTTTGCGTCTATAGCCATTTTCTTCAGCCCAAATAATTTCATCATGTACTTGACTACCTGGCTTTCTAGCCATTTCGAATCCTAATCCAAATTCGACTCCTTTAAATGCATTTATACTAATCATTGCACTTGCTATTTTCGCATCTAATTTACGATCATAGTGAACATAGCTGCCGATGCCGGAGGGCAATCCTTCAACAATAACTTCAACTATTCCACCAATAGAGTCCCCATCTTTTTTTGCTTGATCAATAGCTTCCATCATTTTTACTTCTGCTTCCTTATCATAACAACGCACAGGAGAATTCTCAGTTTTTTCTTTCAAACCTTTAAGTGAAGGATACTCTGGTGTCTTCGCTCGAATACCACCTATCTCCAGAACATGTCCAGCTACTTCAATACCTAATAAAGACAAAAGCTTTTTAGCCACTGCACCTGCTGCTACTCTTACTGTTGTTTCTCTTGCGGAAGATCGTTCTAATACATTTCGCATATCTCTATGACCATACTTGATTCCACCAACCAAATCTGCATGTCCAGGTCTTGGACGTGTTACTTTCCTCTTTATTTCCTCTTCCTGACCTTCTTCTAGTGGAGAAATTCCCATTACTTTTGTCCAATGTGTCCAGTCCTTATTTTCCACCGAAATAGCTATAGGCGAACCTAATGTCAATCCATGCCTTACACCACTTAAAATAGTTGCTTGATCTGTTTCAATTTGCATTCTTCGTCCTCTGCCGTATCCTTTTTGTCTACGTGCAAGCTCAAAATCAATATCTTCTTTTGTTAATGGCATACCTGCTGGTAAACCTTCAATAATTGTCGTCAGTTGAGGTCCATGTGACTCACCTGAAGTTAAATACCTCATTTCCCTTCCTCCTTCACCACTTTAAAGGATGTATGTATCACTATAACATAACTTCCTATAGAGATAAACTATAAAATTTTGAATTTTTGAGATTTTCCTGTCAGTAAAAAACAACTATTTTCAACCTTTACCTATACTTTTTTATAAAAAAAAGTATCCTCTATCATAAAATTATAGGAAGGCGGGTTAAAAATTTGTTCAGTACTTCCTACAAAAAGTGTACCACCTTCACGCAATGCCTTATTAAACTTATGATATAAAAGATCTTTTGCATCCTCAGTAAAATAAATTAAAACATTTCTGCATACAATGAGATCATAATTAGAATCGAACGGTTCTGCTAACAAATTATGCCTTTTAAAAGTAACAGTTTTTTTGATTTCCTCTGATATTTGATAATATGTTCCATTTTGTATGAAAAACTTTCGTTTCATTTCTTCCGGTACCTCATTAAGTGAACGATCAGGATAAATTCCATTTTTCGCTTTTTGAATAGCATTCTCATCTATATCTGTCGCAAAAATTGAAATACTAGAAAGCGGGAGATATTTGGATAATATCATTGCAAGCGTGTATGGTTCTTCTCCTGTAGATGAGGCAGCAGACCAAATCTTAAGTCGTTTGTTTTCAGATAGTAGTCGTGGAAGGATTTTATTTTCTAAAACATCCCACCTCTGCTTATTACGATAAAATTCTGAAACATTTATCGTCATTCTATCTAAAAACTCATGTAATACTTCTGAACTTCTATTCATTGCTTGAAAATATTCTTGAAAGGAAGAATAGCCCTTTTTTTCATATAAGGATGTTAGCCTTCTTTTCATTTGTGCTTCTTTATATAAAGCTAAATCAATATTGGTCTTTTTTCTTACTTGTATAATAAATTCTTGATAATCCTTACTCATTTTCATTTCCCCTATAATACAACTTTTCTATTAGTATAACGAACTTTTTGAAAAATGGAATATAGTATTTAATAAAGACATTCTTCTTTTGTGTAAAAAAAAAGATTGACTAAATAGTCAATCTTTTGCTTTTCATTAATAAATCCAGTTATTAATTAACTTTGAGTACTCTACAAGTTCTTCTTCTTTAAAGAAAATACCAATTTCTCTAACTGCACTTTCAGGGGAATCTGAACCATGAATTATGTTTTTACCAACTGTTACACCAAAGTCGCCACGAATAGTTCCAGGTGCAGCATCTTTAGGATTTGTAGAACCCATCATTTGACGTGCTGTTGCAATTACGTTTTCACCTTGCCATACCATTGCAAATACAGGGCTTGAAGTAATAAAATCAACTAACTCGCCAAAGAAAGGACGCTCTTTATGTTCTGCATAATGTTTTTCAGCAGTCTCTTTAGAAACATTCATCAATTTTGCACCAACAAGTTGAAATCCTTTTTTTTCAAAACGGGACACAATTTCACCGATAAGTTCTCTTTGTACTCCGTCTGGTTTTACCATTAAAAATGTTTTTTCCATCATTTTGCCTCCTACAAAGTATTTCTTTTAGGACTTATGTATCCTCGAAAATATTATCATTATTTATCCATTTTAGCAATCGTTATTCGAAAACGCTTTAATTTAGAAATTTTCCCCAAATTCATTTAAATTAATATTTTCGTTTTCCAATGAAGTTTGCCACATCAATTAATGATTTTCTAAAACGGTTATTAGGCAGTTGTTCTAAAATATCCATCGCTTTTTTTAAATACAGTTGACTAAGTAAATTAGATTTTTCAATGGCCCCTGTTTCTTTAATGTTAATAATTAAACTTTTCATTTCTTCCTTCGTAGTTGATTCGCTTACCGTTTTAATCATTCTTTCCACACTTGGATTTTGCATAGCATATAAAACAGGCAATGTAATATTCCCTTGTAATAAATCTGAACCTGCAGGTTTTCCAAGTTGTTTTTCAGATGCAGTAAAATCTAAAATATCATCTGTTATTTGATAGGACATACCAACGTAATAACCAAATTTATATAATTTCTTATGTATTTCTTCATCTGTACCTGCAGCAACTGCTCCTAATTGACAGCTTGCTGCAATGAGAATCGCTGTTTTCCTTTTTATTCGTCTAAGATAGTCTCTTAAATTTTGATCAAAGCGATATTTATCTTGAATTTGTTTAATTTCTCCAATGCACACTTCTACCATTGTATCTGCTAATATTCGATGAGCAATTGAATTTTCTATTTTTGTCATATACTCAAGTGAGCATGCCAAAATATAATCACCTGTATACATTGCGATACGGTTGTCCCATCTCGCTTTTACTGTCGGCTTTCCTCTTCTAAGCTCCGCATCATCTATTACATCATCATGAACGAGTGATGCCATATGAATTAGTTCTAATGAGACAGCAACATTTTTGATTACTTCTATATCATATTTTCCAAATTTCGCTGACAACAGAACAAACACTGGACGAATTCTTTTCCCGCCAGCTTGTATTAAATTTAAGGATGCACTTTGTAATAAATCTGATTTGGACTGTATAGCAGCAACAAGTTCTTTTTCTATTACATCTATATCCGTTTTTAAAAACGAATACAATCTTTGTAATTTCATATAATTTCCACCCAGCTTATCATTTCTCTTTATACCCTATATGTGATGCCGCCGCACCTCCACTGTATGGCTTATATTGGATGTTCTGGAATCCAGCTTTTTCAAACATATTTGCTAGTTCTTTAATACCTGGAAAATCTCTTGCAGATTCCTGTAACCATGAGTATTCCTTATAACTTTTAGCAAAAAGTTTCCCCATCATAGGCATAATATACCGAAAATACGCATAATAGAGTTGGCGATATCCAAACATAGTAGGTTGTGATGTCTCTAGACAAACAGCCATTCCACCTGGTTTTAATACGCGAAGCATTTCTTTAAGAACTTGCATGTAATCTGGTACATTCCTTAATCCAAAACCAATCGTAACATAATCAAATGTATCATTATCAAAAGGAAGCTCCATTGCATTGCCATGAACAATTTCTACTTGGTTTAATCCAAGCTTCCTTACCTTTTCTTCCCCAATTTTAAGCATGTTCTTGCTAAAGTCTAAACCATAGACTTTACCTTCAGGGCCAACCGCTTCAGCCAAAGCAATAGTCCAATCAGCCGTTCCACAACAAACGTCTAAAGCTGATTTTCCTTTTCCCACAGCCATCTTCTTCATTGTATCTTTACGCCATTTAAGATGCATTTGAAAACTTATGATGGAGTTCATTTTATCATAATTACCATAGATTGATTCAAAAACATCATGAACACGTTCTTCTTTTGATTGCATTGCTTAACCCTCTTCCAAAAATAGTGTTGTTTTAGAATGTTGATTTAGAAGAAACAGTACTCTTTGTTCCAGTAATTGATTTAACTTAATTCTCTCCATCGCTTCCTTAATTGCTTGACCGGATTTATTTATGTATTCTTGACAGGCTTCAATTAATATTAATTTATTTTCTTTAGAAAGCTGTTGGAAAGGTAAATCGCTGATAGGTAATAAATATTTTTTTAGTGCTTCAAATAACTGTGAACTTTTTCCGTCCTCAACTTTTTCTTTTTCCAAAATCAACTTATTAAAAAGCATTAATTCTTCATTCAAAACAGATAATGTTTTAGAACCAAAAAAATGTATAAATTTCGAGGCAATGGTTGATTCTGCTTTTTTTACTGTATGTAGATAACCATCGATATTTTCATCTTCTATACGATATAATGTGATTTTGTACTCATTTACCAGTTTAATGCCTTCAGCTAAAGCTCTAATTAATGGTACATTTTCTACCTCAGCTAAAATTTTATAATATAAACCGCTATAATAATCTCCTGCAAGGACAGTTAGTTGTCTTTGCTTTAATGGCTCATTTGAATTATTCACTTTATCATGGGTATCAAGGGCAATTTGAATGAGCATTGCAGTTGTAACAAATTGATTAATTGACGAATGTGATAAATTTTGTGCCATTAAACTTTCTATTAGCATTAAAATGCGATCTTCATCAATATATGGCTCATCAATAAATTTCATTAAGTAGTTCTGTGATATTTTTTGTTGAATATTCTCTTTAATAGTAGCAACTTGTTGCATCCTTTCTTGCAAGTTCATTTCCCTTAATCCCCATTTCTTTCTCAATTTCTAGCGATACTCGCTTAGCTGCATGTAAAAAATATTATAACATAAAAATCCTTTCATCTGTTTCAGTTTTATTCCAATCTCTTACGCTTTAGGACCCTATTTACACAATTTATGATTTTTTTGACATATTTTAAAACCATTAAGCAAAATTATTAAGCTCATTTAAGTTTTATTTTCTTTCATTTGCTAATTTCACTATTTAATTCTGCAATACTAGTATAAATTTTTGCTTCTCCGCGTACTTTTATAGCTGAAGTATGCTCAGTAAACTGCGCTATCATTACTTCACCTTTATCCAACTTTTCATTATGATGAAATTTCGTATCAGAACCTCTCGTTAATCCTATAACATTTACTCCATCCTCAATCGCTTTAATAATAATATAATCACTGCTATTACTTAGATTTTTCAATTTTATTACCTCCAAAGATAATAGAAAAGCATCTTTTTCTTTACGATTTAATTAATGCTAGTATTTCCGAACGTGCATATGAATCATTTATTAAGTTACCTCGAACAGCAGTTGTTACCGTTTTTGATCCTGGCTTTTTAACCCCTCGCATTGTCATACACATATGTTCTGCTTCAATAATGACCATTACACCATGAGGTTCTAGTTTTTCATTAATAGCATCAGCTATAATGGAGGTCATTCTCTCTTGTAATTGTGGACGTTTCGCAACAGCTTCAACAGCACGAGCTAATCTACTAAGGCCTGTAACCTTTCCGTTTCGAGGTAAATATGCGATATGAGCTTTACCGAAAAATGGCACAAAATGATGTTCACACATTGAAAAAAACGGAATATCCTTTACTAATACAAGTTCCTCATGATCTTCGCTAAACACCAAATCAAAAAAATCTTTCGGATCTTGATTTACACCACAGAATACTTCCTCATACATTTTAGCTACTCTTTCAGGTGTTTCTAATAATCCTTCTCTTTTAGGGTCTTCCCCAATAGCATCTATAATTAATCGGATTGCCTCTTCAATTTGGCTACGATTGATCTCTACCATTAAAATCCTCCTACACAAAAAAACGATCTCTATTAAAAATACAATTAATATATATAATAACATTTCTAATCTTAGCACACCCGAAGGATCACAGCAAAACTCTACTATAAAAACAAAGGAATTCTTTAAAGAAATGAAAAGGGAGTATAGCGTTCAGGAGAAATACCATTTCAAAATAGAAAAAAGGGCTGTATATAAACAGCCCTTTTCATCACGCTCAAAGTGAGACATATGTACTTATTTTACAGCATCTTTAAGCGCCTTACCTGGTTTGAATGCAGGTACTTTGCTAGCTGCGATTTCAATCTCTTCACCAGTTTGTGGATTACGTCCTTTACGAGCAGCACGTTCACGTACTTCAAAGTTACCGAATCCAATTAGTTGTACTTTATCGCCACTTGCTAATGCATTTTGAATAGATTCGAAAATAGCATCAACCGCTTTAGTTGCATCTTTTTTAGAAAGTTCAGTTGCTTCAGCAACAGCATTGATTAATTCAGTTTTGTTCATGCCATTCACCTCCTCCCAAGAAATTAAAAACATGTTTGTTTTTTTGTTATATTACATTAGTAAACATTTTAATCGGTTTATATACATGTAAACCGTTAAAATCCGCATAGAATGTGGTTGATTACTTCATCAACAACAATTCTGTTAAAAGATTATCACAATAAAATAGGGTTAGCAAGAATAATTCGTGAAATTATGGGAAACTTTTCTGCAAAACAGCAAAAATGCCAAGCTTTTTAGCCTGGCACTGTGTTTATAAGATGATTGCAATTAATCCTCCTGAGCCTTCATTAATGATTCTCTCTAACGTTTCTTTTAGCTTGTAGCGAGCATTTTCAGGCATTAGAGAAAGTTTCGCTTGAATTCCTTCACGAACAATAGAGCTCAAATTTCTTCCGAAAATATCTGAATTCCAAATGGATAGCGGATCATCTTCAAAATCTTGCATTAGGTACCTTACAAGTTCCTCGCTCTGCTTTTCCGTACCAATTATAGGTGAAAATTCAGATTCCACATCAACCTTTATCATATGAATGGAAGGGGCGACTGCTTTCAATCTTACTCCAAATCTAGATCCTTGGCGAATAATTTCAGGTTCATCTAAACTCATATCACTGAGTGTTGGTGAAGCAATTCCATAACCGGTTTGTTTCACCATTTTTAGTGCTTCAGATATTTGATCATATTCACGTTTAGCATGTGAGAAATCTTGCATTAACTCTAACAAATGATCTTTTCCGCGAATTTCAACTCCAACAATTTCTTTTAATACTTGATCATATAATTCGTCTGGAGCATATAAATCAATTTCTGCTACCCCTTGCCCCATTTCAATTCCCGCCAAACCTGCATCTTCGATAAAATCATATTCGCTAAATTGTTGTACTACTCGATCAACATCTCTTAATCTTTTAATATCTTTTACTGTTTCCTTTACTGCTTCTTGATAGTTTTCGCGCAGCCAATGATTTTCTGTCAGTACCATTACCCAACTCGGCAAGTTAACATTCACTTCAAGAACTGGAAATTCATACAAGGCCTCGCGAAGTACATTCAACACATCACCTTCACGCATACTTTCTACTGACATGGCTACAACTGGTATGTCGTATTTTTCCGCTAAAGATAATCGTAAGGACTCTGTTTCGGGATGATGAGGCTTTGCTGAATTCACTACCATTATAAATGGTTTTCCTACTTCCTTCAGTTCAGCTATTACCCTTTCCTCTGCTTCAACATAGTCATTTCGTGGAATTTCTCCTATAGATCCATCTGTAGTAATAACTACACCTATTACGGAATGCTCCTGAATGACCTTTCTTGTTCCAATTTCAGCCGCTTCATGAAATGAAATAGGTTCCTCATACCATGGCGTATGAATCATCCTAGGTCCATTTTCGTCTTCATACCCTTTTGCTCCAGGAACTGTATAACCGACACAATCAACAAGACGAATATTCACATCTAATCCATCATCAACATGGACGGAAACAGCTTGGTTAGGAACAAACTTTGGTTCTGTAGTCATTATTGTTCTTCCAGCTGCACTTTGCGGTAATTCATCCTGTGCTCGATTTCTGTCTGCTTCACTTGCGATATTAGGTAAAACAACTAGCTCCATAAATTTCTTAATAAACGTAGATTTTCCAGTCCGTACTGCACCAACTACTCCTAAATAAATGTCGCCGCCTGTTCTTTCGGCGATATCTTTAAAAATATCAACCTTTTCCAAGAGATTCCCTCCCTACATTAAGTTCCCGGGACATTACATCCTTAAAATATTTTGGACACTATATGTGTATGATGTTGTCCTATTCTCTTATGACAATAAAGTGATGTTTAATCAACTTTTTTCTATCATTTTGGCCAATGTTAATCAAATTTGTATAAATCATCTACATAACTATGAATATTAAATAACATAGCCAGAAAAATAAAACCCTTCCTCTACAATATATTTTGTAAAGAAAGGGTTATGACTATTTATTCAAAAAAATAGGTTCATTTTTTTCATCTACCGTATATGGCAGAGAATAAGCAGGTACAAACTTTGAATTTTTGGTTAAAATTGGACGAATATCCTCTCCTTTTTTTACATGGACATTCTTTTCTTTTAATGCATTAAATAAATCACTGCTATAATCAACAAAAATATCCCCCTGTGCTGTAATTACAAAAGGAAGATTATGAGTAGTATAAGGAGAAATAGCAAATGGTTCCTCTTTATAGCCAATCTTTTTATAGTTTAATGTATAGACATTTTTAGAGACCTCATCCTTAAATGGTGGATAGCCTTGTGCGTCAATTCTCATATGTATTTCTCTTATTTTTTCTGCAATACGCAAATCAAATATTTTAACAGTTGGATTTGTTTCAACATCTATTAATACATACTGGAAAATACCACCGTTTTCAAAAGAGTTCCCTGGAAAATCAGACATATATTGAGGCACTAATTTTTTAAATTCAATTGGATACTTCTCATAGATTGGTGTATCTTGTTCTTTTGTTTTAATTGGAAGTATACCACCATTATCCTTTTGAAATTTACTTACAGCTTTTTGAACCTCTTCAATTTGATTTTCATATGGAACTTGGTTTTGAGATAATTTTTCTTGTGGGTAGAGACAACCACTTAAAACTGTAAAACAAGATGAAATAATAAAAAATAAAAGTACTATTTTTTTCAAAATTCGTTTCCAATCCTTTCTAGAAGAATTTCTATGTAAGTAGCTTAACAACTTATTATTTTACAAATAAACAATATTCACCTAATTACCTGTTGGTCCCGTAAAAACGACAAAAACCATTATTATTCCACCAATAATTAAGCATAAATATGCGATAATTGCTGTAATCACTTTAAGGAACTTTAATTTTATTTTATATCTACTAAAATATATAGCAATCATTGCAAATGCCATTAAGCCCATACCTGCAATAGATATCCACATTTTAAGCATTGATTCAGACATAATTAATTTCCACCTTTACTTATATTTAGGGTTTGTTAAATATGTATACAAAGTTCAATCCAACGGTACATATTATATCATATTCATTAAAAATACCTAATAAGGATTGTTGTATGAAAAATGAATATTTATCGTTAAAATGTGAATATGGAGCTACCTGTACCATACTATACAATAAACATATAATCACATTTATTGTTAAAATCATAAAAAAACTGAAGTAAGGGGCGTTAACCTTACTTCAGTATAAAAAATTTAGACAAATACCCATACCATTAGTTTAAAACTATTACTTCATGGCATTTTATGCAAATTCTTTAAGGTTTGCATCGTCGAATGCCTAGAAAGCCAAAAATAACTTGGACAAAATTTCGATTTATTCATTCATAATATTTGTTAAATCTATATTTTCCTTCGTTTTTAATCGGCCCATCAGACTATCAACAGCTTCCTTAGGAGGAAAACCATTAAATAATACTTGATATAAAGCATCAGCAATTGGCATTTGAACCTCATATGATTCCGAAAGTTGATGTGCGGCTTTGGTTGTTCTAACTCCCTCAACAACCATTCCCATATTTTGCAGTACTTCTTCAAGCTTCAAACCTTTGCCCAGCATATTCCCTGCTCTCCAGTTTCTTGAATGAACACTTGTACATGTAACAATCAGATCACCAATACCAGATAATCCCAAAAACGTCAATGGATTAGCACCCATTTTAGTACCAAGTCTAGCAATTTCCGCCAAGCCTCTAGTGATTAAAGCCGCTTTAGCGTTGTCTCCATAGCCAAGTCCATCAGATATCCCTGCAGCTAAAGCGATGATATTCTTTAATGCACCGCCGATTTCAACCCCAATGACATCTGAATTCGTATATACACGAAAGTTTTGATTCATAAATAAATCTTGAGCCCATTTTGCTGCTTCTTCATTTTTAGAAGAAACTGTTACTGTAGTTGGATGTCTTAAGCTTACCTCTTCAGCATGACTTGGCCCTGATAATACGACAACATCTTTTAATAAATCCTCACTCATTTCCTCTTCAATCATTTCAGATATACGAAGCAATGTGTCTGGTTCAATCCCTTTACTCACATGCACAATTGTAATTGGTGAACGTTGAAAATCACATATTTTCCTTAATACCTCACGAATAGCTTTTGTCGGAACAGCTAATATAATCATTTCTATATTTTCCATTGCCTCTTGCAAAGAAGAATATCCGACAATCACTTCTGATAGTTGGATATTAGGTAAATATTTTTGGTTTGTATGGTTATGATTAATTTCATTAATTTGTTCAGGCTTATGTCCCCATAAACGGACTTCATGTTCATTGTCTGCCAATACCATTGCCAAAGCTGTTCCCCAGCTGCCTGCACCAATTACAGCAATTTTTTCTTTTTTATTTTCCACTTTCAACACCCACTTTTTTATTTTCTTCGACGAGCTATCATTCGTAATGGTGTACCTTCAAAATCAAACGCATCACGAATTCTATTTTCTAAAAATCGTTCATAAGAAAAATGCATTAATTCAGGCTCATTTACAAAAACAACAAATGTTGGTGGTTTAATAGCAACTTGAGTTGCATAATAAATCCTCAATCTTTTTCCTTTATCTGTTGGAGTTGGATTCATAGCGACTGCATCCATAATGACTTCATTTAAAATACTTGACTGCACGCGCATAGAATGATTTTCACTAGCTGTTTGAATAACAGGAACTAGTGTATGAATTCGTTTTTTCGTTCTTGCTGATAGAAAAACAATAGGAGCATAGGACAAGAATTGAAAATGTTCACGAATATTTTCTTCAAATTTCTTCATCGTTTTTTCATCTTTTTCAACCGCATCCCACTTATTCACTACAATAACGATTGCTCTTCCTGCTTCATGTGCATAGCCAGCAATTTTTTTGTCTTGTTCACGAATTCCTTCTTCACCATTAATAACAACACAAACAACATCGGATCGTTCAATTGCTCTTAAAGCTCGTAATACACTATATTTTTCTGTACTTTCATAAACTTTACCTTTTTTACGCATTCCCGCTGTATCAATAATAACAAATTCTTGATTATCGTAAGTATACATTGAGTCAATCGCATCTCTTGTCGTTCCTTCAATATCGCTTACTATTACACGTTCTTCTCCTAGAATTGCATTAACAAGTGAGGATTTACCCACATTAGGTCGACCGATAAAACTAAATTTTATTGTGTCTTCATCATAATCATCTTCTTCTGTCTTAGGGAAATGCTTTGCTGCCTCATCCAGTAAATCACCAATACCAATACCATGCGATCCTGAAATAGGGAATGGGTCACCAAATCCTAGTGAATAAAAATCATAAATTTGATCTCTCATTTCAGGATTATCAATTTTATTTACTCCTAAGACTACCGGTTTCTTTGATTTATATAAAATTTTTGCTACCATTTCATCTGCAGTTGTAATTCCTTCACGACCACTCGTGATGAAAATAATGACATCTGCTTCGTCAATCGCTATTTCAGCCTGTTGACGAATCTGCTCTAGAAATGGTTCATCTCCAATATCAATACCACCTGTATCAATAATATTAAATTCGTGCGTTAACCATTCAGCTGAACTGTAAATTCGATCTCGTGTTACACCAGGAACATCCTCAACAATAGAGATACGTTCACCGACAATACGATTAAAAATTGTCGATTTTCCTACATTCGGACGACCTACAATCGCGACAACTGGTTTTGTCACTTCAATCACCCTTTCACTAATTATTTCATTCATCTTATTTCCATTTATTTTCGATTTCATCATTAATAGAAATAGTTGCAGGCAATGAAAGCCTAACTTTAATAGTTTAACAATAATAAGAGAGACAAGCAATCATTGATTAGAAAAAGAGAGCGTTGATCATTTTTCATAAACTTTTTACTTATTACCCTTGTTTCTCCTTTTCAACCGAATTTTTAAGAGAGATATTCGATAGCACATAATTAATTAAAGCCCAAAGCATAATTAATAGTAAAAAAATCGCACAAACATCTAAATAATCCCAACTTCCTATAGTATATGGAAATTCCCATTTCTTTAAAATAATTGAATAGACGATCTCACCTTGTAAAGTCCCTACTACCGTACATATAATTTGAGATTTAATTGAACGAGTATATAAAAACTGTACAAGTAAGAATACAAAAAATCCAAGTAAAAGACGGCGATCTATAAATATCCATACTGGATCATATAATTCCAAAAGCAAAGAGCCCGTAAATCCTGTCATCATAATAAATATTGAAAGTATCATATATAATTTTTTTGAATACGAAAAAGCTGAAAGATAAAAATAACATATAACTAGTATAACTAATGACGGCAATTGTATTGTTACATTTAAGAAATGAACCTTATAAGGAAAAAGGATTAATAAGAGCAAAGTAATCAATGAGACTTGAAACCTGTATTTATATTGTTTACTGATTATGAAAGTAAATATGATCCAAATACTCCAAAGCAGGAAAATAAAATAAAATCCACTCAAACTTGAAACCTCCTTTCATTTTCATTATGGGAAAATGAAATAGGTTCTAACCATGTATAGTTATTTTTTATCAAGAAATCCTATTCATTAGGAGGTGTCATTTAAAGTGGGAAAAGATCGCCAAGAAAAAAAGTTAAAGGAAAGTCGCAGAGTTGAATCTGATCGGGACCACGCCCTACACTATAATGGAGCAACCAAGCTAGAAGGATCTGAAGAAGCAAGAAGAAATCAAAAAAGGTAATAGTCTCTGAATTAAATGAAACCATTCTCAAAAATAAAAAACTCTCATAATGAGAGTTTTTTATCTTTTCTTATTCCATATTATTAATTCTTAAGACCCTTTAATTTATCACCGATTACCTCTCCAAGTTGAAAGCCTTTTGCTTCTTCTGGAAGTTCATAATCTACTACTTCTTCAGTATCGCGTTTTTCAAGGTCCTTTATGCTTAATGAAAGTCTCTCATCTTTAGCATTTACTTCTAAAACTTTTACTTTTACTTCTTGGCCCTCTTTCAGCACTTCATGTGGAGTATTTATATGTTTATGCGATATTTGTGAAATATGCACTAATCCTTCTACTCCAGGTAATACTTCAACAAACGCGCCAAATGACACTAATCTTTTCACTTTACCTGTAAAAACAGATCCTTTTGGAGCCTTTTCATCAATATTACTCCAAGGCCCAGGTTGTGTTTCTTTAATAGATAATGAAATGCGCTCATTATCATGATCAACTGAAAGAATTTTCACTTGTACAATTTGCCCTTCTTCCAGCACATCTGATGGCTTATCAACATGCTCATGGGAAAGTTGAGAAATGTGTACAAGACCATCTACTCCACCAATATCAACAAATGCACCAAAGTCAGTAATTCTTTGTACCTTTCCTTCTACAACTTGTCCAGCTTGAATATGACTTAGAGCTTCTTTCTTCTTCTCTAATTTCTGGGATTCAAGTACAGCACGGTGTGAAAGGATAATTCTATTTTTTTCTCGTTCCAATTCAACAATTTTAAAAGTTAGAGTTTTTCCTTTATAATCACTAAAATCTTCTACATAGTGATCTTCTACCAATGAAGCTGGTACGAAACCTCTAATTCCTAAATCAACAACTAAACCGCCTTTAACAACATCGCTAATCACTGCTTCGAACACTGTATTATTTTCAAAACGATGTTGCATTTCTTCCCAAGCTAATTCTGCATCTACTTTACGTTTTGAAACGACAAGTGCATCCTCTTCAACCTTAGTTACAACTAGATCAAGGACATCTCCAACATTTACAACGTCAGATGCTTGCTCAACATGAAGACTTGATAGTTCACTGATTGGGATAATGCCATCAATCTTGCTGCCCTCTATAGCTACAAGAACTTGCTTTTCCTCAACCTTCGTTACCGTTCCTTTTACTTTATCATTCTCTAAAAAGGTCCTTACTTCCACTTGATTCATCTCATCTGTCATATGTACTCCTCCTTAATCTGAATGCAAAAAAGCTTGGCTACTTGTGTTCCGAGTTTATATTAACTATCTATTATACTCGAATAAAGCTAGTTTATTTGCCCTTGCTTTTCTTAATTTCATATTATTCCAAATATATCTCTTCTATTAACTTCTAACAAATGCTACATTTTGTCAAGTAAAGAGACTCGTATTACGATGGTTTTCAATTAATTTTTTGATATGTTCCATTATCACTTCTGTTACCTCAGTTGCACTAGCCTTGTTTTCCCTTAATGTTTTTAAATCAATCGGTTCTCCATAAACTACCTTTAATTGTTTAAATGGTTTATAAGGGCCTATGATAGCACAAGGTATAACTTTAGCCTCCGTTCTCAAAGCAAAAAAACCTGCCCCAGCTAATCCTTTACCGAGTTCTCCAGTTTTACTCCTAGTCCCTTCGGGAAATAGCCCCAAGACTTTACCTTCCTTCAATACGTTTAAGCCCTTACGCAAAGCTTCACGATCACTCATTCCCCTTTTCACAGGAAAAACATTTAAGTATTTCATTAATGTTTTAATGATCGGTTTTTTAAATAATTCCTCTTTCCCCATAAACACTACTGGTCTTGGTGCTGTAATACCGACAACTGGAGGATCGAGATTATCAATATGATTAGTGCATAATAGAACTCCACCTTCATCTGGAAAGTTCTCTCTTCCAATAATCTGAATTCTAAAAAGTGGCTTAAATATCCGCCAAACGACTACTTTTGCAAATGAATAAAAAGTCACTATTATTCGATCCTTTCATTAGCTAGGTTCATAATTCGTTCAACAACATCATTTATCGTTAATGATGTTGTGTCTATTACAATGGCATCTTCTGCTTTCTTCAATGGTGAAACTTCACGTTCAGAGTCAAGCTTATCACGTTGTTCAATTTCTTTTTTCAATTGCTCTAAATCAGAAGAAAAACCCTTTGCAATATTTTCAGTATGACGTCTTTGTGCACGTTCTTCCACACTAGCAAGTAAAAAGACTTTTAATTCTGCATCTGGAATGACATGTGTACCAATATCTCTTCCATCCATGACTACTCCACCATTTTTTGCAAATGATTGTTGTCTATTGACCATTTCTTCACGTACCAAACGATGCTTAGAAACATCAGACACTGAGTTCGTAACATTTGATTGACGTATTTCCTTTGAAACATCCACTCCATCTAAGTATACTAGCTGTCCATCTTTTCCTGGTTTAAGGTCTATCAATGTAGCATGCAATAGATCCGCCAGAGCGGCTTCATTATTTGAATCGATTCCATTTTCATAAGCTTTTAAAGTTAATGACCTATACATTGCACCAGTATCTATGTAAATATAAGATAGATTTTCTGCAACTATTTTTGCAACTGTACTTTTACCGGCAGCAGCAGGCCCGTCAATAGCGATTCTAATCTTTTTCTTCATTCTTTTTCACCCACTCAATTATATTAACCAAAAAAATCTCTTTCTTATCTTATCACATAATGCAAAAATAAAAAAAGAAGACAGAAAATTATCTGTCCCCTATAATACAAATTAGTTATATCATTTTTAATAACAATTTTTTGAGCTATTCACAACGATCACTTGTGCGCTCTCTAAATAGTAATTAGTGGTTATTCCACGTTTCAACAATAGGCGTTTCATTCATTTTATTTACACCTTCATAGATGGTTATCTTTTGAATATCTCTAAAAAAATGAAAATGCTGTAAAAACATTTGAATAATAATAAGTAATATAAAATGAAAGATCACTAATTTTAAAAACCATCGTTCAATCAGTTGCATGTTTCCACACCTCAATCCAATATCATCATAGTATTATTCATTATTGGATTTGTAGAAATATTTCATACATTCATTTATTTAGTATACCTTTTTTTCGAAATTCTAACTGTTTTTCAAAACAGAAACGAAATATTAATTGTTTTTCCTTTTCTTGAAGATCAATGAATTCTAATGAGGCAATACTTTTACTAGATTCTTCCCATATTCTTATCAATTTCATTGGGGTTTTAATATAATGATATTCCCCGGATTGCATTGTTAGCACAAGAACTGCTTCACCCGTTTCTAATGGTAGAGGTTTAATATTTTTTTGTATAAGCACTGCACAGCCACCCGCACTAATATCCTCTGTAATGGTAGTAAATCGTAAATTTAAGCTCGGAAAATATAAAGAAATATCTAAAGCTGTGTTTACTCTAACAAATTGTCTTCGTTGAATTTTTTTGAACTCATCTTGAGAAGGTAATTGTAAAATAATTAGAGGTATATTCTTTTTTATTTTACCTATTACTTGTGTTTGAAATTGGTAGGCAATATTCTCTTCCGTTGTAAATATAACATTTAGATGTATTGAATTTACAAGATACGCCGTTCGATTTGTATTTAAGCTAATAGGATAATCGATATAAATCTTGTCTCCAGAAATATCCGCTATTTTACATTTAAATCTTTCTACCATTTCATTTTCAAGTGTCTCAAGAGTTAAAACCATTCCAATCTTTAGCATGAACTAGCAGTCCTTCCTACCTGAATAATATAATATTTAATTATGCCACTAAATAACAGACTTTTCTAGATATTTCTATTTAACATATGGATATGTATCTTAGAATTAATGTTCTATTTTTAAGGTGAATAGAAACAAAAAAAGTCAGCTGAATAATTTTTTCAGCTGATATTTTGAAAGACATGGTTTTCATTAAAGTGTATTATCATAAATTTTTTCCGCATTTTTCAGTTTCTCTACTTTTTCTTCATTCCCATTTTCTGCGTTAATAAAGATCCGATACGTATCATTGTTTAATGTTCCATAAAACTCATAACAAAGAACCTCTTTTCCTAAATCATTGGCTATTATCGCTAGATGATCCTCCATTACATTTAATTTTGGATTTATAAATCCTCTAGCATCTTTTTTTGTAATTTTTGGCTTAGCTATTGTCCTTGGTTTTTTGTTTAGTAATAAATCTTGAGCCGTAAAGCCAATCACTTGGCCATTATCTAAGGCAACCTTAATTTTTAACGTTTCTGGATAGATAAATACACCTTGTTCTTTAATTGCAAATGAATATACACCTACAGCGTCATATTGTGTAGTTTCATAAGCTTCCATTTTGTCAAAATTATTTTCCTTCAAAAATTTCACCGCTTGGTTCATTCCATCATTTAAACTTAGCTTCTGCTTAGTAATATCCCTTCTATCGATAAAGTAGATTGGATGTCCACCTTTTTTTGTAAGATCTATATTTGCTTCGTTCCCTTTACTATCTGCTAAGGTGACACTATAAAATCCATATTGTGCACCTTTTCCATTTTGAGTTACTTTTACTTTTGTAGGATTGGTAATATTTGTATATTTTTTCGCAAGTTGTATAGCCCTTTGTTTACTAATTGTTTCTCCTGAGGCCTTTTCGAAATTTTGATTATTTTTTTGAAAGCTAACTAAAGATGGGTCACTCATATTAGATTCATCGTAGCCTTTAACCGTTTTATCCACTGTTTTAAAGCCATCAATTATTGTATTATCAGCAGCTTCTTTTCCGGTTGCTAATGCCATTTCTACATCCATCCAACGGAGATTGTTTTTTAAAGCTAAATGTTGAACTTTTCTCAGTTCGTTTTGTATATTAGTACTTTGAGAATATAATTTTTTCAGTGTACCGTATTCATCATTTGAGAGAGGTTCTTTATCAAGATCTCTTACAGCTGTGCGATAGCTAAAATTCCCTATTTTTGATAAAAACTCTTCTGTTTTGTTAAATGGTAGCAAAGTAAGAGGGAGCTGCCCTACACTACTATGCGCTTCAGATGTTAATCTCCAAACATCAGCAAGTGCTGGAGAAAGCGATTTTCTCGAATTCATTGCCAAAGTTGTTCCTATTTTGTCATGAAGTGTATCCATTTGGAATGCTAAATCATGAAAGGCTCTTTGATAATTATTTTCAGCATTAATTAAAATGGCATTTTTTTCTCGATGTTCTTGATATCCCCACACTCCAGTACCAATTACTCCGAGTGTAAGTACGGTAATTAAAATTCCTCTAATCATTTTTTCTTTCACCCCTTACATACAAAATATGTGTTTCCCTATTTGTTTTATTTGTGGTCTTGACCAAATCCATTTACTCGTTGCTGTTACAGGATTAAAATAATAGAGAGCATTACCTGTAGGATCCCAACCATTTATTGCATCGATAACAGCTTTTTTTGCTAAATCATTCGGTGTTAACCAAATTTGTCCATCTGCTACCGCTGTAAAAGCCCCTGGTTCAAAAATGACACCAGATACAGAATTCGGAAAGGATGAACTTTCAACTCTATTTAAAATAACAGCTGCAACTGCAACTTGACCTTCATACGGCTCCCCTCTTGATTCTCCATAAACCGCATTTGCCATTAGCTGAATATCATTTTGAGAAAATCCATTTGGTACATTTGCAGCAGTCGCATTTGATGTTGTAGTTATACCTTTTGCAGGTGCTTTAGTTGGTGCTTTAGTTGGTGCTTTAGTTGGTGCTTTAGTTGGTGCTTTAGTTGGTGCTTTAGCAGGAGTTTTTGCTGGTGCTTTAGGTTTAATCTGTTTAGATATATCCACACCACCATAATAAGTAAACTCATTTCCTTTTCTTATTTGATCCATGACAAATTGTTTATTGTAATTTGATGCTTTTACTAGTTTGGCTTTTGTCTTAGTACCTGCAAGACCGTCAATCTTTAATCCAAAATCATTTTGAAAATTACGTAATGCCCAGTATGTCCCCCAACCGAATACTCCATCAATTTTCCCTTTATAAAAACCAATATTTTGTAATCTTGCTTGTAACTCGATAACATCATCACCGACAGCTCCTTTTTGGATTACCTGATTCGTAAAAGCTTGAACTGAATCCTTTTCTTTAGAAACTGTTAAGGTTGTGAGACAAAGGATGAACACGAACAATATTTTAAAAATAGTGCTATACTTCATTTTGCCTAAACCTCCAAAATTTGAATTAGATTATAGCTAGTTTTTGTACCGAGAGGGATTTTATGCAAAAAAAAGAAGGAAGTATAAAATTGTTTACAAAAAAAACAACCGGATGAGTCATCCGATTGTATCAATGGTTGAATTTCTATTTTTAAATATATTTTTTTCATGATGTTTTTTCGATAGAATATGTGCTTGCTTCACTTTCTTTAATGCTAGCCACCAAAGAAATAGCATAAAAGGAATCATATAGTATATCCATTTCGTCTTTGCAAGAAGTATATAGTCATAAAAACCATGTAGTAGTAACGGAACAATAAAGGAAAAGAACAATGTTCTCTTAATTTTTTTATTCGTTGAAAATTTTGCTTTTCCTAAATAATACCCCATTATTACTCCAAAAAGTGCATGACTTGAGACGGGTAATAACGCTCTACCAAAAGCTGTTCCTACTCCATCCGCTAATAAATATAAAATATTTTCTACTGTTGCAAATCCAAGGGAAACACTTGCACCATAGACAATTCCATCATATGGTTCATTAAAATCTTCATGCTGATAGACAGCAAAAAAGAGGATAAACCATTTAAAAAATTCCTCTAATAATGCTATATTAATAAATGCATTAAAAACATGACCTTGAAACACATGTTCTGTTGTCAAAACATGCTGAATAAACATGATTGGGAACGTAAGAAAAGCACCAAATAAAAAGGCTTTAAATACTGATAAAATGGGCTCATATTCATATTGATCTCTTAGATAAAAGTAACTAAGTAAAGCTAATCCTGGTGCAATTCCCGCTGATAAAATTACCAGCATCTGTCTTCCTCATTTCTTTTACGTTTTCTTAATCGTATCATGTATACTGAAGAAAGAAAATATCCTTTTCAAAATTTGGAAAATTAATATAACTATTGGGGGTATATTTAATGAAAAAAGACATCTTAGTTATTCATACAGGTGGAACAATTTCAATGTTTGAAGATAAGACTGGTGCTGTAAAGCCTGGTAATGAAAATCCATTATCTAGCCACACAATGGGATTATCAAATTTAGCAAATATCATTATAAAAGAACCTTTTAATCTGCCATCCCCACATATCACAATGACAGAAATGCTTCAAATAAAAAAATTAATACTTGATGAAATCAATCAAAAAGACATTGATGGAATTGTTATTACACACGGTACTGATACATTAGAAGAAACTGCTTATTTTCTTGATCTTACACTAGGCTTAAATATACCGATTGTTGTAACTGGTGCAATGAGATCTAGTAATGAAGTAGGTTCGGATGGTTTATATAACTTAATTACTTCGATTCGTGTTGCTGCTTGTGATGATGCTAGAGAAAAAGGTGTATTAGTTGTATTAAATGATGAAATTCATACTGCAAAAAATGTAACAAAAACACATACTAGTAATGTGTCTACTTTTCAAAGTCCGCAATATGGACCTATAGGAATTGTTACAAAGCAAGGAATATTTTTTCATAATCAGCCAACCTTAAAAGAAAATTATAAGATAGACCAAATTACAAAACAAGTTGCATTATTAAAAGCTCATGCAGGTATGGATTCACTTCTTTTTTATGCGATTAAAGAGTTAAACTTCGATGGTTTAGTAGTGGAAGCTTTAGGTCAAGGTAATCTACCTCCTGCAACAGTTGAAGGAATAAAAGCTTTAATAGATGTTAACATCCCTGTTATTATTGTGTCACGGTGCTTTAACGGAATTGCTCAGGATGTTTATGGTTATGATGGTGGAGGAAAATATTTGAGAGAAATGGGTGCTATTTTTTCAAACGGACTGAATGGACAAAAAGCAAGAATAAAATTATTAATTGGATTATCACATACAAATAATATGAAATTCATTGAAGATATGTTCCATTAATTCTAGACTATAAAATGAATAATAAGATTATTTTTTAAAGAAATAGACAAATATGTAGAGACCTGTACAGAAAATTTCAGTACAGGTCTCTTTCTACTCTTTACTTTCAAGTGATGAAGCGATTAATTCTCCATGAAATCTTCCATTCTCAATAAAAATTTCATTTGCATTATTACCAGCAGCAATTACACCAGCAATATAGATTCCTTGAACATTTGTTTCCATAGTATCTTGATTGAATTCCGGTTTTCCAGTAATCGGATCAATATTCACTCCCATTTTCTTCAAAAATGAGTGATCTGGATGATAACCAGTCATGGCAAATACATAATCATTTTCTATTTCTTTCATTTTATTATTAACCTTGTATATTACACTATTCTCAGTAATTTCCAATGTATTTGCATCAAATTCCATATGGATTTCCCCTTTTCTAACTAAAGCATCAAATTCGGGTAATATCCATGGCTTTACACTTTTAGAATACTCAGAACCTCTATAAAGTACGGTAACATGTGCACCTACCTTATTTAATTCAATAGCTGCATCAACTGCTGAGTTCTTTCCACCAATAACTGTTACTTTCGTATCAAAATAAGGATGTGCTTCTTTAAAATAATGAAAAACCTTAGGTAAATTTTCACCTGGAATATTCATATAGTTTGGATGATCATAATATCCTGTAGCAATAATAACATGTTGAGCACTATAGACATTATTTGAAGTACTTATTACAAATGATCCATTCGTTTGTTTTTCAACCTTTGTCACTTCTTCGAAACGATTAATTCGTAGCTTTTTCCGCTTTGTTACTTCACGGTAATAAGTTAATGCTTGATTTCGTTTTGGTTTTAGATTTTCATTAACAAACGGGATATCACCAATTTCAAGCTTTTCACTTGAACTAAAAAATGTTTGGTGTGTCGGATAATGATAAATTGCATTCACAATATTTCCTTTTTCAATGATTAATGGGTTTTTGCCTCTATCTTTAAGTGCGATCGCAGTAGCAAGACCGCACGGACCTCCTCCAACTATAATGCAATTTTCCATCTGCATGTTAGCTCACCTCTAATTTCCATTTTATTATCTCCAATAAAACAGAACTTTTTGGGAAAAAAATAAAAAATCTCCCATCATTATGATAGGAGATTTTTCAAATTGCTGCAATAAATTAAGACTTTAATAATGATTAGTTTTAAGTAAGGGAATTATATCCATCCTCTGAAGCGTGAAGCCTCAGCTGATTTTCTTACACCTACCATATATGCGGCAAGTCTCATATCTACTCTTCTTGTTTCAGAAGTATTATAAACACTTTCAAATGAATGAACCAAAACTTTTTCAAGCTTTTCATCAATTTCTTCTTCAGTCCAATAATAACCCTGATTGTTTTGTACCCATTCAAAGTATGAAACGGTTACTCCTCCAGCTGAAGCTAATACATCAGGTACTAATAAAATACCTCTATCAGTCAATATTTGCGTTGCTTCAAGAGTAGTAGGACCGTTTGCAGCTTCTACCACAATTTTAGCACGAATATTATGTGCATTTTCTTCTGTAATTTGATTTTCAATTGCTGCAGGAACTAAAATATCACAATCTAATTCAAGTAATTCTTTATTTGAAATGGTATTGTCAAATAATTTGGTTACGGTTCCAAAGCTATCACGACGATCAAGTAAATAATCAATATCTAAACCATTAGGATCATAAAGAGCACCATATGCATCAGAGATACCAATTACTTTTGCACCGGCATCATGCATAAACTTAGAAAGGAAGCTTCCCGCATTACCAAAGCCTTGTACAACTACTCTTGCCCCTTCTAAATTAATTCCACGCTTTTTAGCTGCTTCGCGAATACAAATCGTTACACCTTTGGCAGTAGCAGATTCACGACCATGTGATCCACCTAATACAAGAGGCTTACCAGTAATAAATCCTGGTGCATCATTTTCTCTTAAACGGCTATACTCGTCCATCATCCAGGCCATGATTTGTGAATTCGTAAATACGTCTGGAGCAGGAATATCTTTCGTTGGACCTACAATCTGACTAATTGCACGAACATAACCTCTACTCAATGCTTCAAGCTCACGAAATGACATTTCACGAGGATCACAAATGATACCACCTTTACCGCCACCATAAGGTAAATTAACAATACCACATTTTAATGTCATCCAAATAGACAATGCTTTAACTTCTTTTTCAGTCACATTAGGATGGAAACGGATTCCACCTTTTGTAGGACCTACTGCATCATTGTGTTGAGCACGGTAACCAGTGAAGATTTTTACAGAGCCATCATCCATGCGAACAGGTATTTTTACAGTTAGCATACGAATCGGTTCTTTTAATAATTCATAAACTTCCTCTGGATAACCTAATTTTTCTAACGCTTTGTGAATTACTGTTTGTGTTGATTTTAACACATCATGCTTTTCTTCTAATGCTTGATTATCTGCACCCGTCTCGGCTGCCATTGTTGCAAACCTCCTAAAAATCACTCATTAATGAGTTTCATCCTCAGACATAGTATACACCTTTACTGTATTTATGCAAGACTAAAAACAATACTTTTTAAAATTTTGTAAACGCTAACAAAAGGATCTCGCTATCTATTAATAGTTCTGTCCATTTTCTTTTTAGACCTGTACATGTTAATTGCACAGGTCTAACTAGCGTCCTTAATTTTTAAAATAGGTGATTAATTGTTCTAATGCATTATTTTCAATAATAATATGCCCATATTCTTCAATAAGCGAAATTGAAAGATTTGCTTCTTTTCCATACTCCTTAATAAGAATAATTAATGGATGCTCATTGGCAGTAATTAAGTAATAATTATCTTCAAATAATACTAATTTACAATTTGCATTAATTTGTAGATTTTTTAAACAAAAAGCTAGTAAAATAATATCTTCAATCGACTCAAAGATAAAAACGGTTCCTTTTATTTTTGAATCAATGAATTCATTTACATGATTTCCCTCTTGTTTTACTTCTCCCATTGTTAATATTAAAACAATTTCTTTGGAGTTAAGTGAAAATATTTCAATCGAGATTGTATCAGGAATATCACAATGGTATTCCCTTTTAGCAATTTCCACCATTTCATCAAAAAGATCATACCATATGAATGACTCAAATTCTTCTTGTAAAAATCCTTTAGCAGATAATTCTTCAAATGTAATTGAATATTTAATTTTATTTCCTGCTAAACGTTCTAATTTCATTTATTCCGCCCCCTGAATACGGCTTCTATCCACATACTATGTCAATTAAATGGGAACGTTCATAGAAAAAGTGATTAATCTTTTATCAATGCATTATTATGTATATTTACATTTTAATTGCATTCATTGTAAATCATCAGAAATGCTTGAAGGTCCTGTCTCATTATCGTAAACGAAATTATGCATGCTTCTTAAATCAAAACCACCAGTGTAAACTGGTGGTTTGCTCTACGGCTGAAAGCCTCTGTTACCGGCCTTGGCCTAAAGGCCCACTGAGGGGGTTTCCCGCCTGCACCACATTCACTCACTAATTCTAAAGAATTTCTTTATTTCTTCTTATTTTCTCTCCTGTAAATGGGGCATATTCTTCGAATAATGTTAATTGATCACCCATATAGTCTTCTTTTAGCTGATTTCTAATGTATTCTTGTATTTGTTTCTTATTTCTGCCCACTGTATCAACGTAGAAGCCCCTACACCAGAATTTCCGATTTCCGTATCGATACTTTAAATTGGCATGTCGATCAAATATCATAAGGCTACTTTTTCCTTTTAAATAACCCATGAATTGAGATACACTTAATTTGGGCGGAATACTGACTAACATATAATGTGATCTGGACAGGCATTTGCTTCATGAATTGTTACACCTTTCCGTTCACATAAATCCCGTATGATTTGCCCAATACTCTTTTTATATTTTCCATAAATAATCTGCCTTCTGTACTTTGGGGCAAATACTACATGATACTTACAATTCCATGTTGTGTGTGCTAAACTATTCATGTCCTTCACAGGGCATACCTCCTTCTATGGTGAGATAAAGTGGTCGGGAAACCAACTTTATCCTACCACGATGTGAGGTTTTTTTAATACCACGCTATAAGCTCTCTGGAACCCCCGGCATAGCCAGGGGTTTTCTAAACCATTAAAAAAAAGCGCTGGGCGCCTTGCTCATCAACGTACTAGGAAAATTGTAGTTCAAATTTTCCCGAAAAGGACTTCGATTGAGATAAAGGAAACGCGGGTGACTAAAAGGCGAATCGATGCCCGATTATCGTTGGGAGGAGTCCTGAAGTACGCTAGTCAACTGCTGGTTGAGTTAGACACAGCAGACATTTTTCATAATTTATACTCAAAAAAATTATATTTTCTTATCTTACAAAAAAAGCCCCCCCTTTTTTTAGGGAGGCACCATTTATCATTCATCTTCAGTAATATTCAAAACACGAAATCCGGATTCTTCTAGACTTGTAATAAACTTATTTATATTATCTCGTTTTTCGATTTTCAAAATAATTCGTCTAACTAATTTATCTGTTTCATCAAATGTAACAAGAGAAATAACTGATTCATGGTATTGCTGAATGATATTTGCCAATCTGGCAATCCTGCCTTCAACCTCAACAGAACTAAATGCGATACGAATTCCTGGACGTTTAATACCAAAGGCACTTTGGAATTGTTCAATTACATCAAATCTTGTCACAACACCTAGAAATTTTCTTGTTTCATCCACAACAGCAAATAATGGGAAGTCCTTTAACTCAACTAAAGTGTTTTCAAAAATCTCAGTTCCCTGGAAGAAAATTTCTTGATGTGTTGCAATTTCCTTTACTTTAGTATTTTGAAGAAACTCCTCTTTTGGCATTTGTGAGTGAAAATAACTTTTATAGATATGGTAATGAGTAATCATACCAACATATTCATCCCCACTTAAAACTGGTAATCCATCCACTTTTTTAGATCTAAGTACTTCTAAAGCATGTTCTAATGAATCTTCAGCATTTACATAAAAACAGCGTGCTTTTGGAATCATAATATTTTTTGCAAACATATCATCACCTCATGTATTAAAATCATATATATGTATATTTCAACAAACTTCGAAAAATTCCCTTTATAAAATGTAAAAATTCCTCATAATGATGTATGTAAATAATCCCAATTATTTTTTCGCATGTTGGACTAATTGTGCCCATAAAATTAAACGATGAAATAAAAAGGAGGAATGAAGATGCCTTCATTTTACAAAAGATATAAACCATATATTAGTCCTTTTGATCCTTGCCCACCGATAAGAGAAAAAACGTACTCAACACCACCTAACTTGTACCTTGGTTTTCAACCACCGAATCTACCACAATTCTTGCCACACGAAGCTCTACAAAAAGGAACATTATGGAAACCTTTATATGATCCATACTTTAGTCCATATGAAAGAGCAAGGGAGTGAAAAATATGACGTCGCAAGTACCACCAGAGTATTATAAAATTCTTGAAGATTTACAAGCAATCGATTTTGTCATTGTTGAATTAACATTATATTTAGATACTCATCCTGGTGATAAGGACGCAGTTCAACAATATAATTTATCTATTCAGCAAAGAAAAAAAATAAAAAAAGAATTTGAAGAACGTTTTGGTGCATTAACGAATTTTGGCTATAGCTATTCACAATTTCCTTGGGAATGGAAAAATGCTCCTTGGCCATGGCAAGTATAGATAGCAATTATCATAAAATAGTAATTTGAAGGAGTGAATAACACGAATGTGGGTTTATGAAAAAAAACTCCAATATCCAGTAAAAGTAAGCCAATGTAACCCAATGCTTGCTAAGTTTCTTATTGAACAGTATGGAGGTGCTGATGGGGAATTAGCAGCTGCACTCAGATATTTGAATCAAAGGTATACAATTCCAGATAAAGTTATTGGTTTATTAACTGATATTGGAACTGAAGAATTTGCTCATCTTGAAATGATTGCTACCATGGTTTATAAGCTCACAAAAGATGCCACACCAGATCAATTGAAGGAAGCAGGTCTAGGTGCTCATTATGCAAATCATGAAAAAGCTCTATTTTATGAAAATGCTGGAGGCGCTCCTTGGACAGCAACTTACATTCAAGCTAAAGGAGATCCTATTGCCGATCTCTATGAAGATATTGCGGCAGAAGAAAAAGCTAGAGCTACTTACCAATGGATCATTAATATGAGCGATGATCCTGATATTAATGATAGTCTAAGATTTTTACGAGAACGTGAAATTATACATTCACAACGATTTCGAGAAGCTGTAGAAATACTAAAAGAAGAACGAGGTAAGAAAAAGGTATTTTAAATTTTGGGATATGCTTTTAAAATTCGCAAAATCATCAGTCGTGTATTTACTTACTTTCATGATATAAATTGATATTATATTTTGCTTTCATCATTTCAAAAATTACATTTCTGGAAATCCATGCTTCATTTTTCCATAAATCTTTACTTCGATCAATTATTTCACATCTTAATTCATGGTATTCCTTCTCAGCTTTTTCTTTTTTCTCATATAAAACTTTTGTTGCTCCAAATGCAGCTATTGCAATAAAAAGGAAAAATAAATGCCTATTTTCGCCGACAATAATCGAAAAAATATGTGCAAAAGAATAGGAATAGGGCTTTAAAATATGATTATACATTAGGTAAAGGCATGTAAAACTATAAAATACACTTATCCATAATAAAAGTATATGAAATTGTTTAAGACGTTCAAATTTTATTTTTCTATCAACAAGATTTTGTAACATTTGCTTTGTAGCCTGATCTGTGTACTTTAGTGTCATAATCGAAGAATCCATTCTTTCATCCCCCTTACCATTAGCCTATGAGCCAGTCCAGATTGATATGTCTGAAAAATAATGAATCTTACACAATTAACCTCTTTATAAACCTAAAGGGAATAATAGTATTAAGTTCTATTTAAAAGTGAAAAATACATTTTTAACTTAGAAATCGGTTTTTATATACAAAAAAAAAGATAGCTCATGCTATCTTTTTTTTGATTATGGTAAATGAATTTGCAATACTTGCCCCACCATTATCCCATCATTTGTAATACTATTAAATTGTTTGATTTTATCAATTCCTGCTTGAGAATGATAGTACTTCATCGCGATACTAAATAATGTTTCTTTAGGTTGTACGGTATGATAAATTACCTTTTTTTGTTGAGAAGAATTGTTTTCATTTGTTGTTGAATTATTTGTTGTTGATTTATTTGTTGCTGAATTACTTATTGCTGAATTACTTGTTGCTGATTTATTCACTGTTCCTTTGGTTACAACTTTCTCTTTCTTAGATTCTTCTTTTTTTGGAGTGGATCCATTTTCTTTTTTCTTTTTAGTATTTTCCGTTTTCTTTTTCACTTTTTCATCTTTGACTAATAGGTCCTTCTTATTTTCTTTCTTCTTAGAAACTATTTTTTCAGAATCTTCATTCTCATTGGTTGTGGTTTCAACAGAAATTTGTTCTCCAGTAGCCTTTTCTTTTGGTAAACTTAAAAATGTTTTATTAAAATACTCAGAATAGATATATAAGCTAATAAATGGGAGCAAAATAAAAAATATTAATAATACCCTTAATAAAGGAAACTTAATTTTCTTTTTCTTCTTTTTCCTTTTACTTCTATGTAATTCACTTCTTGAAGGCAAAGAACTTGAATTTTCAGCATCTGAAATTCCTTTACTACTTTCAGAAGAAACCTTATCTATTCTTTTTCTTAATTTTTCAACTTGATCACTATAAGGATCTGTTGCCATATTACCCCACCTCGTTATCCGATATTCTTTTATTCTAGAGATAGCAAACCAATTCAAAATTGCATTTGAAACATTTCTAGAAAAAAGAATATATCTTTTATCATCAATCTTTTTTTAGCAAGTCACTCCAGATTAACAACTTCTTTTATTTTTATATTTATAAAAGATACCTAGTAAAAAATCAATGATAAAATGCATCATTATCGTAGTATTTAAATTGTTATTTGATATTTCATACACAAAACCTATCCAAAAACTTAAAATTAAAATATTGATGATTAAAAACCAATTACCCCAATATCTTATATGGACCAATGCGAAAATAATACTAGCTATTATTAAACCTACATGGGTTTGGAGGACACCACGAAAAAGAAACTCTTCTGAAATTGCTATTACAGCTGTAAGCAAGGCTATTTCCATAATAGAACGATTAGAAAAGATCTTTTCATTGATACCACCATCATCATAATAATTATTAGGTACGATCTTCATTAATATGACATCTAGGAGCACGATAATGATTCCGCTAATAAGTCCTATAGAAATGATAGTTGACTGTAATCGAAAAAGATTGAAAAATGTCGATAGGTCCTTAAATAAAAATATAGCCGAAATAATCGAAATAGTTAATAGGACTAATTGAGTAGCATATAAGTGAAAAGTCAATTCACGTTTTGTTAGCTGTTGAATAATTTCCGCTTGCTTATTTTTTCTCATTCTAATCGCCTCTTAACAATAAATTGCTTAACATCGATTGCCAGTTCATTTTTTCATTTTCTATCCACTCTCGATCATTAGAGAGAAAATCATTCATATTTAAGCCACAAATATCACAACATCTCATTAATGGAATTGACTGCACCTCATTAAAATACTCTAAAATACCTAATCTTCGACATCTATGTTCTTTGATCCAATGCAACATTTCTTTTAGTTTTTCTTGTTTATACCTAATCCTTATATCTCTAATACTTTTTACTTTCAAAATTAATTCATTATTATTTTCAGAAATTCCTTTATAATATGATAAAAAACGTGATTGAACATCAGAAAGCATTAAATCAGCCGTATGATGTCCTTTTATATTTAGCGAATAATACTTCTCTATTTGATTATCCGATGGCAATTCTTTCTCAAACATATGTAACGGAATAAATTCATCACCCGGAGTATATAATAGAATCGCAATGCTCTTATTTCCATCTCTTCCCGCTCTACCGATTTCTTGAAGGTAAGATTCGATTTGATACGGCATATGAAAATGAATGACAAAACGAATATTTTCTTTATTTATTCCCATTCCAAATGCGCTAGTAGCACATATAACCTGCAATTGATTATTTAAAAATTGTTGTTGGATCAATATTCTTTGCTCTTGATCCATTCCTCCATGATAAGCTGCTGCATTTGCTATACCCTTTTTCCTAAGTAAAATAGCCATTTCCTCAGAAGTTCTTTTACTTGAAAAATATATGATACCAGGCTTTTTTAATTGTTTAACTAATTCCAGTAACTTATTAATTTTGTTCATTTTATTAGATAACTCTTCTATAACAAGTGAAATATTAGGTCGATCAACAGAATTTATAAGTTGAGTTACATTTTTTAGATTTAGGTATTGAATAATATCGTTTCTCACATCTTCAGTTGCAGTTGCAGTTAAAGCTAACGTAACTGGGTTACCAAGAACAGTGCGAATCTCTTTTAACCTTAAATAATCTGGTCTAAAATCATGTCCCCATTGAGAAATACAGTGTGCCTCATCTACGACAAATAATGATACCTTTAGTTTTTTTAAGCTTTGTAATAATAATTGATTAGTAAGCATTTCTGGAGAAATATAAATAAATCGATACTCTGATAATGATCGAAAAATTTTCTTTCGTTCATTTACATTTAAAAATGAATTTAAGGCAACCACTCTTTTTTCTCCATTTATTTTAAGATGCTCTACTTGATCTTGCATGAGAGATAATAACGGAGAAACAATAATAACCGTCCCATTTAATATATAGCCTGGCAATTGATAACAAAGTGATTTTCCCGTACCAGTTGGAAGTACTGAAATTGTATGTTGTCCAGATAAAATTGAACGAATGACTTCTTCCTGACCCTTACGAAAAGAGTGAAAGCCAAAATGTTTTTTCAATAACTCATACAAATTCATTGCCATACCCCTTGCTTTGCTAAAACTAATCTAATTTGGAAATAAGATACGTGTTCAATTCTTTCCTTAATTGCTTTTAATTTTTTTTGTTTAACTATTTTTGCTGTTGAAATAATACGATGAACATCTTCTTTTTCAATATATGGTGAGATATCAAAATTTGGATCATTTAGTACAATTTCAATAATATGATCCTCGATTGTACTTTTTTTCAGTCTGCGCATTAAAGCTACTTCCGATATAGAATGTCCTTTATTTAATAGAAGAAGAGTCTCTTTACTTGAATTGGTCATAGCAATATGGTGATGAATATCTGAAATAATTGAATATAGCAACGGATATTTAGAATAATGGAAAATGATCATTTCAAGCATAAAATGAAGTAGGTGAACAAAACGATACCAATACTCTGTATATTCCATTAAAAAATGATCTGCAGCTTGGTCAATTGTTTTACCGAATTGTCCATTTCCAGTCAATCGAATAATAAATATTTCTGGATTTTCCGAAGCATTTTCATTTAAAAAAAGAGAGTTCAATTCACTATATAATGCTGTTGCAAGTTGGGTCTTGTTAAATTTTTGCGCTCTCAAAAAGGATTTTACCCACTCTTGCACTGCTTCCTCTCTTTGAACAGGGTAATACTTTTGCACATCATGAACAGCATTTGAGAGTACCTGGGTTAATAAGCTAATTCGTTTCCAAAAAGCAATAGCAATATCCTGATATTTTAATCCGTTCATATATTTTGGAAATGAGTTTTGCTGAAAAAAAAGAGTTAATTCTTTTTCCCCTAATTCAGTAATAAAAAATTGATTTTCACCTAGTTGTGAAATAAATTCTTTTTTTACTAAATCCAAGATTAACTCATTAAACTCATTTCTTTCAATCGAAGGGTATGTTTGAAAAAAGACGCCAATTTTAAAAAAGTGACAATCTTGAATCGTCTGTGATGATTTTTTCCCTTTTACTAAATGGTATATCGAATAAATTGTACGAGATCCGTTTATCTTTTTTATGTTTATTAAAAGCAAGGCTTGTAAAAACGTCATTGTTTTTACTCCTTTTTGTCTTTTTATGTCTAATTTTAACATGAATACCACCTTAATTGTTAATTTCAATCATTTTTTGGTTTCATATTTATGAAATATACTATATCTATTGAAAAGTTCATTAATGAGTTTTATTATTATGAGTGGAGTCATACAGTTATTATCTTTTATAGTCGCTTTTAATGGCTAGATATATATGAGGAGGATTTACATGCCAAAGTATACAATAGTTGATCGCGATACTTGTATCGCTTGTGGTGCTTGTGGAGCTGCAGCACCAGATATATATGATTATGATGATGAGGGACTTGCTTTTGTCATTTTAGATGAAAATAAAGGTGTTGTTGAAATACCCGAAATATTAGAAGATGACATGATCGATGCATTTGAAGGTTGTCCAACTGATTCAATTAAAGTTGCGGATGAACCATTCGATGGTGACCCACTAAAATTCGAATAATAATTAATAAAGGCAGGTGCCATAGGGCACCTGCCTTTATTAATTATTATTTAAAATAGCTTGTTTAGTTATCCATTTTTGCATCTTTGAAAAAAGAACCATAAAAATAATAGTAACAAGTGCACCTTTAATTAAATTAAATGGTAAAATTCCTGCTACAATATAATCTTTTACATTTCCCACATCAAAATGCATTAATGCTAAATAAGCTGGTAAAATGACAAAATAATTTAGAATACTCATTATAACAGCCATTGTAACAGTACCAATAATGAGAGCATAAGTCATCCCTAATTTTGTTTTCATTCTTTTGAAAACAAAATAAGTTGGAAGAACAAACAATAAACCTGCAACTAGATTAGCTGCATTTCCAATTGGGATTCCAACATCACTAATATGTGTTAGGTAATCCAATAAATTTTTAATAATCTCTACGATTATCGCCCCAATAGGTCCAAAAATAAGGGCTGCGATTAATGCAGGTATATCGCTAAAGTCGACAGTTAAATACGAATAGATCGGCAATACAGGAAATTTTATAAACATTAATACATATGCCAAACTACTCAACATTGCGATACTAACAAAAGCTTTTAAACTTAATTTCTTCAAATTTCTCTCTCCTTTTGAGATTCATCTCATGTCAGAAGAAAGCTGCCATAAGCATGTATCATTAAATAAACCCTCAAGTAATAAACTTGAGGGAGAATTAAAGGCATGCTTAAATAAGTGCACAAAACCTGCATTTTTTGAACACTGGCACCTCCATCTTCTCCCATCCAGACTGTACTGTCGGCTTTGGAATCGCACCAAATCCTGCCTAAAAACCAAGGCTCGCGGGCTAAGAAACAATTGACTTTGCTTCATTACCGCCGGTCGGGAATTTCACCCTGCCCCGAAGATGAACCGTATTAAATTTTCATATTAAATTATATCCTATCCAGATTATTTTGTGAAGTATTATGTTTTTATTTCGAGATAATTATACATTAACCTTTTGCTTTTCTTTTAATGATTATTTTTTGATTTGGAAAAATTAAATTTTTGTTTTTTATTTTATTCTGTTTCTGTAATTGGTTAACCGAAATTTTATATTCTCTTGAGATTTTACTTAATGTATCCCCGGTTTTAACGGTATATATTTTACCCTTCCTTTGAACAGAGTGTTTATGAACGATTTTTATTTCCGTTGGCATTTTTTCCTTTTTATTAGGTTCTATTGAAATCATTTCTTCATCAGCGATGGGTTTTACATCACTAGTTGTGGTACTAGGGCTTTCTTTTATTTTCCCTCCTACATCTACAACACCATAAGGATCATGATTTAGAGCAAATACAAACTGGCCAATTTCCCCTTTACCAAATACTAAAAATGGATCAATTGCATTTTCTTTTTCTAAGGTCCACTCACCTTGATGCACTTCAAAGTGTAAATGGGTTCCTGTTGAATTTCCTGTGTTCCCCATTAAACCTATTTTATCTCCTCTTTTTACCTTATCTCCTTCATTAACAGTTCGTGAATATAAATGTGCATAGATTGTTTCGTATCCATTTGAATGATGAATAAAAACAACATTCCCATAAGATTGTGAGTAATATGAACGACTCACCTTTCCAGCTTCTACTGCATAAACCGCAGATTTAAACTTACCAGCAATATCAAGACCTTTATGTATTCCACCCCTTGAGTCAAAAACATCAGATATTTCTCCTTTTGCCGGAAACGACCACTTAAGAGTATCTTCTTTAACATCTATATTTGCCGCTTGGGCTCTTCCACCAAAAATAATAATCGTGACACACAATGCCATTAGCAAAACAATCAATAGTCTTCTCAAATAGTCAAGCATATTTTTCCTCCTTGGATAAAGACTCTTGCTTAAACTTATATGACGGCTTGTTTTTAATTAGAACGTTGCTTCATTCTTGATAATAAAACGTAATAATTGTAAAAAACGCCTAGAACAATTTGTCAAAATAATGTTTGCTAGAGCAAATTTTATTTTATGCCAAAAGGAAATTTTTATTCTAAAAAAACAAGCAATTAGCTTAAATGAAGCTAATTGCTTGTTTTTTTGATTACTGTATTGAATATAAATTCGGTGAAAGTGGGACTTTGATTGGCTTTGAAAAATCAAATTTATCCCAATTAATAGGTGATATATTTTCAAATTGGACAGATTGATATCCGAAACTTTTTGCAGTTAAAAGAATTCCTTCAATCATTAATTGATGATCCACATCTGTTTTATGGGACAAATCAAAATTATTTTTAAATCGTATAATTGCATGTTTCATCCCTTTACTTTCTACTTTTATGTTTAAATTCTTGGGTATAATTGGTCCATACAAATCATTTGGCGCTTCTTTCATACTTTCTAAAGCCTCTTGTAATGTATCATTTTTGTTATCAGATGGAGCAAGTAATTTTTTTCCATCCAGTTGTGTATAAAGGTAATAACCGGTGTCTTGATTTTTTTCAATTGTTACACTCATAGGAGCTTCACTATTATTTAATACTACTTGCTTTCCATCTTCATCAGTAATATCAACCTTTGATACCCTGTCACTAAAAGAAAAGCTATATTGCAGCAAATGTTCTAAATTTTGCTCAACATACTCTGGAACCTTTTTTGAATCTTTCTTATAAACAATTACATGAAGCTTTTTTTCTGCTTGGTCAAACTCAAATTCTCCATTAAATATAGATTCATTTTCAAACCCCCATTTTTTTAATGGGAGACTTTTTAATGTATTTAAATACCTTGTAAACCAATTTTTATTTGATTTAGGAACTAAGATACTGATTGGTACAACCGTTGCATCCTTGGTAAATAATCCGTATGAGAAAACTTCCTCATTTTGAATGTCTTCTTGATAAACTGCGTTTTGATTTACTTCTTTTGAAAGATCGTTTGCTTCTACAACTTTTTCTTTATTTGAAATAGCACTCTTTTTATCTGCAGAATAGAATTGATCTTGATGTTCTGATTGCTGCATATTTTCTTTAATCTTTTGACTTTGTCCATCCTTCGAAACTTCTTTATTATTCTCTTGCTGCAATGATGTGGAAGAGATAAGGATAAATAAAATGGCAATTGCAGCTACTGCTATTGAAGGTATGAAATAAGCTCTTTTTTTCTTGGGTGTTTCTTTTTGTTTTCTAATAATGCTTTGATATATTTCTTCAGGATTACGATGATCAATCATTTTTGGCATTTTTGTAAGAAGATCCTCTACAAAGCGCTCTTCATTATCGTACTTAGCCATATCGCTGCATTCCTCCTTCCTGATCTTGTCCTTTCATTAATCGCCTCAACAAATTGAGTGAACGATGCTGAGTAGTTTTCACTTTACTTTCAGTCCATCCTAATATTTCAGCTGTTTCAGAGATAGATAAACCATTTAAATATCTCATTATAATAACCATTTTTTGATCCTGAGTACATACATCAAGACAGTTATATAGTTGACGTATTTTTTCATTTTGCAGAATGATTTCCTCTGGTAGGTCTGAAGTGTCTTTTACTTGTTGACGATTCCAATCAAAACTTTTGAATAATCGAGCTTTCCAGCCTTTTTGCTTTCGAAAATGATCAATAGCAACATTTCTAGCAATAGAAAATAACCATGTTTTTTCTGAGCTTTTTCCTTCAAAATCTTTAAAAGATTTTAACACTCTTATATAAACCTCTTGAATTAAATCCTCTGCTTGCTCTCTATTTTTGACCATATAAAATAAAAACTGAAATAGATCACGATGATATTTTTTGTGTAGCTCAGTGAAAACGGAGTCCATTCAGCCACCTCCTCCGTTATTTATTTAGTCGTTTTAAAATGATTAAGGTTACAATTTTTTATAGTCTGTTAATTTTACCGCTTGATGATAGTTATCTTACAACGAAACCTACAATAAAAATATAGTTTAATGGAATTATTCAAGTAGAATTATATATTAAACATATCTATAATTTATATTATCAAAATAATATAAAAAAAGCGCTACTAAAAATTAGCGCTTCTCACTATTAATTAATTAAAATATTGTATTAGTGTTTCTCATGAAACAAGATTTCTCGTCAGTATTCATCAAGATATAACCGATTTTGTAGGTAAAAAGAAAGAAAATGTCGTCCCTTGTCCCACTTTGCTCCTTACAGATATATTGCCGTTATGTGCCTCAACAATATTTTTTGCAATTGCTAAACCCAATCCTGTTCCGGACTTGCCTCTAGTTCTAGCTTTATCTGCTTTATAGAAGCGTTCAAAAACAAATGGAAGGTCCTCCTCAGGAATTCCTGAACCATTATCCTGAACTTGGATTTCACAGCCATTATTACTATCCTTAAGTTTTACTTTCACATAGCCATTCTTTGATGTATGTCTAATAGCATTATCAATTAAATTCGTTAAGACTTGTTCAATTCTATCTGTATCCATAAATACCTTGTCATGAACAGTATTTACTTCACATGATAAATCCACATTACTTTCTTTAGCTAATCCATGAAATTTATTTGTTACTCTTTCGATAAATGGTTGGATTGGTACATCATCTCTAACGAGTGATATATGTCCTGCTTCCATTCTGGCTAAATCTAATAATTCATTTACCAAACGACCTATTCGCAATGTTTCATCATAAATAATTTTTGCAAATTCTTTTTTCTCGTCCTCAGATGCAGCAATATCGTCAATAATTGCTTCACTATAACCTTGAAGCATAGCAATAGGCGTACGTAATTCATGAGATACATTTGCGATAAAATCATCACGCAGCTTATCCAGTCTTCGCTCTTCAGTCATATCACGTATAACCGCAACTGCTCCACGAACACTTTTCTGATTATAAAGCGGACTTACTATAACAACATAGGTTCTTCCTTGGATGGTCAATTCACCTGATTGTTCCATTTCCGTTTCAAGGACCTTTTGTAAAAGAAGCTCTTCTGGAGGCTGAAATGCTTCGTTCCTTCCTTGTTCATAAAAACAATGCTGAAGAAATCTTTCCGCTGGTGGATTAGTTATTAAAATAGTACCATCACGGTTAAAGGTTAATACACCATCTGCCATGCTACTTAAGATACTGGATAATTGTTCTTTCTCTTGGTTTAATGCATTCATATTAAACTTTAATTGCTTCCCCATTTGATTGAACGCAGTGGCTAATTCTCCTATTTCATCATGAGTTAGAATCGGTACCTTTTTATCAAATTTACCTTTAGTTATTTCAAAAACAGCCTCCCTCATTTTTCTTAAAGGGGCAGCAATCCTTGTTGACAAAAAGAAAGCAAATCCTGTTGTTAAAACAATTGCTATTCCAGCAGCCAATAAAATTAGTTGTGTCGTTTGATTGGTTGTTTCTTTTAAAACATCTAATGATCTATAGATGAAAATAGCACCATTTTCTCCCTGTTTTATATGTAAAGGGACGCTAGCAACGATCACATTTTCATATCTGTTTTTTGAGTTGTTATTAGGTGCTGAAAGCTCTTTAATTTTTGTCTTGCCTTGATTAAACACACTTGCTAGCTCTGAATCCTCCAAAATTGCAGTTGGCGAAATTATATCAGTGGGTTTAATATTCGGTGAATAAAAAACACTATCTTTATTATAAGCAATCATTACTTTTGTTGATTGATCAACAAATTCAAGCGCTAGTTCTTTGCCAATTGCATCACCAGAATGTGACTCAACGATATTCGCTACTTTTTGAGCTGTAGCACGCAAATCATTTTTAATTTGTGTTACATGGTAGTTCTCAAAAAACTCCAATAAAAGAATGGTTAATATGAACAATACAAAGGAAACCAATGCAAGTATTGTTAACCAGAGTTTTCCGACTACACTTCTCCATAATCTCATTCTGAAGTAACCTCGAATTTATACCCTACTCCCCATACTGTTACAATCATTTTAGCTGCTTGCTCTGAAACTCGATTTAATTTCTCCCTTAAACGTTTGACATGTGTATCAACCGTTCGCAAATCTCCGAAAAATTCATAGTGCCATACCTCTTTTAATAAATGTTCACGATCAAAAACTTTATCTGGAGATTTAGCTAGAAAGTATAATAATTCATACTCTTTAGGTGTTAGATTTACTTCTTTTCCATCAGCACTTACACGGTGCGCATCATTGTCAATTGTAAGATGATTATATACAATCATATCTTTTGTTTTGGTATCAGTATTTAAAAAACTAGTACTAGATGATCTTCGCAATAGTGCTTTCACACGTAAAACGACTTCTCTAGGACTGAACGGTTTCACAATATAATCATCCGTTCCAACTTCAAAACCTTCAACACGATTAGCTTCTTCCCCTTTAGCAGTAAGCATAATAACAGGAGTTGCTTTTTTCTCGCGTAAGTCTTTACACACTTCAATACCATTTTTTCCAGGCATCATTAAGTCTAAAAGAATACAATCATAATCATTGTCTAAAGCCATTTGTAAAGCTACATCACCATTACCAGCTTCTTCAATCAAGTAATTTTCTCTTTCAAGATACATACGTAACAATCTTCTAATACGATCCTCATCATCCACAACTAAAATTTTAGCTTCATATTCCATAATAGATCCCCCTATTCAATGTTACTTTTTGAAAAAGCCTTCACACATGTGAAGGCTTTATTTTTATTACATTCTAACCTAATATTAATTAGATGCATAGGAATGTAAACCAGCAATGACTAAATTAACAGCAACTAAATTAAACATGATAATCGCAAAACCTACGACAGCAAGCCAAGCTGATTTTTCACCATGCCAGCCTTTAGATAATCTTAAGTGTAAAAATGCTGCATAAAATAACCATGTTACTAAGGCCCACACTTCTTTTGGATCCCAGCCCCAAGGACGACTCCAAGCAATTTGAGCCCAAATCATCGCAAAAATTAGTCCACCTAGTGTAAAAACAGGGAAGCCAATGATTACTGAACGATAGCTAATTTCATCGACAAAATCTAATTTTAAGTTTTTGGTGATTGGTTGCAGCATCGCACCTATTCGTTTTCTTCCAATTAATCTAATGATTACATATAAAATAATACCGGTAATTAATGACCAAATCACCGTATTTAATTTTAATGCATTAATTAATGCAGGAACATGGAATAAAGGTTCAAAACGATCAGCTGTTTGTAGTTCACCTTCATGTGGTCCTACGATTGCAGGCATATGATAAATCATGCCATTTTCATTTACTTTTTCTACTCCATTTTTATCAACCCAATTGAAGGCTGATTTATAACCCATTCCTGAAAATACACTTGTGCTAATAACAAAACCTAAAATAGTAATTAATGCAAACATTACAATTTCAAGCATGGTTGTTCGTTTACTCTTCTTGGTTTGATCAATCGCTTTTACTAAATAAATTAAGCCTGCAGCAAAACTAATTGCTAATATTGCCTCTCCTGCAGCAACGGTTGTCACATGAATATATAGCCAGTGACTTTTCAATGATGGGACAAGCGGATTAAGCTCCCCAGGAAACATGCTTGCAAATGCAATAATTAGCAATGCAATCGGTAATGAAAATAATCCTAGAACAGGTGTTTTATAAATAAAATAAATAACAATAAATGCCCCAACAAGCATCATACCAAAAAATGTAACAAACTCAAACATATTACTTACAGGTGCATGTCCTGAAGCAATCCACCTAAAAATAAAATATAAAACTTGCGAGATAAATCCTAATATAGCAATTATAATGGCGATATTTCCCCATCTATTAGGTTTTTCTTCATTGCCGTGAATTTTCTTTTGGCGTATAGCACCTCCAAAAAAGAATGTACCAATCAAATAAAGAATAAATGCAGCATATAAAAAGTTACTGCTTATTTTAACTAAGTCAGACAATGCCGCCCCTCCTTACTATTTCTCTTTTTTAATTTCCTGTTGATCAATCGGTTCTGGAATATTTGTATCGCTTATAATATATTTAATCTCATTTTTAATTCCGTACCAGTTTTTATTAGTATGAGCAGCTATTAGAACCTCACCATTTACTTGCTGAATCCAAATTCGACGATGGTTCCAATACATTCCTTGAATAACCCCAATCATAAAAATAAATCCACCTAACGCAAGTATCCATAGAGTCAAATCTTTATGTACGGTCAAAACAGAAATATTTCTTGTTTCAATGGATTTAAACGCTATTTTATATTCATTTTCACCTAGTGGCTCTAAATTTTGTTTAATAGCAACAAAGCTTATCTCACCCTTCGGATGTTTAGGAGAAAACATTTTGAATAAAAATGCAGGATTATTAGGTACAGGTGATTTCGTTTGTGGCTCACCATTTTTGGCAAAGCCAGAAAAGTCCGGATAATATCCCATTAATTCTACTTTGTACCCATTCTTCAAATCATAAACATCTTTTGGATTAAATAAATCTACTTTTATACTTCCATACGATTGTCCATTGTCTTTTTTCTGCATTTCGAATGACATTGCTTTTAACTCATCTAACTGATAAGACATTTGATAAAGTGAGAAATGACTTATTTTTAAGGGATCATTCACTTTAATGGAATAATCTTTTACTTTTTTTAGCTTATCTGTCTCTCCAACAACGCCGCCTTCAACCCTCTCATACAAAGTAACATTTGTTTGAAAGTTTTTAGCAACGCTTCCAACTCGACTAATTGCTTGATTAAACGTTTCTTTATCTTTTTTATTATCATAAGTTTCTAAAATAAATTTTTTGTTTTCAAGAACATATTGAGAATGTGTACCTGGTATTACTTTTTTTTCGCCTTCACGAATGGATAGGTTTTCATCTACATACATTCCAGGAACAAAACGTAGCATTCCACCAATAAGAAAAATGATAAGTCCAATATGATTGACGTAAGGTCCCCACCTAGAAAAACGTCCTTTTTCTGCTAATATATTCCCATTTTCTTCGCGAATATTGTATCTTTTTTCTTTCAATTTTTGTTTAATAGAACCAAAAACATCATCCGCTAAAGTCAATTCTGATCGAGCAAATAAACGCTGTCTTTTAATAAATCCTTCATGTCTAGTTACTTTCTGATTTTTCAAGGCACGATGAAGAGGAATAAATCGGTCTAGACTACAAATAACTAATGATATTCCGATACTAGCTATTAACAGTAAATACCACCAAGAACTATATAAATCCTGGAATCCTAAATCATACCATACTTTCCCAACCCATCCATACTGTTCTTCATAATATTGCTCAGGAGTTGTCGTTTGAGGTATGTACATCTCTTGCGGAAGGATGGTTCCAAGAGCACTTGCAATTAAAGTAATGACGATAAGCCAAACTCCTACTTTTACAGAGGAGAAAAAATTCCATATTTTATCAACAATTGTTTTATTATATGTTTGTGATCTTCTAGCACTTCCTTCGTATCTCATATCATGCAGTTTGTTTTGCTTAGCTTCTACAGTTAAAGCTCTACCACATGACTCACACAAAATCGTACCAATAGGATTGACATGACCACACTCACACTTTATTTCCTTCATACTTAAAACTCCTTATGGTTTGATACTCTCCATTAAGTTTTGAATCTCTTTTTTCGTCATCGTTTTTATTATTATTTGCTTCACTTTTCCATTCGGATCAATGAAAAAAGATGTTGGAATTGGATCAATTCCATAGGCATTTTGAACATCCCTACTTTTATCAACTAGAACCGGAAAGTTTAATTGGTAGTTTTTCTTAAATTTATTTACCAAAAAGTCTGATTCACCAACATTTACTGCTAAAATTTCTACCCCTTGTTTTTGAAAATCTTTATATAAGTCCACCATATAAGGCATTTCTTCTTTACATGGCTCACACCATGTACCCCAGAAGTTTAAAAATACCCCTTTTCCCTTGAAATCGGATAAACGGTATTTTTTTCCATCCATATCCTTTAAAACAAAATTCGGTGCTTGATCACCTACATTTATTTTCCCGCGGCTTCCTTTTGTTAAATTTGCATATAAAGTATAGGAAACTGCTGCAATTAGAACTGCTAAAATCACAGTTCTTACGACAAGTCTTTGTTTTTTCTTTTGTGACATTCCGCAACCTCCATTCGAAAATTCGTCACATTATACCCTTAATTATATCATTACCTCAAAACATGCTAATTAGCATAATTTGAAGGTTATGTGAACCTTTATTGTTGCCCTGTACCAGTTTGAGCCAATGCTCTAAGCTGTTTCACCTCATGTGGTGAAAGCTCCCTGCTCTCTCCAGCATTTAAACCATGCAAATTTAAAAAAGCATAGTATTCCCGCTTTAATTTCTGTACTGGATGTCCAATCGCTTCGAGCATACGACGTACTTGCCTATTCTTTCCTTCATGAATTGTTAATTCAATAATTGATTTTTGAGCTTTTTTATCGACTGATAGTAATTTTGCCTTTGCAGGTGCAGTTACTCCATCCTCTAACTTAATACCTCTTTCCAACTGTCTCATCGCTTGTTTAGTTGGTATACCCTTAATTTTAGCGACATAGGTTTTATTAATCTCATAACGGGGATGCATTAGTAAATTAGCAAAATCTCCATCATTAGTTAATAACAGCAAACCAGAAGTATCGTAGTCTAGTCGACCTATAGGATAAACTCTTTCCTTAATTTCTGGTAAAAAATCGGTTACAACTTTTCTATTTTTATCATCTTTGACTGCTGAAATAACGCCTCTAGGCTTATACATTACTATATAAACCTTTTCTTCTCTTTCAAGTGGAATTTCATTTACCTCTACTTTATCATTTGGTGATACTTTTATACCTAGTTCCGTTACTATTTTTCCATTTACTTTCACTTTTCCTTCTAAAATTAGCTCTTCCGCTTTTCTGCGAGAAGTAATTCCAGAATGTGCGATTACCTTCTGTAAACGTTCCATTCTATTTTCCACCTCATTTATTTTTTAAGCAGTTTGCTATAATCATTTGCTTGGTAGCTTATTTCATAGCTTTAGTTCAGCTCTTGAAATAGACATGATTAAATACAACTGTAATAAGAAAATGCTACCCTTTATGCATTATTACATATGAAACAAAAAAAGCAAAGAATCTGTATGTAGAGGTACCATTTTTATCATAATTTACGCTTAACATTTTGTTAATTTCCTATCCAAATAAAAGTGATTAATGGATATAATCCATATACCGAAAAAAAGGATGTTGGTTATTTAACCAAACATCCATGTAATAATTATAATTGCTGCTCCTATGCCTACTAAATCTGCTAAGAGCCCTACTTTTAAGGCATCTCCCATTTTTTTTATTCCTACTGCTCCAAAATATACCGTTAACACATAAAGTGTTGTGTCTGTACTTCCTTGAATCGTTGATGCAAGCTTGCCGATAAAAGTATCAGGACCATGAACTTTAAGTATGTCACTCATTATCCCTAGTGCGGCATTACCGGATATTGGTCGAATGATTGCTAAGGGGACAATCTCCGAAGGAACACCTAAAAAGTCCAAAATAGGTCTAATTAATTGGACAAAAAAATCTAACGCACCAGATGCTCTAAATACAGTAATCGCTACAAGCATTCCGACAAGAAAAGGAATAATGGAGACAGCAATTTTTATTCCTTCTTTTCCACCTTCTACAAAGCTTTCATAAGCGGGGATTTTCTTCCATACACTATACACTAATATATAGGCGATTAATATTGGAATAATCCAGATAGACACGAGAGAAATCAAGTGCATATTATTTCACTCCATTACGCTTTCTCTTATGATAAAAATACCTGTCAATCATTATTGCTGCTATTGTGGCAATGGTAGTAGCTATTAAAGTTGGACCAACAATTTCTGTCGGTGAAGCAGAATGATAATTCATTCGAATAGCAATTACGGTAGTAGGGATTAACGTTAAACCTGAAGTATTTAATGCTAAAAAGGTTATCATGGATCGACTCGCTACTGATTTGCCTCCATTTAATTCTTTAAGTTGTTCCATCGCTTTAATTCCAAGTGGTGTAGCTGCATTTCCTAAGCCAAACATATTGGCAATGATATTTGATAATATAAATCCCATTGCTGGATGATTTTCTGGTATTTCAGGAAATAAGCGTTTAATGAGTGGGCGAAAAATGCGCGAAAATTTATCCAGGAGCCCTGAATCCTGTGCAATTCTCATAATTCCTAGCCAAAATACTAGAATACTAATTAAACCGATGCAAAGTGTGACGGCCTCATTCGCAGATTGAAAAATTGCTTCATTAACATCCTTCATCTTTCCATTGAGAGCAGCAAAAACAAGACCAATTAACGTCATACCTATCCAAATATAGTTAACCATCTGTTTTCACACCAGTATGGAACAAAAATAATTGAATAAAGAAACTGAACCATCCTTCCTTCTTTTCTTGTTGTTCATATTTATAATAGATCGGGACTGTTCGTATCGGTTCATTTGTTTTATATATAACAGCTTCTCCTACAATATTAGGTATTTCCTTAGGATCCTTCCAATTTTTTTTCGCTTTTAATAGCTTATACTCAATCTCAATCTCACCTCTCTCATTATTAGTTAGTGAATATAGGACTCTATTTTTAATATATACATGATTTTTTAAGTACTTCGTTTTAATATTTTTTAAATAACCTTTATCCAGTATGATTACCGTATCAAAATTCCTAAACCCATATTCAAACATATTAATATGGTCATTCCAGTCATCAGGACCATTAAGTGTAACAGCAATAAGGTTTTGTTGATCTTTCGTTGCTGTAGTTACTAATGTTCTTTTCGCCTTTTTTGTAAAGCCTGTTTTCCCTCCAGTTGTATATTTATACTTTTCTGTTAAAAGACGATTTTTATTTTCCCAACCTTTGTAAAATTTTGTCCCCGAAATTTCTCTAAATGCTTTATTTTGCATTGCATAACGAGTCAATAATGCCATGTCAAAAGCAGTGGAAAAATGATTTTCCTTATTATCCAATCCATTCGGATTAGCAAAATGCGTATTCTTCATACCGATTTCTTTAGCCTTCTGATTCATTAAAAAAACAAATCCATCAATACTTCCACCAACATGTTCTGCAATTGCATTTGCAGCGTCATTACCAGAACGAAGCATAAGACCATATACCAAGTCCTTAAGTTTGATTTCCTCTCCAGGCTTTAAATAAATAGAAGATCCTTCTGTCCTTACAGCTGTATCACTAATCTTCACATTTTCTTTTAGCTTTCCTGATTCAATGGCAAGTATTGCAGTCATTATTTTTGTAATTGAAGCGATTTTCCGAACATCATTTGCATTTTTCTCATACAAAATTCTTCCGCTATCTTGATCCATTAAAATTGCACTCGCTGCACTGACAGAAGGCATAGCAGCCAAGGACCGCTGTGGGAAAAAGGTAAAAATGAGAACAAAAAGCAATAAGAATAAAATGGTTTGTTTCATGTATTTACTCCTTTTTTCTTTAATAACAACAACTATTACTAATATAAAATTTAGTGAAAAGAGTCACCTGTATATTACTTTGTACAAGTTTATGCAGGACAAGTTTAGATATGAATAAAAAAAAGGCTATTTGCAAATGCAAATAACCCTTTTCACCTATTGTTAGGAATTGTTTTCAATTGTTTCTTGAAATTTTTCAAAAAACAAATCTGCTTCATCCTGTTCTAAATCTTCCTCAATGTTTTCTGGCAATGGAGGCAACTCTTTAATATCTTTAAGTCCAAAGTAATCCAAAAATTCTTTTGTCGTACCATAAAGTCTCGCTCGACCAGCCCCGCTTACTCGTCCTACCTCTTTAATTAACCCCTTTGCCGTAAGTGTTTGTAAAGGACGCTCAGTTTTAACTCCACGTATATCTTCAATCTCTAATCTTGTAATAGGTTGTTTATAGGATATAATCGCAAGAGTTTCTAGTGCGGCTTGCGATAATGTATTCATTCCCGGAGATTCGACCAGTTTTTTTAAATAAAGTGAATTTTCCTTTTTAGTAGCAAGCTGATAGGTCCCTGCTAGTTCAACTATTACAATACCACGATCAAGATTCGATTCAAAATCTTGTTTTAGTGTTTCAACTAATTCTACAGCTTGAAACTCCTCTAAATCCATTACAGACATAATTTGTTTTAAAGAAAGTCCTTCATCTCCAGCAGCAAAAAGCAAGCTTTCAAGTATTCCTTTCCAATTAATAATTTCCAACTGTAATTACTCCTTTCTTTGCTACAAAAATGTCTTCAAAATTCCCTTCCTGCTCGACATAAACTTCATTTCGCTTCATTAATTCTAATATAGCTAAGAACGTAACAACGATATGGTTTCTATCAGGGATCGGAAATAATGAATAAAAATTTCGTTTCCCCTTTTCAACCGTTAACTCATTTAAAATTTCTTCCATTCGAGTTTCAATAGATAATTCCTGCCTTGTAATTTTTGTCGATAAAGGCTTCTGCAGTTTTTTTCTTCGTAATAGTTTATTTAATGCACCAATCATGTCATATATTGAAACATCGCCCTGTAGTTTATCGTGTTGTATATCTTTCATGTACTCTGATAAATCGCTTGGAGGCTTGGTGAACATTTGCCCACGTTCTTGCTCCATCTGCTTTAATTCACCTGCAGCTTCTTTATATTTTCGATATTCAATTAACTTTTCAACTAAATCATCTCTCGGATCTTCCTCGTATTCAAAATCATCTTCGATTTCTTCATCATATTTTGGAAGCAGCATTTTACTTTTTATCGCTAGCAATGTTGCAGCCATTACTAAATATTCACTAGCAACATCCAACTCTAATTCTTTCATCGTATGAATATATAATAAATATTGCTCTGAAATCTCAGCCATCGGTATATCATATATATCTATTTCTAATCGATTAATCAAATGCAGTAGAAGATCTAAAGGACCTTCAAAAGCATCGATTTTCACATTATATTCCATTCCATCACCAATTTCACAACTTAAAAGTAGATTAATAAATACAACTGCATACACTTTCTTCAAAATTCATTTTTTTACTTGATAACTCCTCTGCCTTTTAAGTATAGTGTATTATTCGTTGTAGTCCAATAAAAATTATTTTCCCCAAACTTTACTGAGACGAAATATAGGCTTAGGCCTAGACCATTTTATCATTAAATACATAATATAAATCGTCTAATATTATTTATTCCGGAGGTATACTTATGTCAGATGGTTTTGGATATGGTGGCGGTTTCGCATTAATTGTAGTGTTATTCATTTTACTAATCATTGTTGGTAGTGCGTATATTAGGTGTTAACAACCTTTTTCTATCAAGTACAAAACCTTAATATAAACCTTTATTTTCTAATGAATGAATAGTTGATAAGTGTTTGAAACTTGCTTTCCACTTTTGATTTTTCAAAACAAGTCCAACATATGCTTCTGGATTTGTTTTTTTTATTTGATAGCAAATTTCCTAGATTATACATAAAAATAGTATTTTTTTTATGATACACTTACATAAGGCTTATATGGGAGGGACTATTAATGGATTATCCTAATGCATATATACAATATTTAGTCCATTTTCATGGTGATAGAGATTATTTTGAGTGTCACGAACAATTAGAAGAGTACTGGAAAATGGTGGACATGAAAAATCGAAGCTCTATTTGGGTTGGATTAATACAGTTAGCTGTGTCTCTTTATCACTATCGAAGAGCCAATACTGTTGGTGGAATTCGTTTAATGCAAAAAGCTTTAAATACTATAATCAATAATCAAAAAGAATTAAAATCATTAAGTATCGATTATGAGGATCTTACAATCAAAATGAATACCTTACTTACAAAAATGAAAAAATATGAGGAATATCAAAGCATAGATATTAAAATACTTGATGAGGAATTGTTATATCATTGCAAAAAGAAATGTGAAATTACAGGCTTTCAATGGGGGAACCAAAACGATGTAAATAATGAATTTATCATTAATCGACATATGCTACGTGACCGAACGGAAATAGAAAAAGAAAGAAAAGCAGCTGCAATATCAAAAAAAACAAATAGAGATACCAGAAAACTTATTAGAATTTAATTGGAATTAATCAAAATTTAGTCAGGCACCTGAGCATAAAATCCACTTATTTTATGCTCAGTGTCTGACAAATCATTTTACCCGTCCATGTCCTCAAAATCACAATTCTCACAAAATGAAGCAGTATACTCATTAGGTTTAAACGTTTTTCCTTCATAAATTTGCTTTAAAGATTTAAGCATATTTTTTCCAATTCCTTGATGACGATGAGAAGGATTTACGGAGATATGTTGAATTTCAACCAAATCGTCATTGAAAAGAACGCCTATTAAACCAACGAGATCATCATCAGCTTTCCATAAAAACAGCTGCCAATTTTCTTCATTTTCATAAAGTTTAATCGTTTGTTGCAATTTTTTAATGTCTTTTTCATTTGGCATGAAAGATAAAAGTCCCATTGCGATTTTTTCAAAAGCTTTTTTATATCGTATTAACATGAATATCCCTCGTTATCTTTTGCATAATGTTAATGCTTTCTATCATTATAATCATCGGTAGAAAATAATAAACATCTATTCTAGACAATGAAGAGCCAATAATACAATCCCCAACCTAAAGCTATAATAAGAATGAAAATAAATAACAAAATGTTGTTTTTCCTCAAAGAATACACTCCTACTTCAATGATAAGAAATTATTATGTATTTAATCAATTCGTTCTCTATTGTATCTATTTTCTACAAAATACGCAATTACAAAAAAAAGTGAAGAAAACGATTCCAAACATCAAATAAGATTTTGTACCTAAAAAATAAGACTCATCCGAATGATGATTCGTTCATCGAATGAGTCAAAATTTAAGAATTTATTTTGCTTTCAAGAGGTAAATCTAATCGAATGATATCTTCATAGGTTTCACGCTTTACTACTAATTGATCTTCACCATTTTCAACAAAAATGACAGGTGGACGTGGGATACGGTTATAATTATTAGCCATAGAATATCCATAAGCACCCGTGCAAAATACGGCTAAAATATCATCATTTACTATTTTTGGTAAAGGCAAATCCCAAATAAGCATATCGCCAGATTCACAGCATTTTCCCGCTATCGAAAAGCTATCTTCTACCACATCTAATGGTCTGTTTGCTAGTACTGCTTCATATTTAGCTTCGTATAAAGCAGGACGAATATTATCACTCATTCCCCCATCTACTGCAATATATTTTCTAACATTTGGGACATCCTTGCTTGAGCCAATTGTATACAGAGTCGTTCCTGCTTCTCCCACAAGCGACCTCCCTGGCTCAATCCAAATTTCCGGGAGTGGTAGATGATAATAATTTGTTCTTTTTTGTACTTCAATAATTATTTCTTTAACATAACTATCTGGCGAAAGAGGTTCATCTTCATCCGTATAACGAATTCCAAATCCTCCGCCTAAATTTAAAACCGGAGGAAAATATTTTAACTTATTATGCCAGTTATAAAGTTGATCAATAATTTTTCTTGCTGCTAACGTAAATCCTGTTGAATCAAAAATTTGTGATCCAATATGGCAATGAAGTCCAAGCACATTAAAATATTTTGATTCTAAAGTCATAATTAACGCTTGTTCTGCTTGACCATTTTGAAGGTCAAAGCCAAATTTCGAATCTTCTTGTCCAGTAAGAATATAATCATGAGTATGTGCTTCAATACCAGGAGTGACTCTAAGTAAAATTGAAATCTTTTTATTCTTTTCCATACATAATTGTTGCAATAATTCAATTTCATAAAAATTATCTACAACAACACACCCTATATTGTAATCCAATGCTAATTCAAGTTCATCTTTACCTTTGTTGTTACCATGAAAATGAACACGGTCCATTGGGAATTTTGCAGCAATTGCAGTATAAAGCTCTCCTCCAGAGACAACATCTAAAGATAAACCTTCTTCTTTAACTAAATTGAACATGGCAATAGATGAAAATGCTTTACTTGCATAAGCAACCTGGGATTTAATGCCTAATTGATCAAATGTATCTTTGAATGCTCTGGCACGTTCACGTATTAAAGCGACATCATATACGTATACTGGCGTACCATACTTTTGAACTAAATTAACTGTATCTACTCCACCTATTTCAAGATGATTTTTCTCATTTACTTTTGTTGTACCATGAAAATACATTCGCATCCCTCATTTCCAATTATATACAAAAAGGAGAAATAGACAGTCGTCCAAGTGACAAACTGTCTATTTATTCAATATTTCAAATAAATTAGCTAAACTTTATCATAAAACATTACTTTTGGCAATGGTTTTACTTATCAGCGGGCTGCCTAAATCGATCTCTTGGATGAACAATACTTGGTCTTATTTTTGTGCCTGGTACTGTTCTTCTAAATAAAATATGGGTGATTGCTTGAGGATTAAAAGGAATAAACGGCCATAAATAAGGTGCATTTAACGCTCGTATATGAGCTAAATAAATGATAAACAATGTACCTCCAACTAACAATCCTGGCAGTTTAAAGAATGCCACACACAACATTAGAAAGACCCGAGCAATTTTATTTGCGACACTCAATTCATAGCTTGGTGTAGCATAGGTTCCAATGGCTGCAACGGAAACATATAGAATAACTTCAGATACAAATAGACCAACATCTACAGCAATTTGACCGATTAATACTGCTGCTATCAAGCCCATTGCAGTAGCCAATGGAGTAGGTGTATGTATGGCAGCTAATCTTAAAAATTCTATTCCCATGTCTGCAATAAATAATTGTATGATTAACGGGATATGGGTTTGTTTATTTGGACCAATAAACTCAAGATGCTCTGGAAGTAAACTTGGTTCAACAGCAAATAAATACCATAAAGGCAATAAAAAGAGTGATGCAATGATACCAATCATCCTTATCCAACGAATAAATGTTCCGACTGCAGGTGATTGTCTATATTCTTCTGCATGTTGAACATGATGAAAAAAAGTAGCTGGAGTAATCATTACACTGGGAGAAGTGTCAATAAAAATTAAAACATGTCCTTCAAGTAAATGAATAGACCCAACATCTGCTCTTTCTGTATATCTAACAAGCGGAAATGGATTATAGCCTTGTTTTAGTAAAAATTCTTCAACCGTTTTATCAGCCATCGTAATTCCATCAACATCTATCGTTTGTAATTCCTTTTTTACCGTTTTTAATAAGTCAGGATTAGCTACTCCTTCAATATAGCCAATGGCTATGTCGGTTTTGGATCGCTCTCCTACCCTCATTATTTCAAATCGAAGCCTTTCATCACGAATTCTTCTTCTTGTTAATGCTGTATTAATAATGATATTTTCGACATAACCATCACGAGATCCACGTACTACTTTTTCTGTATCTGGTTCCATCGGTTGTCTGCCGGGATAGCTTCGAACGTCTACGATAATTGCCTGACCTTCACCCTCCACAACAATTGCAATCAAGCCAGATAAGACTTGATCAACCATTTCATCAAAGGTTTTAACGATTTCTACAGACTGATTAACGATTCTATTTTGAACAATCTCATATACTTTACTTGATAGCCTCTCTGTATCATTTACTTCAACTAACTCCCTTAAAATATGAACAATATATAAAGTGTCGGTAAGTCCATTAATATAATAGAGTTGAATATTCTTTTTTAATACTTTAATGTGGCGAACCCCTAGATCAAAGCTTTTTCCTAACCCTACCCTTTTTTCAAATATGCTTTCAAGCTCTTTAAGACTCTCTGGGATTGGTTCTTTTTTATTTAAATCTTGTTTTGTCATAACACCCACTCCTTTCAAGGATTAGCTCTACTGCTTTCTTTGTTATCGGAGCACCCTTTGTATAATGGTCCTGTTTACCCATTTTTCCTATATCACCAATTCCTACTATAATAGGAACATCTAATTGATCTAAACAATAAACAGTATCTCCATTAATTTTTTTGAATTCCATTTCTGGGATTCCATACTTATCAACACCATAAGGAGTAAGGTTCCCGTCTCTATCAATACAAACATCGACCCGTGTCCACTCGGCTTGATGTGTTTTCGATGCAACTGCTATTATTCCAAGCACCTCAATATCTGGATGGTTTGCAACCAAAATTAATGATTTTTCACCTTTCCCTTCACCCAAAAATCCACTATCATCAAACATCACTAATACAGGATCTACTGGAGCTTTTTTTATTTGCTTAACAATTTGTTCGCCAGTTAAATGTGAAGGGTTTCCATGTGATTGTGAAATACATCTACCCCCAATAGCTTCAGCTATTACTTCAATCGCCTTTCTAGCATAGTCGTCACCATCAGTAATTAATATCACCTTTCGTCTACTATTCATACGAAAATCCTTTCCATTAAATATGTTTTTTAACGATCAATGAAATAGATCCAATGAAATAACGAGCCAAATACTTTTCCAAAAACGATTGCCATTAAAGCTACGATTAATTGACCATCTATACCAATCCTTTTTGCTAGTATAGGTATCACATTAATTACTTCTGTCAAAGCTGAAGCTAACATTCCAACAAATACACCACAAATTAAACCGATTGGTGCAAGAATAAAAACAGGTAAATGAAACTGAATGTCTCTAAATTGAGCCCAACCACCAAATAAGGACCCAAGAACAATTGCCCATTCATAAAGATAAATCATTTTTGCGGTCTTTGAGATCTGAGTTAGTCTTGGAATGATTCCTAGCACTGATAAAAACGCCACGACTCCACATCCAACGATGAGTCCACCAGCTAACCCTATTACAATAAGTAAAATAGAATTAATCATCATCTAAACGCTTTATACTTTCTTTATTTTCATTTATCGTTACATAGTGGTCGACATCCTGTTGATAATTAAATATTTCAACCTCTAATGGGCTAGGTTCCTCATTAAACCGTTTTTTAAAAATATGATTAAAAAATATGATCATCCCTAATCCTAAACCAAGTGAATAGGGTATTTGTAGAATTAACGGTTTTGATTCATTATTTCCTGTAATCATTTTATATATTTTTTGGTGAACTTCTTTCATACTTACATCCTCATGAAAATTCATGATTGCTAAAGCAGATCCTATAAAAAGTAATACCCAAATCATTAAAAAAAATGGTATAGAAACTTTCTTTTTTTTATATATAATTTCAATAATTGCTTGAGATGGCCCAATGGTTTGTATATCCACCGCTCCATATTTTTCTGTAATAACATTTATTACCTTCATCATGTCAATCACTGCAGAGGTCTTGTCAGCTTCCGAAACCTGATAGATAGGTAAATGCTCTAAATTCACTAAATCCTTCTCTGGTGCAATTATTTGCGCAATATCTGAAAGTTTAATCAAAGTGTTTGGTTTCACTTCTACGCGATGTCGAAGACGCAAATAAATTAAACTCTCCATTTAAAGCCACCCCTAAAATTTGTGTTTTGTAACTAGTAGTATGTGGAAATTTGATATTTTCATTCATTGATTTCTGTCACTACATAAAAAGATCGCATAGACTAAATATCCATGCGATCTTTCATTTGCTCTAATATTTTTTTCTCTAATCTTGATACTTGTACTTGAGATATGCCTAATCTTTCTGCAACTTCGGATTGAGTTTGGTCCTTATAATATCTTAAATAAACAATTAATCTTTCTCGTTCATCCAATCTTCTAATGGCTTCTTTCAAAGCGATTTGATCAAACCATTTTTGATCATTTTGGTCTGCAATTTGGTCTAATAAGGTAATTGGATCTCCATCATTTTCATATACAGTTTCATGAATAGAAGATGGAGTTCGGCTTGCTTCTTGAGCCATAATAACATCCTCTGCCGAAATATCTAGAAATTCAGCAATTTCATTTACGGTAGGAACACGTCCATATTGTTTTGTTAATTCATCCTTTGCTTTACGAATTCTATTCCCAATTTCCTTTAAGGACCTGCTTACTTTTACTGTGCCGTCATCACGGAGAAAACGTTGAATTTCTCCAATAATCATCGGAACAGCATATGTTGAAAATTTTACATCATATGATAAATCAAATTTATCAACAGATTTTAAAAGGCCAATACAACCTATTTGAAATAAATCATCAGGTTCATATCCACGGTTCAGAAATCTTTGAACAACAGACCATACCAGTCGAATATTTTTTTCTACAATTTCATCACGAGCTTCTTGATCGCCACTCTGACTTCTTTGAATCAAATCTTTTACCTCATGATCCTTCAAATAGCTTTGAGTTTTCTCCTTCTTTAGTTCCACATCCATAGGCACGACTCCTTAATTACATAAGGCTTTTTTGATGGCCAAATGCTTTTTTAAACGAATAATGGTGCCTAAACTTGGTTGTGATTCTACCTCTATTTCGTCCATAAAGTTTTCCATAATAGTAAATCCCATGCCCGAACGTTCTAGTTCTGGTTTCGTTGTAAATAAAGGTTGTCTAGCTTCTTCTATATCGGAAATTCCAACTCCTTCATCACGAATAATAATCTCTACAAATCCATCTTCTATTGCAACGGATATGTAGACCAATCCAGCAGGATTACCATTATATCCATGAATAATTGAGTTTGTTACTGCTTCTGATACAACCGTTTTAATTTCCGTTAGTTCATCCATGGTTGGATCTAATTGAGCGATAAATGCTGCTACGGTTACCCTAGCAAACGATTCATTTTGACTAAGTGCAGAAAACTGTATTTGCATTTCATTTCTCATCGTTTACGCTACCCCCAATCTTTCCAGTGCGAACTGTTCTGATTCATCTAAACGCATTATTTTAAAAAGACCAGACATCTCGAATAGACGCTTTACTGACGGAGAGATTGCGCAAACGACCATTTCCCCATTTTTTTGTTTAATTTGTTTATATCTTCCTAAAATTACACCCAGTCCAGAACTATCCATAAATGATAGGTGCTCCAAATTTAACACAATGTGTTGAATTTGATATTTTTCAATTGCACTAGACACATGTTCACGTAACGATTCTGCTGTGTGATGATCCAATTCTCCTTTTAAACGAATACATAGAACTTCCTTTTTTACTTCTAAATCAATAGTTAGACTCACTTATCCAAAGCCTCCTTCTAGCTTTATAGTGAGTCAATTCGCTCTTTCCCGTCGATTATCCTTCAACAAGACAAAACTAGAAGAATATCGTCACATTTAGTCTTTGTTCGACCTTTGTAATGAAGGTATCTATCTAGTATTTAATTAATAATTTTAATCATATATCTGTTAAATTAATTGGTTTTAGTAAACATTCCAAAGGAACGTTTAAATAATTTCCACCAACTTGCTTTATTTACATTTTTCTCAGCAATTAAGTTTGCTTCAACTAAAACCTTTCCATCTTTTTTTACCGTTATGGTTCCAATCTTATCTCCTTTTTTTATTGGAGCTTTTAAATTTTTATTCAATTTAATTGATTTCTTGAGATGCTCAATTTTTTCACCTTTTTTTGTAAGCACAGATATTGACTCACTAGTTAATGCTTGTACTTGTTTTGAATCACCCTTACTAACTTTTACATTTCCTAATGGCTGACCTTTTTTATATAGTGGATGTGTCGAATATTTAGCAAAGGAATAATCTAGCATTTTTGTTACCTGTGCATTTCGAACCTTTGTTGAAGGGGCACCAAAGACAACCGCAATCACACGCATTCCATTTTTCTTAGCTGTTGCAGTTAAGCAAAACTTTGCCTCATTTGTAAAGCCTGTTTTAAGTCCATCCACCCCCGGATAAAATTTTACAAGCTTATTCGTATTAACAAGCCAAAACTTCTTATCAGTCTTCTCACGCAAATAGGATTCGTATGTACCAGTGAATTTTGTTATATTTTCATGTCTTAGTAATTCTTTTGCCATCATTGCCATATCATATGCAGAGCTATAATGATCTTTCTCAGGAAGCCCTGTCGCATTTTGAAATTTTGTATCTTTAAGTCCAAGTACTTCTGCCTTTTTATTCATCATGTCTACAAACTCTTCTTCACTACCAGCTATTTTTTCAGCCATAGCTACAGATGCATCATTTGCAGAACCAATTGAAATGCCTCTTAACATTTCTTCGACTGTCATTTCCTCACCAGGTTCGAGAAATATTTGTGATCCTCCCATTGATGCAGCGTATTCACTTGTACGTACCTTCTCGTTCATTGTTATCTTTTTCTGTTCTAGTGCTTCCATAATTAAAATCATGGTCATAATTTTTGTCATAGAAGCAGGTGGAAGCTTTTCATGACTATTTTTATTATATAAAACGGAGCCTGTATCCCGTTCTATTAAAATGGCTGACTTTGCATCTGTAGCTAACTCTGTTTTATTTTCTGCAGCCATTACAGGTGAAGCAATTATTGATATTAAAATCAATAAACATGTAACTAAACTAAATCCTTTTTTCATTGTGACCCCTCCGTATTTTTCTTAGAACAATTCCTTTAGAAAAAATAATGATTAATAAGGAAATTGGAAAATCATGAAATCCACGTTTGAACAGATTTCTTCTATTCTAACTTCCAACCTTTATACATACATAGCACCATTTTTTCCATTATCCGCTTATTTATACAAATAGTTTCTTTTTTGTAATGATACTTCTCTTAAATTTTAGTTCTTAACCTACTTCTTTGCCCGAAACTAAACAATCTGTAAAAAATAAACTGATCTTATTAGTATTTAAAAAATAAAAAAGCTGTTGATCATCAACAGCTTTTTTATAACTATATTCGTGTTATCTCCTCATGAATTAATATAGGAGCATCTACTTTTTGTTTAGTAATTTTTATATTGCTATAAAGCTTTTGTTTAACTTCCTCGATTTGTTCTATGTTAGAATATATCGTTAAAAGTGATTCATCTTTTTTCACATAATCTCCAATTTTCTTCTTAAGAACAATTCCTACTGCTAAGTCAATGATTGATTCTTTCGTTGCACGACCAGCTCCAAGCATCATTGCCGCTGTACCAATTTCATCAGCTACTATTTCTGATACATATCCATTTTCCATTGCAGGTAATTCAATTTGATATTTCGCTTGCGGTAATTTAGAAGGATCATCAACAACCTCTGAATTTCCACCTTGAGATTTTAAAAATACTTTAAAAGTTTCAAGTGCTTTCCCATTCTTTATCACTTCCACAAGCTTTTGTCGTGCTTCTTTCAATGAAGTTGCTTTACCTGCTAAATAAACCATATGACTTCCCAATGTTAAACATAATTCCGTTAAATCATCTGGACCTTCTCCACGAAGTGTCTCAATTGCTTCTTTTACTTCTAAGGCATTTCCGATTGCATACCCTAGCGGTTGGCTCATATCTGATATAACTGCCATTGTTTTTCTACCGACATTATTCCCTATATTAACCATAGCATTAGCTAGTTCTCGAGAATCGTCGATGGTTTTCATAAATGCACCAGCACCAGTTTTTACATCAAGACAAATAGCATCCGCACCTGCAGCAATTTTCTTACTCATTATTGAACTTGCAATAAGTGGTATGCTATTTACTGTTCCAGTTACATCTCTTAAAGCATATAATTTTTTATCTGCAGGTGTTAAATTTCCGCTTTGTCCGATTACTGCAATTTTATTTTGATTAACTAATCGAATAAATTCATCATTTTCAATTTCAACATGAAAACCATTAACAGCCTCTAACTTATCAATCGTTCCTCCTGTATGTCCCAAGCCTCTTCCGCTCATTTTAGCAACCGGTACTCCCAATGAAGCAACTAAAGGCCCTAATACCAATGTGGTAGTATCTCCTACACCACCTGTTGAATGTTTATCAACTTTAATTCCTTCAATCGCAGATAATTCAATGGTATCTCCTGAATTAACCATTGCCATTGTTAAATCAGCCCGCTCACGTTCATTCATACCTTGAAAATAAATTGCCATTGTAAGTGCGCTCATTTGATAGTCCGGAATAGAATTATTTGTGTAACCTTCAATAATAAATTGAATTTCTTCTGTCATCAGTTCTTTTCCATCACGCTTTTTTTCTATTAGGTCAACCATTCTCATTTCGTTTCACCAACTTTAATTTGATTAACGATTTCTTTGACAAATTCCAGAAAATCTGTACGTACTTTTTCTGTTGTTTCAATCACTTCATCATGTGTTAATGGCTGATCTAGAATCCCAGATGCCATATTTGAAATACAGGATATTCCTAATACCTTTAATCCTGAATGTCTAGCTACAATGACTTCAGGAACGGTTGACATTCCAACAGCATCTCCACCCATAGTACGAATCATTCGTACCTCTGCAGGTGTTTCGTAGGTCGGACCAGTATTCCCAACATATACACCTTCCTGAATACGGATATTCAAGCTGCTTGCAACATCCTTTGCAATTAAGCGTAATTTTTTATCATATGCTTCAGACATATCTGGAAAACGAGGTCCAAATTTTGCGTCATTTGGACCAATGAGTGGATTGCTTCCCATATTATTAATATGATCCGCAATAATCATTAAATCTCCAGGCTCATAGTCCTTATTCACTCCACCTGCAGCATTGGTAACAACTAATACTTCAACTCCTAGTTCCTTCATTACACGAACAGGATAGGTAACTTGATCAAAAGGATAGCCTTCGTAATAATGGAATCGACCTTGCATTGCTACTACTTCTTTTCCACTTAATTTTCCGAATACAAGCTGGCCTTCATGACCTTCTACTGTGGAAACAGGAAAATTAGGAATGTCTTCATATTTAATTTTTACAGGGTTTTCAATTTCATTCGCAAGAACTCCTAATCCAGATCCTAATATAAGACCAATTTTTGGACTAGTGACATATTGATCTTTTAAAAATGCTGCTGTGTGTTCAATTTTATTAAAATCCATCCTATTTCCCCCTATTTAGAGCTACCATTTATTCTTTATTAAATTTCTAAAAATGCGTTGCATATCTCATTCTAAACTAGCTATTAGAATATTTCATTTTCAATAAAACATCCAAATAGGCTTAAATATTTAAAAGTTAATTATTTAATTCCTTTAAAAAACTTGTACCATATTCCGGAAGTTTCACATTGAAATTTTCTGCAACCGTTGCCCCAATATCAGCAAAGGTTTTTCTTAATGGTAATTCTTTTCCTCCATTAAAGCGTTTTGAATATACTAATAGTGGTACATATTCGCGAGTGTGGTCTGTCCCATGATGTATAGGATCATTCCCGTGGTCAGCAGTAATTATAAGTAGATCATCATTTGTCATTTTTTCAAATACTTCTGGCAAACGAGCATCATATTCTTCTAAAGCTTTTCCATAGCCAATTGGATCACGTCTATGACCAAATAATGCGTCAAAATCCACCAAATTTATAAAGCTCAGTCCTGTAAAATCCTTATTAAATGTTTCAATGAATTTATCCATACCATCCATATTGGATTTTGTACGAATTGCTTCTGTTACACCTTCTCCATCATATATGTCAGAAATCTTTCCAATTGCGATGACATCAAAATGGTTATCCTTTAACTCATTCATTACAGTCGGTTCAAATGGTTTTAATGCATAATCATGTCTGTTAGGTGTTCTAGTAAAGCTACCTGGTTCTCCTACAAAAGGACGGGCAATAATGCGCCCAACCATATATTTTTCATCTAACGTCAATTCCCTTGCAATTTCACATATTTTATACAATTCCTCAAGAGGTACAATTTCCTCATGAGCCGCAATTTGTAATACTGAATCTGCAGAAGTATAAACGATTAATGCACCTGTTTCCATATGTTCTTTGCCAAGTTCATCTAAGATTGCAGTCCCACTAGCTGGCTTATTACCAATAATCTTCCGACCAGATTTTTCCTCTAATTCTTTAATAAGTTCATCTGGAAATCCATCTGGAAAAACTCGGAAGGGAGTTTCAATATTTAAGCCCATGATTTCCCAATGCCCTGTCATTGTATCTTTTCCATTTGAGGCTTCTTGCATTTTTGTATAGTAAGCAAGCGGCTCAGCTGCTTTTTCAATTCCTTTTATCTCACGAATATTAGAAAGACCTAGCTTCCCCATATTTGGCATATGCAATCCATTCATTTTTTCTGCAATATGCCCGAATGTATCCGCCCCTTTATCGTTAAATTTTACTGCATCAGGTGCTTCACCAATCCCTACAGAGTCCATTACTAAAAGATGAATTCGTTTATATGTATAGTTACTCATATTATTCATTCCTTTCATTGAAAAAATAAAACGTTTACATTGTTTTAATCCTATCATACCCATAGATTATCATAACCATAAAAGCATTAATGATCACAAAATAACCACTAATTATACATCCTCATTTCATATAAAATTCAAAATAGGTATGAGGTCTGACATCTTCATTTTACCAAATGAAGTAACTACTCTACAACTAAAAAGTCCGCTACAAAATAGCGGAATCTCTCAATCTATTAAGCTCGTGGATGATGTTTGGAATATACATCCTTTAATCTCATTTTAGAAACATGTGTATATATTTGGGTGGTTGAAATATCGGCATGTCCCAGCATTTCTTGAACAGCCCTTAAATCTGCACCATTTTCCAAAAGATGGGTAGCAAAAGAATGTCGAAGCGTATGTGGCGTAAGGTCTTTTTCTATATTAGCCTTCTTAGCCAATCCTTTTAATATTTTCCAAAACCCTTGTCGTGTTAATCGATTTCCATGATGATTTAAAAATAAGCTTTGTGTTTGGTTCTGTTTTGAAATTAGCTTTGATCTTCCATCCTTTAAATACAATTCCAATACATTTGTTGCGGTTTTCCCGATCGGTATAATTCTTTCTTTATTTCCCTTACCAATGCATCTAACAAATCCCATTGTTAAATGAAGATCCTCTAAATTAAGATTAATTAGTTCACTGACTCGAATTCCAGTGGCATATAAAAGTTCAAGCATTGCTTTATCACGTAAAGACAACGGGCTATTTTCCGAAGGAGCATCTAATAAGGCTTCGACTTCAGAAAGATTAAGGACCTTTGGAAGATTTCTTTCTGTTTGAGGTGTTTCTAGATGAACAGTTGGATCACTTTCAGTTGCTCTTTCTCTCAATAAAAATTGGTGAAATGATCTGATTGACGCTACATGACGAGCTAATGTTTTTGCTGATTTTCCTTGTTTCCTTAAATGATTAAGAAATTGTACAATATGAACACGTGTAATATCGTTCAAAGATGCCGTTTGCTCCACTTTTTCCATATATTTGATATAGCTTTTTAGATCTCTTTCATATGAAACAATTGTATTTTTGGATAAGCCTTTTTCTACAACCATAAAATGTATAAAGTCTTTCAAACGATCTAACATTTCATTACTCCCCATCTAAATAGAACAATAATAAGCGGTCAAACCAACTAGCTTTTTCACTTACTGCTAAATTTACCTTTACCGCTGTACCTTTAGGTTCATCATAGCGATGATAATCCTCATATTCTTGGTTTACCCACATAATACCATAATAAAAGAGCAAAGTGCAGCCTGTAAACAATATAAATACTCTAAGAGTACGTATTATTACTTTTATCCACGACATTGAATTTGTCCTATCCTTTCTTTATATAAATATTAAATAATTCTCCTATTAAAACGCATAATTTTATACTTTTAAGCAGAAAATCAGCCTTTCTAATACAAGCTATGCCATAGTTGCAGATATTTATACCTTGTTTTTATTACTAAATTCCTCTTTTATAAAAAAGAATAGGCTCATGAACAAACGAATAAAATCCAGGATTTGTTTACCGTAATAAAAAAAACCTTTTCAATGAATGAAAAGGTTTTTTATGATTCTTCTATATCCTTTTTTTCTTTATCTTGGCAACGCCAGCAAATACCATGAAAGGTTAAACGATGATCTTTTATTTTAAAATTCCATCGTTTTTCTACAATTGCTTCCACATCTTCAAGTAAATCTTCTTGAATTTCATCTACTGCTCCACATTCAATACATACTAAATGATGATGGAAGTGTGCAGCTCCCTCTTGTCTTAAGTCATAACGTGATACACCATCACCAAAATTAATCTTATCTACAACCTTCAATTCAGTTAACAATTCTAATGTTCGATAAACGGTTGCTAGCCCAATCTCTGGCGATTTTTCTTTAACAAGGAGGTAAACGTCTTCTGCACTCAAATGATCTTCTTCGTTCTCAAGTAACACTCGAACGGTTGCTTCACGTTGCGGGGTTAACTTATAACTTGCAGAATGTAATTGTTTTTTTATTCTATCAACACGACTTTCCATCTGAAGTATCCTCCCTCGCCACTATCCATTCCATTATAGCAGAAGGAAGAAAAGATGCAAAATAAAATTATTATCATATTTAAAGAGTAGATTTTATTAAGAAATAATAATTATTATTTACATTTATTTATAACTCAGTCACTTATAAATTATGATCCAAATATCTATGTTTCTTCTTATCAAGAATAGAATAAGCTTATTTATGAATATAGTTCATTACACTTTTCATTAATGCGGGGGAAAGATACGCTTCTACCCCTGCAGCTAAAGAAACGACTCCAATGGCAAGAACAAAGGCAAAAACATATTGCATAAGCATTGGAAATATTTGATACCCCATACTCTGCCTAATAAATATTTTTCGAATTAATTTTAATGATACTCCCACCGCAATCACAGAAACAAAGATAAACATCGGAATAATAAATAGATTTTGTGGAAGAACAGTTACAAACGAAAGTAGGAAACCTCCCCATTTCATTTGATTGACAAGAAATCCGACCGAAAATCCTACTACAACCCCTTTAATAAATAATAAAATAAGAATTAATGGTAGACCAATAATCGATATTCCTAGTACCCAAATTAGTCCTAAAAATTTCACATTATGAAAAAAGCTTAAACGGAATAAATCTCCTGATTCAGCTACTTTCCCCTCCGAAACTTGACCAAAAAACTGATTTAAATAATAAAATAAATCTTCCTTTTGATCAATTGACAAACTATTAACAATTACTGCTCCAAAAATGACTCCCATAAGAAACAAGACAATGATAAATGAATAAATTGAGGAATATTCTTGTACATGACGAATAATAGGATTAGAGAACGATAGTTTTTTCCGCATTTTTATTTCCTCCTATAAATCTAGGTAACCAAATCTCTTAATTCACTTTATGCTGCTTTTTTAAAAGTTATTCCTCCTTATCTATTAAAATTGCACTTGCATTCTTGTTTTTTAAAGAGATATAATTTTAAAAATATTGATGGGAGTGTTTTTAAAATGAATCCAATATTAATAGAGTTTCCCGATAGAATTGAAACAGAGCGATTATATATTCGCCCATGTCTCCCAGGTGATGGAAACGTAGTACTTGAAGCTATTGAACATTCTTTAGAGGATTTACAACCTTGGCTTCCTTTTGCACAGTGTATACAAAGTCTTGTTGATGTCGAAGCAAATATTCGAGAATCCTATGCGGAATTTATTAAAAGAAAGGATTTTCGTCTCCACATTTTTCGAAAAAGTGATCATGTGTTTATCGGATCTACAGGTTTGCATCGAATCAATTGGGAGACAAAAGTTTTTGAAATAGGTTACTGGCTTGATCGCCGTCAGACTAAAAAAGGATATATAACTGAAGCTGTTGAGGGATTAACCGACTTTGCATATAACAAGCTTTATGCTGAAAGAATTGAAATTCGTTGTGACCCCAATAATTTCAATTCACGAAAGGTTGCAGAACGATTGGGTTTTACACTTGAAGGCATATTACGAAATAATGCGAGGAGTGCTGACGGGAAATCAATCCGAAGTACTTGTGTATTTTCAATGCTAAAAAATGAATGGAAACAAAAAGCTGAAGCTTCTAAATAGAGGCTACAGCTTTTTTGAAACCAATGAAAATGTTTTAGGTAACCCAATATCTGTAAGCTTATGATTTGGCTCTTCTTCCAAAGTTTCAATAAATAAGTTTGCTTGTCCAACAGAGGTTATCACTTCACCTAATGTCCATTTTCTTTGTAAAACTTGTGAAAGCTTCATCTTTTCTTCATCAGGCATATGCTTAGTAAATGCTACAGCATTCTTTTCATTGGATGGTTCAAAATAGTTTCCTGTTACTTTATGCTTCTTCCCAGTTGATGTGATTAGCTTTGTAGAAATGGGATGAAATTCGTGAAGAACAAATCGACCATTTTGACGAAGTAATTGATTAATTTTTTTCATTAATGGAATAAGATCTATTAAATAATGAAGCACTCCGAGCTCCATTAGCACAACATCAAATGTTTCTCTATATTGCTCTATAGGAAATGATAAAACATCGGATACAACATATGTTAGATTCACATTAGCCGCTTTTGCAATCGATTTTGCAAATGCTTCATTTTCTCTAGAAAAATCTACGACTGTTACATCCGCTCCAAGAAGGGACATTGCAACAGCTTTTATTCCATTTGACCCCATTAAATGAAGAACCTTCTTATTTTTAAGAGGGGAAATATATTGATAAAAAGGATGTAATCGCCACTTAGGATTTTGTCTAATCTTCTCAGCAACATCATCTGGAGAACCATAACGATTAATTAAGGCGATGTAATTATTCTGATTCCAAGCATCTTCATTTTGTTTCGTCATTATTTGCTGCCTATTTTCTAAATAATGATGTATTGAATTAGTGTGCTGAATTAACGAATGATCATAGTATATATATTTATATAAGGAAATACACCAAAACAATTGATTTCCTTTTTCTATTTGAATTCGATAAGGTTCCGTTTTAATCGTTGTATTATAATTACACTCAATATGAATTGTACATGAGTCGAAAATAACCTTGTAAAAAGCAGTTGTTTCATTTTTTTCTATTTCCGTACACTTCATTGACTGAAATAATTCATATGTTTGATCCAGTGCATCCCATTGAACTTCAATATATACCGTATTTAAATGCTGAATTTCCACATTTTGCAGCCACAATGAGCTAGTTCCAATAAAATGATGCGTAATATTATGTTGCTCTAACAAGAAGGAGATTTCCTTCATAAACTGCAAATACTTTTTATCTTCCATTATATCCTCCTGAACCCAATTAAGCTCTATTCATTTGTTACTTTACCATACTGTCCTCCACCGCCAGCAGATAAGTGTAACTGCCCATATCTAGCTTTCATTATGAGATTGACTAACTCAGGTTTGACTACCTCTCCAAGATCTTGCTCTGACACATTATGAAGGATATTCATTTCTGTTCCAAAATGGTCAAGTAACCTTGCCATCGTTTTCGGGCCCAATCCTGGTAAAAAATCCAATGGAACTTGATGAATATACGGAGGTCTTTCTGGTCCACTATCTGCCGTTGTTAGCTCGTTAATCCGTTCAGCTACTCCTTTAGTAAATTGTGTTGACCGACAGCTTTCACATTCATCTCCATTTTTTTTCGAAAAACATTTTGCACAGGTTGTTTCATAATATTTTCCAAGATAAGGATTTAAACCGTAATTCGCCGTAATCTTATTCCCTTCCTTGTGATGAAGAGCTTTTTTTAGTGCTTGGAAAGTTGGTGCTTCTAATTGCATAACTTGGTATTCACGTGCAATCTTACCTAATGAATGAGCATCTGAATTACTTACGAATGTATATTGATGAAGCTCTTTAATATGATCTGCCATATCAGTATTCGAGCTAAGTCCTAGCTCAATTCCATCAATGAGGTCAGGATCAAACACTTCCATTAAAGAATGGTTTACCCCTTTCCCATACAAACTCTTAAATGGGGTAAATACATGTGCAGGAATAAATAATCCCTCTAGTGATTTTATTTTTTTTTGCAAAGTTTTAGCATCCTCATGAATCCTTTGCGTACTCAGCTGATTATTCTTTACTTTTGTTGTATACCACTGAGAAAAATTCTTTAACTGTTTAAGTAATGGAAAAAAAGCTAATACATGGAGTGGTCCTTTACAGTTTTCATCATTTACTTCTATTTCTACTCCTGGAATTAAAGTAACAGATTCCTGAAAACGAAAGCCGCCTTCTTCTACTTCTCTCAACTCTCCGCTTTGTAAAAGATCCTCAATTTCCGCTATTACCTCTGGAGAATGACAATCAATCACTCCTATTATATCCAGTCCTTTAGGTATCTTTGCTGTATTTAGTATGTTTGTAAGCGTTAATGATTTAGAACCGGTGATTTTAACAGGTTTTCCCGTTTTCGTTCTGCCTATATGAATATGGAGGTCAACGAAATAATTTCTAATCATTTACTTAAAGCCTCTTTTAACTGCAAATATTGAATGGCATATGCCGTTTTCGCGTCATAAATTTTTTCTTCTTTTAAAAGCTGAATAGCTTCCTCAAGAGTTGCCTCAATTAATTCTACAAATTCATCCTCATCAGCACTTTTCGGATTTTCTTTTTTCGTAATTCCAGAAGCAATATATAAATGTATGAGTTCATCCGCAAATCCTGGTGAAGTATAGAATGAAATAAGATGCTCTAAATTCTTACATTCATACCCGGTCTCCTCTTCTAATTCCCTTGCAGCAGTAGTGGCAGGCTCTTCACCCGGCTCAAGTTTTCCAGCTGGAATTTCAACAAGAGCACGGTCCATCGGTTTTCTATATTGTTCAACTAGTATGATTTTATTTTCGGATGTTAAAGCCAAAATAGCTACCGCACCTGGATGCTTAACAATTTCACGTTTTGATGTCTGGCCATTTGGCAATTTTACATCGTCAACTTGGAGTTTTATTACTTTTCCATCGTAAATTTTTTCTGTATTTAACGTTTTTTCCTCGAATTTATGCATTAAATATTTACTCTCCTTGTTCTATTCCTAACTTTATCATTCATACATTTTAACACAAATAGAAAAGTGAAGGGAGCTTACAAATATGTGAAGCCTTGTAAAAATTCACTTAAAGATGCAAATAATATTAGCAGGTAGATTCATCCTATTAATATCCATAATGAAATGATTAAATAAGGGAGGATCTAGAATGAAAATTCATATACACCCTAAGGGTATTACTATGTGTGGTAAAGTTTGGGAGATTAGAGAACAATTAAAGACCTATACCAAACAATTTCAATATGTACAGGAGTGGATCAACAAAATCAATCAATAGGAAATGCTCTTTTCCAAATCTTGCATTAACAATTAATTGTTTTTTATTAAATTCCCTTAATTTAACCAGTATTAAGCTTGTATTAAAGAAAATCTTTAAGAAAACAGTTTTTGCAAATTATTGGTCTTGGTCCAGCTCTTTCGTTTAAAATAGAAATATGACAAAGGGAAAGGACAAAATAATATGGAAAAAAATCAACTTGGCACCTCTGATTTATTTGTTTCTAAGCTAGGACTCGGTTGTATGTCATTAGGTACAGATGAAAACAAAGCAAAAGACATAATAAAATCAGCAATAGACGAAGGGATAAATTATTTAGATACTGCAGATCTTTACGATTTTGGAATGAATGAAGAAATTGTTGGAAAGTCCGTTAAATCCATACGAGACCAAGTGATCATTGCTACAAAGGTTGGAAATCGTTGGAATAATAACCAAACAAGCTGGATCTGGGACCCTTCAAAAGCGTATGTTAAAGAAGCAGTTAAATCTAGTCTTAAACGTCTTCAAACTGATTATATAGATCTTTATCAACTACATGGTGGTACACTTGAAGATCCAATAGATGAAACAATTGAAGCCTTTGAGGAATTAATAAGCGAAGGACTTATAAGATATTATGGGATATCATCTATTCGCCCAAATGTCATTCGAAACTATGTTGAAAAATCAAACATTGTAAGTGTTATGCTTCAATATAGCTTATTAGATCGACGCTCTGAAGAAAGCATCCTCTCATTACTGCGTGAAAATCAAATTAGCGTGGTAACTCGAGGTCCTCTTGCAAAGGGGATTCTTAGTGAAAATGCACTTAATAAAATACCCAAAGAAGGTTATTTAGACTATTCTTATGATGAGATATTGGAATTAATCAATAATATTAAAGGAAAATTAATTAAAAATGATCGTACAATGACAGAAGTCTCCCTTCAATTTAATTTAGCCAATCAGACAGTTGCTTCCGTCATAGCAGGTGTAAGTACTATACATCAAATGAAAGAAAATGTAAAAGCTATTCAAGGGAATCCTCTTACAAAAGAAGAATATAACCTATTAAAAGAGTGGAGTAAACAAAATCTCTACACCTCTCATAGGTAATAAAAAACACAGCATTACTGTGTTTTTTATTTTCAATCACAATTTTCTGAATAGTAACAAAAAACATTTTGACATTTAGTGCACATTTTCGATGTTTTTCATTGTTTTTGTGTCTTATTTTTATCTTCTACTTAATTTGATTTTAATGGATCATCCTCAAAAACTATTATTTTTCGACATAAAAAATGAAAATAATTGATTTTTCCACCTAAACGAATTTAATAAAGGGTTGCTTAAATTGTTTATCGACATCGACAAATTTTACGAGTCTAGTACTTTTGAAACCTTTATACTCAAAATTGTAGGACAGTAGTAGTAAAAATGAATTATTTTTTTCAGAGTTAGGGATCTAAAAATAAAACTGGAAGGTCGCAAAATCTCAACTCTAAAATGAACTACTATAATAGCTGGACTACCTGGAATACTAACTGTATTTTAGGAGGATTAGAATGGAAAATCAATTAATTAGAAATGAAAAGAAACTTGATCAAGAATGGGTAGATCTTATTTTAGCAGCATTTGATATGGGAATGAGTGCTCAAGAAATTAAAGCTTATTTTTCAAAACAAAAAGTTAGACAAAAGGATTTATAGTTGTTTTGGCACTTTTTTACTCAATTTCTGTTAAAGAAAAATAATTATTTTTTGTTCTAAATACGAAACAATTCCTTCGTTATATGTTATAATAACACGAAGGAAGGTGACATATGTATGATTGGACAACGCATTAAAAATTTTAGACTACAAAAGCAATTATCATTATCAGAACTAGCGGAGAAAGCTGGAGTTGCAAAATCATATTTAAGTTCAATTGAGCGAAACATTCAATCCAACCCTTCTGTTCAATTTCTAGAAAAAATTTCTGAGGTATTAGGAGTTTCTGTCAATGCTTTGCTGCATGATCAAGTAGATGAATTGGATTCGACAGAACTGGACTCTGATTGGGAAATGCTTGTACGTGAAGCGATGGAATCAGGTGTTTCGAAACAAGAATTTAGAGAATTTTTGGAATTTAATAAATGGAAAATAAATAAAAAGTAAAAGCGTACGTGATGGTTTTCATCAACACGCTTTTTTGCTTTTATAACGATTAAAATAAATCTCATTCCAATTACTCATTTTTTTACAATTGTATTATTCTTTTGCAAGCGGATCATGATTAGAATGGTAATGAGAAAGAAATATACACCATAAATGATTATAGATAGTAATTTATTTTGCTCAAATAAACTTCCCGCAAAAGTCAAGATCAATATTCCTGGTATTTTTCCTACTGCTGTCGCTAAAAAAAATATATACCACCTTATCATACTGATCCCACATAAAATATTCAAAATGGGAGCGGGGATCATTGGAGCTAATCGGAGAAGCAATATACCGATAAATGAATTTCTTTCAAATGCATTTTCATATTCTCTCACTTTCGGATATTTCGTTAGTATTTTTTGAACCCATTTCTGAAACCCATAACGTGCCATAAAAAACATGACCATTGTTCCTATTAAGCTTCCTCCAAGTGATATCAACACACCATTCCACACACCAAAAACAGAACCAATGATACCTGCCACTACTGCAAATGGGATAATTGGAAAAAATACTAACATGGCTACAAAGATAAAACTAATAATTATAGCTGTTCTTTCGCCGGATTCAATTAAGTAAAGCATCTCTTCTTTTTGACTATAAGCAATAATGATAAAAATGATAGTTATGACAATAGTTATAAATGGTTTCATCTAGAATCCCTCTTTTGTATCCATAATCAATCCGTTTATATTTTATTTAATCATGTATATTATTTTATTACATTTTTTTTAACTATAAATTTATATTTTTGTTCATTTACGAATATTATAATTCCGAGAACAATTAGAACACCTCAAAACAATAAAAGAGATTACATCCTGTTTGCGATAATATCCCTCCATATACTATAAAAGGTTAAGCCTTGATCGCCCGTTTCCCTTTATTTTCACATAATATATTCTTATATTCTCTTATAGCCCCATTTCAGGGTTGTTGAAACAAATGAATATCAGAAAATTAATTTAACCAAATAAAGACATAGACGTACATATAAATTCTTCACTCTATTTAAAGAATGAAAAGATGGGGACATCCCCATCTTTATAATTACGAAGATTTCTCTATATTTTTTGGAGGTGTTTTGATTTCATCCATTTGTGCTAAAGCTCTCCAAATTGTGATGATCGAATACACTAGCAACAATAATCCAGGCAATATAAGTAATAATGCACTTCCGTTTTTTGTTTGAGAATAATGAATAAAATATCCTATATAGGGAACCGTAAATCCTGTATATTTAGCTATCACATTTTGTGCAAGTACTGGATTCAGGTCCGCTGTTTTATTGTTATCCCCTTTCGTTCTATACATTACTTCCTTTGCACTTTTAGTAACTTCGACAATTCTATGTGTGACAATTGTATTTTCATCTGCTTTAAAGGTTATGACGTCACCTATTTTATACCGGGTTTTATCTACGGCAGGCTTTACAGCAATTATAGATCCTGTTTTAATTCCTGGTTCCATAGATCCTGATAATACGATTTTCAACTGGTATCCTAGAAATTGAGGCTCACCGCCCGATGCTTTTGAAGAAATAACAACAAAAAGCATAAAAATGAATACAAGAAATAATACTGTTGTAATCATTGAGCTAATACATTTTTTTATTGTTTTGGCTTTCACTAAAGATCACCCTCCGTTTTAGGTATAGTTTCTCCATTATCCTTTGGTTCACCAGTTTCACTACCTTTTTTCTCAAGCTGATCATGGTTGACTTTTTCTCCATCACTCAAGTTATTTTTTGATTGATCCTCATTTGATGGTTGCTTCGGCATCACTTCTTGCTTCTCTTCACCTATTTTTCCATCCTTTTTAAAACGCTCTTTATCACTAGAATCAGTTGTGTTTGATCCACTACAGTGAATAATGATTGTAGAACTCCAAACATTTTCTAATACTTTAAATTTATATCTGCCTAGTTTAACAGCTTCAAAAGATAAAGTTTCTGATTGATTTTCTGATAATTTAGAGATTATTCCTTCACTTACTTTTTTGCCGTTTTTTGGATTTCCAGACTCTATATAATAGACTTCGTATGTTAAGTCTTGTTCCATATCTTTTCCACCATTTTTTATTTGAACGGAAATAGTAGTTGATTTACAACTTTCTAAATTTTGATTCTTGCTTGTAAATTTAAGAGAGCCGTTCTTTTCTGTATCTAACTCATTATTCTTTTCCCAAATTCCAGCCGTAATTTCACCAGAAACTTTTTCAAAGTCATTAAAATAAGCCCCTGTGGTAGAAGTTAGATATGAAGACGTAAATATTAGCAAATACCAAATTGCTATTATTTTTCCAAGCAGAATCAACATATTATGATTTCTTCGTATAAAACGTAAAATTTTTATTTATACTCCCTCCCTTCTATAGTAATTAGTTATATTTATTCTTTATAAAGAATAATAATCGTCTAAATTGTTACATGATATTATTCTTTATAAAGTATAAATAATTCAATTTATATGAAGGTGGGCATATCCCACCTTCATATGTTTAATTACTTACTTTCACCATTTGTTTGTTGAGCGTCAAATTTCCATTCTAACTTCAAAGAATCTCCATGAAATTCATTTTGATCACTGTGGTTATCAACAAACTCAAACTGCACATATAAATTATCTTTTGTCCCTGCTTTAAGTCCGCTTTTTTCTCCGTCTTGAAAACCAAAAAATGTCGGGCTGACATTTTTTACAGCATCAGGGCTCATATTTTTTAATTCATATAAGGTCATACTTTTGATAACATTGCTTGGACCTAAGCTCCCACTTTTATCTTCATTCCTTAAAAAATTCACTTTAATATGTTTACCAAAGTCATCATTATTGTCTCCTTTTGCATCAATGACTTGATAATCTGTATATAAGAACACTTTGGATATATCTAATGAACCGTTATTTTCAAGTTTAAATGTACGATTCATCCAATCTCCTGGCTTTATGTTATTTACATCAATAATTGTTGTTGGATTGGCAGCTAAATCTAGTGTACCTGCTGCAAAAGTATTATTCGTTGTTTCAATATCATTGAAATAGGCATATGTACCTCCCCCAATTAGTGATAATCCAAGTACAGCTGTAGCTACACCCATACCTAATTTCTTTTTTAAGCTCATTTTAATTCCTCCTTATACTCCCTAGATTATATTTTTTTAATTTGAACCCTTATGTGATCACAAGATGTAACAAACGCAATTTTTTATAAGTGTTCTTTTTTATATCGACCGCTTTTTTTTACGAATACATCAATAAGATTACATTGAAAAACAGTAAAATTATCTAATAGTTCTTTAAAACAGGCATTAGATATTCTTAATAAAGAACGTAGTGATAAAAATATAAAGGCTTTTACACTTTTTATCCTACCTTGATTGTCCATCTGCTTGTTTTGCTTCAAATTTCCACTTTAATTTTAAAGAATCACCCTGAAATATATTTTGATCCTGTCCATTATCGATAAATTTGAATTGCACTGTAAATTTTGCTACTTGTTTGCCTGAAGGAAAATTATTAAGAACTTCAATCGGATTATTATTTAGTTCATCTAATGTTTTTCTAAATATAACTATTTCCTTTCCTGATGCCTTATATAAATACTCAACCATAATATGCTTACCAAAATCATCACCAGCATTATCGCCTTTTGCATCAATTACCTCATAAGATGAATCCAAAAGAACTTGTTTCATATCAAGAGAACCATTATTTGTAAGTTGGAAATCTCTAAAAAAGCTGTCACCCGGTTTGATATTATCAATATTAATAATTTTTTCTTTATTAATTGCTAAATCCAAAGTTCCTGCTGCAAATGTATTATTTGTAACTTCAGTATCATTAAAATAGGCAAATGTCCCTCCTCCAATTAATGATAATCCTATTGCAGCACTTGCTAGCCCCATACCTAGTTTCTTTTTTACACTCATTCCTCATCCTCCTTTTAAATTTGAGTCCTTAATTAGTGCTTGGGTAATATTCTGGTGATGTTTCTAATTAAGAACGCTTGATTAAAGTGTAGGACATTCTAACTATTTTTAAAAATCTGAAAATTCCTCTTTTTCTCTATATAAAGAACACTTTTCATTAATTATCTCTCGAATACTCATTTTGTCTTACATTTTTAACACTTTATAAAGAACACTTTGTTTCTTATAATGAACTATAATATTTATTCTTTTTAAGTATCTAAAAATAATGGCACACGAAAATTTTAAATACTTAAAGATAACTCTAGTTTTACAACTGGCACTGCTACCTATGGATGTCAGGATCCTTGATAGTTATATCAAGCGTAATCGGTAGAAAAATCCTTTTTCATTTCTTAAAAAATAATATATTTGAATTATAATTTATTGAATAACTAAACAGAAAAACACTAGGGGGGCTATTATCATGGAGATGGAGTTAAAAAACAGAAAACTGCAGGATTGTAGTCAGGAATGGAGAAAATTACTTCTAGAAGCAAAGCAGCTTGGTTTAACACCTAAGGAAATACGCTATTTCTTTCAAATAAAGAAATCAAACATTCTATCAAATAATATAAATAGTTTTTAAAATGTTAAATAAAGAAAGGAAATCGCCTTTTAGAGATTTCCTTTCTTTATTTATATTTCTTCCAATCCATGGAGCTTTCATTTAATAAGTCTTCAAACGATTTATTTTTTTCCCGTTGCTTTTGTTCTTCTTTCTTTCGTTTTTCCTCTAACAGCTTTTGATTTTCTTCTTCAATTTTCAAATCTTTTTGAGCTTGTTTAAGTTTTAATAGTATATCTTGATTCAATGCGTCTTGTAATGTTAATTTATCTTCTGAAGCATTTTTCTTATTTTGTTGTTTGCGTTTCGCTTTTACCATGGAATTATTCCTCCGTAAGAAATGTAAAAAGGAACTAGAGATCATTTTTATCACCTAATTCCCCACTATTCTACTACAAATATTAAAAAGCTTCTAGTTTGACATCTTCTGAAATAGTTAATGGTGGTTCTGTAGAACAAATGATGTCCTCTACAGAATATCCTTTAGCTACTTCTTTAAGGACCAGCCCTTGATTAGTTACATCAATAACAGCTCGATCTGTTATAATCCGATTAACCACTCTCTTTCCCGTTAATGGTAAACTACATTTTTTTAATATTTTTGCTTCACCATTTTTATTCACATGGTCCATGATAACGATTATTTTTTGCGCACCATGGACAAGGTCCATGGCTCCACCCATTCCTTTAATCATTTTTCCTGGAATCATCCAATTTGCTAGGTCTCCTACTTCTGATACTTCCATTCCACCTAGTATTGCTAAATTTATATGTCCTCCACGAATCATAGCGAATGATTCCGCACTATCAAAATATGCTGCTCCTGGGATTGCGGTAACCGTTTCTTTCCCAGCATTTATTAAGTCTGCATCAATATTTTCTTCTGTTGGGTAGGGACCTATTCCAAGAAGTCCATTTTCAGACTGCAGAACAACTTGTTTATTTTCTGAAATATAGTTTGCGACCAATGTTGGCATTCCTATTCCAAGATTTACATAGTAACCGTCTTTTATTTCTTTTTCTGCTCTACGGGCAATTTTTTCGCGTACTGCATACTTATTATTGGCCATTGTATTTTCTCCTTCTTTTATTTCGTTAGCGTTCTTCTTTCAATCCGTTTTTCTTGATCCCCTTGAATGATTCTTTGGACATATATACTAGGAGTATGAATGAAATTTGCATCTAGTTCTCCTACCTCAAATAGCTCCTCAACTTCTGCAATCGTAATTTTTCCCGCTGCCGCTATCATAGGATTAAAATTTCGTGCGGTTTTGTTATAAATCAAATTGCCCATTTTATCTCCTCTCCACGCACGAACGAGACTAAAATCAGCTGTGAGAGCTTCCTCTAAAACATATTCTTTTCCTTTAAATTCTCGAATTTCCTTTCCCTCAACTATTGAAGTACCTACCCCTGCTGGTGTATAAAAGGCCGGTATCCCTGCACCGCCTGCACGAATTTTTTCAGCTAATGTTCCTTGCGGTGTTAATTCGATTTCTAATTCTCCTGCAAGCACTTGACGTTCAAATTCCTTATTTTCTCCTACATATGAACCAATCATTTTTTTTATTTGTTTGTGTTGTAACAGAGGACCAAGCCCCCAATCATCTATCCCACAGTTATTAGAGATAACGGTTAAATCCTTAACCCCTTTTTCTACTAAAGCTTGGATTAGATTTTCTGGAATTCCACATAAACCAAATCCCCCAACCATTAATGTAGCTCCATCCTGAATATCTATAACCGCTTCCTGAAAGGATGTATACACTAGTTTCATTTTCCTCTCCTCCTTCCAAACTATTAAACTAGTTCAACAATTGTGGCTACTCCTTGTCCTCCACCAATGCACAAGGTCGCTAATCCATTTTTCGCCTGTCTTTTTTTCATTTCATGAATTAAAGTAACAAGAATTCTTGCTCCACTTGCCCCAATCGGATGACCAAGTGCAATAGCTCCACCATTGACATTTAAAATTTCCTTATTAAATTGAAGTTCACGATCGACAGCTAAGGACTGGGCAGCAAAAGCCTCGTTGGCTTCAATTAATTCTATATCCTCCAATAATAGATTCGCTTTTTCCACCACTTTTTTTACAGCGGATACTGGTCCAATACCCATAATACTAGGATCAACACCTGCACTTGCATTTGCTTTAATTGTTACAAGTGGTGTAACACCTAGTTCATTTGCCTTTTTTCGAGACATGACAACAACAGCCGCCGCTCCATCATTAATCCCTGATGCATTCCCAGCTGTTACAGATCCATCCTTCTTAAATGCAGGTCTCAAACCAGCTAATTTTTCAGCAGTCGTTCCTTTTTTCGGATACTCATCTGTATCAAAAATAACTGATTCTCCTTTTCTTTGTTGAATGACTACAGGAACAATTTCCTCTTTAAATCTTCCTTCATCAATTGCTTTCACAGCTTTAGCCTGACTAGCTGCTGAAAATTGGTCTTGCTCTTCACGACTAATTTGATAACGGTCACAAAGGTTTTCCGCTGTAATCCCCATATGATAATTATTAAAGGCACACCAAAGACCATCTTGGATCATACTATCCACAAGCTTCTGATCACCCATTTTAAAACCTTCTCTAGCATTATTTAAAAGATATGGAGCCCTACTCATGTTTTCCATACCTCCTGCTACAATCACTTCAGCATCACCTGCTAATATTGCTTGAGTAGCTAAATGAACTGCTTTTAATCCTGAACCGCATACTTTATTAATTGTTAACGAGGAAACGCTTTCAGGAATTCCCGCTTTTATTGCAGCTTGTCGTGCCGGATTTTGTCCCAAGCCTGCTTGTAAAACATTCCCCATAATAATCTCATCAATTTGATCTGCACTTACATTGGCCTTAACTAATGCCTCTTTAATAACTATTGCACCTAGCTCAGTTGCTGGAATATTTTTCAATGCCCCATTAAAACTTCCAATTGCTGTTCTAACTGCACTTACTATGACAACCTCTTGCTTTTCCATAAAATTATCCCCCCCAGTTTATGCATTTTTGCATCTTTCATTATTCGTCAATAAATACCGTTCATTTATATTTTTTCGATATAAAATATGAAATTCCTCTAATTTTTGCAATGATCTTTATAAGTTACATGTCCTGATTCCAGAGAAGTACCACTTCCTACTCCTCAAGATGTATTTATTTCACCATCAACCTCCTTTATAATAGTATGCAGTGAAACTTTTTTTTAGGATTATCGTATGTATTGGTATTAGTTCTTTAGACAGGAGTCGATTGGAATGCATCCATTTTTAGCATTTTTATTACGGTTTTTCATTTCACTGCCGACAACCGTAATTATATGGCTTTTAAGCTTTTTTGCTTTTTCCCAAACCTACCTAATCTCATCATTCATTGCATTAGGTGGTGGTGCAGTGGTTTTTTTAGCCATCAAATGGTATACAAGCCACAGCTTTTTAAAAAAACACCGTTTAACTCGAAAAGAGTATGCGTATATTGTTAAAAATTTAAAAGAAGCACAAAAGAAAATTAAACGTCTACAGAAAGTGTTTTTCAATGTGAGAAATATAGGTGCCTTCAAACAATTGTTCGAAATTATGCGACTTTCAAAAAGGATACAATCCATCACAAAAAAAGAACCTGGACGATTTTATAAAGCAGAACAATTTTACTTTTATCACCTAGATTCAATTGTTGAACTTTCTGAGAAATATTCATTTTTAGCTTCACAGCCTGCTAAAAATGACAAATTATATTTTTCATTAAATGAAACTCGTGATACTTTAAAGGATTTAAAGTTATCTATCGAGAAAGATTTATATGAAGTCCTTTCGAGTGATATTGATCATCTAGAATATGAACTAGATGTTGCTAAACACTCATTAAAAACACAAAAAAACCCACTCAACAAAAATGATGAAGGGAGATTTATTAAATGAGTGAAACAAAAGACACCTTATGGCAAGAAGATATTAGTGATGGCTTGGATGATCTGTTATCCAATCCGTTTGGAGATAAAGAAATTATTATTAATGAATCATCAACACAACCACAAACAGAAAGACCCACTCGCTTAATTGATGTAATACCAGAGGAAAACCGACAAAAAGCAGTACAACTAGCTGAGCAAATTGATCCAAAAAATCATCAATCCATCATTTTATATGGCACACAAGCACAATCAAAGCTCTTAAACTTTTCTCATTCTATGCTTGACCATGTACAAAAGAAGGATATCGGTGAAATCGGTGATATCATCAACGACTTAATGAAAAAGTTGCATGAAGTAAACCCAGATGAACTCTCTCCTGAGAAAAAAGGGCTCTTCTCTCGAATGTTTGGAAAAATTTCAAACTCGATCCAAGAGGTACTGTCTAAATATCAAAAAACAGGCGCACAAATTGATCGAATAAGTGTAAAGCTGGAGCATTCGAAAAAAACTTTGCTAGCTGATATTCACATGCTAGAGCAGTTATACGAAAAAAATAAGGACTATTTTCATGCCTTAAATATTTACATTGCAGCTGGAGAATTAAAACTTGAAGAATTGCAAGCAAAAACGATTCCTGAATTGAAAAATAAAGCTGCTTCTACTGGGGATCAAATGGCAGTCCAAGATGTTAATGATATGATTCAATTTGCGGATCGACTCGAAAAAAGATTGCATGACTTAAAATTGAGCAGGCAGATTACCATTCAAAGTGCACCACAAATTCGTTTAATTCAAAATACGAACCAAACACTTGCAGAGAAAATCCAATCATCTATCATGACTGCTATTCCACTTTGGAAAAATCAAATTGCTATTGCTCTTACTCTAATCCGCCAACGTAGCGCAGTTGAAGCTCAAAAGCAGGTTTCTAAAACAACAAATGACCTTCTTCTCAAAAATGCTGAAATGCTAAAGCAAAATACTCTTGAGACAGCTAGGGAAAACGAACGTGGTCTTGTCGATATAGAAACATTAAAGAAAACTCAAGAGAATCTTGTTTCAACTTTAGAGGAAACTCTTCGTATCCAACAAGAGGGACGAGCAAAACGTTATCAAGCTGAGCAAGAGCTGATGACAATGGAAAATGAATTAAAGCAAAAGCTATTGAATTTAAAATCATAGTTACTTTACAACGACTTAGCTTATATAAATGCTTTGTCGTTGTTTTTTTGTTTTGGCTACTTCTCCTAACCTTCTACAACTTATCTAATTTTTGATCACCACTCAATTATTTAATTTCTTTCATTTCACATTATTCTTGCAATTTAGCACTAATTCTTTCTACAATAGATATGGGAGGGTGAAACAATGAAGTCATTGCCAACAAATGTAACAATTATTGAAGTAGGACCACGTGACGGATTGCAAAATGAGAAAAATTTCGTATCAACCGATAGAAAAGTAAATTTTATAAAAAAATTAACTTCAGCTGGTATTAAAGAGATGGAAATCACCTCTTTTGTTTCGCCTAAATGGGTCCCACAAATGCAGGATGCCACTGAAATTGTTGCTTCAAATCCAGAACTAACAAGAAAATTAGTTCTTGCTCCAAATCAAAAAGGTGTGGAACGAGCATTAGAAGCAGGATGTGATGCCATAGCTGTTTTTGTCGGTGTTAGTAATAGCTTTAATAAAAAGAACATTAACAAAAGCACAAAGCAAAGCTTAGAGGAATTGAAGCCAATTATTACAAAGTTAAAAGAAAAGAATCTATTTGTACGTGCTTGTATTTCAACAGCATTTTATTGTCCTTTCGAAGGTAAAATAAAGGAAAATGATACGATTGCATTATGTAAAGAATTTGCTTCATCTGGTGTTGATGAGCTTAGTGTAGCAGATACAATTGGAATGGCTACACCAATTGAATCTTATTCATTATTTTCGTCATTGATAGAGTGTCTTCCTGACATTTTATTAACCGCCCATTTTCACGATACAAGAAAAATGGCCCTTTCAAATATCTATGCCGCATTACAGGCAGGGATTCACCGTTTTGATACATCTGCAGGTGGACTTGGCGGTTGTCCTTTTGCACCTGGTGCTACGGGAAATGTCGCAACTGAGGATGTCGTTTATATGCTTGAAAGAATGGGAATACGAACTGGGATAGATTTAGACGCACTTGTTGAGGCCATCAATGTTGTATCCCCTTCCCTTACTCGAAGAATAGAAACTGGTTACTATCAGCTTGCTACGAATTAAGTATAGTTTAAGCCTCTTTGGCTCATTTTAAAGATATCGTTTAAAATAAAAAGGAGGATTCTTTTAAAATGACGAAACAACGGGAAAAGGGTTATAGCCAAAAAGGTAAACCTACTTCAGATACTGTTAATAATACAATTGCCGCAGAAGAATTAAACAAAGCTATACATCCAACCAATCGGCAAAATTCAAAACAATAAAATTACCCCAAAAGTTGAAACTGACAAAAAAAGTCAGTTTCTTTTTAAATAGGCAGATTATAGATACACATAGGAGGAGATCGAAAATGAAAAAACAACTCTCTATTCTCGGTAGTACAGCTTTATTAACTTTAACAGGGATAGGAATATATCTTTCTCAAAGAATTATGCATATAACTAAAAAAGACGAACAATATGTGTATGATCGTGAAGTAAGTACAAAACGATTCACCCCCCCAAGCTTTGAAGCATTACCAAAGGAAGAAATTTGGATTCCTTCTCCTTTTGGTTATCGTATTAAAGCCATTTATTCTCGCCCATATCCCGATACGAAAAAATATATGATTTTTTGTCATGGAGTAACCGAAAATAAAATTAACTCCATTAAATATATGAATTTGTTTATTGAAAGAGGTTTTAACACCATCATTTATGATCACAGAAGACACGGTCAATCAGGTGGAAAAACAACTAGCTATGGCTATTATGAAAAGCATGACTTAAAGGCCGTTGTGGATCATCTTTTAGCAACTGAAGGTGAAGATGTCTTTTTTGGAATACACGGAGAATCGATGGGTGCAGCTACTACTCTTTTATATGCTGGAATGTTAGAGGATAGAGCGAACTTTTACATTGTTGACTGCCCGTTTTCAGATTTTCGCGAGTTGCTGGCTTATCAAATTTCATCTGAGATTAAGCTTCCTGGTAAATGGCTTTTACCACTTGCAAACCTATTCGTACGTATTCGAGATGGATATTCTTTAAAATCGGTTTCACCTATTAATGTTATTCAAAACATCCAACACCCAATTCTATTTATACATAGTGAAAAGGATGATTATATTTTGCCTGAAATGACCAAAGCCTTGTATGAAAAGAAAAAAGGAGACAAAATGATCTATTTAGCAGTTAATGGCATTCATGCTCAATCGTTAAATGAGAATCGTGAAGAATACGAAAAAATAGTGGATGAATTTCTTAAGAAATATGGAAATACAATAAAAAGCTGAATATATTTCCGAAAAAGCTATATAAAAGGACACCGATTTTTCTCTACCTCTAAAATAATTTTCAAGAAAATTTCTCTTTCTATTAACTTTTTTAAACATCAGCACTTGTCTATGAATACAGTACATTAGGGATCATATAGGGAGAGAGAGAAATGAAAATTTATGTCATAAAAAAAGGAGATAGCCTTCACCATATCGCACATACCTTTGGTGTTAGCATTCTTCAGATAGTATCTGCAAATCAGATAAATGAACCGAATAAATTGGTCATTGGTGAAGCAATCGTTATCCCTTCTCCAGGACGGGAATACATTATTCAGCCAGGTGATAACCTTTGGGCTATTGCACAGAAATATGGAACATCTGTTCAAGCAATTGCATCGGTGAATCAAATATCTGATCCTACTAACATTAGTATTGGTCAGTTAATATTCATCCCTGTTTCATATCATACTGTTCAATCAGGTGAAACGTTATGGACTATTGCGCAAAAATATGGAGTAAATACTTCAACTTTGACTGAAATAAATCAGCTAACAACTCCATCTATGATATATATTGGCCAGGTTCTACGAATTCCAGATATACCCCGTCCTATTAAAGAGGTGAATACGTATATTACTAATATTGAGGAAAAGGGAGTTCAAGAAGTACACCAACTAGGAAGATATTTAACTTATTTATCCCCCTTTACCTATACCTTTAAAGAAGATGGGACCTTAACTGAAATCAATGATACACCTATTATTAATACTTCGTATTCTGAACATATCGCACCATTGGTCACAATCACTAATTTTGTGAACCAAGATTTTAATTCTGATTTAGCCGCAACCCTTCTACGTAATTCTTCAGTACAAAATAACTTTATTAATAATCTCCTTGTAACCATGCAAGAGAAAGGTTACATTGGTGTAAATTTTGATTTTGAATATATCTATCCTGAGGATCGAGAAAACTATAATACTTTTCTCCGACTAGTTGTATCAGCTCTTCATTCTAAAGGTTTTTATGTGTCTACAGCCCTAGCACCAAAAATATCCTCAGATCAAAAGGGATTGCTTTATGAAGCACATGATTATGAAGCACAAGGAAGAATTGTCGATTTTGTTATTCTCATGACATACGAATGGGGCTGGGCGGGTGGAAAACCGTTGGCGATTGCTCCTATAAACGAGGTAAAGCGTGTTTTAGACTATGCCGTCCAAGTGATTCCAAGAAGTAAAATTTTAATGGGTGCCCCATTATATGGTCGTGATTGGAAAATACCATGGAAACAAGGAACTCTTGCGAAAACCATCTCACCACAACAAGCAATTCGTTTGGCTCTGCAATATGGAGCAAATATAGAGTTCCATCCAACTTATCAAGCACCGTTTTTTCGATATACAGATAGTAAGGGCCAGCAGCATGAGGTTTGGTTTGAAGATGCAAGAAGTGCTCAAGCAAAATTCGATGTTGTAAAAAGCTATCGTCTACGGGGAATTAGTTATTGGGTATTAGGAATTCCCTTTCCCCAAAATTGGCTCATCCAAGAAAATAATTTTAAAGCTCAAAAACTCGTATAGAATATTTAAATATTTTTCTCTATTTATTGCATTTTCGTGAATATTTATATACTATCAATACAAAACAATACTACTAGAAAGGTTGATAATTATGTCCAAAGTGCAAATTAAAGTAAATGACAATGGTTCTTATCGCATTACTGGAGATGTAGAATTAATTGATGCAGAAGGAAATGTTTTTGAAACAAAACCATCTTTTTCACTTTGCCGTTGCGGCTTGTCCAATAAAAAGCCTTTTTGTGATGGCTCCCATAAAGGTAAGTTCGAATCTACTGTACGGGCCAAATAAAATGGTTTAATAATCTATCCCTTTTCTAACATTAGTAGTTTAACTACTGTGAAGAAACAAAAAAATAGACTCCTTGGAAAACAAAATCGCAATTGAATTTAAAAAAATTGGCGGAATATTTCACAAACAAACACGCTTAGACAGTTCAACTCCAAGCGTGTTTTTCATTTTATATGTTTAAATTTCCTGATTGCATTTTATAGTTTCTTAAGAGCATTCCGTTTGATTTTAACATTCCAAACTTTTTATAATAAGGAACCAAGTCATCATCACAACATATGTCAACCATGTATACATCATTCAGTTCATTTATCATTCGTTTTACTAATACCTTGCCGATTCCTTTGTTTTTATATTCTGGCAAAACTTCAAGTAAAGGAATGTAAGCTGATAGAATCCCATCACTAATTGCGGTTATAAACCCAACCACTTGATTAGTATGATCATCTAATGCAATGACCACTTTACTGCTGTTATTTAATAGTTTCAAGTGAGTTTGTGGATTTGGTGGGTTTGGCCAATCCACAAAAAATCCTTTTAACATATCAGAAGAAATACCTTCAATTGAATTTATGTAAATCACCATATATCAACTCCTAATTTGTTTTTCAATCATTAGGCAAATGATATATCAAAAGTACAATAACAAAATAGTAACCCCCATACATATTTTAAGATACAATAATATATTCCACATGAAATTATTAAAGTCCTTTTTTCTATCGATAGTAATGCAATAATTCCACTAGTTTATTAAATACTATGTATCAAAATTCCAGCTGAATACCCCCTTTTAAATATCAACATAATAAAAGACCAAATCAAAATGGAGTTTGATATAAATCTTGTTAAACCTCCAAATGCAGCTGAGCTTGTTTACTGTATATTAGGTTCAGCAACAGTTTCCTTAATAAATCCATTCAACAACAAAAAAACGAATATTTTCATCATTCCTGGTCAAGTTGCAAATATCCCACAAGGATGGTGCATGGGGAAATCGCTAGTAGTGATAACACTCATGCCCTATATCCACAATACATATTTGGCTCTGAGATTCTTACAAAAACTCCTATTGAAGTACTAGCCTGTACGTATTGTTTAGGCCATGAACAATTATTAAGTAAATTTAAAAATATGTTTTTTTTATGGAAAGTCCTCTGTTGCGGATTATAACTATTTACAAAATTTTTGTGTATAAGTACATGAAGATTTATAGTCTAATTATCTTGATGTATGCCTCTGAAAAAAAGATTAAAACGAAAAAAAAGCTGTAAAAAAGAGGCGCAACAATGGAACCTTACATTTTTAAATTAATTGATCAATGTTTCAAGCAATACCATTTTGAAAGTCAAGCTAGTGAGAGCAATAAAGAAGAGTATATGAAGCTATATCACCAAATTGTAGAGGAAAACAAGAAAATCCTGAAACAAGCTTGCCTGATTTTGTAATTGATGTCGTATATGATTTTTTAACTAACACTTAATTAAAATGCCTGTGACTTAGATAGTTAATGAAAATCAATAGTTTTAAAAAAACCTCCTTTTTTAAAGGAGGGATCTACATTTCATTTTTTATAAAAAGCCTTTCTACCAATTCGTTCAACAAGCTTTGGAAATAGTGAATAAATAATACTTCCTGTATTCATCCAACGTGGAGCATTGATTTCCCTACGTTTAGTAAGCATACTATTTACAATTTTATCTGCTAAATGTTCTGGATTTAACATGAACTTTTCAACACTTTTCACATATGTACCAGATTGATCTGCGATCTGAAAAAAATTCGTTGCAATTGGACCTGGATTAACGGTAGTGACAAAGATATGATATGGGTCAAGCTCCATCCTAATACTGTTGGAATAGCCAATTACCGCATGCTTTGTTGCCGCATATACACTTGATTTTGGTGTTGCTATTTTCCCTGCTTGTGATGCAATATTGATGATATGTCCAAATTTCTTTTGTCTCATAAACGGAATCACTTCTTTTGTACAAGCCATTAATCCGATAACATTTACATCGAACATTCCTTTTATATCCACTATAGAAGTAGTATATGCTTCTTCGAATACTCCGTAACCAGCATTATTTACTAATACATCAATTATCCCAAAATTCTCGTATATCTCTTTAAATGTATTTGTAATGTTTTCATGTTGTGACACATCCAATTCCCATATCCCACATGCAACTGAATACTTTTTTTCAATATCGTCTTTCATCCTCTTTAGTTTTTTCATGGTACGAGCAAGTAAAATAACAGTAGCACCATTTTGAGCACATTTATACGCGATTTGTTCACCTAGTCCACTAGATGCTCCTGTTATTGCAATAACTTTATTTCGAATTCGGTGATTAACCAACACGTCCACTCCTATTTAGCAAAAAAATAAGCCACACCGTCCTCTTTCACCACTTTCTCAACAACTTCAAGTGAGAGTAAAAAATCTAATTGCGCTGTAGTTTCTGATAAAGTAAGACCAAGTTCCTTTTGATAGACTGTAGGAAAGAGATTTTGACATATTTCAAATGTTGTTAAAGCCTTCTCACTAATCATTTCTTTTACCTGCATTGCACGATCTTGCTGTCTTTTTAACCTTCGTTCTATTAGTGAATGAATATTTTTCACTTCTGTTCCGTGACCTGTAAAGGCCATCGTGATCTGATAGTCAAATAGTTTTCTCAATGAAGCATTGTATTGCAATTGTGGTCTTGAGCGTTGTTCTCCTTTAACTAATGGTGGTTCTAATAATGGATTTGAAGAAATTGTAGCAAGGACATGGTCCCCAGCTATTAAAGTTCCATCCTTTTCACGAAAAAACGATAAATGACTTTGTGCATGACCTAGAGTTTCAAGAATCCTCCACTCTTTAAATCCTTCAATTTGAGATCCTTCATTCACAATATGAGTCAACGGGCGTTTCGAAGAAAATTTTAATGGAGCTTTCCATTTACGGAGCATCGTTTCAACATCCCCATGAACGCCAAACTCATGAAAGAGTTGAAAATAAAACTGGTCATGGGAGGTAAAGAAATCCTTATCCTGCTTTAAATACGGAATACAATATTGGTGTCCATATATTCTAATATCCTCCGGTAAATGCTCTAAAAGTCCAACATGATCGGGATGATGATGAGTTAAGATTACTTGTTCAATATCATCAGGAATATATCCTAATTGTGATAATTGATATGTAAATGCTTCCCAAGCTTCCTGAGTATTTACCCCCGCATCAATAAGTGATAAAGCATCCCCTTTTATAAGATAAACATTTACATCACCTACCGAAAAAGGTGTAGGCAACGTAATTTTCGCAATATTTCCCATCCATGCTACCATTTTATAACCCCTTAATCTTATATTTAAATAGCTTTCATAATAACCTTATTTATATTGTACCTAGTTTAATGACTAATGTCATTATATTGAAATAAAAAATACAGAAAATTATAAAATATCTCTTGACAGATAAGCAGTTTGTTTTGCATAATCTAAATAATTATAAAAGAAATTTGCAATGACCAAGGCTATTAAATAAAAAAATGATGAAAGAGAGTGAAGTTCATAGGCTGAAAGACTTCACCATCCGCTTTTTTATTGAACCTACCTTGAGAGCTTATTGGAAAACCAATACGTTACCCGCGTTAACGGTTTAAGATGAATGTGCAGTTTTTTGGCAGCATTCAATAAAGGTGGTACCGCGGAAATCCTTTCGTCCTTTTTGGATGAAAGGTTTTTTGTTTTATTTTTCAAGTCTTCATTTTAGATATAGGCTATTAACTAAATATATTGGAGGGAGTATAATGAAAATTTCTTTTATTGGAGCTGGATCTATGGCCGAAGCGATTATTAGTGGAATTACACACAAAAAAATAATCAATGAAGAAAATATTTATGTCACTAACCGTGCCGATGATATGAAGCTATCCTCTTTGAAAGAGAAGTATAAAATACAAACAACCTATGAAATGAAAGCTCTTCTCTCGCAAACAGATATTGTTGTGCTTGCTGTAAAGCCTAAGGATGCAGAGGAAGCATTGTTCGCAATTCGTCCATTTATCAATCCTACTACTTTAATCATTTCCGTATTAGCAGGTATTTCTATTTCCTATATTGAAAATATCATAAATAACCCAATTATTCGAGCAATGCCTAATACTTCCGCTGCTATTGGAAAATCTGCAACTGCTATCACTTATAATGACAAGGTATCACAGGAACAGCTACATTTTTGTATAAAATTATTGTCTTCAATTGGAAATACTACTATCGTTGAGGAAGAAAAGCTTGATGCTATTACAGGCCTTTCAGGTAGTGGTCCCGCCTATATTTACTATATAGTAGAAGCAATGGAGCAATCTGCTCAAGAAATTGGACTTGAGAAAGCCATGGCAAAAAAATTAATTATTCAAACACTAATTGGTGCAGCAGAAATGTTGGAGGTATCCGAAAAATCACCTGAAGATTTACGAAAAGCAGTTACAAGTCCTGGAGGGACGACAGAAGCAGGGATCCGTATTTTAGATAATAAACAAGTAAAGGATGCTTTTATTCATTGTATAAAGGAAGCAGCACTGCAGTCTAAGCGACTGTCGCAAATAAATAAAATAAATCAACTATAATTTTACAAGCAAGTTTCTTTCCTCAACCAATTCATCTTGATATAATTCTTTACTAAGTAAGATACTGTTTCAAAAATGAGGAGGCTAAGAAATGGCTGTAAAATTATTTGAACCATATGCTATAAAAAATGTTGATATTAAAAACCGAATTGTAATGTCACCAATGTGTATGTATTCATGTGGGAATAAGGATGGAATAGTTACGGATTGGCATAAGACTCATTATACAAGTAGAGCTGTTGGTCAAGTAGGATTAATTATACTAGAAGCAACAGCTGTTACACCTCAGGGAAGAATTAGTCCATATGACTTAGGAATATGGAGCGACAAGCATGTTGACGGATTGACTGAGCTTGTTCAAATGATGAAAGCTTATGGAAGTACTGCTGGAATTCAGTTAGCCCATGCTGGAAGAAAAGCAGAATTAGAAGGAGATATTATCGCACCTTCTCCTATTGCTTTTAATGAAAAAAGCAAGACACCAAAAGAAATGAGTAAAATCGATATTCAAGAAACCATAGCTGCCTTTAAATTAGCTGCACTTCGTGCCAAAAAAGCTGACTTTGATATCATTGAACTCCATGGAGCACATGGTTATCTTATAAATGAATTTCTTTCTCCTCTATCAAATCAAAGAAATGACGAATATGGAGGTAATCCAGAAAATCGCTATCGCTTTTTAAAGGAAATTATTACTTCTGTAAAAACGGTGTGGGATGGTCCTTTATTCGTTCGTGTTTCAGCAAATGACTATCATCCTGAAGGCTTAACACCAGAAGATTATGTTCAATTTGCAAAATGGATGAAGGAACAGGGCGTAGACTTAATTGATGTAAGTTCAGGTGCAGTCGTACCTGCAAGAATCTCCGTTTTTCCTGGATATCAAGTTCCATTTGCACAAGAAATTAAAGAAAAAGCCCATATTGATACTGGAGCAGTTGGTCTCATTACGTCAGGTTTACATGCTGAGGAAATTCTCCAAAATAATCGCGCCGATTTAGTTTTTTTGGCTCGTGAATTATTAAGAGATCCTTATTGGCCAAGAAAAGCAGCTAGAGAACTTGGAGTCCAAATAGATGCTCCAAAACAGTATGAAAGTGGCTGGAATTAAGTGAAATAAAGAAAAGAAAAACAGTTTTATTTAACATTGAAAAAATTATTTTCAATAATAAAGTGTGGAGAATTTGAATTTCTCCACACTTTATTATTAAATGGGTACTTCCAAAAAATCATAAGCAATAATGCTATTAGAAAAAACATTTTTCGCCTCTTCTAACAATTTTTCCGAATCTTCTTTTCCATATCTTGAACTTATATGTGTTAAACAAAGCAGCTTTACATTTGCTTCTTTTGCGATTGTGGCCGCCTGTTTTGTTGTTGAATGAAAATAATTATAAGCCATTTCTTCGCTATCTTCGGAAAAGGTAGCCTCATGCACAAGAATATCAGCATCTTTAGCCAGCTTTATAGCGTTATCACATGATCTTGTATCTCCTAATATTGTTATAACTTTCCCCTTTTGATCAGGTCCTACATAATCACTTCCATTGAGGATACGACCATCTTCTAATTCTACTACTTCCCCATTTTTTAATTTAGCATATATAGGTCCAGGAGAAATGCCTTCCTTTTGAAGCTTTATAGCGTCTAATGTCCCTATCTTATCTTTTTCTACTATACGATAGCCAAAACTAAGGACGGCATGATCAAGAAGCTTTGATTCAACGATGAATTGATGATCTTCAAAAATTATCCCTTCATCAATCTCTTTTATGATTAATGGGTATTGTAGATGGGTCTCACTTACCTTTAAAGATACTTCTATAAATTCTCTAATACCCTTCGGTCCATATACTGTAAGCTCCGTATTCCCTCCTTGAAAGGAACGACTACCAAGAAATCCAGGTAGTCCATAGATATGGTCACCATGCAAATGTGTTATAAATATTTTTTCAATTTTACCCGGTTTAAGTGATGTATGTAAAATTTGATGCTGTGTTGCTTCGCCACAATCAAATAACCAAATTGCTTTTCTTTCTTCTAACATTTTAAGTGAAACAGAAGTAACATTTCTTAACTTTCCTGGCATTCCTGCACCAGTTCCTAAAAATAAAAGATTCAAAGAGGTAACCTCCCCTAACATACTAACTATATATTTTACCATAAAATATAAAAGTCTTTTCTTAAACTTTATTCCTCATTACAATAATACATAAAGCTTCCACACATTTCTTTAAAAGATGCCCAGAAATCAAATTTATATTAATATTCTAAACCTAATTAGGATATATTAGCATTTTTATTAAAATAACTTTAATGAATTTTGCAAATCAGTTGCTATTTTATATGCGGATGAAGTAAATTTAATATTTGAGCGGATTGTCTTACTTTACGATATAATAATCGTATTATTTTGGTATGCTATTTAATAGATTGCAAAAAAGGAGAGTATACACAACAATGATTCCAAATGATACTTCTACATCATTAATTATGATATTTGGTGCAACAGGAGATTTAGCAAAGAGAAAATTATATCCTTCTCTTTATCACTTATATAAAAAAGGGAAATTAGCTGAAAAATTTGCAGTTATCGGAACAGCTCGCCGTGCTTGGACTCATGAACAATTTAGAGAGAATATTAAAGAGTCAATTATTACATTTGTTGGGACAAATGATCAAATTGATGATTTTGCTTCCCATTTCTACTATCAGCCACATGATGTTACTGATTCAAACTCCTACATACAATTAAAAAAATTAGCAGAAGAATTAGACACAAAATATTCTTTACAAGGAAATCGCATCTTCTATCTTGCAATGGCACCTGAATTTTTTGGAACGATAGCTGATCATTTAAAATCGGATGGATTAACTGAAACTATAGGTTTTAAAAGGCTTGTTATTGAAAAACCTTTTGGACATGATTTAGAGTCAGCAGAAAGCTTAAATGCCCAAATCCGTCAATCCTTTGCAGAAGAAGAAATTTATCGAATTGATCATTATTTAGGAAAAGCAATGGTTCAAAATATCGAGGTAATCCGGTTCGCAAATGCTTTCTTTGAACCACTTTGGAATAACAGATATATCTCCAATATTCAAATTACGTCAAGTGAAAAATTAGGTGTAGAAGAGCGTGCAAGGTATTATGAAAAAAGTGGTGCACTTAGAGATATGGTCCAAAACCATATGTTGCAAATGGTTGCATTACTAGCTATGGAACCGCCAATACGATTAACCACTGAAGAAATTCGCAGTGAAAAAGTAAAAGTATTTCGAGCTTTACGTCCTATTGAAGGTGATGAAGTTGAAAAATACTTTGTACGTGGTCAATACGATAAAGGAACAATTGATAATAATGAAGTAGTTGGCTATCGTGATGAGCATAATGTAGTACCACAATCTAATACAGAAACTTTCGTAGCTGGGAAACTAATGATTGATAACTTCAGATGGGCTGGAGTGCCATTCTATATTCGTACTGGAAAACGATTGACTACTAAATCAACAAAAATCGTTATACAATTCAAAAATATACCAATGAACCTTTACAATAAGAATGAACAGCTTAGTCCTAATCTACTCGTTATTCATATCCAGCCTGAGGAAGGTATTACATTGCATGTTAATGCAAAAAAATCTGGTCGAAACATACAAACAAAACCTGTAAAATTGAATTTTTCTAATGAAGCCGACAACGGAATTAATACGCCTGAGGCTTATGAAAAACTTCTTTATGATTGCCTACATGGTGATGCAACGAATTTTACTCATTGGGATGAGGTTGCCTTATCATGGAGATTTGTCGATAAAATCTCGGAAGTTTGGGAAAATAAACAATCGTCATTTCCAAATTATAAAGCAGGTTCAATGGGTCCTTTTGAAGCAGATAAGCTGCTTCAGCAAGATAATTTCTCTTGGTGGGATGTAACTGACCTTGATGTAGAAAACTGCTAAAAAATAAAAGGGCTCCTCATAGAATAAATGCTTATCGCTTTATTTTCTGTGTTGGGGCTTTTTTTAAAATATTTTTGTAAACAGATAACCGTTGACCATTTCGTTAGTAAAATTCACCAATTTTTCGATAAAAAAGGAACAACCTCAAACCTAATTAAGTTAAAATGAACTAAAGGTTAAAGAAATTAAAAATAACCTTTCCAATATTCAAGTACCTATCAACTAATTAATTGGAACATAATCCAGCTAATTGCTTATGTTGTATTAGATTATACTTTTAGGCTAGGAGGAACGAACTTGTCAAATCAACCAAACATCGATGATTACCTACAAAAAGGAATTTATGGTGAAAAACAAATTAAACCTGAGGAAAAAAGGAAATTTTTAGGAACATATCGTGAGCGGGTGATTGTCGCCTTAAAAAACAGTCAAGTAATGGAAAATAAAGTATATAATGAGATTGAACGATTAATGAAAGGAAATCCACAAGCTAAAATGTTATTAAATGGTGAATTAAATTATTCGTTTTTATCCAAATATATACAATTAGCCCAAAAATACAATTATTCATATTCAATTGTTACAAATAATGAATCTACCACCAATATTGGACTTGTCCTTGCTCATGACTATGCTATTAATAAAGAAGAGATTTATATAACCACCACAAACAAGAATCAAGGGCAAGAAAAAAAGACAAAGGAAAAAAGTCTATTCCCAACTATAAAGAAAAAAATTTCGAAAAAGAGAAGAACATAACATTTTTCCTATTGTTTATTTTTTCTTTATCCCTTTCGTCACTGCATTTTCTCCATATTTTTCACGCAATTTTTCTAGTGCCTGATAAAGAGGTTCTTTTTCAGCTGCTTTCGTATAGGAAAATAGATCTAATTGTTCTACAGCATTTACTTGCTCAATTAAATCCTGCCCTGTGACACCAAGTAAACGTATTGGATTTCCATTCCAATGCTTTAAAAAAAGTAATTTTGCAGCACTATAAATATCTTTGTGATGAACAATTGGATTGCTTAGCTTACGACTTCTAGTTATAGTGCTGCGATTCTTGTATCTAATTGTAATACTGACATTCTTCGTTAAATAGTTTTTCTTCTTTAATCGAATAGAGGTTTCTTCAGACAATTTCTCTAAAACCTTTAAAAGCTCCTGTTGATTTGTAGAATCTTTTGGTAATGTCGTTGAGCTTCCAGCACTTTTATTATCATTTGCGGCATTCGGATCTACTTTTCGCAAGTCTATTCCATTAGCTCTTTCTTTTAATTTCGCCCCTCTAATACCTAATAGCATTTCAATCTGTAAGTCATCTGTATGAGCAAGATCTCCTATTGTTTTCATACCTGCACTAATGAGTTTATCAGCTGTTTTCATGCCTATTCCATGCATTTCAATTAATGGAAGAGGCCATATTACTGTTGGTATATCTCGTTTTCTTAAGACAGTAATTCCCAGTGGCTTTTTCATATCCGAAGCCATTTTTGCTAAAAACTTATTTGGAGCTATACCAATGCTCGAAGGTAAATCCAATTCATTCACTAATTGATTCTGTATCATAGCTGCAATTTCAAATGGACTTCCTAGTTGGTAGCTTTCAGTAATATCAATATATCCTTCATCAATAGATACAGGCTCCACAAGATCAGAATATTGGCGCAAAATTAAAAACATCGCATCTGATGCCTCACGATATCTGCTGAAATTAGGTCGTAATAGAATTAATTGAGGACATAATTTTTTAGCTTCCCAAACTGACATCGTTGTCTTTACGCCAAATTTTCTTGCTTCGTAACTACAAGTAACAATGATCCCTTTTCTCTCTTCAGGATTCCCTGCCACAGCAATCGGCTTTCCTTTTAAAGTGGAATCATATGCCATCTCAACTGAAGCAAAAAAGCTATTCATATCGACATGTAAAATGACTCGACCATTTTTAGGATAATATTGTTTCAACCATATCACTTCCTGATTTGCTCACTAACTTTATGGGGATTCACCCCCTCATTTTTTGACTTAAATAAATGATTTAAAGTAAAAATGCATGTTCATCACATGCATTCAACCAACCTTTTGTTGTTCTTTCATAAATTCCAATATATCCTTAATTCCTTCCAACGACTCAACTAACAAATTAGGTTCAATCATTGTAATTAAACGCGAATCAAGATTAGCTACACTACTAAAATATTTCGTCTTCTGATATGCCATTAAACCAATTTGTTTTAATGCATCAGTAGGAATATTCAATATTTCCTTTGCCTCTTTAACAAGTAATCCAATAGACAGTACTTTTGTTTTTATAACAATTAACCGTGAGCTTAGATCATGCTGTAAAAACTGGCCATACAACACATGTTCAAAATCGATCACTGGAATCAGCTCACCCCTCGACTTTACTATTCCTCTTACAAATGGCGGCAAATTCGGAATAGGTGTTGAATTTTCAAACTTTTCAATTGAAATTACATAATCAACATTCATTCCATATTCTTCGCTACCTACCTGAAAAATAATCGCTTTTTCACTCATATACTCCCCATTGTCCTCCATAAGATTATTATTTGGAAGCTAGACTGCTCTTACACAGTCCAGTTCCATTTTTTAAAGCAATAAATTAAGCTACAGCTACTTCTTGGATAATAGCAACAACCATTTCAGCAAGTTTTACTAGCTCTTCAACAGGCATTCTTTCATTGGTAGTATGAATTTCTTCATATCCAACAGCTAAATTAACAGTTGGAACGCCAAATCCTGCTATAACATTGGCATCACTACCTCCACCGCTTTGTTCAAGCTTACATTCTCTTCCGATTTTTGTTGCTGCTTTTTTTGCAACCTCTACGACAAGGTCCCCATCCGCAAACTTAAATCCTGGATACATAACATTCACTTCTACTTCCGCTTTACCGCCCATTTCAACTGCTGCTTGCTCAAATGCCTCTTTCATTTTAGCAACTTGTGCTTCCATTTTTTCAGGAACAAGTGAACGAGCCTCAGCCAAAACGTCTACACGATCACAAACGATATTAGTCGCTTGACCACCTTCAAATCGACCAATATTTGCTGTCGTTTCCTCATCAAGACGTCCAAGTGGCATTCTTGAGACCGCTTTTGCCGCAATCGAAATAGCAGATACTCCTTTTTCAGGGGCTACACCTGCATGAGCAGTTTTGCCATGAATAACTGCTCTAACTTTTGCTTGTGTTGGTGCTGCAACAACAACATTCCCTACTTTTCCATCACTATCTAAAGCAAAGCCATATTTAGCTTTTATTAAAGATGGGTCAAGTGCTTTTGCACCAACAAGTCCTGATTCCTCGCCAACAGTAATCACAAATTGAATCGTTCCATGCTCAATATTTTGTTCTTTAATATTACGGATCGCTTCAAACATAGCTGCTAATCCAGCTTTATCATCTGCACCTAATATTGTAGTTCCATCTGTTACTACATATCCATCCTTAATTGATGGTTTTACACCATTACCTGGAACAACTGTATCCATATGTGAAGTGAAATAAATCGTATCCACACCTTGTTTAGTCCCCTGTAATGTACAGATTAAATTCCCTGCACCGTGTCCTGTTTGCGCCATCGTATCGTCTTCAAATACTTCAACACCAAGATCTTCAAATTTTTTCTTAAGAACTTTAGAAATGTTCCCTTCATTTTTTGTCTCTGAATCAATTTGAACTAATTCTAGAAACTCATTTAATAGACGCTCTTGATTAGCCATGTCAAAAAAGACCTCCAAATAAAAAATATGTACTCGATATAAGTATATCCTTATTTTTTTATCTGGACAATTATAGTGGTATATTTCCGTGCTTTTTAAACGGTCTGTCTTCCTGCTTATTACGCATCATTTCTAAAGCTTGTACTAATTTAATTCTTGTCTCTCTTGGATCTATAACATCGTCAACCATTCCTCTAGATGCCGCTACATAAGGGTTTGCGAATTTATTGCGATATTCTTCTATCTTTTGTTTTCTTGTTTCTTCTGGATTAGAACTAGTTTGGATTTCTTTTGCAAATATAATATTTGCTGCCCCTTCAGGTCCCATTACTGCAATCTCAGCATTCGGCCAGGCAAAAACTAAATCAGCTCCAATTGATTTACTATTTAACGCTACATACGCTCCACCAAAAGCTTTCCTTAGAATTACAGTGATCTTTGGAACAGTTGCTTCTGAATAGGCATATAAGATTTTTGCACCATGACGAATAATCCCTCCATGCTCCTGCTTAATTCCGGGAAAGAAACCTGTCACATCCTCAAAAGTTACGATCGGAATATTAAAAGAATCACAGAAACGTATGAAACGGGAGGCTTTATCAGATGAATCAATATCTAAACTTCCAGCCATAAACTTCGGCTGATTACAAACAAGCCCCACTACTTCCCCTCGAATTCTACCTAATCCAACCACGATATTCTTTGCAAATTCCTTATGTACCTCAAAAAAGGAGCTTTCATCTACTACTTGGTTAATAACCTTTCTTATATCATAAGGCCGGATCGAATCAAATGGGATCATATCAGTTAGATCTGAACGATAATCGTCTTCTTCTTCCCATTTTTCAATTTGAGGCTTCAATCTATTATTTTGTGGTAAATAGGTCAAAAGTTCACGAACCATTTCTAATACTGTGGCTTCATCCTCACCACGAAAATGCGCGTTTCCACTAATTGAATTATGAACTTTTGATCCGCCTAAATTTTCAGATGATATTTTTTCCCCTGTTACAGTTTCAATCACTTTTGGACCAGTAATAAACATTTGACTTGTTTCATCTACCATAAACACAAAATCAGTAATAGCTGGAGAATAAACCGCACCACCGGCACAGGGCCCTAAAATCACAGAAATTTGCGGAATCACACCAGAATAAATTGCATTGCGATAAAATATTTGGCCATAACCATCTAAAGATACAACCCCTTCTTGTATTCTAGCTCCTCCAGAATCATTAAGCCCAATAAAGGGAGCTCCATTTTTAGCAGCAAGATCCATCACATTGGCAATCTTCGCCGCATGCATTTCACCTAAAGCTCCTCCAAAAACGGTAAAATCCTGTGAAAATAAATATATCGGACGACCATGCACTTTAGCATAACCAGTAACTACCCCATCTCCTGGTCCTTGTACTTGATCTAAACCGAAATCATAGCTTCTATGCTCAATAAATGGATTTAATTCAACAAATGTACCTGAATCAACTAATAGTTCGATTCTTTCTCTTGCCGTTAGTTTTCCTTTTTGGTGTTGCTTCTCAATTTTTTCGTCCCCACCACCAAGCTCTATAACTCTTTTTCTATCATATAAATCATTAATTCTTTCATAAATATCAGTCAAATTAATCTCTCCTTTCTAAGAGGTAAAAACGAAGAGGCAGGATAATAGAATACATCCGATGCCTATGTTATGAATTACTGCTTCAAGTAAATCATATATAAATTCAATAAACCAACACTGATTATTGATTATTCATAAAATTCCATCGATAAAAATTTAATTGGTGCTTCGTAAAAAAATATCAGTCATTATCCTTCTCTTTCTTCTCACATAGTTCATATAGAACACCGTGTCCGGATTTGGGATGGAGAAAAGCAACTTCCGCTCCTCCAGCTCCTATTTTTGGTTGATTATTAATCATTTGGACTCCATTTTCTTTTAACTCATTTATGCGTGTTTGAATATCATCGACATTAAAAGCAACATGATGGACTCCTTGCCCACGCTTATCTAAAAACTTAGCTATAGTGCTTGAAGGATTTAGAGGCTCAAGCAATTCAATTTTCACATTTCCTGCCTCAATAAATGCCACACGAATATTTTCAGATGGGACCTCTTCAATATGTAGACAACGAAATGTAAGCGTTTCCGTATAAAAGGGCAAAACATCTTCTATTGAGTGTACCGCTACACCAATATGATCTACTTTGTTCATTTTTCTTTTTCTCCCTCCCCTAGTGTAACAATATATACTTATACATAAAGTGTCGAAAATCCTGCAAAAGAAAAAGAGTTTCTAAAAATGACAAATAAAAATTCTTATTAATAGTTGTCTTCACATACATATATTTATAAAATAATAATAGAAACCCTTGAAACAAGGAGTGAACTGTAAATGTCTAAAAAAACACAAAAGTTGGTAGTCTACTTAATGCTCATTGCCATGCTTGCTACGACCTTATTATCAGGACTAGCATGGTTATTATAGAATGAAAAAACCCTTTGTTCACTATTTGGACAAAGGGCTTTTTCATTCTATTGTTTAGGATTTTGATTTTTTAATTGTTTTAAAATTACTTTTAATCATTAAATACTGTTCTATTTCTCGCATAAATTGAAATAAGCTAGCTCTAGCCTCGAATTCCTCTCTCGTTTTTGGAAGCTCCATTTCATTTATTTGCTTCTGCATCGTATATAGCTTCTTCAATCTTTCAATTGCTGTATTTTTCGGTTGAATATTTTCTTTCAAATCCTCAACAAAATCTGCCATCATCATTCGTTGCTCTACCATTGAAGAAATCGAGGTGATGACAGGAAGCGAGCGCTCAATAATTTCAAACTGCCTTTCACGCATTTTAAAATAAGAATAGTAAAAGGATTCAGTAGTTACAAAACGATTTTCAATATCTCGAAAGGCAAGCATTTTTGCCTTTTCAATCATTTCTGCTGTTTCTGTTATTTCCTTTCCATCCCAAGTATTTTTGTTGGTTCGTAAGTACTGGATAATTTCTTCAAATATTTTACGAAAGTTATCCTCAATATTTTTTTGGTATTTAATTAATTGCTGATCAAGACTTGGCATATATAAATTCATCACTAATGCAACACCAATACCGATGAGAATGATAGCAAATTCATTGATAAAAAGGTGCATATCAATTGAAGTTGCAGCTAAAAAGTGAAGGATAATAACACTACTTGAAACAACTCCTTCATTTATCTTTAACATTACAGTTATTGGAATAAATAATAGTAATACAATACCAATCACAAATGGATGCTGTCCAAATAATGAAAAAAAGAAAGAAGATAAAATCATAGCAACAACACATGCAAAAAATCTGCTCCATGCAGCTCTTATAGATTTCTTCTTTGTACTTTGAATACAAAGAATGGCCAGTATTCCCGCTGAGAAATAATTATGTAAGTGAAATAATTGAGCAATATAAATCGCTATTGGAGTAGCAATTGCTGTTTTTAGCGTGCGGTATCCGATTCTGAACATGTTTCCTCTCCTATTTTTTTAAAAGGTACTTAACAAAAAATTGTTATGATCAATTTTTTAAAGAAACCTGAAACCATTTTTATTTTGCTCCTATATATAGACTTCCACAAAAAAATCCGGCTATGAACCGGATTTTTTCATTAAATTTCTTCACAATATTGATCAAAGTATTCTTGAAGCTTATTTACTACTGACATTGGATCATGTCCTTCAATTTCATGACGTTCTACCATTGTCAATAATTCGCCATCTTTTAAAAGGGCAAATGATGGAGAGGAAGGTGGATAGCCAACAAAATAACTTCTTGCCTTTGCAGTTGCTTCCTTATCTTGGCCAGCAAATACAGTAACTAATTGATCCGGACGTTTGTCATGATGAATTGCATGTGCTGCTGCTGGACGGGCAATTCCACCTGCACATCCACAAACAGAATTTACAAGGACAAGTGTTGTCCCTTTTTGTGATAACGCTTGTTCTACATCCTCAACCGTTTTTAATTCATTATAGCCAGAAGCAACTGCTTCTTCCCTTGCTTGACGAACAACATCATTCATAAATAAATTAAAATCCATACTCATTTTTTCGCTTCCTTCCTAACTTAACTCTACCTTCCCATAATAGCAGGTTTTCCTTTAAATTTACAAACATTCAATTCCATAGAGTGAAAACAATTTAAAAAATTTTATCAAAAAGAGTTTAATACAATAAAAAGGGGGTATTATAATAATACATCTAGATCCATACCCCTAAACTCCCTAGATGTTTTTTTGGATAGCGATTACCGCTGTCCTTTTTTAATTTTTATCTATTTTATTCATTTAAGTACTTAGAAAATAAAAGATCAACTGCCATAGATACAGTAGAATGACCATTGATAACTGCGTGTTGATAATAAGGAAGCAGTTCCTTTATTTCTTTATGTTGATAAAAAGATTGTTCTAACCTCTCCGTAATTTGTGAATACATCCATTCCTTCGCCTGAAGCATTCTTCTTTCCTCTAAAACACCCGATTCCCTAGTATTTTCCCTAAAAGCTTTAATCACATTCCATATTGCTCCAATTCCTTCTCCCGTTAAAGCGGAACAACAATATGCCTTTGTTTCCCATCCTTTTGTGGGAGGCATTAAGAAATGGAGGATTTGATTATATTCCTTTCGTGTTTTTTCTGCCAATGATTTATTGTCGCCATCAGCTTTATTCACGATAATTGCATCAGCTAATTCCATTATTCCTTTTTTCATGCCTTGCAGCTGATCTCCAGCACCAGTAATGGTTAATAGCATAAAGAAATCAACCATCCCCCTAACGATCACTTCACTTTGTCCGACTCCGACCGTCTCAACGATAATAATATCAAATCCAGCTGCTTCACACGCTAGTATGGTTTCTCTCGTTTTTCGATGAACACCGCCAAGTGTTCCTGATGATGGGGACGGTCGAATATAGGCATTTTCGTTTCTAACTAGTCTCTCCATTCTCGTTTTATCTCCTAATATACTGCCCCCACTTATGGTAGAACTTGGATCAATCGCTAGAACAGCTACTCGGTGACCAAGTTCGCACAATAACATTCCGAATTCTTCAATAAACGTACTTTTGCCTGCTCCAGGAACACCAGTAATTCCTATTCTAATAGATTTTCCTGAGTATTGAAGCAATTGACCAAGCAATTCTTGAGCCATCTTAAAATGATGTTCTGCATTACTTTCTATTAACGTAATAGCTTTAGAGAGCATCATTCGATCTCCCTTTATTACTTGATCAACCATTTCTTGAACAGAAACATCAGTATTTTTTGGTTTTTTAAACCTTTTGCTGGATGCTTTTTGAAACCCGTCATGCGTAGAAGATATTCCAGGCATATATGTGGAAGTATGCTCATCTGATTCTTGCCATTCAGGACGCTTTGAATCTGCCATTTATTCATTCACTTCCTCATAGCCTAATCGATGGTAAATTTCCTCAATGACCTTTCCTGCGGCAACAGGAATAACCGTACCAGGTCCAAAAATAGCTGCTGCCCCATTTTCCTTTAAAAATGGATAATCCTGAGCTGGGATGACTCCACCAATTACAACAACTATGTCCTCACGACCAATTTTTTTCAATTCTGCTATTAACTGAGGCAAAAGTGTTTTATGACCTGCTGCCAATGAACTGACTCCAATTACGTGTACATCATTTTCAGCTGCTTGTTTAGCGGTTTCTTCGGGAGTTTGAAAAAGTGGACCAATATCGACATCAAAACCTAGATCGGCAAAAGCAGTAGCAATAATCTTCGCTCCTCGATCGTGACCATCCTGTCCCATTTTCGCAATTAATATGCGTGGTCTTCTTCCTTCATTCTCCATGAATTGTTCAGCCATTTCCTTTACTTCTTCAATCTCTTCTTCATTAGAAAAATGAGAACTGTACACACCACTAACCGAGCGAATAATCGCTTTATGTCTCCCTGACACATTCTCTATAGCATCTGAAATTTCACCTAGCGTTGCTCTGACACGCGCAGCATTTACTGCTAGTTCTAATAGATTTCCCTTACCTGTTTTTGCAGCATGTGTAATTGCTTCTAGGCAGTTTCTAACCTCTTGCTCATTTCGCGATTGTTTTAATAACTGTAAACGTTCGATTTGCTTTTGACGAACAATTGTATTGTCAATATTTAATATATCAAGCGGTTCTTCTTTTTCCAAACGATAACGATTTACACCAATAATTGCTTCCTTACCAGAATCAATATATGCCTGACGTCGTGCTGAAGCTTCCTCTATTCTCATCTTCGGCAATCCAGTTTCTATTGCTTTAGTCATGCCGCCCAAATTTTCTATTTCTTCTATATGCTCCCAAGCTCTATTCATTAACTCGTTCGTTAGTGACTCAACATAATAGGATCCACCCCATGGATCAATTACATCTGTTATTCCTGTTTCCTCCTGCAAAAATAATTGAGTATTACGAGCGATTCTTGCTGAGAAATCTGTTGGTAAAGCAATCGCCTCATCCAAGGCATTCGTATGAAGAGATTGAGTATGTCCCATTGCGGCAGCATGAGCCTCAATTAACGTTCTTGTAACATTATTAAATGGATCCTGCTCTGTTAGACTCCAGCCAGATGTTTGAGAATGGGTTCGAAGAGCTAATGATTTAGGATTTTTTGGTTGGAATGGCTTTATCAAATGAGCCCACATTCTTCTTGCTGCGCGCATTTTAGCTACTTCCATGAAATAATTCATTCCAATTGCCCAAAAGAAAGATAATCTAGGTGCAAATGAATCAATATCGATGCCAGCTTTTAGTCCTGTGCGAACATACTCTAACCCATCTGCTAACGTATAAGCTAATTCTATATCTGCAGGTGCTCCCGCTTCCTGCATATGGTAACCCGAGATCGAAATACTATTAAACTTCGGCATTCTTTTTGAAGTAAATTCAAAAATATCTGCAATTATTTTCATCGACATTTTAGGAGGATAAATATACGTATTTCTTACCATGTACTCTTTCAATATATCATTTTGAATAGTTCCAGATAATTTTTCTGGTGGAACCCCTTGCTCCTCTGCAGTAACAATATAAAATGCTAAAATTGGCAGTACAGCACCATTCATAGTCATAGAAACGGACATTTGGTCAAGCGGTATACCTTCAAATAAAATCTTCATATCTAAAATTGAATCAATTGCAACTCCGGCTTTCCCAACATCTCCAACCACCCTCGGGTGATCAGAATCATAGCCCCGGTGTGTTGCCAAATCAAAAGCTACAGAAAGTCCTTTTTGTCCCATTGCTAAATTTCGACGGTAAAATGCATTACTTTCTTCTGCGGTTGAAAATCCTGCATATTGTCTTACCGTCCACGGACGATTAACATACATAGTTGGATACGGTCCTCTTGTATAAGGTTCAAGTCCAGGTTTATCATCTAAATGAGCTAATGATTGAATATCATCAAGAGTATAAAGAGGTTTAATGGATATATTTTCGTTCGTTTCGAATAAAAAGGATGGATAAGCTTCATCTACCATTTCTTTGATTAAATCATCACTTTTGTTTTTTATTAAAGGTTCAATATTTTGAAAGTCTGGTTTATTCTTCATTATTTCACCTCCCATAATTTTAAAAGATTTGTATGTTTCTCTATTAAGTTTTGATTCATATAAATAGAGCCAGAAATCCCGTTTTCTTTCATGCGTATCCATTTTTCATTAGGGAATCTTCCCGCGATATCAACAACGATATTTATATATTTCTCCTTAAATAATTGGGCGATTTTTTTTGCTAACCTTTCATATGAGTCATCATTTCCACAGATACAGTAATATGGATAATTTGTTTTTTTAATAAATTCTTCAATCTCTACAATGTTTTCACATTCATTACTCCATTTTGAATGAATGCCCCCAGCAGCTAAAAACCCTGTAGCAAAATCCGCTCTTCCCTTATGATTTTTTAATTTCCCTAAGCAAATTAGTCCAGCTGTTGGAGTAAAGTTGCCTTTTTTTAACATTTCGGTTTGTTTTCTTAAATTTTCAAATGGTTGAGATAATCTTTTTGGGATTAAAGCAAGTACTTTATTCAGCGTATCATTATGTGATGTCTCTGGAAATTCCAACTCTTCTGATAAGTTAGCATACACATTTGTACCAATAAGGGAACGCTTTCTAGTTGCAATATCTTCTTGTCTCTGCTCCATAATCTCTGTAATTTCCTTTTGAAGCCACCCCGATTGCAATACGGAAAGGATACCACCTTTAGCATCTATTAATTGAAATAACTTCCACGCTTTCCGTACTAGTTCGTTTGTTAATGTTTCTATATAATAGGAACCACCAGCAGGGTCACATACTTTGTTCAAAAGTGCTTCTTCACCTAGTAAAAGGTGAATATTTCTCGACAATCGCGTTGAAAATTCATTTGATTCATTAAATGTTTCGTCAAATGCAGAAATATGAAGAAAGTCAACTCCTCCTAAAACTGCCGCAAAGGCTTCGTTTCCTGTACGTAGCAGATTTACATATGGATCCAAAACTGATTTATTTAAACTTGACGTTTCTGCACTAACTGTCAGTATTTGTTCCTCTGCTGTTAACTCGTATGCATTCCCAAATGTTGACCAAAGCCTTCTAAAGGCACGTAGTTTAGCTATTTCCATAAAAAAGTTGCCGCCTATTGGAAAATGAAAGACAATTTTACCAGCAACCTTTCCAGGCTGCCATCCTTCCACTTTTAAACGTTCGACATAAAAAGTAATCTCTGATAAAGCGATGGCAATTTCTTGTACTGCATTTGCCCCTCCATTATGATATGGAGTTAAATCAATGCAAATCGTTTTCAGCCTATTAATATCTGTATCTGCCCTTTTTATTAGGTCAACCCATTCACTAAACTCCTTGCTTGTCGGAACAAGTATTTCTCCTTTGTCTATTCCTTTAGAAACAAGATCTGTTCCAGCAAATCCTGTTACATTCCCCTTAGATGGCAGCTCTAATAATTTTGATATAATATTTTTAAAATTGGTTTTTGTAAGCAAAAAAATAGGTGTTTTACTGAGATCCAATTCATTAATATTGCTAAAATCGACTTGTTTAACATTCTCTAATTTATCGATATCAAATGACAAAACATTTTGACCCCACTGTATTGCACTTGATAAAATCGGATGTAATTCTTCCCACTTACTTTTAAAAAGCTTTTGTGTAATTTTCCATTTTCTTTGCTGATAGCCAAACGGATGAAAACCACGTGTATTTGAACCGGAAAAAGGATATTGATCTAGATTATTCATTTCTAAATCTTCTTTTGTATATAACGGTTTTAACATAATATTTTCGTATGTATTTTTTTCTAAGGAATCTATCGTTCGATTCTTTAGCGAAGCGTTCGCCGTTTCTCCCCAGTCCTTCATCGAAAAAGAGGGGAAATTTTGTTTTTTTAACTCATTCGCATTTCTCTCCATACCCTTTGCCAACCTCCACTCGTTGTAACCGATTTCATTTTTTTAAAAATAATTTAAATTTAGAATTGCCTATTATTATTTTAGTATAAATTTCTTCTGCAATCTAGATTAATTTCTTTTTTTCATTTTTACTATTAATTGGGTTTTCAAGAGTGAACATAAAAAAACCCATCCTATAAAAATAAGACGGGTTCAATTTGATAATATTTTTTTCAATATACAGATGTTTCTTTTGATATATTTTCTAGAATTTGTTTTATACGTTGAAGGAAACGTCCACAAACTAATCCATCTAAAACACGGTGGTCTAATGACATACATAAGTTTACCATATCGCGTACAGCTATCATGCCGTTGTTCATTACAACAGGTCGCTTAACTATAGACTCCACTTGAAGAATTGCTGCTTGTGGATAATTGATAATTCCCATTGATTGAACAGATCCGAAAGATCCAGTGTTATTTACAGTAAATGTTCCGCCTTGCATCTCATCTGCTTTCAAAGTTCCTGTACGAACTTTATTGGCAAGATCAAAGATGTCGCGTGCTATTCCTTTTACTGACTTATCATCAGCATTTTTAATTACTGGTACGAATAGCGCATCATCAGTTGCAACAGCAATAGAAATATTAATGTCTTTCTTTTGAATGATTTTATCTCCAGCCCACATAGAGTTAATTTCTGGGAACTCTTTTAAAGCTTGAGCAACTGCTTTAACAAAAAAGGCGAAATAAGTAATATTATAGCCTTCACGCTTTTTAAAGTCTGCTTTTATCGAATCACGAAATTCCACTAAATTTGTAACATCAACTTCCATCATTGTCCATGCATGTGGTGCCTCATGTTTACTTCTTAGCATATTAGTTGCAATCGCTTTACGTACTCCACTGACTGGAACTTCAATATCACCAGGAAGAACTGGGATATTGAATGCAGGCTTAGAAGGTTTAGAAGGCAATACAGTCTCGGTTTGCTGAATGGATGGTTGAGTCTCGACTGCAATGGTATCATCAGCTTTTGGAATATTGCCTGATTCAATGATTTTAAGTAAATCTTTTCTTGTAATTCTCCCATCTTTGCCTGAACCTTCAATTTGAGTAAGATCAATTTCATGCTCCTGGGATAGTTTCAATACTGCAGGAGAATAGCGAGCTTTCCCTTTATTGTTTGGCCCAGTTTTTTCTTGTTTAATTGCTGCTGGTGATGCAGCCGTTTCATTTGTTGCTTCTTGTTCGTTACTACTGGCAGGGCTAGCTTCTACACTACCTTCTACTTCCATCGTACAAATTACTTGACCGACCTCTAATGTATCTCCTTCTCCTGCTATTAATTCTTTTATTTTACCAGTAAAAGAAGATGGAACTTCTGCATTTACTTTATCTGTCATGACTTCTGCTAACGGATCGTATTTATTTACATGATCTCCAGGAGAAACTAACCATTTACTAATGGTTCCTTCCGTAACACTTTCTCCTAATTGAGGCATGGTTATTTTTTCTAAAGCCATATTAGAACCCTCCTTTTTTCATACGTTGTGATTAGTATTCAGCTAATTCTCTCATCGCTTTTTCTACTTTATCTGGGTTAATCATAAAGTATTTTTCCATTGTTGGAGCATATGGCATGGCAGGAACATCTGGTCCTGCTAATCTCATAATTGGAGCATCAAGGTCAAATAAACAATTTTCAGCAATAATTGCTGAAACTTCACTCATAATGCTGCCTTCTTTATTATCTTCCGTAACAAGTAAGACTTTTCCTGTTTTTGATGCTGCTTCAATAATTGCTTGCTTATCCAATGGATATACTGTACGAAGATCTAAAATATGTGCTTCAATTCCGTCTTGAGCTAGTCGCTCAGCAGCTTGAAGAGCAAAATGGACAGATAAGCCATATGTAATAACAGTGATATCCTCTCCGTCACGCTTCACATCTGCTTTTCCAATTGGAAGAACGTAATCATCCTCTGGTACTTCACCTTTTATCAGACGGTAAGCACGTTTATGTTCAAAGAAGAGTACTGGATCTTCATCCCGAATAGCTGCCTTTAACAAACCTTTTACATCATACGGAGTAGAAGGCATAACAATTTTTAAACCTGGCTGATTCGCAAAAACCGCTTCGACCGATTGAGAGTGATATAACGCTCCATGGACACCACCACCATAAGGTGCACGAATGACAATGGGACAATGCCAATCATTATTTGAACGATATCTAATTCTAGCAGCCTCTGAGATAATTTGGTTTACGGCAGGCATGATGAAATCAGCAAATTGCATTTCTGCGATGGGTCTCATTCCATACATCGCCGCACCGATTCCAACTCCCGCGATAGCAGATTCAGCTAAAGGAGTATCCATTACACGCTCTTCCCCAAACTGATCATATAAGCCATGTGTTGCTTTGAATACTCCACCTTTTTTTCCTACGTCTTCACCCAAAACGAAAACCTTTGGATCTCGCTCCATTTCTTCACGAATAGCCATTGTAACGGCATCAATATAAGATATAACTGGCATTAGTGATTCCCTCCTATTCTCCTTGCAAACGACTAGTTTTCATATACGTATTTAAGCGCTTCTTCAGGTTCTGCATATGGAGCATTTTCAGCATAATCAGTTGCTTCATTTACAATTTTCATTACTCGATCATTGATTTCTTTTTCAAGTTGATCGTCCATAACACCTGTTTCCTTCAAATAAGCCGCAAAAGTGATCAGAGAATCCTTCGCTCTTGCTTCTGCAACCTCTTCAGAAGAACGATACGTACGATCATCATCATCCGATGAATGGGCTGTTAATCGATATGAAATAGCTTCAATAAGAGTTGGTCCTTCACCACGTCGACCCCTATCAGCTGCTTCTTTCACTGCTTTATAAACTTCTAATGGGTCATTTCCATCTATTGTTACTCCAGGCATTCCATATCCAATTGCACGATCTGAAACTTTTTCACACGCTAATTGTCTCTCAATAGGAACTGAGATAGCATATTTATTATTTTCACACATAAAAATGACTGGTAGTTTATGGACCCCTGCGAAATTGGCACCTTCGTGAAAATCCCCTTGGTTAGATGAACCTTCACCAAATGTAACGAAAGTAACTAAATCCTTATTCTCCATTTTACCTGCTAACGCAATCCCAACAGCATGTGGAACTTGTGTAGTTACGGGTGATGACCCAGTGACAATACGATTTTTCTTTTGTCCGAAATGTCCTGGCATTTGACGTCCACCAGAGTTAGGGTCCTCTGCTTTTGCAAATCCAGATAGCATTAATTCTTTTGCTGTCATACCAAAAGTTAAAACAACACCTAGGTCACGGTAATAGGGAAGAACATAATCCTTATCACGATCTAATGCGAATGCAGCTCCAACCTGTGCTGCTTCCTGGCCTTGACAAGAAATGACAAAAGGTATTTTACCTGAACGGTTCAAAAGCCACATTCTTTCATCAATTCTGCGAGCCATTAACATCGTCTCATACATTTCCAAAACCTTTTCATCACTTAATCCTAAATCTTTATGTCGATTTTCAAGCATTTCCTTACCTCCTATTTAGAAAGCCTAGGCCACATGTTTTTCAAGTCCGAGGCTAACATTGCTCTATGTTATGGAAGATTTTCATGTATTTGCGTTCGGTTATTTGTTTAACAATGCATCTAAGGCTAAGTCTATTAAAAATGTTACAACTTTTCTCCATTTACACTTTAAGAATGTATTGCTTTTCCGTCAACAGCTAATGCAGCTTCACCAATTGCTTCACTTAATGAAGGATGTGGATGAATGGTATGAGCTACTTCCCATGGTGTAGCATCTAAAACTCGAGCAAGACCAGCTTCGGAAATCATGTCTGTTACATGTGGCCCAATCATATGAACACCTAGAATATCATTGGTATCTTTATCTGCGACAATTTTAACAAAACCATCTGCCTCACCATATACGAGCGCTTTTCCAATTGCTCTAAAAGAAAATTTGCCAACCTTTACATTATATCCTTTTTCTTTAGCTTCGTTTTCAGTAAAACCTACACTAGCCATTTCAGGACTACTGTAAATACATTTCGAAATTAATGAATAGTCAATTGGAGTTGGTTTTTCATTTGCAATATGCTCTACAGCTACTATCCCTTCATGTGAAGCCACATGTGCTAATTGAAGTCCGCCAATAACATCACCTATTGCATAAATATGGGACTCTTCCGTTTGGAAATACTCATTTACTTCAATAAAACCTTTTTCAATTTTTATTTCTGTATTTTGCAATCCAATGTTTTCTGTATTTGCTAATCTTCCGACTGAAACAAGAATCTTTTCAGCAGAAAAAGTTTGCTTTTCACCTTTAATTTCTGCAGAAATGGAAACTTGATTATCGGTTTTCTCTAATGTTTCAGATAATACCTTTGCTTTAGTAACTATTTTGATGCCCTTTTTCTTCAAAATTCTTTCAGCTTCTTTGGAAATTTCATGATCTTCAGTTGGAACAATGCGATCCGCATATTCAATAACTGTTACTACAACTCCAAAGTCATTAAGCATAGAAGCCCATTCCACACCAATTACTCCTCCACCAACTATAATAATTGATTGAGGCAGCTCTTTAAGCTGAAGAGCCTCATCTGAAGAAAGGATAAATTGTCCATCTATATCTAATCCAGGTAATGATCTTGGTCGAGAGCCTGTCGCGATAATGACATTTTTAGGAATTAACATTTCATTTTCTTTTCCATTCTTCATTGCAACAGATATTGTACCTGGCATTGGAGAAAATATAGATGGTCCTAATATTGTCCCATTCCCTTCATACACATCGATTTTTCCTTGTTTCATTAAATGTTGTACTCCACGATGCAGTTGCTCTACAATTTGTTCTTTTCTTTCTTGAACACGTGGAAAGTTTAGTTGAATATCTCCAATTTCAACTCCGAATTCATCACTTTTCTTTGCTGTTGCAAATACTTCTGCACTGCGCAGTAAAGCTTTGCTTGGGATACACCCTTTATGTAAACATGTTCCACCAAGTTTACCTTTTTCGACAATTGCTGTTTTTAAACCTAATTGAGATGCTCGAATAGCGGCAACATAGCCACCTGTTCCTCCACCAAGAATAACCAAATCATACTCCTGAGCCAACTTGATTCCTCCAATCATTTTTTAGAACATATCATCAACTTTTGATTTTTTCCAATTCATTCGGATATTCTTTTACATTTTCCTCACCAGTTAACACACGTAAGGTCCCCTCAGCTAAAGCTCGTAATTCATCTTCTCCAGGCTCAACGATTACATCTGCAATCCAATTAACATATTCATTTATTTTAGTAACAAAATCTTTTCCATTTGCAAGTCCGCCTGTCAAAATAATAGCATCGATTTTCCCTTTTAACACTGCACTGGCAGCTCCAATTTCTTTTGCAATTTGATAAGCCATCGCATCATAGATTAGCTGTGCTTCCTTATTACCATTAGAAATCATCTTTTCAACTTCCAACGCACTGTTCGTGCCTAAATATCCTGCAAGTCCACCTTGCCCAACTATTTTTTTCATGATTTCTTCGCGATAATACATCCCTGAAAAACAAAGATCGATAAGATCACCAACCGGCACTGTACCAGCTCGTTCAGGACTAAATGGTCCCTCACCGTGCAGGCCGTTATTAACATCAATAACTTTTCCATTTTTATGGACACCTACAGTGATTCCACCACCCATATGAACAACAATACATTGGAAGTCCTCGTAAGATTTTCCATTTTGCTTTGCAACTCTTCTTGCAACAGCCTTTTGATTCAAAGCATGAAAAATGCTCTTGCGTTCAATTAATGAACAACCAGATATTCTAGCAATAGGGTCTAACTCATCAACTACAACAGGATCAACGATAAATGCTGGAATATTTAGACCTTGGGCAATTTCATAGGCAATGATTCCACCTAGATTGGAAGCATGCTGACCAGCATAACCTTCACGCAAATCATTCAGCATCGGTTTATTTACAGCATATGTACCACCATTAATTGGACGTAGCAATCCACCTCTACCACAAACGGCACTAAGTTTTGAAAGATTGATACCTTCCTCATCCAATGTTTCAAGTATTGTATTTTTACGAAATTCATATTGGCCACTAATTTGATTAAAAGATTGGATGAAATGCAGATCGTGCCGAATCGTTTTTTCTAAAATTGAATGATTATTAACAAATACTCCAATTTTAGTAGATGTTGATCCAGGATTAATTACAAGTATTCTATGATCGTTATTGAGCAACGCTGTTACCTCCAATTACTATCTATCTGAAAGGAGCAGAGGATAAATGAAAAAATGGTATATACTCCGCTAGGAAATTGAATTGAAAATTTCAAAATTGAAATTTGTTAGTGAATTTATCTTGTATGCATTTTCTTTAATCAAAACATATCAATGAATCAGCAAAAAGCTGATTCATTGATATTATCATATCTAATTAAGCACGATTGCTTAAAATGTGACGTTCGTTTAATAAAAATTGACTTCTTGATTTGGCAACTCTTGCAATTCTTTCTTCTACCATACGATCTGCTGCAACATAAGTTGGAATTCCATCGCGTTTTGAAATTTCAATTACTTTAGCAACGCTGTTGTAGATTCCCTCTACCTTTTTCATTGCACGGTCACGATTATAACCGTATAATTCGTCAGCGACATTTATTACACCACCTGCATTAATAACATAATCAGGTGCATAAACAATGCCCATTTCATGAATTTGGTCTCCATGACGTGTTTCTTTTAATTGATTGTTAGCAGATCCTGCAATAACTTTTGCTTTCAATTGAGGAATTGTTTCGTCGTTTACAATTGCCCCTAGTGCACATGGCGCAAAAATATCACAATCTACTCCATAAATATCATTAGGATCTACAGCTGTTGCACCAAATTGTTCTACCGCTCTTTGAACAGCCTCTTTATTAATATCGGTTACAATAAGTTTTGCACCTTCTTCATTTAAATAACGGCATAATTCAAATGCCACATTACCTACACCTTGAACTGAAACGGTTAATCCTTCAAGTGAATCAGTACCAAAAGCTTCTTTTGCTGCAGCCTTCATCCCTACATAGCAGCCATAAGCTGTTACTGGAGAAGGATTTCCAGATGAACCGAAAGCAGGTGAAATGCCTGTTACAAAATTTGTTTCTTCATGAATTAAATCCATATCTGCTACAGTAGTACCAACATCTTCTGCAGTAATATAGCGTCCATTTAATCCTTGAATGAAGCGACCAAACGCACGGAACATTTCTTCGTTTTTATCTTTTCGAGGATCTCCAATAATAACTGTTTTACCTCCACCTAAATTAAGTCCAGCTGCAGCATTTTTATATGTCATACCTTTTGCTAAACGAAGTGCATCTTCAATGGCAGCATCCTCTGAAGCATATGTCCACATTCTTGTCCCACCTAATGCTGGTCCTAATGTTGTATCATGAATGGCAATAATAGCTTTCAATCCTGATGTTTCATCTTGACAAAATAATAATTGTTCATAATCGTATTTACCCATATATTCAAAAATTTTCATTTTATATTTCTCTCCCATTTTCTTAATTATTGACCGAACATATTGCAAGTGCTAAAGAATATACTTTACTTTCTGCACTATCGGCTCTTGAGGTTAAAACAATTGGTGCCTTTGCTCCTGCAACCATTGCACCAACTTTTGCCTTTGCAAAATAAATTAATGACTTGTAAAGAGTATTACCTGTTTCAATATTTGGAACTAATAAAATATCAGCAGCTCCCGCAACATCACTTTTTATACCCTTATGTTCCGCAGCTTCCATCGAAATTGCGTTGTCGAGTGCAAGTGGTCCATCAATTATACAACCTGAAATTTGCCCTCTTCTATTCATTAGTGTAAGTGCAGCAGCATCTAATGTTGAGTGCATAGCTGGATTGACTACTTCTACAGCAGACAACACAGCAACCTTTGGCAATTCTAGTCCCACTGATTGAGCGATATTTACTGCATTTTTTATAATTTGAGCCTTCTGTTCTAAATCTGGTTCAATGTTCATTGCTGCATCGGTTATAAAAACAAGTGAGTGGTACGAAGGCACTTGAAATGCTGCAACATGTGACAATACACTACCTGTCCTCAACCCATATTCTTTATGTAGGACAGCCTTTAAAATTAATGAAGTTGGAATATTCCCTTTCATTAATATATGTGCGGAGTGATTGTGAACGGATTGAACCGCTAATGTTGCAGAATCTTGAACAGATTCAGTATGGATAATATTTATATCCCTACAATTTATCAACTGTGGGAAATGTCGATTCATTATCTCATGAATCATATTTTTGTCCCCAAATAAAGAAAAACTAGCTAAATTTCTTTCAATCGATAGTGAAACCGCTTCCAATACCTCATAATCTTCTGCTGCTGCGATAGCAACTTTCGTCTTATTTTTTTGGGTTGCTCGTTGTAATATCGTGTCTAAGTCCATGTCTTTTGCCTCAACCCCTTTTCCCTATTTCCTACACATATATAACATGCAATTTCTATACCAAACTGATTATAGCATTTTAATCCAATTTTATAAAAGATTTAGTGTTATATTTGCATGCAATATTTTTCATTGTACGCAATTTATTGCATGTTACTATTTGCAAGATTATATTTTTCAATTTTATAATATAAATTCCTGATGGAAACACCTAATTGTTTTGCCGTAGCGGTTTTATTTCCATTGTTTTTCTCAAGTACTTGTTTTACAACGTTTTTTTCATAATTCTCTACCAGTGAAGCTAGATCCTGTTCCTCTGTTATTTTGGCAGAATGGGGAGAAACACTTAACATTTGTTTATTTTCAGATAAAATCAATAAATGTTGTCGATCAATTAATGTCTCATTATAACCCATAAAAATAATTGCTCTACCAAGTATATTTTCTAATTCTCGTACATTTCCCGGCCAATCATAATCCATGAGATCATTCATTGCCCCCTCCGTTATGCCTTCAACATTTCTTCCGTAATCTTGATTTAGCTTTTGAATAAGCTTTTTACATAACAAAGGAATTTCTACTTTTCTTCTTCTTAAAGGAGGAATTTGAATTGGCATACGATTCAGTCGATAATATAAATCCTCTCGAAAATTACGTTCAGCAATTGCCTTTTCTAAATTCACATGTGTTGCGGCAATAATTCTCACATTAATTGGAATAGGTTTTGTCCCACCAACCCTAACGATTTCACGTTCCTGCAATACTCGTAACAGCTTAGCTTGAGTATTTGCACTTAATTCACCAATTTCATCAAGAAAAATGCTTCCGTTATTTGCCTCTTCAAAGAAACCTCTTTTACCTCCTCTTTTTGCACCTGAAAAGGCTCCTTCTTCATAACCAAATAATTCACTTTCCAATAATGATTCTGAAATCGCTGCACAATTCACACGAACGAATTTATTGTATTTTCTATCACTACCATTATGTATTGCATGGGCAAAAAGCTCTTTACCCGTTCCTGATTCTCCTCTTAATAAAATGGTTGCCGGGGTTTTCGCTCCAAGCTTAGCTTGTTCAACTGCAATTTTCATTTCTTCAGATTTAGAAATAATATCTTCAAAGATGTATTTAGCTTCTAAATTTCTAATAATTTGCCTGGCCCGATCTAATTCTTTCGTAAGTGCCTGAATTTCAGAAACATCATGAATAACTCCCACACTTCCCTTTAAGATTCCATCCACTATAATTGGAGCAACATTAACAATCACTTCCTTTTTGGATGGTCCAACACGCATTTTAGTCCCTCTAATAGCCCTTCTCGTTTGGATAACCTTCAAGTGCATGCTTTCACCTTCAGAAATATCTGCAGTAGCTGGTTGACCAATAACCTGTTCCTTTGGCAATCCAGTAATACGTGTATAAGCTGGATTGATTAATATTCCACGTCCATTCTCATCTACTACAGAAATTGCATCATCACTCGATTGTATGATCGCCTCTAACATGGTTTGTATTTCTTTTAGGTTAGTAATTTCCTCAGCAAGATTGACAACTTCAGTAATATCCTTAAAAACAGCAATCGCACCAATTATTTCATTTTTGTCATTTATCATTGGTATACGAGTTGTAATAATCTTTATTCCATTATCTAGTTCAGTTTCTTGATTACTTTCAATTTTTCTAGTAGCAATAATTCTAGGTAGCTGACTTTTTGGAATAACTTCTAGGATATGCTTTCCAATAGCTTCTGAAACAGGTACTTCTGTCATCCTTGCTGCACTTTTGTTAAAGAAAATAATATTGCCTTCCGTATCAATGACAACCATTGCTTCATCAGTTGAATTAAGAATTAAGTGATGCTTATAGGTTTCACTTTGCAGCCTTGAAATCAGCTCTTCCCTATCCTCCATTAAGGTAGCTATCAAATAAGCTACACTTCCGGGAATCAAAACAGTTTGCTTATTACGTGCATTTAGAATTTCCTGAAAAACTTTTTGATCACCAGTTACCTCGATGATGATATCAATTGATTCGTCTAAAAATTTTTCCCAATTCTCTCCTGTTGGTATCTTCTTTTTTTGTGCTAATCTGATTCCTTCCGCATCATTTTTAGGATCAATGACAGCAACTACTTTAAACAATTTACTTTTAGCTAACATTTTTAAAATAGCTGCTCCACCTTTTCCGCCACCAACTATTAATACATTTTGCAAATTTTTGCCTCCCTAACAATGCAAACTTTTTCATACATTTATTTTATTAATAGTGTCATTTAAATTCAAGCCTTATTATAAAAGGTGATTTACTTGACAAATTTCTACATTCAGATATGATTTTTTAATAGATAAAAGAAGTTATTTTGTAAGGAGACCTTTTATGATACGTATAATTGCCTTACTCATCATGGTAATACCTGGTATTTTCGCTGCTCTTGGCATAAAATTAATGAGAGATATGACATTCGGGGTATTACAAGCTCCATTCCCATATCTATGGCTTCAATTCCTTGTTGGACTAATTTTCTTTTTAGGTGGTTTAGGGTTTATTGCTGGGTTTATTTTCTATCGTGATCGAAAAAGAAATAAGGTTCAAAAAAGATTTAGAAAAAAAGCATAAAAAAATCTGCCATTATGTGCAGATTTTTTTATTTTCCTATTTTCTTTCTTAATTTTACAGCCTTTTCTGGAAAATCTGTAATGATTGCAGAGCATCCTATTAATAGTAGTCTCTCCATATCTATTTCTTTGTTTACAGTATAAGGTCTTACTGCAATGCCTTCATTCATAGCTTCTTGTATAATTGCATCAGGAGCAGCCCTATAATTAGGATGCATAGATTTAGAGTGGATTGCACGAGCATAAATCCATGGCATATACAAACCATCAGAGTAGAGGGGTGCCGTTTCAATTTCTGGTGCTATACGATAGCACTGGACCAAGGAATAGTGATTAAATGAAGAAATAATAATACGATTTTCGTATTGGTAGTCTCTTATCAGCTGAATGACTTTCTCTTCTAATAAAGGATACATTATTTTTGTATTTTTTAATTCAATATTACATTGTAAATCATTCCCTCTCATCCATTCAAAAACTTCCCTTAATGTCGGAATCCTAGGAACTCTGATAAATGACTGGAACGTTTTAAACTTACCGCTCGCATTTAGCTCTTTAAGTTCATTTAATGTTAAGCAATTAATAAATCCCTTGCCATTTGTAGTTCGATCTACAGTTTCATCATGAATGACAACGATCTCTCCATCCTTTGATAAATGTACATCTAATTCAATTCCGTCAGCGCCACTTTTCTCTGCAGCAACAAATGATTCCATCGTATTCTCAGGATGTGTTCCCGCTGAACCACGATGTGCAAATATTAGGGTCATGTTGTTGTCACGTCCTTTAAGTAATCCTTTATATCTATATTATTACAATTAGTACTGAAAAACATCTAAAAATAGTAAAGATTTTTTAATTTTCCAACAAAAAATTAAATGAAAGATAAAGATAACTGTAAGTCATATCCCTCTCATTACATTCATATGAATAGTACAAACTGCGCATTAAAGGAGCTTGTAATGAGAAATATCTTCCTAAAAATAACTGCCCTAATTCTACTACTCATTTTATTCTTTTTTTCTTTTCTATTCCTTTATAAACCAACAAATCATTATGAAAAAGTAGTAATAGTTGAAAAATATTACGCTTTACATTCAAATGGTAAAGCAAAAGGCATTAAAACAAAAAAAAGTGTCCCTGTTTTATCTGCCGATAAAGATCAACCAGCTTGTTTAATGGAGTTTGATAATGGAAAAATTTTAGACATGGATTGCGATATTTACTTACAATTTTCAATAGGAGAAAAAGTGAAAATTAAATACAGTAAACATCATCTTATTGATATTAGAAGAAAATAGAAAATAAAGTTTCAAAAAGGAGAAGTCAATAGATGGATGAAGACTATCATATTAGAAAGTATCAAATTGAACACCTTTTATCGGAAAAAATTAGCCAAATATTTTACTTACAACAAAAAACAGAACAAACTTTAGCCCAGATGCAGTTAGAGGGCATAAATTCGACTACAAAGCATCTCGAACAATTCAAGCATGATATCTATATTGAACTAAGAACTCTTTTAATTATTAGAGAAAAAATTTTGCAACTTCTATCTTAAAGATATTAAATAATCGATTTATCACTTTTATTTGGAAAGATAAACAAAAATGTCATAAGTCGTCGCACAAGCTACTAAGGGCATCGGATTGATAATATTTAGATAAAAAAAAGCTACCTACAAAAAGGCAGCATTTCATTAAAAAATATATTCCATATAACATTCAACCAACTTGAATTTGACTAACCTAAGACGCTTTATGCTCTAAGCGTAATTTATCAGCTACCATGGCAATAAATTCACTATTTGTAGGTTTCGCTTTTGACATGCTAACAGTGTAACCAAACAAGGAGGAAATGGAATCAATATTGCCTCTGCTCCATGCAACTTCAATTGCATGACGTATTGCTCTTTCTACACGGCTTGCAGTTGTATTATATTTTTTTGCAATATCTGGATAAAGTACTTTAGTAATGGACCCTAATAGTTCTATATCGTTATAAACCATTGAAATGGCTTCTCGCAAGTATAAATATCCTTTAATATGAGCAGGAACACCTATTTCATGAATAATGCTTGTAATACTTGCATCTAAGTTTTTTGGCTTTTGTTCTACTGTTGTTTTAATTGAAGTGTGATTGGATTTATTCAATATAGGACTAGACTTTCCGCTGACTTGGCGAATTTGGCTTGCTAGGTTATTCATATCAAATGGTTTAAGAATAAAATATGATGCCCCTAATTCCACAGCTTTTTTTGTAACATCTTCCTGTCCAAATGCAGTTAACATAATAACATTCGGCATCTCCGTTTTTGCCCTTAGCTTTTCTAATACACCTAAACCATCCAAATGTGGCATGATAATATCTAAAATTAAAACATCAGGTGTAGCATTTTGCAATAACTCTAAACACTCTTGTCCGTTATAAGCTACACCACTTATTTCCATATCTTCTTGTGAAGAAATAAAATCTTCTAATAAACCTACTAACTCTCGGTTATCATCCACAATAAAAACTTTAATATTGTTCACTCCATGTTTCCTCCTCAATCAGTAAAACACATTTTTATCTTTTATCTTTCTTTAATGACATTTTCGACAATAGCTATTAAATTCCTTCTAATATTTGAAAATTTCTTAAAAAAACTATATTTTCTTTTATTTTCTCTTATATACTCGTGTTTTCGACCATTTTCGATTTTTTTCTAATATTTGTCGAAAAAACTTTATTTTCATCATATCATACTTGATTAATACATTCTATTTGATAATTGAGTGGTATATTCACAAAAAGCAAGCTGTAGAGAATTCTCTATCAGCTTGCTTTTTCTTCTTGTTTTTTATAAATGTCAATCCCCGCTTCCTTCAACATCCATTCAATATGGACACCATACCCAGATGTAGGGTCATTGACAAATACATGAGTAACAGCTCCAACAATCTTTCCTTTTTGAATGATTGGACTTCCGCTCATCCCCTGTACAATACCACCAGTTTTTTCCAATAACTTCGGATCAGTGATTTTAATAATCATCCCTTTAGTAGCCGGAAACTTTTGTGGAATCGTATTCACAATCTCGATATCGTATTCCTCTACTTTACTTCCATCAACAACTGTTAATATTTTCGCTGGACCTTCCTTAACCTGATATGACAATGCGATAGGCATTGGACGATCATATTTTCCATTCATGATATTTTTATCCAACCTACCAAATATCCCAAATGAACTATTTCTTTGGATATCCCCAATTACTTCATGATCTGATGAAAAGCGGGCTAATTTCTCCCCAGGTTTTCCATTACTACCTTTTTCAATTGAAGTGACTGTTGATTTTAAAATTTGCCCTTTTTCAACAACAATTGCTTTCTTTGTATCCATATCTGAAATAACATGACCTAACGCACCATATTTTTTTGATTTGGGTTCAACGAATGTCATCGTTCCAATACCCGCTGCTGAATCTCTAATATACAATCCAAGTTTATACGTATGCTCCGATTCATCCTTTTCAGGATTTAGAGTTGTATTGATTACCTCTTGATCCCTTTGGATGACAATATTTAATTTTTTTCCATCTTCACCGGCTTTTTCAACGATAGGAGCAACATCGGACATATTTTCTATTTTTTCTCCATTGATCTGAGTAATGATATCTCCTACTTTAATTCCTGCTTTTTCTCCAGGAGAAAGCTTTCCAGCTTTCGTTTCAACCAAATGATGTCCTACCACCAAAACACCTAAAGTATTTAGTTTCACACCAATGGATTGACCACCAGGAATGACTTTAAAATCCTTAATTACATTAACATTCACTTTTTTTATCGGTAGTCCTGCTAATTCCAAAAATACCTCATCTTTCCCAACAGAATTTGCTTTTATTTCTAGCGAATGTTTTTGAGAAAAAACATCTATGCTTTTACCAGTTGATCCAACTTCAGCTGAAACTTTAGCTGCTTTAGAAATATTGAACTTATCACCTTCGAACAAGGTGATTTGATTTGGAATGTGTAGATATGTTTGAAATGGTTTAGTTAATCCTAATAAACAAAGTGAAACAAGGAGAAATCCACCTAACAATTTTCTTAGAAGTTCCAATTTCAAAATTAATTCACTCTCCTCGCTTCTAGTCCACTTTTTTTTAATAAGCTTTTTTCTTTATAAAAGCTTACAATTTTAATTTAGCCTTGAAAGGCACGAAATATAACATTGGAATAAGAAAAAAGCTACCCATTGATGGATAGCTTTTCAAGTTATTTTTTTCGCATATGCAAGCTGTAATAATTCTTCCGCATGTTCGATTGTTTTTTCAGTAATTTCAACCCCTGAAATCATTCGACTAATTTCATTTACCTTTTCTTTATGTTCGAGTACCTTTACGGTTGTTCTCGTTCTCCCATCAGTAATATTTTTCATTATAAATAAATGGGTATCCGCCATAGCAGCGACTTGTGGCAGATGAGAAATACATAATACTTGTGAATGCTCAGAAACTTGATGAATTTTTTCTGCAATCGATTGAGCTACTCTACCACTTACTCCCGTATCTACTTCGTCGAATATAATGGACGTAATTCCTTGATGTTTAGAAAAAATTGTTTTCAATGCAAGCATCATTCTAGATAGTTCTCCACCAGATGTCACTTTATTTAAAGGTTTTAAAGGCTCTCCCGGATTAGTTGAGATATAGAACTCAACTACATCTAAGCCATCCTTTTGAAATGGCTGTGCCGATTCATCTTCATACATTTCTGCAGATTTAAGAAACTTTACTTCAAATACTGTCTTGTCCATGTATAAATGCTTCAATTCTTGGTGTATACCTTTTGTTAATTTTTTTGACCATTTTTTACGTAAGTCACTTAATTGTTTAGCCTCAAGATATAAGTCTTTTTTAAGCTGGTTAAGTATCGTTTGCAATTGTTCTATATGACTTTCCCGATTCATAATCGTTTCAAGTTCTTCTTCAATTTTTGAACAGTATTCTAAAATGTTTTCAATCGTTCCGCCATATTTTCTTTTTAATTGATTTATTTCATTCAAACGACTCTCAATTTCATTTAATCGTTCAGGATTAAATTCAAGACTATCATATTCATTTCGAATAGCTCTTGCGGCGTCTTCCAGTAGATAAAAGCAATTAGAAACTGTTTCTAACAAAGGTTCGAAATCTTCCTCAAGCTCAGCAGCGGTTTCCAACTGACTCATAACTAGACCTACCCAATCAAGGCCTCTTTGTTCACCTTGGAGGGCGCCGTAGCTTGTCTTTAAAGCGTCGAATAAGCGCTCGAAATTCATAAGCTTTCTTTTTTCTTCTAATAATTTTTCGTCCTCATTTAATTGAAGGTCTGCCTTTTGAATTTCTTGTAATTGAAATTGAATAAGATCCAAACGGTGGGCCATTTGCTGTTCATTTTCACTTAAGTCTTTAAGCCGGGATAAAACCTGTGCATATTCTTTATATAAATCAGTGTAATTATTTAATGCCTGTTCAATCTCAATATTTCCATATTGATCAAGAAGTGTTAAATGATGAAATTCATTCATTAATTCTTGATGCTCATGTTGACCATGTATATCTATTAATGATGCACCAATTTCACGTAATATAGAAATAGTTACTAATTTCCCATTTATCCTACAAACACTTTTACCAGAAGCTGAAATATCCCGCTGAAGAATAATCATACCTTCTTCAATCTCAATTCCAAACTCACTTGCTCTTTCATAACATGGGTGAGAAGCATCATCTAAAATAAATAGTCCCTCTATTTCCGCTTTTTTTTCACCATGACGGACAAATTCAGATGAACCTCTGCCACCTACTAATAAGTTAATCGCATCAATTATGATGGATTTACCTGCTCCTGTTTCACCTGTTAAAACCGTTAATCCTTTTTCAACAGATAAAAAAAGTTCATCAATGATGGCAAAATTTTTAATCGATAATTCTTGTAACAATGAAAAATTCACCTCATTTTTATAAGCAAATCTTCATTAATTTTATTGCCTATAAATGTTTTATAACATATCTAAAATCCTTTGGGACACTGATTGAGATTTTTCTTGATCCTTACAGATGATCAAACAAGTATCATCTCCACAAAGGGTACCAATTATTTCTTCCCAATCAAGGATATCAATTAATGCACCTAAAGCATGCGCATTCCCAGGTAATGTTTTTAAAACAATCAAATGACCTGCATAATCAATACTTATAAATGCATCTGTTAATGTTCTTTTTAATTTTTGTAAAGGATTAAACCGTTGATCAGCAGGAAGACTATATTTATATCTGCCATCATTAAGAGGAACCTTTACTAAATGTAATTCTTTAATATCTCGAGAAATGGTAGCTTGTGTAACATTAAAACCTGCCTTTTTTAAATGATCAACCAATTCATCCTGTGTTTCAATGTCAAAATTTGCGATTAGTTCTCTAATTCTAATTAATCTTTGTCCTTTGTTCATCCTCATCCACCTTTTAATAAAATTACAGTGAAAGCTCAAAAATATGTAAATCCATCTTTTTTACTTCAATGTTAGCTTATTTTTGTAAAAAAGTACATAAATAACACGAAATATGACATATGAGAGATAGATTTGAAAAAACAGATCTTATTGATCTGTTTTTCCAGTTAAATGAATATGCGCTTCATCTACCAAATCTTTAATCGAAGAACTACAGAGATTGACTTCACTTTGTTCTAAATTTGAACCTGACCACTTTAAATGAATAAGAAATTCTATATTCCCTTCTCCACCAGTTATGGGAGAATAAGAAAGATTGGCTACATCATAACCTTCATGAATAGAAAGCTGGACAATTTTATCTATCACTGATTCATGTACTTTTTTTTCTCTTACAACTCCTTTTTTTCCCACCTGCTCTTTTCCAGCTTCAAATTGAGGCTTAATTAGAGCTATCACATCACTATCAGGAACTAATAGTGTTTTTAATACCGGTAAGATTAAGGATAAAGAAATAAAAGAGACATCGATCGTAGCAAAGTTAGGCATTTCTCTCGTCAAATCCTTCGGAGTTACATACCGAAAATTCGTTCTTTCCATAACTACGACTCGATCATCTTGCCGGAGCTTCCAAGCCAACTGATTATAGCCAACATCAAGTGCATAGGACATCCTTGCCCCATTTTGAAGCGCACAATCCGTAAAGCCTCCTGTAGATGCACCAATGTCTATTAATACTTTGTCCTTTAAGGAAACATTGAATACCTTTAAGGCTTTTTCTAATTTTAGACCGCCTCTACTAACATATGGAATGGCATTCCCCTTTAATGTTAATGGAATATCTTCATTTACTTTTTCACCTGGTTTATCTAAACGTTCTTCATTAGAATATACCAATCCTGCCATAATCGCTCGCTTAGCTTTTTCCCTTGTTTCACTTAATCCTCTTTCAACCAATAATATATCTACTCGTTGTTTTTTGCTTTTCATGTTTTATGCCCTTTTTTGTTTTTTAGGAGAAAAGGCTTGAATTCTTTTTACAACCTCTTCTGTCGTCAAACCGATCTCCCGTAATAATTCATTCACACTTCCATGCTCGATAAATTCGTCAGGTATTCCCATTAAATCTATATTGTTTGTATAACCTTGGCTGTGTGCAAATTCAAGAACTGCACTTCCAAATCCACCTTGAACAACAGCTTCTTCAATTGTCAATATAGGCATATTAGAATCCATAATTTCTGCTAACATGTTTTCGTCAAGTGGTTTAATAAAACGTGCATTAACTACTTTAACTGATTTCCCTTGTTTTTGTAAAAGATTCGCAGCTTCTAATGCCATAGGAATCGTCGTTCCAAAAGTAAGGATGGCGGCATCCTTTCCTTCACGAAGAACTTCCCATGTACCAATTGGAATTGTACGAAGATCCTTATCCATTGGAACTCCATAACCGTTACCACGAGGAAATCTCATAGCAATAGGACCTTTATCATATTGAATAGCAGTATTAACCATATGTTGTCCTTCATTTTCATCTTTCGGCATCATTAGCACTAAATTTGGAATATGACGTAAAAATGCAATATCAAATACACCTTGATGGGTTTCTCCATCCGCTCCTACTAAACCTGATCGGTCGATTCCAATAAATACATTTAAATTTTGACGACATATATCATGAACGACTTGATCATAAGCTCTCTGCAAAAAGGTTGAATAGATAGCCAAAAATGGCTTCATATTTTGTGTAGCAAGACCAGCTGCAACTGTAGCAGCATGTTGTTCTGCTATGCCTACATCATACATTCGATTTGGAAATTCTTCCGCAAATTTCTCTAGCTTTGAACCAACTGGCATTGCAGGGGTAATAGCAACAATCCGTTCATCTTTTTTAGCTAATTTCAAGACCGTATCACTTACAAGTTTACTCCATGCAGGAGGAGCATTTACAGGTTTAATTAAGTCGCCTGTCTCAATTTTATATTGTCCTGTGCCATGCCAAGTTCCGATTGTGTCATTCTCTGCAGGCTCATAGCCCTTCCCCTTCTTAGTAATGACATGTAAAAGCACAGGTCCTTTTGTTTTTTTGGCATTTTGTAATTGTTCAAATAAAGCTTCATAATTATGCCCATCTACAGGTCCCAAATAAGTAAAGCCTAGTTCCTCAAAAAACATTCCAGAAACGAGAAAATACTTCATGCTATCCTTAAGCCTTTCAGCTGTTGCAGCTAGTTTTCCGCCCACTGCAGGGATCTTTTTAAGTAAATTCTCTAATTCATCTTTAGCCCATTGATACTTACTTGCTGTTCGAAGTCGTCCTAAAATATTATGAAGAGCACCAACATTTGGTGCAATGGACATTTCATTATCATTTAAAATAACGATTAAATCTTTTTTCTCATGTCCGATATGATTCAGCGCTTCTAATGCCATCCCACCCGTAAGTGCACCATCACCAATAATTGGAACAATAAATGATTTTTCACCTTTTAAATCTCTGGCAATGGCCATTCCCATCGCGGCGGATAAAGATGTAGAAGAGTGACCTGTTTCCCATACATCATGCTCGCTTTCACACATTTTCGGGAATCCAGATAATCCTTTGTACTGTCTTAAAGTCGAAAACTGTTTTGCCCTACCAGTCAAAATTTTATGCACGTAGGATTGATGTCCAACATCCCAAATAAATTTATCCTTTGGACTATCAAAACATTTGTGTAAAGCTACCGTTAATTCAACTACACCTAAATTAGGACCAATATGACCACCGGTTTTCGACAAATTCTCAATTAAAAAACGGCGAATATCATTACTTAGCCCCTTTAGCTGTTCTATATTCATATTTTTTAGAAAGGAAGGGTCCTTGATTGATAAAAGATCCAAGACGGATCACTCACTTTCACTTCTTAGATTTTCCAAAATATATTTTACTTTTATCTATAATATATCGATTGTTCTTATTCTACAAGAATGGATTGATTTTATGTGTTACTTCGATTAAAAAGAACCGCAGCATACTAACAGCTGTAATCCTTTATTCTATTAATCATATTTTTTCATTATAGCATAGTTAACCTATTTACTCATCTAAGACTCCATCAATGATTTCTTACTTCAATTAACTCAGCTAACTCTTCTAATAAAGTTGTATTTAAATTAAGTTGTTTAATTATTTGAATAGCTTTTTGCGTATGATCATGAAGACGTTCTTTAGCACCCTGTAAGGTAATTAATGATGGATATGTACTTTTTAAATTTTCTTCGTCACTACCAACTGGCTTACCTATTAATTCTTCATTTCCTTCTACATCTAAAATGTCATCGCGAATTTGAAAGGCTAATCCAATGTTTTCTGCATAAACTTCCAAAATTTTAATTTGCTCACTTGTTGCTTCTGTAATAAGTGCCCCTGCAATTGCACTAAATGATAAGAGCTTTCCAGTTTTATTTCGATGTATATATTCTAATTCATTTAATGTAAGATGTTTATTTTCCCCTAGCATATCAGCAACTTGACCACCAACCATTCCTTCAGGGCCTGCAGATCGAGCAAGTAATTCGATAATCCTTACTTTTTGATCAGTAGATAAACTAGAATCTTGGGCAATGATTTGAAAACTATATGTGAGTAATCCATCTCCTGCTAAAATCGAGTAGGCTTCTCCAAAAACCTTGTGATTAGTTGGCTTGCCTCTACGAAAATCATCATTATCCATTGCAGGTAAATCATCATGAATCAATGAATATGTATGGATCATTTCTATAGCACAAGCAGTGGCCATCCCTTTTTCAATATCTTGTCCAAATGCATGAAGAGTCGCAAAAAGTAATGTTGGTCGGATTTTTTTCCCTCCTGCCTGAAGGGAATAATCCATGGCATCCTTTAATATTTGAGGAGCATGTAATTTTGCAATATAATGTGAAAGTCCCTTTTCTAATTTCTCATTCACTTGTACCATAAAATTCTTTAATTCTGTCATTTGCAAGCTTAATCCTCCTCTTTGATGATAAACTCCTCTTCACCATTTTCAGTGATAACACTTGTTAGCTGTTCTTCAACCGTCTTTAATTTATCATGACAAATTTTAGAAAGCTCCATTCCTTTTTTATAAATAGTAAGTGCTTCCTCTAGTGGAACATCGCCCTCTTCCAACCGTTGAACAATTCCTTCTAATTGTTCCATTGCTTCTTCGAATGTAAGTTGATTCGCCATATGATCATCATCTCTTTTCAATGTTTTTTACTGAACAAATGATATCCCCATCAGAGACCATTACTTGAATCTTGTCTCCCTCTGCTGTTTGTTTAATACTTTTTATGATTTCATGATTTTCATTATATGTTAAGCTATATCCACGTTCCATAACTTTGAGAGGACTTAATGCGTCCATTGCAGTAATTAATTTTGAAAACTCTTGTTGTTTTTCTTTTAAAATTGTATTTAATTGTTTCTGCAATTCTTTTTTTATCCTTAGATGCTTCTCTTTTTCTCTTTCTAATTGCTGTTTTGGCTGATTTCTATGTAGACGCTGATTCAATTGGTCATAAGATCCTTCTTGCTTTTGAACAATTAAGTTCACTTGCCTTATCAATCGTTCAGTTAACCGATCCGTTTTTTCCATTTTTTGTTGGTAAATATAGTTAGGATTTCGGAATACATAAGACTTTTCAATGAATTGTAGTCTCTTTCTTTCGTGACGAATAATATCAGAAAAGCTTCTTATTAGTCTAGACTTTCTATTTAATAACTTATCCATAATTTCTTGTATATGCGGAACAGCTAATTCTGCCGCCCCAGTTGGTGTTGGCGCACGTAAATCTGCTACAAAATCGGCAATTGTAAAATCCGTTTCATGGCCAACCGCTGAGATAATAGGAATGGTGGATTCAAAAATAGCTCTAGCAACTATTTCTTCGTTGAAAGCCCACAATTCTTCAATCGATCCCCCGCCGCGACCAACGATTAATACATCAATATCATCTCTTTGATTCATCTTTACGATCGCATCTGAAATTGATTTTGCAGCGTTGTCTCCTTGAACTAATGCAGGAATTAACAATATTTTTCCGATTGGGTATCTCCGTTTAATGGTAGAAATAATATCCCTTACTGCTGCCCCTGTAGGTGAAGTAATGACTCCAATATATTTAGGGTAGGACGGGATTGGTCTCTTTCTTTCTTGTGCAAATAGCCCTTCTTTTTCAAGTTTTCCCTTTAATTGTTCAAAAGCTAAATACAATTCACCTATCCCATCAGGCTGCATTTCTTTAACATATATTTGATATTGTCCGCTACCTTCATATACTGATATCTGTCCGCGAATAAGAACATTCATCCCATTTTCAGGTTTAAACTTCAATCCTTTATTTGCTGAGGAAAACATGACTGACAAAATTCTTGCTTGCTCATCTTTTAAGGTAAAATACATATGGCCACTTGAATGCTGTTTGAAGTTTGAAATTTCACCTTTTACTTGAACATCAATTAAATAAGGATCAGCATCAAATTTTCTCTTGATATATTTGGTTAAAGCTTGGACTGTTAGATATGGTTTCGTTTGCATCATAACACCCTTTTAACAAAAGTCTTTAAAAATATCCAATCTACCTTTACAAAACAAAAGCTGCTTCTAATGAAGACAGCTTTTTCTTTATATTATACATCTTAATCATTAGAAAGACGATGTATTAATTGTTTTTTGAACGATTTTAATGTATTTTCGAGCAGCATGGTAATAGTCATCCGACCATTGATTCTAAGGAATAGTTGACATAATTTTTCATATGTCGAACATTTGCAAAATCAATATCTCACATTTTATTTGCAACGATGAACTCGGAGCAGGACTATATCACCTAACTACTGCTAATTAGGTAATTCCATTTTTGCGCGAATTCTTAAACTTGTAATTTTAATGTTTTGCTTAATTATTATTTTTCTACCGTTTCTTTAATTTTCGAAAGTACTCCATTAATAAATTTACTAGAGCGTTCATCACCAAACCTCTTTGAAACCTCAATGGCTTCATTTATAGCAACATTTGCTGGTACTTCATCAATGTACATTAGTTCATATACACCAAGTCGAATAATATTTAAATCGACCTTTGCCAATCTTTCAATCGTCCATTTTTCAAGATGTTTAGAAATGATTTCATCAATATCTTTCAGATTCTGAAATGTTCCATTTACTAATTTTGTTAAATATTCATCACTCTGTTCATCTTTTAAAATATTCTTAATTGCCACCTCTGGTTCTGCCTCATTCATATCTATTTGAAATAATGCCTGAAGTGCTTTTTCTCGAGCCGTTCTTCTTTTCATATTATTGTAAAACTCCTTTTAATTTACTATGGATACATTCTATTATCGACAATGTACCCTATATTTTTTCTAAATATAAGGCTTTTTCTTAAATTATATTCATTTTCAAAGCATTTTTATGAAAATAGCCTATTAAAATCATTTTTTCGATGGTTTTAATAAGTTGCTAACAATGCCAACAAAAAATAAATAACATAGGTCATCAGTTATTAAACTACTACCCAGCATACAAACAACTATTAATGGAAAACACCTTTACTACAGAATAATAGCACAAAATGGATCATGAAAGCACAAATAATTAAGTTGTTTTTCACTTTATTAGCATTAACCTATTTAATAATTAAATAACCATAAAAAAGAAAAGCTGAAGGCATCCCCTCAGCTTCTTTTCTTTATAATATTTCAGTTTCGTAACTTGGTTCTTGCTTTGTCGTTTCAAACTGAATACCCACAATATGAATGTTTACTTCCTGAGCTTCTAATGCTGTCATATTCAATAGTGCTTGCCTGATATTCTCTTGAATTTTGTTAGCAACTGTAGGAATTGAAATACCAAAGTGCATTGTACAATAAACATCTACAATGATGCCTTCATCAGTTAGGTCAACCTTTACACCTTTTCCATGGTTTTTTCTTCCTAGTTTTTCAGCGACACCCGTTGCAAAATTCCCACGCATTTGTGCAACGCCCTCTACTTCTGAAGCAGCTATTCCAGCAATTACTTCTATAACCTCAGGAGCAATTTCAACTTTTCCTAACCCATCATTACCTTGATCCATTTCTAACATTGAGTTTGTTTCAACCATAATGAAAGCACCTCCGTACTTGTATTCACTTCATTATATCGTATTTTTCTAAAAACTTAGTATTAAATTCACCTTTTACAAAAGTTTCATGCTCTAACAATCTTAAGTGAAAAGGAATAGTGGTATGAATACCTTCAACAGCAAACTCACTTAAGGCACGTTTCATTCTAGCAATTGCTTCATCCCTTGTTGAACCATATGAGATTACTTTAGCAATCATAGAATCATAATAAGGAGGTATAGTATAACCAGGATATGCGGCAGAATCGATGCGAATTCCTAAACCACCAGGCGGTAAATACATTTCAATTTTTCCAGCTGACGGCATAAAGTTTTTAGCTGGATTCTCCGCATTTATACGGCATTCAATAGCCCAACCGGTAAACGTTACGTCCTCTTGTTTGATTGATAGAGGATTTCCTGAAGCTACTAGAATTTGTTCCTTAACTAAGTCAACTCCTGTAACAAGTTCAGTAACTGGATGCTCAACTTGAATTCTTGTATTCATTTCCATAAAGTAAAAGATCTGTTTGTTATAATCATAAATAAATTCAATTGTACCTGCACCTGTGTAATCTACTGCTTTCGCAGCTTTAACAGCTGCTTCACCCATTTTTTCACGAATTTCAGGAGTCAGTGCTGGAGAAGGTGATTCTTCTAATAGCTTTTGTAGACGTCTTTGAATCGTACAATCTCTTTCACCTAAATGAATGACATTTCCATGTTGATCAGCCATGACTTGTATTTCAACATGTCTGAAATCTTCTATATATTTTTCAATATATACTCCTGGATTCCCAAATGCTGTTGCTGCTTCCTGTTGAGTAATATTAATGCCTTTTATTAACTCTTCTTCGGATTTTGCAACACGAATCCCCTTACCACCGCCACCGGCAGTCGCTTTAATAATAACTGGATATCCCATAGTATTAGCAAGCTCTATAGCTTCTTCTATCTCATTAATAATTCCTTGTGATCCAGGAACAATCGGAACGCCTGCCTCTTTCATTGTTTCCCTAGCAATATCTTTTGTCCCCATTTTAGTGATAGCCTCTGGACTTGGACCAATAAAAATAATATTGCATTCTCTACAAAGCTCAGCAAAATCAGCATTTTCAGCTAAAAATCCATATCCTGGATGAATTGCATCACACCCAGTTAATTTCGCGATGCTAATAATATTTGTCACATTTAAATAGCTATCTTTAGATGCTTTAGGACCTATACAATAGGCTTCATCAGCAAGTTGGACATGCAGTGCATCCTTATCAGCTTCTGAATATATTGCTACAGCTTCTATTCCTAAATCGCGGCAAGCACGAATAATCCTTACAGCAATTTCACCGCGGTTAGCGATTAGTACTTTTTTTATCATGATGTTCGCTCCTTACTTAGACTTTACCAAGAATAACGGTTGTCCATACTCAACAAGCTGGCCATCTTTTACTAGGATTTCAACTATTTCACCTTGGACTTCTGCTTCAATTTCATTAAATAATTTCATCGCTTCTACAATACATACAACCGTATCATTTTGTACATTTGAACCAACTTGTACATATGCACCGCTTTCAGGAGATGGTGATTGATAGAAAGTACCTACCATAGGCGAAACAATTTTATGTAAATTTTCATCACATACTACTGACTGTTCTACTTTTTCTGGAGTGTCATTTTTTACTTCTGATACTGCAGGTTGAACAACTGGTGCTGGAGCTACTTGTTGCTTAGGAGCACTTTCAACTACGTGTGTTTCAACAACTTGTACACCTGAATTCTTTTTCATTTTAATAATTGAACCATCGTTTTCCATTTCAAATTCATCAATGCTTGATTGGTCAACAAGTTTAATTAACTCACGAATTTCTTGTATTTTCATAATAATAGACACCTCTTTTAATAATTTCTTCAGCGATTTTAGAAATAAGTATGAACTATTAAATATTATCTGCTGAAGTCTAGCCGCTGTCAAATATACTCGATTACATAAATTATAAATTGCTCTATATATTATGACTAGCTATTAATATCATACGATAAGAGTTAGTAAAAATTCAATAACTGAATCATCCGAACTCATATTCTAATCCTTATATGCCTTTAATTAGAAAAGAGTAATCGGTTTTAATTACTGCTTTACAACATGATCCTACACAACAATAAAAAGGCCTCAAATTTGAGACCTTCCAGATTTATTGTTGAAAATCTATAGCCACATTTTGCAAACTTCCTACTTGCTCATTTACAAGTCGTAAAATTTGATTTGCCGCTTTTGTATCATGTTCTTTTGCTTTTACAATAATTTTCATTTTATCTCCATCTGCTTGAACTAGTACATCTTCATAGCCTTTTGATTTAATTAAATTTTCGATAACAGCTTCATCGCGAGCTGTTTTTGTTAGTTGTTGCATTTCATCCATTAATTTATTTTTTTCATCTGCTGATAAATCTGTTGAGGCAAGTCTTGCTGTTAAATCTTCCTTTTCCTTGCTTCTTGCATCTTGTAATTGTAAGCGAATGGTTTCAAACTCTTCTTCAGAAGCCTCCGAAGTGCTTACTTTCGGTTTACTATCGTTTTGAGTTGCTTGCTTTCCTGTTGTTTTCTCACCATCTGTCTTTTCAATAGCTGCCATATCGGATTGTTTTGGATCTGAAGTGACATAATAAACAGATAATACAACAACAAGACTTAACATTGTTAATAACCAAACCGTTTGTTTTTTTAATAACATTTTGTAAATCCTCCTTAGCTTTTTTTAGGTTGAACAGAAACCCGATGGGTTGGGACATCTAACACTCTTGCAACTGCTTCAATAATCATGCTTTTAATTGAAATATTTTTTGCTCCTTCTGCAACTACTAGCACCCCCCGAATGGTTGGTTTTTTTGTTTCAGCAACTAGTGGTACCTCTTTTTCCCCATCCCTTATAACAACAAGTTTTTCATCTTTTGAAAGCTCCTCAATTTGACGTTCACCACCATTTGGATCTGTTTCCGTTGTTGTTTGATTTTGAATCACTGAATTTTTTTCAAACACCTTACTTTCTGTTGCCTCTAGATTTACAATAACTCTTACTTTTCCTACCCCTGATATTTGTTCCAACGTGTCTTTTAACTCAGTTTCATATTGCATCTCATAATCTTTCATCGTTTTATTCTGATTTTTATTATTAGAACCGAATGTCTCAACATCCTCTGGATTATTTGTCGCACTATACACTGAACTTGTCTCCTTATCACTGCTAGTTTTCCAAATATCACTTATCAGCATAAAAGCAACGCCACAAACTAGTAAAATCAAAAAATATTGGAATTTCTTATTGTTTTTGCTTGAATCATTTTGTTTTGTCTGAAAAAGCTTATCCTTCAACCAATCTATTGGTCCTTTATTATTACTCATTCAGATTACTGTCCCCCCTTCCGATATGAAGCTCTATTTGTTTTTCCGATACATCCCAAGATTTTGATAGCATTGCTAATATATCTTCACTTTCTTTAGTTGCCTGCTTCTCGTCTGAGTTATCTGAATGAATCATAATGTCTATCGGTTTAATAACCGAAATGGACTTATCATTGTCAGCTTCCTCTAGATAAACAATAACTTTATCAACTGGATTTTTACTTGCTGAAGTTTGATTTGAAGATTCTACTTTAATTTTTTGAATATCTTTTCCAAAACGTTTAATCAACTCCTCTTTTACTTCTTTTTTCATATCTGCACCTACTTGTTCTAATGTATATTCATGTTGTACGGCTTGTATTTCTTTTTTTTTCGATTCTATTAAATTATCTATTTTATTTTTATTAACAATGTCGGTATTTGAGATTGAGGAAGCCAGTTGATCAAAATCTTTAGACGCAACTTTTAACAGCGGGGTTAATATGATGGCAATTAATAATAGCCCCGTCACCATTTTTGTATATTTTTTCAAACTTGAATTTGGTAGAAGCATGTCCACAATCATTGCCAATAAAATAAATACAACAATATTCATAATCCATTCCCTGATAAAAGCCAATGGGTTCCACCCCTAATTAAACTTTTTTCTATTTACCGCATCATCATCGTAATATTCCCCGCTGTAATAATAATTGTAATACTTAAAAAAAACATAAAAGCAACAATTGCCAATGCTGCAAAAACATACACCATATTTTTACTAATAGTATCTAAACAATTGATAACTGGTCCATTTCCAATCGGCTGAATGATTGCAGCTGTGAACTTAAACATAAAGGCAAGAACTAATATTTTGATTGCAGGAAAAGCTGCTATGATTAAAACAATGGCGACTCCAGCTATTCCTAAAGTATTTTTTAAGAGAACTGATGCACTTATAACCGTATCAGCAGCATCTGTAAACATTCTCCCAACAACTGGGATGAAATTTCCCGTAACAAATTTAGCTGTTCGAATGGTAATTCCATCAGTTACCGCTGTAGCTGTACCCTGTACTGAAATGACTCCTAAAAAAATAGTCATAAATATTCCTAGAATGCCAATACTTCCATTTCTAAGCAACTGTGCTAATTGTGTTGCTTTATATTGGTTACTTAAAGTACTAACTATACTTAACACAGTTGAGAGTAATAGTAATGGTAAGATAATATATTGCACGAGAATTCCGCTCGTATTCATGAGGAAAAGAATAACTGGATGAAAAAAGGCTGCTGAAGTAATACCACCTGAAGTAGAAATTAATGCCAACAATAGTGGAACAATCGCAACAATAAAATTTATCATCGTTGATATTGAATTTTTCGCATAATCGATGGCTACATGAAAACTATTTAATGCTAAAATTATTAAGACAATAAAAACGATGGCATATGCTACTTTACTGATCGTGCCTTGTTCAAATGCATTATGAAGTGATTGAAGAAACATGCTAAAGATGGTTAATATTATTAATGATCCGAGAAGTTTTCCGTTTGTTATAAACTCGTGAAACGTGAATTTTAAAATTCCATGAAACCACTGATTTAATGAAAATTCCTTATCTCCTTTTATAAAATCAATAAAGTTTCCTTTTTGACTATCAGGTAAATACCCTCCATAATCATGTAAGATTGTTTCCCAAAATTGCTTTAACTCATTTATTCCTAAATCATTCATTTGCTTTTCTACCAATTCATCTTGTACAGATGTTTTTTTTTCACTCTCTGAGGCAGCATGAACGGTATCTTGTCCAATAAAGAAAATGATTAATATTGAGATAATCTGGAACCAGTGCCGCAATTTATTCACCTCATCGCTTAGTTCAATCAATTAGGAACCAAATTAATGACTGTTTCAATTAATACAGTTAATATTGGTATAGCCATAGCTAAAATTAGTATTTTCCCTGCTAACTCAACCTTGGCAGCTAATGCTCCTTGGCCAGCATCTTTAGAAATATGCGAGGCAAATTCTGCAATATAAGCTATTCCAATTATTTTTAATATGGTTGAAATATAAATTGTATTAACATTCGTATTTTTCGCCATTCTTTCTACCATTTGAATAATCGAATATACTTGATCTACCAAATAAAGAAAAATAGCACATCCTACGAAAAGTACTAATAAAAAAGCAAAATTGGGCTTTTGTTCTTTTATTATTAGAGCGAGGAAAGTAGTGATTAAAGCAATCCCTACAATTTTTAAAATTTCAATCCTTCATCCCTCCTCTATCCTTTAAATAAAAATACAGATTTAATTTTTTGAAATAGATCGTCTACTATCGAAGCAACTAAAAATAGAATATATAAAAACCCAAATAATGTAACCCATTGAGCATATTCTTTTTTGCCTACTTGATCTAAAATAGTATGAAGGAATGCGACAACAATTCCAACGCCTGCTATTTTAAATATCACATCCACATCAATTCCCAATGCATATTCCTCCTCAAAGGCCCAACAGCTATTTTAGAATATTAATATTGCGCTTTGGCAGCAGTCTTACAAAAGCAAAATAACAATTAATAGACCTGAAAGAAAACCGAAGCTCTTCATCATTTTTTCATAGCGTTGTTGTTTATCTCGAGCTTCAGCTTCTTCTCTTTCTAAATGTGTTAATGTTAAAATGATTTGTTTTTGCTCTGTTACACGATCATGTTTCCCTAAGGTTTCTCCAAATTGAATAAGTATTTCATATTCATTTTTTTTTAAGGCTGTCATTTTCCAGATTTCTTGTAAACTCTCTTCCCAAGCAATTTTTACGGTTGTATCCATCGTCGTTAGTTTTGCAGAAAATTTTTCGAAGAAAAGGGACACTGGTTTTGGCAATTGCAGTGAGAGTTTTCTTGCTGCTTCATGTAATGGGGTATGACCATACATGATTTCTGCCTCTAAAGATTGTAATGCTGTTCTTAGCACTCTTAATTGTCTAGGCCTTTCACTTAGATGCCTTGAAAACTCAAAACCTGCCCATGTAGTTGAAAATATAATAAATACTGCTCCAATTATTCTAACCACGTATTCCACCAGCTTTATAAATTTCTTCTCTCCCAATTGAATCCCTTATTCGTTTAATTGTTCCTGGTCCATTTGTTCTTGTTAACTCTATAAAACGATCAAAAACTCCGCTCTCCAGAATATCTTTTAATATAGGTCGTTTCTTTATCTCTTCAAATGAATTTCCATGCGTAGTCATTAATAATGTAATTCCTGCATTAACAGCTTCCATTATCGCTATACTATCTTCTTCTCTACCAATCTCATCAACAATTAGTACATCAGGACTCATCGATCGAATGAGCATCATCATCCCTTCAGCTTTTGGACAAGCATCTAAAATGTCTATTCTTGGTCCAAATTTTAATTGAGGAACTCCTTTTACACATCCTGCTATTTCAGAGCGTTCATCAACAATCCCCACTTTCATAGGTGGAATTTTTCTATCTTTATCCCCAGTAGAGATAATTCTAGCGATATCCCTCAACAAAGTGGTTTTTCCTGTTTGTGGTGCTCCTATAATCATCGTATGCTTCCAGCGACTATCATAAAGAATTGGAAGAAATGGCTCTGCCACTCCAATCTTTTCTCTTGCAATTCTAAAATTAAATGAGGCTAAATTCCTTATCGCTTTTACAGATCCATTCTCAAGAATAACTTTTCCTGCTAGTCCAACCCGATGACCTCCAGGAATCGTAATATACCCTTTTTGCAACTCTTCTTCTAATGTATAAAATGAAAAATTTGCAAGTTTATTTATTATTAGTTCTGCATCTTGTTCTGAAACAAGATAGGGAAGAAAGTATGGTTCACCTCTTGTTGAAATTTCAATGGGTCGATTAATTCGAATCCTTATTTCTTCCATATTATTCAAAATGGGAGCCGGCAACTCACTAATTTTTTCTATAATTGGTTTAGGTAAGAATGCATAGATATTTTCCATATACAATTAGGTCCTCCTTATTTTGCTGCACTTAAATATGCTTAAACGCATGTACATGCCTCCCGTTATTAAAATGTATTCGCTTCATAGTGGAGTATGACAAAAGAATAAAAAAAAGCTATTCAAAAGGTCAATAATACAAAGACCTTTTTGAATAGCTTTAGTAGATTGTTAAATTATGCACGAGATACATATGAAGCATCAGTCGTATTGATAATTAGCTTGTCACCTTCGTTAACAAAGAAAGGCACTTGAACAGAAAGACCAGTTTCTAAAATTGCTGGTTTTGTTCCACCTGAAGCTGTATCTCCTTTTATTCCTGGTTCAGTTTCAGTTACTGTTAGTTCAACTGTATTTGGAAGCTCAATACCAAGAGTTTCTCCTTGATACATCATAATTTGCACTTCCATATTTTCTTTTAAGAATTTCAACTCATAATCAATTGCTGCAGAACTTAATTCAATTTGTTCATATGATTCGTTATCCATAAATACATGCTGATCACCACTAGCATATAGATATTGCATTCTACGATTGTCAATTTGAGCTTTTGCTACTTTTTCACCAGCACGGAAAGTTTTTTCTTGAATTGCTCCTGTTCTTAAATTACGTAATTTAGAACGAACAAATGCCGCACCTTTACCAGGTTTAACATGTTGGAAGTCCATAACTCTCCATATGCTACCATCCACTTCAATAGTTAATCCAGTTCGAAAATCGTTAACAGATATCATGTTGTTTTTCCTCCTAATCATTAAAGCAGAAGCTTGTATAAAAAGCTCTGCTTTTACCTGCAAATCCAGTTTACTTTTTCAGTCGTTTGCGCCTCTTTTTTGCAAATCCCGAAACAGTACCTAACACATGCTTAATAGCACATGCCTATAGAATTATTAAGTCCTTCGTTGAATGAGTTAATTTTTCATTTGAATCTTCCGTAATTAAAGTATCATCTTCAATACGAACTCCACCAATTCCAGGCAAGTAAATTCCTGGTTCAATTGTTACGACCATACCTGTCCGTAGTACAATATCCGATCTTACAGATAGTCCAGGTCCTTCATGAACTTCTAATCCAATTCCATGACCAAGTGAATGTCCAAAGTATTCTCCATAACCTTTTTCAGTAATGTAGTCTCGAGCAATCGCATCTGCTTCAATCCCAGTCATTCCTGGTTTAAGCTTTTCAAGCGAAAGCAATTGCGATTCCAAAACAATATTATAAATTTCTTTCAATTTTTCACTAGGTTCTCCTACTGCAACTGTACGAGTTATGTCGGAAACATATCCTTTATGAAGTGCACCATAATCAAGAGTGACAAAATCACCCTTTTCAATTACTTTTTCTGATGCGACACCATGTGGTAGAGCGGATCTTGTTCCTGAAGCAACAATTGTATTAAAAGATGACGAAGTAGCTCCAGCTTTTCTCATGAAAAACTCAAGTTCATTGGATACTTCCAATTCTGTAGCACCAGGCTTAATATAATCTAAAATATGTTTAAATGCAGCATCAGCAATGTCTGCTGCTTCCTTTAATATCTTAATCTCTGATTCCGTCTTAATCAAGCGTAAATTTTCAATTAAGCCTGAAATAGGGACTAATTCTGCTTTAATTGTTTGTTCATATAATTGAAGAGTTGAATAAGTTACATAATCCTGTTCAAATCCAAGTCTTCTTATTCCAAGCTTATCAATTTGATTTGCAACTTCTTCATGAATCAAACCTTGATGCTGAATGATTTCAAATCCCACAGCTTGTTTTGAAGCTTGCTCAACATAGCGAAAGTCAGTAATAAATTGAGCACTATTCTCTGAAATTAATACTACCCCAGCTGTTCCAGTGAAATTAGTCATATAACGGCGATTATATGGACTTGTAATTAAGATTCCATCAATTCCATTTTTAGAAAACTGATTACGTAATTTCTCTAATTTTTGCATGCTTTACCTCTCCCTTTTTATGTATTCCACCATAGCCTTTAATGCTAATTCATAGCCATAAAGCCCAAATCCAACTATTTGTCCAATGGTTACAGGTGAAATAACAGATTCTCTTCTAAATGATTCTCTCTTATGGACATTAGATATATGAACTTCGATAACAGGTACATCAATTCCTGCAATCGCATCACGAATTGCATAGCTATAGTGAGTGAATGCGCCTGGATTAAATATTACTCCAGAAAAACCCTTTTCACCTGCTTCATGCAATTTGTCGATTAGAGCACCTTCATGGTTAGATTGAAAAGGAACAATCTTTACATGATACTCTTCTTCTAATTGGTTGAATCTGTTGTACAGATCATCTAACGTTTGATTTCCATATACATTTGGTTCTCTTTTACCTAATAAATTTAAATTAGGTCCGTTTAATAATAAAATGTTCATATTCATTACACCTTTAAGATTATTATACTTATTTTTTCGAATATTCTGTACGACTAATTACTAAACATCCTTTTGCTCATTGCTTACATTTGTTTACCCCAATTTAAATTGCTCTACTTCCATACACGATGAGAGAAAGGGGAAGAACATTTCCGAAAAGCAAAAATCTTTAGGTAAAGCCATTTACAAAGAACATTTTATCATAAATATTTTTAAATCATCCAGTTAAATCAATGTTTCAACACTCTTTCTTTAAAATATTTCATTTCATTGTATTCATAAGAAATGGAATAGCCGATAAAAAGTCCATACAAAGCATATACGCAAGCGGTTCCGATATGAGTATTTGCATCAATTTGAAAGAATGGGTTCATGTTTGGAAAGATCGGGTTTAAAATAATAAAAACAATTAAATATAAAATCAAACCAAAACCAATCCCCATCCACATCGTGGGTATTTTTTTAAATAAAATATAATAAACTAAAGCAACTCCGATAGAGATAATTCCATATAAAATGATACAAAGAAGAATCCCTATCCAGCTTTCTCTCCATGTGCCAACAGTAAAAGGCTCAAGTAAAATATTCGGTTCAATTGACAAAAAGTTGAAATAATAGAATAAATAAGCAATTAAACTCCAAAGTATTCCTCCAACAAAGCCAGTAATTATTGCCATTAATAGAAAAGTGGACCTAGGATTTTCAATACCTTCTTTATGATTTGTCATAAGGGCACCTCCAACTTGATATTATCACTTACACATTATGGTTAATTATTTTTGTTGACAAATGATGCCTCTCCCTAATTTCCTCCATTCGCTAAGTACATAAATAACACCAAAAATTAGTAAAAATTGATTTGTACATTTTATGAAACTACACAAAAACAGCTTTATCTTTAGAATAACCACAAGTAAATTAGCTAGTCGTATTTTTGTTTTTTTAGTAATATAAAGATAATAATTACTTCGAAGAAATGGTTGGTGAAATATTTGGAAAGACAAAAAAGGCCCGCATATGGTGGGCAAGCAGTAATTGAGGGAGTTATGTTCGGTGGAAAAAATCAAACAGTTACTGCTATTCGCAGAAAAGATAATACAATTGATTATTTTTATTTACCACGTAAATCGAATCCTACATTGCAAAAATTAAAGAAAATTCCTTTCCTTCGAGGAATTATCGCAATTCTTGAGGCGAGTGCGAACGGATCCCAACATTTAAATTTTTCAAGCGAAAGATATGATGTTGATCCTGCAAATGATGATAAAATTGCTGAAGAAAAGGTCTCTAAAACAACGATGATATTAGGAGTTGCCACTCTAGGCATCCTTTCCTTCTTATTTGGAAAATTTATTTTCACACTGGTACCAGCTATTCTAGCATCATTTACAAAGCCTATTTTTTCCAGTGATGTTTCTCAAGTGCTTATTGAAGGATTGATTAAGCTTATCCTGTTATTAGCTTATATTTATTTTGTTTCTTTAACACCTTTAATTAAACGTGTTTTTCAATATCATGGTGCAGAGCATAAGGTGATTAATACGTATGAAAATAATTTGGAGCTCACTGTTGAAAATGTCCAATCACAATCGCGACTCCATTATCGCTGTGGAAGCAGTTTTATTTTGTTCACTGTCATTGTAGGAGTTTTTGTATATATGCTAATCCCAGTAGATCCATTATGGCTGCGTTTAGTAGATCGTTTAGCTTTAATACCAATTGTCTTAGGAATCTCTTTTGAAGTTTTGCAATTGACCAACAAACTTAGAAATATTCCTGTTTTGCGTTATTTAGGTTATCCTGGCCTTTGGCTGCAACTGCTTACTACAAAAGAACCTACAGATGATCAAGTAGAAGTGGCAATTGCCTCTTTTAATCAACTGCTAAAAATTGAACAAGTAAATGGCATGAAAGACCCACAAGTGTCGAATCGTTAAGTTAACTTTTATCACTTTACGAAATCAGATGTCCTCGCAAATTAGACATAACAATTAGTTTTTCACGTTAAATAAATCAGTTTAAGTGAAAAATTGGTATAAAAGGATGAATTTGCGGACAAAATGCTTATGATGCTCGTAAGGGAGGTGGCTTTCTATGTTTGTAAAAAAAGGGCTTATAGGTTTATTTATTTTATTAGCTATAATAGGGCTCGGATCAACTTTATTTCAACAACCCGGAGCTTTCCTAAAGCAATTATTAATTGGGGCTATCATCATTTGCAGTATTTATCTGATTTATCGAATTTGGACTGCTAAACAGCCAAATAGTAAAAATAAAAGAGCTTTTTTAAAAGCGGCAAGAAAATCAAAAAAACGTTTAAAAAATCGGCAAGCATCAGCAAGCACTCAAAATCATGCATTAAAAAAGCCAATACGTAAAAAATCACAGGCAAATTTGACTGTGATAGAAGGAAAAAAGGGAAAAAAGAAAAATCGAGCTATGTACTAGTCTCGATAAAAAAATACTTGCTTTTTTGTCATCATGAAATGTTTGTAATATCATTTAATATGTCCAGGTTTTTAAAAATTCTTTTGTACTTATACGCCCCAATTCAATTAGGGCGTCTTTTTTTTCATCAGAAAGTTGGAAATCTGTTGAAACGTAGTTTTCAGCAGGAATAAAAACAATATCTTTTTCATGTCTTCTTGATATATATCTCGCATCATGAGCTTCCTTCATTGTTTCAAATAAAGCTTCAAATAATTGAATCCCGTTTTTTATTGAATGTTTCGGGTGTTCTTTTAATTTATAGCTTAGTGTTATTCCAAGCACAGGTCTTCTTTTTTTTATGTCATTTTTTACAAATATCCACATCGGAAAATTACTTAATACACCGCCATCAGCAATTACACTAGTCCCTTCCAAGCTTCTAAGCTGAACTGGCTCAAAAAAATATGGGATACTGCAGCTCATTCTAATTGCTTTTGCAACCGGAAAACTATCAATTGGAATCCCATACTGAACTAAATCGTCTGGGAGAACAAGCAATCTACCATTACTTAAATCAGAAGCCACTACTTTAAGTGAATCTTTAGGTAGATCAGCAAAAGTATAAACCCCTTTCGATTCCAATAAACCTCTTAACCATTCTTCTAAAGCTTTTCCTTTGTATAAACCTAGCCGCCAATACAACAAAATCCATTTTGCAATTTGCTTTGGAATAGGCAGCCATGTTGTACGAGAATCTAGTAAAGTATCATAAGGAATATGTGCAAGTACCCCCTTCATCTCTTCACTCGTATACCCTGATGCAATTAATCCTGCTATTATCGATCCCGCACTTGTTCCAGCTACCCTATTAAAGGTAAACCCTTGTGCTTCTACCTCTTCATATGCCCCAATTAACGCTAAACCTTTTATGCCACCTCCAGAAAACACACCATCTATTTCCATTTTCGCATCTCCTTTGGCGTCTATCCTCTGTTATATTTTTAAGATGCTGAAGTTGAAAATAGAACCTAAACATTCAACTGGATGAGAAAAAGAGATGGGGACTTTCCCCATCTCTTTAGAAAATTATAGACCACACTTTAATTGAGCATGACAATTATCACACGTATTGCAGCCACCTATTTCTTTCACTTCGCCTTTTCGACAAACTGGGCATGTATTTCCAACCTCTGAACCTATTGTTACACTTGTAGAGCGTAAGTCCTGAATTGTATCAACTAATACTACAGTTTGTTTTTCTTTCAAATTTACCTTTTTTATCTCAGTATCTTGCTGATTTTCTTCTGCTTTTAATGACAGTACTTGTGAGTCACGGCTTCCATCAACATATACCGTTCCTCCTTTTGCCCCACCTTTATAGAGACGTTCATAGACTTTTTGAACTTGTTCTACTGAGTATCCACGAGGTGCATTAACCGTTTTAGAAATTGAACTATCAATCCAACGTTGAATAATACATTGAACATCTGCATGTGCTTCAGGTGCTAATTCCATAGCTGTAACAAACCAATTAGGTAAATGCTCTGCATCTGCTTCAGGATGATCCTTTAAATACTCTTGAACAATTTCTGCTTTTACTTCAATAAATTTACCTAAACGGCCACTTCTGTAATAAGTAAATGAAAAATATGGCTCAAGCCCTGTTGAACATCCAATCATTGTACCAGTTGAGCCTGTTGGAGCTACAGTTAATAAATGTGAATTCCTAATCCCATATTCAAGAATCGATTGTCGGATATCTTCAGGCATGTTCTTCATAAAACCTGATTGAATAAAAGCTTCGCGAAGGTTTTTTGTTTGCTCCTCTGTTTTGCCCTGTAAAAATGGGAAGCTTCCTTTTTCCTTAGCCAAATGAATAGAGGAGCGATATGCTGTTGTGGCAATTATCTCCATCACTTGTTCAACTAAATAGTTCCCTTCTTTTGATCCATACTCCTTCTCACAGTAGATAAGCAGGTCAGCTAATCCCATTACTCCAAGCCCCACACGTCGTTCTCCTAAAGCTTGCCTTTTATTTTCCTCTAAAAAATAGGGTGTAGCATTAATCACATTATCTTGAAGACGTACACCAATTTCAACTGTACGTTTAAGCTTCTCAAAATCAACTGTTTTCTTTTGTTTGTCTACCATCTGAGCTAAGTTTACTGCTGCTAAATTACAGACAGAATAAGGTGCTAGAGGTTGCTCACCACAGGGATTTGTCGCTACAACCTTTTGTCCATAACTTAACGCATTTGTCATCTCATTGGCATTATCAATAAAGAAAATACCTGGCTCTGCTGAATAAGTTGCACAGATATTAATTAAATTCCATAATTCCTTAGCTTTTATTGTACGATAGGTCGTTATCTTATGACCTTGTTTTTCCCATTCTCGAACATCTCCAACCTTATGCCATTCAGAATTATAGATTGCCATTTCTCCAGCATCATACTTTTCTACATCGGGAAAACATAATTCGTACTCTACATTATTTTCGACTGCATCCATAAAATCCTTTGTTAAACAAACCGAAATATTGGCACCCGTTAAAAATTCTGGATTATGAACGGTGAAGGTACCTCCAAGTTGTAATTTTTCTTCCGCTTCCTTAAAAATACTTTCATTAAAACCACCAAATCCAGGTATAGATTTATAGTTAATAATTCCTTGATACATTGCCTGTTCTTGTGCTGTTAAAGGTATGAATTTTAGCTTGTCTTTTGCATGTTTTTTTATTGATTCATCATTTGTATTTTCAATTAAGAAACGTAAAATACGAGGATTTTGCATTTTAGATATGATGAATTCTACAATGTCTGGATGCCAAGCAGATAGCATAATCATTTGTGCGCCACGCAATTTGTTACTCACTCAATTCTCGAGTGGACTAGGTCATTTCTGCCTAGTTCTCATACTTTCATATGAGTTCAGACTATCTCATCAAAGAAGAAAGACTATCATTGTCACAATGAACTTCTTTAATTGTTTCATTTCTTCCTTGTCTCGCGCCCTATAACAACGTTGCCGTTTGTTATAGTTTACTTTTTCCATTTTTACACTTAGGAAATTTCAATAGTCGTTGAACGTTCATCTTCGTTTCCAAAGATGCTTCGCTGCTGATTGCCCAATCTTTATTATTTTCAAACTGTCACGCTCACTGTTACCAGTCACGTTGTAGTTAATAAAGCTCTAAGGGGATTCCAGCAATTCACGAGATTTTTCTCCCGCCAAGTGGTCTTTTTACTAACGGGAGCCACCTTGTTCAACAAGGTGTGTAAGCTTAGCAATATCATCTAACCATGAAACAGAACCAGATGATTTGCCATTGACCCCTTTTGCCAAGGTGTTTCTTGGTCGAAGTGTAGAACCGTTCGTCCCAACTCCACCACCTCTACTCATAATCTCCATTACCTGTTTTCGATGCTCTGATATTCCTTCCCGGGAATCGGGGATAAATGGCATGACATAGCAATTAAAATAGGTTACGTCGGTAGCAGAACCTGCACCATAAAGAACTCGACCCGCTGGTACAAAATTTACATTTACGAGCTCCCCATAAAACTTCTCAAACCATTCCTTTCGCTTTTCTTCTGTTTTTTCTACAGCAGCTAATCCGGTGGCATTCCTCTTTGCAATTTGCTCGTAATAAATCTCTAATGGCTTTTCAATTACCTCTAAGGATCTAATAATCATTCCTGTTTCAATTTCATTTGGATCATCTAAAGCAGTTCGGTATTCTTCATCCACAAACACTTTAGCCATTTTCTTTTCCCAATCAATACTTTTAATAAATCCTAGACCACGTGCTGGAAAATTCGGATCATCTTTAATCGTTAAAACGACAAAATCCCCATTTGTTAAAGTAATCTTTTCAGTATCCTTAAATGCATAACGGTCAATCATAACTAAGCGGGAAACACCTTTATGTGTAATAGACATATCTGGTGAAATTGGATGGACTTGTGGAAACAACTTAATATCATTGTTTAATCTCTCCTCATTGATTTTCCATACATGAGTAAGTGCAATGGACATATTCAACAGCTCCTTCTATCTTTCTATCATTCACTTTCTATTGATAATCTCGTTGATTCATACTTATATAAATTACCATATACAACCATAAAGAATCAACACAAAAACACAATATATTGTGTATTGTTTTTGAAATTATACACAATATATTGATTTAAATATGAACGTTTTCTCTTTTGTCAAATCTAAAAACAAATACAAAGTTGAGGAAAAATAAGAAAAAGAGAGAAATAGATTTGATTACAAGATAAAACTAATGATTTTCAAGTTTGCACTTTTTATAGTCAATTGAAAGATTGATGTATCCTGATTTCATCTTATTCTTACTAAAAATAAAAATATTTTTTTATAGTAAAAAGTTTTGATTCCTAGCCTATTGATGAATATAATAGAAGATAGTGTTACTTCGTAGAAAGGAGAAAGTCTCGTGACCAGTTTATATTTCTTAATAATTGTAATTGTCGCTATTATCGCTTATACACTTTACAATTATTTCTCACAAAAAAGAGCAGTCAAAACGATAAATGAAGAAGATTTTAAAGCAGGTTATCGTAAAGCACAACTAATTGATGTTCGTGAAGCAAATGAATTTGATGGCGGACATATTTTAGGTGCACGTAATATTCCACTGTCACAAATGAAAATGAGAATGAAAGAAATTCGTCCTGACAAACCTGTATACTTGTATTGCCAAAGCGGAATGCGCAGCGGTCGTGCTGCTCAAATGCTTTACCGCAAAGGGTATAAAGATTTATATCATTTACAAGGCGGATTTAAAAAATGGACAGGAAAAATAAAAGCAAAATAATTGTATCTTAACCGTAGTGATTTCACTGCGGTTTTTTTATAAGTTTCTAATGTTTCTATATCTAAAAAAATCCTTCTTTACCAATACGAATCCGTTAAATAGCATGTCCCTAGGGATTACCCATAGATATTTTTATATCCACCTAATTAAGAAATATGTACTTGCGCGGTCTATACATACTTTTTTTGTATATTACAGAACAATATAAATAGCCTCTCTGAAAACAGAGAGGCTATCCTTCTTACTTACTATAGCGTAAAACTGGTTTACGAGCCGCTTGCGTTTCGTCTAAGCGTTTGACAACTGTTGTGTGTGGAGCTTCCTGAACAATTTCAGGACTTTCTTCTGCTTCTTTAGCAATTTGGATCATTGCATCGATGAAGGCATCCAATGTTTCTTTTGACTCAGTTTCAGTTGGCTCAATCATCATGCATTCCTCAACATTTAATGGGAAATAGATGGTTGGTGGATGATATCCAAAGTCTAAAAGTCGTTTCGCAATATCTAATGTACGAACACCTAGTTTCTTTTGACGTTTCCCACTTAATACAAATTCATGCTTACAATGACGATCATATGGTAAATCATAATATTCTGCTAATCGTCTCATCATATAATTCGCATTTAATACAGCATTTTCCGTAACTGATTTTAATCCTTCGGGACCCATAGTACGAATATAAGTATATGCCCTTACGTTAATACCGAAGTTACCATAATAAGGTTTAACACGCCCAATGGATTGAGGGCGATTATAGTCGAAAACAAATTGATCATTTTCCTTAATAAGTACAGGCTTAGGAATGAATGGAATTAAGTCTTCTTTCACTCCAACTGGTCCTGAGCCTGGTCCACCACCACCATGTGGTCCGGTAAATGTTTTATGAAGGTTTAAATGCACAACATCAAATCCCATATCTCCAGGTCGCGCTTTTGATAGAACGGCATTTAAATTTGCACCATCATAATAAAGCTTACCACCTGCATCATGGACAATTTCGGCCATTTCTAGAATATTTTCTTCAAAAAGTCCTAACGTATTTGGATTCGTTAACATTAAAGCTGCAGTATCAGGACCTACTAATCTCTTTAAATCTTCTAAATCTACTAAACCATTTTCATTAGATTTTACAGTAATCGTCTCTAAACCAGCAACAGTAGCTGACGCAGGGTTTGTTCCATGCGCTGAGTCCGGTACGATAACTTTCGTACGATTAGTATCTCCGTTAGCCTCATGATACGCACGAATCATCATAAGTCCAGTCCACTCACCATGTGCTCCAGCAGCAGGTTGTAATGTTACCTCATCCATCCCAGTAATTTCAATTAAGTGCTGTTGAAGATCATACATTAATTCAAGTGCACCTTGAACAGAGCTTTCTTCTTGAAGAGGATGAATATGTGCAAAACCGGAATAACGTGCAACAGATTCATTAATCTTAGGATTATATTTCATCGTACATGATCCGAGAGGATAGAATCCAGAATCAACCCCATGATTTTTCTTAGAAAGTGCAGTATAATGACGCATAATATCTAATTCAGAAACCTCTGGAAGGTTTGGTTCTTCTTCACGAACATATTCAGAAGCTAATAATTCATGAATATCAATTTCAGGAACATCAATTTCTGGAAGACTATAACCTATTCTGCCTGGTTTCGTAATTTCAAATATTAATGGTTGATCAACCTTATTCATGGCTATCCCTCAATTCTTTAATAAATTGATCAATTTCATCTTTTGTACGTAACTCTGTTACAGCTACTAACATACAATTATCCATTTCTGAATAATCTCTGCTTAAGTCATAACCTCCAATTATTCCCTTGTTCAATAATTGATGATTTATTTCTTTAACTGACTTATTTAATTTAATGACAAATTCATTAAAACTTGGTCCTTCAAATACAACCTCTATGCCATTTTGTTCAAATGCTTTCTTTGCATAATAGGCCTTTTGGATGTTTTGAACTGCCATTTCTTTTACGCCTTTTTTTCCAAGTGCAGTCATGGCAACAGATGCAGCCAGTGCATTTAAAGCTTGGTTAGAACAGATATTAGATGTTGCCTTATCACGACGAATATGCTGCTCACGTGCTTGAAGTGTTAAAACGTAACCCCTTTTACCATTTTCATCAACAGTTTCACCTACTAAGCGACCTGGAACTTTTCTCATCAATTTATTTGTAACTGCAAAATAACCACAATGCGGGCCACCAAAGCCTTGAGCAATACCAAAGACTTGAGCGTCACCAATAACAATATCCGCACCAAATTTACCTGGAGGTGTTAACGCTCCTAAAGCTAGAGGATTACTTGAAACAACAAACAATCCTTTATGTTTATGTGCAATCGGTTCAATATCCTTTAAGGCTTCTACTCTTCCAAAGAAGTTTGGATATTGAATAATCACAGCTGCAACTTCCTCATTCATTTCTTCCTCTAATGCAGCTAAATCAGTGACTCCATCTTTATGAGGGATTTCAACGATATCAATATATTGACCTTTAGCATAAGTCTTTAATACTTCACGGGATTCCGGATGAACAGCCTCTGAAATCAATACTTTTTTACGTCGAGTTTGACCACAGCTTAACATGGCAGCTTCTGCAAGTGCTGTACCTCCATCATACATTGAAGAGTTAGCAACATCCATTCCAGTTAATTCACAAATCATGGTTTGGAATTCAAAAATGGCTTGTAATTCTCCTTGTGAAATTTCTGGCTGATAAGGAGTATATGCTGTATAAAATTCTGAACGACTAATTACATGATCAACAATTGTTGGAATGTAGTGATCATAAACACCAGCACCTAGAAATGAAGCATTTTGTTTTAAGTCTGCATTTTTCGCAGCCATTTGGGTCAATTCTTTTAATAAAGCCGTTTCAGGTTTTGCTTTTTTTATATTGTATAAACCATTAAAGCGTACTTTTACTGGAATATCACTAAACAATTCATCGACAGTGGAAACACCAATTGTTTTTAGCATTTCTTGTTGATCTTGTTCTGTCATCGGTAAATAACGATGCTTTGTCATCATTTTCTCTCCCATCCTATTTTTTAGGTCGTTTATAAAATGGTGTTGATACTACTTTTGCTTTCAAACGCTTATTACGGATTTCAATTTCAACCTCTTGATCTATTTCCCCATATTGAATATTAACCAATGCTAATCCAATATTTTTCTTTAATGTCGGTGACTGAGTTCCTGTAGTTACAAATCCAATTTCTTCATCACCTAAGTATAATTTATAGCCATGGCGAGGAATTCCACGGTCAATCATTTCAATCCCAACTAATTTTCTTGTTAGCCCTTCTTCTTTTTGTTCTTTTAGAACATTTTTCCCAAAGAAATCTTGTTCTTTTGCCGTTTTAACTGCAAATCCAATCCCAGCTTCTAGAGGGCTGATATCAGCAGACAATTCTTGTCCAAATAAAGGAAGAGTAGCTTCAAAACGGAGAGTATCCCTCGCTCCTAATCCACAAGGCAAAATACCTTCATCCCTACCAGCTTCTAATATTTCCTTCCACAAAAAAGGTGTATCTTCAGCATTACAATAAACTTCAAAACCATCTTCACCAGTATACCCTGTTCGAGATACAAGAGCATTGACACCTTTTATACTTACATTTGCATCAAATTTGAAAAACTTTATATCGGAAAGGCTTTTATCTTCAACTAGCTTTTGTAAAATAAGTTCAGCGTTTGGTCCTTGAATAGCTAGCTGACCAATGTTGTTAGAAATGTTGTCAATAATCACATCTCCTGAAACATGTTCCTTAAGCCAGTTAAAATCTTTATCAATATTGCTTGCATTTACAACTAGGAGATAATCATCTTCTGAATGTTTATAGACTAAAAGATCATCCACAGTTCCACCATTTTGGTAGCACATTGCTGTATATTGGGCTCCTCCTGGCTTTACCTTTGAAATGTCATTTGTCATCATTTTCTGTAAATAATCAGTACTATCTTTTCCCTTAACTGTTATTTCTCCCATATGAGAAACATCAAATAATCCAGCTTTCGTACGAACAGCCTCATGCTCCTCTTTGATACTAGAAAATTGTACTGGTAATTCCCATCCACCAAAATCAATTGTTTTTCCACCATATTCTTTATAAACTTCAAACAATGGTGTTCTCTTTAATTCTGACATTGATTATCCCCCTATCAAATTCTTTTTCCATAAAGACTACTAATGTCCACTGAAATACTTTCAAAAAATTTAGACATAAAAAAAGACAGAGATGACCAATTATTGTTTGAGGTCTCTGTCCTGGCACCTGAAAGTTTACTAAAATCAGAATTTCTAAAAATAACCTAAAAGAACAATGAATTCATACTAGCAAAATTTTTTCATAAAGGTGTTTATGAAATCACCTTAAATCAGTATGAACTTTGCATGATAAAAATAACTCGGTTTCTTTTAGAACACTCATGATATAAGTTGTCCTCTTGGGTGGCTTCTTTTATTGAAAGCACTCTCCAGAGCTGCGTCAAACAAGAGTCTTTTTGCCTGAGAGATTCATAATCAATGATTATTTGCTCCTTCGGCGCTGCATTTAAGCAGTCTCTCCCCCTGTAATCATTCGCCTATATTTAGTTAAAAAATGGACATACTAACATAGTAGGATTTCACAACCTTAATTTTTACTAATTAAGCTAACTACATCCTATCACTATTCGACTCTTTTTTGCAATCGTTTTTCTAGCAATTTTAAAGAAAAGTTAATCCTTTTACAGTTTCACTTTCCATTGTAAGGGTATTCTATACATTTTACACGTTAATTCACGAACAATAAACAATCAATCAACTCATATCGTTCGTTATTTGTACTTTCGTTGTAAAAAGCTAAACGCTTTAAAATTTTCCTTCATAAATTAAAACACTAAGTTAAGGAGTAAAAAGATGACACTGAACATTCATTTTGATCATTATTGGGGCGAAGAACTTGCTGATCGTTTTCTAAAAGATGGTCCTTGGGGTAATTGGCAGCTGTATCAATTGGCTATCGATATGGAAAAGCATCAAATTATTCCTGAATTTGAAGGACTACAAGCACCAAAGCATTTATCCAATTTAAAGCCTCTGCCTCACCAACTTGAAGTAGCAAGACAAGTGGTAGAAAATATGAACGGAAAGGCCATTTTAGCAGACGAAGTAGGTCTCGGTAAGACAATTGAAGCAGGACTTATATTAAAAGAATATATGATTCGTCGTTTAGTAAAAAAAGTACTTATACTTGTTCCAGCTTCATTAGTCTCACAATGGGCTTTTGAGTTAAATACTAAATTTCATATACCAGCTGTTGCTCAAAAAAAGAACTATGTATGGGAGCAATTTGATTGTGTTGTTTCATCCATCGATACAGCTAAGCGTAGTCCTCATCGAGAAATAATATATGAACAAAATTATGATTTAGTAATTATTGATGAAGCACATAAATTAAAAAATCATAAAACTAAAAACTATGAATTTGTACAAAACTTAAAGAAAAAGTTTTGTCTTCTTCTCACAGCAACACCAATTCAAAATCGAATTGATGAGATCTTCCATTTAGTTTCTCTTTTAAAACCTGGACATTTAGGAAGCCAATCAGGGTTTCTTGAAAAATTCAAGAAAAACTCACAGTCTCCTAATAATGATACACGTCTACGTGAGCTTGTAAATAAAGTAATGATTAGAAATAGGAGAACAGATACGGGGATTGAATGGACAAAACGGCATGTTAAGACCATATTAATTGAATTCAGTCAGGAAGAACGAGATTTATATGATTCCATACAAGTTTTTAAAAATAATCATTTAGCAAATATCGGTTTTACTCTTATGACATTACAGAGAGAGGCATGTAGTAGTAGAGAATCGGTATATTATACGTTAAAAAATATGTTAAAAAAGCAAGAAAACCCTTCACCTCTGTTTGAAGAGAACATTAAATTTTTAATCAATAAAATTGAGGCAGTAAAGCAAAATTCTAAAGCAAATAAAACGTTGGAATTGATTAAGGAAATTAATGATAAAGTGATTATTTTTACAGAATATCGTGCAACACAGCTTTATCTACAGTGGTTTCTAAAACAGCATGGTATTAGTTCGGTCCCCTTCCGAGGTGGGTTCAAGCGCGGAAAAAAAGATTGGATGCGTGAATTGTTTCAAAAACACGCCCAAGTATTAATTGCTACTGAAGCTGGTGGAGAAGGTATTAACCTGCAATTTTGTCATCATATGATTAATTTTGATTTACCATGGAATCCGATGAGATTAGAGCAAAGAATTGGACGTGTTCATCGACTAGGGCAGGAAGAGGATGTCCATATATACAATCTCGCTACAAAAAACACTGTAGAGGATCATATTTTAAAACTTTTATATGAAAAAATAAATTTATTCGAAAGAGTCATTGGGGAACTTGATGATATTTTAACTAGGCTTGAGTTTGGAAAAATTGAGGATCATTTATTAGATATTTTCCAGCATTCGCGAACAGAGGGTGAAATGAAAATAAAAATGGAAAATTTAACTGAGATGATTCAATTTGCTGAGAGTATGAAAGAAAAAGAAGGAGATGAATACAATGCAGCAGCAGGAAATACATCAATATCTTAATGACTTTTTTGAAGCAAATGAATGTGGAATAATTGATAATGGGACGGGATATCTAACCGTTCAGCTTACCATTGATCTAGATAAAGAATTAATGAACCGACCATTTTATTGGCACTACTTAGAAAAAACCGGCGGTCATCCAAACCCAATGAAATTGACCATTATTACCGATCAAGAACAGTGCCCAGATCATATAAATGGAGAATTCATTCATTTCGGTGCACCACGTTTACATCAAATCTTTCAATCAACAAAAAAATTCGCAAGTTATGTAAGACTTTATGAAATCAAACCTAATATCAATCAACAAACTCCTCTGTATCCATGGTTGGGAGTAAATATAAAGGTTTCCTATCAATGTGATCGAAAACGTGATGTATTTCGTTCCTTTGGATTAAATCTGATCAATGGGAGGCTAATTGAAAATTTCCATGATTTAATGGTTAAACGAAATTTGACTCAAAAAATACCTGATTTTTGCTTCACGCTATCTCCAATTATTATGCCAAAAAGTGGAGTAATGAGAATAGAAAACTACTTACATCAAGAAATATTGAAGGATGATCATGAGTGGGCAGAAAAGGCAAAAGAGCGATGGACTCAAGATTTAACGTTATTAAACCAGTTTTATGAGGATCTTGATGAAAAGCCAGAAGCATATATTATCGAAAAAGAGGCTTTACAGGAACAATACGAACCTCAAATTATTATTGAAATTATTAACGGAGGACTTTTCTATTTAAACGATAATCATTTAAATCCAATCTAAGATAAAAAAAGTGTCAAATCCCCTTCTATTCCTACAATCAGGGATTCGACACTTTGCATTTATCTATTTTCGTTTAAATATCATCAATACTGAATAAGGAAGCAAACCAAACCATCTCAACAAAAAAGGAGCTTTCTCCTCTTTCCTTTGTATCCTTATTTGTTTTCTATCTATTTTTGGTGTATCGAAATGCTTCACAAAGGTTTGTGTGATGAATTTGATATAATCATTTGTTGACATAATATTCACCACCTTAATCCTCCTCATTATTTCCAATATCCATTTTTATATACATTTTCTAAGCATATATTTTACTAGTTTTATTTTTCAAACCATTTTAAAACTTGTTTCGTTTTCTTGTTATATATAATTTCGTTTTTAGTGAGTGGATTATGATTGTTAGATGAATTTAAATATATTGTATAAACATCATCTTCTTTACGTTTTACTAAATATTGAACAATACCGTTTTCAAAAACGATCGATCCACTTTCTGAATATTTCTCTTCATTTATTGTATTGGTGATTTTTTTTACCGCTATTAGGTTCATACTATTTACAAAATAATAATCTTTTGTTTCCTGTAAATATTTTTGTTCAGATAAATAAATTTCTATTGAAGCTGTCAATATAAAAAATGTGACCAATACAATCCCTAGTGTCATTGGCAAAAAGAATCCTTTTTGATTATTCATCAGAAATTACCCTTGGTGGAATAAGAATAAAACTTCCATTTTTTTTCACACCCTTTTGAAAAAGAATATTTAACGAAAATCCATTGTTTTCATTAGATAATAGAATTGACTTAACTTTTTGCAAAACAACTTCATGCCCTTTACTATCAACTCTCCTTCTTATCGAATTCCCATATTGTTCATACAGTACTTCTATATTGTCAAAATACAAAAAAAGTCGGTTCCCATTTATTTTCCACGCATCACTAGTTCTTATTTCTTTCCTTAATTGGATGAGAAACAAATTCCATTCGAAATCCTCTTCTGTTGATAACGAATGCTGCGTTTGTTCATATGCTTTTATAAAAAGAGGAAAAAAAGTAATAATCAACAATAAAATAAGTATAGAAAAAATAGATTCTAATATAGTAAAGCCCTTTTGATTAAAATTTCTGCTCAATACATTGTTGTTTCTCAGCATATGCTACACAAACCTTCCATAATTGTTCATTTACATCGAGGAAAGATATGGTATAATCAGTTCTGTCAATTTCAAAGGATTGATTCGTAGATAGACCGTTGACAAAGTGATCTTCTATTTTTTCATATAAAAGACGAATAGCTGTCATCTCCTGCTTTCCCTCAAATTGTTTTTGCAAAATTAAGAACATTAGAGGAAATAAAAATGAGGTTAAGATTAAGAGGCAACTAAGGGCAACAAGTCCTTCAACTAAAGTAAAACCCTTACTATTATTCAATGCGAAATCTCCCTCTTCCAATATTAAAAATCAGTCTAATCTCTGTTTGGTTCCTTTTAAACTTAATCGTACCGAACTTATTCGTATTTCCATCTGGAGTTATGATATATGACGTGAATGAACCTTCCATCATATCAATTGTAGATGGTAATTGACGATTTAACAGGACTTCCTTTGTGTTTATCGATGTAACAGTATATCGATCATAAAAAGGGTAAAATTGAACAAAAACCGATTCATGTCGATTAATTGCATAGTTTTGTACATAATATAGATCAGCTTCGAGCTGATTAAAAAATACATCTCTTTCCAATGTTCCTCTAAGAGCATTCACACTGTAGCCCCCAAATAAAAGAAGCAAAGAAAAAATAAGTAACACTACAAGCATTTCGACTAATGTGAAACCATTATTATTTTTCATTACTTTCCTGTTTTTTCTAATACTTTACCATCAGAATCAATTATTATGTCACTTCCATTAGGACATTTCGATTTTCCTTTCACCAAGTATCCCTCCGCTTCTAACTGAGCTACATCTTTTGGTTTTTCATGCTTTTCCATTTCATAAGCCTGTACCTGCCCTTGAACCATCGTAATAAATGCTTCACAGCCCTTTGTATTAATTGATTTGCTATGTTTCGTAATGTTTGGTATCGCAACAAATATTAAGACGGTAATAATTAACAAAACAACGAGCATTTCTATTAATGTGAATCCTTTATTATTTTTCATGAATATACACCCCATCAAATTGAATCAATCATCTCAAACATCGGTAAAAGTATAGATAAATAGACTGCAACCACTAATCCACCAATAATAATAAACATGATCGGTTGAAGGATACGAAATACCTTTTGAATACTTCCCTCAATCCTCGAGAGACAAAACTGACTATAAAAAAGCAGTTCATGTTCTAAACGTCCCGACTTCTCTCCATGCATAACAATTGTAATAAATTGTTGGTCCAGAAATGAAAATTTTCCCAAAGCAGTAGAAAAGGTTTCACCTATTGTTAAATCCTTGTGAATCATTTCTCCCATGTCTCTAATCAAAGGACGAAAATTTTGTGTCCTCATCATATCTAGAATTTGATTTATCGAAAAACCTCCCTGCAATAAAAAGCTCCATTCTCTTGCTAAAAACTGACTCGTTATAAGTCGTAAATAAAATCGTATAAATGGTATCTTTGTAACAAGCTTCGCTTTACGAATCGGTGTATATTTACGTAATACATAATTGGAGGAGGCAACCAAAAAGATGAAGAAACCAAGGGAATATAGGATGTAAAACTGGGCATTTTTCATAAAAGATATAAAAAAACTTACGACAAGGGTTGGGTTGTAATTCATTGAAGAATATAATAATTCAAATTGTGGGAGTAAATAATTCTTAAGAAGAATTAAGACAACGATGAGAAGGAAAATCAACAAAAGTGGATACTGCAATAATTTTACGAACGTCTTTCGATCATTATCCTTTTTTAATAAATACCTACCTGCCTCCTTTAAAACACTAGATAAATTTCCGTGCTTATCTGCAAAATATAATTGCGTGCATGCCTTCTTATCAAACCCTCTACTATCTAACACTACATATATCGGAATTCCATTTTGAAGTTCACTTAGCATTTCATTTGATTTTAAAATTGTTTTTGTTTCAAACTGTTCTAAAAAGTCGATAGCCTCTGCTAACGTAAATCCATTCTCCAGCATTTCACCAACTCTGCTCAAGAAGATCCCTTGCGTTCTTAGAGGTATTCGTTTCTCCTTCCATCTCAAATATCCAACGATTGTATTCAGTTGTTGAAATATAGCCAAGTGCAATCCCCTTTCGTATCATTTCATTCAATGTTTTGTATCGAATTGTCCTTATTTCACCTTTCGCCTTTTTCATTACATCACTTAAAGCCCCTCCTGAAAGCAATTCATACACAGCCGTCCGACTATTCTTATAATAATTTGAACAATAGTTTGAACAAAAATCGCCACAATAAGGACATCTTAATTGAACAAGTCTTTGTGCAGTAACTCCAATTAAGGTTTGTTCAATATCATGCCAATTAACTCCAAACTCTAATAAACGATAAATCGCACCTTTAGCGTCTCTCGTATGAAGTGTACTTAATACTAAATGCCCCGTTAATGCCGCACGAATGGCTATTTTGGCTGTTTCACAATCGCGAATTTCGCCAACAATAATAATATCTGGGTCATGGCGTAAAATAGCTTTTAATCCTGTACTGTATGTGATTCCTGCCTTTTCATTTACTTGAACTTGCAAGAAAGAGCAAGTTTGCTGTTCAACCGGATCCTCAAGCGTAATCACATTTCTTTTCAATTGATTTGAGCAATGCTCAACAAGCGAATACATCGTTGTCGTTTTTCCACTTCCAGTTGGGCCAGTAAAAATAATCATTCCATGTGAATGCATGAGTAATGCTTTTAATTTTTGTGTAGTTGTTGGAAATAAGGAAAGTTCATCAATGGTTACGGATTGACTTTGAGGTAAAATTCGAATGACTAGGCTCTCCTTAGAGAGTGCAGTTGGTAATGTGGAAATTCTTAATGAAGTTTTTTTCTTTTGAATGAATAAATGGAAGGATCCACTTTGGGGTTTTCTTCTTTCACTAATATCTAATGAGGCAATAAATTTAAAATGAGATATTAGCCTTTCTCCAATTTCTAATGAAAATTCTTTATAAGGAGCCAGCCTTCCATTAAATCGAAGCTGGATATGGTAATCTGACTCCCTAGGAATAATGTGTACATCTGACGCATGTAGCTTTAATGCTTGACCAAGTAATAAGTCAGCGATTTTTTCAATTGACATAATAACTATATCACCACCTTTTCTTAAATACTTGATTCGACATTAACATCTAAATTCCTTCAAAAAATTTTTATTTTTTTATGCACTTAATTCTAAAACAAACATAATTATTAAAACAAATCTTCTTATCATTTATGATTATTTATCACTTAAATGTCACAAACTATATTAGGATGATATTTACATGCTCTATACTTTTCATTTATAATTATAAATTGATGGAGTTTAAGGTACAAAGGAGGGTTACATATGGATCGCATGTACAGAGTTTTAGGATTTTGGACGGGTATTTTTACCGTTATGCTTTATCTTGGTGATCTAGATAAACTTGCACTATTATTCCTTGGTCAAACTGTATTTTTTGTTCTACTTAGCTATTTAAAACTTTCTGAACGTATGTATATGTATATTTTTGGAGCGTACCTAACAATTTTCTTCGCCGGCTTTACATACTATACTACATTCATACTTGTACCTGGTGTAGAACATTAATCAAAAATGCACAGAAAAAGACTCTTGAATTTTCAGGAGTCTTTTTTGTATAAGATTCAATTAATATTTATAGGAATGGATTGCTAACTTTTTCATGTTTTATCAACGTTTCTTCTCCATGCCCTGGTAGAACCATTGTCTCTTCTGGTAAACTGAGGAGCTTACTCTCAATACTATTTATTAGTTGTTGATGATTTCCACCCGGTAAATCTGTACGACCAATACTATTTAGAAATAAAGTATCACCTGCAAAAATGACTGCTAGCTCCTTTATATAAAAAGAAATACTTCCTGGAGAATGTCCTGGTGTTTCAAAAACATCAATTTTGAATCGTCCGATGCTAAGGGAAGTTTCATTATTAATAAGCTTATCAGCGGGTTCCTGTGTTAACGATTTTCCCATCATAAAAATACTAGATCCATTTAGCGCAGGATTCGTTAACCATTCTGATTCCTTCGTATGTACATAAACAGGAATTTGAAAAGCACTTCGAATGGTATCAACTGCACCTATATGATCAAAATGGGCATGAGTTAATAATATCGCAATGGGATTTAACTTTTGTTCATTGATAATTGAAAGAAGTTTATCCCCCTCATCTCCAGGATCAATAACAATACACTCATGGTTATTCCCAACTAATAAATAACAATTTGTTTGTAAAATTCCTAAAGGAATTCGTTGCCACTTCATTTTTTTAACCTCCTGTATCATATTTTCCACTTTTTATCGTAACACATTCAAAATTATTATAGGAAAATTTCATGCACAAGAAAAAATATAATGGTTATACTATAGACAAGACAAAGAACTTTCATTTTTTCAACTCGACAAACTACTTTTATAATTGTAAAATATCTATGAGTGCCATTATCAATTTACATATGAAAAATTGACATCTTTTTATTTATTTCTAAGGAAGGGGTCTGCTACAAATGGGTACAGTTATTATTTTTGCTCTAGTTACTTTGCTTGCATTATTTGGTTTAATTAGTGCCTTCAAAAATAAAAATCCAATGGGTATTATTTTTGCACTAATTACTCTTGGAGTATTTGGTTGGTTTACTGTAATGACAGTTATTCATTCAGGATATCCGTCTACTATTTAATACAGCTATAATTGTTATGAAGAAAGAGCAGCTCTTTAGCTGCTCTTTCTTGTTTTTTCCTTATTAAATTCAACAATTGGTATGATTTTATTTTGGTTCATATCTATCATTTTTTCAAATTGAAAGCCATACAAGCAAAGATCCCCATTCTGCCTACAAGAAATCGGTTCATTATTTAGATGTTCAAATAATGTTTTTTTATTTTTATTTATAAGATGATAACTTATTAGTTTAAAGTCTTTTTGATATTCATCAATGGCTTCACTATTATAAGGAACAAACGAAATAAACTTTGTATCTTTTATTAAAAAGTCGTAATAAGGTATTAACCAGTCATTAAATTGGCTTAAATGAGGAACTTGAAAAGAATACTTTTTTTTCATAGATAAATCGAAAAATTGATATTCTGCTTTGTTGTTATTTTCAGATGGTATCTTTATCGCCATTAAATATTGACGAAAGGTATCAAAATAATAAACGCTGTCCAATAAGTCATTCTGTTGATACGGATCACTAATTGAAGCCTTTTGGAGTGGAGCATTTAATTGAATATCATTATTATCCCTTTGTTGATAAATAATTGTGTCTTTCCCAAACCACTTGACAAATGGATCAGAAAAAGACTCTTTAGTAAATTTAAAAGTGTTTACATCTAATGTATAAACTTTAAAGGTCCAGTCCTCAAAAAAAACAGAAATGGCAAGTCTTTGTGGGTTTAAATCATTCCATTCATACGTTAAATCAAATGACTTTATTTCTTTAGTAAAAAGTGTTTTTCCGTTCGAATCAAGTAAAAATAACTTAGCCAAATTTGTATGTAATGCTGTTTGAACTAAAAGCTTTTTATGATCTGGACTAATCATTACATTTTTAATCGGATTTTTATTTTTAAACAATAAATTACTTTCTCCGCTCACCAATTGAAATTTATATACTTGATATTCTTTATCATGTTGCTTTATGTAAATGATCGTCTCATTATTTAACCAGCCAACTACTCTGTCAAATTGATTTTCATCAATTTTTAATTTGTTCAGCTGTTCAGTATGAACTTCTTTCTTTTTCATTGGCCTTTGATTCGTTTTTCGATTATCACATCCACCGATAAAGAAAGCCAGCATCAACATGGAAAAGGTGATGGAAAATAAATATATAAATTGTTTTTTCTTTTTCATCACTCCACCTCTACCATTTCTTTATTCAACTTTCAATTAACTCAGCATTTAATCCTTATTTTTTTCATCACCGTAAAATCTAAGTAAATCACCATAAATTATTTCATCGGAAAAATTTAGCTCAGTAGCGGTATTTTCTTTATAGATACGACAGAGTTCTTTATCAACCTGTTCTTCCGTATTTTTTGAATAACATGTATTGGCAGCCCAAACATATTTATCCGTTACAAATTGACCATCACGAAATATTGTAAAATTTCGGTGGTCCGGGGAAAATAAATCTTCTCCGAATTGAATATCTTTTTTTGTTTCAATTCCCAATAAGTGGAGAATTGTTGGTCTAACATCAATCTGCCCACTGACTTTTGATATGATTTTTCCACGACCTTTATCTGTTACACCGGGAATGTGAACAATAAATGGGACCTTTTGTAGGTCAGCATGGACGAAAGGGGTAATCTCTTTTCCTAGATATTGGCCCATTGCCAAATGATGATTTTCAGATATTCCATAGTGGTCACCATACATGATTATAATAGATTTATCATATAATCCAGCCTGCTTTAATTTGATCATAAACTCTTTAATCGATTCATCTTCATAACGAACTGTTGTAAAATAGCGGTTTACCGTTTTATCATTTGATGTATACTCTTCAATAAATCTATCTGATTCGTCTAAGGTAAATGGATGATGATTTGTTAAAGTGATCATTTTTGCATAAAATGGTTTTGGCATTTCCTTCATCAAATCAACTGATTGTTGAAAAAATGGAATATCCTTCATTCCCCACCCTACAGAATTTTCGTCAGTAATCGTATATGAGTTGGAAGAATAAAATTTCTGATACCCTAAAGATTTATACATAATATCTCGATTCCAAAAGCTTTTATTATTCGCATGCATACCACTTGTATAATACCCATTTTCATTTAACTTTGTTGCTAAAGAATTGTATTTATTACTAGCATGGGTAAAAAAAACAGCTCCTCGATTTAGGGGGTATAGAGAATTTTCAATTAAAAACTCTGCATCCGCAGTTTTTCCTTGACCTGTTTGATGGTAGAAATGATCAAAATAGTAGCTGTCTTTGATCAATTGATTTAAATATGGAGTAATGACTTGTCCGTTAACTTTAGAATTAATAACAAAGCTTTGGGTTGATTCAAGTGAAATCACTATCACATTTCTTCCTTTGGCAATTCCAAATAATTTTTCGTTTGGTTTCACATAGTTCGCACGAACATAGTTTTCTACATCAACCAAACGACTACCATCAGCCATTGCTTTTTGTGCAGACGATTTTGATTGTAAAAAAAGATCGTATAAATGATAATTATAGGTTCCAATATTCTTTACAAGAATTTCTCGATCAAATGTACGTGAAAGCAGCTGAGGGCGTTCAGCTTCTGATAATCCAAGGTTTAAAAAAAGAATTGCAGCTGTTACAAGGAAGTAAGCTCTCCGATTTACTCTTTTTATTGATTGAAAATTAACCATTTTAGGTTTCATTTTTATGATCATTAATAAAAGAAAAACATCGATAAAAAAGAAAAAATCCCACCAATTAATTTCAGCTGAAGCACTTTCACCTAAATCCCCAAAATTACTTGTTTGAAATAATACCGGAAGTGTTAAGAAGTCTGTAAAAAATCGATAAAAAACGACATTAGCATAGATGATAAAAGATAATAAAAAACTTACGAATAGGATATAGCCGTTTCGAACTTTTTCTGTCTTAAAAAATAATGAGAGTCCAAAAATAAACAATAAAAAACTGGCAGGGTTCAGTATTAAAATAAATTCCTGCATCCAGTTTTCAATTTTAATATGGAATCCAGTCTTATACACAATATACGTCTTAATCCAGAGAAATAAAGCTCCGACAATAGGCAAGATAATCGATGCTTTGTTTAATTTTGACATATAAATGTTGTACCTCCTTATTTACTTACAAACACGGAGGCGACTGCTTAGCTCAATTATATTTGTCTATATGATGGAAAATAATTTTCGATGCTTCTCAATAAAATCTAAGACACTGGGGAATACCTCGAAGAGCTAAAAGTCGCAGCATAATGTTCAAAAAACGAAAGCGACTTAACAGGAAGAAAATTTATATTGAACAAAATTTTCTCCCTGTATGTTTAGACGTTTTCCTCATAAAAAAGTTTCATTTTCATCCATATTATTTTCTATCATAAATGAGCCAAGCTGCCCCAATCACTCCAGCATTATTCCCTAAAGTAGCAAGATCAATACTTGTCGATTGTGCGACTGGTGTAAATGAAAATTTTTTAAAATAAGTTAATAGTGGAGTTAATAGAGTATCTCCTGCTTTGGAAACTCCGCCACCAATAACAATTTTTTCTGGATTTAAGCCATTTCCGATATTGGCTAAGGCTAATCCTAAGTAAAATGAAACCTTATTAACGATCTCCTTCGCAAGCAAATCATTTTCCCTCACACAATCAAATACATCTTTGGCAGTGATCGTCCCATTTTTTTCATACGTTTGCTTTAATAGTGACTCCACATTTTCATTTTGTACAGCTTCCACTGCTATTCTAGATATCCCTGTAGCAGATGCAACCGTTTCTAGACAACCAGTTTTACCACAATTACACGGTGAACCATTTTCAGGAATTACCGTAATATGACCAATTTCACCTGCAGCTCCTTTAGCTCCATGAACGATTTTCCTGTTTACAATAATTCCTCCGCCAACACCAGTACCTAATGTTACACACACTAAATCTTTAGATCCCTGTCCAGCACCTCTCCACATTTCACCTAATGCAGCACAGTTTGCATCATTATCAATCACAACTGGCAATCCGGTTAAATCACTTAAAATTTGAACAACTGGAAAACGATTTTCCCACCCTAGATTTACCGCCTCATAAATAATTCCTTTATTGATATCAACAGCACCAGGTGCCCCCATTCCGATTCCAAGAAGAATATCTTTTTCCTTCTTCAAATAGGTTAATTTTTGATTAATCGATTCAGAAATATTTTTTAAAATATTTTTACCAGCATCAGAGTTATCTGTATCTATCTCCCACTGATATATGAGTTCCCCATTCTCTTGTACAAAAGCTAATTTGGTTGTTGTACCTCCAAGGTCTACTCCAACGATCCATTTCTCTAACATATATTATTTCCCCCTTATAGTTGATTACTCTTTTGTCTTTCATGTCTTAATACTAAAATGGCTTTTTTAAATACATCATTATCTATTAATCGAGATTTATATAGATCTCGAATCTCCATTTCCATCATTTCAATATCTCCTAAGCGATCTCCTATATAAATGATGATTCCATATTTTTTTAATAATTGTTGAACGTCATAAAACGTTTTCACAGAAATACACCTCAAAACCATTGCATTCGCTAACTAATCTTAAATCAGTATAGATTATATTCAAGTGACGGACAAGTATGAAGAATGGAAAAATAACTATTACTAAGTAACATAAATATTATCGGTTAAACGTATATTGGAGGTAAAATGGACAAACCAAAAAGGGTGATCGTTTCAAATGAAAAAGATATATACCTTCATTATTCTAACTATACTTACGATTTTTATCTTTATTATTAAGATAGGTATAAGTCCTACTAAAGATGCCATTACGTATTTTCCTCTCCATGAAAACGCACATTTTCTCGATGCAGAAACAAATTTAACATTGACTGATATCGAGCAAAAGAATAAATACACAGTAGACTATTCCATTTATTCTAAATTAGACCGTAAAGCTTATTTAAGACAAGATATTGGATTATTATATAAGCACGGGAAGCTTGTTAAACAAATTGGAAGCAAAACATGGAAACAAAATAGAGCAGCCTTACACCAAAGTGAACATGTAAAGGAGATAGGTAGTGGATATTATCGCGCGATCTCCTTCCACTATGGTGAAATACAAGAAAAACACAAAATTAATAGTGTTCAGAGAATGTCTAATGATACACTCTTCGTTGTCCATTCAAAATTCCAAATGAAACCCATTGGTTTTCATACAGCGGAGTCGGAAGACGAAAAACAGTGGGAATATGCTTTAAAAGAAAATAGTATGAAGCAAATTGAATCACTATGGAAAAATGGGCTTTCAAAAAATAAGATAAATATAAACCAATACATACCTATTCCGCTTACTGAATTAGTTCAATATAACGATAAACCCTTGCCTGGTTTTTCAAAAAATCAATCCGATGAAATAATAGGTAAACTATGGGAAGGTCTATATAAAAATTATATTTTGGGAATAAAAAAAGAAGATGGAACTTCCGTTGATCCGTTAGGAAGTACCATCCCCTTACTACTACTCAATGAAAACAAAAAAGAATTATTGGTATTAATTATAACAAAAGACTTGGAGCCCATCCTTCTTAAACAAGTAATTCAGGTAACAACTACTAATCATCAAACAACCCTCATATAAAAAAATGCTAGGAATAAGTTTAGTAAGTAGCTTAAATTCATAAATCCTTTTTCTAATGTTATAGATTTGTTCCCTGATTCATTTTATTTAGTAGTTCCTTATATTTATCATCTTTTGAAAGCTCCATTGCCTTTTGAACATGTTTTCTTGCTTCTGTTATATTCCCCTCAGACATATATAATAAAGCAAGATTATAATAAGCCTCATGGAATTTAGGATCTAATTCTATCGCTTTTTGAAGATGTTCTTTTGCTTCAGTCAATTTCTGCAGTTGGATTTCAGCAAATGAAAGTTGAAAGTAAGTAACTGCGTCACCTTTTCCCTTAGCTATGAATTGATCGAGCATATCATATGCTTCTTTATATTTTTGCTCATTTAGTTTTTGTTGTGCAATACTATTGACAACATCCGGCTTTTCATTTTGAAAACCAAAAATTAACAAACTAACTGTTACAATAGCAGTTAAAAGTAAAGCTCCTATTTGGGTGAACCATTTTTGTTTTTTTGGGAAATGAACAACAGCTGTTGCTAGAAATCCTCCAATTAATCCACCTATATGACCGAAATTATCAATTCCAGAAACGCTAAAACCGAATACTAGATTAATAATAATCACAATAATAACGTTTTTCCCCATCGTCCGAAAGAAAAGCTTAGGATTTACCGCACCAATATATAAAAGTGCACCAAAACAACCGAATATAGCTCCACTCGCCCCAGCAGATAAGTGGCTGCTAAATAGAAAACTCGCTAAAACGCCTGCGAATCCTGAAAAAAGATAAATCCATAGAAATCTTATCCTACCAAATATGCTTTCCACAGTTGGTCCTAAATAAAACAAGGCGAGAGAATTCATCAAAATATGGAGAAATCCAATATGAAGAAAAATAGGAGTAATGAACCTCCACCATTCACCACTAAAAATCAATGGATTAAACTTTGCACCAAATCGAATTAAATTTTCTTGATTCGTACTCCCTCCTGTGATTTCTAATAAGATAAACATAATAACCTGAACGGCAAGGAATACATATGTAAAAAATGGTTTACCATTTTCAAAAAATTGCTTTTCTTGTTTGGATTTTGTTACAGCATTGGAAAGAATTTCAGACTGCAAAACCCCAATCTGTTGTTCATCAATAGATTCGTTGATATCAAATAGAGAAGGAGCTGTTTCATTGAAATTCCTCATAACATCCGCTAAACTATTTTCTCCATTTTCTTGGTCTATAATGTAACTATGTAAGATTGTCTTTTTATTCACTTGTAAAGGATGCTTAATAAAAGACTCAAATTCATCAACTGGTGTATGCTCACTGACATAAATATTTAATGCATTCATTTGACGTTTCATCAAATGTTTGCGGATATTCTCTGCTTGAACTGCTGCATGTTGGATATCTCGTTGAAGCCTATTGCCCCAATCCAAATCATGACGCAATAACCTAATAATTTGTGCATGTTTATTTGACGTGTCTTCAATCCATAATTCCTTTTGATTCTCACTCATGTGCATTAAGGAATAACCTTTTGTTACAGTAAAATAGTGAGCGATTCGCCAAAATAATAAATCTTCTCTACTACTCAATCATACTCCTCGCCTTCCATATGAAAAATCTAATTTTATGCGCTTTCAAGTACCTTTCTGCTTACCTTACTATAACGAAAAAACAGACCAACTGTAAAGTGTTACCTCATACCTTTACACTAGTCTGTTCATTACGAATTGTATCATTCCTATTTAAATGTACTTTGCATAAACTTTGACTGAAGTCCAGGTATACTCATCGCCATTTTGACAGCCATTTTTCTAATCCAGTAGCTGCCAAGTAAAAAATTTAATACTTTATAACGGTATTTAAAGATACTATAAACGACTAAACCAGATACTAACCATTTAAATAAACTGCTCATTATGGCAATCCTCCTATACTGTAATCATTTAAAGGCTTTAGGTACCATAAAATTACCCTTTTTACTCTTATTTGATTCGTTTATAGTGTGTCATAAAAAATTATTTTTATCCTATTTGCAATGAATCTGTCCAGATTCGGTTACGATAAAATTAACCGAAATATCGTGATTCTCGATTGGAAGGACATTTTGTATTTGCCTCTCAAAAGCTAAAGATATTTTAGTTCCTTCATAATTTTGAAGGTATCGATCATAATATCCTCCGCCAAAGCCTAATCTGTATCCTTCAACTGTAAATGCCATTCCTGGAACAATAATTAAATCTAATTCTGATTTTTTTATTTCAATCGTTTTTTCTTGAATCGGTTCGTAAAGTCCATAATACACAGTTTCTAATTGTGTAAAAGACGTGATTTCTTTAAAGACCATCTCTTTTGTTTTAGGAAGACACTTAGGAACGGCCACACGCTTTCCTTGATCCCAGCACTTTCTTATAAGCTGCCAGGTATCTACCTCTGGAAAACGGGATACAGTAATTCCAATTGTCTTAGCTTCCTTAAATTGTTTGAGGTCAAATAAATTTTTTGAAATCAAATAAGATAATTGTTCATATGTACAATGATCGATTGAGGATAATTGTTGTTTTAATTGAATTCTCAACTGCTTCTTGTCCATTTTACTCCCCCATTCAAGCCTAATTCTCTTCTATAAAATATGTTTATGGAATCAAGTTATCTTATAAAATTTTATAAAAAAAGCAGCGGGAATCCCCAGCTGCTTACTTTGTTTCGCGATGTACAGTTGTACGTTTTTCTCTTGGACAGTATTTCTTAAGCTCAATACGGTCTGGATTATTACGTTTATTTTTTGTTGAAATATAGTTACGCTCACCGCATTCTGTGCAAGCTAAAGTAATATTTACACGCATGTCTTTCCCTCCAAACTTCATTGCATTCTTCAACTATTCATACGACTTTTCTATAATATCATTTTTCCATTCGAAATGCTAGTCTGATTTTTCCTCTCTCCCTTTTTAAATATTTTAATGAAATTTCAGGTATTATTTTCTAGGTTTTTTATGGATTTAATCAATGAAAATAAGCACTTTAGAAAAACCTTCCAAAATAATAATTCAACATATTTATGGCAGGACCGGCTTGTTTATGCTATAAATGTAAAGAGCAAAGAATTGAAAGGGTGAGTGTATGAGTACACTAATTATATTGTTACTCATTTTATCTATCTTGTTGTTTATTGTTTCTTTTTTTCAAAAAGATCAAACCTCAAACTTAAAAAAAGAAATGGATGATCTTTCTATGAATCTATATCAAGAAACCTATCAAATTAATAAAAAAATCAAGGTTTTAGAAGAAGAATTATTAGTAGATGATCAAATGATGAAAAAAGAACTATCTAAATCAACTAAACCTATTGTGAATGAAATTTTAAAAAATCAAGTGATTGCATTATTTAAACAAGGTTTATCTGTTGAGCAAATTGCTAAACAATCAGCATTAGCACAATCAGAAGTAAAAAATGTCATTGCTGAATTTTTAAATCAGTAATGGAAGAGGGTGAAATGAATGGGCAAACAGACAACACGTGCCTTCGCATTAGGACTTTTACTCTCAGCTATATTGATTCTAATTTTCAAACCATTTAATAATGTACATAATGAGAGTTCCGTAAAGGAAGGCTATAAACAGGTAAAGATATCTGATTTAGAAAAATTACAACAAGAGAAGGCACAATTGGAGAAAAAATATAACTCCCTATTAGCAGAAAAAAATACAAACACACCTAAACAAGAAGATAAAAATCAAACGACTACAAAAAATGCGGACAACCAACAAGATTCACTTATTAAATATCGGTTAACCATTAAATCCGGTATGACACCATCTGAAATTGGTAAAAATTTAAAAGCAGCGAAAATTATTAATGATGATGAAAAATTTGTCCAATATTTAATTAAACGAAAATATCATGAAAAGATTCAATTAGGAAAATTTAATGTAACCAACAAGATGAACTTCAAGCAAATAGCAGTAATCATTACAAAAGGGAAATAACCTAAACTATTTTATTTTCACAATAAACACCCCCCACTTAGAACTAAGTGGGGGGTGTTCAGTTTCTTGTGTGACTTTTGAACTATTGCCCTTGTTTTATGTTCTCAACCTTTTTGGTTGATGTTGAATTATTCAATCCTTCTTTTTCACGTTTTTCCTTTAAATCAAAGTATGCTTTAAACACTTCATCAGCTATTTCTAAATTTACATGTGTTTGGTCTGTTGTTGACCATGGTACTACAACAGAAACAGCGATTTCAGGGTGATCATATGGAGCATATCCTGCAAATGTAACGTTCCAAAGCATTAGACCGGGACTATGTGAAACTGGGCCATCATAAAGAGCTTGGGCAGTACCAGTTTTACCAGCAATCTTATACTTTTTATTTTTTATTGTTCCATATCCAGTTCCAAGGGGATCATTTACTACTTGTTCGAGACCTAATTGCACCCGATTTATCCAATCTTCCTTCATATCTACTTTATTGAGAACCTTAGGTTTAATTTCCTGAATAATAGGTCCCATCTCATTTGATTGGTTGCTAGGTTCACGAACTTCTTTAGCGATATGTGGCTGTACACGATAACCTCCATTAGCAATAGCTGAGATATATTGTACAAGCTGCAATGGTGTGTATGTGTCATACTGACCTATCGCAAAGTCCAATACCTTCCCTGCTTCTGGCGGTATTTGTCCAGCACCATAACCTGTTTGTTCGCCGGGTAAATCAATTCCCGTTTTAACACCTAAGCCAAATTGTGCAAAGTTTTTTCTAAAGGTTTCAATAGCAGCCACTTTATCAATACTTAAAGGACCATTTGGAACATACGTTTGCTGACCCCCTATTTTCATTGCCGTTAAAAACATATATACGTTAGAGGATCTTTTCAATGCGAATAAATCATCTATAGGTCCCCACCCAGCAGTATTCCATGATTTTTTTACCCTTGTTCCTTTAAAATTTAGTGGTCTATCATTTAGCATGGCACCTGGGTAAATAGCACCAGTTTGATAACCCGTTAAAACCGTAGCACCTTTAACAACAGATCCCATTGAATACGAGGTTGTCATATTACCTAGAGCATAATCATTTATATCCGTTTTACCTGATTTTTTATTATGCTCGTACTGTTTACCAGCCATAGAAAGAACTTCTCCAGTATACGGATTCATTACAGAAACAAAGGCTCGATCCATATATGGCTGGCCAATTCGTGAACTTCCTAATTTATCTTTTATTATCTTTTCTACCTTACGCTGTAAATCAATATCAATGGAAAGGACTAAATCGTCGCCTCGTTTTCCTTCGCGGACGACTTCAGAGTCTAATACATTTCCTGCTTTATCGGTTACATTCTTTACTTTTTCCTTTTGACCTTGTAAAACATCCTCATATTGATACTCAATATAGCTTTTTCCTACTCGGTCATTTCTGCTATAATCTCTCGCTAAATAGTAATCGACTAAATCTCTTGGTAGCCCTTCTTTAGAAGAAGAAACTTTACCAATTACAGACCCTAATGTTTCATTACCTTCTTTATCTTTATAAACATTATATCGATCCCAATCTGTTGTTGTATCGACACCTGGAAGAGAATCTAAGTTTTCACTAACAATAGCGAATTCTTCAGGAGTTACATTTTTATTTTTAATGATTTGAGGTGATAATGGATATCCTCCAACCATTTCACGATAAATAGCCAATACCTCTAACTCTTGCTTCGAAAAGGAATTAATTTCTTTATCGGTAATGCGATCGAGTGTTAGGTGATAAATTTTTGTGTTGAAATCTTTATCGTTTTTAAGTTTCGCCTTATCTGCAGCAGTAATTTTCGCTTCTGCTTCCTTTGGATGTTTTAATATCCAAAAATCTTTTTTATCTCTTTCCGTTATTGCTTTTAGATCCTCTTTAGAATCCTTTTTAATAAGTGTTGCAAGCTTCTCTGCAATGGTTAAAATTTCTTCTGTCTTTATATTTTGTGGTCTTGTATACGTTATTGCATTTAACGGCTTATTCCCTACAACTAACTTTCCATTGCGATCCAATATTTTTCCGCGGGGCACAGAAGTATTTACCGTCACATTCTCTTTCCTATCAATTTCTCGCTTATAATCGTCACCATATACAATTTGCACGATACCAAGTCTAAGAATGAGGAGAGAAAAAAGCATAAAGACAACAAAAAATAATATATTCATTCGTAAAGAGACAAACGCCTTTTTCTTCTTTTTCGTTTTCTTCAATGAACACCCTCCCATTTTTACATCACTCTACATTTTAAAGGAAAAGTACAAGAAATTCTAGAAATTAATTGCAGAAATATAAGGAAAGAATATTAAGTTTTCATAAAATAATTAAGAAAAGCTTAAGGAATTCCCCTTAAGCTTTCACTAGTCTCTTCATATAAAATTTATTCTGCACTTTCCTCATCACTTTTTTCTTGTTGCTTCATACTATCTTTTAAATTTAGTACTTTTTTTATCGTAGTCACATCATTTTTTTCACGTTTCTTCTTCAAATCAAAATATGCTTTAAAAACTTGATCTGCAATATCTAAATTCGCATGCATTTGATCTGTTGTGGACCATGGCACAACAACTGAGAGTGCGATTTCTGGATCATCATATGGAGCATACCCAGCAAATGTTAAATTCCAAAGCATCATGCCGGGTTTATGTGGAACAGGGCCATCATAAAGCGCTTCAGCCGTTCCTGTTTTCCCAGCAATCTTATATTGCTTATTTTTAATATAGTTAAATCCTGTCCCGTTTCGATCATTAACCACTAATTTCAACCCGTCTTGTACACGTGTAATCCAATCCTCCTTCATATTTAGCTTATTCAGTATATTTGGTCCAAGCTCCTTCACAACAGGTCCAAGTTCCTTGATCTTGTCACTTGGCTCACGAATCTCCTTGACTAAATGCGGCTGAATCCGATAACCACCATTTGCAATAGTAGAAATGTATTGAACTAATTGTAATGGTGTATATGTGTCAAATTGCCCAATACCAAAGTCAAGTACATTTCCAGCAAAGTCAGGAATATTTCCGCCATAGCCAATTTGCTCACCTGGAAGGTCAATTCCTGTTTTTACACCTAATCCAAATTGAGCAAAATTATATCTTAATGTATCGACTGCTTTTACTTTATCAATACTCAGTGGTCCATTAGGAATATAATATTCCTGTCCTCCGATTCGCATCGCCAATTTGAACATGTAAACATTGGATGATCGCTTCAATGCATATAAATCATCGATAGGCCCAAATGCTGATGTACTCCATGATTTTTTTGATGGTGTATCTTTAAATTTCAAAGGCTCATCCCTAATGACGCTATTACCTAATGAAATAGCCCCTGTTTGGTAACCTGTTAAGACCATGGCACCTTTAACAGCAGATCCCATTGAATAGGATGTAATCATATTTCCTAATGCGAAATCATTGTATTCTTTCTCTCCTGTTTTCTCGTTTTTCTCGCGTAGCTTTCCAGCGATTGCTAATACCTCACCTGTCCTCGGATTCATAACTGTCACAAATGTTCGATCCAAATACGGTTGAGATAAGTGAGATAATGTTTTCGTAATGATTTCCTCTACTTTTTGCTGTAACTCCATATCAACGGAAAGAACTAAATCATTTCCTCTTTTTCCTTTACTAAGAACAACGGAATCAACCACTTCTCCAGACTTGTTCATTATATTGCTAATCCTCTCTTTTTTTCCTCTAAGAACATCCTCATATTGGTACTCTAAATAACTTTTCCCAACGCGATCATTTCTACTATAGCCAAGTGCTTTATAATATTCAGCCATTTCTAATGGCAGCCCCTCTTTTGATGTTGTAATTTTCCCTAATATTGATGCCAGAGGTGAGAAGCCATCTTTCTGCTTATATGCATTAAAGCGTTCCCAATCTGTAGTAATATCCACACCAGGTAAATACTCTAAATTTTCTCCAATAACAGCTATTTCCTCTTTTTCCACATTTTTATTTTTAATAATCTGGGGAGTTAGTGGGTATCCGCTTAACATTTCACGAAATATTGCAAGCACTTCCAGCTTTTCTTTTGAAAATGAATTCATTTCCTTTTCAGTAATTCTTTCCAATGTTAGATTATATAGTTCTTTATCATAATCCTTTTTATCTAACTTCTTTTTCTTTAATTCTTCTTCATCCTGTTTCGTTACTTTATTTTTTGCTTTTTCAGGATGAGTCAAAATCCAGAAATCCTTTCGATCCCTCTCCGTAATCGCTTTAAAATCTTCCTTTGTATCCTTTTTTATAATTTCAGCTAAAGTTTCTGCAACTTCAAGCATTTTTTTAGGATCAATGGAAGTTGGTCTTGTATATGTAATCGCATTTAACGGTTTATTACCTACAATTAAATAACCATTTCTATCTAAAATTTTCCCGCGTGGGACCGGTAATTGAATGGTAACATCGTTTGTCTTCTTAATTTCCTGCTTATAATTTTCTCCATAAACAATTTGAACAATACCGAGCCGAAAAATTAAAGCTGAAAACAAAAGAAAAACGACAAAAAATATAATATTTATTCTTACGGGGATAAATTGTTTTCTCTTTTTCTTATTCTTCTTTTCCACCACTTCCACCTCTTCCTCTATTTTCCTTTCTTACATTGTAAAGGAAAAGGTGATTGAATTGTATAAAATATTTCAAAAAAACAAAAAGGCAACCATAAATTGCCTTTTTAAGAAATTGTATGCGTATTGACCTTATTAAGAAAATAAAAAACAAAGATATAGCCTGAACCAAGAATCATAAGTAAAAATGGAATACTCTCCGTGTCATTAAAAAAAGTAATCGCTCCAATAAAAGCTACTATCGATACAATCCTCCCTGAATTGAGGAATAGTTCACGAACGACAATATATTCCACTCTTGCTTCAGCTGCTTGCCATCCTCGCCCAATAACATCATAAGTCATTGATAAATACGGTACGAGAATGATTGGATAAGCTATAGCAATTACTGCCGCATAAAGTAATAATCTAGTATAGCTAAAGTCAAAAGCAATAATAAATATTGCTCCGTAAAGAAGGAGTCCTCCTAGAAGGATCGCTTTTTTCCGAAAATCATTTTTTATCAAGCGTGCAACAATAGAATAGCCTAAAAAAGAGATTCCTGAATTAATTAATCCAAACGTTCCAAGAGCAAATTCACTTCCTGTTGAAACAAATACGAAAACAGAAATAATAAAAGCGAATGTCCCATCACGTAATCCTTGAAAAAAATGAGCTGTTGTAATGAGTCGCCAATTGTTATTCGTATTTCTCTCACGCCATATCCGTCTCAAAAGATATCTTCCATGTGCAGGACGTCGTTTAATAAAAAAGCTTAATAAAACAGCAAGTGCGAACAATGTGAGGGATACACCAAAAACAATTGTATAGCCGATATTGGATGAGAAACGAGATATTATATATCCAGCTAAGATTGGACCAATCATTCCACCCGCGGAGTTGAGGGTCCCTAAAAATCCATTAAAAAAGTCTCTTGTTTCTGGCTCAGTTATTTCAAAGGTCAAAACATTAAAAGCAAGCCAATAAAAACCATAACCAATACCGAGTAATCCACCTAATACGACTAAATAATGTGATGCATTCCCGCCAAAAAATAATACAGACAAATAAAACAGTGCTAAAAATGAAACACCCATTCGAAGGACAATCACTCGATCGACTTTTTTTGCCCACCTACCTGCTAATATAAAGGTGAGAGGTTGAAAAATAACTACAGATAAATTATAAATAGCCAAATCAATGAACTGACCTGATTGTTTCCATAAGTAAATATTCACAAAGGTGTTAGACAATGCCACACTTAATGAGTATATTCCACCAATATACAATAATAATGATAAATCTCTTGTTAACTCTACGTCACCTAACCATTTTCTAAATATCATTGAAAACTCCCCTTTTTCATCCTTATTAGCTTTTGAAAAAGGAGTAACATTATACATAGTTTCACTCAATCAATATTAAAATGTAAATCCCTTAAAAAATAAGAAAAAGCACTGGTTATTCCAGTGCTTTTTCTTATTTTTTATATTACTTTGCAGCTGCGTATAATTTAGATACTTCATCCCAATTTACAACATTCCAGAATGCTTTAATATAATCAGGACGACGGTTTTGATAATTTAAGTAATAAGCATGTTCCCAAACATCTAAACCAAGAATTGGAGTTTTGCCTTCCATTAATGGGTTGTCTTGGTTTGGAGTGCTTGTTACTTCTACTTCTCCATTATTTACAACAAGCCAAGCCCAGCCAGAACCAAAACGCCCTGCTCCTGCTGCTGCAAATTCTTCTTTAAATTTATCAAAGCTACCAAATTTTTTATTAATAGCTTCAGCTAATTCACCAGTTGGTTCTCCGCCACCATTTGGAGAAAGAAGCTTCCAGAATAATGAATGGTTTGCATGTCCGCCACCATTATTACGTACAGCAGTACGTTTTGCTTCTGGAACAGCATCTAAATTAGAGATTACTTCTTCAACTGATTTGTTAAGAAGTTCATCATTTCCTTCCAATGCTGCATTTAAGTTTGTTACATATGTGTTATGATGTTTTGTGTGGTGAATATTCATTGTTTCCTTGTCAATATGAGGCTCAAGAGCATCATATGCATAAGGTAATTGTGGTAATTCAAATGCCATGATAAATTCCTCCCTATGTAAAATAATTGAATCAACTATGATTCATGTATTTGCAATTTAAGATTACCAAAGTTGCTAATTGCAGGCAAATAAATTGCTTATTTTTTTATAAAAAAATTATAGAACTGTAATAAAAAAATAAATAATCATGATTGCTTGTATGATTCCTTTTGTAATCACACTGCCGACAAATCCTAAAAGCGATCCGATACCTATTTTTATAGCTTTTGAAATAGAGGTTCTATTTACAAGTGCTTCTCCGATAACAGAGCCCAGAAATGGACCGATTACTATCCCAAATATAGGAATAATAAAAGGACCTACGATTAACCCTATTGTACTCCCCCATACACCTGCTTTAGACCCTCCAAATTTTTTTACCCCAATTAAATTAGTTAAATAGTCTGCACCAAAAAGGAGAATGACAAATAAAATTTGTACAGTCCAGAATATCCAATTGAATGGAGTAAAGGAAAAAAAGAGTCCATATAGTAAAAAAGCACCTATCAAAAACAGAACACTAGGTATAATAGGATAGACAAGACCAATAAATGCAATAATCATCAAAATAATAATAATCGTCCAATAAATCCAAAACATTCGTTCACCTACTTTTTAGTTTTTTCATTAATCATTCATCTTTTTTATTATTATTGCCTAAACTTACATATTTCGAAATGACATTTTGCATAAATATATTTAAAATGATAAATAGTTATACATATTTACACATAGTACAGAAAAGGAAGTGAAAATATGAATATTTTTCAGCGCTTTTATAAAAGCCTCTATTCGCCTAAAGATATTACAAAATATAGATTTCTAGGCATAGGAAAAACCATACTATATGTATTTTTATTAATGTTATTATCTACTTTACCAGGTCTTTACCATTTCTCAAAAATGTCAATGACTGCTTTAAACGAAGGAAAACAAATTTTTATGGAGGAATTACCCCCCTTTAAGATTGAAAACGGCAGGCTTACTTCTAATATACAAAAACCTGTGATTCTTGAAAAAAACGGATTTAATATTGTTCTTGATCCCGTAGGAAAATATTCTCAAAAAGACATTGAGAAACTAGGAAATTCTGTCGCATTATTAAAGGATGAATTTGTTATTGTTGCTGATCGAAATACTCAAAACTTTCCTTATTCAGCGTTACAAGGAATGGAAATTAAAAATAAGGATATAGATCAGTTTTTAACTTCTATGCATGGTGTATTATGGATCATCATTCCGATTGCCTTTATTATACTGTACTTATTTACAGCTGCAATTGGATTTATCAAAGTTTCAATTTTTGCTGGAATCGGTGTATTAATTGCAGGAACACTAAATCGTAGACTGCATTATCGTCAAAGCTGGCGCATAGCTGCACATGTCATTACATTGCCAACTGTATTCTTTTTAATAATGGATACAATAAATACAGTAGTACCTGGTGGTCTTTTAATAAATTGGATTATTTGTTTAATTTTTATGTATATGAGTATACATGAAATTCCTAAGCCGAAATCCAGTTGAAATCTTATATAAATGCGAAATACAAAGATCATTAACATCTACCATGAAAAAACATATTTTTTTATATAAATTTGTCATAATTTTTTCAGGACTAGCATACATATATCGAAAAGGAGGCGCTAGTCTTGAAAAAATTTCTTGCTTTTGTCACAGTAATTATTGTCGTATATAGTGTCTATATTGACCTTAGCTTCGGTACAATTCCAGTCATCACACATGCATCTGAAAACATGGACAAGACCGTTAAAATAAAAAAGACAACACCCTTTTTAAACCGAAAAGTAAAACCTGGTGATACGGTTCTATCGATTGTTGAGAATGTAAACCCCTCATCCACTTCCATTTCAATTGAAAAAATAGTTAAAGACTTTACCAAGCTTAATAATGGGTTAAAACCCGAAGAAATCCAAATTGGTCAAAATTACAAATTTCCAATTTACGAAAAATAATGAACTAGCTTCAATTCCTTGTCAATTGAAGGCTAAAATTGATACAATACATTTGTTAGTATAAAATAAAAAAATGATTTGTACTTCATTAAAGGAGCGAATTACCCTTGGGTGAAATAATACATCGTTCAAAAACACGTCCCGTAAAAGTTGGTAACTTAACAATTGGGGGCAGCAATGAACTATTTATTCAAAGTATGACAACAACAAAAACTCATGATGTGGACGCTACAGTGCGACAAATCGAACAATTAGAAGAAGCAGGCTGCCAAATCGTCCGTGTTGCGTGTCCTGACGAAAGAGCTGCAAATGCAATTTCAGAAATAAAAAAGAGAATTAATATCCCTTTAGTAGTCGATATTCATTTTGATTACCGTCTAGCGTTAAAAGCCATTGAAGGCGGTGCAGATAAAATCCGAATTAACCCTGGAAATATTGGTCGTCGTGAAAAAGTAGAAGCTGTTGTAAAGGCAGCAAAAGAACGCGGTATCCCTATTCGTATTGGGGTTAATGCGGGCAGTCTGGAAAAACATATACTACAAAAATATGGATACCCAACAGCAGATGGAATGGTTGAAAGTGCTCTACACCATATAAAAATTTTAGAAGAGCTTGATTTCCATGATATCATTGTTTCAATGAAGGCATCTGATGTTAACCTTGCTATTGAGGCATACGAAAAAGCAGCACGTTCCTTTGACTATCCATTACATTTAGGAATTACCGAATCTGGTACTCTTTTTTCAGGAACTGTAAAAAGTGCAGCAGGCTTAGGCGCAATTCTTAGCAAGGGAATAGGAAATACACTTCGGATTTCTTTAAGTGCTGATCCAGTAGAAGAAGTAAAAGTAGCAAGAGAGCTTTTGAAAGCTTTCGGACTTTCTTCTAATGCAGCAACATTAATTTCTTGTCCAACATGCGGACGAATTGAAATTGACTTGATTAGCATTGCAAATGAAGTAGAAGAGTATATTTCCACGATTAAAGCACCTATTAAAGTATCGGTATTAGGCTGTGCTGTTAACGGTCCTGGTGAGGCGCGTGAGGCCGATATCGGTATTGCAGGTGCCCGTGGTGAAGGATTGCTATTCCGTAAAGGACAAATTGTCCGCAAAGTACCTGAAGAAACAATGGTAGAAGAATTAAAGAAAGAAATCGATTTAATTGCAGAGGAATATTATAAAAAACAGGAAAATGAACAAAAAGCATAAGAAAAAGTGCGGTTATACCGCACTCTTTTCTTTTTATTGCAGCTCCTACAATCCCTTTCCCAAAACAATTTAGGAAAGTTTCGAATTTATTTGTTAAAAGAATGGTAGTACAAAGATCCCGATAATAATGGATACTACACCTATTCCTATACTCCATGCACCTAATGTCTCAGCGTTTCTTCTTCTAGCGACAAATCCCAATATAATCCCTGCAGCCCCTAGTAATACTGGTAAGAAAAATAAGGATAAAACTGACAACACTAGTGCAGACCAGCCAATAACTTTACCGCTTACATGTGCATGTTCAGGATCTCTGTCCTCATCACGATCTCGATCCAATGATACTGGTGTAGCTATTTCCGCAGCTGTTTCTTCACGATAATCACGATTATCTTTTTCATCATCATGATAACTTTCTTCTAGCTTGTCGTAACGTGTTTCCTCATTCATAATATCCCTCACTTTCAAATAGTAAAAGCAGGAGCATTAATATTGTGTGCTATTTTTTTCATTTCATAATAACAATCTCTACCAACACAAGTATTTACTTTGTTTCATTCTATTCATTTATGGTACACTTTTCTTTGTTGAAGTTTTTATAAAAATATAAATAATTACCTAAAAAACAAATCCAAAAGCTTCAACATAATTGATTTAACATAAAGGGGTTATACAAATTATGAAAAAGAGATTTGGAATTGATATCGATGGAACAATAACCCATCCAAATTCTTTAATTCCATATATTAATGAAGCATTTCAATTGCAATTAACATTAGATGATATTATTGAATATGAATTAACAAACGTTATTGATGTACCACCAAAGGAATTTTATGATTGGTTTATTAAATCAGAGCCAAAAATATATACGGAATCTCCACTCGCACCTGGAGCAAAGGAGGTTCTTTCTAAATGGAAAGAACAATTCCAACTATATTTTATTAGTGCTAGATCTTCAAATTTAATGGAAGTTACAGAAAACTGGTTTACTCAAAATGACCTTCTTTATCACCATATTGAATTGATTGGTTCCCATCATAAAGTTGATGCAGCAAGAAAGTATAATGTAGACCTTTTTATGGAAGATAAGCATGATAATGCCGTTATGATCCACGAAGAGCTAAACATACCTGTTATCTTGTTTGATACTCCTTATAATCGTCTTCCAATTCCAGATGGGGTAATTAGAGTTAAGAACTGGGAAGAAGCAGAGGCTTGGGTCAATCATTGGATACATAATGAAAACTAATTTATCAAAAAAAATCATAAGGTTTTCACCTTATGATTTTTTTATATTGCATTGATGCAATCTGGACATTTTCCGTAAATCTCAAATTTATGTCCTGACACATTATATCCTACTAAATCTTCATCTAATATGTTCATCGGACATGTTTGAATTTCCTTCGTTTTTCCACAATTTAAACATATAAAATGATGATGATGGTCATTTGTTGCACAGCTAAAACGAAAGTTCTTTTCACCTGAAAGCTCAGTTGTTTCAAGTATGCCTAATTCCACAAACAAAGATAAATTGCGATAAATTGTATCAAAGCTTAGACCAGGATAATCATTTTTCATATATTCTAAAACATCTCTAGCAGTTAAATATTTATTATTGTTCGCAAATAACTCTAGCATTTGCTCTCGTTTTCCTGTATGTTTAAACCCTCTGTCTTTTAGCTTTTGAATCGCACTAGTTACATGCATATTATACACCTTCTTTATCTAACGCTATTTATAAAGAAAATCGTATTCATTTATTTAAATCTATAAAAAGAAAATTAACCATTGAAAGGAATTCCTCATGCTCAAGTTAGACCATCATCCTTTTACAAAAAATGGACTTCATTTAAGAATGATTCCGATTTATTCTATATAAAAGTATACATGAGTTGTTTCTTTATGTAAACTTATCCTCCTCTATTCCAAATACTTTTTGAAAAAGTCATATAAAAATTTGGAACATTTCAAGTGTCCTATTCATAAGTATCAATGGAGGGGTGATATGCAGATGAAATTATTACAAAATGTGATTAACTACAAAATAAATATAATCACTGGTGATGAATTATTAAAATACGCAAAACAATTTAAAGTCCGTCTAGCTAAAAATGATGCTGATAAAATTGCAAGCCACTTACGTGGAAAGCATGTAAACATATTTGATGACAAACAAAGAACACAATTAATTAAAGAAATAGCTAAAATAGCTGGACCCGAAACAGCAAAAGAAATCAACAGAATATTCGTCCAATTCACCAAATAAAAAACATTGAGGGAAAATTACCCTCAATGTTTTTAACCATTCATTATCTCTTCTAATAATTTTTCGTTAAATTGTTTATTTCTTAACATTTCAATTTCATATTTGTATGGAGCTTTTTTATTCGCTTTATCTTCTCCCACGTATGGTGTTTCTAATATTTTAGGTATATCTGTTAACTGTGGGTGATGTACGATATAACTTAAAGCATTAAATCCAATATGACCAAAACCTATATTTTCGTGTCTATCCTTTCTGGCACCCTTCACATTTTTACTATCATTAATGTGGAGGACTTTTATTCGATCTATTCCAATTATACGATCGAATTCTTCTAGGACGTTATCAAAATCATTTACAATATCATAACCTGCATCATGAGTATGACAAGTATCAAAACAGATTGATAATTTTTCGTTATGCTGAACTCCGGCGATAATTTTTGCTAGTTCTTCAAAAGATCTTCCGCATTCTGAACCCTTACCAGCCATCGTTTCTAAAGCAATTTGCACATTTTGATCAACTGTTAGTACTTCATTCAAGCCTTGGATTATTTGTTCAATCCCTTTATCTGTCCCCTCACCTACATGTGCTCCTGGATGCAGGACAATTTGTTTTGCTCCAATTGCCTCGGTTCTTTCTATTTCAGATCGTAAAAAGTTAACTCCTAATTCAAAGGTTGAAGGATTTACGGCATTACCAACATTAATAATATATGGTGCATGTACAATAATTTCTTCTATGCCATTTTCCTTCATATGTGCAATACCGGTTTCTATATTGAGATCTTCTATTTTTTTTCTTCTCGTATTTTGTGGTGCACCAGTATAAATCATAAATGTATTTGCTCCGTAAGATACAGCCTCTTCACTTGCTCCAAGTAGCATTTTTTTCCCACTCATCGATACATGTGATCCTATTTTCAACATTTTCACACACTCCCTTTGAATTATCTATCTATTATTTACTTACGTTTTTGCATTCTTCTTTCCCGCTTTTTTATTTTCTCAACTTGCTGATTAATTTTCTTTTTATATCCTGGTTTTACCTTTTTTGGCTTCCTGACCAAGTTTCTTGCCTTTTCTTCAACTTCATCCGTTTGTTTTTTCCTATTTTTTCTTTTATTTCTTTCTGTAATAGATACCCATTCACCCTTTTGAATATCCATATGACTAAAATGAATGCCCATTTTTTCAAGCTTATTTAATGAATCTTCATCTGATGGCTCATAGATGGTTGAAGTAATTCCTGAATGCCCTGCCCTTGCAGTTCTACCCGCACGATGAATATAAAAATCTAAATCCTGTGGCAGCTCATAATTAATAACATGACTAACACCTTCAATATCAATCCCGCGAGCTGCTAAATCAGTTGCAATAATATATTGATAATCAAGATTCCTAATTTGCTTCATTACTTTCGTTCTTTCCCTTGGCGATAAATCACCATGAAGGCGGCCCACTTTTAAACCATTTTCAATCAACGCATCTGCAACTTCATCTGCTTTTGTTTTAGTATTCGTAAAAACGATAGCTAAATATGGATTATAAGAAATAAGCATTTCATTTAACAAATTTATTTTTTCTCTGCTTCTTAAAGGAACTAAAATATGTTCAATATTTTCAGCTGAAATATGTTTTGGTTGAACATGCTCATATTTCGGATTTTCCATATATTTTTTGAGAAAAGGCTTTAATTTTTCTGGGATTGTCGCTGAAAACACTAATATTTGCAAATCCTGCGGCATACGTCCAGCTATTTGATCAACATCAAATAAGAAGCCCATATCCAACATTAAATCTGCTTCATCTACTACAAGTATTTTTGCAGTATGAACGGATAAAGCTTGCTCTCGTACGAGATCATTTATTCTACCAGGCGTTCCGACAACAATTTGTGGTTGTTTTTTTAACTTTTCGATTGTACGTTGTTTATCTGTACCACCAATAAAGCAACGAGATACAATCGTTTCATCTTCTAAATAGTTAGTGATTTTTAGGATTTCATGATAAATTTGATTGGCTAATTCTCGAGTAGGTGCGGTTATTACAACCTGTACTTCTTCTAATTCTGGTTCAATCATTTGTAGAATCGGCAACAGGTATGCATGAGTTTTTCCAGTCCCTGTTTGCGATTGACCAATAGCACTTTCTCCCCGCAGGATATTAGGAATCATTTTTTTTTGAATTTCAGTCGGTTCATAAAATCCGAGCTCATCAATCGCCTTATTTATATAAGTTTTAAATTGAAAAATCGAAAATTTATTTTTGTTCATTTTTCCTCACTCCTTTACAAAGGACGTTTTCCATTACCGTTCAATAATAAAAAGCCCATTTTGTTATTATAATCGACAATAAATAAAACTTCCACTCCTTATAGATGAATCTTATAAGAATCAAATGTTAAAAACTTATAAAATGATTAAAGCTGTAACAGTAGAAGACGTTTTTCAAAAACTTGCATATTGTATTATAGAAATACTTTATTGAAAGGAGGGAAACCATGCCTCCTAGAGGGTTTCCACAAATTAATAGTGCAATGCCTCGTTCTCCCTTTCAGTTCGGGAATATAAGTAGAGCTCCAATGCAAGGTGGACGAATGTTATTTCAACCGACCATGCAGTCAATGGGTCGAGTATCTCCATTTGGCTTAAGAGGGCCACTTGCTGGAGGAGGAACACCCCCCGCTCAAGGTGCTGGTGGATTGCTTTCTCGCTTATTCCAACGAAGTGGAGCATCACAAGCTGGTAATATAGCTAATGCTGCAGCTGGATTTCAACGTGCAGGTGCAGGTGCAAGTGGTGGTGGGTCAATCCTTGGCAACATAGCTAACCCAGGGAAAATTGGTTCATTTTTAAATAATACCCAAAATGTAATAAGGACAGCACAGCAAATTGGGCCAATGGTTCAACAATACGGGCCACTAGTTAGAAACTTACCTGCTATGTGGAGAATGTACAAGGGAATGAAAAGTTCAGGAGATGATGAAGAAACATCAGTTGATTCAACTAGTAATGACGATGAAAGTGTTCAATTAGCTACTAAGACTGGCGAACGTAAAAAAAAGCTAAAAACTTCTCAAAAAAATAAAAAAGAAACTCAACAAGTGAATGAAAGCGATGATGAACATGAATCATCTGAACAAATAAACCAGAAAGGTGCATCTGTACCTAAATTATATATATAACCAATTTATACCGTTTTGTGAAAATCACTTTTATTCACAAGCGGTTTTTTTATCATGTTAGAATCATTATCTTTGGTTTGTTTTATTTACAATACTTGTTTCCAAGGATTGTCCAATAAAGCCTTCTGTAAGTTGGTAATAGCAAGTACATTCCTCTTTTCTTTGTAAAATAGGTGAAGTTTTAATATAATGTAAAGGATGTATTTAGTTTGTATAAAATAGTTTGATAGCATACCTTTAGTCAGGAGGATGAACATGGAGGTATTGAAAATTTCCCCTCGTGGATATTGTTACGGCGTTGTCGACGCAATGGTGATAGCACGTAATGCGGCTTTAGATAAAACATTACCACGTCCAATATACATTTTGGGTATGATTGTTCATAATAAACATGTTACAGATGCTTTTGCCGAAGAAGGGATTATTACACTTGATGGAAAGAACCGTAAAGAAATCCTTGAAAAGGTTGAAAAAGGAACGGTCATCTTTACCGCGCACGGTGTTTCACCAGAGGTAAGAGAAATCGCAAAAGAAAAAGGATTAGTTACAATCGATGCAACTTGTCCTGATGTTACGAAAACACATGATCTTATTCGAAAAAAAGAAGCTGAAGGCTATGATGTGATTTATATCGGAAAAAAAGGACACCCTGAACCTGAGGGTGCAGTAGGAGTTGCTCCTAATATTGTGCATTTAGTTGAAACACTTGAGGATGTTGAACAATTAGAGGTTAAAAATAAAAAAATCATCGTTACCAACCAAACAACGATGAGCCAATGGGATGTTGTAGATATTATGGATAAAGTAAAAGAAAAATATCCGTATGTCGAACAACATAAAGAAATTTGTTTAGCTACCCAAGTAAGACAAGAAGCAGTTGCTGAACAAGCTGGACAGGTAGATGTTCTAATTGTTGTTGGTGATCCAAAAAGCAATAACTCAAATCGACTTGCACAAGTTTCTGAACAAATAGCACATACAACAGCTTACAGAGTTGCAGATATTTCTGAAATTCAAATTGAATGGATCAAAGATGCAACGAATGTAGCAGTAACAGCAGGAGCATCTACACCAACCCCAATAGTTCGAGAAGTCATTGCCTTTTTAGAACAGTTTGATCCTAACAATAAAGAAACTTGGGGCCGTGAAAAACAGGTTCCACTTCATAAAATTTTACCAAAGGTTAAAAAGATTGCAGAAAAAAAATAAAATCCCATTCGTGGGATTTTATTTTTTTATTTCAAATTACAAAAATTTAAAAGGATCAGTATGAATTTTAGATGGAAAAACTCTTACATTCATACCTTTTTCACTACACAGTTTAGTTAAAATATTGGTGACCCCAGTTTTCATTACTTTCTCGACATTATGTCCTGGGTCAACAATATTCATTCCTAAATTCATTGCATCATGTGCATTATGATAATAAAAATCCCCTGTTACAAAAACATCTGCCCCTTTAAATTTTGCTTTTGTAAAATATTTATTACCATCTCCACCTAATACGGCTACTTTTTTAATCGTATCAGATAAATTACCAACTACTCGAACATGAGTTACATCTAATGCTTCTTTGACATGATCTACAAATTGTTCAAGCGACATTTCTTCCTTTAAATAGCCTATTCTTCCTAAACCAAAGACCTTCCCACTATTTTCAAGTGGATATAAATCATAGGCTACTTCTTCATAAGGATGCACTGACAACATTGCTTTTAGTACTTTCTTTTCAATTATTTCAGGGATGATTGTCTCAAGTCTTACTTCTTGTACTTCTTCTAGAACACCTTTTTTTCCAATAAACGGTGAAGTGTTTTCTCCAGGTAAAAAACGTCCAGTTCCATTTACAGAAAAAGAACAAAAACTATATTCTCCGATTGCACCAGCACCAGCTTTACCAATAGCATTCCGCACTGCATTTTCATTATCAACAGGCACATAAACAACTAATTTCTTTAGTTTTTCTTCATATATAGGATCCAGTATTTCTGTATTGTTCAGTTGAAGCGCCTCAGCTAATAGATCATTAACTCCCCCGTTGGCAACATCTAAATTAGTATGTGCAGCATATACTGCAATATCATGCTTAATTAATTTCTCAATGATTTTCCCATGTGGCTGATCTGTAACAATATTCTTTAAAGGTCGAAAAATTAAAGGATGATGCGCAATAATTAATTGAACATCATTTTCTATTGCTTCATCAACCACTTCTTCTAAAACATCTAATGCAATCATTACATTTTTTACTGGTCGATTTAATTGACCAATTTGTAACCCGATTGGATCTCCATCCAATGCATAGTTTTTAGGTGAAAAGCTTTCAAATAGCTGGATAATTTCATACCCATTGATTGATTTCATAGCAATACCTCTTTCACTAGTAGAATGTTTCTTTCAAGTGACTCTTTTTTTTCTACTACTTTTTGTACATCACCTGCTTTTTTTAGCCTTGCTAGTATAAGCTCCCACTGCTTTAATTCATCTGTCCATTTTTTAATAAAAGCAGGATTTCTTTCTTTCATTAAAAAAGGACCAAGTAATATACTAGCTTCTGTTAACGAATACAATCGATTAGTCAGCATTTTTTCTGCAACTATTATTTCATAAATCTTTTGATCTTCTTCTAAGATTTCCTCAGCAATAATTTCCCAATTATTTTCGACACACCAACTACGAATAGAATGTGCACCAATATTAGGCTGAAGAATTAATCTTTTAACACCTTCCAGTTTATCTTTTCCTTTTTCTAAAATGGTCGTTATTAATCCTCCACCCATTCCGGCTATAGTAATACAATCGACTTCATTTGGTTTAATTACTTCTAGTCCGTCACCTTTACGTACAAAGATTTTCTTAGTTAGTTCAGCATCCTCTACTTGTTGTAATGCCGTTTGATATGGTCCTTCAACCACTTCACCAGCTATAGCATAGTCAGCTATACCTTTATTTATTGCATAACAAGGTAAATATGCATGGTCTGATCCTATATCCGCAAATGTAGAACCTTTAATTATATAAGAACTTACTGTTTCTAATCTCTTTGAAAGTTTATTTATATTCATTTTTTCACCACTTTTAACATTTCTCCATATTCTTTTCTATTTTATACTAAGAAAAGTGCTGAGGCTATGCAATGATTTAATTACACTAAAAAACCCTAAGTACCAATTTATTGTAAAGATAATTATCTGAATAATGCAGATTTTTCTAGCAGTTAAGTTAATATATTTTCATAAATAAAATTTATCTTTTCTTTAAAAAAAAGCTCTTTGCATAATGCAAAGAACCTTTTTAATACTAACATTTAATAGAATATTATTTAAGCTTAACTAGCCAATCTGCCATCGCATCAATATTTTCTGGTTTAACTAATCCACCAGGCATACCGCCAGATGTTCCGTTTGCCAAAACATCTTTCACTTTATCTTTACCAAGCTTAGCGCCTAGACCATGTAAATTCGGACCAGTTCCACCTTCTAAATTGTTCCCATGACAACCGATACAAGTTTGTTTAGCAAAAGCTTCAGGCTCAAACTTCTCTGTTACTTTTTCTCCCCCGCCTTCTTTTTCTTTTGCAATTTCTTTTGCATCGCCTAATCCTTTAACTGATAAAAAGAAAACAAGTGCAATTCCCAAAAACGCAATTAAAAGATAGGGAATTAATGGATTTCGTTTCATGATATACCTCCTTATGTATGAAACCTAATGAATAAATACATTATACAAACATCTCTATTTTACTCGAAAAACTTTACAAGGGAAAGTCCTAACCAGTAAGATTCATCATATTTTCGGAATTTAGACAAAAACTTCATCTAATTTAGATGAAGTTTTGACTATTTCTTAATATAGTTTGTTCAAAATATTATTTTTCATGTTTTGAAGTTACAATCAATCAAGATTTTTTTACATTAAACACCCTATCTCTCTTGATATTACCATTCTTTGGACTTCTGATGTTCCCTCACCAATTTCTAGTAACTTTGCATCTCTCATAAATCTTTCTACATGGTAATCCTTCATATATCCATTTCCTCCATGAATTTGCACTGCTTGATTCGTTATTTCCATACAAATTTCTGAGGCATACAACTTACACATTGCAGCTTCTTTTGAGAACGACTTACCTTGATCCTTTAACCATGCAGCTTTATAAACCATATTTCTAGCTAATTCAATTTTTAATGCCATATCTGCTAATTTGAACTGTGTTATCTGAAACTGGGATAGCGATCGACCAAATTGCTTACGTTCCTTCGCATATTGCAATGATTTTTCATAAGCAGCTTGTGCAATACCAACTGCCATTGCACCAATACCAATTCTCCCACCATCTAATGTAGCTAAAAATTGTTTAAACCCCTGACCCCTTTGGCCTAATAAATTTTCTTTTGGTACTTTAACATCCTCTAAAACGAGTTCTGTAGTATTTGAAGCGTGAAGTCCCATCTTTTCATAATTATTTATAGTGGAAAATCCTTTAGAATCTGTTGGGACAATAATTGCACTTATTTCTTTTTTATTATTTTCCGTACCAGTAATTGCTGTTAATGCAAGATACTTAGCATAACTAGCATTTGTAATAAAACATTTGTTGCCATTAATCACAAAGTCATTTTCATCTTCAACCGCAGTTGTTTGTGTACCCCCTGCATCTGAACCTGCACTTGGCTCAGTTAAACCAAATGCACCTAACGAATCACCAGTACAAATAGGAACTAAATATTTTTCCTTTTGCTCTTTTGTACCAAACATATTTATAGGTGCCCCACCTAATGATATGTGAGCAGAATATGTTATTCCTGTAGATCCACATGCTTTACTCAATTCCTCAACTACGATCGCAAAACTAATTGTATCTGCACCTGCTCCTCCATATTCTTCTGGAAAAGGCAGTCCCATCATCCCTAAATTTGCTAGTTTTTTAATTACATCTTCTGGAAATTTTTTTTTAGTATCTCTCTCCAGTGCCCCTTTTTCTACTTCCTCTGCAGCAAACTCCCTTATTGTCCGCTGTATCATTGCTTGTTCTGCAGTAAGATTAAAATTCATTTCATATCCCCTTCCAAAATTGAATCCGCTTACATTTCCATTATAAAGCAAGTTGATGAATTTTCTCAACTTTTTAAAGTTTTCCAAAAATCCATCAATTATATTACGATATAAATGATTAGTAATACCGACCCAATGATTCCAGAAATAAGAAAATAAAGTAATTTTGTTTTCCAACCGATTATTAACCAGGAAATACAATTTAGAAATAGTGTAATATAAAGGGCTAGTAAGTTATTGTGAAATATATGATTGACTATATGTACAGATAAAAGTAGAAATAGTAGCGCAGCTCCGATAAAAAAAAGCGAATACCACAATTCTTTTCTAATATAATAAAATCCTAAAAAAACTAAGAAAACGACAAAACTTGTCAAAATCATCGTTTGCAAAATAAAAGCGAATTCAGTAAAATAAATGACAAATAATGATACGATAATTAGCAAAGATATTAAGAAAAGATAGGTTATCAACTTGTTTCTACCATTTTTGCTTTTTTCAAAGGCCTTATTTGAATTTTCAAGTTCTCCTTCGCTATACAATGCCAATAAATAATCACAATAATGTTCTGGAAGCATCTTATGATCTTTCCAATATAATATTTCTTTTATAATAACTTCTTTACGTGAAGAATTCATTTTTGCAACACATCCTAAGTACTAGTTCTAGAAGTATGTTAAAAACTCCTTTTTTTCGGCAAATTTTTTATTGTTTTTATAGCTATTTTTCAAATGAAAAAAATCAATTTTTTTTGTCATAAAGAAACGATAATGTGGAAAATTAACATTATGAAAAATATCCCAGTTTCTATTGACCATATTTTGAATTGTAAACAAAATAAAAAAAATAGTTTACCTTCCTTAGAAAGTAAACTATTCAAACATATATTATTCCAAGAAATCTTTTAAACGCTTGCTTCTGCTAGGATGACGTAGCTTTCGAAGAGCTTTTGCTTCAATTTGACGAATTCTCTCACGAGTTACACCAAATACTTTACCTACTTCTTCTAAAGTTCTTGTTCGTCCATCATCAAGACCAAATCTAAGACGTAGTACATTTTCCTCACGATCAGTTAATGTATCTAATACATCTTCTAGTTGTTCTTTTAATAACTCATAGGCAGCATGCTCAGAAGGAGAAGTAGCGTCTTGGTCTTCAATAAAATCACCTAAATGTGAATCATCTTCTTCACCAATAGGTGTTTCTAATGAAACTGGCTCTTGAGCGATTTTTAATATTTCACGTACTTTTTCTGGAGTTAGATCCATTTCTTCAGCAATTTCTTCTGGAGAAGGTTCTCTACCTAAATCTTGTAACAACTGGCGTTGAACACGTATTAATTTGTTTATTGTTTCAACCATATGAACAGGGATACGAATGGTACGAGCCTGATCAGCAATCGCCCGAGTGATGGCTTGTCGAATCCACCAAGTCGCATACGTACTAAATTTGAAACCTTTATCATAATCAAACTTTTCAACAGCCTTAATAAGTCCCATATTTCCTTCTTGGATTAAATCTAAGAAAAGCATGCCACGACCTACATATCGTTTAGCAATACTAACAACTAAGCGTAAATTAGCTTCTGCTAGGCGTCTCTTAGCTTCTTCATCGCCTTGTTCAATACGCTTCGCTAATAATATCTCTTCTTCAGCAGAGAGAAGATCAACACGTCCTATTTCTTTTAAATACATACGTACAGGATCATTAATTTTCACACCAGGAGGAACACTTAAATCATTTAGATCAAACTCTTCATCATCTTTCTCAAGATCATGTAAATTAGGAGCATCATCTTCATCATCATTTTCCTCAGTGATTTCAATACCTTGATCACCTAGATATTCATAAAATTCATCCATTTGTTCTGAATCTAATTCAAAATGTCCTAATTTACTTGAGATGATTTCATATGTTAAAATACCTCTTTTTTTACCATGTTCAACCAATTGTTCTTTTGCTTGATCAAGAGTTAATTCGGATTCAATTTCTTTGGAACGAGCTGATTTTTCAGCCATTTGTCCCCCTCCTTCCAAGTATTTCATGCAATGCAGAATTTATAAGGACTTTCGAAGTTGTATGATTTCCATTGCAAGACTCATTGCTTTTTTTAAGTCATTCTGTTGTTCTGCTTTTTTTTGCAAGTTCTCTTTTTCCTTTATTTTTAACATCTTTTGATGTTTCAACACCTGATTAACATAATCCTCAATTTCTTTATCTGATACCTCATTGTTTATAGGCATCATTTCAAGTTCTGTTACAATTCTCCGCAATTTATCATCCGGTAAATGTAATAAAAATTTACTTGTATTTGGTTCATTTCCTTCTTCGTAATATCCAAGAAGATATGTTAGTATTGCTTGATGTTCATCATAATAAAGAATAATTCCATTTAATAAATCTTTTATTTTAAAAGCTAATTCAGCATTTTGCAGCATATGAGCAAGTAATCGCCTTTCTGCAGTTTGATTAGCTGGAAATAATCGACCATCCGGTTGAATATATAGCTGTTTTGGCTTTTGCTCTGTTTGATGTTTATTTTTTCTTTTGGATGTATAATAGGCTTGTTTTTGTTGTTGTTTTAATGCTTCTAATGAAATGGAAAATTCATCAGCAAGTTGTCTAAGATAATGATCTCTTTCTACAGCTTTCTCAAGCCTTGAGATTTCCTCTATTACCTTTTCTATATATTGTAGCTTTTCTCCTTCATTTTGAAGCTTTTTCCCTAGACGGTAATATTCCATTTTGAATGCCATAAATGTTAGACTGTTACCTATTACATCTTGACGGAATTTTTCTGTTCCATACTTTTTGATGTAGTCATCAGGGTCCAAATTTTTAGGCATTCTAGCTATACGAATGTGACAATGTTGTTCAGTCAGCATATTTCCTGCCCTAAAAGCAGCCTCAATCCCCGCAAAGTCAGAGTCATAGCATATGATGACAGAATCAGTCATTCGCCTAATTAATTGTACATGTTGCTCTGTTAGAGAAGTACCCATTGTAGCAATACCATTGTTTATCTCAGCATTATCAGCCGAGATAACGTCTGCAAATCCTTCAAACAAAATGGCTTGCTGCTGTTTTTTTATAAAGCCTTTGGCTCGATTAAAATTATATAGGATACTTCTTTTATTAAATAATTCAGTCTCAGGACTATTTAAATACTTTGGTTGATCATCTTGATCTATTGCTCTTCCAGAAAAAGCAATGGTCTCTCCCTTGGAATTCTGGATTGGAAACATAATTCTACTTCGAAAACGATCAAAATATGCATTATCATTTTCTTTTTTTATAATCAATCCAGCTTTTTCCATTAACGTTAATTCATATCCGCGTTTTTGTAATAATTTCACGGTAAAATCCCAGCTAGGTAATGCATACCCAATTTGAAATTTCTCAATGCTAGCTTTCGAAAATCCTCGATCAAGTAGATATTCCAAAGCTTTTTGGCCTTCCTTTGTATTTACCAATAAATGATGGTAAAATTTACTAAGGAACTCATGAGCAGCTTTCATTTGTTTTTTTTCAATGTTTGCCTTTGGCTCATGCGTATGAACTTCTGCTTCTTTTTCGATATCCAAAGAAACATTTGTTTTTTCAGCAAGCTTTATGATAGCTTCTTGAAAACTCAATCCATCAATATCCATTAAAAATGAAATTGCATTTCCTCCAGCTCCACAGCCAAAGCAATGATATATTTGCTTATCAGCTGAAACAGAAAAGGATGGTGTATTTTCACCATGGAAGGGACATAAGCCAAAATAATTTCTACCTTGCTTCTTAAGATGTACATATTCCCCGATAATATCTACTATATCTATTGATTGACGAATTTCATTAATTTTATCCTCAGGAATAATTCCAACCATGAAAACATCCCCAATTGAAGATTTATTCTTCTTTACTTTTTTACAATATTCGACAAAATCTCCTCGAGTTTATGAGTAAATGATTGTCTATCTTGATTTGTAAACGCTTTTGGGCCCTTTTCATATTTCCCTCGTCGTCGAGCTTTTGCGGCCAAAAAACGAAAATCAAGTGCAGTATCAATAGATCCTTCATTATATTCTTTTCCTCTTGGCGATATAGCAAAAACATTTTTTGAAAGAACAAGACTTGCTAACCCTATATCCTGAGTAATCACTATATCTCTCTTCTTTACGTGATTCATGATAAATAAATCTGCGGATTCTTTATCTGGATCTACATATATCCATGAATCATCATCATTATTTGTTTTATGAGCATATGATGCTACAAAATAGTAGGGTAAATCATACTTTCTGGCAGCTGAAACAATTTCCGATTTTACCGGACAGGCATCAGCATCCACAAAAATAACGATATCTTTTCTATCTGTATTAGTAATTATTCTACATCACTCCACAGAATCCTTCTTTCTTTTCCAAACTCTGATAGTATTTTTTGTGTTTGTCGAATTTTTCTAGGTTTAGACTCTTGACATATCCCAATAGTTAGTTTATTCCTTAATTCATGACTCTAAACCTATTTTAAATACATTTTTATCACAATTTTTTATTATAGTATATTTTCCTTAAATTGACCATATATTTTTAGTTAAAAATATTTTTTATATTTATTTTTAGTAAAATGACAAACCTTCTCCCACTTTTTTACTTTGAAAAAAATTTACACATAATCCATTGATTATGTGTAAATAATTACATGCGCTTCAAATTTATAATAAAATTTGCTGTTTCTTCTACAGCTTTATTGGTCACGTCAATTACTTTACATCCAATTTTTGAAGCGACTGAATCAAAATATTCTATTTCATTTTTAATACGATTAATATTTGCATAGCTTGCCTCATCATTTAACCCAAGAGCTTTAAGTCGTTCTTTTCGTATAAAATTTAATTTTTCCGGGCTAATTTTTAATCCAAAGCATTTATCTGGTGAAACTTGAAATAATTCTTCAGGTGGGTCTACTTCCGGTACAAGAGGTACATTCGCTACTTTATATCGCTTATGAGCTAAATACTGAGACAATGGAGTTTTAGATGTTCTTGAAACTCCAACTAATACGATATCAGCCCGTAGAATCCCTTTTGGATCACGACCATCATCATATTTAACCGCAAACTCAATCGCCTCAACTTTTTTAAAATAATCATCGTCTAGTTTTCTAACCAAACCAGGTTCGCATAATGGTTCCTTCTCATATAATTCTTGAAATTGGTTGATTAATGGGCCAATAATATCAACTGCTTTAACACTTTGTTCTACTGCTTGCTTTTTTATATATTCTCTCATCCCCGGTTTTACCAATGTATGAACAATGACTCCATGATTTAACTTTGCTAAAGATATAACTTCATCAATATGCTGGTAATCTTCAACATATGGAAAACGTTTAATTTCAGCATCTTTTCCATTAAATTGACTAATCGCCGCCTTTGTTACCAACTCTGCAGTTTCGCCTACTGAGTCAGAAACAACATATATAATTGGTCTTGGCATAATAAGATCACCATCCTTTTCTATACTAAATATTCATTTTTATATGTTTGTATTAAAATAGATCTTCGTCTGCAAGTGCAACAAAAGCCTTTGTTATATTCGTTTTTGTAATTCTACCAATCACTTCAAATCCGTTATTTTCAACTTCTTTGACAACTGGTACTGAATCGATTTGCTTTTCGATTAACTTTTTTGCGACATCAATTAATAAATCATCCTTTTGACACATAGTAATATTCGGCATTCTTGTCATTATAATATTCACTGGTAAAGATGCTAGTTCTTGCTTACCAATGCTAGCTCTTAATAAATCTTTTCTAGAAAGAACGCCTACTAATAATGAATTTTCGTCAACCACAAATAATGTGCCAACATCCTCCAAAAACACAGTTACAATTGCATCATATACTGAAATACTCTCATTCACTACAACTGGAATCGATTGATAATCTTTTACAATAATATTCTTGAGATTTTCCGTAAGCAGCTGCGCACTAGATTTACCAGTATAAAAGTAACCAACTCTCGGTCTAGCATCAAGGTAGCCTGCCATTGTCAAAATGGCTAAATCCGGACGTAAAGTTGCTCTAGTGAGACTAAGCTTTTCAGCAATATGCTCACCAGTTATTGGTCCATTATCTTTTACAATTTGTAATATTTTTTCTTGCCGTTTATTCAGTTCTATTTTTAACACCACCTTACAATGAAAATCACGAAAAAGGTTATACTTATACTTAATTATTATATACTATTTATTCTTCTTGAAAAGATTTTCCTATTAAAAAATTCATAAAATAAAGGATTACTTGAAGAAAAAACAGTATAACGTAAAGAAAACTCTCAGCTTTACATAATAAGTAAAAGAGAGTTTCATTATTACAACATTTTACGGAATTTATCTATTTGATCTAAAAATTTTTTAGACTTTAAGTGTAGACCCGAATATTCATCATAATACATTGAAATGATTTTTCGCAACTCTTTCTTCGTATCGTCTTTTACAGATATCGTTCCCAATCTTGATAGATCGAAATAATAAAACAATCTTAATAATTTTATGGCAGCCTGTGAGGTTGGGAGATGATATTTATCCTTCTCATAGCATCTATGACAAATAAGACCATTTTCCCGCATTGAAAAGGCAAATCTTCCATCCTTACTTCCACAAATTGCGCATTCATTCAATACAGGATATAGTCCTATAACGTTTAACATTTTCATTTCAAAAATATTTGTAATGATGTCTATGTCATTATCATCATTAATATAATTTAGTGTTTGGTTTAAAAGTTCGAAAAGAAAAGGATTTCTAATTTTCTCATCCGTGCCCTTATCTAATAATTCAACGATATAGGATGCGTACCCAGTCTTAAAAATATCTTCTCTTATTAATCTCATTGAGGAGATCATTTCACCTTGCTGCAATGTTCCAAGACCTGTACCGGTTTGAACTAAAAAATATCCATATGTAAAAATTTGAGAAACAGCAGAAAGGCGACTGTTCGTTTTTTTCGCCCCTCTTGCCATTACTCCGAGTTTTCCAAACTCGCGTGTATATAACGTAACTATTTTATTTGATTCACCATAATCTGATGTACGAATAACAATGCCTTCACACTTTTGAAGCATATTATTTCCAACCTTCCAAAGCAATTTATGCTTCATTCAGGTGATAGCAAAACATAAATTTCACGAAATCGGAAAATCCATTTCAGATAATTCATGATCTGCATTCAATGACTCATCCTGAAAATCTTTTTCTAACTCTTTAAATAGCAAATACGTATCAATACTTCCAGTTTCCGCAAAGACTTTCCAGGTAAACTCCATCATAATATTAACCCCGCCTTTCATGTTGTGAAAAATCATGAAATCATTTGTAAAGCCTTTAATAATAGCTTTACCAGGACCTCTTGGAACATGTGACGTAAATATTGCTAATCAAAAAGGGTGTATAAATCATAAATTGCAAACATATAACAATTTAATATTCGTCTTCTCTAAAACCAAAATCGCGTAATTGGGTTAATTTGTTTCTCCAATCTTTTTGAACCTTAACCCAAAGCTCTAAATAAACTTTTGAACCAAGTAAATTTTCTATATCTAGTCTCGCTCTCTTCCCTACTTCTTTCAGCATACTACCTTGCTTGCCAATAATTATTCCCTTTTGTGAAGAACGCTCAACAATGATTGTAGCCATCACATGGATTTTTTCGCTTTCTTGACTTTTTTGCATTTTTTCAATGACTACTGCAATAGAATGAGGTACTTCTTCCCTCGTTAAATGTAGAACTTTTTCTCTAATAAGCTCAGCTACAATAAATCTTTCCGGATGATCGGTAATTTGATCAGCTGGATAATACTGTGGTCCCTCCGGAAGATAATCTTTTATTTGTTGTAGTAGTCGGTCCGTGTTTTGACCTTCCAAAGCAGAAATTGGAATGATTTCAGAAAAATCATATAAACCCTTATAGTCATCGATAATTGATAATAATTCATCTGGATGTACTTGATCGATTTTATTTATGACCAAAAATACAGGAGTTTGTACGGTTTTTAGTTTTTCGATAATAAACTCATCGCCTCTTCCAAAACCCTCAACTGCATTTATCATGAATAAAATTAAATCAACTTCTTTTAAAGTGTTTGTAGCAACACGCATCATAAAATCGCCTAGTTTATGCTTTGGTTTATGAATTCCTGGGGTATCAATAAGTATTATTTGTGCATCACTAGTAGTTAATACCCCCTGCACTTTATTTCTTGTTGTCTGGGGTTTATCACTCATAATGGCTATTTTTTGTCCAATAACTTGATTAATATACGTAGACTTGCCGACATTTGGACGGCCAATGATTGAGACAAACCCTGATTTAAAATTTTTTTCAGTATTCATATTATGCATGTAAATCCTCCGGTGAAAACGCTCCTGGTAATAGTTCTTCAACTGTTATTTCTTGTACATCCCCAATTAAATTCGTCATATAGACTTTCATATCTTTCGGGCATAATTCTGAGATTACTTGTCGGCATGCACCACAAGGTGGAACAGGCCGCTCTGTATTAGCCACTACAGCTAAAGCAGTAAACTTAACATCACCCTCTGAATATGCTTTAAAAAGAGCTGTACGCTCTGCACAGTTGCCCACAGTATAAGCTGCATTCTCTATATTACATCCGTGATAGACCTTGCCATCCTCGGTTAATAATGCAGCACCAACTGGAAATTTTGAGTAGGGTACATAAGCTTTCGTTCTTGCTTTTTTTGCCTCTTCAATTAGTTGCTCTATTTTCATATGACTTCCCCTTCAATTATATTTTACTACAAATTCATCACAAAGTTATGGAATATTTTTATTTTGTTTAGAAAATTTTAAACCTTTTAAATTTATTTTTTATTTAAGGATCTAAAACTTTGTAGCTTATGATTCGAAAATGGTATACAAACAAACTACTGTGAAGCACTCATTTATTTTTACAAAAATGCCTACAAACCAAGCGATATTTTCACTTTCGAACACTTACAAAATGGCAACAGTATTTTTCACCTTTGCGAAAATAGCCTTATTTCTTTAAGGTTTGACAATATTTTACCGTAAAGAGAACTTGTGTGCAAACAACGAGAAAAGGCTGCCATTTAAGCAACTTATTTTAATTTGCTAAAATGGACAACCCTAATTAATATTATTTTGTTTCTAGCTTATGTATTTAGCCATCATATGTGCGATCTTAGGAAGAAATATGATACTTCCTATAATTATTGTCATAAAGGAATAACATAAAACCGCTGCAGCTGCAACATCTTTAGCTTGTTTTGCTAAGGGATGGTGCTTAGGTGAAGCTAAATCAACCATTCTTTCGATTGCTGTATTTAGTAATTCTAAAACAAACATCCCAAATATACAAACGATAATAAACATCCATTCAATTCGGCTTAAATTTAGCCAAACACTCAGAGAAACAACTACGGTAGCAGCTAACAAGTGAAATTGCAAATTCTTTTCATATTTAACTGCATGGAGGATTCCTTGAACAGCAAAATCAAATGATTTTATAAAGCGTCCTTTACCTTTTGAGTCCAAATTCATGTAAAATATCCTTTTGTAATCCGAACATTTCTTTTTCATCCTCTTCTGTCATATGATCATATCCGAGCAAATGTAATAAAGAATGGACTGCCAGAAAACCTAATTCTCGCCTAAATGAATGACCATATTCTATAGCTTGTTCTTTCGTTTTCTGGACAGAAATGATTATATCTCCCAGAATTCTAGGCATGTTGGCGTTAGTTATTTCGACTTCGTCTTCTCCTAATTCCTCCATAGCAAAGGAAATCACATCTGTAGGCTGATCCTTATCACGATATTCTCTATTAATTTCTTGTATTCGTTCATTTGTAACAAATGTTACTGATACTTCACATTCATCTTCAATGCCTAACTGGCCTAATGAAAAATTCAAGAGATTTTCAATTAGCTCTATATCAGATTCAGTAATTTCTTTTGTTTCATCAATAAAATCGATTGTAAGCATCTTTTTCATCCTTTTACTATTGGTTTGGGTATTCAATTCTCGAATGAAATATCCCATTTAAAGTTTCACTAAACGTTTTCTTTATGACTTCCAACTCTTTAAGTGTTATATCACATTCATTTAATTGATCATCCTGTAAACGATCCTGCACAATTGAATGAATTAAATCCTTTATTTGTTCTGGAGTCGGATGACTCATAGAGCGTACAGCTGCCTCAACACTATCTGCAATACTAATGATTGCCGCTTCCTTTGTTTGCGGTTTTGGACCAGGATAGCGATAAGCTTGTTCATCAACATTATCATTTTGTTTTTTCTCTTTATAATAAAAGTATTTTAACAGTGTTGTTCCATGATGTTGCTCAGCAATATCAATTATTTCTTTAGGTAATTTATGTTTTTTCAGCATTTTTGCTCCATCGGTCGCATGTGCGATAATAATATCTTTACTCGCCTCGGGAGAAATTCGGTCATGTGGATTTTCAATATTCATTTGATTCTCGATAAAAAACTGCGGTCTTCTTGTCTTACCAATATCATGGTAATAGCATCCGACACGTGCTAGCAACCCATTAGCACCAATTGCCTCACATGCAGATTCGGCTAGATTTGCTACCATAACACTATGATGATAAGTACCTGGTGCTTCTGTCAAAATTTTTTTCAGCAAAGGATGATTAGGGTTTGATAACTCAATCAACTTTAAAGTTGAAAGTATTCCAAAGCAGGCTTCGAAAAATGGCAATAAGCCAATTGTTAATATGGCAGATAATAATCCCGAAACAAATGCAAAAATTAAATAATAAACATACTCCATTCTTGAAAATTGTCCATTCCCAAGAAAAAGTAAAAAGAAAATAATTAACACATTAATAAGCGAAACGTAAAAGCCTGTTTGTAAAATATTTGACCTGCGATTACGATTAGTTAATAACAATATTCCTGACGTACCACTAAACAAAATATAGACAGCAACCTCAACATTTAAAGAGCCAGCAATTTCATCATGAAAAACGATGCTTCCACATGCAGCAAGAATAATTGTTAAGATAAATGCAAATCGTTCATTTAACATAATTCGGATAAGCATAGGTGCCATCGCCGCAGGAAAAATATACCCAATATTATCGAGTTGGATATTTGTCATCATCCCTACAATCTTCATCAAGATTAAACTAATAATAAATACTAGGCTCAACATTATTAAATAATTTTGCTTTTTCTCTTCTGTCACTTTGAATGTGGCAAAGTATAAATATAGCGAACCAATAATTAAAAGGACAAATATCCCTAATCCAACATATGGCTTTATCGTTGGATCACTTTTTAGTAAGCCTAATAATTGTAATTGATGATAAGCTTCATGATCTATTAAATAGCCTTCCTGTACGATTACCTGTCCTTGTAATATCTTAACAGGATCAACATTCCGTATTTCTTGTTTTTTTCTTTCTTCTGTCAGTTCAGGATCATAAATCTCATTAGGGACAATAGCGTATTTCCCTAATTCAATACTTGCTTCTCTTAAGCTAGGGGGAATACTTGAAACACCTATCTGTTCTGCTATAACATTTTTAAAATGTGAAAGGCTATCCTCACGAATTTTATCGTTCATTACCATTTCAACTTGATTACTTATAATATTTCTAGACTCCTCTAATTCACTAGGACTAGCCTTTAATAATTCCTCTAGAGCTTTGTCTGAAATTGATTTAGTAACATCTTCATTCACATTAGCTGTCAGATCAGATTTCAGAATATCCAGTTTTTCCACTAACAATTTTTTGTTTGATTTTGTATCATTCTTTTCCTTATGCTGCAAATCATTCTCATTATTAATATCCTCTACAAAGCCAAAAATTGAATTAATTAATGAAACACGATTTTGCACTTTTTCCTTTTTAAATGTATAAACCTTTTCTACTGATTCAGCTGCTTTCTGCTGTTCTTCTTTCGTTTTTTCCTCGTCAATGATAGTTTTAGGAGATCGAATCGTTTTATCCGCAACCGAAAACAACTCAATATCGTACGTTTGTGGTTTTACATGATAAAAAAGTGCTCCATAAAGTAGGATTGCCAAAAGCAAAAAACAAATGATAGTAAACACTTTATAGCTTAATAAAGTGCGAATTTTGCTAATGTAAGCCTGAAAATTCATTAAACTTTTCACCACCAATGATAAATGTCTGGCGTTCCCTTCCCTAATTATGTAAAATCATATCAGTTTTTGTATCAAATTGCACCCATTAAATTTTTTAATGAACCTTAAGGGCTTCCATTCTGATGTAAAAAATATAATGAACCCTTCAAGAAGGGATAGATAACAAGAAAATACGAACAATAAACAATTTATTTTCTCCAAATAAAAATAACTCGACTTTTTGAAAGTTCGAGTTATTTATTCTGACTATAGGCATTAATGATTTTGGCAACAAGAGGATGACGAACTACATCCGTTTGTTCCAGATATACAAATGAGATTCCTTTTACATTTTCAAGAATTTGCTCGGCAGCAACCAAACCTGATTGGGCGCCCTTTGGTAAATCAATCTGTGTACGGTCACCGGTAATAACCATTTTTGAATTAAAGCCTAGACGAGTTAAAAACATTTTCATTTGAGCATGTGTTGTATTTTGGGCTTCATCCAAAATGACAAAGGCATCGTCTAGTGTTCTACCCCTCATATACGCAAGAGGAGCAATTTCTATGGTTTCTCTTTCGATTAATCTCCCTGTGTGCTCACTTCCTAGCACATCATTTAAAGCATCATAAAGAGGGCGTAAATAAGGGTCAACCTTTTCTTTCAAATCACCTGGTAGAAATCCAAGACTCTCGCCTGCTTCTACGGCAGGTCTAGTTAAAATAATCTTTTTCACAAGACCACTTTTTAAAGCGGTTACTGCCATTACGACAGCCAAATAGGTTTTTCCAGTTCCAGCTGGACCAATTCCAAAAACTAAATCATGCTTCTTAATAGCAGAAATATATTGTCTTTGTCCAAATGTTTTAACACGAATGGGTTTCCCTTTTGTGTTTTTAGTAATTTCTTCATCATAAATTTCAGAAAAGTACTCAATCGTCCCCTGCTTCTCCATTTGAATAGCATAAACAACGTCCCTACCGCTAATGGTGATCCCTTTTCTTATCACTTTTATTAGTTGATACATTATTTGATAAACTTTTTCAATATTGCTTTCTGATCCAGATACATCAATCGTTTCGCCTCTAGTCACGATCGATATATCATAATTTTGTTCAAGTAATTTTAAATTCGCATCGGAAATACCAAATAATGCGATTGCTTCATTTGCATTTTGTAATTGAAGGTTTGATGTTTTTAAATCTTCTGTCATTCAAAATCTCCTTGAGTAATTGGTTTTGCTTTCGCTATATTTTCGATAACTTGGAAATATATTGATAAATTTACTTTACCATTCTCTACTTTTTGTTGCAAAACAAATTCATCAACAATTTTAGCATCGGAAGGTAATTGAGCTTTTAAATCGCTTCGAGCAAGTTGCTTAGCTGCTGTAATTGCATCCTTTTCATCATAATTACGCTTGACATTTTCTTTTTCCCTAATCGTCGTTTCTTTATATTTAAAAGGAAGTGCCCATTTTAAAAATTTTATTTTGTGTTTTTCTACTTCAGTATTATAGTGCTTATATTCTATTTTACCAAATCCCCATAGTGGAATACTGAATGACCCAATTTGTAAAGAATATTTTCTTTTTTCACTTCCAGTATATACTTGAAAATCTGATTGTAATGGCATTTGAACGTTCGTCTTGTACCAAGTTTTCCCTAAAATTTTTCCTATTGCTGCAACCTGTTTAGAGTTATGTTCATTACCAATCGTTCCCGATACTAAAAGTTGTCCTTTATTTACAAATTGATTCACATTAACCATTTTCTGACCATTTTCTACAAACATATCAACGATTACCGCTTTTTTATTAGAAACTAAATTTTGGGGAGGTAATTGATCAGGAGGAGTCGGAATATTTTTTTCCACTACTTGAAAATGATAGGTTGTCCCACTTAACTCAACACCTACCCATGTAATGTTAGGAATACGGTCTTCTAATTTTCTTTGAATGGTTTCAACATCATCTATATAAAATTGTAGCTTACCAACCTTTACCCCTATTCGATTTAATTCCTTTCTCATTTGATGCTCCATTTGCGGGCTTGCACCCTTTATATCAATTCCCCAAACAATATTAGATAAAATAGTAATCACTACAAAGAAAAGCAAAAAGCCTGCAAAGAAGCCTGCGTTTTTCAATGTTCTTTTCCACAAGAATGGAGCACCTTGTCCACTTAAAAAAGATATTTTACAATCAAATTTTCGAACTAAATGCCGCAGTTTATGTAAATCTTGAAGTCGTATATAAAAGGTAATAGCTGATGTCCCTTGCCGTTTCACATTCCATATGATTAGTTTAGAGCGAGTAAGCTGATTGATGAATCGCTCTACTCCCTTTCCTTCTACTTTGACATGAATGGTACCGAAAATAAATGTAACCCAATGGTTTTTCAAAAAAAGTCACTCCTATTCGTTTAAAAAAATAACTTCATCAATTTTTCCTTCTAATAAGATTTCTTCAGGTAAAATCGTTTTAATAACAAAAGATTTTCCTTTAATAAGTAGCTGTCCTTGCTTTAGCATTAGTCGAACCTCTCGATCTGAAAATGTAATTAACCCACGGTGATTTTCTATATAAATATGAATTTGTCCAATCATTGTAATTCGAGGGAGATCCATCATGACATCTTGCGGAAGCTCCATTGTATTTGTCATCCAGCTGCGAAAAATTCGGCTCCATTTTTTTGCCATAAAAAAGAACCCCCTTTCATCTCATATTTATGAAGATAATCGGAGATTCATCACACATTTTAAAATAAAAAACCGTGCCATTTTTTTGACACGGTTTTGTTTTCTTTTATGATCTACTTTTAAAAGGTCTTTTTGCTCGAGGTGGACCTAAGACCTCCGATAAAATGATTCCTTTTAAAAGATCATCCTCATTAATAGACAGTCTTTTAGGACTTTCCTTTTCTAACATTATAGGAGTATCTTCTTTGTTCAATTCATCGATTTTATGATCTTCAATAACTATTTTTTCTACCTTTCCCTTTATTTCAGCAGCTTTAGGCTGATGCCTTTCAATGGTAGATTTCTGTTTAGAAACAACCTGTTTATTCGATTGATCGTTAGAAGACGCAGGTTTATTAGGTGTCATAACCGGCCGTCTTGGAGTATTATTTTTTCTTTCCTGCTCCTCTGACTTTCTTTTTACAAAATATCCTATTATCCCTACAATAATAGCAATAATAATTTTTTCCAAAGGAATTCCTCCTTACCTTTGGCAAGCGTTTTATTCAGGTTTTTGCTGATCTTTTTTATCAGAGGTCATTTTTCCAATTGAACCTCTCATATCTGTATCAGATTCAATGTTTTTAAAATTCATATAATCCATTGCACCTATATTACCAGAGCGAAGTGCTTCTGCCATCGCTAAAGGTACATCTGCTTCTGCTTCTACAACTTTTGCTCTCATTTCCTGTACGCGGGATTTCATTTCCTGTTCCGTAGCCACAGCCATGGCACGACGTTCTTCCGCTTTTGCTTGGGCAATTTTCTTATCTGCCTCTGCTTGCTCTGTTTGAAGCTCCGCTCCGATGTTTTTACCGATATCAACATCAGCAATATCTATCGATAGAATTTCAAATGCAGTCCCTGCATCCAAACCTTTTGCTAAGACTGTTTGCGAAATAAGGTCTGGGTTTTCCAATACCTTTTTATGGTGATCAGAAGAACCGATTGTACTAACAATCCCTTCACCAACACGAGCAATGACTGTTTCCTCTCCAGCACCACCGACTAATCGCTCAATATTTGCACGAACGGTAATTCTTGCTTTTGCTTTTACTTCAATTCCATTCATTGCCACACCGGCAATAAATGGAGTTTCAATCACTTTAGGGTTTACACTCATTTGAACTGCTTCAAGAACATTACGGCCCGCTAAATCGATTGCTGCACAACGCTCAAAGGAAAGTTCAATATTTGCACGATGTGCTGCGATTAACGCATTGACGACACGATCCACATTTCCTCCAGCTAGATAGTGACTTTCCAATTGATTAATTCCAACATCAATACCTGCTTTTCGAGCCTTAATTAACGGATTAATTACACGACTTGGAATGACTCGGCGAAGCCTCATACCAATTAATGTGAAGATTCCAATTTTTACACCTGCCGCTAAAGCAGAAATCCAGAGCATTACTGGAACAAATGTAAATAAAATTGCTAGAATAATAATCCCAGCGACAATTGCTAATAATACAAGAATTGTACCTGGATCTAAAGCCATAAATATTTCCTCCCTTAAAATTAAGTATGATTTTCTAAACGAACAACAATTCGTGATCCTTCAACTTTAATAACCTTTACTTTTTGACCATTTTCAATATAGCTGCCTTCTGTTACAACGTCCAACCTTTCATCATTAATTGTAATTGTACCTGCTGGGCGAAGTGGTGTAATGGTCAATCCGATTTGTCCAACTAACTCTATACGGTTAACATTTGAAACATAGCCGCTCTCAGTGCTTGTAGAATCTGATAAAATCATCTTTTTAAATATTTTCATACGTTTACCAAACACCTTTACCATTAAAATCATTCCTATAATAGCAACTAACATAGCGATTAAAATGGAGATTCCCATATACACGATGTTACCCCCCGCCATGAGTAAACTGCCTATTATAGCTGCAACGCCTAGAATACCAGCAATTGCACCCGGCAAGAAAAACTCTGCAATGATTAAAACAATCCCTATTATAAATAAAATCAGAGATTCATAACCTGCTAAACCTGCAACTAAATGTCCATAAAAAAACAATATTAATGCAGTTATTCCCATTGTACCAGGAATTCCAAAGCCTGGGGAGTATAGTTCGACCACTAATCCAAGACTTGCAATGGATAACAAAATTGGAACTACAATTGGATTTGTAAGAAATCTAGCAACTTTTTCAGCAAAGCTTACATCAACATGTTCTACATTTGCGTCATCATAACCTAATTTACTTAAAAGCTCGTTAAAATTTTTTACGGTTCCCTCTGAATAGCCTACTTCAACTGCCTGATTAGCAGTTAATGTAAGAAGATCACTTTTTTTAGCTTTTAGCTTAGGAAGATCTATCCCTTTTACTACCATCGCTTCCGCATAAATCGGATCACGATCCTTTTGTTTAGCAGCGCCTTTCATCGCTGAACTCCAATAACTTTCAGCTTTTTTTCCTGCTGTATTTCCATTTTGATCAATCACTGCTGCTGCACCCATTGTTCCATCTGGAACCATATATATTTCATCAGCAAATAACGAAATATATGCACCTGCTGATATGGCTTTGTTATTAATAAATGCTATTTTCTTTATATCAACACTATTTATTAGCTTACCTATTTCACTTGCAGCATCTACAGCTCCACCAAACGTATTAATATCGAAAATAATTGCGTCTGCATGTTTTTCTTCAGCACTTTGTATTGCTCTTTTTAAAAAGGCGTGTAATCCTTTTTCTACCTCTTCTTCTATTGGAATAATCACAACTGTTTCTTTACTTTTATCAAGTGCATGTGCAGGTAATATTGAAGCTATAAAAGCGAGCAATAAACAACCGATTAGAAACAGACCTTTTTTCACCTTTTCACCCCTTTCGCTGATTCTATGTTTCTACATACTTCTTTTACGAAAGATAAACATTAAAGGTTTCATTTACCTCAATAAAAAGTATTAAATAACTTGTTAAATTCCGTATAAAAAAAGCCAGGAAGTAAAAAATACTTCCTGGCTTTTTTGTTACGATAATTGCTGCTTAACGATATTATTTACAGTAGATCCATCGGCTTTACCTTTAACTTTAGGCATGATGGCACTCATCACTTTTCCCATTTCAGCCATTGATTTTGCCCCAACTTCAGCTATTGTTTCTGCAATAATTTTAGTTAGTTCTTCATCAGTAAGCTGTTCGGGTAAATATATATCTACATAAGTTAATTCTCTGTGAATTTTTTCAACGAGATCTTCGCGACCTGCATTTTGAAATTCCTGGAGGGAGTCTTTGCGTTGCTTCACTTCGCGAGAAAGGATTGTCAGCTCATCTTCCTCTGACAATTGATCTTTACCAAGCTTAATTGCTTCATTTTGCAATGAAGCTTTAAGCATACGGATAACAGAGAGTTTTTCTTTTTCTTTGTTTTTCATCGCTTGTTTCATATCTTCATTTAAACGCTCGAGAAGACCCATTATTCCACCCTCTCTTAGTACTTACGCTTTCTAGCAGCTTCAGATTTTTTCTTACGTTTTACGCTTGGTTTTTCATAAAATTCGCGCTTTCTATATTCTTGTAAAGTTCCTGTTTTAGAAACTGTACGTTTGAAGCGGCGAAGAGCATCTTCAAGCGATTCGTTTTTACGAACAACTGTTTTTGACATCTCTCTTTCCCTCCCTCCGAACACACACTACGGTTTCATGACAACACATGAAAAACCTGTACTTTGCAATTATAATATATCCTTATGTGCAGGTCAATAAACTTTCAGTGATTTCCTTATTCTCGGCATTTTTAATTCGTCTTTACCATATGATGAATAATGAGGTGGTGGACATGCTTTACTTTTTTTTATTTATTTGTTTAGTTGGTTGTTTCCTCTTGGGGATGACATGGCTGCGTATTGGTTTATTTAATATATCTGGAAAAGCCATGGAGGACTGGTTAAAAAAAGTGACTAGTACACCTGTAAAAGGTATGCTGGTAGGAATTGTTATGACTGCCATATTACAGAGTAGTTCTGCAGTTATGGTAATAACCGTTGGTTTAGTCTCAGCTAGAGTATTAGCCTTTCCTCAGACGATCGGAATTATTTTAGGTACAAATATTGGGACAACCTTCACTTTAGAATTTTTATCCTATGATTTATCACGATTAATTATTCCCTTGCTCGTGTTTGGATTGTTTTTCTTATTTTTTAAACGGACAAAAATAAATAGTTTGGGATATATTTTAACTGGATTTGCTATCATTATTAGTTCTATGAAAGCATTTGAATGGTTAGCCACTCCATTGACTCAATTAAATCTTGTCCAACATATCCTATATTTAATCAGCGATCATCTTATTTATGGATTTATATTTTCCATTCTCCTTACCGCATGTATTCAATCAAGTACAGTTATGACAGGGATTGCTATGAGTTTTTTAAGCGCGGGTATCTTTCCACTTGAAACTGGCATTATTATCATGTTAGGAGCAAATATTGGAACATGTATTACTGGTCTATTAGCTAGTATTGGTGCTGGGGAGGAAGCAAGGTTAACAGCATTTGCACATATTTGGCTTAATATAGTAGGTGCATTACTTTTTGTTCCATTTATCTCCCAACTAGCCAATCTATGCAGAAATTTAACGGAAAGCCTTGAAACCCAATTAGCTCATGCGAGTGTCCTTTTTAATCTCATTTGCTCATTTCTTGTCCTACCATTTGCCACTAAATTTGGCCGTTTTATTATTCAAATTCATGGAAAGAAAAATACTTAGAAAGAAAAAGGGTAGTTCTAGTTACACTACATCCCACCCTTTTTTATCATTATATGGATAATAGTCTTAAATAAATTCTATAATTCATTTAAGAAGAATATTAATAATCGCTATCACTTGTTAGTCCTTGAACGATTTTCACTCCCGAGCTTGCTCCTATACGCGTAGCACCAGCTTGAATCATATTTTGGGCGTCCTCAGGACTTCGAACACCCCCCGAAGCTTTAACACCAATATTAGGTCCTACTGTTTTTCTCATTAATTCAATATCTTGTACAGTTGCTCCCCCTGTTGAAAAACCAGTAGAAGTTTTCACATAATCAGCACCTGCTTTAACAGCTATTTCACAAGCACTAACTTTTTCTTCATCTGTAAGCAGACAAGTTTCAATAATCACTTTTGTAAGAGCTTTTCCTTTAGCTGCTTCGGTAACCGCTAAAATATCTCTTTCAAAAAGATCATAATCTCCACTTTTTAGTGCTCCAATATTTATAACCATATCTACTTCTTCAGCACCATTTTCAATTGCATTTTTCGTTTCAAAAGCTTTTGTTTCTGGAGTCGTTGCTCCTAATGGAAATCCAATTACTGTACATACTTTTACATCAGACCCTTTTAACATTTCAGAAGCAAATGAAACCCATGTCGGATTTACACAAACAGATGCAAAAGAAAATTCTTTCGCTTCCTCACAAAGTGATTGAATTTGTTGTTTTGTTGCTTCAGGTTTTAGCAATGTATGATCGATCATTTTTGCAATGTTTTTAGACATATACGATTCTCCTTCATGTATGTTGTACGTACCTCTACTAATATACCATGGGATGCATATAGAATTCGAGTATTAAAATTAGTATTTCCTTTTACATAAAAAAACTGCAGATTCCTCTGCAGTTTTAGATGGCTTCTTGCTGTTTTACTTCTTCAACATCATCCAATACTCGAACAAATTGACCCTCATTATGTGGATATCCAGGTTTTGTAATTTTTACTTTTACTAATTTTCCAACCATATCTTCAGTGGCAGGTAGTAGAACTTTCAAATAATTATCCGTATAACCTTCATATAGACCGCTAGTTGGATCTTCTTTATATTTTTCTTCTGGGATGACTTCTAATACTTCATTCTCAAACTGTGAAGCATATTCCTTAGCCAATTGGTCAGATAGTGCAATTAATCTATGGACACGCTCATTTTTTACATTTTCATCAATTTGATCTTCCATCCGAGCTGCTGGTGTTCCTGTTCTCTTCGAATATGGGAATACATGTAACTCAGAAAACCTATGTTCCTTAATAAAATTATAGGTTTCCATAAATTCTTCTTCTGTTTCACCAGGAAAGCCAACTATGACATCTGAAGTAACCGCTAAACCAGGAAGAGCTTTTTTTAATTTCACTAGTCTTTCAGCATATTCAGCCATCGTATACTTACGTCTCATTCTTTTTAATACTGTATCAGATCCTGATTGAAGAGGAATATGCATATGGCGTACGATTAATTTCGATTGATCGATGACTTCAATTACTTCATCTGTAAGCTGACTAGCTTCAATTGAAGAAATACGAATACGCTTTAAACCTTGTACTTGTGCTTCCATATCACGAAGAAGCATCGCTAAATTATAATCCTTCATATCTTGGCCATATCCGCCTGTATGGATTCCAGTTAACACGATTTCTTTATAACCAGCATCCACCAACTGTTGTGCTTGACGAATAACTTCCTGTGGATCACGTGAACGCATTAAACCACGCGCCCAAGGTATGATACAGAATGTGCAAAAATTATTACATCCTTCCTGGATTTTTAATGATGCACGTGTTCTATCTGTAAAGGCTGGTACATCTAACTCTTCGTAAACACGATTTTTCATAATATTTCCTACACCATTGATCGGTGTGCGATCTTTTTTAAATTGCTCAATATATTCAAGCATTTTGACTCGATCTTGTGTACCTACAACAATATCAACACCAGGAATTGCCATAATTTCTGCTGGAGAAGTTTGAGCATAGCAGCCTGTTACACAGATTACTGCATCTGGATTTTTTCTTACAGCACGACGAATCACTTGTCGACTTTTTTTATCCCCGGTATTCGTTACTGTACATGTATTGATTACATAAACATCCGCCATTGATTCAAAATCTACACGTTCATAGCCTCTCGCCTTAAATAATTGCCAGATGGCTTCCGTTTCATAATGATTCACTTTACATCCTAAAGTATGGAATGCCACTTGTGACATCGTCTTCACCTCATTAATTCTAATTGGTAGGAAATTGCGGATAAAGCATATAAAGGTGCTGTTTCGGTTCTTAATATTCTTGGACCCAACCCACATATTTGAAATCCGCTTTCCTCCATTTGTTGAACTTCTTCCTTTGTAAGTCCACCCTCTGGCCCAAACACAATTATTACTGAATCATTAGGTTTAAATTTACTGAGCGTTTTTACAAAATTTGAAGTCTCACCATTTTTCGCACTTTCCTCAAAAGCAACTAATTTGTGATCATAAAGATTAGCTAATTCTAATAGTTTTTTAAAAGGATACGGTGAATATATTTCTGGAATTAATTTCCGATGGGATTGTTCTGCAGCTTCAAGAGCAATCTTTTTCCATCTTTCAAGTTTTTTCTTTTCTTTTTTAGAATCCCATTTAACTACAGAGCGATCCGCAATAAAAGGGACAAATTGACTAGCACCAAGCTCTGTACCTTTTTGTATAATGTATTCTAATTTATCCCCTTTAGGCAGTCCGCTCGCAATAGACACTTTTAAGGGTAGTTCATTATTCGCATGATCCCATTTTACAATATGAGCAATTACTTCTTCATTGGTAATATCAACTATTTTGGCAATTCCTGCTTTACCTTCAGAAAAAACAAGATAAAACTCATCATCAGATTTCATTCGCATCACTCGAGAAATATGGTGAAATGTTTCACCAGACAATCGAATTTCATCTTTTCCTTCATACTGCTGATTAATAAAATACCTTTGCATCATCCATCACCCACGCTTTGCAATAAAAGCAATCCAATCTTCCATTACTAATGTTTCTTCAATAGAAAAACCTGATTGGATAATGGCATCCTTCACTAAATTTTTCTTCTGCTGAATAATTCCAGATGCAATAAAATAGCCTCCCGGCTTAACTGCTTTAGCTACATCATCAGTAAAGCTCATAATTACTTCTGCTAAAATATTTGAAACAACCACATCAACTTGTCCATCCATTCCGTGAAGCAAATCATTTTTTGATACATTCACACAGTTTTGAACTTTATTTAATTTCACATTTAATCTAGCAGATTGAACAGCAACTTCATCTAAATCAAGTGCCGTTACCTTTGAAGCTCCTAATAGTGCAGCGGCAATACTAAGTACCCCAGAACCTGTTCCAACATCAATAACCGTATCTTGACTTTTAACAGTTCGTTCTAATGCTTGAATACACATAACTGTAGTTGGATGCGTTCCTGTTCCAAAAGCCATGCCTGGATCCAATTCAATAATCAATTCATCACTACTAACAGGTTCATAAGTTTCCCATGTAGGAACAATAGTAAACCTTTCTGAGATTTTCACCGGATTATAATATTTTTTCCAAGCAGTAGCCCATTCTTCTTCATTTACTTCACTTATTGTTACTTGATTTTGACCGATATCAATATTAAATAAAGCGAGATTGCTAATTGATTGCTTAATTTCTTCTACAGTTTCACCTAAGAAACTATTGACAGGCAAGTATGCTTTAATAATGACGCCTTCTTCAGGATAATCATCCGGATTGAGCTGGTAGATTTCTCCAAATTGATCTTCTCTTTCTTTCGTTAGATCAAAAGGGTCTTCAATTACTACCCCACTTGCACCTGCCTCATGCAATATATTTGAGATCGGTTCAATTGCTTCATTTGTTGTATGGATCATAATTTCAGACCATTTCACTTTTCTACCAACTCCATTTACATATTATCCATTTATGAATTTCCTCAACTTCTTGGAAGTCTATTAAAATAAAATATACACCGAAGAATATAGCTTTTTACAAAAAAGCTATATTTATTCTCCTTTAAATGCTCTCTTCATTTTGTCAAAAAATGATTCATTATGTTCATCCGGAATCGAACCACTGATTTCAGAAAACTCTCGTAACAACTGTTTTTGCTTTTCAGTTAATTTCGTAGGTGTAACAATTTTCACAAGAATATGCTGATCTCCAACTCCATATCCTCTAACATTCGGGACTCCCTTGCCACGAAGTCGGAATTTTGTTCCTGTTTGAGTTCCTGCAGGTACTTTTAATTTCACCTTACCATGTAGGGTTGGAACTTCAATTTCATCTCCCAATGCTGCCTGGGAAAATGTAATCGGAATTTCACAATAAATGTCGTCACCATCTCGTTCAAAAAACTCATGCTCTTTTACATGGAAGACTACATAAAGATCGCCGGCAGGTCCACCGTTTATTCCCGGTTCTCCTTGGCCAGAAACACGTAGTTGCTGTCCATCATCGACACCAGCAGGAATTTTCACGTTTATTTTGCGACGCTTTTTCACTTTTCCAGTACCACTACATGTTCTACATTTATCTTTAATCATCTTTCCAGTACCATTACAATGATTACATACTCTTCTGTTTACAATTTTTCCGAATGGTGTATTTTGCTCAGTGTTTAATTGTCCTGAGCCATGACAATACGAACAAGTTTCAGGTTTTGTACCCGGTTTAGCACCTGTTCCATTACAAGTATCACATGTTTCTTCACGTGGTATTTCGATTACTGTTTCTTTTCCAAATACAGCTTCCTCAAATTCTAAAGCCATTGTATATTGAAGATCAGCACCTTGCCTTGGTGCATTTGGATCGCGTCTTCTTGTGGACCCACCACCAAAGAAGGTACTAAAAATATCTTCAAATCCGCCAAATCCACCAAAATCTCCATTACCAAATCCTTGATTTGGATCTGTATGACCAAACTGATCGTAATGACTACGCTTTTGATCATCGGATAGTACTTCGTAAGCTTCCTTCACTTCCTTAAATTTTTCAGCAGCATCGGCTTCTTTATTTATATCTGGATGATATTTTTTTGATAGTTTTCTATACGCTTTCTTAATTTCATCTTTCGAAGCGTTATTTTCTATTCCTAATACCTCATAGTAATCCCTTTTACTCATTCAAACTCACTCCCGAATCCTTTCGCATAAAGGTTATTTTAACATTGACGCAATGAACAATCAATAAAAAGACAACAAAACAAACGCTTGTAATACAAACAAAAGTCAAAGCCAAGAATGCACCTGACTTTGACTTTTGAAATTCCAATAACATTCGAAATTATAGAAAGCAAAATTTGCTGTTTACAAGCCGAACCAACATTTACCTATATCAATATAAAGTGATATGCTGAGAGTCTTTTTACTTTTCTATTTTGTCTAGGCTGGGGCACCTAGCCCTTAGAGTCATAACTATAATCACTGATGAGTTATGCTTTTCAGAGCTAAACAGTTACCACCGTTTTTTTATTTATCGTCTTTTACTTCTTCAAATTCTGCATCTACTACATCGTCATTGTTCTTTCCATCTTGACCTTCAGTGTTTTGAGATGCTTGAGCTTGTTTAGCCGCTTCTTCATAAAGCTTCATTGATAAATTTTGAACAATTTCTTGAAGTGCATCTTTCTTTTCGCGAATTTCTTCTAGGTTGTTGTTCTCAATTGCTGCCTTTAAAGCATCTTTAGCTTCTTCAGCTTTTTTCACTTCAGCATCTTCAACTTTGCCTTCAAGATCCTTTAAAGTTTTTTCAGTCGTGAATACTAGTTGATCAGCTTCGTTACGTAATTCTACTTCTTCTTTACGCTTTTTATCTGCATCAGCATTTTCTTCAGCTTCTTTTACCATGCGATCAATTTCATCATCTGATAAACCTGAAGACGATTTAATTGTAATATTTTGTTGTTTACCAGTTCCTAAATCTTTTGCACTAACATTTACGATACCGTTTTTATCGATATCAAAAGATACTTCAATTTGTGGAATTCCTCTTGGTGCTGGAGGAATATCAGATAATTGGAATCGTCCTAATGTTTTGTTGTCATTTGCCATTGGACGTTCACCTTGAAGTACATGAATATCAACCGCCGTTTGATTATCAGCTGCAGTAGAGAATACTTGTGATTTTGATGTAGGGATTGTTGTATTACGTTCAATTAGTTTTGTAAACACTCCACCCATTGTTTCAATACCAAGTGAAAGAGGAGTAACATCTAGTAATACAACATCTTTTACATCCCCAGTTAATACTCCACCTTGAATTGCAGCACCCATAGCAACTACTTCATCTGGATTCACACCTTTATGTGGGTCTTTTCCAGTTTCTTTTTTAATTGCTTCTTGTACAGCAGGGATACGTGTTGAACCTCCAACAAGAATTACTTTATCAATTTCATTAGGTGAAAGCCCTGCATCTTTAAGGGCACGTCTTGTTGGTCCCATTGTTCTTTCTACAAGTTCTGCAGAGATTTCATCAAATTTTGCACGAGTCAAGTTCACTTCTAAATGTAATGGACCTGCATCTCCTGCTGTAATAAATGGCAATGAAATTTGCGTTGAAGTCACACCTGATAAATCTTTTTTTGCTTTTTCAGCAGCATCTTTAAGACGTTGCATAGCCATTTTATCTTTCGATAGATCAATACCATTTTCTTTTTTAAACTCAACCACTAAATAATCGATAATAACTTGGTCAAAATCATCTCCACCCAGTTTATTATCACCAGCCGTTGCACGTACTTCGAAAACTCCATCGCCTAGTTCAAGAATAGAAACGTCGAATGTACCTCCACCAAGGTCATACACTAGGATTGTTTGTTCTTGATCCATTTTATCAAGACCATAAGCAAGTGCTGCCGCAGTAGGCTCGTTAATAATTCGTTCTACTTCTAATCCAGCAATTTTCCCTGCATCCTTTGTTGCTTGACGTTCCGCATCATTAAAGTAAGCTGGAACTGTAATTACAGCTTTTTCAACGGTTTCTCCTAAATATTCTTCAGCATATGATTTCAAATATTGAAGAATCATTGCTGATACTTCTTGTGGTGAATATTCTTTTCCTTCAATAGTTTCTTTATGGTTTGTACCCATATGACGTTTAATTGAAATAATCGTATTTGGATTTGTAATAGCTTGTCGTTTAGCTACTTCCCCTACTTGGCGTTCACCATTTTTAAAAGATACGACTGATGGAGTTGTTCGGTTGCCCTCTGGATTTGGAATTACCTTTGGTTCTCCACCTTCAAGCACAGAGACACATGAGTTTGTTGTCCCTAAGTCAATACCGATGATTTTGCTCATGTTAATTACCTCCTATATTTTATGTATGTAAACATATACGAATGTGTTTAACTGTTAAACTTCAGAAAGGATGATGATCGAATTCCTCTAAAGTGAATTATTGATTTACTTTAACCATTGAAGGACGAATGACTCGATCCTTTAATACATAACCTTTTTGAAATTCTTCAATCACTATATTTGAGCCATAGTTCTCATCCTCACCTTGCATAATTGCTTGATGATAATGAGGATCGAACTCTTTTCCTACAGCCTCAATTTCTTCGATCCCTTCCTTCTTCAAAGCATCAATAATATTACGATACACCATTTCAACACCTTGCATTAATTGCTTTGCTTGTTCATTATCAGGTGTTATTTGCATCGCACGCTCGAAATTATCAATGGCTGGTAATAAATTCGTTGCTAAACTTTGTGCTCTATACTTTTCACTTGCTTCACGGTCAATCTGTGCTCTTCTGCGGAAATTATCAAAATCTGCACGTAAACGTAAGTAACGATTTTCTGATTCCTCTAGTTTTGCTTGAAGTTCTTTTACTTTTTTATTTGTAACATCAGTATCCTCTGTGTCAACAGAGTTTATTTTTTCATTTGCCTGATTATCTTCCTCTGCAAAAACCGCTTCTACCTCTTGTTGATTTTCCTGTTTTTTCTCTTCTGCCATTGTTTTCACCTCCCTTAAAGTAAAGTAAAATTTATTATTATTTTTGTTTAATATGATTTCACGAAAAAAGACTAGAAAATAGCAATATAATTGCTATTTTCCAGTTCGAATCACCATTAAACAATATGTCCACTTCATTTAACTATGATACAAATTAGTTAGAGCTTTTGACATATCAGTACTTAGGAAATCCAAAAGACTTATTACTCTCGAATATTCCATTCTAGTGGGACCTAAAATAGCGATTGTACCTACAGGTTCATTTCCGATTGAATATGTTGCTGTAATTAAACTACAGTTTTTCATTTCCATTCTTTCATTCTCTTTACCAATTTTCACATGAATGCCCCGTGGAATTTGTTTGACTATATCATAAAAACCTTTCTCACTTTCAATCATATCCATTAAAGAATGAATTTTTTGGATATCACGGAATTCAGGCTGATTGAACATATTAACCTTACCACCAAAAAATAATTTTTCTTGATCTTTTAGGCTCATTGTTTCAGAAAGTGTATAAAGCAACGTATCATAATTTTCAATATGCTGCTTTAACAGAACAGCCACTTCTTTATAAATTTTGTCTTTCAAATCTGAGAGTGGAACATTTGTTAATCTTTCATTCAAAATATTAACCATCTTTTCCAAATCAGCAAGATTAAAGCTTGAAGGAATTGAAAATAGTCGATTCTCCACATGGCCGGTATCTGTAATCATAATTGCTACAGCCGTTTCACTATTTAAAGGTACAATTTGCAATCTTTTAAGCTTCGTTTCTTTAACCTTAGGGCCTAATAAAATTGATGTATAGTTTGTCAACTCCGAAAGAATTTTCGCTGATTTTTGCACAATTTTCTCCAGCTCATAAATTCTTTCTGCAAAAATGGAATGAATACGGGATATTTCAACTGAATTCAGCTTTTGTGGTGATAAAATATGATCCACATAATATCTGTATCCTTTTTCTGATGGAATTCTTCCAGAAGATGTATGGGTTTTTTCTATAAAGCCCAAATCTTCTAAATCTGCCATTTCGTTACGAATTGTAGCAGAACTTAAAGAAATTTCATTTTTTTTAGAAAGGGTTCTTGAGCCGACAGGTTGTGCAGATCGAATAAAGTCATCAATAATTACTTGTAAAATAAGAAGCTGACGATCTGTTAACAACTTTCATCACCTCTGTTAGCACTCAAAGTTACCGAGTGCTAATACTAATAATAAATTATCAAAACTACACTTCGGTGTCAATATTTTTACCCCTTCATTACTTTTCTATTAAACCTTCTTTTTAGGATGCATGAACATGATACTCATGTACTAAAAAAACGATCTATATTGCTAAAAAAGATTGGAAAACTTCATTGCCTAAGAATCTACCTTCTCTAGTTAAGCGGATATATCCATTATTCACTTCTAACCAGCCTTTCTGAACCATATCATGGATAGGTTCATAAAAGAAATCTAGAACATTAACACTAAATTTTCGTTTAAATCCATCAATGTCAATTCCTTCATTCTTTCGTAACCCAAGAAACATTTGCTCTTCCATCATTTCCGTTTTCGTTATTTCATTTTCCTCTAAGATAGGTAATTGATTGGATTGAAGTTTTTCAATATATTTTTTAATAGGACCAATATTGGATCGTCTCTTTCTATTAACATAACTGTGTGCACCAGCGCCAAATCCATAGTACTCTTTATTATTCCAATAAACTAGATTATGTCGACTTTCAAATCCTGGCTTTGAAAAATTACTTATTTCATACTGATTATATCCAAATTTATCCATTTCATCCATTAAAATGTTGTACATATTTGCGTCAGATTCTTCTGATGGAAGATGCAGCTTTCCTTTTTTCATTAAATTATAAAAGACCGTCTTCGGTTCCACGATTAATGAATAACTTGAGTAATGCGGAAGATCTAATTCGAATGCTTTTTGTAATGTTTGTTTAAAATCAGCTTCACTTTGACCAGGAAGCCCATAAATTAAATCTATACTTAGATTATCGAAACCAGCTTTTTGAGCTTTTTCTATCGTTTGATATACTTCATTTGCTGTATGGGTTCTCCCGATTTTCTTAAGCAATTCATCATTAAAAGACTGAACTCCAAAGCTTAATCGATTGACTTCATATTCCTTTAATATTTTCAGTTTTTCTTCAGATAAATCCCCAGGATTAGCTTCAAATGTGAACTCAATATTTTGATGAAATGGGAGGTTTTTTCGAATTCCTTTACATAATAACTCAAGCTGCTCTTCATTTAATACAGTCGGTGTCCCACCGCCTATAAATATTGTGTTCAACTGTTTAGCGGGAAATTCGTTAAGTGTAAGTTGCATTTCATAAAGCAGCATTTCTACATATTTCTCTACTGGCTGTCCTTTTAAGAAAACTTTGTTAAAATCACAATAATAACAAATATGTTCACAAAAAGGGATATGAATATAAGCAGAGTTTATCTGCATCCAAACCATCTCCAAAATAATAAATATTTAGTATTAGCTCTTTTATAATTATAATTACTTACCTAAAAATAATAGAATTCTTTAAAAATCAGCTTACGAAGAAAGAAAAAAGAGGGAGTGCCGCAAGACCATCATCAAGCTCCTCCCTCGAATCATTATTTCGTGTTTGTATCGTCCATTTTAAGTACTGCCATAAAGGCTTCTTGAGGTACTTCTACCGACCCGACTTGCTTCATGCGTTTCTTTCCTTCTTTTTGTTTCTCAAGAAGTTTTCTTTTACGAGAAATGTCGCCACCGTAACATTTTGCAAGGACATTCTTTCTCATTGCTTTAATCGTTGAACGAGCCACAATTTTTGTACCAATTGCTGCTTGAACTGGTACTTCAAATTGCTGACGAGGTATGATCTCTTTTAACTTTTCAACTATAACTTTTCCACGTTCATAAGCAAAATCACGATGAACAATAAAGCTTAACGCATCTACCTTTTCCGCATTTAAAAGAATATCCATTTTCACTAATTTTGATGGCTTATAGCCTATTAGCTCATAATCAAAGGAGGCATACCCTTTAGTACTTGACTTAAGCTGATCAAAGAAATCATACACAATTTCAGAAAGTGGTATTTCGTAAATAACATTTACACGAATGTCGTCTAAGTACTTCATATCTATAAATGTTCCACGTTTTGCTTGTGATAATTCCATTACTGCACCTACGTAATCATTAGGTACCATGATGGAAGCACGTACATATGGCTCTTCTACTTTATCAATTTTTTGAGGATCAGGCATATTTGATGGGTTGTCTACATTTATCTCCTCACCATCAGTCATTGTTACCTTGTAAATAACGCTAGGTGCCGTTGTAATTAAATCAATCTTAAATTCACGTTCAATTCTTTCTTGAATTATTTCCATATGCAATAGACCTAAGAAGCCACATCGAAATCCAAATCCTAAAGCTTGTGATGTTTCTGGTTCAAATTGAAGTGAGGAATCATTCAATTCAAGCTTTTCAAGAGCATCCCTTAAATCATTAAATTTTGCGGAATCAATTGGATAAAGACCACAATAAACCATTGGATTTAGTTTTCGATATCCAGGAAGTGCTTCAGAAGCTGGATTCTTGGCACTCGTAATCGTATCACCGACACGAGTATCACCAACATTTTTTATAGATGCTGTTAAAAAGCCAACATCCCCCACTGTTAATTCTTCACAAAGCACTGGCTTTGGAGCATATACGCCTACTTCTGTTACTTCAAACTCCTTACCTGTCGCCATCATTTTTATTTTATCTCCAACTTTTACTGATCCTTCAACTACACGAATATAAGCTACAACTCCTCGGTATGCATCATATAAAGAATCAAAGATTAATGCTTTCAAAGGAGCCTCTGGATCACCTGCTGGAGCAGGTACCTTCTCAACGATCTGTTCCAATATTTCTTCAATCCCAATCCCTGCTTTTGCAGAGGCAAGTACAGCTTCAGAAGCATCTAATCCTATTACATCTTCCACTTCTTGACGTACCCTTTCAGGATCTGCAGCCGGTAAATCGATTTTATTAATGACAGGTAGAATTTCTAAGTTATTATCAAGAGCAAGGTATACATTGGCTAATGTTTGTGCTTCAATCCCTTGGGCAGCATCCACTACTAATATTGCACCTTCACATGCAGCTAAGCTTCTAGACACCTCATAAGTAAAATCGACATGTCCTGGTGTATCGATTAAATGTAAAATATATTCTTCTCCATCTTTTGCCTTATATTTTAATTGGACTGCATTTAATTTTATCGTTATCCCGCGCTCTCGTTCCAGATCCATTGAATCTAATAACTGTGCCTTCATTTCCCGAGCGGTTAATGCATTTGTTTTTTCTAGTATTCGGTCAGCCAAGGTAGATTTACCATGGTCAATATGGGCAATAATAGAAAAGTTCCGAATCCTTTCTTGCCTTTTTATCTTTTCTTCATAATTCATCGCTATTTCACTCCTGTAAACGCCACATGTAAACTATTTTTGATTATATCAGCAGGATTTATAAGATTCAATTGAAATTATAATTGAAGAACAAATATAAACGAAAAAGTGTATTCAAAATAGAATACACTACCCCCATTCTTTGTATAAAAAAACACCTTTTCATTGAATCAACTATAGGAAACATTAACTTTTAGTGCTGATTGACCTACTTTCTAATAACAAGTAACCATACATCAAAGAGTCTAAATAAAAGATGATATAAGATTTATCATTTTTTCAGTAATACTGGAAATGATGCTTGAAATCGTTTTACCAATAGATGAAAAAACATTAAAAGATTTAATTTCTTGCAGCTTTTCCTTTTTTTCATCAAAATTATGTGAGGACACATTTTTCCCGAGCACAGTTGCCTCTATCTCACCATTTTGATTTTCTTTAACTGTTAATGGGGCATTAAATCCATCCTCTTGGTAGCCCTTCATATTTTGCATTCCGACACTAGCTTTTTGCATTCCCATTAATACTCCAATAAATAGTGCTCCAGTTATCAGAAAACACTTTAGCATAAATCTTTTCATTTCCCATCATCCTTTTTGAATAAGAGCTCTTTTCATACATTTATTTAGATAAATCTAGTTCTATTGCTTTTTCATTACTTTGCAGCAGGGGGTTCGGATTGATTACTATTAACCTTTTCTGCTTGCCAATAATATTCACTAAATACATCCGCAAGTGCCGCAGTAGTTCGATACATTTCCTCGAAGGTATTGTCTACACCGCCAATCTCAATTAAAAAGGCATTTGCCGATAAATCTTGATTAAATTTCCCGTTTGTTAATGCCCCTTCTTTTTTGAGAACTCCTCTTGACAAGCCTTTATAATTTGTTCTTAAGCGTTTATCCAATTCTCTAGCTAATCTTGCATTTTTCTCATAGTTTGGATTATTTCCTCCAATAACGAAAGCTATTTTTGCATAGGATTTGCCGTTTATTGATACAGTTGTATCCTTTTTGCGTCGTGAATCACGATGTATATCGATAAAATAATGTAGGCCCCTATTATTTGTCATTGCTGTCTGTACTAGTTCGCGGGATTCTTGATAGGATTGTGGATATGTCCAGCCTTTTTGTAATAATTTTGTTTGAACATCGGTTTTATCTATAGTTGTTCCTATTCCTTGGTTCTCTAATTGCTCTTTTAATTTTTCTCCTACCTTTGTAACATTCACTTTAGAGTGCTGGGCTGCATTTGGGTCAGTTACACCATCTAAATATGGTAAAAATGATTCACGTGTATGTGTAAAATAAATGAATACCGTCTTCTTATTAACTGAAGAGAGTGATGAAGGTTTCTTTTCTTCATTAGGCTTTGTTTCAGCATCAATATCGTTCGTATTTTTTAAGTTAGGATCTTTTTTTGAATTAAATACCTTATCTGATGGAACTGATTCTATTGGTAAATTCGTAAAATCTGTCCCTTCCCCTGCGACTAAAATTTCACTATCAAAAAATGTGAATCCCGGTAATTCTCTTCCTAAAAAACTTCTTGGATCTTTAAAACTTATATTTGTCGCTAAGCTCAGAAGAAGATTTGAAATACTAGAAGGTTTCTCACCTTTTGAAATAGTCGCATTAATCATTTGAGTATCTGTTGCTAAAAATTGAAATAGTAGCTTACTTGACAACTGACTAGTTGCTTGATGAATCAAATTAGAATTCACTCGATAACCTGGTTTAAATGAAGTTAGAATTCCTGATATTGAAAATATTAATATTAATGCAGCTATACATATGACTCCTGATTTCAATACACTAGAAATGTTCAATGTATAAACATAGCTTCGATTTTTATAAGATCTCATCGTTCCACCCTTTCTAGCATTTTTTAGTAATGTATGTTTTTGCTAGAAAAAGTAGAACAATTAAATAGAGACCCTATTATTTTAGACAACTAATAAAAGCACTCTCTACCTCGTTTTATATCCAACATTCTGTTGATTAACAGAGGAATGAAGACTTGAGTTCAAGCCATTTGCCAATAAATTTGCCATATCTTCAATAAATACATCTACTTCCTTTGGAGTTACCATTAGATTATGTCCAATTGGCGCTAAAACTTCATGAATTAGCTTTCTTTTTTCATCCTCCTCTAATGTACCTATCATTCCCATAAGCATTTTCCTATGCTGCTCTCCTGGTAAATCATTCTCAGTTAGTTCCCGTTTTTCACCAAATGTCATACCTGAAGGTGCTAATAAGCTTGAAGGTCGAGTTCCTTCTTTCATTTCTCTTCCAAAATGCTTTAAGAGATAATCGATGGCATCACTAGTAATAGAAACCGCGTCAACAACAGTAGGTACACCTATTGCAATGACTGGAACACCAAGAGTTTCTTCACTTAATTCTTTCCTTTTATTTCCTACACCAGATCCAGGGTGAATTCCAGTATCAGAGATCTGAATAGTAGCATTTACCCTTTCAATGGACCTTGAAGCTAAAGCATCAATAGCAATAATAAAATCAGGCTTTGATTTTTCGACAACACCAAAAATAATATCACTTGTTTCTATCCCCGTTAGACCCATAACACCCGGTGCTATGGCACTTACGGAGCGATAGCCCTCTTCTACATTTTCTGGCTGTAATTGAAATAAGTGGCGAGTAACGATTACATTTTCACAAACGAGTGGCCCTAAAGAATCTGGTGTTACATTCCAATTACCAAGCCCGACAATTAAGCAGCTTGCATCTTTTGAAATGTTTGCTGCTCGCAAAAATTGACTAAATTCATCTGCAAAAACCTCTTCTACCTGTTGTTGTAAATCAGTGTCCTGTTGTCTAATACCTTGAACCTCAATCGTAAGATAATTTCCTGCTTTTTTACCAATCACTTGTTCACCTTGTTTCGAAATCACAACATTGGAGATTTTAATATCTCCCACTTTCCTGTCCTTTACAATTACTCCTTCAAGTTCTGTTTCCTTTTCTTGCTTTCTAATTTTTTCTTCTACGGCCATATCTTTTGCTTCAACCGCTAGATCTGTACGTACAGAATATACACTTAAATCTACTTGATCTTGATAATTCAATTTGGAAACCTCCTTATGAAACCAAATAGAGTCGGAATTTTTTTCACATACTTTCTATCTTTTCCTTTTTTTAAATGATTCATTCATTTTCATTTTCAAGTATTTCTTTCGTAAACACTTTTAAAAAATATTCATGTAAAATAGATTTTTTAATGAAAATAAACGCCTGTAAAAAATATTAATTTATTTGCTAGAAATAATTGTAAAGTACTATTAAAAACAAAAATCATTTATGTATTTCAAATTTCTTTTCTACGCTAAGTATTGCATAATCAGGGTTCGTTTGATAAAATATCACTTGTTCTTATTGTTAAGGATTGTGAAAGTCGAGTAAATGAAATTCATTACTCGTAGGAGGTGAAAGAAATGCCAAATATCAAATCTGCCATCAAACGCGTTAAAACTAGCAATGAAAGTAATGCTCACAACTCTGCTATGAAATCTACTATGCGTACAGCTATGAAGAAATTCGAAGCTGCAGTTGCTAATAAAGATGAAAATGCTAAAGACCTACTAGCTACTGCTGTAAGTCAACTTGATAAAGCAGCATCAAAAGGTCTAATCCATAAAAACACTGCGGATAGACAAAAAGCACGTTTAATGAAAAAATTAAACACTGTAAATGCATAATTTGAATATTCTAGATATGTTTTATACATGTATATTTCACTTCAATTCTATTCGGTTAAATAACATGTAGAGCATACATTAGACATTTCATTATCATTTTCTTTATAAAAAAACGATCCAGTTATTGGATCGTTTTTTTATGCTTCCTTATTCAATTTAAATAGTAGCATTTCAATAATCATTATTTTATTCATCCCACTTGTCTTCATTTGATAATCACTTTCTGCACACAAATTTATTATTTCCTTCAGGTCATCTTCTGAAAAAAACTTTGCTTGTCCTGCAGCAAGTTTAATTCTAAAAGGATGAATTTTTAAATATGAGGCCATCTGTTGTTGGCCATAACCTCTCCTTTGAAGCTCCTTGGTTTGATATAGTAAACGAAATTGATTAGCTAAAATAGACAATATTTTTATTGGCTCTTCATTTTGCTTTAAAAGATCATAATAAATTCTTAATGCTTCACTTGTTTTTCGATGAACTACTTTATCAACTAATGCAAAAATATTTTGTTCTAAAGAACGTGCAGTTAACTTCTCTACTGTTTGACAATCTATCAAATTAGATTCTCCAACAAATAGTGTAAGTTTATCAATTTCTTTGGAAAGCATCATTAAATTTGTTCCTGCCAATGTTATTAACATTTCAATTGCATCCTGATCTATTTGAACCCTATTGGATGTAACTCTATCTAGCACCCATTTCTTTAATTCCATTTCGTTCAATTTTTTTGCTTCTAAAACTGAACCAATTTTTTTTAATTGTTTTGTGATTTTTTTTCGTTCATCTAGTTTTTCATATGGTGCAATGATAACCAGCACTGTATACATAGGTGGATTTTGAATGTATTCCTCTAATTTTGAAAGAGTATGCTCAACCCTTTGTTTCCCTTTTTCTGCAGTTAAAAAAAAGGCATTATGCAAAAAGATGAGTCTTTTTTCACCCATAAAAGGAAATGTCTCTGCATCTTCAAGAGCGACCTCTATTGGAACCTCTTCAAGATCATAATTCGAGAAGTTAAAATCCATTTCTTCATCAGTTAACACATTTTTCAATAATTTTTGTTTTGTCTCATTGATTAAATAGCTTTCTATTCCATATAATAGGTATATCGGAGAAAATTTCTTTTGCTCTATCTTTTTCCAAATGTCAATCATTTTGATCCTTCTTTCTAAAAGGAGTACTCTACTCTCTATCGTAAAAAAGGATCAAGCATTTGACAAGCTTTTTATCATATTAAAAGGGACTAACTTTCCTAAGAAGTTAGTCCCCAAATCTATAGTTAACGTTGATAAAAAAGGCCTAGGAAACTTCTTTATCAACGGTAGACTTATTATTATAATCACCGGAGAGTCGAAAAGTATTTGTGTAAAGTCTTGTCAACATAGATAGCATAACTGTTGTATAAAAAATAGGACAAAATAAGATGAGCTTAAAATGATTTTGGGAATAACTAATTTATACGGTCATTTCCCATACTTTTTTTTGAACGGCCTCTTATAGATTTTTTTAACCAAATAGTCTATACTAAAGTGGAAATAGGAGGGGTAGTTGTGAACCAATTTGAAAAAAATGTACAATCAAAGCGTAATGATGCTATTGATTCTGGAGTTGGCTTTGGTGTTTCATTTGCACTTTTTGCTGTTATGTTCATCATCGCAACTGTCATCAAATTTGTCGGCTAATTAAAAGATGAATTTGCGAGGGAGTTTGCTTTAGGCAAACTCCCTCATTAATTTTAAAATGACTTGCTTCATACATTACCACTTTTGAAATATAAATATCTAAGTACTGTATACTATGGAAATAACGTATGAAAGGTTCCTTTATTTTTATAAAATTTATATTGTATTGCTCCATTTTGATCAGTGCGAAAAATATGAATATGATGCTCCTCTAAAATTTTCAATACTTCTTGATTTGGATGACCATAGCGATTATTTCTTCCAGCTGAAATCATTGCAAATTTTGGATTAAGTTGTTCGATAAATTTTTCTGAACTAGAACTTTTACTTCCATGATGTCCAACTTTTAACACATCAATCTCAAATTTATGCTGATCAATTAGTTTTTGCTCTCCTTTCTCCTCCAAATCCCCTGTGAATAGCCAACTCTTTCCTCCAACATTTGCATAAAGTACTAATGAACCATTATTTCCATCATAATTATTATCAAATGGAGAAACAAATTGAAATAATCCTGAAGGATTTAACCATTTAACTCCATTTTTAACAACCTTAATAGGAATTTTATTTTTCTTAGCTTTCGTAAGTATATCCATCATTAAAGGCTTTTCCCAAGAATTAGGTGGGACTAAAACTTGTTTAATTGATAATTTATTCATTATTTCATTCGCTTCTCTGATATGATCTGCATCACTGTGAGTTAAAATCAATTTATCAATAACAGTAATCCCTTTGCTTTTTAATAAAGGAATTACGATATCCTTTCCTATTTGAAAATTTTTTCTCCTTCTCTTCCATTTGTCTTGCTGAAATTCTATTTGACCTCCTGTATCTATTAAATACGTTCCGCGATGATAAGGAAGTCGAATAAGTATACTATCGCCTTGCCCAACATCTATGGCAGTTACTTCTCCAATGGGAGAAACAAAATGAAAAATTTTTATTAAACAAATCAAGACCATTAAAGGAGTTGCTGAAATAATTATGGAATACCCTTTTTCAAGTAGAATAAATAATCCTTGAGTAGTAATAATTAACACTAATAATATGATGATTTTCGGTTTCCCTAAAACTATGACTCCACCATTAATATCAAGTATATGTCCTAGATTCTCTGAAAATAAAATGATCCACTGTGATACAATTTCAAAGAAAGAAAAGATCAAAGGGGGAGTGTAAAACGTAAGGTATGCCAAAAATAGAAGGGGTAAAATGATAAAAGTATAAAGAGGTACGTATAGAATGTTACTAAAAAGGCTTATTATAGAAAACTCAAAGAAATGAAATGTCAAAATTGGAATTGCCGCTACTTGTGAAATAAAAGAAACCATAAATGTTTTCGTAAGAAAATGATGATATCGTTGCAAAATTGACCTTGAAGCAAGAAGTATTGCTAAGGAAACTGTGAAAGATAACTGGAATCCAATATTAAACAATAAATATGGATTTTTAAACAATAAAAATAGAAAACTAACGGAAAGAGCATCTAGAGTTGTAAATGGAGATTTTTTTTGAATGGAAATAATGAGTAACATAGTCATCATTACAGCACGGACAACTGGTGGGTTTGCTCCAGTTAATAAGGAATATAATGGAAGAATGACGAATAATATTTTACTAGAAGATTCTCTCGTTAAACCGATTCGAATAAAAAAGTAAAAAATGCCACCAGATATTACTCCTACATGAAGTCCTGAAATAGCTAATAAATGCACAATTCCTAATCGCTGATATAAAGAATAAATTTCTTCTGTAAAGCTGTTGTTTTCACCAAATAAAAGGGCCTTTGCATAAGGTGTAGTAGTTCTTGAAAAAAAATAATCGATTTTCTTTAAGCCTTCTTCCCGAATGTGATAAATGAAAGATAATCCACCTTTTTTCTGTTCCTTGCAGGCAATAAAAGTTTTCATTTTTAATATCCAATGGATGTTTTGTCTAAATAAATAACGACGATAGTTAAATAGATTTTCATTTCTATTTTCTTCTGGTCGCACCAGCTCACCAATCACTTTGCAAGATTGTCCTATACTTAAATGGTCGATTAACTTCTTTTGTTCTTCCTCAGTTTGAATTATATAATTCAACATTACCTTTTCATTTTCATTCGTAGTAACAATGGATTTTAATTGATTTCCATCTATTTGGGGATAATCCGAAAAACTTATCCAAAATAAAGATTGATTCGCATTTAATTTTGTAAAATGATTTTTATTTGTCCAAAATCCTAATAGTGCAAATATTACATAGATGAACATTGCTGAATAGATTATATAACGTTTTCTAAGTAAAAATATTCGTAACCAAACTGAATGAAAAAAGAGGATGAGCCCCCAATGTATGTCCAAAAAAAGTGAACAGCCACAAAGAGCTACAAGAGCCATAAAAATCCAATTACCTTTCATTACCTTTCCCATTTTGCTACTTTGAAAAAATCTTTGCAAATATAGATTTATCAAATGGAACGTGTTCAACATGTACTCCTGCTTTTTCATATAACTCCTCTGCATAAGGGTGATTTTTATAATCCTCAGCATAATAAACAGATTTAATCCCTGCCTGTATAATGGATTTACAGCATGGTAAACAAGGATAATGAGTGACATAAATTTCAGCACCATTAGTTGGAACACCGAATTTTGCACATTGAAGAATGGCATTTACTTCTGCATGAATAGTCCTTACACAATGATTATCAATCACATAGCATCCTTCATCAATGCAATGCTCCCCTCCAGCAATAGAACCATTATAACCACCTGCAATAATACGTTTATCTCGCACAATTGTTGCTCCGACTGTTAATCGTGTACATGTACTTCGAAAGGACAATAAATGGCTTTGAGCTAAAAAATATTGATGCCAGGATATTCTTTCCATCCTAATCTCCTCCTCGTGTTTTTATTCAATCATTCGACATCTTTCTCTAATTATTAAGTTTATCTGCACTTACCATTAACAGTCAACGTGTAAGCCTAAGTAATAATTAGTCTACAGTGATAGACTCTTTTAATTTTTCAAATGTCTTGTCACCTATTCCAGTCACATTTTTAATTTCTTCTATTTTTTTATAGGGACCATTTTGCTCTCTATACTCTATAATTGAAGCAGCCTTTGAAGGACCAATACCAGATATCAATTGTAGCTGTTCACTATTAGCAGTATTAATGTTTACTTTATCATTGTCTATTGAATCAGAAGAAGAAATTGAATTGATAGGATTAGTCTTTTCACCTAATTTAGGTACATAAATAACCATTTCATCTTTAACCTTCAACGCTAAATTTACTTGGGTTTGGTCAGCGTTTTTCTTGAATCCACCAGCCTTTGTAATCACATCCTGGATTCGGTCAATCGGACTTGCCTCGTAAATACCAGGTTTCATAACCTCTCCTTTCAGATCTACGATAATTTTCTGATTATCTGAGTTCAAACGTTCTTCCTTTTCATTTTTTTCAAGTTTTTCACTAGGAGAAGAAAAATCGATCTCATCAGAATTGATTTCCGATTCTTTTTTTCCTAAAAAAACGATCGTAATAAGAATGACAACTCCTAATCCAATAAAAAGGAGCTTATTATTTTCATATATTTTTTTCATTGGGAGCACCTCTATTGTTTAATTTCAACCTTTATTAATCCATGTATTTGTATGAATATTGACACACCTTAATACATAGAGTTTTATGAATAGGTTCATTAACGTAAGCAATCTATAAAAAATGATGTTCAGGAAATAAACTGAGGAGTGTTGTATATGAAAGTAGGTATCATTGGAACAGGTAATATGGGGAGCATCCTGATTGAAGCGTTTATTGACGGAAACGCAATATCACCTTCAAATTTAAATATAACGAATCGGACACTTAATAAAGCAAAGATTCTTCAACATACATTTCCGTCCATTCAGGTTTGCAAAGATGCGTTAGAAGTATTTCAGCAATCTGAATTAATCTTCATTTGTGTTAAACCACTTGATATTTATCCATTAATAAAACAATGTGAACCAGCAATCTCTAAAAATAAATGTATTGTATCTATAACAAGTCCAATATCAGTAAATCAGTTAGAATCATTGACAAACGCTTCTTGTGCACGAGCTATTCCCAGTATAACGAATAGGGCTTTATCAGGTGTTTCTTTACTAACTTATGGAGAAAACTGCGATGATTTTTGGAAACGGAAGATTAAAGAAATGCTCTCACATATTTCAATTCCAATTGAAATTGAAGATAATATCACAAGGGTAGCATCTGATATTGTTAGTTGTGGACCGGCTTTTTTTAGTTTTATTGCGCAACGATTCATTGATGGGGCAGTAGCAAAAACTAAGATTGATCAATCGACAGCAACCCTCTTTGCTGGGGAAATGCTAGTTGGACTTGGTGAGCTAATAAAAAAAGGATATTACACTCTCCCCACTTTACAGGAGAAAGTATGTGTAAAAGGCGGAATAACTGGAGAAGGGATTAAAATTTTAGAAAATGAGCTGGGGGATATGTTTGAAAAATTATTTGAAGCAACACATAACAAATTTGATGAAGATTTAATAGCGATAAAAAAACAGTTTAGCTAATATTCTTATTCGACAACAACGATAAATTTCCTTCAAAAAAAAAGACGAGTTTCAAAAAAATTGAACTCGTCTTTTTTTATATTCCATCCACATACCTCAACTTTTTCTGCAAACAAAGAAAACTCTTTCAGATGATTCATTAGGTTCTTCATATGAAAAATCTGCAGTTACCTCGAGAATTTCAAACCCTGCTTCTTCAAGCCATAAAGAATACTCTTTTACAGAATATGTACGTTGTTTATGTAATTCATCGAATCTTGTATATTGATCAGTCTTCTCATCCAATACAAAAAAGGTCAATTCATGTTCAACGGAATATGGATATTCTCCTTTAAAGCTATTCCATATATACGATACTTCATCGCCAACTTCTGTAAATGTTTGATTAAGGAAAATATGCTCCATTTTATAAATGGAATGAACATCAAAAAGGAATAGACCATTTTTATTTAAATGTGAATAGACTCTATTAAAAGTTTCTTTCACTTCATCTGGAGATGATAAATAATTTAACGAATCGCAAAAAATTGAAATAATATCATATAAACCAAGTCCTTCAAGCTCACTCATATTTTGAAGATAAAGTTTGAGATGTGCTGATTGATCATTTGCCTTCTGGCTAGCGACCATCAGCATATCTTCAGATAAATCCACACCAGTTACTTGGAAGCCTTTCTGTGCCATTCTTAAGGCTAACTCGCCAGTTCCACACGCTAAATCCATCACATTTTTCCCTGGTAAATTGAATTTCTCTGCCTTTTCTAGGAAAAACTCAAGCCATCTGTCATACGGAACGTCTTGCATTAAAACATCATAAATATAGGCAAATTCACCATAACTCATGGTGTAAGCTCACTTGAAACATCTTCAATCGGAGCATCTCCCCATAGTCTTTCTAAATTATAATAACCTCTTTCATCACGATGAAATACATGGGCTATGACATCGCCAAGATCTATTAATACCCATTTTCCTTCATCAAAACCTTCCATTCTTTTTACATCATGACCTAATTCTTCTGCTTTATCCTTTAATTCATTCGCTATTGCTTGTACTTGCTTATCAGAATTTCCATGACATATTAAAAAATAATCAGCAATTAGTGAGATTCCTTTCATATTTAATACGACAATGTCTTCTGCCCTTTTATCATCAGCTGCTTTAACAGCTGCTACTAATAATTGTCTATTCTCCATGCAATTATCTCTCCTTCTTAACTAAATCATTATACAATCTGAAAGTATCAGGAAAAACAGATTGATTTTTGTTCATTAAAAATAAAATCGTATTCTTCACTGCAAAGAACAGTGCTTCATTCAAATCTTTTTCAGCCAATTTTCGCGCCTCGTCAACTCCAGGAAAGCTTCGACCAGGCTCGATATAATCAGCAACATAAATAACCTTTTCTAAAGATGTCATTTTTTCTCTTCCTGATGTATGATAACGAATAGCAGATAGTATATCTGAATCACTAATACCTGCTTCATGCTCAACTAAATAGGCTCCAACTGGCGCGTGCCACAATTCCGGATTAAATTCTAATAGATTGGAATCAAATTTTTGCTCAATAATTATTTGTTTCATTTCATCTAATGGACGAAATTTAGCATAATCATGAAAAATGGCAGCCAGCTCAGCTTTTTTTTCATCTACATTATATATTTTAGCCAAATGAATTGCAGTCTCAGTAACACCTAATGTATGTTTATAACGTTTATCAGTAAGCTGTTTAGCTACAATTTCTAAAGCTCTATTCCTTTCCATACAAATTATGCTCCTTTATATACTCCATCACTTCATCCATAACTAAGTATTTAATTGAAAGATTTTCCTGTATCTTTTCCCTAATAACCGTAGATGAAATATTAATATCTGGTATTTCGATTTGTATAACAGGATAATTCGTTTTGTTTGAATGTCCGGGTCTATTCACACCAATGAATTGAATCATTTTGCATAACATTTCAATATTATACCATTTTGGTAAATACTCTATCATATCTGCACCAATAATAAAATAAAATTCATTATCCGGTTCTCTTTGTTTTAACAAACAAATCGTATCATATGTGAATGAAGGTCCTTCTCTTTCAAATTCAATCAATTCCATAACAAAATGTGGATGATCAGCAATGGACATCGATATCATAGCTTTTCGATCTTCATTAGTCGCAATATTTTTACGTTTTTTATGGGGAGGGATTTGATTTGGCATAAAACGAATTTCATCAAGATTTAAAGATTGCTGTACTTCATTTGCCATAACCAAATGTCCGATATGCGGGGGATCAAATGTTCCACCTAATATTCCGACTCGTTTCTTCATCGTAAAAATCTCCTATGGTAAGGTAATTTGCTTATTTTCCCTGGACTCTTTATACAGAACAATGATATTTCCAATAATCTGCACAATATCTGCACCAGACCCATTTGCAAGTAATTGCGCTACTGAATCCCGATCATCATCACAGTTTTGAAGAATACTTACTTTTATTAGTTCACGAGCCTCTAAAGCTTCTGATATTTGCTTAACCATGTTATCATTAACTCCACCTTTTCCAACTTGAAAAATTGGATTTAAATGGTGTGCTTTTGATCGTAAAAATCTCTTTTGCTTTCCTGTTAACATGATGTACTTCCTCCTAAATGGTTCTTAACTACTTTTTTCATTACTTCAATATTTGGTGTAATCCCTGTCCACTTTTCAAAAGCAATTGCTCCTTGATAAATAAACATTCCAAGTCCATTACTTATCGTGGCTCCTTTTTTTTTTGCATCCTTTAATATCTTAGTTTCAAATGGGTTATAAATAATATCTACTATATGAGTATCTCGTTTTAGATTTTGCAAACTAATCGGAGACAATTCTATGTTTGGACTCATTCCAATTGATGTTGTCTGCACAATTAAAGTATACTTATCAAGATTTTCCTCTGCCTCTTTTAAAGTCAGTACATTGGATTGGCACGGAAAAGGACAAGCCTCAACTAATTCATTAGCACGTTCCTTTGTACGATTACAAATATCTATTGAATGAACACCTTCATAAACAAGAGAATAGTAAATGGCTTTTGCAGCTCCACCTGCACCAATAATTAATACCTTTTCATTTGAAACATCTGATTTCCATTCTTCTTTCAGTGCACGAATAAACCCTAATCCATCCGAATTATAACCAGTAAAACCGTCTTTTTCACGCACTACCGTATTAACTGCACCAATCGCCTTAGCTAAAGGGTCAATTTTATCTAGTAAAGGTAGAATCTTTTCTTTATGTGGGATTGTCACATTAAAACCCATAATGCCTAAAGCCTTCATACCTTTTATTCCATCTGCAAGTGAATCAGGAGTAATATGGAAAGGAAAGTAGACATGATTTAATTGTAATTCTAAAAACGCAGCATTATGCATTACTGGTGACATAGAATGAGCAATAGGATCTCCGATTACTCCATACAAATTCCTCATAAAAACGTTCTCCTTTTCCCCTTTTATTTATATAAGCGATGAACGAAGCATCACATTTACACCTTTAGGAACAAATGCTGCCACCTTAGCACCAGGCTCATTTACAGTTACCCATCCTAATCCTGAGAAAACAATATCCGTTTTAGATTCTTTAATTGTAAATTCATGTCGTACAAGCTTTGGAAATTGATCTAAATCATCTTTTCTAGGTGGCTGAAGCATTTCTCCAACATGTTTTTCATACAATTGTTCTGCATTTTCTATTTTCGTTCGATGAATGTTCAATTCATTAGACACGTGGCAAACAAGTGACCTTCTACCACCACTTATATAATCTAATCGAGCAAGTCCGCCAAAAAATAATGTTTGTTTCTCATTTAGTTGAAATACAGTTGGTTTAATTTCTTTTTTTGGTGTAATGACTTTCAAATCTCTTTTATCGACAAAATGAGCCATTTGATGATGATTAATAATTCCTGGAGTATCTATAAGCGCGCTCCCATCATTTAAAGGAATTTCAATCATATCTAATGTTGTTCCTGGAAAATGAGATGTTGTTATTACATCTTTCTCACCAGTTACATTTTTAATAATACGATTAATGAAAGTGGATTTTCCAACATTTGTACAACCTACTACATATACGTCCTTACCATCACGATATTGATCTATTAATTCCATTGCCTCATCAATTGAGTGACCTTTTGCAGCACTTACTAACATAATATCGATAGGGTTAAGGCCTAATAATTTTGCTTGCTGTTTCATCCATGTTTTCAGTTTAGACCTTTTCACAGATTTAGGTAATAAATCTTCTTTATTCCCAATAAGAAGGATTGGATTTTTTCCTACAAATCGATGCAGACCAGGTAGCCAGCTACCATTAAAATCAAAAATATCAACTAATTTTACAATTAATCCATCAACTGTCCCTAATCCATTCAGAATCTTTAAAAAATCATCATCTGTTAATGATACATCCTGAACCTCATTATAATGCTTTAAGCGAAAGCATCTCTGACAAACGAGTGTTTCTTTATTAAAAGCTGATGGCGGGGCATATCCAAGTTCCTTTGGATTTTCTGATTGAACTGTGATACCGCATCCAATACATATATTTTCTGTCAATGTTAATCCTCCCAATTAATTAATCCTTTACGTTTAAAGGATGACATGATTCTTCTTTCTATTTTTCGATTAAAGCGTGTCATAAAACCATCCGATTGTGCTACTGGAATCACAAGAATCGTATAAAATCCACTTCGATTGCCACCCAAAACATCGGTTAACAGTTGATCACCTATAACGACTGTTTCCTCTTTTTTTACGTTCATCATTTTTATTGCCCGTTTAAATGCTTTCGTAAGCGGCTTTCTAGCAGCAAAAATGAAATTAATTCCTAATGGGTCAGCGAATTCTTTCACTCGTCTTTCATTATTATTTGAAACTATAGTTACTTTAATATTATGTTTTTTCATGTCTTCAAACCATTCTATAAGCTTTGGAGTTGCATTTGGCCGATCCCATTCAACCAATGTATTGTCCAAATCTGTAATTATAGCTTTTATCCCTTTTTCTTTTAAAGCTTCAGGCTTTATGAGAAAAACATTTTTTACATGTTCATTCGGCAAAAATTTATTTAATAACAAATATAGACACTCCAATCTGACTTATGCAATTATACTCGATGAATACTTGTATTAATAGACATTTTTTGTTTCACTTTATCATACCAATTTTAAGCTCTTATTCAAAATAAAAAAAGAATATGAAAACTTTCAATAACAAATTTTCGACAAAATTCTTCATACGCCAACATTGTGGATAACTTTATACACATAACTCACACTGTATTATCCACCAATCAAGCGTTTATAAACAAGTTAATCACAGGTTATCCACTTTTATTTGTGGATAAAAGGAACGCTTGTTCTATTCGTTTATGTTTGTTAGAGTAAGGGTACACCATGATAAACATACTATTATATGTAAAATGAATAAAATGTAGAATGTAAAATTATTTGGAGGTGATGGCTTATAATGAGAAAACTATCTGATGAATTGTTAATTGAATCCTACTATAAAGCAAAAGAATTAAAGTTAAGCCAGGATTTTATACGCCTCATTGAAACAGAAATTCATCGACGTTCTTTAACAAATCGTATAAAAATTTCTTCATAAATTATGGATCCCTACAAATTTGTAGGGATTTTTTCTTAAGCTATAAACACTTTTTATCCTTTAAATATCCCAATACCTCTCCCATTCTTACATCCGTTGGTGTTTGTAAATCATTTTTTAATATAAAGGTATCTTTTTCGAATAATAAAACGACTGTCGAGCCAAATGAAAAATAAGCGACTTCCTCACCCTTTTTTAAAAAGTTTGACTGAGTAGTCTTTTCAATCGAATTAATGTACATAGCTCCTACTTTTACTAAAAAAAGAGAACCCTTATCATGGACTATTTCAGAAATCATTCGATAATTTTTTGATAATGGCGATTTACCATATTTCAATCCAAGACGATTTACAGGATATGATTTGGTTCCTAGTGAAAATTCATTCACAATTTCACCTGTAACAGGACTATGAATTCGATGATAATGCCTAGGACTCAAATATAGAATAATAAATGTTCCTCCAATATATTTTTCAACATTCTCTTCATTACCTACCATCTCTGACATTGAATATGATTTACCTTTTACAACCAACTCTTTTTGCGTGGTTATTTCACCACAATCCTCAATTACTCCATCTACTGGACTAATAACAGCATCCTTTTCATTACCAATTTTTCGTACATCTGTCTTTAATTTGCGGGTAAATAAATCATGAAGCGTACTAAAGGTGTGAAGCTCCTGCTGCATTTCTTCTTGATTAATTTGATAAACTTTTGCATATGATTTAATAAAGGGTTTACTAATTTTTGATTGTGCAAATTTTTTAATGGAAAGCGATAAAAACCTGTGATTCGTTAATTCAATCATAAAACGATAAGTCCATTTTTTCAAAATTCTTCCTCCACTTAATTAATTACTATAAAAGCCCTTTTCTAAAATAAATAATTTACAAAAAAAAGCAAAAATGAGTTTTATTTAAATATCCTCTTAACTTTAAGGTCTTTTCATTTTATAATAAAATAATATTATATAATAGAATAGATAAATATTTAATCCATAACAACGTATTAGGAGGTGTAAAATATGTTTCATTCTAATGTAATTGATCAAACAATTAAAAAGTTAAGAGCTCAAACTGCTAATATGCTTACAATGTTAAATTTAGGATTAGGTGGATTTGCTATATTAGTTGCAATTAATGGACAACTAAGTCTCAGTGTTATTTTAATTTTTATTGCAGCTCTTGCAGATCGCTTTGACGGATTGGTTGCACGTAAATTAAATATTGAATCCGATTTAGGTAAACAGCTTGATTCAATGAGTGATGTTGTTTCTTTCGGTGTCGCTCCCGCTATTTTATTATATCAAGGAATTCTGCATTCATTTGGTTATCCAGGATTATTTTTTACTGTCTTTTATATTGGTTGTGGCGCATTTCGTTTAGCTCGTTTTAATATAACGGAGAGCAATGGCTATTTTACAGGTTTACCGATTACTGCTGCAGGCTGTTTAGCTACACTAAGCTATTTAGCACTACCAATTTTTCCTTCACATCTTTATTTGTTTATAAGCCTTATCTTAGCATTATTTATGATTGCATCATTTAAATTAAAAAAATTTTAGTATCGTTTCATGTTCCTATTAACAATTTCATTAAACATGTAAAAATGCCGGTGCTATATTAAACCGGCATTTTGCATATCTTATTCAGTAGCTTTTAAGAATTCTTCTACGTCTTTTACACAAAGCTTAACTCCTTCTTCCCAGAAATTATGCTGTGTTAAATCCACATTTAAATGCTTCATTGCAAGATCTTCTACCTTCATTGATCCAGTATCTTGTAGTAAGGAAATATATTTTTCTTCATATCCTTTTCCTTCTTTTTGTGCTTGCGAATAAATACCTAATGAAAATAAATAGCCGAATGTATATGGGAAGTTGTAAAAAGGAACACCAGTAATAAAGAAATGCAATTTTGATGCCCAGAATAAAGGATGATATTCTTCAAGTGAATCGCCGTATGCTTCCTTCTGTGCCTCAAGCATTAATTCATTCAAACGATCTTTACTAACAATGCCTTTTTTACGTTCTTCATAAAACCTTGTTTCAAAAATGAATCTTGCATGTATGTTCATTAATAACGCTACAGATCTTTGAATTTTATCCTCTAATAAGGTTAATCTTTCATCTTCATTTTTCGCATTTTTCACCGATGCATCTGCTACGATCATTTCTGCAAATGTAGAAGCTGTTTCAGCAACGTTCATTGCATAGCCTCTTTTTAATGGATGTACATCTCTTAAAGCATATGAATGAAAAGCATGACCAAGCTCATGTGCAAGAGTGGATACATTCGATGGTGTACCGGAATAGGTCATAAATATTCTAGATTGGCCACTTACTGGAAATGAAGTACAAAATCCTCCTGGACGTTTACCCGGACGATCTTCCGCTTCAATCCAACGATCTTCAAACGCTTTTTTTGTAAATTCAGCTAATTGATTACCGAACTGGCCAAAATGCTCAACTATAAACTCTGCGCCTTCCTGATAACTAAATTGACTATTCACCTTTCCTATAGGAGCATCCAAATCATACCAACTCAATTTTTCTACTCCTAGCATCTCAGCTTTTCTTTTTAAATACTTTGTTAAAGGCTCTTTGTAATCACTTATAACCTTCCACATACTTTCTAATGTTTCTCTTTGCATTCGATTATAGCTTAATGGTTCTTTTAAAACCTCATCCCAGCCTCTTTGTTCATAGGTAGCAAGTCGAAATCCTGCTAAATGATTTAAAGTAGCCGCAAACAATTCTGACTTTTCATTCCAAGCTTCTTCCCAATTTTTAAAAATTTTAGAGCGAACGCTACGATCAGGATGTGAAAATTTATTATGGGCTTGACCTACAGAAAGTTGTACAGTTTCCCCATTTTCTTCAAAAGGAATTTTCACCTGGCTAACTAGTGTATCGTACAATTCTCCCCAGCCATGATATCCATCTACACTAAGAGCATTCATCAATGCTTCTAGTTCCTTAGGTAACTTTTCCATTGCCAGCTGTCTACGTTCATTTAAAATAAATGCTAATTCTTTTATTTCTTCTATTTGTAAAAGCTCATTCCACACATTATCTTCTATACTTTTTAACTTATCATCAAAATTAGTTACTATTGTATTGAATTTTGCACGATAAGTAGAAACTTTTCCTCTTAACTCATTGGCCTTTACATCGTTCGTATTTTGAGCTTGTAAGCAGCTAACAAAGGCCCCTGCTTGACTTAGCATTTGCATATTATTTTGAAGACTTTTTAATAAACTTAAGAAATTGCTTTTGTTATTCAATACAAATGAAGTATCCCAATTAATTACTTCTTTCCCAAAATCTTCAATTTCAATTTTAAGTTTTTCCAAAAATGAGCTAAATTCCTCTGAGTTACTACCATTTTTAAAAAAAACATCTAAATCCCAATTTAATGAATATGTACTCGTTGTCAATGTATTTCCTCCTTAAATGTCATTCTTTCTTATTATAACTGTAAGATTAAAATATTTCTAATATTTAAAACATCGTAAAAGTCGAAATGTATCTCGACACAATATTGCCATCATTTAGTAAAAATCTATTCATTTTTGATTTCATTCTAGAGAAGTTTTATATGTTACATTTAATTTAAAGCAGATGTATCCTTTCGAATAAATGGATTGATTAAAAGGAGTGATGAACATGTTTGCAGTTGTTATAGGTCTTGTCCTTTGTACTGCTGTTGCATTAGTCATTGCAGCGGAAGTAACTGTTGAAATGGAAGGTTAATGTAACTTTATTAATAGTTAAATTGGTGTTTCATTACGAAACGCCTAAATGCTATATATCTACAAAACAAAGCCATTTAAAATGGCTTTGTTTTTGTGCCTGCATTATTAATAACTTCTATTCTTGCTGCCTTTTTTTCTTTTCCTTTTCATCTCGATAAAATTCATGAAACATTTTCATCAGCGCTCTCTTTTCGATTCTAGAGACATAACTTCTTGAAATTCCTAACTCTTTTGCAATTTCACGTTGTGTTTTTTCCTTTTGAAGATCAAGGCCGAAGCGTCCAATAATTACTTCTTTCTCCCTGTCATCAAGAACATCAATATATTCTTTTACTTTTTCTAGCTCCATACTTAATTGAATCGTATCAAATACATCTTCTGCATCTGATTTTAAAACATCAATTAAAGAAATTTCGTTTCCTTCTTTATCTTGACCTATAGGATCGTGGAGGGATACGTCCTTTTTGGTTTTCTTAAGTGCTCGTAAATGCATTAGTATCTCATTTTCAATACATCTAGCTGCATATGTTGCAAGTTTTGTACCTTTACCTTCTGAATAACTTTCAATTGCCTTAATAAGACCAATTGTACCAATAGAGATTAGGTCCTCAACATCTTCGCCTGTATTCTCAAATTTTTTCACTATATGAGCGACAAGACGTAAATTGTGTTCAATTAGCATATTCCTTGCTTCTTCATCCCCACTTGCCATTTTTTTTAAGTATTTCCGTTCATCACTGGCTGATAGCGGTTGTGGAAATGCATTGTTCTTCACATAAGAAACGAGAAAAACAAGTTCCTTAAATAAATACCCGATCGCCGTTAATATTCCGGACATATTTCTCACCTCCGTTAGGCAGCTGCCTACTACTAATGCTTATGAAAAAGCAAAGTTGTTCGTGCATGTCCATCTTAAAATTTCTAAGGAATACCTTTTTCTTTTGAAATAATAATTTTCAAATATATAAAAACCATAGACAAAGGTCAATGTAAACAGTACATATTCCAAAAACAAAAAAGCTGATCCTCTAAAAATGGATCAGCTTTTTTGTTTTTTTCTTTTATGAAATGAAAATGTTAAAATTAGTATATTTAAAAACATGAGATTCACCTCTCAACTATAAATTGCTAGGCAGAATCTTTCTCCACCCATAATGAATTCAATCTTTTATTTTGATATAAGACCATCTTCATACTCCCCTTTCATATATTTTTTATGAAGAAAAATGTTTTAATTAAATATTTCTATAAAATATTTCACTATATTTTGATTTATTTTGCTCAACAATTTGAAGAATTCTTTCTTCATTGACATAATCTTCAATGGATCTGCTACGTTTTTGTATCGTAATAGTGAAAAAAATAAGATTCAAGGTCATAATTATTCACCTCCTCATAATAAAAAACCGCAGAAAAAGATACTTCTTTTCCTACGGTTTTTACCTTTTAACGGCATCAAAAATCCGCAGGAAAATACATCCATCCTGCGGCATAATTTATCAATTTTTTAGATAAAATTATTCACATAACAGCAAGGCCGAATGGATATTTTTTATAGAATTGTCAAATTTTAATAAACTTAATAATTTTTTCATTTTCTTCGACCTCCCTTTCTAGAATAATTTATTTACAAAGGTAATTTTATCCAAAGTTAATTGATTTGTAAACCTTTTTTTTAAGATTTTTTTTATTAATTATTTTTCAAGAAATATAAAAGTTAAAAAAGCTAAAGAAGACAACTCTTCTTTAGCCTTATTTTTGTTTAGATGGAGCTTTTGCTCTTTTAATAAAGAATGCTAATATTAGCGCAACAACTGCAATTCCTGTTGCAACGACAAATGCATCATTTATTCCATTAATTGTCGATTGCTGCATTACTTTTCCATAAATAACACTGGTCGCTAAGCTTTGACCTGCCTGTGAAGGAAGACCTGCCACACTTGCAAGTCCATGACCTAGCTGTTCCATTTTACTTGAAATAATTGGATTTGTGCTCGAAATAATATTGCCATAATTTGCTGTATGAAATTCTGTGCGTGTAGTCATAACTGTTACTAAAAAAGCTGTTCCGATGCTACCTGCTACCGTTCTAGCAGTATTAGAAGCAGCAGTCCCATGACTTGTTAAATGAATCGGTAATTGATTCATCCCTTCTGTCATAACAGTCATCATTAAAAATGACATTCCAAACATCCTTAAAACATATAGGAGCATGATATGACCATATGATGTTTGCATGGTTAATTGAGTAAATTGCCAAGTTGTAATTACTGTAATAATTAACCCAAAAATCGCTAACGGTCTTGCACCCATCCGATCAAATAGCTTTCCAGAGATCGGAGACATAATACCCATTACAACCGCTCCTGGTAACATAAGGAGTCCCGATTCCAAAGCAGTAAAGCCTCGAATATTTTGTAAATAGATAGGTAGTAAAATCATTGCAGCGAACATGGCCATATTTATAACCATACTAATGACAGTAGTTAGTGCAAAAATATCGTATTTAAAAACACGTAATTCAAGCATTGGTTTATCAGTCGTTAATTCTCTCCAAACAAAGAGAATTAAACCAATGATACCGATAGCTAAAGAAATAAGAACAACTGCACTAGTCCAGCCATTGTTTCCTGCTTCACTAAAACCGTAAAGTAAGAATCCTAACCCTATTGCGGAGAAAATAAATCCCAATGTGTCAAACTTCGGATTAGTAACTTTAGTTACATCTTTCATCCAAGCGAAGGCAAGAATTAAATCTAATATTCCAAAAGGAATAACTATATCAAACAAGACTCTCCAAGAATAATGACCGATTAACCAACCAGATAATGTTGGTCCGATAGCAGGAGCAAAGATCATCGCCACTCCCATAAGCCCCATTGCAGCCCCACGCTTTTCTGGTGGGAAAATTGTTAAAAATACCGTCATTAATAATGGCATGATAACACCCGCACCAGCTGCTTGTATTACACGTCCTAACATTAACATGGAAAATCCTGTCGAGATGGAACAAATAAATGATCCGATCGTAAAGGCTGAAACAGAAAAGAGCAATAATTTTCTTGTACCTAATTTTGCAATAAGGAAGGCAGTAATTGGTATGAATATTCCATTTGTAAGCATATAGCCTGTAGATAGCCACTGCACAGTACTTGCAGAAACATTTAAATCATTCATAATATGTGGAATGGCAACATTTAGTAGTGTTTGATTTAAAATGGCAACAAATGCTCCAAGCATCATGGCTGCTATTATTTTCCCTCTTCCATTGGCAAAATTATCTGCTGGTTTTTCCTTAATTTTAGGCTCTTCTTTTTTGTGATTGTATGAAGAATTTTCTTTCTCTTCGATTAAATCTGCAGCTTCATTGACGTATTCTACTGCTGGTTCAGTAATAGCGGACGATTGAAGTGTGTCTGTAATCATTTCATCAGCTGTATTAATGTCTGATTGACTTTTTTCTTCTATTTTCTTTTCTTCTTGTATATTAACAATTGGATCTTTCGTTTTGTTCTTTTTTCGAATAATAAAATTAACGACAATTAGTAAAATGACCGAAATTAGAATATAACCTGCGATATAAATTGACATATCATCACCTACTTATGAATTCGCACAGTCACATTCATTCCAGGAACTAAATCACGAGTACTATCGATTGAAATTTTGACAGGAATTACTTGAGTTTCTTTCGTATAATTCCCAGAGGCATTATTACTTGGTAATAATGAGAAAGTTCCTGCTGTTGCTAAGCCGATTTCTTGAACCTTCCCTTTTAATGTTGTATTTGGATATGCATCAACATAAACATCAACATCTTGCCCAACTTGAACTTCATCAATATGTGTTTCCTCTATATTTGCAGTGACCCATAAATTAGTTAAGTCATACGTAATAGCTAATGGTGAACCAGCAGCTACTATTGTGTTTTTAACCGCATTTGATTGTACGATTGTTCCATTAGCAGGTGCCTTAATATCCATATCAACTGGACCCTTATCACCAATTGTTTGTACTGTTGCTATAGTTTCATTTTTTCTAAAAGTATCTCCTGTTTTTGCATTCCAATCCACTAATTTCCCATTTGCAGGTGAAGCAATATTAACCTGTTGCCCTGCTACTTGTGCATTATCTGTAGTTAAATAAGTAACTGAACGATTATAGAAGTAATATCCAGTAAATCCTCCACCGACAAGAATAATCAGTAAAATAACGTTAATTAAAATCATGCGTTTTGCATTCATAGATGTTTTGTTCCTCCCTCATTACGATAAAATATTAATAATTTGCTTGTGAATTCGTAATAATTGCTCAATGTCTTCTTCAGGCATTTGATTAATTTTATTCAATCGTTTAACTAACTGTAATTCCGTTTTAGAATCAATAAATTGAGCTAATTTAGACTCTCCATCCTTCGTTAAATGAAGCGTTATCGCTCTGCGGTCATGTGGAGGGTTATTTCGCTCAACAAATTTATTATTCACTAAACGATCAATTACTCCGCTTACAGTACTATTAGTTAATTTTAAGTTCTCAGCTAATTCTCCTAATCCTATATTCGGTTTAACAGATAGCTTGTATAGAACCTTTAATTGAAGTACGGTTAATCCAATTTTTTCAGCATCCATTTTAGCTAATTTATATATCGCTTTGTTAACTTGAGAAAATGATTCTAGCACTTCATTGTTAAAAACATTCCTCAATATTTTCCCTCCTTTTTCAATTTTCTATCCAAACATTCATAAAGCTAATATTTTGCAACATTAATATTTCGCATACGAAATAATTGAACGTAAAATATAATATCATACGACCAATGGTTTCTGTCAACAAAAAAATAACGCATAAAATGCGTTATTTTTTTGTTAAATATTTTTGCCCTTCTTCACTATCTAGAAGAACCTTTCTGCATCTATACGCTATAATAAAGAATCGTACGGAAATAGTTATTAACAAGACCGTTCCTATCATTAATGTATACGTTTTATTAATTGTTCTTCCATCCATCGGAATGACAAAACCAAGATATAAAAATGCTGATAAAGCTAACGAAATAACAGCGAATCTTTTGTAATCATTCATTTTTTCATAAAGAATTTTTGCTTTAGACATTCTCTCACCTAACTTTCTCTATGAATCTATAATGCTACTTTATCACAGATCATTAGGTTTTTTTCTATGTAATTATAGGATCTATTGGAAAAATTAACAGATAAAAAATAGATAGGACCCCTCCATTGAATCCTATCTCTTCCTTTTAATTATCTAATTGTTTCACTATATTCATTACAAGATTCGCAGAATTTAGTGCTGCTGTTTCTAAAAATTGATCAAAGGATATATTGGATTCTTTTCCCGCAATATCTGATAATGATCGAATAATGACAAATGGAACGTTAAACTGGTGAGCAACTTGTGCAATTGCTGCTGCTTCCATTTCCCCGGCTTGAAGCTGCGGAAATTTATCACGGACAAATTTTACTCTTTCTGGATCATTCATAAAAGAATCGCCCGTTGCTACAAGACCTTTCTCAATCTGTACTCCTTCAATATGTTTTGCTCCTTCTTCAGCAGCTGCAATTAATTTCTCATCAGCAATAAATGCAGGTGGCATTTGCGGAACTTGCCCATATTCATACCCAAATATTGTTACGTCCACGTCATGGTGACGTACCTCCGTAGAAATAACAAGATCTCCTACTTTCAATGCTGGATTAAATCCTCCTGCAGACCCTGTATTAATAACGACATCCGGTTTAAACTGATGAATTAGTATAGCAGTAGACATTGCAGCATTTACTTTACCAATTCCAGAACGTAGCAATATTACCTCTTTATTATTCATTTTTCCTGTCGTAAACTCATACCCTGCAATGGTCTCTACTTTTCTATTTTCAATATTTTCTCTTAAGATGGTAACTTCTTCTTCCATTGCCCCAATAATAGCTATTTTCATGTAGCAATACCTCTTTCATTTAATGGTCATACTTAGCTTATTATAAAGCAATAAAGGATAAAAATCACTTTTCAAAATATGATAAAATAAATTTCGGAGGGATATTTCATGAAATTACAATTTGATTTACTAGAGGATAAAATTGAATTTTTTGAGGCACTTGATATCAAGGAAATGGAGAAAAAAATAAATGAAAAAATAGAAGACAATAAAGCAATCATGCTTCAAGTACATTCAATTTCACATCAGATGCATGTTGATGAAAATGGAAGAACTTTCTATTCAGCAGTCGTTCATTTTAAATTAAAAAAGTAATATATGCTTTTATTCATATTTATTCTTTTTTCAATCTTGGAATACAAAGCTATTATTTTGGTTCAACGTCAAATGTTGGGGTGAAGTGAATTTTACTTCACCCTTATCCAATATGCGAACCCAATCTCTTATACTTATGTGTTAATAGTATTTTAGCTCGAAACCGTTGAAAGCTTCTAAAGCCAA
>BORH01000004.1 GCA_018333075.1 Heyndrickxia sporothermodurans | reverse complement strand
TTCTCTCTCTGTAAACACCTTTTTACTCATTTGGACATTCCCCAATCCCCATATTTTTCTTTATTATACAAAAAAATACCCTTTAGGTAGACTTTTTTTAAGTGTCTACTCTATAGGGTACAGTTTAATTAGTCAGTCAGGTGATTTTACATGATTAGATACCAAAATAGGATACGGCTAATGCCAATAAGATAAATAATGTCGCTAGAACAACTGTAATTCTGTGTAAAACTAAATCCATACCACGTGCTTTCTGTTTTCCAAATAGCTGTTCAGCACCACCAGAAATCGCCCCTGACAAACCAGCACTTTTTCCTGACTGCAATAATACAACAATAATTAACGCAATAGCATCAATCACTAATAAAGTCATAAATAAAGTATGCATGAAGACCCACCTCCAAATCGGACATATAAACGTATTTTTAATGTACCATAATTTACACTTGTACACAACGAAATTTTCATGTATCAAAGCATTCATTGGAAATAATTTTAAAAATTCAAATATTACTTTGTATAAAAAACCGCCGGAGTAGCTCCGGCAGTTTTTTTAAATTAAACTATTTTTTTAAATTGTAGAAAGTATCTTTTCCTAAGTATTGTGCAGTATCTGCAAGACGGTCTTCAATTCGAAGTAATTGGTTATATTTAGCCACGCGATCTGTTCTTGATGGGGCACCAGTTTTGATTTGTCCAGCATTTGTTGCTACCGCGATATCAGCAATTGTTGTATCTTCTGTTTCACCTGAACGGTGAGAGATAATTGCTGTGTATCCAGCACGTTTTGCCATTTCGATTGCATCAAATGTTTCTGTTAATGTACCAATTTGATTAACTTTAATTAGAATTGCATTACCAACGCCTTGTTTAATACCTTCAGAAAGTTTTTTCGTATTTGTAACGAATAAATCGTCACCAACAAGCTGAACTTTTTTACCAATTCGTTCTGTTAATAGCTTATGACCTTCCCAGTCATTTTCATCTAAGCCATCTTCAATTGAGATGATTGGATATTTTGATGTAAGCTCTTCATACCAATCAACCATTTCAGCAGATGTACGTACAACACCTTCACCTGAAAGATGATATTTTCCATCTTCTTTATTATAGAATTCAGAAGACGCTGCATCCATAGCAAGCATTACTTCTTCTCCTGGTTTATATCCAGCTTTTTCAATTGCTTCAATAATTGTTTGAAGTGCTTCTTCATTTGATTTTAAGTTTGGAGCGAATCCACCTTCATCACCAACCGCTGTATTTAAACCTTTTCCTTTTAATACTGATTTTAGGCTGTGGAAAATTTCTGCACCCATACGTAATGCTTCTTTAAAGTTAGGTGCACCTACAGGCATAATCATGAATTCTTGAATATCCACATTATTATCTGCATGTTCACCACCATTAACAATATTCATCATTGGTACAGGAAGTTGTTTTGAATTGAATCCACCTAAGTATTCATATAACTCAACGCCTAAGAAATCAGCTGCTGCACGTGCTACTGCCATTGAAACACCAAGAATAGCATTCGCTCCTAATTTCCCTTTATTTTCAGTACCATCAAGCTCAATTAAAAGTTTATCAATGATTACTTGCTCAGTAACATCATAACCGATTAGTTCTTCTGCAATGATTTCATTTACATTTTTAACTGCGGTTAATACACCCTTACCTAAGTAGCGTTCTTTATCACCATCACGTAATTCAACTGCTTCATATTCACCAGTTGAAGCTCCACTTGGAACTAGAGCACGACCAAATGCTCCTGATTGTGTATAAACTTCAACTTCAATTGTTGGGTTACCGCGAGAATCTAAAACTTCGCGAGCGTATACTTCTGTAATATGTGGCATAATTTTTTATCTCCTAACTTATTTTTATTTTTATTTTTAATGTTTAATAATCGTTTGACCTGTCATTTCTTTTGGCTGCTTCACTCCAAGTAAATCAAGCATCGTTGGTGCTAAATCGCCTAGAATACCGCCATCACGTAATTCAATCCCTTGTTTCGTAACAATGACTGGAACGGGATTTGTCGTATGTGCAGTCATTGGCTGTCCTTCAAGTGTTATAACTTCATCTGCATTTCCATGATCCGCTGTAATGATCGCTGAACCACCTTTTTCAAGAATGAGATCAACAATCTTGCCTAAGCATTCATCAACAGCCTCAATAGCTTTCACAGTAGGTTCCAACATTCCTGAGTGACCAACCATATCAGGGTTGGCAAAATTAAGAATGATAGCATCATGCTTATCATCTTGGATCTCTTTAAGAAGTGCATCAGTTACTTCATATGCACTCATTTCAGGTTTTAAATCATAAGTCGCTACCTTTGGTGAATTGATTAAAATGCGTGTTTCCCCAGGGAATTCAGCTTCTCGTCCACCACTCATAAAGAAAGTAACATGTGGATATTTTTCAGTTTCGGCAATGCGAAGCTGTTTTAATCCATTTTGGGATAAAACTTCACCAAGAGTATTATCTAGGTTAACTGGTTTAAATGCAACATATCCATCAACCGTTTCTGAAAAATGGGTTAAACATACAAAGAATAGGTCCTTCGGATGCTTAGGTCCTCTGTCGAAGGAACGAAAATCATTATTTGTAAATGTATTAGAAATTTGAATCGCACGATCCGGTCTAAAATTATAGAATATAACAGAATCATGATCTTTAATGGTTGTAACTGGCTCACCATTTTCTTTTGTGATCACAGATGGAATGACAAACTCATCATAAATGCCATTGGAGTATGAATCTTCAACAAGTTCTAATGGATCTGTGTAAGTTGGACCATCACCATAAACCATTGCACGATAGGATTTCTCAACACGCTCCCAGCGTTTGTCACGATCCATCGAATAATAACGTCCAGATATTGTCGCAAATTCACCTACACCATATTCTTTCATTTTCTCTTGCGTTTCTTTTATATATTTTACTGCTGTTTGAGGACCGACATCACGACCATCAAGGAAGGCATGGACAAATACATTTTTAACGCCTTCACTTGCAGCAAGCTTTAGTAAAGCGAATAAATGATTGATATGACTGTGAACCCCACCATCTGATAAAAGTCCAAATAAATGGAGGTTTGTCCCGTTCTTTTTCACATTTTCAATAGCTTGAAGGAAGGTTTCATTCTTTACAAATTCCCCTTCACGAATGGATACATTTACACGTGTGAGGCTTTGGTATACAATTCTCCCCGCCCCAATATTTAAATGACCTACCTCGGAATTCCCCATTTGACCCTCTGGCAAACCAACTGCTTCACCACTAGCAGTTAAGGTATTATGAGGGTAATTTGCCCAATAGCGATCAAAGTTAGGCTTTTTAGCGTGTGTGACTGCATTTCCTTTTGTCTCTTGGCGCAACCCGAACCCATCTAGAATGATGAGTGCAACAGGAGATTTACTCATGGCTTACCGCCTCCAGCAATTTTAAGAAATCCTGTGGATCAAGGCTAGCTCCACCAACAAGTGCACCATCTATATCAGATTGTTCCATATACTCTTTAATATTCGCTGGTTTTACACTACCACCATATTGAATACGAATAGCATCTGCACATGCTTTTGAAAATTGTTGTTCAACTACTGAACGGATATGGGAGCAAACTTCATTTGCATCTTCTGCAGTTGAAGATTTTCCTGTACCGATTGCCCAAATTGGTTCATATGCAATCACTGTTTCTTTCACTTGCTCCTCAGTTAATCCTACCAATGCTTTTTTTACTTGGGAAGCAACCAAATCTTTTGTTTCATTGTTTTCCCTTTGTTCAAGAGTCTCACCAACACAAACGATAGGAATCAAATGATGTTTAAAAGCAGCTAGCACTTTTTTATTTACTGCTTCATCTGTTTCATTAAACATTTCTCGGCGTTCTGAATGACCAAGAATAACATAATCTACATTTAGATCCTCAAGCGCATTTGGACTAATTTCTCCTGTAAATGCGCCGCTTTCTTCAAAATGCATGTTTTGAGCACCGATTGCCACATCATATTTTTTTGTTGCCTCTACAAGTCGTTCCAAAAATAATGCTGGTGCACAAATAACGGAGTCTACAACCTCTTTCTTCGGAACTAGACCGGACACTTCTTCCGCAAAAGCTTTTGCTTCTGACATCGTTTTATGCATTTTCCAGTTTCCCGCAATAATTGGTTTCCGCATCTGATAACATCCTTTCTTTTTATACATATTTATATCTTAAAGTTTTACCTATTTATCATTTAGTGCAGCTACACCTGGAAGAACTTTTCCTTCCATAAACTCAAGAGAGGCACCACCGCCAGTTGATATATGGCTCATTTTATCTGCAAGATCAAATTTTTCAACAGCTGCCGCAGAATCTCCGCCACCAATTACAGAATATGTATTGGCTGCTTCCGCTAGCGCATTTGCAACACCTTTTGTCCCATTTGCAAAGGAATCTAATTCGAACACACCCATTGGTCCATTCCAAATAACAAGCTTCGATTGATTCACTACATCACGGTAAATTTCTACCGTTTTAGGACCAATATCTAATGCTTCCCAATCAGCTGGAATCTCTTCTATAGAAACTACCTTTTTATTTGCTGAATCAGAGAAATCATCAGCAACAATAGCATCTACAGGCATATAGAATTTCACATTTTTCTGTTTAGCTTTTTCCATAAAAGATTTGGCTAATTCTATTTTATCTTCTTCTAGTAATGATTTTCCGATTTCATAGCCTTTTGCCTTTATAAATGTATAGGCAAGACCACCACCAATAATTAGGTTATCCACCTTATCAAGCAAGTGATCAATAACACCGATTTTATCTTTAACTTTTGCTCCACCAATAATTGCAGTAAATGGACGTTCAGGATTAGAAAGAGCTTTACCAAGAACTTCTAGCTCCTTTTCCATTAAGAAGCCTGCAACAGCTGGCATATATTGTGCAATTCCTTCAGTAGAGGCATGTGCACGGTGTGCTGCACCAAACGCATCGTTCACATAAACATCCGCTAATTCTGCAAAGCTTCGTGCAAGCTCAGGATCATTTTTCTCTTCACCAGGGTAAAAACGAACATTTTCTAAAAGGAGTACATCTCCATTACCTAGTTTGTCTATTTCAGCTTTAGCAATTTCACCATAAGCTTCATTTGATTTACGAATATCTTTTTTTAACAACTCACTTAATCGTTTGGCAACAGGAGTTAATCTTAACTCTTCAACAACCTTGCCTTTTGGACGGCCAAGATGACTTGCTAAAATGACTTTAGCTCCTTGTTCGATTAAATATTTAATCGTTGGTATAGCAGCACGAATTCTCGTATCATCGGTTACATTACCGTTCTGTAATGGAACATTAAAATCAACACGACAAAAAACACGTTTCCCATTTAAGTCGATATCTTTAATAGACTTCTTGTTCATTCGTATTTAGCCTCCTTTTAACTATTCAAACATCTTTAAACTATGTAAAAAAGGAGGGGGATTGTTCCCCGCTCCCCTTTGTCCATCTCATCAAGGTATAGCAGAATTTTCTGCTTCCTAATGAAAATGGTTCAAGAAAAATATATCATTAGTTTGCGATATTTAAAAATAAAATCTATATTATTTTACAAACCTTTTTTTGCAATGTATGCAGCTAAGTCTACTACACGGTTAGAATAACCTGTTTCATTATCGTACCAAGATAATACTTTCACCATGTTATTTTCAAGAACCATTGTAGATAAACCATCTACTGTAGAAGATACTTTGCTGCCATTATAATCACGAGATACAAGAGGAAGATCGCTGTATGCTAAAATTCCTTTTAATTCGCCTTCAGCTGCTTCTTTTAATGCTACATTTACTTCCTCAGCTGTAACTTCTTTTTCAAGTTCAGCAACTAAGTCAACAACAGAAACATTAGATGTTGGAACACGCATTGCCATACCATTTAATTTACCTTTTAATTCTGGTAAAACAAGAGCAACTGCTTTTGCTGCACCAGTAGATGTAGGAATAATATTTTCAGCAGCAGCACGTGCACGGCGATAATCTTTATGTGGTAAGTCAAGAATTTGTTGATCGTTAGTATATGAATGGACAGTTGTCATCATACCACGTTTGATACCAAATTTTTCATTTAACACTTTAGCAAATGGTGCTAAGCAGTTTGTAGTACAAGATGCATTTGAGATTACATTATGATTTTGTGAATCATATTTATCTTCATTTACACCCATTACAATTGTGATATCTTCATTAGATGCTGGAGCAGAGATGATTACTTTTTTTGCACCTGCTTCAAGATGTTTAGCAGCATCTTCACGTTTTGTAAAGCGTCCAGTAGATTCTACAACGATTTCTACACCAAGATCTCCCCAACCAAGTTGAGCTGGGTCACGTTCAGCTAGTACTTTTACTTTATGACCACCTACTACAAGGCTATCTCCATCTACAGTTACTTCTTGTTCAAGAGTTCCATGTACTGAGTCATATTGAAGAAGGTGTGCAAGCATATTTGCATCTGTTAAATCGTTAACAGCCACTACTTCCACTTCAGGATTATTTAATGCAGCACGAAATACGTTACGTCCAATACGTCCAAAACCATTAATACCAATTTTCACAGTCATTTATATTTCCTCCTTAAATTATCAATTAAAAATATTTATATCATTTCAAAAGAGAGAACCCTTTTGAAAAGGAAAAACTAAAAATCTAGAATTTTTTTTGCTGCACCTTCATCCGTAATTAAAACGGTTGATTTAGTAGCGCTTTTCATGCAAGCCTTTATCGCTTTAGCTTTTGAAGCTCCACCAGCAACTGCAAGGACATGTTCAATTGTTGAAAGATCATTTAGTTTTAATCCAACTGTAGGTACTTTATGTACAACCTCGCCAGCTTCGTTAAAATAATAACCGAAAGCCTCTCCTACAGCATGACCATCAGTGATAATTTTCATATCTTCATCCTTCGTTTTGCGACGCTTTGCCATTACATTAGCATCCCCAATTCCATGTAAAACCATGTTTGCCTTTTTAATTAAATTTAGGACTTCAATAATAATTGGCTCTTTTACAAAGGATTGATAAACCTCATCACTAACTTGATCGGGTATATATAAGACGCGATGCTTTGAACCCGTATTTTCTGCCATCCTTGCACAAACAGAATTGGCTTCATTTTTTACATCTTCTCCGATTCCACCTCTAGCAGGGACGAATAAAACATTAGCTTCCTCACCAAAGCTTGATGTTAATGCTTCAGCAACAGTTGCCATTGTAGTTCCACCGGCAACAGCAATAATATTTTCTTCAACTAGACGCTTCTTCATTCTTTTTACACATGCTCTTCCAAGCTCTTGCTTAATCCATGGTGCTTCATCACTATCTCCTGGGACAATCACTACCTCTTGAAGGTTCAACTCTTCTTTTAATCGTTGTTCCATTTCATTAATACCTGAGATTTCTCTCATCATGCCATCTAATCCGTGTAAGATAGATATTCCCTGCTCAGATACAGACATTCCACTTGTTTTAACGGTAATTAATTTTTGATCATTTAAAAACTCAACTTCACTACGTAAAACACGCTCGGAGAGTCCAAGGACCTGGGCTAATGTTCTTCTTCCAACAGGCTCCATATAGTGGATAGATCGTAATATGTGGTATCGTTTTTGCATAATGGAAAGCAAATCAGGCAATAATTTTTTTTGAAGCTCAATTAAAGAGTACATACAAATTTTCCCTTCAATTCTATTGGGTCACTTTAAGTCCCACGTAGACAAATAACGTCCCGCATGATGTAAAAAAAATACCCTTTCTACAATTCATATTGTAACAGGGTGATTTTATGAAATCAACTAAGATGACTTATTTTTTTGTTGAAGGTAATGATTTAATGAAAAATAATCAATTTGTCCATATTGAATGATTTCTTTTTCTACTTCTATGACGGGGATCATTAACCCATATGCTTCCGTCAACTCGTCACTTTCATTAATGTTTATTTCCAACAATTGAAAATCATGTTCTTCTTTTAATAATGTAAGCAGCTGCTTTGCCTCTTTACAAAGCATACATTGATCTCTAGTATAAAATACTACTTCCATAACGTGTTCTCCTTAGCTGGTTTCATATCGCTTTCTTTTTGAGGAAGAAAGAATATTCAGTTGGTCGCGATATTTAGCTACCGTTCTTCTTGAAATAATAATACCATCTTTTTTTAATCCGTCAGCTATCGCTTGATCAGATAATGGTTTTGTTTTATCTTCCTTATCTATTAATTGTGAAATCATCGTCTTTACTTGCAATGCAGAAGCTTGCTCATCATCCATATCCGATGTTTTCATGAGGCTTGAAGAAAAAAAGAATCTTAACTCATATGTTCCAAACGGTGTTTGTATATATTTATCACGGACAGCTCTACTAACTGTTGACTCATGTACCCCAATTTCATTTGATAACTCCTTCATTGTTAAAGGCTTTACATATGCTGGGCCTTTTAAAAAGAAATCGTATTGCTTTTGAATGATAGTCATGCCTACCTTCATAAGCGTTTCATTTCGTTGTTGTAAACTTTTCATTATCCAATGATAGTCCTGTGTTTTCTCTTTTAAAAATTGCTTAACATGAGAATCTTTATAGGATGACATCATTGTATAATAATCTTTTTGAAATTGCACTTTAGGAAGATGATTATTAAACATATTAAGCTCAATATTTCCATTTTCAATCGTAGCGATTAAATCAGGAACTATATATTGCGGCTTCTCTTGGTAATAAGCCGAACCTGGACGTGGATCCAATGTTTTAATATAATCCGCTGCCAGTTGAATATCATTTAGATCAACCTCTAATTTTTTAGCTATTAGCTTCCATTTTCGATCTGCAAATTCAATAAAATAGTTTTCTAGAATGTCTTTAACTATTGGTTGATAATTCTTTTTTCTATTAATCTGCAACAAAAGACATTCCTTTAAATTACGCGCCCCAACTCCGGCAGGTTCAAAAGTTTGGAGAACCTCTAGGCAATGACTCACTTGTGCAATACTAATATCATATAATTTTGCTGCTTCATCTGTGGATACTGTTAAATATCCATTTCCATCAAGATTATTTATTAAATACGTTAGCAGTTTTTTCTCTTCTTTTGATAGCGTTTTCAAAGATACCTGAATAAAAAGATAGTCATGCAGGCTCATAGAAGTTTGTGCAATTTGATCTAACCATTGTTTATCATCACGTTCAATATTTTTTGATTTTCGTTTTTTAGCACCATCAAAACGAATATCCATATATTTTACATTCGTATTTTCTAATTGAATAAGAGGATTTTCTGTAGCTTTCATTTCCAAAAAAGAGGATAATTCCTGCGCAGAATATTGGAGAAGTTCGATAGCCTGTTTCAATTCTTGTGTCATAGTTAATTTCAAAGCTTGCTGCTGATATAAACCAAATTTTAAATCCAAGCGATTCTCCTCCCTTTCAAGTTTACATTATTCATTTTACCTTACAATTCACTATTCGTACATATTAATAAATGATAATTAAATATCTTGCAATTTCTTTTATTGTGAGCTATAATTTTTTATCGTACGGTTAGATATGCCCTCGTGGTGCAACGGATAGCACGTGAGATTCCGGTTCTTAAAATGTGGGTTCGATTCCTGCCGAGGGCGTAATATACCTCTTGTTCTTTTTAGAGCAAGAGGTTTTTTTCTATCCTTCCGTTCGTTTAAAAAATAACAAATATGGTTACTATGGTTAAAGTGTAGTGCATAATGGCAAGCCTTCTTTTATTGTTAATTGTGATAAAAATGTTATCATTATCCCCTACTTCAAAAACTTTAAGATGAATCAAAAAGAAAAAATTTAGAAATTACTACCGATTTGTTTGACCTTTATTGACCATCAGTGTATGATAACAATACATAAGGTTTTATTCCTTAAATAATATGCATAAAAACACGGTAAGAATACAAAAACCGTATTTAACAAAGGAGGAGCAAGTATGAACTTAATTCCTACAGTTATTGAACAAACTAATCGTGGTGAACGCGCATACGACATTTATTCTCGCTTATTAAAAGATCGTATCATTATGCTTGGCAGTGCAATTGATGATAATGTAGCAAACTCAATTGTTGCACAACTACTATTTTTAGATGCAGAAAATCCAGGAAAAGATATTTCTCTTTACATTAACTCTCCTGGTGGAAGTATTACTGCTGGTATGGCCATTTATGATACAATGCAGTTTATTAAATCCGATGTTTCAACTATTTGTACAGGTATGGCTGCATCAATGGGTGCTTTTCTACTAGCTGCTGGAGAAAAGGGAAAGCGATATGCTCTTCCAAATAGTGAAGTGATGATTCATCAACCTCTTGGAGGTGCACAAGGACAAGCGACAGAAATTGAAATTGCAGCAAAACGCATTTTATTCTTGCGTGAAAAATTAAACAAAATTTTAGCGGAACGTACTGGCCAACCTTTAGAGGTCATTGAAAAGGATACAGATCGTGATAATTTCATGACTGCCGAAAAAGCAAAAGAATATGGTTTAATTGATCAGATTATTACACGTACAGATGAGAAAAAATAATAGATAAAAAAGAACTGTCTAGATAGACAGTTCTTTTTTATTATCATTTATTGATCATTTTCAATGAATTTTGCCAATTCCTCTACAGCCGCTTCCTCATCATGACCAACTGCACTTAATGTAATGAGTGAGCCTGCACCTGCTGCAAGACTCATAAGTCCCATAATACTTTTTGCATTAACCTTCTTTCCTTCTTTTTCAAGAAAGATTTCTGACGAAAAACGGTTTGCCTCCTGTACAAACAGAGCTGCAGGTCGTGCCTGCAACCCAGTTTTTAGTTTTACTTCTACTTGTCTCTCCGCCATTTCCATTCGTCTCCCTTTTAATTAGACTCTGATCTATAATTAATAATTGACTGCGTTAATAGTTTTGTAATATAATTTGCGCTTCGCGTGATAATCGAATTTATTCACTAATAATCGTTCTTTTTTCCATTTCTCCTGCACGTAGCTTTTCAGCAATCTCGTCAATTTTTCTCAAACGATGATTAATACCAGATTTACTGATGTGTCCAGAGGAAACCATTTCTCCTAGTTCTTTTAAAGTTACATCTTGATATGCAACGCGTAACTCAGCTATTTCTCTAAGCTTATCTGGCAATACTTGTAGTCCAACCGTTTCATCAATGTAGCGAATATTTTCTACCTGTCTTAAAGCTGCACCTATTGTTTTATTTAAATTAGCAGTCTCACAATTAACTAATCGATTAACTGAATTTCTCATATCCCTTACGATTCGTACATCCTCAAAGCGAAGTAATGCATTGTGGGCACCAATCACATTTAGAAATTCAGTAATTTTTTCGGCTTCCTTTAAATAAGTAATAAATCCCTTTTTTCTTTCTAACGTTTTGCTATTTAAATAAAAAACATTCATAAGCTCACATAAGGATTCATTGTGCTCTTTATATAAAGAAAAAATCTCTAAATGATAGGATGAGGTTTCTGGGTTATTGACCGAACCTCCTGCTAAAAAGGCACCCCGTAAATAAGACCGCTTACAGCATTTTTTCTTTATTAAATCAGGTGAAATATTATGAACAAATGTAAACCCTTCACCTAAAATATCGAGATCCTCTAATATTTCTTTCGCTTTTGCCTTTAGTCTAACAATATATACATTGTTTTTCTTTAAACGCATTTTCTTTCTTACTAATAATTCAACAGCTGTATCATAAATCCTTTTAATTAATGTATAAATTCTTCTCGCAATAGCAGCATTCTCCGTTTGAACATTCACTACTAAAATTCTATTTGAAAATGATAATGAACCATTCATACGAATAAGGGCTGATAGCTCTGCCCTTACACAGCAATCCTTTACTTGTAAATTAGTTAATTCTTTCTTTGTTTCTGAAGCAAATGACATTCTTCATACCTCCGTTTTCCCCTTCACTATTGCTCGTTTAATAAGTCACAAACATCCTTGCAAATAGATTAGAGGCGAAGCTTTCCTTTTTATTATTCTGCAAATGCATCTTATGCGATACTTTTTCTCTTCAAATAAAGATGCATTTGTTTTAATAGAGGGGGTAGTAGGAACGCACAAGAGAAAAGTCTATCTAATCCCCAAGCTTCATTGATTTATTTTCTTTTTACTTTGATATATTAAAGAGTACAATATTTTCGCCACTTTTTCAGTATCATGGCGAATTACTCCATTTCTATACGAAATAATTCGATCGTAAATGACATCAATCCCAAGTGATAATAAGCGCTCTACATCATAAACAACTGGTTTTGCTAATTCTTCTTTGTATTTCTCCTGTATATGTAAAGGCACTTCTTCATTATTTACTAAAATCGTATCAATAAATGAACATTCCATATGATCATATATAGCCTTAACATGGTCACTTGCAGTGAAATCAAGAGTTTCTCCTGCTTGAGTCATTAAATTGCAGATATAGACTTTTTTTGCTTTCGCATTACACACTTCTTTCCCAATCTCAGGTACAAGCAGATTAGGTAAAATACTAGTATACAGGCTTCCAGGACCAACAACAATTAAGTCTGCTTGACGAATCGAACGAATGGTTTCTGATAGTGGATGTATAACATCTGGTGTTAAAAAAACCCGCTTGATTTTTTTACCTGAAAAAGGTATTTTTGACTCACCAGAAACAATTGTACCATCCTCCATCTCCGCATGAAGAACAACACTTTGATTTGCGGCAGGAAGTACTTTTCCACGAACATTTAATACCTTACTCATTTCTTGAATTGCATGTACAAAATCACCTGTAATGGAAGTTAATGCTGCAATAATTAAATTACCTAATGAATGACCTGCTAACTCATTTGTCGTTTTAAATCGATGCTGAAACATTTGTTCAATCAAAGGCTCTACATCCGATAAGGCAGCCAGTACATTGCGAATATCTCCTGGAGAAGGAATATCCATTTCATCTCGTATACGACCTGAGCTTCCGCCGTCATCGGCTACAGTTACAATAGCTGTAATATCAACAGGATATTTTTTAATCCCTCGTAATAACACAGGTAAACCAGTGCCACCGCCGATTATTACTATCCGCGGTTTTTCATTTATTCCCATTATGTCGTTTCCTTCCTTTTTTTAATATCACGATGAGTAATTCTTGTAACATAATCATCTTCGAAAAAATGCCCAATGTACTCAGTTAAAGCAACAGAACGATGTTGTCCTCCAGTACAGCCTATCGCGATGACCAGCTGACTTTTCCCTTCACGCTTATAGTGTGGGAGCATAAAAGATAATAAGTCTGTTACTTTTTCAAGAAATTTAGTCGTTTCATTCCACTTCAGTACGTACTCGTATACGTCCTGATCAAGTCCTGTTTTTGGACGCATATTTTCAATATAAAAAGGGTTAGGAAGAAAGCGGACATCAAATACTAAATCTGCATCTATTGGAAGCCCATGTTTAAATCCGAATGACATGACATTAACAGTAAATATCGCTTGTTTATTAACGGAAAATTCATTTAAGATCTTTTCACGCAGCTCTTTCGGCTTTATATTAGATGTATTAAAAATAATTTGTGCTCGACCTTTAAGCTCTTCTAATAGCATTCGTTCCTGACGAATTCCTTCTAAAGGCATTCCTGATGGTGATAGTGGATGTAAGCGTCTTGTTTCTTTATATCTACGCACTAATGCAGAATCATCCGCATCTAAAAAGAGTATACGTGGAGATACCCAAGAAGTTTCAGCTAAATCATCTAGTGCTTTAAATAAGTGGTCAAAAAATTCCCTACCACGCAAATCCATAACTAGAGCTACTTTGTTCATTTTGTTATTTGAATCCTTCATTAATTCCAGAAACTTTGGAAGCAATGTTGGCGGTAAATTATCAACGCAAAAAAAGCCGAGATCCTCAAAGCTCTGTATTGCAACTGTTTTTCCAGCACCAGACATCCCTGTAATGATCACTAATTGTACATTATTTGCACCTGTGCTCATTTGTTTCTCCTCCTATATTTAGCCTTTTTCATAGGTGTTAGTTTTTAACTGGGGTCTAATCGATATGAGACTAATTCAAAATCTGGAGTATAAGTAAAATTCCCATAAATAATTCCCTTACCATGTATCATATAATCAATAATATGGTAATCACCAGCTGCCATCGGCAATTTTTTGATTTCATGTATTGAATGCCAGGCTAGCTTTCCTTCTTCAGAATACTTTAAAGGCTGTCCATCCCCTTCTACTGCCTTAAATGAGAACATCATCCATTCTGAAACGATATCCTTGCCATCTTTAATATTAAAAGTAAAAACCCCTTTTAACTCGGGTTTTTTAATATATATTCCTGTTTCCTCCCGGAATTCTCGAATGACTGACTCACGAATCGTTTCACCTTGCTCCATTTTTCCACCTGGAGCTACCCACCAGTTTTTACTGGGTTTCTGTAAAAGCAAAACCTTATCTTCTTTTATATATACATTATTAGTTATTCGTTGCATAGGCACCACCTAAGGTCAAAAATGATATTTATAACCTTTACTTTATTGTGTTATATTTCTCAAAACTTTCTATATTAAATAAATCAAAATTTTATGTTCAATTACAGTCATTTTTTTGAAAATAGCGTTCCTTTATATTCTTTATATTATACTATTTTTCTAAGAACGTAACAATGAGAGACAAAGCAGACCATTAACATTGAAAATGATCCCGAAAAAAAATAGCACAGGTATAACCTGTGCTAACAAGGGGTCTTATAAAAAAAGGGGGTCAATTTCAACTATCTATAGTTTACCTAATGATTATTTCAACAGCGTTACAAATAAATGACTTTTTAATTATTTTTAAGCGATTTATTTTAACTTTTCTTTTAACTCTTCTACATAAACTTGTGCATTTTGTGCAGCAATACTTCCATCACCTGTTGCGGTAACAATTTGGCGTAATGTTTTTTCACGAACATCTCCTGCAGCAAAAATTCCAGGAACATTTGTCACCATATTTTCATCTGTCACAATATAACCTGCATCATTTGTAATGCCTAGGTTTAAGAAGGGCTTTGTTAAAGGTACCATACCAATATAAATAAAAACGCCATCTGTTTTAAATTCTTGTTCTTCCCCATTTTCTGTTGACACAAGAGTAACTGATGAGACCTTTCCATTCTCTTCATGGATTTCTTTAATTGTATGATTCCAAATAAAGTCAACCTTTTCATTTGAGAATGCACGATCTTGTAAAATCTTTTGTGCACGTAATTTATCACGGCGATGAATAATTGTTACTTTACTTGCAAATCGGGTTAAATAAACCCCTTCTTCAACAGCGGAATCTCCTCCACCAACAACTACTAATTCTTTTTCTTTAAAGAATGCACCATCACATACTGCACAATAAGAAACACCGCGGCCACCCAATTCTTTTTCCCCAGGCACACCAACTTTTTTATATTCGGCACCTGTAGCTATAATAATGGCTCTTGCTTTATATTGCTTTGATCCAGCAACAATTGTTTTATATTCATCACCATTAATAACTTCTTTAATATCGCCATAGGCGTATTCAGCACCAAACTTTTTCGCATGTTCAAACATTTTATTTGAAAGATCCGGACCTAAAATATGATCATACCCTGGATAATTTTCAACTTCCTCGGTATTTGCCATTTGACCGCCTGGAATTCCACGTTCAATCATTAATGTAGATAAGTTAGCACGTGAAGTATAAACTGCAGCTGTCATTCCTGCTGGACCTGCACCTATGATAATCACGTCATAAATTTTTTCCTCTGACATACTCAACACTCCTAACAAATGTCATAAATTATAATAGACATAATAAGAAAAGCGAAAAACACCTTGCATATCAACGTATGGACTAAGGAAATTGGAATTACTTTTTCCTTGGTGGGACTTCGACAACAGATAAAGGAAACACGATGAGCCTAAAAGGCATATCGAAGTTGACTTATCAAAGGGAGAAATCCTGAAGTCCACACGTCGATAGGCGTTAGAGCTGGACAGAGCAGAAAATTTTTATATGCTTTCTTATCTCTGAACAAATCCTATTATTGTCCTAATTGAATGCTGATAGCATTCCCTATCTACATATATCCTATAAGACATTGGCATTTCCGTCCAAAAATATGCTTACGTACAGTTTTTGAACTGTTTCAGAATCTTTTTTCTATATCAAAATAAATTATTACTGACAATATTGAAGAATTATTTTTGCATATTTTTGTAGAGTGGAGCAAGAAATTTGATATCGTTTAGAAATTTCTTGCTGCGATTTTTTTTCATGCTTTAATTTGTACCATATATATTCAGTAGCAGCAGCAAATGCTTTAAGATTTGAATATTCTTGTCCTTTTTTCATCCCCTCAAGGAAGATTGAAAACCACATAAGAAAAAGCCCAGACGACTCAGCACTAATAGGATGGTGCTCTTCATATAATAAATCTGCTACTTGATGTGCTCGTGCAATCATCCCATCAGGGTCAAATTGATCTTTTAATTCAGATTCAAGTACATGAGCTAAATACACTTTTTCAGTCAATGAAAACTCATCTAATGATTTAAAATCAGGATGAGAAATCATCTCTTCTTTTCTTTTGGATTTCGAAATAATAAAAATGCCAAATAATCGTTCTTCCATATACTCACTACGTATTTTTTTCAAAGTCGATGTAATATGGTCTTCAAAACCTATTGGCTTTTGCTGATTTTCATTCCAAGGCTCTTGTCCCTCTTTTTCAGGACTTAGTTCAATTAAATGTTTCCATGCATTTTTAGCTGTTTGTTCATGTCCTGTATAGTAGGCGGATTGAGCTAGCCAATAATAATAGCTTGAGTCTCCTTCGAAACCATACTTTTTTAGTTTGTTTAACCAATTATATGCTTGTTGATATTTTCCAATAAGTGCGAAAGTTGCCCCTAGCTTGTATTTATGCTCAATTAAAATTGGTTGTACCTTTTCTAAACCTTCTAATAAAGCTTCTAATTCCTCATCACGTCGTTGGTGGTAAAGAAAAACAGCTAAATTACATATACCATGAAGATTTCCAGGATTTTTTTCGAGTAACTCTTCTAAAATACGTGCGGCCTTTTTCATATCACCTAAGTAAAAATAACCAAGTGCCAAATTATTATAAGCAGACCAAAAATCAGGGAAATCTTTTATAATACTGTTAAAAATTTCAATCGCCTTTTCAAAATTGCCTGATTCAAGCAGCCCTCTTGCTTTATCCTGTTTTAAAATCAATTCATCTTTAATTGGATAATCATCTTCTGCATCATCTTCTGCACCTATGATGTAGAGTAAATCCTCCGCATCCTCAAGAAACTCACCAAACGCATCCTTCTCAATATAAGTAGTAGCATAGTTTTTTGCTTCATTAAATAATCCAAGTTCAGCATAATTATTAGCTAAAAAATATAGACATTCAGTCATACTTGGATCAAGTTCATCAAGAATTTGCTTAAAGAGATCATTCGATTCTTGATACTGTTCTAATTGCATATATACTAGTCCAAGCTGGCAGGCAATCATTGGTTCATACGGCTCAAGCTGAATCGCACGTTCCAAATATTTTTTTGCCCCAGCTAAATCATGTCGATGAAATGCATTTATTCCTTTATTAAAATAATATTCACCAGTTGGTAAAAAAGATAAGACAACTCCATTTTCCTGTCTAACCTTTGAGTCTTTTGCCATGAAAGTCCCTCACAAATCGTACATAGTTAACTTCTGTAGTATAACATATAAATAGACAATGATTAACAGTTAAACGATGTAATTTGGTTCCAGCTTGCTGCAAATAGATATATATTAAACTCATTCCTTCAATTTACCTAATAGAAACACCCCTTGACTGAGTCAAAGGGGTGTTTTTCTAAATATCGGGTCTTCTTCCCAGCGCTTTTCCATTTCTTCTTTTGTGTAAATGATACGCATAGGATTTCCGCCAACAAATGCTCCTGCCGGAACATCTTTATGAACTAATGTAGCCGCCGAAATAATGGCTCCATCACCAATTTCTACTCCAGGTAAGATTGTTGTGTTGGCGCCAATCATGACCTCACTACCAATTTTCACATCACCTAATCGATATTCCTTTATTAAATATTCATGGGCAAGAATCGTTGTATTATAACCAATAACTGTATTTTTACCGACTGATATTTTTTCAGGAAACATAACATCAAGCATTACCATTAAAGCAAATGAGGTTTGCTCGCCAATATCCATTTTAAGAAACGTACGATAAAGCCAATTTTTAAAAGATAAAAACGGTGCATATCTTGCTAATTGAATGACTATAAAATTTTTAACAACCTTCCAAAATGGTACGGTCTTATACACATGCCACAAGGAGTTAGCACCTGATACAGGGAATCGTGTTGTTTTTCGCATTAGGATTCTACTCCTACAATTTTAAGAAGGTCACTCATATGCTCTAATATAAAATCAGGATGATGACTTTCAATATAGGCACGTCCCTTTACTGACCATGCAACACCTGCCGATAAAGTACCCGCATTCTTGGCAGCTAAAATATCATGGTAATTGTCTCCTACCATAATTGCTTCACTAGGATCTGAATTTAATAATTTCAATGCCTTTTCTATCGGTTCAGGATGTGGTTTTTCATGTTGTACCTCATCTAAAGTAATAATAATTTCAAAAAATTGATCTAGTTTCGTCAGATTAAGTCCCTGCAATACAGTACTACGCTTTTTCGTTGAAACAATTGCCAGCTTAAATTTATTCTCATACAGAGTTTGAATAGTTTCAAATACACCTTCAAATTCTTTTACTAGCCGATCATGATTTTCTGTATTATAGGATCGATATGTTTCAATCATTTCTTCTGTACGACCTTGATCGATGTTAGAGAAAGTTGTATACAAAGATGGTCCAATAAATGATAATACATCTTCACGCTTATATTGATTTGGATAATATCCATTTAATGTATGTAAAAAGGACGAAATAATTAAGTCATTCGTATCAATTAATGTCCCATCTAAATCAAAAAGAATGGTTGTGATCTTCTTGTTCATCATTGGAATTTCCTTTCTACTAAATAACATTCCTTCTACAATTATCTATTCACTTAAAGAATACGAACTAAAACATTATGCTGTAATCAAATTTTAAATCAAACGAATTCCAATTAATTACAAAAAGGCAAAGTTCAGAGTATAGCTTTACCCTTCAAAAACTTTTGTTGTCTTTTTGGTAGTTTACGGTTCCATATAATAGCAACAATAAAGGTTAAAAGGATCGCAGTAAATAATCGAATAAGCAATAATGGTAAAACTGGAATTCCTAAAGGAACAAAAATTAATGTATCCTCTACAACCGCATGGCAGCAAACTAAGAAAATAAATGCCAGCGTTACATCTTTTTTACTTACTCCATCCTCCTTTACCGCTTGTATCATAACTCCTGCACCATAAGCTAAACCAAATAATAAACCTGCAGCTAGTGTAGTAGAAGTATTTTCTTTCATACCAAGAAAACGGGTAAAAGGAGACATGATACGAGAAAACCATTGTAAAACTTTCAAATCTTTCAATATTTGTATACCAATCATTAATGGGATCACAATGATTGCAAGTTGATAAACGCCAAATGCTGCATTTTCTACCGCTTGCAACGATATGGCCAAAATACCGGTTACATGATTTTCAGTAGATTGGATCATTCCATATTTAGCAGGCTCTTGTCCACCTTTCCATACTAAGTTGATCAAAATTGCTGATAGGATAGCTAACCCTACTCGAACTGCAATCATAATCCAAACCTTTACCCCTACCTTTACCGCTACACTAGACTCAATCAATAAGTTATGTGCAAATGAAAGCATGACAGCTATTGTAAACACTTCTTTAATTGTCAAATCCACAGACAATATCCCCGCTATACCGGCATATAAATTCAAAAAATTCCCAAGAACTATCGGGATGGCTGCATCTCCAGAAAGTCCGAAGATTCCCATTAATGGTGTAATAAGTTTAATAATCCAAGGTAGAACAGGTGTATACTGCAAAACCGTTACAATTAGAGTAACAGGAAATATTATTTTTCCTAAAGTCCAAGTTGTCTTTAAGCCTGCCCATAAACCTATTTTTAATGATTGCACCTTTTATTTCTCTCCCCAGTTCAGTCAATTCATTTAGTCTCGATAATGCTGTTTTGCCATTCCTGAAGCTCTTCTAACAATCCAAAGAACAAGTGCAACGGCAACTAAAACGATTGAAATAACTTGTGCCATTCTTAAACTGTTAGTTAACATTAAGCTATCCGTTCTCATTCCTTCTACAAAGAAGCGTCCGATTGAATACCAAATGACATAGCTTAAGAAAAGCTCTCCCCTTCGTAAATTAACTCTTCTTAATAAAATTAAAATAAGAAACCCAACAACATTCCAAATGGATTCATATAAAAAGGTTGGTTGGTAGTAGGTACCGTTAACATACATCTGGTTAATAATAAAATCAGGTAGGTGTAAATTTTCCAAGAACGCTCTACTTACTTCTTCCCCATGTGCTTCTTGGTTCATAAAGTTTCCCCATCGACCAATTGCTTGAGCGAGAATGATACTTGGTGCTGCAATATCAGCAAGTTGCCAAAAGGAGACGTTTTTAATTTTAGAAAAAATAATTGTGGTGATAACTGCACCAATTAATGCTCCATGAATAGCAATGCCACCATTCCATATTTTAATAATATCTTCTGGATGACTTGAATAGTACGTATTCCATTCAAATATTACATAATAAATACGAGCAGTAATAATTGAAATCGGTATTGCCCAAATTAATAAATCAGCAAAAATATCTTTATTTAAGCCTCTTCTCTCAGATTCCTTCATAACTAAATACAAACCAACTGCTATTCCAATACCAATAATGATTCCATACCAATGAACCTCTAATCCACCTATTTTCAAAGCAATAGGGTTCAATGGCTTAATTGTTTCTTCCATATGTTTAAAACTCCTTCCCATTTATCATCTACATATCTTCTCTTTCACGTTCATCAAGAATTACATCTGCCAACCGATCAGTAAATTGTTGTGCCGCATTTACTCCCATTCGTTTTAGCCTATAATTCATTGCAGCCACTTCTATAATAATGGCTAAGTTTCTTCCTGGACGGACAGGAATGGTTAGCTTTGTAAGCTCAGTATCTATAATTTTCATTTTCTCCTCATCTAGCCCTAGACGATCATAATGTTTACTTTGGTCCCACAATTCAAGATTAACCACTAAAGTAATACGCTTATGACTTCTTACAGCACCAGCTCCAAATAACGTCATGACATTAATAATTCCTAATCCACGTATTTCTAGCAAATGCTCAATTAAATCGGGGGCATTACCGACCAGTGTATCAGTATCTTCCTGACGAATTTCAACGCAATCATCTGCAACAAGTCGGTGTCCACGCTTAACTAGTTCTAATGCTGCTTCACTTTTACCAACACCACTTTTCCCAGTAATTAACACTCCAACTCCATATATATCAACGAGTACCCCATGAACCGCAGTAGTTGGTGCAAGCTTAAATTCAAGATAGTTTGTTAAATGACTAGAAAAACGAGTGGTCTTCATTTGTGTTCGCATAAGTGGAATCGAATACTCCTCCGAAGCTTCTATTAATTCTTCTGGTACATCCATTCCTCTCGAAATAATGATACCGGGTGTAATATCATTGCAAAGCTTCTCTAATCTAATTCTTCGATCTTCAGGTTCTAATCGTTCACAAAAAGTAATTTCTGTCATTCCAAGCAGTTGAATTCTATCTGCTGGATAATAATTGAAAAAGCCAGCCAATTCAAGCCCAGGACGTGATATATCACTAGTTATAATGGGGCGATGAATCCCTTCTTCCCCACTGATTAGCTCTAAATTAAATTTTTTTATAATATCTTCTATTCGAACCTTTGCCAAATTGGCATCCTCCTTAATATAAAATTAACCAAATAACGGATTTCGTATAAACAAACTTTCATACTAAACTTTCTTTATTTTAGCATTTTCCTACTGTTCAAAACCAGCATAAATACATTCTGCCTAATGAAGGTGCCGAAAGATAAATGAAATACATATTATATTCATAAAAATATAGTTAGGAGGAAATACATTGAAACTTATGATCGATGCTGGCCATGGACCAAACACTCCCGGAAAAAGAAGTCCCGATAACTATAAAGAATTTACATTTACAAGCTCGGTGGCAGACCATGCAAAAGCATTACTTGAAGCATATGAAAATATTACTGTTTATTTTGCCCACTCAAAGAAAGTAGATGTTCCTTTGAAGGAACGAACAGATAAAGCGAATCGCTTAAAGGTAGACTGTTATGTTGCTATTCATGCTAATGCTTATGGAACTACATGGAATGATGCCAAAGGGATTGAAACATATGTTTATCCAACAAAACCTAAAGAGGCAGTAGAATTAGCTAATCGAGTTCAAAGAGATCTTATTATTGCAACTGGACTTGAGGATCGTGGCGTTAAAACGGCCGATTTTCATGTATTACGTGAAACGAATATGACAGCTATTCTTTCAGAGTGTGGATTTTATACAAATAAGGCAGAACTAAAATTAATAAAGTCAGAATCCTATCAAAAAACATGTGCAGAAGCTATTGTAAAAGGGATAGTCGATCAATATAAGTTAAAAAAGAAAAAAACAGCTTCTCCCAAAAAGGAAACAAAACCAAAAAGCTTATATAAAGTTCAGCTAGGTGCTTTTTCTGAAAAAAGTAATGCAGAAAAATTTGTTAAAGAACTAAAAGCTAAGGGCTATAACCCAATTATAGTAAAAAGCTAAAAATCAATATATAAAGAAAGGACAGGTTCAATATGAATCTGTCCTTAAGTCTTCAAGTATAAATTCCCATCATGCTCTTTCTTTTTTATCAAAAATCACTTTTTGAATAATAAGATTTGCAACGGACATAATGATCGCTACTAAAAACGCCTGTCCAAAGCCACTAAAGTTAAATGAATCTCCCATTAATCGATCAGTCATTAACAAGGTAATCGTATTGATTACGAACAAAAAAATTCCAAGAGTTAAAATCGTAATTGGAAACGTTAAAATAATTAGAATGGGACGAACAAGTGTATTCAGTATGGATAAAATTAAACTTGCAATGATAGCTGAGCCAAAGCTTGTTACTTCAAAGCCTTCAAAATATCCCGCCATTGCAACAAATAATAAAGCATTAATCAAGATTCCAAATAGCCATCTCATCTTACAACAACCTTTTCATATTTAGTACGAGCACCTTTTATATTTTATGCTGACAACTTAAAAATATATCTTCAAAATTGGAGGTGCCTCATTTACAGACACCTCTCTCTCACTATTGTTCCTCATTTTCATTAGAATCCAAGGATTCATTATTTTGAACAATAATCGCACCTGTTCTTGTTTCAGCAAATAAATGTAATGGATTTTCAGATACTCCCTTACGTTTAAATCTTATTTGCTTTAAAACAACTTCTTTTTTCTCTTCAATTTGCTCAATTTCTTCTAATGTAACCTTCACATTACCTAAATTAGATTTACAATCTCCTTCAATGCTTATACTTGCCGGAACATATACATTAATATTTCCAGAGACTGCTTTAAGATGCAGTGTATCGGTTTCATCCCCCTGCAATACACAGCTTAAATTCCCATTTAATGTTTGCATATCGATGGTATGAAACTCTCCTTCAACATTTACACTACCATGCATTGTCTCAGTTGTAAGCCGATTTGCTTTTGATTCGTGAACGACAATTTTTCCATTAACGGTCTCTGCATCAAGCTTCTCAGATTCTACATCTTTAAGATAAATTTTCCCATTAGCGGTTTTTGCTCGTAAATCGATGGCTTCTAATCCTTCTTGTTTTACACTCCCATTAAATGTACGAACAGATACTTTTGTATACTCTTTTCGTGGAACATAGATTACTGTATCAACCTTCATCCATTTTGATTGAGTAGAAAACCTCAGAACCCCATTTTCTAAATAAAATGAACTATTATCGATAAAGAATGCCCTAGCCTCATCACGATTATCTTTTCGATACACTTTAGCCTGACATTCGACACGGACATCGGGTTGATCCCAAGCCTTAATCTCCACCTGTCCATTAGCTACATCAATATCAATAGTTGAAATGTCTACATTTGCTTGTTGAAAGACATGTGGAAATTCAACTGATTGATTAAATTGTAAATCAATATCTTTAATTTTTTTAAAAGCAGTGTTAACAAAGTCCATAATCTTATCTTTTGCATCATTGAACTGTGATGAAAAACGGTCCTCTTGATTATCGCTTGTACTGCTATTTCTATTTTGCTCTTGTTCCTGCTCAACTTGAATCGTTTCATACGGCGGTTCATTTTTCTTATTGTCTGTGCTTTCTAAAGCATCTAATAATACTAGTGCTTCCTCAGTTGATAGCTTTCCTTCCTTAACCATCGCGATAATTCTCTTTCTTTCCTCTTGCATAGATCATTCCTCCTAAAAAGAGTTATATTAAGTTTCTAAAGTAATACTTTAATTCCTTTATAAATATTCCAAATAAAAATAATAAAACTAACAATCCCGCCAATTATTCCAATACCTATAAGAAATAACGGTATTCCTCCTCCTGTTATCATTCCTAAATCAAAAAATATAGCAATAATAGCGAGTGGAATAAAAACAAACGGAATAATATGTGAAATAAAAGCACTTTTTGCATGTTTCTTTACCTCATCATCATTACTCACAAAATAGACAATCAAAGGTAAAATAAAACCTGCAAAAAATATACTAAAATAACATAATGCTGAAATTGCTTTATTTGATGAATCCATTACTTACAGCTCCTTTTACATTCATTTATACGATTAATAGGCTGCTTTAGTTTCATTATCTTATCTCTTCCTTATTTTCACATACTGCACAATTTGATTCATCGGTCTTGAGATGGAGTTACAATAAGATCCAAAACCTAAATTATCCATATATTATAGTCAAGTTTTGTATATAACTTTAACATTTGGTCGAAAAATAAATATGTGTGAGAATTCATTATCTAAACATGCACAATGTTAGGGGAGATATTATTGAGCATATTTCCATGGAAAAGATTTAGACAAAATCAACACTTAAATAACGATTTTTCTAGAGGCTATACTATCGCTGGCAAAAAGGAAAGCGCTCAGACAAAAGTTACCGTCATTACACCTGTTTATAATGCAGAAAATTACTTAAGAAAAACGATTGACTCGGTCATTCATCAGACGATAAGTATGAATCATATCGAATTTATTCTTGTTGATGATTGTTCCACTGATTCTTCTAAAGATATTTTGTTAGAATACAGTTCGAAATATAATAACATCATTTGCGTATTTTTACATCAAAATACTGGTACACCTGGAAAGCCTCGTAATATTGGTATTCAATTATCTCAGTCCAAGTACATAACATTTTTAGATGCAGATGATTGGCTAGAACCAAATGGCTTAAAAATACTTTATGACATATTAGAAGAGACTGGTGATGATTACGCCGTAGGAAAAACCATACAAGTTCATTCCAACGGGACTAAAATTATCGGAGAACATGAATCTTGTAAAGAAAGAAGAAGGATTTCTCCTTACTCCATCCCCCATATCTTTCATCATTTAGGACCTAGAGCAAGGATGATTAGAGCAAGGATCTTAAAGGAGAATCAAATACTATTTCCAGAAATGAAATTCGCAGAGGATAAACAATTTTTTATAGATGTAATCATCCACTGCAATACGATTTCTACAACAAAAAAAACGATTTATTATTTAAATCGCCTTGATAATCATCAGACACGTTTATCAAATCAAACGAATATAATGGAGAAGTCAGAATGTAATTTAAAGGTTATCAAATACATTATTAATAAAAAGCTTGATGTAGATAAAGAGAAAATCATCTTGAACCGATTATATGAATATGATTCCATCACTAGATTTTTCACAACACCTCATTTTCAAAAAACAAAGCTTAAGATAATCTATTACCTTAAACTGAAAAAAATTTTCAAAACAGCAAAAGATTTAAGATACCCATTTTCAGATGGCTTCCTCCAACCAATGAATAAAGTTGTATATGATCTTTTCAGTAAAAGAAAGTATAGGGAGCTTGAGAAGCTACTAAAGTGGGACAGGACAGAAAAAGTAAAAGATATTGTTATCACTGAAGGCTTACCATATATCATTGCTTCTTTTCTTGAAGACAAGTATAAATATATTAGAATTCCTATGTATGCTGTATATGAAGATAACTTTTTAACAAATGATACGTATTTTCTTAATTTTTCCGTGTATGGAAATTACATCGATTCCATTACAGATGTCATCATAGTAAATGGCAAAGATGCTTTTCTGGAGGTTTCTCTGCCTGTTACAGTGGACAAGCTTGGTTTCGGTAAGCTAGAAATTAATCTCGAATTATTAAACCAACTCCCTTCAGCAACTTACTCTATCTTTATAAGATTTAATAATTACATGAAAATTAATATTAGAAAGCCAAAAACTAATTCATTTACATTTCAATATCAAGATCGTGATTTTATTTTTCACCATACCGCTTATTCAAATATAGGATTAAAAATAAAATGACTCCCTTCTCTTAAAGAGAGGGAGCCTATTTTTATCTTTCAATTACTGATAACTTATTTATTATACCAGTAGATACAATGGTAAATATATAATCAAACTTCTTACCGTGATACAGAAATCCATCATTCATTTTTAACTGTGGTTCACCAAGGGCATTAATTACTTCTTCCTTCGAAGAATCACTCACAGTAATTGTAAATCCTTTTACGCGATTATTCACATAATTATATTCTGTATAGTCAAATACCTGTTCCTCTCCCTGCTGCTTTCCTATCATAGGAATAGCTTCTTGCAAAGAAGGGGTGAAACCAATTAACTGATCAATCTTTTGTGCCACTTCATCGTCCTTCACTTCTTCTTTAATTTCAGTGACAATTTTACTACTAATCCATCCAATTTGTTTATCATTGTCAACAATCTTCAACCAGTCAAAGTCTTCTACTGAATCTTTTTGTGAATCTAGTATCTCAAAAGATTGACCAAAGAGAGCAGAAGCTACTTTGTTACTATCCATATTTGGTTCTACTCTTATATTTCCACTATCCACTGTCACATAGCGAATTTTATTTTTGTCTTCCGTTTCTGATCTCGTTTCTGTATTTTTTTTCTCAGTGTTTTCTTTCACTTTTTCAGGATTATTAATCACGTTAGACTTGGGCTTATCTTTAATAAATTGAGATAACATACCCGATTTAACGATATAGCCACCACCAACCAAAACAATCGCAAACACAAAAAGCAAAATGACCAATCGTTTAACAAATCTCCCTAATTTTCTTTTCTTTTTCTGTTTCTCCCTGGTTTTACCTCTTGGTATTATTTCTCCATCTTCTTCTTTGTCTAAAGAAGATGGGTTATCCTGGTTTCTTAATTTACTTCTTTTTTCTAAAACAATCTGCTTAAAATTCTTTTGTTCTTCTTTGGACATGGCCTTGAACTCTTTTAAGAACTTTTCATATTGGGGTACAATTTCCTGAATTGTTCCGTACGCTCTTACTTCACCAGCTTCAAGCCATAATGCTTTTTGACAAAACTTCTTCACTTGTCCAATAGAATGACTTATAAAGAAAATAGTTTTGCCTTTTTCTTTAAACTCATTCATTTTATCTAAACATTTATCTGTAAAGGTCTGGTCCCCCACAGAAAGAGCTTCGTCAATGACTAATATATCTGGATCAATATTAACAGAAATAGCAAATCCTAGGCGAGATTTCATCCCACTTGAATAGCTCTTGACAGGCTGATCAATAAACTTTCCAATATCAGCGAAGTCAATAATATCAGGCATTAGTTCACGAATTTCTTTTTTATTAAAGCCTAGCATTAAGCATTTCAACTCGATGTTTTCTCTACCTGTTAATTCATTGTTTAATCCTGAATTGATTGCTATTAAAGATGCTTGACCCTTTGTTTCGATAGCACCAAAGGTTGGGGGAATCACGCCGGTTATTAAATTCGATAATGTTGATTTTCCAGCTCCATTAACCCCTATAACCCCAATAACGTCCCCTTCATCTGCAATAAAATTAATGTTCTGAAGGGCATAGAAGTCCTCCCCATAGCCATCTGGAAATATAACATCCATCAGCTTCTCTGAGTTTTTATTGTACATTTTATATTTTTTCGTTACATTTTTAAAAATGACTGAATGGCTCATCGTTTCTCTCCATTTAAAAGATTACAAATTATACTACCTGTTAACTATATCAAAAAATCAAATAGTTTTCACGGTCTCATCTATCACCGGTTAAAAAGGAGCTAAATCACTAGATTCAGCCCCTTATACAAAAATTTTTTTTATAACATTTACAAGAAATCTACGAAACGATCTCTGAATTTAACATGTAAAATCGAACCTATAATCAATAATACTATAATTAATACCCAAAAATATAAAGTATATTTCCAATGCTCAACTGGGTACCATGATAGTCCTAATATCGACGATCGATATCCTTCAATCAAATAATAAATCGGATTAAACTTCATGATGGTTTGAATAATGGCAGGTTGAATATTATATGGCGGCCAAAGTATTGGTGACAAATAAATCAATATTCGAACCGTTGATGTTATTAACATTTGAAAATCTCGAACAATTGTTGTAAGTGTTGATGTTACTAAGGATAATGTTATGAGAAAAACAACTGTCGCTATTATAAAATATGGCAATTGAAGATAATGAATATTTATCGGATATCCAAGAAATTGAAAGATCACTAAAACTACCCCAAGAAGCATCAAATGCTGATACAACTTTGCAAAAATTACATAAGTCGGTATCACACTCATTGGAAAACTCATTTTTGAAATCATTTTAATTCTTGAATAAATTGATTTTGACCCTTGTGTGATTGATTGGTTAACAAAAAACCATACAACTATTCCTGAGAGCATCCAAGGAAAGTAAGGAATCGATTCTCCATGTAACTGAACATTTGGACGCCCATTGCTATGAAATATACCAAATCCAAAGACAAACCAATAGATTGAAATTTGAATCATCGGATTAATTATTTCCCATAGAACGCCTAAATAGTGATTTCGATTCGCACTTTTTAATTCATATACAGACAAACGTCTGGCAAGGTAAAAGCTATTAATTTGTTCTTTAATTACTGTTGTTACAGAACGCATGTGGTGATCCTTTCTGAGCTTGTTTTTTACTTTTTAAAAATTTGCATTTTAAATATTCACTAAATAATGTATGAATAAATCATTAAATCATTTTGAATTTCTATTAAACATTATTATATTATTAAGTCATAGTATGAAAGTATATTCCACAAATTGAAACATAACATTTTTTAGGTTGAAATACTAGTATCAAGAACAAAAATGTAAATAGATCAAATGAATCATAAATCTCCTAAATCATTTTATTATTACACACAAAATAGATAATGGATCTAGGTCAATTTTTTGACACAAAATTGTTAATCCTATTCCTATTTCTTATTTGTCTTCAAAAAGGGGACTTAACATAGTCCTCTACCTTTTGCAGGATGACTCTTCAAATAGTTAGTGCAATAAAATTTACATCTCCAGACAAGACTATCATGCATACCATTCTATGTAAAGCAGCGATACAATTGTATTTATGCGATTGACCAACCACTATTTTTTTAGTCATGGTAGATTTCTTTTTTCTAATAATATTTTAAGTAAACATTATCATATAAACACTTTTAACTGAATTACTGATCAATACTACAAGACAGGATTCTTAAGCTTTTTGTTTGTATTTTAAAGGACTAAATCATCTTGCAAAATGAGCATCAGTTGTCTATTGTGTTAAATAACATTGTCCAAAGTAGAGATTTGTCACTAAATTTATTTTTCTGATACATTAAAAAAGAGTATCCAACCATCATCCAACACAGAAGCTTGAAAGAAACTACCGTTTTTTCTTGTGTAAATAAATCAAATATGAAAAAACTTATCTTGGAGTTACATGAAACATATATCATCTTAAATAAAATACTAATCCCTTTAATATTATTCCTTTAAAGTAATTTAGTAAACTAGCAATATAAAACATTAATTCAGATAATGTAAATTATTATTAAAATAGCATTTTCCCTACAAAATATGTGAATAAAAAAGAAGAACTAGACTAACTAATTCTCCTTTATTATATTCTTTTTATAATTAACCATTCATAAGAATTATCAAATCATATTAAATTAAAAAATGAAATTCTTAATTCTTATACAAAGCTGATTAGCAATCACAATCTTAAGAATACATATTCTAATCTAGATTTTGTTAAATTACATATAGAATATAATTAGTGACTTACCCTTTTCTCCTTAATAATGTGTCTAATTCTAGTTTTTTTCAAGACAATCAACTATCATTTCAGCAATTTTCTCATTACTATTCCATTGATATATATTTGAATATTCTTTTTTTATTTTTTCATAAAAATGATGAAATTCTTCATTGTCATTACACTTTATTTGATTAACAATACCTTCTACACTGTTAAAAGTTAAAGGTTTTAGTAGATTTTTCATGTCATCATAAGCTCCACGTGATGCAGTAAATTCTTCCTCATCATTTATGTATAACAAAACGTTTTTATCGATAGCGAAAACATCGAAAATTATTGAAGAATAGTCACTGATAAGTGTATCAGAAATTAATAGAAGCTCTTGAGTTTCTATATTATCAGAAGGAATAATTATATTATTAATAGCTAAATTTTGTTTTTCCATTGAGTGAAGCTTTGCAATTATTACAAAATCCTCACCTAAATCAGTAACCAATTCTTCTAGGTTTATTAAATAATTGAAATTCGGATTATTACTTTTATAATTATAATCTCTCCATGTTGGAGCATACAGAATTACTTTTTTATTATAACTAATATTTAATTTGGCTCTAATTTCATTTTTTAAAATATTGTTTTCCTTATTGTCTTTAAGCCATTGCACCCTTGGATATCCAAAGGATAAGATTCGATCGGATTGAATTGAAAATGCAGTTTTAAATTTCCTTTTACCACCATCTGAATCAGCTAAAAGATAATCCCATTTATTAATATCCTTTTTTTTGTCACGTTTATGATTTCTATTATACTTTGATATAAATTTTTCGTGACTATCGAAAAATAACCTCTTATACGGCGTCCCATGCCAAAGTTGAAACCAAAATGATCCTTCTTTTTTATAAAACGCTAAAGGCGTCCAACTTTCTGTAATGAATATCTTTGATTCTCCAAGAGCTTTCCAAAACTCTAAACTTCTAGGTTTAATTCTATATTTACTTGGTACTGACTGATTTTTAGTTATAAATCTAATATTTAAATAAGAATAGTTTTGTCTTAGATAATCAAATAGATACTTTGAATTACCTATATATCGGTAATCAAAACCTAGAAAAAGAACAGTATCTTTCTTCAAAGGAGCATTACGGTATTGTGTCTTTAATAAGTTGACTGCGCGTTGCCTTCTTTTTTTATTCCATTTACTTTCTTTTAATTTTTCTATAAAAAGAATTTTCTTTAACACATTTTTTGCCTTTGTATATTTATTGTAGCATTTGTTTAATTTACCTTTTTTTTGAAGTGACCTCACTAACATTATAGTATTAATTTTGTTATTTTGAATGAGCTTTTTATGAAAATAAAGTTGGTTGAATAATACAATATTTTTAGGTACATAATAGTTTCTATTCCACTTATTTAAAATCTCTATTGTCTTTTTAATCATTACTCTTTTATACCTTCTAGGTATTCTATTTTCGGAGTATATTTGGGCTCTATCGAAGAAATATTTGTATACCATATAAATAGACTCTCTATTTCTTGGGTTAAATAAGCTTAAGGTCTTATCAACAGCTTTCAGAAAATTATCCATATGTATAGTAGTTGATGAGTTAGATTTTGTAGTAGATTTTAGATTAACCCGAACTTTGTAAAAGGGATTACTCACGATTCCAATGTTTTTAGCTTTCTGAACAACGTCAATATAAAACTCAAAGTCTTCATATATATATCCTTCTCCAAATTTAATTTGGTTATTAATCAAAAAATCCTTTTTATATAACTTATTTACACTAAAATAAGATTGGGCTTGATATAAATTTTCACACTGAGCTTCATTAAGCCATTCTTCAAATAAGAATAAATCGTTATTTACATATACTTCTCCTCTATCCTCATAATAATAAGCCCAGTCACAGAGAACAAAATCACAGTCCCTTAATTTAGCCTTGTTATACATAAATTCAAAAGCATTCTCATCAAGAAAATCATCACTATCTAAAAAGAAAATAAACTCTCCACTAGCCTCTTTTAAGCCTCTATTCCGTGCGGCACCTTGTCTCTTATTTTCTTTTTGTTGTAGTAACTTTATTCTCATACCTGTTTTATTTTTGTAATTTTTTATAACCTCAACAGTATCATCTTCTGAACAATCATCGATACATATTATTTCAACTTTCCCAGAAAAAGTTTGATTTTTTACTGATTCTAACGTATCCAGGATTAAACTGCTTGCATTGTAGGTTGGAATAATAACAGAAATATTATACACAATCGTTGAACCTCACCTTTTAGTATTAAGTATATATAAACATAATTTAAGAATAATTCCAGTTATAATTAATAAGAATAAATTAAGAATCAAATCACTTTTATTCTTAAAATAGTAATAATTGAGTTCAATCCTCTAATGTAAATAACAAATAAAACTCAAAAAAATGATTTAAATTTATCTATTAAAACAAAGATTAAAATGACAAAAAGTTAACTGAATTTATCATTCATCAATCTTTATTGATGAAGAATAAAGCTAAAGATAGAATAGTTCTCATATTTAGACTAGATATTTATAGATATACTAGACTTTATTGAAAATATAATCCTTCTTGTTTAGCGTTGTGTTTTACTTTAGTTTGATCTTACACATGTTTTTGTTTAAAAATGAAACCTAATTTTCTAATTAGCCTTCTATAATAATTAATAGAATTTAATTCAACAATAGACCCATCATATCTATTAAGAAAAAACTGTATATTTAATCGGTGAATTGGTATAAAAATCTCAAATCCAGCATATTTAAAATCCCTTATTTCAACTCCCCATATTTGAACCTTTTTTTGAATATCTTTAGGATGACATAACATTACCTTTTTTCCTAATTTCACACTAATATAGTCTTTTTTTGATAGAATATAGCTTTCTGAACTATAATAACCAATTATTTTTATTCCTAAGCCCAAAAATTTTTTCTTTTTAATTATTATTTGATCTACATTATTTTCCTTTAGAATTGTCTCCAATTTTAATGGCCATTTATTTTTTTTTAATGAAATTAAGAATTCTTTATAATAGTGCTTCATATCCTGTTCTTCAATGTAAATATCTTCAATATATTGAAGGACAGTTATTATCGAATCTATAAAATCTTCCAACTCACCTTCACTCAAAACAGACATTAATATTTCAGAATTTTTTTTATACAAATATAATTTAATATGGTAAATAATTAAATATTGTATATACGGAAGCACAATCCCATATAATTCAATAGACAAATTAATTAATTTTAAATAACCATTTTCAATTAAAAAACTATATCTTATCTTTGAATACCAAGAATTATCAACTAAAGAATTCCCTTGTTCTTCTCTACGGTAGTAATAATATGTATCATTTACTACCCCGTAGCAATGATTTCTTAATAAATATTGATTTAATGAAAGTGCATCCTCCCAATAAGACAAAGTCTTATCAAAATAAAAACTTTTATTGTCATAAACAGCTTTTTTAAAAAACACTCCTCCAATATAAAAATGAATATGCTTATAATCATTTAATATATTTATTACTCTATTCCTATTGTTAAAACGATAATTTAATGAATGTTCACTTTCTATACCTTGTGAACTAAAATATTTTATAGGTATTATTGCCATATCAACTGAATTTTCCCTAAAAAATCTACTCACTTTCTCCAATGCGTTTATACTAAATTTATCATCAGCATCTAAAAAACCTATATAATTAACATCATTTGAAATCATATCAAGTCCCACAGTTCGGGCAACAGAGGGTCCACTATTCTCTATTTGAATGTAACGAATATTTTCGGGAAATTTTTCTTTATAATATAAACAAATTTCTGTACTTTTATCAGTGCTTCCATCATTAACTATAATTAACTCAATACATCTTTTGAAATTTATTGTTTGGTTAATAACACTCTGAATAGCATCTTTTAGAAAATGTTCTTTATTATAAACAGGCATAATAATTGAAAATTTCTCCATTAGCTTCCCCCCTATCTCCAAGTTATTTTTTTATATTAGCAAATATGAGATATACTATACCCTAAACTAAACAAAGCGCAATATTTCTTTATTCCTACTACTCTATTAACTAAAATAAATTTAATATTTTTCTATAAATATATATGTTATTATATTTTTGATATTATGTAAGAAGGTAATCATAGATAATCTACCGAACTGCACTTCATAAACAAATTTAAAAGCAAATCTCTTAAACTTGTTTATAAAGGTGAATTCTTAAATTCAGTGGACGTATAACAGTTAAACGATGAATTAATTCACTTTAAATAATAAAAAATCACAATATAATCAAAAGTGATTTTTTCTTTTCAAATCAGGTTGAATATCTTAATTGATAAATGAAACTATAAAATTCCCATGAATAAATGATTATAAGTTTTAATTGTGAGTTCTTATATATAATTGGTATTACTAAATTTATGTACAATAAATCATTATAAATTTAAAGATAAGCTCGTAGTACAAACAAACTATTGATTTCTTAAGTTAAACAAAAAAATTAATAGAAATATACGCCTTTGAATTTTTCACAATAAAACAGTTTCAACGTTTTTACATATATAGTAGATAAAATTTATAGGCATATACTACACTCTTTAATATACTTATATATCACTTTTTATAAACTAAAGATCTTACTAGAAATAAATTATTATTTCGTCCGACCTTGTTTGGTATTAATAGTTTAGATTTTTTAAAAATTAAATTAAATAAAAAGTAAAATTATTCACATCTTGATATCAATTAGAACCTATATATTAAAAGGTCTTAACTTATCCTTTGGTATGAGAAACTTACTAAAAAACCTTAAATAAAATTATTTGCTCTATTAAAAAATACAGTACTATTGATACTGTTAAAATATCCTAAAAAATTATATCACAACTTATTAAAATTTATAAGTTATTTTGTCTAAAGGTTACCATTGATGTAAAATATAATGTAAAAATGATAATTATCATAAAATATCTCAACCAACATTTTATTTAAAATCAAAAATCATATAGTTCAATTTTACCATTTTCAAAAAAGTTATTAAATAATTATCTATGTTATTCTTAATAATTTTATCCATATTGGAATCAAGATTTAACATCATAACAAATACTTTTAAATTTTCTCTATGTAAATAGTAAGTATCCCATAAGTCCATAAAAATGTAGCCATCCATTATTTAATGTGAACTCCGCTACAAACCTAACCTCTTATTTGTTTTTTCTAATTCCTGCAATAAAAAATTCCAAAAATAGAGAATTCCTTTAACAAAAATTAGTGTTCAACTTAATATTATTAAATAAAAAATTTAAACCAAAGTCCTATTATACAGGTCTGATGATAATGTAACTTCGATTTTCTCACAACAAAACCACCTATAGTAGAAAGAAATTGTTTCTTCTTACTACAGGAGGTTTTAAAATTCTAACTTGCTCTTCTTCAATTGTTACTGTTATTTAAACACCCGTTCGACCACTCGTTTAGAAGCATCTCCATCCTCCAAATAACAAAACTTATTATAAAATGGTTGGAAAGAAGAAGGAAGTTTAAATCCGTTTGCCTCTAAACTCTTAATATTTTCAATAATTTCTTCTGTTGTTTTAAGTAATGGACCTGGGGCTTGTTCTTCAAAATCAAAATAGAAACCTCTCAAATTATCGCGATAGGATTCAATATCGTATACAAAGAAAAGCATTGGTCGTTTCAAATTTCCATAATCAAAAAATACAGAAGAATAGTCTGTAATTAATATATCCGCTATTATATATAGTTCATTAATATCTGCATGATTTGAAAAATCATAAGCAAAATTTTCGAATGCTGACAGATCTAAATTTTCAGCTACTAAATAATGCATTCTTAAAATGACTACATAGTCATTTCCAAGTTTCTCTCTCAATAAATGTAGGTCTAACTCAAGATCAAATTTATACTTTCCTTTTGCATAAAATTGATTGTCACGCCAAGTAGGTGCATATAAAACGACTTTTTTATCATTCGGAATACCAAATTTGTCTTTTAAATCCCTTATAGTACTTGGATTATTACATTTATTCAAATAATCATTTCTCGGATATCCTGATTCAATCATATCTTTTTCAAACATAAAGGCTCTTCTAAAGATTTCCGTCGAATAGGCATTTGGAGAAATCAAATAATCCCAATTACTCGCCTCTTTAATAAAATTTCGCTTGTATTTTGATGTAGTTGTTCCAGGCATATGAACTTCATCCATATCAGCTGCTAATTTCTTTAAAGGCGTACCATGCCATGTTTGTAAATAAGTCGTATGCTTAGGTTTTGGAATCCATAATGGCAGACGACTATTTGAAACCCAGTATTGGGCACGTGCCATTGCAAATAACCACTTTATCGAAAAACGTCTAACATAAATAACATCTTTATTATCAAAATTATGAGTAAACCTTTTATCTACACTCCAAATTAATTTATATTCGGGATGATTCTCTTTTATATATTCATAAATAGCACGTGGATTACAGCTATATTGTTTTCCTAAAAAAGCTTCAAAAATAACTTGATTTTTCTTAGCAGGAAGCATGCCAACAAATTTAAATACTTTCTTATATAATTTTTTTGTTAAAGGACTTTTTTTCAATTTATTAATTTTTCTTTTCACTTTGCTTTTCAATTCTGTTTTAAAGTGATAATCACTAATACTAATTAATAGTGATTTTGCTTTTTTAGTTCGTGTTAAACGTACCTTCTTCTTTTTAATGCTTGTCTTAAATATTCTTTTTAGAGGAGTATACATTTTGTTAAAACTAAAAAACTTAAGTGGTAAGCTTTGAACAGTTATTAATTCCCCATTGTCCATAAAACTTATTTCCATATACGCCTTAAGCTTTATTTTTTCATCTACTTGCTCTACAAGGGGGAAAATATTTTTTTCAGCATAAAAGCCTGAAGCTTGAATAATGTGTTCGTGATGACCAAATGTATTTTGCAAATCTGATCTATTTTCAGTTAGAACATCAAATTTTTCAACAATTAATTCTTCCGCATCTTGTATAATTAGTTGTTTCTTAATAATTTCTATGTTTTTATCATAAATCGGATGATAAGCATAACCTTTAATAGACAGTAATCCATTTTTAGTTATAGATGCATCTTCAACCTTTGTAATAAATGAATAATCTCTAACTTTAAATGAAAAATTCCCTTTGTTCGTTGGATAAGGAATCAACATTTTACCCACTTCTTCATCAGAATAAAATAATAATTCTACATGATCAATTGGACATTTAATCCGATATAGTTTATATTCGTCTTCGTTTTCAGCTTCAACCTCATTTTCAGACTCATCATCATTATCAGATTCATCACTATTTTCAGTTTCAACAAAAATTTGATCTTCTTCTTCTTCATCCTCTTCAGGACTTTCATTTTCAATAAACATTTTTAAATAAAAATCCCAGTACTCTCCATTACTCAAAAAGTATTGAAGCTGCTGTTTTTGAATTGTAGTAGATACGATATGTTTTTCCTCTTCTACTCCATGTATCGTTAATGGAAACGAAATTTCTCTTTCTGTCTGCCTTTCCATACATAACAAGCTTATCGGTTCACAAACATTAGAAGTATCCTTTAAAATATAGCTAATACTCAAACTTAGATCATCTTGATTATATTTTAGATGTTCAACTTTACACTTTTTCACGAGTTTTTTTGTTGCCAATGGTAAATCTCTCCTCTAGCTTATGAAAAATCTTATTTATCAATCCATACTGAAGTTAATGAAGTAAATCCTTTTTTATTTTAGAAGTAGAAATACCTATTGTACGAGGTAAATATACTACTTCACAATAATCTTTTAGGAAATCAAATTTCCCTTTCCAATCATCACCCATAACAAATATATCAATATTATATTTTAACACATCATTTTCTTTTTGTTCCCATGTATTTTCAGGGATTACTTGATCTACATATCGTATCGATTCCAAAATCATTTTTCTATTTTCAAAAGTATGATAAGCCTGTTTGTTCTTTTTATCATTAAATTCATCAGTAGAGAGACCAACAATTAAATAATCACCATGTTCTTTGGCTCGTTTTAATAAATTTATGTGTCCCCAATGAAGTAGATCAAAGGTCCCGTATGTTATTACCTTCTTCATTACAAGTTCACTCCTTTTCACTTTTTAAGGAGATTTTATTACTTAATATTTGTCATTCGAGAATTTATCATTCACATTACATTCTTCACATAATCTCGTTTTAAAATATAGTCCATTAACCCTTTACTAGAATAGCCTTGCGAATATTGATTCCATTCCAAAGAAAACTTCGAAATTAGCTGAAAATCAAAATCCTCATTTTGGACAATAGAAATAACTTCTTCTGTTGAAGTTACAATTGGACCCGGGATCATTGTTTCAAATTCATCCCATAGCCCTCTTTCTTTTTTATACTTTTCCACATCATATGCAAAGAAAATAATTGGTCTGTTCAAAAGAGCAAATTCAAAAGGAATAGAAGAATAATCTGTAATTAATATATCGGTAATGAAAAGTAATTCATTGACATCTTTATACGAAGAATAATCAAAAACAAAATTAGGATAGTCATTTTCGACATCCTTTTTATTTTTTATTGCAGGATGAACTCTCAATAGGATGACATACTCATCACCTAAAAATTGATGCATTAATTTTAAATTCAAATGTAGCTCAAATTGATTGAGCTCATTATCTCTAAATGTCGGTGCATACATGATTACTTTCTTATTCTGAAGTAATCGATTATTTTCATATAACGTCTCAATTATTTGCTTTTTTCTCTTTTCATCAAAAAACAAATCTGTCCGAGGAATTCCTGTAGGTAATATATTTGTTTCAGTTACGTTAAAAGTTTTCTTAAATATATTTGCCATATTATCAGAACCAACAACGATTTTATGGAATTGTTTATATACTTTTGAAAACCTTTTTTGGTCAATGGCAGATCTTTTATGAAAGGATTGATCTTGAAATCCAAATTTCTTAAAAGCTCCTGCTGCATGCCAAAGCTGTATACATTCAACATTTTCTCTGAAATGTATCGCAGCCAAAAAACCAAAATAATTATCCACTACAATAAATTCTGATGTTGCAATATGATAAATTGACTTAATTTCACTAATTATATTTAATGTTTCGAATTTAATCGTTTCTACATTCTTTAAGTTTTTTATATTATTTTCACATGACTTTTTATATAAAAATATCGGTTTGAGATGTACCTGTTTCTTTTCCATTTCTTCATATAAATATATACAGTTATCACCAAAGGATGTTACAAATGTTACCTTTTTCTTTAGAGGGAACAAACTAAAGAAATAATAAAACATTTTAAAAAACACTAAATAAAACATTATGATTATATTTCTCATCATTTTCCTACATATCCTAATCTTTTTTTATTGTCAAACAATATAATATATTTCTTATGATAACCTTGTTTTCAAGGTATATGTTAGAATTTACAAATTAAAAAAGAAGGACCTATGATCCTTCCAAATGGTTCTATATATTCCAGATGTTACCCATTTTGAACATTAAATAAATCCTTTTTAATTTGAGTGGTTGAAATACCGATTGTTCTTGGCAAATAAATAACTTCACAATGATCCTTTAAAAAGTCAAATTTCCCTTTCCAATCATCACCCATCACAAAAATATCAATATTGTGATCTTGAACATCTGTAACTTTTTGGTCCCAAGAATTCTCTGGGATCACTTCATCAACATAACGAATAGCTTCTAAAATCATTTTTCTATTTTCATAACTATGATAAGCTTTTTTATTCTTAATTTCATTAAAATCATCAGAAGAAATAGCTACTACTAAGTAATCCCCTAATTCCTTTGCTCTTTTTAAAAGATTAATATGTCCCCAATGCAATAAATCAAATGTTCCGTAAGTAATTACTTTCTTCACCGAGCCTACTCCTCTCTTTTCAATATAGAAAAGTTATTTAGTAGAGTTATATTTCATATTAATTCATTTAGTTGTATGAAATAAATAATACAAATTTCATTATAAATTTTATTCAAGAAAATTTCAACGGGATATCAAAATATGTCAAAGTTTTAATATTTTTGTCATAAAATTCGTGAGTTTTCACTTTCGAAAACTAAATTATAATTGACAAAATAATAAATTTTTTTAGGTTGTCGCACTTTTAATAAAAAACACCTTGATTTCATAGATAATTTCTATGGATCAAGGTGTAAAATGTTAATTATATTTCGGTATATCTAAAGTAATACTATAACTATCTAATAAATTGTATATTTCGTACATTCTTGAAGTTTGTTTGTATGCCCAGCCAATATCTGAAGCATATTGATGGGATGCATAACCATTTGCTACTGCAAAAGCTGGGTTCCAACGCATTTTATATAAAGTATTTTGCCCCGATTGCACATACTGATTACCAACGAAAGCTGCCCCTCCAATGATGGCATCTTCAGGAGTAAACCAGCCTGCATCATAAGCATATTTTGCTCCACACTCTTCAGGACAAGAATCCTTTGCTCCAATTCCAAACATATTATAAACCGTTTTATCTTTATATTTTATCCCATTCGCTAATTTAGATGTTCCGTTTCCTGTTTCCAGTAATGCATGAGATATTAAATATATTTCATTAACCCCATGTTTGTTACTTGCTTTAACAAAAGAGCTTCCTTTGCCTGCTAAAATTCCTTTTCCCTTTAAAATCTTTGTATTTACCTCATTTACATCAATATTGGCACTGCTAGATAACCTAAGAAACTGTAATTGACTTCTCAAGTCACTAGTAAAATTAGCTGGATTAATATAGTATTGAACATCAGCTTGATCAGGTGTCGTCCACCCAGTTGTGTCCATTACATAATACCAAAGATATCCATCCGTACCCTTTGAATTGGACTTTAAAGTAAGTACTGTTCCATTATTCACTTTCCCGCCGGTCGCATAATTTGTCCCAGGACCTCTCCTTAAATTCCAATTGTCACCATTAACAGTTCCTTTACCATTACTAATATTTTTTAAAGCATCCTCACGGATCCATAGCTTATATTTTTTATCTGTTTGTGGATTTACCTTCATTTGAATAGTAACCATTTGATTAATTCCTATATTATAACTTGTATAAGTTTTATTTATAGATTGTAATGGTTTACTAGATAAATAGGATGAATGAATCCAAACAGTTTTTCCATTTAGAATCCCTCGATACCAAATATTAGATCCAACTTTTTCTGTTAGATTAACGGCAAATTTTTGATTGTTAAAGGAGGATAGTTCGTATACTAAATCTTTTGATCCTCCCCATGCCTTCGTATATGCATTGCCCGTTCCTTTAATATAAAATGTTTTTTGGTTCTTATCTACACCTACATGAGGATGGGTTGATAAATCTTCTGCCTTTACCCAACCTACTACACCTTTTTCACTGCTCGGTTCGTTACTTATTAAATAATAGATCTGTTTACCTAATTCGGCTTGCTTTTTTATATAATATACTCTATTCGTATATGTGCTACCTGCTAGGAATCCTGATGACTCATCACCTATACGTTTATATATTTTTACATTTGAACTACGAATATGACCTAACATACTCGTTTTACTTTCACTAAGTTTCGTCAGATAACTTTCATGAATCCATACAGTTTTTCCCTTTAATATTCCTCTGTACCATGTGTTATTTCCAACTTTCTCAGTTAGATGAACATCAAATGTTTGATTCTTAAAAGAGGATAGCTCGTATACTAAATCCTTTGATCCACCCCACGCTTTCGTATACGCATTTCCTGTTCCTTTTATTTCCAATGTTTTTTTATTCTTATCTACACCTACATGAGGATGGGTTGATAAATCTTCTGCCTTCACCCAACCTACTACACCTTTTTCACTACTTGGTTCATTACTTATTAAATAATAAGTTCGATCACCTAATACCGCTTGCTTTTTTATATAATACACTTTATTCGTATAAGTACTACCAGCTACGATTCCTGATGACTCATCACCTATACGTTTATATATTTTTACATTTGAACTACGAATATGGCCTAACTTACTCGTTTTACTTTCACTAGGTTTCGTCAAATAACTTTCATGGATCCAAACGGTTTTTCCTTTTAATGTCCCACGATACCATGTGTTGTTTCCAACTTTTTCAGTTAGATGGACATCAAATATTTGGTTCTTATAAGAGGATAGCACGTATACTAAATCCTTTGATCCACCCCATGCTTTTGAGTAAGCATTACCTGTTCCTTTTATATAAAACGTTTTTTGGTTCTTATCTACTCCTACATGTGGATGGGTTGATAAATCTTCTGCCTTTACCCAACCTACTACACCTTTATCGCTACTAGGTTGAGTACTAATTAAATAATACGTTTGTTTACCTAATACAGCCTGCTGTTTAATATAGTAAACTGCGTTTGTATATGTATTCCCCGCTAAGAACGCTGTAGACTCGTTTCCTACAGTTTTATAGATTTTAACACTAGTATTTCGAATATGTCCTAATTTACTAGTTTTACTAGTATTAATAGTAGTTTTAGTATTTGCTAAAGATTTTTTTATAACACTAGTTTCTTTAGCACTACTTTTTTCAACTGATTCATTATCTGATGGGTTTACAATCGTATCTTTATTATCAGTTTGTTCTTTTTGTAAAGGCTTCTTATCTTCTGTTTCTGGTACATCGTCATTCTTTTTTTCTTGATTATCTACTTCTTTGTTTTCTTCTGGAAAATCATTATTATTGGCTTCATCTGTATTATCAGATTCCACCACATCTGTTGGTTTTTCGGATTCTTTATTAGGATTATCTTGTAAATCTTCATTTCCAGAGCTATCTCGGTCAATACTATTATCTAGTTCTTGATTTATAGCATTATTTTCATCAGTAATTGCTAATAAATCTAAGGGACTACTTAAACTAAAAAATAATAATACAACCAAAAATTTAGCTATTTTTCTCATTTTCAACCTCCACATCCTCAATAATAAAATAATTAATAAAAATTTTATTAATTATTTTTACTTTATTCTATTTTTCTCTTTTACCGCCTCCTTAGATTAATAGATTAATAAATTTGAATATGTTACAAACAAATTCTAGTAAATATTCGTATCTACTCATTCATACTTTATTAATCTATTAGTAAAATATTATACAATTAAAATTATAATATAATAATTTATTCAATACTACATTACTTTTAATATGCCTATAGGACTTTGTTGCTACTAATTTCAATAATAAAACTTTTATTCCAATTTTACCCTTATCCGAAAGTGATTTAAAAATTACAGAAACTAATAATTAGTTTCTATAATAAATAGTAATCTGTTCAACATAATCGTTTATTAGAATAATAAAAAAAAGCATGAATTAGTCATGCTTTTTTTTAAAACACATAAATTTAAAGAAAAATTTTAATCATATATAATTTTATCTTTATTTATAATGCATGTTTCTTTTGCCCTATATCCACACTCAAATTCCCATATGGATTAGTAAAGTATGGATAGATAGTAATATTGTTTACCTTAATATAATCATTAAAAAGAGAAACTTCCTCATCTTTCAAATTTCCAATACGAATAAAATGATGAATATTCATAACAGAAAAACTAATATAGAAATCTAAAATTCCTTCTTTTATATCTTCATTAACTATAAAATCACTTAAATTAATTGTAGATGAAAAAATAATACTTTCTTTTGTAGTAGACTCGATATTTATAGGTATATATTGATCTTCCAATGTTTCTCGTTTTTTTAAATACATATATACTATCATGTCATTTTTAATCAAATGATCATTATCGAAATTCATCTTACACTGAAGGTCAAGCAGCCCTTTTTCTCTATCGCTCCATCCCATTTTCATTATTTTGCAGTCTGGAGACTTGATATTTAATCTTTGTTTTTTTTGTAATGTAGCTTTTTCAAAAACATTTGCCCACTGCATTACAAATTTCTCATCACTTAAAGTATCAGTTATTTTTTGCGCTTTTATACTCATTTCATCCACTAATGATGGATTATCAAATAGTTTAATCATTGCCTCCTGAAGGGCATTAATATCGTTTCTCTTTATTAAATATCCATTTTTTCCATCGTCTATTATATCACTTGGCCCATATTTTATATCATAAGATATTACAGGGGTACCTACTGATAAACTTTCAGTTAGAACCATACCAAATCCTTCTGTCCTTGATGTCATTACAGAAAAAGCAGCACCTTGAAAGACCTCATACGAATTGGTTGTAAATCCTTTGATAAATACATTTTCATTCAAATCTAAATTATTGATTAGTTCTTTAAGTTCTTCCTCCCTTTTACCAAATCCCCATATTTCCAATTTTGCTTCCGGAAATTTTTTTACTACACCCGAAAATGCGCGAATAGCATGGTCAATATTTTTCCAAGCACTAAATCTTGCTACAACAACTGCCTTTAAATAATCTCTTTTCACATTAGAGCTTACTTTTACTTTCGATGCACTATGAGGAATTACATGATAAGTAGTTCTTAAACCAAACCTTCGTTCTATATCATTCTTTTGCTCATTCGTTAAGAAAACATTAGCATCAAAATCATTCATCATCTTTAAAGCTCTTCCATTATTTTCATGCAATGGAGCAGAGTAATTAAATGGTTTCAACAAATGAGAACTATGTAACATAAGAATTTTAGAGATATTTGGATCATCAATTGATTGTAATAATTTATCAGTACTTCTAGCATCTGAAATAAGGACAGGATTTAAAGAGTTCTTCATTATTTCTTGAATATAAAATTTACGAAGTTGATTTTCATTACTGAACTCTTTAGAACTTTTTAATTTATTATCATTCCAAATGATTTTTTTTACTTTCCCAGAATTGTTAAAAGTTTTTTCAAGAAATATATTTCCATTTTCAAAATACACTTCTCTCTCTACTTCTCCTGTCTCGCAGTCAAAATATTTATATAATTTCAAGTTATCTCTCAAATCATAATCTTCACGTTTATATAGTTGACCAATATTATTATAATACTCAACTAATTTTATATTTCCGTTATCATCTCTACAAATATTTTTTTTATATCCTAAATCACATATTATTAATTCGTTATTGTATTTTTCTTCTTTTTCAATATCAAGCATAGTATCACTGTAATAATAAGAAGCATTTTTTCTAGATAAGAAATCATGCATATTATAGAGTGTTACATTAGAATGTAATGCACCATATTTTTTTAATTGTTGACGAATTTTATCATGCTCTATAATAAATGCAAAAGTAATAATGTTTACATGATCAAATTTTCCAGCCAGTAAGTTAGCCCTCTTCAATAAAGCTTTTGTCATACCACCTCTAACAATGTCTACTGATTTCATCATCATATAAATTTCAAAATTCATTTTTTCTCATCCCATTCACTTATCATTTATTTAGAGGTAACCACTTAAAAAAATCAATAACTTTTATGATTGTAATATTATCTTTTTCATATTTCACTTTATCTTATTTCTTTAAACAAAAGGAATGAATTTCAGATTTCAAAACCATTATATCACTTTTGTACAGATACAAAGTTATGTACTATTGTATTTGACTCAAAAATAGAGAATCATTCAATGACCAAGTTTATTTTATCATGAAAGAAATATCAAGTTGGATCCCCGTCGTTATTTCTTCAATCTATGAACTAAAATAGTTCTTCTTCATTATTATTTTGTTAAAAATATTCATATCTTGTTATTTCTGTTTTAGGTGATCTGGACAAATTTTATTAGGTGACTCCAATCGAAAAGTAACCCTTCTTATTTTTTGAGAGTCTTGACTTCTTCATAAAAGAACTGGGAACTATAAAAATTTTATTATTATCATTATAAATATAAAGTTACCTACCCATACTAATATAGAGATTTTATTGTAATAATCTCTATATTAGTTAAGAATTGGTGGTAAATATGTCAAGAATGAAATTAAGTAGAAAAACAATAAAAAGAAAGCTTACCTTTGTTCTAAGTCCATTAAAAAAATATCTGATAGATAAAGACTTTCGCAAAAGAGCAATTTATACCAAATATTTAGAGGGAAAACCAATCCGTCCAAAATCGATATTTTATGAAGCTTATCATGGGGAAAGCATGACGGGGAATCCATATGCAGTTTTCAAGTATTTAATAAATCATCCGGAATTTAAGGATTATGACCATATTTGGGCAATCAAAGATTTTTCTTCTATTCAAAACGAATTTAAACGATTACCAAATGTTAAATTTGTAAAATACCAAAGCATATCCTATGTTAAAACCCTTGCTACAGCCAAGTTTTTAATTAATGATACAACTTTTCCCTACTATTTCATAAAAAGAAAGGAACAAATTTACGCAAATATTTGGCACGGAACTCCATTAAAAACGATGGGATTGGATATTAAAAATAAAGGTTATGCTGACCATAAAAACATCCAGCGTAATTTCTTATTTTCTGATTATATGGTGAATCCCAATCAATTTACTTATGAAAAACTACTGAAATCTCATGATATTCATACCCTTTATAACGGAAAGGTTTTAGACACTGGATATCCACGTGTTGATTTAATGTTTTCTGCAAATACAAATGGTCTTAAACGAAAATTGTCCATTCCACCAAATAAAAAAGTGATACTTTATGCTCCTACATGGAGAGGAAAAATAGGGGAAGAAATCAATGAAAGCGAAAAACTATTGAACGATATTCGCAAGATTCAAGATTATGTCAAAGATACATACACAGTTTTGCTTAAATCACATTATTATGCAAATAAATTCTTTAACGCGAATGGCATGAATCAATCCTGTATACCAAATGAAATGGATACGAATGAGTTATTAGCAATTGTAGATATTTTAATAACTGATTATTCAAGTATTTTCTTTGAGTTTCTACCAACAGAGAAACCTATCCTTTTTTATGCCTATGATTTAGAAGAATACGAAAATACCCGCGGAACATATATTGCGATGAATAAGCTCCCTGGCCCTTTATGTAAGGATGTCCATGAAATAGTTGAATGCATTGAAAATATTGATTCAATTAAAGATACATATCGACAAACATATCAAACATTTCAAAGGAAATTTTGCTACCACGATGATGGGAATGCAACGAAACGTTTTGTAGATACCGTATTTTTCGAAAAGCCTTCTGAGCATCTCATTAAAGTTGGAACCGACAAAACAAAATTATTGATATATGGCGGAGGATTTTTGAATAATGGTATCACCGCTTCAGTCATCAATTTGTTAAATACGATTGATTATAATCTCTATGATGTCACTCTAATTGATTATGGAGGGACTCCAAAAGAAGAAAAAGTAAACAACCTTCAAAAAATAAAAAAAGACGTTCATTACATATATCGTGTAGGCACTTGGAATGCAACCTTATCAGAATGGTATCGACATGCATTATTGCTACGAAGAGGATTATATACCGATTTTATGAAGTCGATTATTCCCTCAAAGATGTATGAAAGAGAAATGAAGAGAATGATCGGTCTATCTGAATTTGATATAGGGATAGACTTTAGTGGATACAGCCCTTTTTGGGCAACTATGTTTGCTTTTGGTCATTTTAAAAAGAAAAGCATCTTTCTCCATTCTGACATGGAGAAAGAAATTCATAAAAAAGTAAAGAATCGATACCCACATCGCAAAAACTTAAAAGTTGTTTTTTCACTTTACGATTTATTTGACAAAGTACTTTCAGTCTCAAAATTAACACATGAAAAAAATATGGAGAGTTTAAAACAATATATTCATCAATACTCGAAGAAAATGGATTATGTAATTAATACGATAGACTATCAAAACATTCTTTCAAAGAAGGATCATTATCAATATGAATTTGCGGAGGAAAATGATTTTTCATTGATAGAAACAACAGAACAAACCGTACAAGGATTCCCGTTACCTAACGATTCTCATATTAATTTCATTAATATTGGAAGACTCGGCCCAGAAAAGGACCATGCAAAATTAATTCATTCGTTTTCTATACTTGAAAAAAACAATCCAACTATCCGTCTTTATATTGTTGGTGATGGTGCTTTAAGAGAACAATTAGTCGAGCAGGTAGAAAGTTTGCATTTAAAGGAAAAAGTTATATTTACAGGACAATTAAATAATCCATATGCCCTTTTAAATAAATGTGATTGTTTTGTATTATCTTCTAATCAAGAAGGACAACCAATGGTTTTACTTGAAGCACTGGTTCTTGGGAAGCCAGTAATTGTCACAGATATTCCAGGCTCCAGAAGTGTTATTGATGGAGGATACGGTTTAATAGTGGAAAATTCTATTGAAGGACTTGTTGGTGGGATGAGCGATTTTATTGCTGGTAGTCAGTTAAATGAAAAAGCGTTTGATTACGAAGCATATAGAGAAGATGCAATTAATATGTTTTATCAAAAAGTGTGCACAATGAAAAATTAGTGGTGAGATCCCTTCTCACCACTTTCTTATACCTTACTAGCATTTAAATTTTTTTCCCAACGCCAAGCATCCACACACATATCAAAAATGTCTCTTTTTGCGGCCCATTCTAGATCTTTTAATGCTTTTGAAGGGTCTGCATAGCAAACAGCGGAATCTCCATGTCTACGCTCAACGATACGATAAGGTATGTTAACTCCTGTGGCTTTTTCAAATACTTGAATAATCTCTAATACACTATATCCTTTACCCGTTCCAAGATTGTAAGTAAAGAGTCCCTTTGAATCCTTCATTTTATTTAGTGACTTTACATGACCATTTGCTAAATCCATCACATGAAGATAATCTCGAATTCCTGTTCCATCTTTTGTAGGATAATCACTCCCAAATATACGCAGCTCTTTTCGTTTTCCGATTGCAACTTGTGTTATATATGGCATTAAATTATTCGGAATCCCGTCCGTATGTTCTCCTATTAATCCACTTTCATGTGCACCTATCGGGTTAAAATACCGTAAGATTGTGATGCTCCAGCTATTATCAGAAGTATAAATATCTCTCAACATCTCTTCAATGATTAGCTTCGTACGTCCATAAGGGTTTATCGTCTGAAGAACAGCGTTCTCCTTAATAGGTACCTCCTGAGTGTTCCCATAAACAGTCGCAGATGAACTGAATACCAATTTCTTTACGTGATATTGCTGCATTAGTGCAATCAAATTTAGTGTTCCAACAATATTGTTTTGATAATATTTAAGTGGAAAATGAACTGATTCTCCTACAGATTTCAAACTAGCAAAATGAATAACTGCATCAATACTATTTTCCAAGAAAACTGTTTCAAGATGATCTTTATTTATTAAATCAATATGATATATTTTAAATTCTTTGTTTGTGAGCTGTTTGACATGATTTAAAGATTGGATATTACTTTGCTGAAAATGATCGATAACGATAATGTCATACCCGGCTTCTAATAGTTCTACACATGTATGACTGCCAATATACCCTGCCCCCCCTGTAACTAATACAGACATGTCATTACCCCCATTTTTATATAGTCCATTTATATATATTCAAAAAAAGGAGTATCATTCTTTGATTTTAGAGCTACAAGAGGCAAAGTACTATATTTGGACAAAAATATCACAATAGATAAATTACCAATATGTAAAAAAAGAGTAACCATCTAAGGTTACTCCTTTAACAAATACTCATCGTTTACTGAACCACTTCAGTTTTTTCTTGTTCTTCTATTCTATGCTTCATTCTTTCACGATCTCTTTCCAAAACCGGCTTTAAGTACTTTCCAGTATACGATTCTGCATTTTCAGCAATTTTTTCAGGAGTACCTGTTCCAACAATCGTACCACCTTTGGCACCACCTTCTGGGCCAAGATCCACTAAATAATCCGCTGTTTTAATAACATCAAGATTATGCTCAATGACAAGTACAGTGTCCCCATTTTCCACTAGCCTTTGAAGAACAACAAGTAGTCTAGAAATATCATCAACATGAAGACCAGTTGTTGGCTCATCTAATATATATAATGATTTTCCGTTGGATCTTTTGTGAAGTTCAGAAGCAAGTTTCACACGCTGAGCTTCTCCACCAGATAATGTAGTTGCTGGTTGACCGAGTTTGATATACCCTAAGCCAACATCAAAAATCGTTTGCAGCTTCCTTTTAATCTTTGGAATATTTTCAAAGAATTCTACTGAGTCTTCTACTGTCATATCAAGGATATCTGCAATATTTTTTCCTTTATATTTAACTTCTAATGTTTCTCGATTATAACGTTTTCCATGACAAACTTCACAAGGCACATAAACATCGGGAAGAAAATGCATTTCAATCTTAATGATTCCATCCCCACGACATGCCTCACAACGTCCACCTTTTACGTTAAAACTGAATCGTCCTTTTTTATACCCGCGAATTTTTGCTTCATTTGTTGCAGCAAACACATCACGTATATCATCAAACACTCCAGTATAGGTTGCAGGGTTGGAACGAGGTGTTCTTCCAATTGGTGATTGGTCAATATCGATGACCTTTTCGAGATAATCAATTCCTTTTATTTCTTTATGCTCACCAGGCTTACTTTTGGCACGATTTAGCTTTTGTGCCAATGCTTTGTGTAAGATTTCATTAACAAGCGTACTTTTTCCTGAACCTGAGACGCCTGTTACCGAAATAAAGCTACCGAGTGGAAATTTCACACTAATATTTTTCAGATTATTCTCCTTAGCCCCTTTTATCTCAATAAATCTTCCATCTGGTTTACGGCGTTCAATTGGTAGCGGAATGAATTTTTTTCCTGATAAATATTGGCCTGTTAAGGATTGTGGATCATTCATAACCTCTTCAGGTGTACCAGCTGAAATAATTTCTCCACCATGAACACCTGCTCCAGGGCCAATATCAATTAAATAATCTGCTGCAAACATCGTATCTTCATCATGCTCAACGACTATTAATGTATTCCCAATATCCCTCATATTTTGAAGGGTTTGAATTAATCGGTCATTATCACGCTGATGCAAACCAATAGAAGGCTCATCTAAAATATATAAAACACCCGTTAATCTCGAACCAATTTGTGTAGCAAGGCGAATTCGCTGCGCCTCCCCGCCAGATAATGTACCCGCAGCTCGGCTTAAAGTCAAATACTCCAATCCAACATTCACAAGAAATCCTAAACGCTCGCGAATTTCTCGAAGTACGAGACTCGCAATTTTTCTTTCTTTTTCCGTTAAATCTAGTTGTACAAATAGCTCATCCGCTTTTTCAATCGATAGCTCTGTCACTTCACCAATATGCTTATTATTAATTTTCACTGCTAGGCTTTCTTCTTTTAGTCGATAGCCTTTACATTTTGGGCAAGCCTGCTGCCCCATATATTTTTCCATTTGTTCACGAATATAGTCAGAGCTTGTTTCTTTATACCGTCTCTCTACATTACGTATAACTCCCTCGAATTTCACATGACCTTCACGTATTTGTCCGAAATCATTTTCATAGCGAAAATAGATGGATTCGTCATCAGATCCATATAATATTTTATCTAGCTGATGTTTTGGAAGGTCCTTTACAGGTGTCTCCATATCTATTCCATAATGATTACAAACAGCTTCAAGCAATTGTGGATAATATTGTGAACTTACCGGTTCCCAAGGTGCAATTGCATGCTCTTTTAATGATAGCTCCTGATTAGGAATAATAAGATCAAGCTCAACTTCTAGTTTCGTCCCTAACCCATCGCATTCAGGACACGCACCAAATGGACTGTTAAATGAAAACATTCTGGGTTCAAGTTTATCAATAGAAAAACCGCAATGTGGACATGCTAAATGTTCACTAAATAAAAGCTCTTCTTCACCAATTACATCGATTATGACCTTGCCATCAGCAATTTTCAAAGCTGTTTCCAGCGAATCGGCTAAACGGGATGCTACCTCTTCTTTCACAACAATTCGATCGACAACCACTTCAATGGAGTGTTTTTTATTTTTTTCTAATTCGATGTCCTCACTTAAATCAAACATGTCTCCATCAATTCTTACTCGAACAAATCCTTGCTTTTTAATATCCTCAAGCACCTTCACATGTGCTCCCTTTCGCCCGGAAACAATTGGAGCCAACACTTGAAGCTTCGTTCGTTCAGGATACTCCATTATCCGGTCAACCATTTGTTCAATCGTCTGAGAGGTAATTTCAATTCCGTGTTTAGGACAGATCGGCCTGCCGACACGTGCATAAAGCAAACGTAGATAATCATAAATTTCAGTTACTGTTCCCACAGTAGAACGTGGATTACGACTTGTCGTTTTCTGGTCAATAGAAATTGCTGGTGATAAGCCTTCTATCGAATCGACATCCGGTTTATCCATCTGACCTAAAAATTGTCTAGCATAGGCTGAAAGAGATTCCACATAACGCCGTTGTCCTTCCGCATAGATTGTATCAAAGGCTAAAGAAGATTTTCCTGACCCAGATAACCCTGTCAATACAACTAATTGATCCCTTGGAATGGTGACATCAATATTTTTCAGATTATGTGCTCTTGCTCCTTGTACGATAATTTTATCTTTTGCCATGAATGTCATCCTTCCGCTTTCAATTCTAATAATGTATCACGAAGCTCTGCAGCTTTTTCGAAATCGAGCGCTTTTGCGGCCTCTTTCATATCGTGTTCTAATTGTTGAATTAATTTTTCCTTTTCCTTTTTCGTAAGCTTTGTTGGTACAACAGCTGCTACATATTCCTCTTGATCTTCAGCTGCTCGTGTTGCGCGAATAACATCTCGGATATCCTTTTGGATCGTTTGTGGAGTAATTCCATGTTTTTGATTATATGCTTCTTGGACCGTACGGCGACGTTTTGTTTCTTCAATTGCTTTATTCATAGAATCAGTCATTTTATCTGCGTACATAATAACTTGACCGTTTGCATTTCGAGCGGCACGCCCAATTGTTTGAATAAGTGAACGCTCAGAACGTAAGAAACCTTCCTTATCAGCATCAAGGATAGCGACCAATGAAACTTCCGGAATATCAAGTCCTTCTCTTAGTAGGTTTATCCCTACTAATACATCATATTTCCCAAGGCGTAGCTCACGAATAATCTCAATTCTTTCTAATGTTTTTATTTCTGAATGAAGATATTGAACCTTTATCCCAACATCTTTTAAATAATCAGTTAAGTCTTCAGACATTTTTTTCGTTAAAGTCGTAACTAGAACCCTTTCATTTCTAGCTACCCTTTCATTAATTTCACTCAATAAATCATCGATTTGGTCTTCAATAGGACGGACATCAATGGTCGGATCTAGAAGTCCAGTTGGGCGAATAATTTGTTCAACCATTTCAGGGGTATGCTCAAGTTCATATGGTCCCGGGGTAGCTGAAACATAAACAATTTGGTTCACATGTTCTTTAAATTCATCAAATTTCAATGGACGGTTATCTAAGGCTGATGGCAATCGAAAACCATGATCAACAAGTACTTGCTTACGGGCTTGGTCCCCATTATACATTCCACGTACTTGCGGAAGGGTCACATGGGATTCATCAACAACAATTAAAAAGTCTTCAGGGAAATAGTCTAGTAGTGTATATGGAGTTGAACCTGAAGGGCGCAGTGTTAAATGACGTGAATAGTTTTCAATACCCGAACAGAATCCCATTTCTCGCATCATTTCTAAATCATAGTTCGTTCTTTGCTCTAATCTTTGAGCCTCTAACAATCGATCATTATCACGTAAAAGCTTCAAACGCTCAGCTAATTCTTCCTCAATGTTTTTAATCGCGACTCTCATTTTCTCTTCTCTAGTTACGAAGTGAGATGCTGGAAAGATTGCAACATGATCACGATCACCGATAATTTCACCTGTTAAAGCATCAACTTCACGAATTCGATCGATTTCATCACCAAAAAACTCAACCCGCATACAATGTTCATCTTTTGATGCAGGAAAAATCTCTACAACATCCCCTCGAACACGAAATGTTCCGCGCTGGAAGTCAATATCATTTCTTGCATATTGAATATCTACTAATTTTCTTAAAAGCTGATTACGATCTATCTCCATGCCTGTTCGTAGAGATAATACCATTTCTCGATATTCTTCCGGAGATCCTAGACCATAAATACAGGAAACACTAGCAATAATAATGACATCATCTCGTTCGAATAAGGAGGATGTAGCTGAATGACGCAATTTATCAATTTCATCATTAATGCTTGAATCTTTTTCGATATATGTATCGGTTTGTGGAACATAAGCTTCTGGCTGATAGTAATCATAATAACTGACAAAATACTCTACAGCATTATTTGGAAAAAACTCCTTGAACTCACTATATAACTGTCCTGCTAACGTTTTATTATGAGCAATAATTAATGTCGGCTTATTTACTTCTTTTATCACATTTGAAATTGTAAATGTTTTACCAGTTCCAGTAGCCCCAAGCAAGGTTTGATGTTTTTTCCCACTTCGAATTCCTTCGACAAGCTTGCGAATCGCTTCAGGTTGATCCCCTTGTGGCTGATACTTAGAAACTAGCTCAAATTGCTCGTTCAATATTTTTTCCTCCCATCCACATGACCAATCTAATCATTAATCCTATCTATATATAAGTTACAAAGTACTCGTATAATTCATATTATTTATTTTACCACAAACATGTGTTTCTTAACCACAAAAAAGCGAACAAGTTTTCGGTGAATGATTCATAAAAAAATTGGCAGTAAAATTTCTTTGGAGGATTTTAGAAATGCAACTAACAAGGAACAACTGTAACTAAGAATGGTCCGCAAAAGAGAATCTATAAGTCTCAAATAGAAAACTATGCGCCATAAACAGAACAAAGGTAGCATTTGCAACTAGGAATGGTCCAATAAATGAAAATAATGGTCCACAAAAGAGAAATTATGAGTCACAAACAGAACAGAGGTAGCATCTAGATCTAAGAATGGTTCTCCAACTGAAATAAAGGAACATAATGTTACTTATCGTAGGTGGAGTCTTGAACCTATGGCTGCTTGTGCTAGACACAGCAGAAATTTTTAATCATTTATATCATAAAAAAGACCTATAAAAGGTCATTATCTGTTAATCTAAATGATAAATAATGGGATGAAAATCAAAATACCAACTAGTAACGGAATGAACAGCAGAAATTGAAAGGTGCTTGCCCGAAAATCTTTATCTAATAAAGGAGTTGCTACAGGAGCAAATAACCAATTTGCTAACCGATCTATTCTCGACTTTCGATTCGGGAATGAGGGAACAGTTACTTCAAACTCTTTTAATTTATTCTGTATAACATCTTCTATTTTATTCTGTTCACTATTCATTTTCCTCCACCTCCAAATCTCTTTTTAGCCTTTTTAATGCACGATTTAAACGAGATTTTACTGTTCCAATCGGGATTTTTAATATGTCGGCAATTTCCTTTTGCTTTAAATCATGATAATACACTAATAATATTACTACACGTAAATCGTCTGGCAAGGCTTGTAACGCAGAACGAACACTTATTTTCTCATCCAATGAACACTCTTTATGAGGACGTTCTGCTAAAAATGGCAGGAGGTTTTTCAATCGCTTTTGTCGATTGAGCTTTGTAATCATCGTATTGTATGCGATTTGAAATAAATAGGTTTTAAATTTCCCTTTTTCAGGACTATACATATGCTTTTTTCTTTGTATTTTTTCAAATGTATCTTGAACGGTATCGATACTCAGCTGTTCATTATTTGTATAACGGTAGATAAAGCGATATAACGGATCTTTATAAGAATGATAAATCCATTCAAATGCTTCATCACGTCCTTTTTGATAAAGGAGAAATACTTCTTCACTATTGTTTAAATTCATCGGACCACCTAACTTTAATCCCTTTATAGACATATGCAAGCTTCGTGATTAACCAAATAAATGTGATAAGGCTAAAAACAAAGGTTTGATGGATAAAAAATTGAATCATTGGACTATTAATGGTATCACCACGTAATAAAAATACTAACAACCCAGTAATACAAATAAAGGTATACACAGCTGATATGACAATAATCGTATCCCACCTAGTCCAATAGAAATATATATCAGACTTTTTAAAGTCTATTTTCCCCCAACGATCTTTAACAACTTTTTTATTCATTGTCGCAATAGCAAGTGTAAAAATTGTGCCTAAGATACCTACAACAATACTGCTAATAACCCACCCAATTGCTGTCATTTATACTACCACCTTCTTCATATTCTACATGTTAATACCAACAATACCTTAGAAAGGTTCACATAATTTTCTAACAAAATATAAAAATCGGTTAAATACTAAACTTGCTACAATTTAGCCTTAAAAAGAAAAACGCTTAATGCACTATAGATTTCTGCATTAAGCGTTATTACTTTCCGTTTCTTTATTTTTCCTTTTATTACGATTTACCATTCTATTTGCATAATAGAAACCGATGGTTAATGATGCCGCATCAATGATAAATAATATCCAAGTATGAGTGTATCCTTTATAAACTGAAGCAACAATCAGTGCTACTGTCAATATTAATCCTACTATATGATTATAGGTTACCCTTGTAAAAAAGATGACAAGAAGGCCAGGAAGAAAAATGGCAGCTAAGATTTTGTCGATCATTGTTTTCACCCCTAAGGTTAAAAAATCCTATCTCTATTTTTTTCTAAAATGAACAAAAACACAAGAGGGATGAATAATTTTTTTATTTCTAATGAATTTTTTAAATGGCAGTTATTTATTCTTCTAAATTCGCTTTAACTATTTTTTTCGTCGCCTCATTAAGTTCACTATGTTCAATAAATTTTTCATTGAGCATATCTGGAAGGATTTCATTAAGAAAATACTTCACACTTTCCATTTCCTTAAACTGAAGAATGGTTAATAAAGACTCTTCATAAATTTCTAGGAACAATGACTCTGGATTTCCCTTTTGGATTTCACCAAAGGATTCATAAAGTAAGTCGACTTTGTCAGCAACAGATAAAATCTTCCCTTCTAACGTATCATCCTTTCCTTCTTTGAAACGCTCCAAATAAATTTCTTGATATTCCTTTGGAAATTCTTTATAAATAAATTTCTTTGTCATTTGTTCTTCAACTTGACTAAATAAATTTCGTAATTCCTTTGAGGCGTATTTAACAGGGGTTTTAATATCGCCTGTAAAAAGTTCATTATAATCATGATTCAACGCTTTTTCATAAAGTGACTGCCAATTAACTTTATTTCCTTTTAGTTCTTCCACTGTTCCAAAAAATTGTGCAATCTTTGTTACTTTAAATGAATGACTAGCAACCGAATGCTCCTGAAATTTAAATTTTCCAGGACAGCGATATATCTTTTCTAAATCAGACAAGCTTTTAAAATATTGATGTACTCCCATTTTATCACCTTTTTAATCAAATCTTTTTTGTACTACTCAATATAAGAAAAAAAGACGTCCTTTATATATTTCGTGAGATTGTATCACAGCTTAAGAAACATTTCAAATTTCGATGGTAAAGCTGACGAAAGAGGAAAATAATTTTTCAAAAATCATTTAGAAAGCTAATACTCTTCATTAGCAAAAAAACTAATCGTGTGCCTAAACACGATTAGTTTTTCTTTCAATCATAAGTGTTAAACTAATTAATGTAACTAAAACAGTCGCTCCCATATCTGAAAGAATAGCAATCCATAGGGTTAGCCATCCTGGAATAGTTAATAGCAAAGCAATTAATTTTAAAGCTAAAGCTAAAGAAATATTTAACTTTATTATATTATTTACTCGTTTTGAAATTTTCACTGCTGAAGGCAATTTACCTAAATGATCCTGCATCAACACGATATCTGCTGTTTCAATGGCACTATCGGTCCCTTTTCCCATTGCTATCCCTAAATCTGCTGTAGCTAGTGCTGGTGCATCATTAATTCCATCACCAATCATCGCAACTTTTCCTCTTTGAGTTAATTCTTTCACCTTTGCAACTTTTTCATCCGGCAATAGATTGGCAAAAAATGTGGATAATCCAATCTTATTAGAAACAAGTTCAGCGGTTTTTTGATGATCACCGGTTAACATAATGGTTTGTTTTATTCCTGCATCGTGCAGCTCTTTAATTATTTGTTTACTTTCACTTCGAATCTCATCTGTAATCCCCATTAATCCGAGAACTTTGTGATCGTCAACAACAACTACTAATGTGTATCCTTGCTCTTTTAATTGAATAATTTCTTCTTTAATATCTGAAGTCATTGCAGAAGCTGGAATTCCTTTTTCATTTCCGACAAAATATCGTTTCCCATTGACCCTTGCATAGATTCCTTGACCAGATATCGTTTCTACATCTGTTGCCTCTGCTATAGGTACAGAAGCTTCGTCCACTTTTCTCATTACTGCTCTAGCCAAAGGATGTGAGGACGAATGTTCTACAGAACCCGCAACCAATAAAAACTGCTCATCATAATTTTTAACTACTTCAACAAAAGGCTCACCTTTTGTTAATGTTCCTGTTTTATCAAATGCGATAGTATCAATTTTTCCAAGCTGTTCAAGGAATACTCCACCTTTAATAAGGATACCATTCCGTGCATTTCTCGTAATTCCTGAGACAATTGCAATTGGAGAAGAAAGCACTAATGCACATGGGCAACCAACAATCAATACGGCTAAGCCTTGATAAAACCATTTTCCCCATTCACCACCGGCAACTAATGGTGGAACAACCATGACAATGATTGCGATTAAAATAATCATTGGTGTATAGTATTTTGCAAACCGATTAATAAATTGCTCTGTCGGAGTTTTTGTTTCTTGAGCTTCCTCAACTAAATGCAAAATCTTCGCTAACGAAGAATCCTCATATGACTTGGTAATGCTTATTTTCAATATTCCTTCATTATTTATACTTCCGCCAAATACCTTTTCATCAACGGATTTTTCAACTGGCATCGCTTCACCTGTAATTGCTGCCTCATTTACCGAGCTTTTACCTTCTTGAACAAGTCCATCAGAAGGAATCTTTTCTCCCGGTTTTACTAATACAAGATCCCCTACTTTTAAAGATTCAATCGAAACAACTCTCTCTTTACCATTTTCAATTACTGTTGCTTCTTTTGGAGCTACCTTTAGCAATGCTTCCATTGAGCTTCTTGCTTTTTCCATCCCTATTCCTTCAAGAAATTCATTAATCCCAAATAGAATAGCTACCAGTGTGCCTTCTTTCCAATCACCAATACTAAATGCACCAATAAGAGCAATAGTCATCAATGTATCAATATTAAATTTAAATCGAAATAAATTTTTAATCCCCTGAATAAATGTTTGATATCCACTTAATGCAGCTGCAATAATAAACAAAGTAATTGCCGCTCCCAAGCTCCATTTTCCAACAATCAATGCCACAAAATAAAGGATAGTAGATGTAATAATTAATCCTTTTAGCATTTGATTCGAATGCGAATGTGAGTGAGCATGGTCATGATGATCATGCTCTTCTTTAACTATCGTAGCCCCATCACTTGCTAGTATTTTTTCAACTTGAGAAAGGGAGACTTCTTCCTTAACAATTAATTTGCTTGTATTATAGAGAATTCTAGCATCCTCACCATTTTCAAGCTTTTTTATTTCTTCTTCCATTTCCCTTGCACAGTTTGCACAAGAAAGGCCTTGTAATTTATATTCAGCCATTTTCACTCCCCCTAACGGTCAAACAAATCAATCACATTGAACAAGATCCACTCTCACATCGTTTCATAATAATGTTTGTATCCGCTCCTTATATTATGCTTAAAACTCATTTCCACATAGCTTATGTCTTGTCGTTCAAAATGTAAGCACAAAAATAGGAGTTACTAGCTTTTTTCTTAATGATGTCTAGCGTGATTAATTGTTTGCTTTAATATATTCATGACATGATCATCATCGTGCGAATAATATAAAGTGGTACCTTCTCTTCTGTATTTTACTAACCGTAAATTTTTCAAAAATCGTAACTGATGTGATACTGTTGTTTGTAAAAGAGAAAGCTTTTCAGCAATTTCATTTACTGAATGCTCTTTTTCCGATAGTAAATGTAAAATACGAATTCGAGTCGGTTCAGATAATGCTTTAAAAGTTTGAGAAACAATAAATAATGTCTCTTCATCTAACTCATTAGGATCCGATTCAAAGGATAGTTGATTTTCATCTGTCATGTTCTTCACTCCTATTATATGTATTATATGAACATATGTGCATATATTATATTTTTAATTTTACAGAAAATAAAAACACAAATCAAGTATCATAGATTAATAAATATTACAATTTGGTTTTTTTAAAACAAAAAAGACGCATATCGCGTCTCTCCTATTCATTCAAATCAATTAATGAACCTGTTTTTAAATAAACAATCCATTCACATATATTTGTAACATAATCACCGATTCTTTCTAAATGCTGTGATACTAAAAGGAATTGAATCGCTTGGTTAATTTTTGTTTGATCTTCCTGCATAATTTCAATGAGTTCCATAAAAATTTTTGACAAATATTGATCAATTTGATCATCTTTTTTCGAGGCCAAGATAGCTGAATCCTGATCTAATGAAATATAAGCATCCAATGCTTCACGAACAATTTCCTTCACTAGATCTGCCATCTTCGGAATATCAATTAAAGGCTTAATATATGCTTCATCCTTTAAGTGAATAGTTGATTTTGCAATACTAACAGCATGGTCACCCATTCGCTCAAGATCTGTTACAACCTTTAGCATTGTGGCTATTCTTCTTAAATCAATTCCTACAGGCTGTTGCAAAGCAATCAATTCAAAGCATTTTTTCTCTATTTCTACTTCGTACTGATTAATTCGTTGATCTTCCTCCACGATCTCGATTGCTAATTCTATATTTTTCTCAGCTAAAGACTTTACACTTTTATATATCGCTTCCTCTACAAGCAATCCCATCGCCATTAAAGATTCATGAAGCTCTGATAAACGATCCTCAAATACTTTTCTTGCCATGAATTGTCTCCCCTTTTTTGATTATCCGAATCTCCCTGAAATATAATCCTCTGTTTCTTGTTTTTGTGGATTCGTAAAAATACTATGTGTTTGGTCAAATTCTATAATTTCTCCATTTAAGAAAAAGGCTGTTTCATCTGACACACGCGCTGCCTGTTGCATGCTATGTGTAACAATAATAATCGAATACTTTTTCTTTAACTCTAAAATAAGCTCCTCAATCTTTGAAGTAGATATCGGATCTAGTGCTGAAGCAGGTTCATCCATTAGAATCACATCTGGTTGTACAGCAAGTACCCTTGCAATAACAAGCCTTTGTTGCTGTCCGCCAGAAAGCCCCATTGCAGATGTGTGTAGTCGATCCTTAACCTCTTCCCATAATGCAGCTTGACGCAAGCTTTTTTCTACAATTTCATCGATGATACTTTTTTTCTTGGTTCCATGAATTCGAAGGCCGTATGCAACATTGTCATAAATGGACATAGGAAATGGATTTGGGCGTTGGAATACCATCCCCACTTGTTTACGAAGCTCAACAATATCGATCATTGATCGATAAATTTCTTCATTATTATATAGTAAGCTACCTTCTACTCTAAATTTAGGTACTAAATCATTCATGCGATTTAATGTACGTAAAAAAGTTGATTTTCCACATCCAGATGGTCCAATCAATGCTGTTACTTTATTTTTTTTCATATCAATAGTAATATTTTTTAAAGCTTGAAATTGATCGTAAAAAACATTTAAATCCTTACTGCTAATAATCGTTTTAGTTGCTTCGACCTTTTCTATTAGAATTGTCAATTTTATTCACCTACTATATTGAACTTTTCTACTCAACGATCTTTATTGATTAAAGCTCTATCTTATCCAAAATTACCTGTAACATAATCCTCTGTTTGTTGTTTCTTAGGGTTTGTAAAAATATCCTTTGTCTCGCTGTATTCAATCAAATCACCCATATAGAAAAAGGCAGTGTAATCAGAAATTCTAGCTGCTTGCTGCATATTGTGTGTAACAATGACCACTGTATAATCTTTTTTCAATTCAATTATTAGTTCCTCAATTTTGCTAGTTGAAATCGGATCTAGTGCAGAGGCTGGTTCATCTAATAAAAGTACATCTGGCTCCATTGCAATGGCTCTAGCAATACATAGGCGCTGCTGCTGTCCTCCTGATAAAGCAAGAGCAGATTTGTTTAGACGATCCTTCACCTCATCCCATAACGCAGCTTTACGTAAGCTTTTTTCAACAATTTCTTTCAATACCTTTTTATTTTTCTCACCATGCTGTCTTGGACCAAATGCCACATTGTCGAAAATCGATTTTGCAAATGGATTTGGGCGTTGAAACACCATTCCGATGTTTTTTCTAATATCGAACACATTGATTTTTGATTGATTGATGTCTGTATCTCGGTATATAATGCTACCTTCAACACGGCAGCCTTGAATTTCGTCATTCATTCGATTTAAGCTTCTTAAATAAGTCGATTTTCCACAACCTGACGGACCAATAAATGCTGTTACCTGATTTTTATATATTGGCATAGAAACATTTTTTAAGGCTAAATGAGATCCATAGTATACATGTAAATTTTTTGTTTCCAAAGCTTTTATTTTCGCAGGAGCTGTATTTTTTCGGTTGGAGAAAGTTACAGCTACTTTACTTTGTTTTTTTTCCATAATCGCTTCCATTCTTCCCCACTCCTTCACTAAGACGATGTCATTCGTTTATAAATGAGTTTCCCTATCCAACGTGCACTAATGTTAAATAGAAGAATTAAGATAACTAATAGTGCAGATGTCCCACTTGAAACATCTTTTACATCTGGCATTAATCCTTCAGAATTAATTTTCCAAATATGAACAGCAAGCGTTTCAGCAGGTCTCATTGGATTTAGTGGAGACGAAGGACTGAATGGATTCCAATTTGAAAAGTCTAAATTTGGCGTACTCATACCTGCTGTATAAATTAATGCAGCAGCCTCTCCAAATACTCTTCCAGATGCCAATATGATTCCTGTAACAATTCCAGGGATAGCTGCTGGGAGTAATATTTTTTTTATTGTTTCCCATCTCGATATTCCAAGAGCAAGACCTGCCTCCCTTTGAGCATCAGGTATTCCTTGTAGAGACGTTTCAACCACACGTACCATTAATGGTAAATTAAAAATAGTAAGAACAAGTGCCCCTGTTAAAATAGAGAAGCCCCAACCCATATAGATGACGAAAAATAAAAATCCGAACAAGCCGACAACAATCGATGGCAAAGATGATAGGACTTCTATCACTGTACGAAGAATATCCGTAAAAATATTTTTCTTTGCATATTCAGACATATAAATTCCTGCACCTAATGCGAGAGGAATGCTAATAATCATTGTTAATACAAGCAAATAAAAGGAATTAAATAATTGTGGTCCAATCCCCCCACCTGCTTTAAACGATGATGGAGGTGAAGTGATAAAGCTCCAGCTAATATGGCTTACTCCTTTACCGAGAATGTATCCAAATAATCCAATCAATAGTAAAACAATTACTCCAGCAATGGCATAAAACGTTATTGTCGCAATACGATCTGCAATTTTAGCATTCATTAATAAACCCTCCTACGTCCTAAGATGCGAATAATAACGATAAATATCAATGACATAAGAAGAAGGACTAATGCTAATGACCATAGTGCGTTGTTTTCTGCTTTCCCCATGACCGTATAGCCCATTCCCATCGTTAAGATGCTCGTTAAGGTTGAAGCTGGTTCAACTAAGGAATGCGGGATGACAGTTGAATTTCCAATTACCATTTGGACAGCTAATGCCTCACCAAAAGCACGAGCCATTCCGAAAACAATAGCTGTTAATAAACCCGGTAGAGATGTTTTTAATACCACTCGATAAATTGTTTGCCAGCGAGTAGCTCCTAAAGCTAATGATGCTTCCCTTATTTGCATTGGTACTGATTCGATTGCATCCACTGATAAACTTGTAATTGTTGGTAGAATCATAATCGTTAGAACAATGGTACCTGCTGCAATTCCAAATCCGCTCCCACCAAGGTTTTCTCGCAAAAACGGAACGACGACACTGAGTCCGACAAATCCATAGACGACCGATGGAATTCCGACAAGAAGCTCAATAACTGGCTGTAGGATTTTCTTTCCAAACTTTGGAGAAATCTCTGTCATAAAAATAGCTGCACCAATTGCTAATGGTGCACATATGATTGCCGCTAAAAGCGTAACCGCAAATGATCCGACAATAAGCGGTAATGCTCCAACGATCGGTTTTCCAAGCTCATTCAAGCTGCTAGGCTTCCATTGTGTACCAGTGAAAAACTCAATGATGCTTGCTTTATTCACTGTAAATGTACTAAAACCTTTAGAAGCAACAAAATATAAGATTGCAATTGCAATCATGATCATAATTGATACAGAGGTTAAGGTTAAGATACGTCCTCTTTTTTCAGTCCAAATTTTAGTTGATGAATTCCATTGCTTATCAGTCATCTTTATATCCTTTAATTCCAAGATACTTTCCCCTTTCAACAGACAAGCATTATGCATATCTTAAACAAGGCTTCATTTGTAAACGGCAAGAAAATACGTTCACTTTTAAACCTTTGCGAAATAGTTAGCATAAGACTACGATTTATCCGATTAAAAATTGAAGTTAAACTGTATAAAACTTCCACCCATTCCTGTATTGAATGAGATGGAAGTTTTATAACCTCTTATTTATTTGTTACTTTTCCTTCTGCATCACGTTCAACCTTCATACCTGTTACAGGGATATATCCGAGATCAGTAATGACAGAAGATTGAATTTCAGGACTTAAAATGAAATCTAAGAAATCCTTTGTTAAACCTGTAGGCTCACCATTTGTATACATATGTTCATAAGCCCAAATTTTCCAATCATTTGTTTCTACATTCGCTTCAGTTGGTTCTACTCCATCAACTTTTAATGCTTTAATAGAATCATTGAAATAAGAGAATGCTAGATAACTAATTGCTCCTGGTGTTTCACTAACGATTTTTTGTACTGTACCAGATGAATCTTGCTCTTGAGATTGAACAGGTGTAGCTCCATCGAGTGCAGTTTTTTCAAATACTGCTCTAGTTCCTGATCCTTCAGCACGATTGATTACGACAATTTTCTGATCCTTACCGCCAACTTCTTTCCAGTTTTTAATCTTTCCTGTAAAGATATCGATAAGTTGTTTCTTTGAAATATCTTCTACACCTGCATCTTTATTTACAACCGGTCCCATACCCACTACTGCTACTTTATGATCAACAAGTTTACTTCCATCAATTCCGTCTTTTTCTTCCGCAAAGATATCTGAGTTACCGATATCAACTGCACCTTCACTAATTTGGCTAAGTCCTGTACCACTTCCGCCACCTTGTACATTGATGGTTGTTCCTGCATTTTTACTCATATATTGATTCGCTGCTTCGTCGACCAATGGCTGTAACGCACTTGATCCAACTGCAGTAATTGATCCTTTTGCGGTTTCTTCTGTATTTTTATTTCCGCTGTCAGCATTTGTTTTTGAGTCTGTTCCTTTACTACTTCCACATCCTGCTGCGATCATCGCAAACACTAGTAACATACTAAATAAAGCTACGACTCTTTTTCTCATTCATTTTTGCCCCCTAGTTTTTTAGGTAGACTCTTTTCGAAACGATGTTGCTTTGTTTATATTTCGAATTTATCATCTAATAGGATTGAAAAATTTATTAAATATAGAAAGCATCAATTCTCCAAAACTATTATTGATAAAGAATAAATCCGAAGCGCAACATGTAAAAATCTAATTGAAGATTGTTTACACTTATTCGAAAACAGCCTTTAGTAATTTTTCTTACATGTTTAAGATAATACGACGGTATTAAGCGTGTATTAATGAATTGTTAAGATATTGTAAAGGACAAAAAAAACACATCTTTAATAGACGTGTTTTTCCGCTCATTCTCTTTATTTTTGTTTTTTCGGAAGTGTAATCGTAAATTTAGTGCCTTTTCCTTCCTCGCTTTCAACATGAATCGAACCGTGATGAGATTCTACTAAATGTTTTACAATGGCTAAACCTAATCCTGTCCCACCGGAATTTCTTGACCTTGCTTTATCGACTCGATAGAACCGTTCAAAGATTCTCGGCAGATCCTCCTTTGAAATACCTATTCCAGAATCTGCAACAATGATGTCAATTTGCTCTTCTTGTTCGTGAAGGGATATCTCAATATAGCCTTTTTCTGGTGTGTAGGTTACTGCATTCGCAGCAAGGTTTAATATAATTTGCTGTAATCGATCCTTTTCAGCTTCAATTATTACTTGCTGTTGTTTTTCTGGAAGCTTAAAGGTTAATTGTTTTCTATTTATTTCTTCTTGAATCGTATCAATAGATTCATAAATAACATCTATCACATTAAGCGGCTCTGGATGAAACGGGAGCTGATGCTGTTCAATTTTTGATAAATGAAGGATATCTGTAATTAAACGATGAAGTCTCTCACTTTCGTCATGAATAATGGTTAAAAATGATTTAGTTATTTCGGGATCATACATCGCACCATCTAATAATGTTTCGGCAAAACCTTTCAATGATGTAACAGGAGTTTTCAATTCATGTGAGACATTAGCTACAAATTCACTTCTCATTTTTTCAAGACGTCTAATTTCAGTTATATCGTGAAGTACAATAATAATGCCTTTAATTCCTCCGTTTACACCAACATATGGTGCTAAATGTGCATCGAGTATACGTTCTTTTGGAAAATACATGTGGACTTCATCATGAATACTAACCACTTCTTTTAGAGAGCGATCAATCAATTGACTAAGTTCAAAGCTTTTGCCTGCCTCAATATGTAATTTACCTGTTAATCGCTCTGCTGTCGATCCAATAATCTTTTCCATTGCAGGATTAACTAATACGATTCGTCCTTCTGGATTAATAAGCATCACTCCACTTACCATATTCGTTAATACACCCGTTAACCTTTGTTGATTTTCACGAATTTCTTCCATTTGATGCTGCAAGCTTTTTGCTAGCTTATTAATCGCATTAGATAATTGTTCAAGCTCTCCGTTTGTTTTTGCCCTAACCCTGCTGCTGTAATCCTTTTCCGTTAATCTTCGCGATACTTGAATAATATCTTCAATCGGCCTAGTGATCCCTTTTGCTAACCGAATAGCGATAATACTTGATAAGATTAATGTTAAGCCCATAGCTAAACCTAGACTAAGCCAAAGTTTCTTTATTGCATGATCTATGGTTTGTAATGTAAAAGCTACCCGAATGACACCAATAGTATCATTGTTTTCTTTAATGGGGGTAGCAACATACATCATATTAAATCCTAATGTCTCACTATAGCGAATAGATTCAGCACTATTTTTGTGCTGCTTCATAATTTTTTTAAATTCAGGTCGATTCGCATGTGATTCCATGTTTGCTGGATTATTTTCGGAATCCGCTAGTACGTCCCCATTTGGATCAATAATTGTAATTCGGGGTTGGTTTTCAGCATAGAAGCTTTCTACTTTTTTTTGAAGTTCCTTTGATTTTTTTTGCATATCCTTTGTATTAATAAATTCAGATACTATATTTGCATCTTGAAATAACTGATTTCTGGTCATTTCCATATATGTATTTTTCATCATATCAGCAATAAAAAAACCGATAGACAATAAAACAAAAAAGAGCAGGATTAAAAATCTTAATGAGATTTTCAACCATAGTTTATTCATATTTTGGTCCTTCCATTTTATAGCCGAATCCTCTTATTGTTTTAATATATTTTGGTTGTTTTGTATCTTCCTCAATTTTTTCACGTAAATGACTAATATGAACATCCACAATTCTTGTATCCCCAGCATAATCATAATTCCATACAGAATCGAGGAGCTGATCTCTGCTTAATACTTTGCCTCTATGTGCTGCCAAATATAATAAAAGCTCAAATTCCTTAGGAGTTAGCTCTAGCTTTTCATCGTTATAATATGCCTCAAATTGATCAGGGTATACTTTTAATTTCCCAATTGAAATATTTTGATCTTCTTTATTGCTTGTCCCATCTATATCGGTTGTCCTTCTTAAAATCGCTTTTACTCTTGCAACAACCTCGCGCGGACTGAAAGGTTTTGTTAAATAATCATCTGCTCCCAGCTCTAGACCAAGGATTTTATCTAATTCGTCATCCTTTGCTGTAAGCATTAGAATAGGTGTTTTTATTTTTTCCTGGCGCAATCTTTTACAAATTTCCATTCCATCCATTCCTGGCAGCATCAAATCTAAAACGATAAATCCTGGAGAATCATTCAAAGCTAGCTCATAACCTTCTAAACCATTTGCTGCAGTTATAACTGAAAATCCCGCTTGTTCTAAATTGAATTTTAATAATGTTACAATCGATGGTTCATCATCAACAACTAAGATTTTGTTCACCTTAAAAGCTCCCTTCTAAAAACACCTAATTTCTTTTAGGACAAACTATTTTCTTGTTAATTTTAAAGATATTTTTAAGAAAAAATGCCCACATACATTATTATTTGTGATTTTTATTCAATTTACAGAAGGGACATTCTTTCTAAAACAACTTTCTTTTATCATACATGGAAGAATTTTTTATGTCATCAATGAAATTTTTACAAGAAAAAAACCTAATACGTAAGGAATATTCCTAAAGTACCAGGTTTTTATAAACTTATTTTTTCTTTAATAATATATTTACAATGTTCTCCGCCTTTAGACATACAGCAAACCTGCTCAATTTCACTTGTTTTTAATACCTTTTGGAATAATGAATGCTCACACGAACAGGCTTTGGGATATTTTCTCGCTACTTCAAATATAGGACAATTGTATTCGATAAGTTCAAACGTACCTTTATCTTTTTCTGTCCAATCAACCATATACCCATTTTCATTTTGGATATCAACAAGTTCTGCCACACGGTCTTTTAAGTCGGATTGATCCATTCGTTCCATATATTTTTTTTCTAAGCGTTTTTCGCGATTTTGAAATAAAGTATCAATCATATCCAGACCATTCATTTCTTCAATATCTTCAAGAAACTCCACAGTCATATTAGAATAGCTTTTTGGAAACTGCTCTTCCCCTAGCTTAGTTAAAAAATATACTTGAACAGGACGCCCCATATTTTTACGTATCGTTTCTGATTCAATGAGCCGCTCATTTTCAAGATTATTTAAATGTCGTCTAACAGCCATTCCGGTTATTTCAAGAAACGCCTCAAGGTCAACAACACTAAGTTTTTTATGCTTTTTTAATAAATGAAGAATTTGATCTTTTGTAGAGGATGTTTTTTTCAACGAACTCACCTCCAATAACATTTTCGTTGAATGAAATAATTTATTTTGTTATATTAATTATAACAACATTTTATACAAAAATATATAAAAAGTGTACCTGTTAGGTATTCTTTGCATAATTTATAGTATACTACATAATTCTTAACATAACATAAGGAGATTAACATGAAACTACTTGGAATTTCTGGTACCATTTCAGGAATAAGAACGCGTCTAGTTGTGGAGAAAATACTTCAATCTGCTAAAGAACAATTCCCTGAATTAGAAATAGAGCTTTTAGATTTACAAAAATACGATGTTCAGTTTTGTGATGGACGTAATCCTTCTGACTATACAGGTGATACTAAAGAGGTAATCGAAAAAGTAACTGAAGCTGATTGTTACATTATCGCTACTCCGATCTATCAAGCTTCAATGACTGGTGCGTTGAAAAACTTATTTGATTTAGTTCCTGTTTCTGCTTTCAACGGTAAAGTGATCGGCTTTGCAGCTACCGGAGGAACCTATCAGCATTATCTAGTTATTGAGAATCAATTAAAACCGATTGCTGGATTTTTCCGCTCGTTTGTAGCACCAAACTATGTATACGTTCATAATGACCATTTCAATTCTAATAATGAAATTATTGATTCTGATGTTAATAAGCGTATTGAGGCACTTGCAAATCAAGTCGTATTTATGCAAAAATCTTTAAAAGAATAAATAAAATAGTTGTCATTTCTATATGATAAAATATAGGATAAATATAGACATACGTTACAAACTATTTTCTAGAAATAAGAAAAGGTGGTCCGTTCATATGGCTTATGTAATTACATTTCCTTGTCAAGGAGAAAAAGCAGCTGAATGTGTAGAAGTATGCCCCGTTGATTGTATTGGAGAAGGAAAAGATCAATTTTACATCGATCCAGATATTTGTATCGATTGTGGTGCATGTCAAGCTGTGTGTCCAGTCGATGCAATCTATCACGAAGAAGAATTACTTGATGAAGATATGGAGTATTTTGAAAAAGCGAAGAAATTTTTCACATCATGATATACATATATATTTAAAACGCTCTTTGAACAAAGGGCGTTTTTTTATATTTTTTCTAACAGACCTTAGCCTAGCATTACTATCTTTTCTGTAAACACCTCATTTATTTCTCCTCTTTGTCCTTTATTTGTATTCTATTAATCTAAAAAAAACATATAAATAAAACAACAAGTGACCTGAGGTGAGTCAATGAATCTAAAGGTACCTATCTTTATCATGTTCATGATTGTTCCTTCTATGCTATTTCTTTCAGGCATTTTAACTTCTATAGGAGGTAACTATGTTACTTCTTCTTATGTGAGTAAATCCATTCAAAATTTTGCCCCTGAAAATTTTGTTTATTTAATGGGCTTAGAATTTTCACAAGTACATGATGTTTTGCCTGAAAAAAGCAAGCCTCCAAAAATCTCAACTGTTGTTTTTCATGCTGCTACTAATTTAAAGCCCGGCGATATTCGGAGCCTATTAGGCAGGGAGCTTCCTGGTTTCTATTCCTATGATGCTGAAATCTTTTTTGCTGGCGAAGGTGCTGATTATACAAATTTACCTATTGAAAGTTCACCACCCTTAGAAGAGGTCCTAAAAGATAATGAAATTAACGAAGATAACGTAAAAATAGAACCGGAGAAAAATCAGCAACTAAATCCGGAGAACACGACAAATGGAAAAAAGGTCGTTTTTATTTATCATACGCATAGCTATGAATCATTTAAACCTCTTTTAAAAAACGAAGCAACTTCAAGTAATAATGAAAAAGTAAATGTCATAGCCGTTGGTGCAAAACTTGCAGAACAGTTAGAGAAAAGGGGAATTGGTGTTATTCATGATAAAACCAATATGGGAGAAACACTACATGCTAAAGGATTATCAACAAATGAAGCGTACATTCTTTCAAGAGAAATTGTCGCATCTTCATTATCAAAAAATAAAGATATAACTAATATTATTGATATTCACAGAGATGCTCTCCCTAGAAAAAAAACTACTACCTCTATTCATGGAAAATCTTACGCAAAAATATCATTAGTTGTGGGTAAAGAAGTAGAGAACTATGAACAAAACCTTAGCTTCGCAACAAGATTTGCTAAACTATTGGATAAAAAATATCCAGGAATCATGAGAGTGGGTGTATTAGAAAAAGGCTATAAAGATGGCAACGGCAAATACAATCAAGATCTGGCAAAAAAACCGTTGCTTATGGAAATCGGTGGAGTTGATAATACTCTGGATGAATTATTTCGAACAGCCGAAGCAATTGCAGATGTATATAGTGAATTTTATTGGGAAGCAGAAAAGGTATCTGCCCCAAAATAAAGAAAAAGCAGTCTAAAAAGCGTCCGACACCATGAGCTACTTCAATATATTCGAGATCTTTTCATTTGAATTTACCACATCATATTGAGAGATGGTGTCTGACACTTTGCATTTTAAACAGTAACCTATTATTTCGTAATAAGCATTAATCCACTATCCTGAGGAATTGTTACTACCTCAATATCCTTTGTATTGTTTACTAGATTTTTAAATAGCTCAAATTCTGAGGCATGGGAAATAACATTATCGATCACAATAAGTCCACCTGGCTTTAATATTCTTAAAATATCCTTCCACCAGCTTACATAATGATACCGTTCAGAATCTAAAAAAATAAAATCAATAGACTCTGTTTTTTCCTTTTCTAGAAAATGTCCTGCGTCCATCTCATATAATAAAATCCGATCAGAAAGTCCAGACTTAGAAAAATTATCCTTTGCCAATTGTGCCTTATATTCTGATACTTCTAATGTTTTTACTCTTCCTCCATTTTGTTCAGCAGCTGCAGCAAGCCAAAGAGTGGAGTAACCATTTGATGTTCCTATTTCAATGATGTTTCTTGCCTTTGTTAGTTTAATGAAAAAAGCTAATAATTTTCCTGTGTCACGGGTGATATTTCGCATCCGTTCTTCCTTTTGTTCCTTTTCCAAATCATTTTGAGTGCCGAATTCTTCTAATTGTTGTAAGAGCGTAACCAACTGTTTTTCCATGAAGATTTCCCCTTTTCATTCTATAACTAGCTTTTCATTCAATTAATAAAAACGACCATACCAACAAACAGAATTATAAATAAAGACTACTCCTAATACAATTCAGTAAATTCACATCCTTAATTATATAAAAAATGAAAATCAAATAAAAGAGTTGTGATTTAACAAAAAAAAACAAACTACACCATATTAATTTAATTTCCTAACGGAAATTCAATATGAAAAACTTCCTCAAACCCCTTCGTTCCTTTAGGTGTTATTTTTAACGCTCTCGTCTTTTCAGCTCTTTGAATCCAGCCTAATTCAAGAAGCTTTTCAAGGATCGCATGACCTAATGCTCCACCAAGATGAAAGCGTCTTTCTGTCCAATCTAAGCATTGATGACAAAAAGAACGGCGTTTTTTTCGAATGTGAGTTATATCCACTTGAAGATCAGAGAAGAATTTGTTTCCTTTTTCAGTTATTTTAATCTCTGAATGATCTATTTTAATAATTTCCATTTCAAGCATAGCTTCTGTTAACTTTACTCCTAAATTACCTGCAATATGATCATAGCACGTCCTTGCCAATCTAATTGCTTTATCTTCTACAGATTGGTTGAATGATTTAATTTCAACAGGTGGAGCCAAATAAAGAAGTGATTCTAATATTTTCGCAACCTCATGACCACTCAAGCGATAATAGCGATGTCTTCCTTGCTTTTCAACAGTTGCAATATTAGCTTCCACCATTTTAGATAAGTGATAACTGGCTGTTTGCGGCTTTACTCCTCCCTTTTTCGCAAGCTCTCCAGCAGTGTAAAAACGATCATCCATTAATGCTAATAATATTGCTGCACGAGAAGGCTCGCTTAAAAGGGACGCAATCATAGCAATATTTGGATCTGAACTCATTTGTATCCTCCCCTTTTTGCATTCCATATTTCGATGATAATTGAAATATGGTTGCTTTACAATAAAAATGTAACAGACAAAAAGGAGAGAGCTAAATGAAACCATTAACAGATTTACCTCAAATGAGAACGATCCAACCAAAAATCTTATACTACGGTACACCAGTGATCTTACTTAATACACTGAATGAAGATGGATCAACAAATATTAGTCCTATATCTTCTTCATGGGCGTTGGGAGATAATATTATTATCGGAATTGGTACAAATAGTAAGGCATATGAAAACTTGCAAAGACATTTTGAATGTGTCATAAACATACCTAATCCCGAGCTTTGGAAAAATGTCGAAGCACTTGCCTCCTTTACAGGGAAAAATCAAGTTCCTCTAGAAAAATTAGCACAAGGCTTTACTTTTAAAAAAGAAAAATATCAGGTTAGCAAGTTCACTTCTATTCATTCAATTTCCTTTAAACCTAGTAGAATCGCCGAATGTCCGATTCAAATCGAGGCAGAGGTAAAACATATTCGAATACCAGATTATTCACCTTTTTTTGCCATTGTCGAGACTAAATCCATGCATGTTCATGCTCATGAAAATATTTTAATAGAAAATAGTGAACATATAAATCCTGCAAAATGGAGCCCATTAATTTATAATTTTCGTCATTATTATAGCCTTGGTGAGAAAAAAGGAAAAACGTTTCGATCAGAGACATAATTAATCAACAAAAAGAGGAGATCCAAAAGTCTATTAGTTCTAATGGATCTCCTCGATACTATTGTCTTGTATCTAAAGGCTTTAATCTTTCTTCAATTTGACTTCGCTTTTCTTCTAAAAACGGTGGAAGTGCTAGTGCTTCTCCCAAGTGGTTCAAATCTTCATCTGTTGCAAATCCTGGACCATCTGTAGCAAGTTCAAATAAAATACCATTAGGCTCTCTAAAATAGAGAGATTTGAAATAATAGCGGTCAACATAACCAGAGTTAGGAATTCTTTCACCTTTAATATTTTGTATCCAATCTCGAAGCTCAACTTCATCCTCAACACGAAAGGCTACATGATGAACGCCCCCACGTCCTAGTCTTTCTCTCGATAAATCCTTTCTTTCTTCAACATGAACTTCTGCTCCAGTCCCGCCCTCACCGGTTTCATAGACAATGATATCTGGTTGACCTTGTATGGTGGATGGATATTGTCCTTTTTTTTGAAATCCCATGATTTCTGTTAGAACTCCTTCTGTCGGTTCTATATATGGAACAGTTAATTTTACTGGCCCTAGACCAGTTATTCCATATTTTTGGGGAACCTGGCTTTTATCCCAAGGGATTCCCCCAGCAACACCTTTATTGTTCTCATCAGATACAAGAATCATTCTTTGACCTTCAAAATCTTTAAAACGGAGTGATTTTCGATTAAATACCGTTTCAATTTCTCCATGCTCCACATTTGTTTCTTCAAACCTTTTCTTCCAAAATATCAACGCTTCATCATTCTTTACTCGAAGTGAAATTTCAGAAATACTATTATTACCATCATGATTTCTTGCTGCATTCGGGATTTCAAAAAAAGTTAATTCTGTACCAGGGTTTCCTTGCTCGTCTCCATAAAACAAATGATATACAGAAATATTATCTTGATTAACAGTCTTTTTAACAAGACGCATACCAAGAATCTTGGTATAAAAATGAAAATTATTTGATGCATTTGCTGTAAATGCTGATACATGATGAATCCCTTTTAATTTCAAATTTATCCAACTCCTTTTTATTATTATTTATCAATATCATACATCTAATATCTCAAAATAAAATATCTCGAATTAAAGATAATTCTTTTCGAATGCTTTGTCAAGTCTAATTTTGAGAATATAAAATGGCAGTCCTAAAAGCAAAATGTCAGACACCAGCCTTCAATATAATGTAGAAAATGCTAATATAGAGTTCCCACTTATTGAAGTAATTCATGGTGTCAGATGCTTAACGGACAGCCTCATTCATTTATAAAAAAACTTTAACAAAATCAGATATAAATGCTGGCACATCAACTTCCATCCCTATCCAATCTCTCTTTTCTACCAGTACAGCATCAGGTTTGGGACGAAAATCTGCCATACTTAACCCTTTCGCTTTTCCATATTGACCAATCGTTACTTTTCTCTGTATATATTTGACTAACTTTCGATTAACAAGAGCACTAATGGTTAATACATCATGCAATGGTGCTGCCTGAATGCCTGGAATGTTTTTCTTATAAGCCTCCAAGTAGTAGTCATATGCAGGCTTCATTACTGCTTTGAATGGAGAACGACTAGTAATTGATAAATAATCAATCACTTTAGGAGGAATAACCGCTTTACTCGTTACATTCAACGGATGTAAAAAAATATTTCTTCCTTTCTCCAATACTTGAGAGGCTGCCCACGGATCAGAATAAAAATTCGCTTCAGCCTCTGCTGTTATATTCCCTGGAACAAGGAAAGCACCACCCATAATATAAAAGGCTAACACATGTTTAAAGACATTTTCTCCATAAATGATATAAGGTAAAGCAATATCAGTCTGTCTTCCAAGCCCAACAATAATAAGATTATTGGAATAAGATTGGACGACTTCAATAATTTTATGAAAATCAAATGCTTTTACTTTACCAATATTATTTTTTAGAATAATCGGTCCAAGTCCTTCTTCTCCATGTATTTCTGGATAATACTGAGCAATTTCTCCCGATAAAGGACCTGAAGCACCTGCAATTATAGGAATATCCTCCCTACTAGCTAGCTTTAATAAATAGGCTGTATTATTGACTGATTGTTCTTTCGTAATATTTCCATATCCACTTACTACGCCTACAACATTTATATCAGGATGCAATAGTGCGTACATTAAAGCAAAAGAATCATCCACACCCGAATCTACAAACATCAATACGTTGTACATAACATTTCCCCTTAAAGATGTTTATAATATCGTATGATGTTTACAATCGAATGCCCATATAATTTTTGCTAAGGAATGGATAAAGTAAATTGAAAGATTACCTTCATTATATGTGATAAATGTCCTTTATTCTTTCTACCGTCCCATCCAAATCATTTGAAACTTGTGGTATCGAGTAACCAATAAATAATGGGGTTGTTGCATATCTTGGAATAATCTTACATGAAATCCTATTATGTAATTGATAGAAAAATAGATTGTAGCTCTCACATTTAAAACGATTATGGTTTAAGATATAATGAGCTGCCATTTGAATATAATCTGCCATGATCGATAGATCTTCTAAATTTGTTAAATTTACATTATACTCGTAAAATCCCATTCGGGGTTCTGAAGAAATGTTAAATTCTACACTTCGTTTACTAGCAATTTCTACCCCAACAAAGTCATTTTCTTTAATATTTTCTCGGTAATCAACATATTTAAGTCCAACTATTTGCATATGTGGATGGCGAATCGTTCCTCCAGATAATGGACCATGATTTTTGAAAAGGAGAACAGATTGATATTCTCCACTTTTACTCATTTGCAGCCATTGTGATACAGCAAAATCCATTAATCGATATAAATGTTCTTTTGGATATAAAGAGAATTCTGATTGGCAATCATCCGTCTCAATTAAAACCGTTTGAAAAGTATCCTTTAACGTAGGAAATTTATTCTTCAGTAAAATAATTGAACCCTTCTCCACCAAAATGTTTTCAAGCTGATCAACCTGGCAAAAAGGACACGAAGCAACCTGATTATTAATCGTTTTCGGCTTTTTAGAACCGATTGTTTGTAGAAATTGCAAATGTGTATTGATACTCATAATCCACCTCTTGATGAAAATTGTTTATAAATATAGTATAAAGTTTATTTGAGAATGGAGTTAGTCATTATTTTCCATAAAAAAGCTAAACATTATAAACGTTTTTATATCGAATAAAAATTTTTCTCCTTCCTTAACATAAAAAAAGCATGCTTATTAATAAACATGCCTTTACTTTCAGCTTTTTTATATTGTTGCTACTTGCTTCTTCACAAATTGATGAATATTACCGAAATGAATATACTCAATTTCTTCCTCTATTTTGTTTAAAATATGTTTTGTATCAAATATCCTTTTCCGTTCCATACCAGATAAATATTTACCGTTTAATGTCTTAAATTCATCATGATCAGTTAAAATGACAATTAAGCTTGAATCTTTAAGAGCATCCTGTATATTTATGTCTACTAGCGGGTGCAGCACATGTGGATCGAAGCATCGAACCTCATATTTCCCTTGCTCCTTTAACTGTGCAAGTATTTCTATTGCAGGGCTTTCTCTTGTATCATCAACATTACCTTTATAAGTTAGTCCGAACAATGTTAAAACATTTGTTGGTGATTCTTTCATTAATTCATTTATATGCTTCACAACAATATTAGGCATTGATGTATTTATTTCCCTTGACAATTGAATGATTCTCGATTCTTTCGGGGACTTTGAAATAATAAAATAAGGATCGACGGCAAGACAATGCCCCCCTACACCAGGTCCTGGCGAATGAAGCTGAACTCTCGGATGTTTGTTTGCCATTTTGATTACTTCTAATGCATCTATTTCAAGCTCATGACAAATTTGCGTTAATTCATTTGCTAAAGCGATATTCACATCCCGATATGTATTTTCCATTAGCTTAGACATCTCTGCTGTTTTTGCATCAGTTTTTATTATTTCACCTTTAACAAATGTTCGATATACATCTGCAGCAGCATCTGTGCATTGTGGTGTGATTCCACCAATAATACGATTATTATTCACTAGCTCATGAAGAATTTGTCCAGGTAATACACGTTCAGGACAATGAACAAGATGTATATCCTTTCCTACAATAAAGCCTGTCTTTTCAACCAATGGCTTTATAAAATCATCCATGCTTCTAGGTGAAATGGTTGATTCGATTATTAACACATTGCCAATTTCTAAATAGGGAATGACTCGATTCACTGCACTTAAAACATAGGATAAATCACATGACTTATATTGATCCGATTGATTTGGTGTTGGAACAGCTACGATATATACATCTGCTTGTTCCACATTTAATGATGATGAGAAAGTTCCTTTTTCCAACACCTCTTCCAACGCTTCCTGCAGACCAGGCTCTTCAATATGAATAACACCTCTATTTAATGAATCAATCACTCGTGGATCGATATCCACACCGACAACATTGACATCATGCTTAGCAAACATAATAGCAGTTGGCAATCCAATATAACCTAGTCCAATTGTACAAAGCTTCATGTCGCATCTCTCCCTTTGCCCGCTTATTTTTATTAAACCTTATAAATTAAAGAATATAGTACACTCTTTAATAACTGATTAAGGGATTGTTTAGCGATGGTAAAGATTGTGTTAGGAAATGATTTCAACTACTATTTTTCCATTACACTCATGAGACGAATTCCTCAATTAACAATCATTTCTTTCCATATGTCTTCATATCTTTCTTGCTTAGAAAGCGACAAAAAGCGAATAACATCTATATCTTTCGGTTCAAATTTGTCTTCATAAAGCGCATAGATGTCTCTTAATATATAAATGGCATCCTTTAATTCTGATTTCTTTATTTTTTTCAGCTTTTTCAAATACCAATTTTTAAAATAGTACTCAAATCGCCTTTCTTTATACTCTTCTAAAATGTTGTATTTTTTGTAAACAGAGATTCTCTGTTTTTCTAATAAAAAATGCTTTTCAAGAAATTTTTTAGAAATACTATTAACAATTGATCCTTCCACTGCACCATAGTAAACATGAATATCACGATTAATTGCTTTGACCGTTTTCGCATGCAACAGCAGCTCTTGAAAGAAAAGGGTATCCTGGCCAGTTGCCCCATTCACCATTTGTAAGGAGTGATCTAAGATTAATTGTCTCTTTACCATTAAAGCTTGTATACTCATTGCTTTAAATTGGCTCTTAATTAAATACTGGGACATCTGATCATGAATAACATCCTTTTGATTATAATTTATAACGGTTTTATAGTAATCAAAATGGGAAGTATCTTCCGCCACTTTGATCATATTTCCTACAACAAAATCGTATTTTTTCGACTTCATTTCCTTATATAGATAATAATAGCCATCATTGATTGCCTCATTATCCGGATCCAAGTAAGTGACATATGGTGCAGTAGCAAGTTCAACCCCTTTATTTCGAGGTCTCGATGCACTACCACTTCCACCAGTGGGAAAAAAATATACTCTCACATTCGAATACTGGGAAGCTAGACGTCGAATAATAATTGGTGTGTATTGATCGGTCGATCCATCATCGACTATGATTATTTCCATGTCTTGAAACATTCGACTTCGTTTTAAACTGTTAAAGCATTTATTTAATAAATGATCACCATTGTTAAAGACTGGGACAATAATAGATACTTTATACTTTTTTACAGCCTTCTCTTCTCGTATCATTTTTTTCTGATTATATTCAAATGGATCAATACTAAAGCCATTTGGGATACTAAGATTCTTTTCTAAAGAGAGTAATTGATTACAAGAAAACGAGGAACTCCAAAATACCGTTCTCTCTTTATCTTTTACCTTGTCAACGTAATCAAATTCAATTCCCTTTATGAACTTATCTCCGTCATAAAAAGAATCCTTTGTTATATAATCTGAATCGGTGTATTTAAACGCATTTACCATGTCTTCTAAATAAAATTCCCCATAATCTGTTTGGTCGTTAAAAAATGTAATCATATCAAATGAACTTTTAATCTGTTCATTCAATGACTCTTTCAATACAAGCTGTTTATATGGATATGTTTGTTTGTTAAAGCTATCCATGATATTCTCGTTCATTTCATTGACAACAATCGCTACCCACCTATCTTTTTTTTCAAAAGAATGGCCAATCATCGCTAATAAATGCTGTAAACGCTGAAAAGTAGTATGCTTGCTCATCACTTTACGGATCCCATAAACTTGCTGTTGATATATTTCCTGATTGTTGAAGGAATTTAAAATATCCTTTACTTCAGCTGAATCGTGGACAATGCTGATATTCGGAAACTGATTGTTAATTCCCGCATTATAATTCGATAAAATAATATTCCCTAATGCTTGCAATTCATATACTCGATTCGCAAACATTGTTGGACTATATTTAACTGAATTTAAATTCATTGACCAATTTTGTAGCTTATGAAATTTTTGTAAGTCCTCATGCTGTAGGGAAGGAGAAAGAAATTTCACATATTCTTTTGGGAAGAAATACTGCTCGAGCTTTAAATGAAAGTTCCGATCAATGATTCTTAATTTATAGCCGGAATCTACTACACCATCGAACACCATTCTTGTATCCTTTTGTCTCTCGAAATACTTGTTGTACCATGATCCTGCAAATACAACCTCCTTTTCTTTCGGAAACTTTCGAAAGCCAATTGGATTGTGCAAGAGTGGATTAACACCAAAGGGTAAAAGAAATACATTTGCATGCTGGCACTCTTTTTTATAAGAATCTATTTTTTCTGCTGCCGTTGTAAATATATACTCACACTTTTTTGCTATTTCAATAAAAATTTCATAATTTACCGGATCCTCCTTTGAATAAAAAACTGTTTTTATCCCCTTTAATTGATAGAAATCAATGATTTCAAAGAGCTCATTCCGAGGCTTTCTTATATTAGGATTCCCAAGCCCCTTCCATTCACGATTTAGTCCTTTCCATGTTGTTGAAACAAGAAACACATCAAGCTCTTCTACTAATTCCTCATAATTACTTCCAGTTATATAGTAAAAGTTTGCAACCCCTTTGTAGGAGTTAAATAGAAATTCGTCTGCAATAATTCCAATATTTACATTCATTTTCTTATAAAAACGACTTCCATTGCTTTCAGGCAATTGCTTTATCAATGGATACACACTCTTTAAATATTTTTTATCATAATGTTTTAGTAAGAATTTAATATAGCGTCTTCTTTCTTTAGGATCCATTTCTCTTGGCTTAATAAACCTATCAATATAGCCCTTATCCTTTTCTTCAATGGTTTCAATATGTAAATCTCCTAGAGTACTTCTCGTCTCATCTATTTGTTCCGTAAGCTCTAAAATTAATTGTTCTAGCGTATGAATTCGTCGTTGGACAGAGTCGATTTTCATCTTAATTTCCTCCAAAAATTTTCCGCTTATTTTTCCAATAGAATAATGTGAGCTTTCCTAACTTGGACTGTCGCAATGCTTCATATTTCCGAAGAATACTTTTATATTGATGTAATAGTCGAAGTTCATTTTTATAAGAGTGCAATAATTGTTCCTGTAGCTGCAATTTTTCTACACGTAGTTTATCTATTTCCAAGCTTAAATTTACATTTTCACTATTTACTTGCGTTTCCAAATCAGTCATAACCAAACCTCCGATAACCGTCAAAATCTTCCTAAAACCGAATAATCTATTGTTTCGTCCTTCCTTACTAGCTCATAATAAATTCTAGTAAAATGATGCTTTTCTCGTTCCCAATTGTATTTCTTACTTGCCATCCTGCAATTTTTTTGCATTTCTTGATACCTATCTGGCTCACTTAATATCGTATTAACCCCATTCGCAATTTCCAGAAAATCATGGGAATTAACACAAATTCCTACCTTCTCACCCTCAACCACCCTTTTTATTTCTGGAAACTCACAGGAAACAACTGGTACTCCCGCCATTAAATATTCAAATAATTTATTGGAAGAGGCAGAATAATGGTTAAAACAAACATTATTTAATACTTGAAAGCCTATAAATGCATTTCGCGTATATTGTGGAAGCTCTTTCAACGGCACCTTGGGCAAGAATTTTACTTTTCCGGTTAATTCCATCTCGTCCACCATTTTTATTAATGAGGGCTTCAACCGTCCATCACCAATTAGCACCAATATTCCTTCTTTAAAGTATGGAACAGCTTTAATTAAATTTTCTAAGCCTCTTCCCATTTGAATTCCTCCTTGATAGAGAAGAATTTTTTCAGATGGTGATAGACCTAGCATTTGATGAAGAGAAATCTTTGATTGATCCATTCTATCCTGACTAAAAGGATAATTATGTACCACTTCAGGATAAAAACCATAAAGCTGATCATTATAATTCGCTCGGGTATGATTTTCAACAATCATTCGATCAATTTTTTTGATAAGAAATCGTTCAAGAACTCCATACATTCTGCTGTTGTAGCCAGTTCTACTTGTTTGGACCTCATGTGAATCATAAATTAATACTCTTTTACGCCATCTCCACTTTGCACAAATATACCCTTGAAGCAGTGTATTTAAATCATTTGAATGGTAAATATCATAATGGCCACTCCAACCGCGAATAATCATTCGCATGAAGATACCCCCTCTAATCCAAATGACACGAAGCTTCGTTTTTATTAGGCCCAGCATAATGACTGAAATTATGATTGTAATGAAAGGAAAATAAACAAGAAAGATAAGATAAAGGATACTAAGAAGAATCTGCAAAAGTACATGTTTCCTCACATATTGCAGCCATCTCCAAAGGAGCGGATATCTTCTTACACGGTATATACGAAACTGCGTATCCCTTTGTTCAAAACGAGGCAATAATTTATCCAATGGGTCCTCTATAGAAAATAAATCTACTTCATAGTTATCTTCGACTAAGGCGGTACACTCCCTTAACACTCTTGCATCATTTGTAAAATGATTCCATACGAACATTCCAACTGTTTTTTTCATAGCTATTTAATTTGTTCCTCCTTATAAAAATGCGAGAGAGTCTTTACATTTTGACTTTCGATTACTTCCATTAATAATGGGATATTTTTTTCCCATAGAAACTTCGATTGGGTATACTCCCTACAATTCAGTTCCATTTCATTTCTTATTATTTGACTTTCTTTTAAATATAATATCTTTTGGAGCATCTCCTCTACGCTCTTAGATGAAACGACTAGCCCTACTTTTTCCTTTTTAATGATCTGCTCAGAATAACCAGATACAGAAGCAACTACTGGTACCATACATGTTAAATAATCAATGATTTTTCCAGGAAGAACTGTTTCGAACACTTCTCTATCCTTTAAAGTCACTACTCCAATACTATGCTCAGCTATTATTTTTAAACATTTCTCTCGGGTTAATGGCTTTTTGAATTTCACATTATTTAGGTTATTAGCTTTTACGAAATCTATTAAACTGTTTTTTTCCATTCCATAACCGATAACCGTTAACGGAATTTGATATTGATTTAATTGCTTTGCTAGCTGTTTAATCATTTCAACATCTTGGGCTAGCCCTAAATTGCCTGCATATATCACTTTAAATTCTTTTTTCTCTTTTAATGAAAGCAATTCAAAATTCCTTGCTCCATTGGGAAGGAAGGTAATATTAGATTCAGAAATTTTTGTTCTTTGGAGAATATGTTTTTTGAAGCCCTTGCTATTAACAATGATATGGTCTGCTTTTTTGTAAAGGTGCTTTTCAATTTTATTAAAAATAAAAATAATAAATGAATAATTAAAGACCCCTACTCCTTTTAACGATTCCGGCCATAAATCCCGAATATCTAAAAAAAGATAAGTTTTATATCTCAGTTTGGCTAGCAAACCAGTCATTCCAACAAAGATTGGTGGAGAGGTAACGAGGACAAAATCATATGAGTTCTTATCCTTTAAAATATAAAAAACCATCTTAAAAAACATTTCTAAATAGTAGAAAAGCCGATTGATCATACTAATCGAATATTTTCTGTTTTTTATTTGAATCCGATGAATATCTTTATCCATATTTAACGCTTGATCATTCCAAAAGTTTTTATTTTGATACATATTCTTATATGGATAAGATGGTTCTGTCGTTAACACAGTTACATCATAATCTTGCAATTTTAAAAGCTGATATAGATTTTTCATCCTGTTGGCAGCACTTCCGATTTCAGGATAAAAATTTTGAGTGATGAGAAGGATTCGTTTATTTGTCATCAGGTGAACTTCCTCCTTACAAAAGAAATAAATACGCTATTATCAAATCATAACGAATGAGTGTTAATCTTTTGTAAAGGGTTCGTTTGAAATATATAAATTTATATTTACTTTATGAAAAAGTGAAAATACAATGTAAAAAAAGGAAATTAGAAACATAAGGAATTTGAATAATTGCTTAGCTTTAATCTGCATACTAAAAAATAGATAGTTTTGGGAAGGAACGTTCATATGTTTAATAAATTATATAAACTTTTAAAGCTAACACCACCGAAAATACTAATTCTCGGATTTGCTGCTATTATCTTGTTAGGGTGCATACTCCTTCATTTACCTGTAGCTACCGCTAACGGTGAAGGTCTTGACTGGATTGATGCATTATTTACTGCTACATCGGCTACATGTGTAACTGGACTTGTCGTTGTTGATACAGGAACTACCTTTTCATTATTTGGGCAATTCGTCATTCTTTCACTTATTCAAATTGGTGGACTTGGTTTTATGACCTTTGCCACATTATTTGCGCTTTTAATGGGTAGAAAGATCTCTTTTAAGGAAAGACTAGTTTTACAAGAAGCATTTAACGTCGTTTCGCCACAAGGAGTTGTTAGGCTTGTCAAAACAGTCCTCGCTTTCACATTTATAACGGAAGGAATAGGGGCAATTTTATTAAGCCTTCGCTTTGCATTTGATATGCCCATTTCAAAAGCGATCTATTTCGGTATATTCCATTCAATATCGAACTTTAATAATGCTGGCTTCGATTTAATGGGTGGATTTACGAGCTTAACGAAATACGTTGATGACCCTGTTATCGTACTAGTTATTTGTTCATTAATTATTTTAGGAGGAATAGGCTTCTTTGTTGTCAATGATTTTCTTGAATACAAATCTGTGCGTAAATTTTCATTACATAGCAAAGTCGTTTTATGCACAACTGGCGCACTAGTTTTCTTTGGCACCTTGTTTATTTTCTTATTGGAATATCATAATCCAAAAACACTTCAGCCTTTATCAGGTTCTGGAAAAATACTCGCTTCCCTTTTTCAATCGGTAGCAGCACGTACTGATGGAGCAAATACAATAAACATTGCTGATCTGACAGACTCAACCATTTTCTTAATCATTATTTTAATGTTTATTGGAGCATCCCCAGGATCCACAGGTGGAGGGATTAAAACGACTACTTTTGTGACCTTACTAGGAGCTGTCTGGTCACAAATAAAAGGAAGAGAAGATGTTGTATTCTTCCGTCAGCGTTTAGTTCCTACAGTGATTTATAAGGCATTGACCGTTGCATTAACTGGCTTTTTTGTAGTTATCCTTGTCACGATGATTCTTTCGATCACGGAACGGGAAAACAATTTTCAAGCCATTCTTTTTGAAGCAACATCTGCCTTTGGAACAGTAGGGTTATCAATGGGACTTACCTCAAAGCTCACCATAGTTGGAAAAATGATCATTTCTTTAACGATGTTCATCGGAAGGCTAGGTCCTTTAACGATAGCTATTGCATTAGCACATAGACAAACAAAGGAGCCTTATCGTTATTCAAAAGGTAGAATTATGATTGGCTAAAATCCCTGTTGTTTTTCGAATCAATAAAAGAGCCTTCAATAATTATCAACTAGAAAGTGAGAGAGTTCATCTATGTTAAAACAATATGCAGTCATTGGTTTAGGAAGATTCGGTTCTGCCATTGCTCGTGCTCTCTATGAAGCAAATAATGAAGTTCTTGGTATTGACATTAATGAGGAAATTATTGACGAGCATCAGGATATTGTCAGCCATGCGATTATAGCTGATTCGACAGATGAAACGAGTTTAAAAAATGTTGGAATTCGAAACTTTGATACGGTAATTGTTTCAATTGGAGATAATATGCAGGCAAGTATTTTAACTGTCGTGATCTTACACGAGTTAGGTGTAAAACATATTGTTGCTAAAGCATTAAACAAACATCATGGTCTTGTATTATCAAAGGTCGGAGCAAGTGAAGTGGTTTATCCTGAACGAGATATGGCTTTACGAATTGCCCATAAATTAATGTCACCAAATATTATTGATTACATTGAACTATCAAAGGAATATAGTATAGAGGAAATTCTCATCCCTTCTAAAATAGTAGGAAAATCTTTAATCAACTTAAATATTCGAGCGAGATATAATGTAAATGTTATTGCTATTCGACATAAAAACGAAGAAATGGAAATTGCACCTGATCCGCATTACATCTTTAAAGATCATGATATTATGATAGTGATCGGAAAAAATAAAGAAATTAAAGGACTTGCGAATTTTAAAGAATTTATTAATGAATAGAAGAATTTAAAAAATGGACAAGCACTTTAGTCATCAATAAATTTGGATTCAAATTTCCTCGGTGGTACTTTAACTCAGATAAATAGAAAAGTAATCCTAAATAGAATCCCTTTCCTGAAGTTCGAAAGGGATTTCTTGTTTAATTTTTGCTAAGTAATGTTTGAGCGCAATACTCTATAATTTCTCTCCTCCTAATAATTCCAATAAAAATTTCCTGATCATCTATAACAGGTACAAAGTTTTGTTCCATCGCCTTTGAAATAATATCTTCCATTTCTGCATTGATAGAAATAGATTCATTGTTCCGATGTAAGGGGATCTCTTTTAGCCCTACCTTATTGGTCGATTTAAAATTAAGCTGAGGAGTATTCTTAATTTTCCATAGCAGGTCCCCCTCTGTTAATGTTCCTACATACTTTCCTTCATGATTTAAAATGGGCACTGCTGTAAAACGATGGTACTCCATTTTCTCTAAAGCTTGTCGCATGGTTGATTCTTCATTAATAGAGACAACCTCGTTTTTGGGAATTAAAAAAAATGCGATATTCAATTAAGTTCTCCTCTTCTCTTCATTAACTTGGGATTCTGAAACAATATGGATATCTATTCCTGTTGTTAGACGCATGATTTCATTGACAATTGAACCCTTTCTTAGCTCTTCAAAACGCGATTTAGCTGATTGCCCTAAAACAATTTGTGTAATATGATGCTTTTTGGATACATTGGTAATCACTTTGGCGATTTTTTTATTATCGACACTTTCTAGTATAAAATGGGCATGAAATTGACCTGCTAGCTTCACCCATTCATTTACTTTCTTCTGCTTCTCTTCATTCATCTCCTCAACCTTTATATTAGATCCATGTAAAATGAATAAGTCAGCCTTCAGTCGACTGGCAATTCTCCATCCTCTTCTTATCAGCTTTTCAGCATTTTTATCATTTTGAATACATACTAAAATTCTTTCTGTGGCACCATTTGGAACTGGTTTAACTCCATATTCTTTTTCCGCTTTCTCATCTATATCATCTGCTACCTCTCGTAAAGATAATTCCCTAAGTGCAGATAAATTACTTTTCGTAAAAAAATTTTGTAGCGCCTGCTCAATTTTATGTGATGAGTAAATTTTCCCTTCCTTTAAACGCTTTTGTAAGGTTTCTGGAGTTACGTCTACTAAGATTACTTCATATGCCATATTCAGGATATGATCTGGAATTCGCTCTCTCACTTGAACTCCTGTCATCTGCTGGACAATATCATGCAAGCTTTCCAAATGCTGAATATTTACGGCAGAAATAACATGGATACCACGCTCCAAAATGTCCTGAACATCTTTATATCGTTTCTCATTGACCGATCCAGGGACATTTGTATGGGCAAGTTCATCAATAATAACGACATCAGGATTTCTTTCATAAATCTTCTCCACGTTCAATTCCTTAAATTCCCTTCCTTTATAACAAATATCTTTTAGGGGGATGATCTCCAAATCTTGTATAAGTTCAGCAGTTTGTCTCCGACTATGTGTCTCAATGAGCCCAATAACAACATCAATTCCTTCTTTCTTTAATTCATGAGCTTCTACTAGCATTCGATACGTTTTCCCAACACCAGGTGCTGATCCTATATATAGTTTCAATTTACCTTTTTTTAATTGCTCAATTTCGCGAAGAATCTCTTCAGGTGTTTTTCTTTTAAAGCGAAAATTTTCACTTAAGAACATTTTCTTCACCTCTAATAGATAGGAAGCTGACCAATAATGGTCAGCCAGTTTCTATCCTTCTAAATCCTTCAATTTTAAATTTAACTTTAAAACATTTACTCTCGATTCGCCGAAAATTCCTAGAGACCTACCTTCCTTTTGTTGATTGATTAATTGTTTAAGCTTTCTTTCAGATATACCCGTCCCTTTAGAAATTCGAGGAATTTGCAGCATTGCTGCATCAATTGATATTTCTGGGTCTAAGCCCGAGCCAGAATTAGTAATTAAATCTAATGGAATCTCTTTCGTTTTCAAGGCTGGGTTTTCCTTTTTTAGCTTCTCAATAGAATCCTTCACTCGCTTAAGCATCTCCTTATTGGATGGTCCATAGTTATTAGACCCACTCCCTGCACCATCATTATCAATGGAAGAGACTCTACCGTGAAAATACTGGTTGGATATAAAACTTTGCCCTATCAATTCAGAGCCAATTACCTTGTTATCATGATCATAAATAAGACTTCCATTGGCTTGCCTTGGAAAAATAAATTGTGCTGCTCCCGTTGTTACTAATGGGTAAACCAACCCACACAATATAATAAAAAATAAACCTAAACGGATCATTTTCATTTAATTTAAGCCCCTTTCTTTATGAAGTGAATTTTTCTCAAATAAAACTTAATACTAAGTCAATCATTTTTATCCCAATAAATGGAGTCAACACACCACCACCCCCATAGATTAAGAGATTTCGTGATAATAATTTACTTGCCTTCATCGGCACATACTTGACCCCTTTCATTGCTAAAGGAATCAAAATTGGAATGATGATCGCATTAAAAATTAGTGCTGAAAGAATTGCGGATGCTGGTGATTCCAATCTCATAATGTTTAACATATCCATTTTTGGAATAGCGAGCATAAACATCGCAGGGATAATCGCAAAATATTTTGCAATATCATTAGCAATACTGAAGGTTGTCAATGCTCCTCTTGTCATAAGTAACTGCTTCCCAATAGACACGATCTCAATAATTTTCGTAGGATCTGAATCAAGATCAACCATATTGGCTGCTTCCTTCGCAGCAATTGTTCCACTATTCATCGCTAATCCAACATCTGCTTGAGCAAGAGCAGGAGCATCATTTGTTCCATCACCTGTCATTGCTACTAGCTTTCCTTGTCGTTGTTCTTCTTTAATTACACGAATTTTATCTTCTGGCTTTGATTCTGCAATAAACTCATCTACCCCGGCTTCTTTTGCTATTGTACCTGCTGTTATCGGATTGTCACCCGTACACATAATTGTTTTAATTCCCATTTTCCTCAATTCTTCAAATCTATCTTTCATTCCTGGTTTTACTGTGTCCTTAAAATAAATTAGCCCCAAAATTTGATTATCCTTAGCTACTGCTAATGGTGTCCCTCCTTTTTCAGCAATTTCATTACTTTTCATATCTAAATCAATAGGAATATTCCCACCTTGCTGAACCACCCATTTTTTAATTGCATCTACTGCACCTTTCCTAATTTTCCCTCCAGATTTCAAGTTTAATCCGCTCATTCTTGTTTCTGCTTTAAACTCAATCCATTCACATTCCTCCAAATCTTGCATCAATGGAGAAATGGATAATTTTCGCATGAGTTGAATAACCGATTTTCCTTCAGGAGTGTCGTCCTTCATTGAACTAATCCCTGCAATCTGGGCTACTTCATTCAGCTGTACATCCCCAACCGGAACAAAATGACTGGCCATACGATTTCCAAAGGTGATTGTTCCTGTTTTATCTAATATGATTGTATTAATATCACCTGCTACTTCAACCGCTTTACCTGACATCGCCAACACATTAAATCGTGTTACACGATCCATTCCAGCAACACCTATCGCTGATAATAATGCACCAATTGTCGTTGGAATTAAGCAGACGAGTAATGCCACCAATGTAGAAACAGATAACTGGACACCAACGTATTGAGCAATTGGATAAAGAGTTACAACAACTAAAAGGAAAATCGTCGTCAACGTTATTAATAAAATATTTAAGGCGATTTCATTAGGCGTTTTTTGTCTTTGTGCTCCTTCGACAAGTGAAATCATTTTATCTAAAAAAGTCTCTCCAGGATCTGCTTGGATTTTGACGATAATCCAATCACTAATCACTCTCGTTCCACCTGTAACGGAATTAAAATCTCCCCCCGCCTCTTTAATTACTGGAGCGGATTCACCAGTAATCGCTGACTCATCGATTGAAGCCAATCCCTCAATTATCTCACCATCACCAGGTATAAAATCACCCGCTTCCACTAATACAATGTCTCCTTTCTTTAAAGAAACAGATGATACCTTTCTGATCGTTTCATCTTTTTGAAGTAATTTTGCCATTGTTTCTTGTTTCGTCTTTTTTAAGCTATCTGCCTGTGCTTTACCTCTTCCTTCAGCAAGTGCTTCTGCGAAATTAGCAAATAAAATGGTAAAAAACAAAACGATAAAAACAATCAAATTATAAATATAGGAATCTTGAATATGAAAATAAGCTGGGAAACACAGCATGAGCAGTACAATGAATGTTCCTACTTCAACGACAAACATAACGGGATTTTTCATCATAATAACTGGATTTAGCTTTATCAAGCTCTCCTTTATGGCATGTGCCATCATCGATTTATTTAACTTATTTTTATTCATCTCTAACATCTTTTACACCCCTTAACGGATCGTCACATATTCTGCAATTGGTCCTAAAGCTAGTACTGGTAGAAATGTAAGTGCTCCAACAATTAGAACAACTCCAATTAAAATCCCTGTAAATAAGCTATTATCTGTTCGAAATGTTCCAATGGTTTCTGGCACCCACTGTTTTTTTACCAATGATCCAGCTACACCTAATAAAGCAATGATTGAAATATAACGACCAAGTAGCATGACTATACCTGTAGATATATTCCAAAAAGGAGTATTATCTCCTAACCCTTCATATCCAGATCCATTATTTGCTGCTGAGGAAGTAAATTCATACAAAACCTGTGAAATACCATGTAATCCCGGATTGGATATCACCCCTTTGCCTAACTCCGTAATAAAGGAAACAGCTGTAGGAACAAGAATAATAAATGGGTGGGCTAACAGGGCTATAGTAATTAATTTCATTTCCTTCGCTTCTATTTTTTTCCCTAAAAACTGTGGTGTTCTCCCAACTAATAACCCGCAAATAAAGACTGCCATGATCGCATACATAAGCATATTCACTAAACCAACACCATCTCCACCAAACACTGAATTTAGCATCATTAATGCAAGTGGAACCAATCCACCAAGTGGTGTTAGGGTATCATGCATATTATTCACTGTACCAGTCGTAGCAGATGTCGTTACGGTAGTAAAAAGTGTTGATTGGGCAATTCCAAATCGAACTTCCTTCCCCTCCATACTGCCTTGTTCATAATTTAACCCTAAAGTATTCAATACTGGATTTCCTTGACTTTCCGAATAATACTCTAATGCGAAAAATCCAATAAATAAGATAAACATTGCGCTAAAGATAACCCACCCTTGCTTCTGTTTTTTAGCAAATTTTCCATATGTGTAAGTTAACGAAGCTGGAATACACCACATCATTAATATTTCTAATACATTTGTCATTGGCGATGGATTTTCAAATGGATGGGATGAATTGGCACCCATATATCCTCCACCATTGGTTCCTAAATGTTTAATTGTTTCTAATGATGCAATTGGTCCAATCGCAATATTTTGAACTTCTCCCTCCAATGTTTTTGCTTTTATCGTTGCCTCAAATGTTTGTGGTACCTTTAATCCAACAAACACGATTGTCATAATAATCGAAATCGGCAAGAGAATTCTGATTATCGCTTTTGTAAAGTCTTCAAAGAAATTTCCAATGGTTAAGCCTTTGGAGGTAATGCCCCGGATAAAAGCAATAGCAACCGTAATTCCTGTCGCTGCAGACGTAAACATCATCATCATAATAACGGTCATTTGAGAAAAATAAGATAAACCAGATTCCCCGCTATAATGCTGTAAATTGGTATTGGTCATAAAGCTTATAATCGTATTAAAGGCTAGAGTCGGTTCCATATTTTTAATCCCATTGGGATTCAATGCTACATAGCCTTGTATCAATAAAATAAGAAAACCAACTGCAACAAATACGATATTGGTCAATACTAAAGAGAGAGCATATTTTTTCCATGACATTTGTGTTCTTACCTTTAAACCGCATATAAAGTAAATTGCTCTCTCTACCCAACTAAAAGGTTTATCTGTTCTATTGCTTTCATTCGAAAAAACATGATACATATATGTTCCTAAAGGTTTTACTATTAATAAAAGCAATAGAATGACAACACTTATTTGCAGTAAATCCATATCACTATCCCCTTAATTAAAATTTTTCTGGATAAACGAGAGCATAAATTAAATAACTAAAAACCAACAAAGTCAGTAGACAAACGATTATCATTTTTCTGCTCCTTTCGTTCCTTCAATGATTCGGTCACACCAATAGATAAAAAGTAAAATTAGAGAAAAGCTTCCTCCAAGTAAAAAAATCATCGCTATCGTAGTCATTGGTTTCCCCTTCTATTTAGGTGAATTTTACTAATTGAGTGCAGTTCAAAAAGTAGAAAGCAATCAGCAATAATTTTTTTATCTAGACATTTTTAACAACAAAAAATAGACCAAAATATACTCCCTCCCCTTCACTGATTTCAAGAAATTTAACAAAATAGACATTCTACCTGAATGCATTTTGCTTTCGTTTCTTGTTTTCAACTGATTGAGAAATAGTACACAATGGTCTACCTAATGCCCAGCAAGCAATGAAACTTCCTTTGCATTCTGTCTTCCACGTATCCTTTTCAAAAAATAGGCATAACAAAAAGACCTACTTTATCGTTCAAGTTTCCTTTTTTATTACGTAAAAGGCATAACAAAAAAAGCACCTTGATAAGGTGGTCTTATGACCTCCTTCGCTTTAGCCGACGAAGTTAGCTGACGGGTAGGATGGCGAAAGAGAAGCTCTCATCCCTTCTACAGGTTGTAGAATTAACCCCAATTAATTGGTTCCTCCGCTCTCAACTTTGAGATTAGGCCGAAATATATAATTTATGCTATGACGACTATTCTACTTCCATCGATGGATAAATGTAAAACTCAGGATAAGCTGATATTTCATTAAAATTAGCTATTTTCACTTTATTTCACTTTATTTTCTACATAATGCTCTTCGTATCTCTTTAATTTACATATTTTTAGATTTTCAAAATTTACTATTGACAACTTGATTCTCTCAAACGTAATATTATTTCCAATATATAGAGAAACGGAGGTAGTCGATATGGCTACATCTAAAAAGAAATTGGAAGCGGAAATTAGCGAGGCATTTATTAAACTCCAGCGTGAACTTATAGGTCGTGGACCACAAGAAACGAAAACGTATATCGTTCATGACATGGTGATTGCACGCTTTAAAGGTGTGCTTACAGTAGAAGAAAAACACCTAGTAAACAATCAATATGGCAAAAAACTAGTCAAACAGATGAGACAGGTACTTAGGGAAATGTATAGCCAAAATTTCGAAACGATTGTTGAAAAATTTACAAATTGCAAAGTATTATCTAGTCATAGTGATATTAGTACAAAAACAGGAGAAAGAATTGAAGTGTTTATTGTGGATAAAAATTTAGAAAAGCAGCTTGATTAACATATGTTAAAGAGGGAAGTACATTCATATGAATGCCTCCCCTTTTTTCAATCATTACTTGAATTTATAAAGTTATATATTATTTTTATACCATTTAGCAGCTGCTTCTACTTCATCATACGTCAGCTGATGACCTCTATTTTCCCAGTGCAGCTCCACTTCTGCTTTGGCATTTTCTAATAATGATTGGAGATCAGTTGATTCACTTGGGGGACAAATAGGATCATTCGTTCCGGCAGCAATAAATACTTTTTTTCCAGATAGATCTGGTAATTGGACTCCCCTTCTTGGAACCATTGGGTGATGTAAAATCGCTGCTTTAAGAGAATCTTCATAATGAAATAATAAACTACCAGCTATATTAGCTCCATTAGAATAGCCGATCGCAATAATATTCTGACGATCAAACTGATATTTCTGTGAAGCTTCATCTAGAAACTCGTACAATTCTTTCGTACGAAAAATTAAATCCTCTTCATCAAATACACCTTCAGCCAATCTTTTAAAGAAACGCGGCATACCATTCTCTAGTACATTGCCTTGTACACTTAAAATTGAAGCATCCTCATCTATCATTCCGGCTAATGGCAACAGATCCGTCTCTGTTCCACCTGTTCCATGTAATAGCAGGAAAACTGGTTTAGATGGATCGTTTCCTTTTTGAAAAATATGTTTCATTACTAAAATTCCTCCCTTATTTTGGTCTTTTCAATTCAAATGTGTCACCGATTTTCGTATAGTCATTACCAGCTAATCGACTTACCGCTCCTAAACCCTTTTGATTAATTCTGCCAGCTTCATAAATATGATCAGCTATATGGAATTGAACAACTTTTCCTATAATAAAATCAGCAGCTGGTGAATCGTTTTCTCCAAGTTGTAGACTATGCTCTAACCTGCATTCCATACGTATTTTCGCTTCTTTAACACCAGGTACAGATACTTTAGTACTTGGTATAACTGTGAACTTAGCGGCTTCAATTTCACTTTGTGATGAGGGAAGATTCGCAGCCGTTTCATTGACCATTTCAACATTTTCTTCATCTACAATATGAACAACAAATTCCTTCGTTTCAAGAATGTTTCGTGCAGTATCCTTTTGGATTCCAGATTTTCGCTGAATCGCTAATGAAATCATAGGTGGCTGTGACGAAACAATATTAAAAAAACTAAAGGGTGCACCATTTACAATTCCATCTTTAGAAACGGTTGTAACAAAAGCAATTGGTCTCGGAATAATGCTACCTATTAGTAGCTTATAATTATCTCTTTCTTCATTCATTGATGGGTCGATCGCTATCAAAGGACATCCCTCCAATTTTAATTAAGCTGTATATTCTCACTTATTCCTCTAGATTTTAATAAGGTTGTTAGACAATTACAACTTTTAGAAATGTCCTTATTAACATTCTCTTATTTCAATTGGAATCACGATATCCTCTATCTTTTCACGATATTGTTCATACTGTGGAGGAAGCTTCAAGTCTTTTCCAAGGTTTTCTCTTTCTTCATCAATTGCAAATCCAGGAGGATCCGTAGCGATTTCAAAAAGTATTTCTCCATGCTCTCTAAAATAAATGGAGTTAAAATAATTTCTATCTTGAACAGGAGTTACACCATACCCTAAATCATGAACATATTTTTGCCAATTCAATTGATCTTGATCATCTTTTGCCCTCCAGGCAATATGATGGACAGTTCCAACTCCCATTGTCCCTCTTCCTGCTACAGATAATTTCAAATCAACAATATTTCCAATCTCACTTGTTGATTGATATCGAGAATATTCTCCATCTTCATTGATTTTTTCAAGTCCTAGTTTTTCTAATAATTTTGCTGTTTCACTTGGCTGAGACGAGTATAATACAGCACCACCAAATCCCTTAATTGCAACTTCTGGTGTCACCCCATTAAAGCTCCATGAATTGTTGTTCCCCGCTTCTCTTTCAACTAGCTCTAAATGCAAGCCATGTGGGTCATTAAATGCTAAAAGCTGTTCACCAAATCGTTCCGCTTTTGTAAATGGGATACTATAGCTTTCTAATCTCTTTTCCCAAAATCCCATTGATCCTTCAGGAATAGCATAAGTGGTGATCCCTACTTGACCATCACCAATTATTCCTTGCCTTGCTCCTGGCCATGGAAAAAAAGTAATAATGGTCCCTGGTTCTCCATCCTCATTACCAAAATAAAAATGATATGTTCCAGGATCATCGAAATTAACGGTTTTCTTTACTAAGCGCAATCCTAAAACCCCAGCGTAAAAATCTACATTTTCTTGAGGATGACCAACGATTGCTGTTATATGATGAACGCCTACTGTTTTGTTTGACATGTTTTTCACTCCTTTAATGAAATAACTCAAATTCACTTATCTGAAAATAGGTTTTACCTTTGTGTATAATTTATTTCTTAATCATCACCAAATGTTTCGGATTTAAATATCTCGAATTCGAGATTTATGATACACCAATATAAGAATGAAGTCAAATAAAAAAAAGAAGTTACTATACCACTTCTCAGCTATATAAAGCACCAAATCTGCAATAAAATTCTATTTTACTATGGATTTTAGTGTAAAAATTATAAGTTCTAAAATACAAATCATAATATTTAAATAGTAAAATATTCTTAAGATTTCAAATAATATTTGTCACATATTTGCGTTTCATACGACTGATTAGTTAGAAAGAAGGAAAGTAGGTGGGGATGGATTTGGATAATGGCAGGAAACAACTCGTCATGGAGTGGTATGAGCTGTACTATGATGACATGTATCGATTTATTTTTTTTATGCTCGGCGATAAACAGTGCTGTGAGGATTTTGTTCATGATACATTTGTTCGTGCATACACAGCCTATGATCGATTTAATCACCGATCCAACATCAAAACATGGCTGTTTAGTATTGCGAAACATCTAGTCTTAGACGAAATTCGCAAACGAAAGAGATACCGATTCATTTCATTTGATCGAGAGATATCATCTTCCTTTAACCTCGAACAGTACATTGAAAACAAAGAAAGTGTCAGTCAATTATATTCCGCTATTCAAAAAATAAAGCCTAATTACCGCCTAGTCATAATATTGAAAAAGATCGAGGAATGTTCAACTAAGGAGATTTCGCAAATTCTTGGCTGGTCCGAGGCGAAAGTTCGAAAAACGTTATCAAGAGCGCTGCAATCCCTTAGAAAAAGGAATGCGATCGAAGGTGGTGAACATATTGAGCAAACATTATGATAAGCAATGGAAACTGCTGAAACAACTTAAACCAACAAGCAAGGAAAAAGAAGTAACAAAATTAAGGATTTGGGAATCGATACAAGATTCATCTGAGAGTTCAACCTACAATAGCCCATTTATCCAATGGAAAAGTATATTAGCCACTTGTTTGTTCTTTCTAATATGCGGGGGAGTTTGGTTATTCTTTCAGCAGGAAAGTAAGGTGCAGCATTCCACAAACGAATCGACGATTGATTATCCTCAGTTCACTTGGAAATTAAATGATGTCTATAATAAGAAATCGAAAGGTGGCTTGGCTCTATTTCAAAAAAATAATTCTGTGCAAGTTGGTACTGTTAATGAAGTAACTGAAGAAGAAATGAAAATTCTCATTCATAGTTTATCAATATCTGTGGAGAAAAAACTTGAGCATTTTCCTTATCCGACATTGATGTACATCGAGCATGTAAAAATGCCGGACGTAGCTATAAGGTACCATTTTTTTATTACATTACAAGAAGGAAAATATCTTCATTTTTCATTCGATTCTCCTAAACTAGAGCATGCTGACATTTTCACAGCCATTTCAACGCTACAGATCAAAGGAATTAAGCCTTATATCCATAATACACAGCTATATGTTACCCACGGTTATGGGAAAATGATTTATCCTGTAGGCTTACAACCAATTTCTATTTCTGCAAATAAAGAAGTATATCATTGGGAAAATGTGTCTTCTGAGTCATACAATTCATATTTAATAAAAATCACTGAGGGGATGGGAAATTGGAAGAAAAAATCTACAAAAAAAGGTTCTCATTCTTTTGTGTCTAGGGACGGAAATGAGATAGTCACAATAACTAAAAAAGAAAAAACGTTAACATACGAGTATTTCTATCCAAATTATAACGATTAAAGCCTATAACAAGTAATGTAAATAAGCTTGTCGAGAAAGGGGATTTATTTCTCGACAAGCTTGGTAATGACCATGTTACTTCTTTATCAACCTATGAAACTTTTATTGTAAAAGGTACAGTTAGTATGTGCCCATCGATATTAAATTGGCCCCAAACTCGATAAATTCCCTCCTTAGGAAAATATGTCATAAAGGTAATATCCGGTCCCTTTCCCTTCGAATATAAAGGGTGTATATGCAAAAATTGATCTACATCTTTATCAATTGCAACCGCATGACCTGATGAGCCTAAATATGGCTCAATATTAGTGACAGGTTTATTCGTGTTTGCATCCGATAGACTAAAGGTCATATTGATATTTTTCTTAGCCTTCAATTTGTTATCAAAAGAAAGCTTGATTTTCTTTCCGTCTATTACTTTTGTTAATTCTGTCTCTGGAGCTATTGCCGGTTCATTCGATTGTTCCCCATCAACATGAATCCAATGATCCTCAATACTGTATTCACTAGCCCCCTTTGGTGTCATTTCCGCAATCATTTTATAGTCTCCACCTTTAGGAAACTTCGTCATAATCTCAAATTCACCATTATCCTTTAAGATTGGATGTATATGACTAAAATAAGAAAGATCCTTGCTCACAATAACTAAGTGCAGCTTCTTTTCATTTACAGTTTCGAATTCTTTTATTAATTTATTGTTTTTATCTTTGATAATAATAGAAATAGGAATGTCTTCATTCGCTTGAGGTGTCTTTGGCGCTTTCCAATCGGACAAAGTTGCTTCCCCAGTTACAGGTTTCATTGATCCCATATCATGCTGCTTCATTGCTGACATCGGTACTCTGGCTGCACCACATGCAGTCATAAACATACTGCAAAAAATACAAAAAATGATTAATCGCTTCAAATCATATACCCCTTTCCATTACTGATTTCCAGTCATAAAGGTAAAATCTGCATCTATCTCGTCAAGGGATGCTGTCAACCCATGAACATGTGCCTTCCAGCGCCCAGCCATACTTATAACCCCTTCTGCTTGCTTCTTATTTCTCATATCCTCCTTTGATAATTGAATGGTCGTTTTCCCCATATCCATATCTAAACAAGTTAATGTAATCGTCACTTGGTCAATATTTGTTAGTTCCTTTCCATTTTCAAATAATTTAACTGTGAACAAGTTTGTTCCAACAACATTTGGATCTATTTTTAATGAAACTGTATATCCCTCTTTCGTTTTAGCCGTTTGATTAAACACTCCTGGTGCATCCAAGGCAGTCGGTAAATTAGTAAGAATAGCTGCCAGTACCAATATAACCAGCCCAATAAAAAACTCCAGCCATATTGAAGCCCCCCAGCTTCCCTTTTTTCGTTTCCCACGCAAAAAATGGACAGCTCCAAACCCAAGCATGACAATAAATAATGCTGCTTTTACCAATAATACCTGACCATATGAAGTATGAAATAGTGCATTCCAGGTAGGAACATATAGCAAGCTTCCATAGATACCTGTCAAAAGCAGAATAGAAACAAATAGGATACTCCAACCAGAAAATCTACGAATCGTTTCCCATTTAAATGTTTTTTCTTCTTTATAATTAGTTAGGAAACAAACTAATGCGATCAAGCTCCCTAACCATAAAGCTGCTGCACCTAAATGGAAGAAATCCATGGTGATGGATAACAATATGTTTTGGCCAGTGGCAGAGTGACCAATAAAAGCTTTAGTAAGAATTAATCCTGAAACAAGGACGATTGAGAGTAATTCCCAAACCTTTTTCCTCTTCACCTTACGATACGAATATAGAAAATAAGTGATCGATAATAATAGGAATAGGATCACTTGAATCATCCAAATTAATCCAAATGTCGTATATTCTAATATTTGCATAATGAAAGAGGGATCGAACGCTTTGCTCCAGGCTACTTCTGCTTCAATGTGGATTTGCAATGGTAAACCTAGTAAAATACTTATTCCTAACCCAATATATGAGCCTGTTAACAACCATTTCGTTCTTTTTCGAAGAGATTCAAGATTAGGACTTTTTACAATAAAAGAAGTAAAAAAAAGAAGCCCTAGAAAAAGAGAAAAACTTATGTATAATAACCCCCGTAAACTAATCATGTCTGTCTGGGGAAGATAACCTGATGTACTTTCTTTTACTTGTTTCGTATGCTTTGCGTCTTTTCCAATTTGAAACGGAATCGTCCCATTAATAGGATGGCCATCACTAGAAACTACCTTCCATTGAATTAAATAAGTACCATTCGGTAAATCGGGTTCAAGCGTTTCTTCTAGGATTGCTTGATTCTCTTGGCTAATCTTAGCATCCTTTTGGTCCACTCTCTTTCCTGACTGATCAGTGACTTTCATTGAATAAAATCTTTGTTCAATTGCTTCATCAAATTGAATGGTAATTTTGGTTGGTGATGTGGTTAATACTTCATTCTCTGAAGGATTTGATTTTACAATATATGCGTGTGCGAATGACTGACTTGGTAAGAAGGAAGTTGCTATTATTAAAAAAATGATAAAACTTAATGATCCCCTTAATAATTTCATCATTGGCTTCCTCTCTTTGCAAAAAACTCCAACTCAAAACCAATATATCATACTCCTTTTGAAAAAACATAAGAAAATCATACATTGTTAGCAAAAAAAGGAAGGATTTTTTCTTTCCATATTACTCTCCTGTTTCGATTCTAATAAACTTATATTTTATTCTTAATTGAAACTCGAAAGATATAATTCATTACCTAAAAGAAACAGTTGACAACAATGAAATATCAAATTATAGTAATCTATGACATTGATAATGATTATCATTTTCGTTTCGAATTTAATCTAATGGAGGTTTATCATGGTTCGCCTATATACAGATGGCTTAAGCATAGGTTACGGGGATCGGCTAATTGTAAAGGACTTAAGTGTAAAAATCCCAGATAAAAAAATTACAACGATTATCGGGTCAAATGGCTGTGGGAAATCTACATTACTTAAAGCTATTACTCGAATTATTTCTCATCAATCAGGAACAGTCATTTTAGACGGAGAAAACATTGCTAAGGAAAACACAAAGCTCCTTGCAAAAAAAATGGCAATTCTACCACAGACACCAGAAAGTGCAAGTGGACTTACGGTTGCTGAGCTTGTTTCTTATGGACGTTTCCCTTATCAAAAAGGGTTTGGGCGTTTAACAAAAAAGGATATCGAGGTGATCGATTGGGCACTTGAAGTAACTGGAACACAGGATTTTAAGTATCGCCCTGTAGATGCCTTATCAGGTGGGCAGAGACAGCGTGTTTGGATAGCCATGGCGCTCGCACAAGAAACGGAAATAATTTTCTTAGATGAGCCAACTACTTACTTAGACATGGCCCATCAACTAGAAGTACTTGAGCTTCTGCAAAAACTGAATCTAGAACAAGAACGTACAATCGTCATGGTGCTTCATGATTTAAACCAAGCAGCTCGCTTTGCTGACTATATTATCGCCTTAAAAGATGGGGAAATTGTAAAGGCTGGAAACTGTGAAGAGGTAATTACTCACGATGTTTTAAAGGAAGTATTTCAAATTGATACTGAAATTGGCCGCGATCCTCGAACAAATAAACCGATGTGTCTCACATATAACTTACTTAAAGGAGTATCACAATGAAAAAAGTACTTATACCAATTATATTATTAATTGCTCTAGTCATTAGTGGCTGTGGAACAAACACTGGAGATAAAGCTAATGGTACGAAGAAAGATGAAAAAAAATCAGGAACAATTACATATCAATCCGAAAATGGGCCGGTCAAAGTTCCAGCGAATCCTAATCGTGTCGTAGTCCTCTCTTCCTTTGCAGGTAATGTAATGGCTTTAGGTGTTCCACTTGTCGGTGTAGATTCATGGTCTAAAATGAACCCACGATTTACTGATAAATTAAAAAATGTTCAAGCAGTCTCCGACGAGAACCTTGAAAAAATTATTGAGTTAAATCCAGATTTAATCATTGGGCTTTCCACAATTAAAAACGTAGATAAACTAAAGAAAATTGCTCCAACTGTTACATTTACTTATGGAAAGGTTGATTATTTAACACAACAATTAGAAATTGGAAAACTTTTAAATAAAGAAAAAGAAGCAAAAGCATGGGTAGATGATTTCAAAAAACGTGCCGATAATGCGGGTAAGGATATTAAAGCAAAAATAGGCGAAAATGCAACTGTTTCAGTCATTGAGAATTTTAATAAACAGCTTTATGTATTTGGTGATAACTGGGGTCGTGGAACAGAAATCCTCTATCAGGCAATGCATTTGAAAATGCCTGAAAAGGTAAAGAAAATGGCTCTTAAAGATGGCTACTATGCAATTTCTGCAGAGGTCCTTCCTCAATATTCAGGTGACTATGTCATATTTAGTAAAAATTCAGATGGAGACACTTCATTCCAAAAAACTGAAACGTATAAAAATATTCCAGCTGTAAAAAATAACCATCTCTTTGAAGTAAATGCGAAAGAATTTTACTTTAATGATCCACTAACATTAGATTATCAATTAGATTTCTTTATTAAGAGTTTTCTAGGAAACTAAGGTGGCAAGGGGGACTATAGGCGGCCCCTTTCCTTTAATCTATAAAAGAAAAGATGAGTGACCAATGAAAAATAAAAATCAACATTCGATTCCATTCACCTATAAGCTTATTATAGGGCTACTGGTATTTATAGTCATGTTTATTATAGCTATGGTATTTGGTGCGGCAAACACATCCTTAAACGATGTATGGCAAGCCATTACCTCTAATGCAAAGAGTGAGACGTTATCTATTATTCGCGAAATTCGTTTGCCTCGTGAAGTAGCAGGTATTTTTGTCGGTGCTGCCCTTGCGGTATCAGGAGCAATTATGCAAGGAATTACGCGTAATCCCCTTGCCGATCCAGGATTACTTGGTTTATCTGCCGGAGCAAATACTGCTCTTGCTATTACAATCGCACTGATCCCTTCCGTTAATTATATTGGTATGATGATTGCCTGCTTTATTGGAGCTGCTTTCGGAGCAATTTTAGTATTTGGATTAGGAGCAATGAAGAAGGGAGGCTTTTCTCCTCTCCGAATTGTATTAGCAGGAGCAGCTGTTTCTACTTTTCTATCTGCAGTTGCAGAAGGTATTGCCATCCTTTTCAAAATCTCAAAAGATGTTTCCATGTGGACAGCCGGGGGATTGATTGGTACTTCCTGGAGCCAGCTTCAAATCGTTGTTCCATTTATCGTATTTGGGATTCTTGTTGCACTTCTCCTCTCTAGACAGCTAACCATTCTAAGCTTAAACGAAGAAGTTGCAGTTGGGCTCGGACAAAAGACGACACTTGTAAAAGGAATTCTCTTTATAATAAATATTTTACTAACTGGAGCATCAGTAGCACTTGTTGGAAATATGGCTTTTATTGGGTTAATGGTTCCTCATATTGCCCGAGCAATTGTAGGTACAGATTATCGTTTTATACTACCTATGTCTGCCATTTTCGGTGCAACATTTATGCTTTTGGCAGATACATTTGGTCGAATCATTCATGCACCTTATGAAACACCTGTTGCTGCAATTATTGCTATGATGGGCCTCCCTTTCTTCTTAATCATTGTACATAAAGGGGGCAAAGCATTCTCATGATTCAACCGACATTACTGAGAAAACAGCGGATACTTTTTTGTCTTTTACTTGTTCTAATTTTTTTAACTATCGTAATTGGAATGGGTGTGGGATACTCTTCCGTTTCATTTGATAAATTAATTCCAACTATTCTAGGTAAAGGAACATTTAAAGATCACTTTATTTTATTTTCGATACGATTACCACGAATCATTATTACTCTGCTAGCAGGGATGGCTCTGGCTTTATCAGGAGCAATATTACAGGGTATTACCAGAAATGATTTAGCGGATCCAGGTATTATTGGAATTAACTCTGGAGCAGGTGTTGCCATAGCTATATTCTTTTTATATTTTCCAATCGATGTAGGTTCATTTGTTTACTTAATACCAGTGGTTGCTTTTATAGGTGCTTTACTAACCGCTTGCATCATCTACATGCTTTCTTTCAAAAAAAGCGTTGGTCTTCAGCCCGTTCGTTTAGTGTTAATTGGGGTCGGCTTCTCAATGGCACTTTCAGGGATCATGATTGTTCTCATATCGTCTGCTGAACGTGAAAAAGTGGATTTTATCGCAAAATGGTTAGCAGGAAACATTTGGGGGACAGATTGGCCGTTTATTTGGGCGATGATTCCCTGGCTCATCATCCTTCTGCCCTTCACATTATATAAGGCGAATCGATTGAATCTTCTTGGATTAAGTGAGCCTGTTGCCATTGGAGTAGGTGTTTCCATTGAAAAGGAACGCATTATTCTTCTTTTAACAGCCGTTGCATTAGCAGCTTCTGCTGTTTCAGTAACCGGTGGAATAGCGTTTATTGGATTAATGGCACCACATATCGCAAAATCCTTAGTAGGACCTAGAAATCAATTATTCCTTCCGATCTCTATTCTTATAGGTGGATGGCTCTTATTACTTGCAGATACAATTGGACGAAACATCGCTGATCCCGATGGAATTCCAGCAGGCATAATGGTTGCTTTAATAGGTGCTCCTTATTTCATGTACTTGTTGTTAAAAAAATAAAGAAGAAGAAAGGGCTGAGGTCAGTCCTTTCTTCTATAGCTTTTTAAAGCGCAAAATAACAACAGCAGGAATCTCGTACCAATCAAATTTATGATTGTCTTTTACTTTCTTGAAGCTTGGTTCTTCTATTCCATCTAACATAAAGCCTTCTGCAAAAAAGGAATTTAAATAGTAGGACAAAGGACGATGAAACATAAAATGAGGAGTAGGTTGTCCTTTTATCCCGATTGCTTTATACGAATTAGGAGTTAAATAGTTTGAAATTTGAATACTGTTCCTATTTATGATCTCCCCATCAAAGTCCTCTGTTTCATTAATGGTTCGTACACCTGGATTTTGAAAACAGGGGTGTGTTATAGAAAAAACAAATACCCCATTTTTCTTCAATAACTGATTTAGAGCTTTAATTAACGGAGTGATGTCTGCTATATCCATTAAGGACATATTTGCTACAGCTCCATCAAATCTTTGCTCCCCAAGCTCCAATATCGACTCGTATTTGGTTGCATCCTTAACTTGATATTCAATTTGGTCCAAAAAACTTTCTGATCTAGATTTTGCCCTTTCAATCATCCGTGTACTATAATCAAAAGCAACCACATTTGCTCCAAGCTCGGCAAGTCTTCTAGAAAAGTTCCCATTTCCACAAGCAATATCTAAGATCGATTGACCTTCTTCTATATTTAAAAGCTTTTCCGTATACGGCCGAATAAGTTCTCGATGAAATTGGTTACTCTCTTCCCCCATATAATCATCCCAATAATCCGCATTGGTTTCCCATCTAGCTTGTGAATCCTGTAATAGCTCTCTCCACTCACTCATCGCTATCTCTCCTTTAATAAAACTCAGTAAGAAGTAATTCCTTCAGCCCATTGGGATATAATGTGAATTTCTCTGAAAAAATAGTTGGTATAAAAACCCACTTTGCATATGTAGACTTGCTCCCACTACAAATTTTCTTTTATCAATGAATTACAATATAATAATGTCATATTGGCTCATCTAGTAAAAAAAGTACTTTTAATTGGTATAGATTACACCACCGTTTGACGGAGTAAATCCACAGGTTTTATAAAAGTTTAAATTTTGAGGTTCAAAGGTTACCGTTATAATTCCTAGACCAAATCGATTAGATTCCTCTAGTAATTTGTTTACTAACTGAACCCCTATTCCTTTTTTTTGATAGTCTGGATGAACGATAATATCTTCCAAATATCCATGTTCTAATCCCATTCCACAAACATAGCCGAATGCAATTAATTGATCATTTTCATCTCGAGCACCCGCCCAAAAATTACAGCGTTCAAATAAAGTTGGATAATCTTTATCACGTCTTCCCCAACCAATGGCTTCTCTTAATTGCGGTACTTCATGATTTTCAATTGGCAAATTAATTTTTATTATATATTCCAATTTTTCATCCCCATTCTAATGATTTTCTACAATGAAATATTCGATATCTCTTCTAAAATTCCCTTTTAACGAATTTACATGATTATGAAACACGAATCTATTCTATCAAAAAAAATAAAACTGGACCTTTTGAACATTCTTTAGATCCAGTTTTTCACCTTTATTTTTTTAAATCAATCACAATATCGTTCAGTACTATATTTGTTGGTGACAACTTTTTATTTACATCATTCATAATGACAGGAGTTACAATTAGCTTGGTTTCCTTTTGATTAATCATTCCAAAGGTTTTACTCAAGTTCATATTTAAACCTGAACCTTTTCCTCCGTTACCTTGTCCAGAGTATTCATTTCCTAAGTCATCCTTTATTTTCAAGTCCAAAAGCACTTCTCCCCATTTATCCCTTATCTTTTTTGAAACCTCCTGCTTATAGTAGACTATGAATGACATCGGCGACAGAGATAACTTTTCAATTGATACTTTTACTCCACCATTCTCTACACTTTTATTAATGAGTTTCAACTTACTTTCTGTAGCTTTTAAAGTAAAATTAAAGTCCCAATTACCTTTAATCTCTTTATTTATGTCTGGTGATTCAATCCTGTCAATTTTCCATCTTACATGTATTGCTTCATTTTTCTGTTCCTCCATACTACTAGCAGTTAACATACCAATATATTTATGTTTATCAACTTTTTTTACTCCGTCAGTGCCTGTTAAAGCATGTACATTTTTTATTTGGGGCATATCCATAATTGGATATTGACCTAAATCCTTATCACTTTCAATCGAATAAGTCAACGTTACTGTCTTTCCATCATAAATCGCATCTACGATTGTAATTTTCGTTCCATCGCTTTCCCTCATTATATTTATTTCATTTGCGTATTGTTTATAATTTGCATATAGTCCTGTTTTCCCATTATCTACATCCTCGTTATCCTTATCATTAAAAAATCGAAAAATATCTTTTATAATGGGAATATTTCCTGCATAAGAAGGATAGGTTATTCCCACTGTTGCCATAAGACAATCCAAAAATAACGGAAGCAATTAACCCATTCCTTTTCCACTTATTTGCTTTTGCATTTTTACTTATCTTTTGTTTCAGTCCTTTTTTTATTTTTGCAGTTTCCGAATCGCTTACTTCCATTTCTTCTATTTCAATTTCATTTATATCAATCTCATTCAGTAATTCATAAATATTTTTCATATTGAACTTCCCCTTAAGGTAAAATGTACAGCTTTTTTATGGAGCTTCTTTTTTCCTCTATAAATTCGATTATATTGACGCTTTAGTCATACCAAATTTGATCGAAATATCTTCTGAGCTATAGCCCAGAAAAAATTTCATAAGAAATATTTGTTGATCTAAAGGATCCAAGTGATTAATTAATTCTACTAATTCCAATCGATTTTCCATCAGAATCAATTCCTCTTCAGCTGACTTTTCTACCAATCCCTCTAGATGGTCCGATGGAAAATCTACTTTTTTAACAGCCCTTCGGTAATAATCAATCGCTTTAAACTTTGCAACACCATAAATCCAATTCTTAAAATCCATTGAATCCCCTTTAAACTTTTTTGAATGGTTCCAAATGGAAAGAAAAATATCATTCACACACTCCTCTATCAGACCATCATTATTTTGAAGAGGAGAAAGAACTTTATAGGTAACTCCTTTCACTAATGGAAAATACTTAACAACAATAAATTCTAAAGCATCTTCTTTTTGCCTCTTTAAGCGTTGAATAAAATTTTTATCATTTGATTTCATAAAAAAATCCCCTTATTTTTTGTAAAAGCTTTTACACTCTATACAACGTATAAAAAATATTTTTTTCTCATATTCTTTAAATTTCCCCCTAAATATTTTTGAGTTTACTATAAATTAAACTATCGATTGATCTATCTTTTCTAAGTAATTGTTACAAAAATGATAAAAAAACCTCCATACTTTACATATGGAGGTTCCAGATACTATTTAGTTCTTTACGATGCTTCATTATTATCCCACTTCTTCTCTTCAACCGTAAGTATACCCAATTCATGATGATCCCCTTCAAATAATGCCCCTTGTACAAAACGTACTTCACCATCAAAATTGAGAACTTCTAATTTACAATAGGCACGGTTTTTTTGAAGTGCTTTGTAAAATTCATTTTTGTTTAAAGTAACTTGTCCGTTGCATTTATGAATAATTTCTCCCGTTTGCAAGCCCAACTTCTCTGCAGGACTATGAGGAATAACTGATAAGATCATTAGTCCATTTTTTTGTGGGGTAAAATGATAGGACGATGAATTTTCCCTTATTCGGTGTCTCAAAGAAATCCAACTTCTACCTAATACTGCAATGAGAACGGCTACGAAAGAGAACACTTGCAGCCACATCCCTACTAACGCTGCTATAGAAACAAAAACACCTAACCAAATTACTTGTACCCCATTTCGCTTCACAGCTAATTGCGGCAATGTACTTTGAATTTGCTGCTGAAATCCAATTACAAATGGAACAAGAATAAGTGAATAGGAGGTTCCTCCAAAATCAAAGGTTGGCCACCATTCAAACGGAGTCGTCAAGGCACCTGATGGGAGAAAGCAAAAGATTGGAATTAACCATATCCTTTTTACTTGAAGTGCTCCTATTGTTAAACCGCGTCGGCTATTTCGCAAAATAGGAGAAAATTTCTTCGCACCATTTCGAATCATCTGTATTCCTTCAACAATTAGTAGAAATCCACCTAATACAAGAAAACCATTCAAGCTATTTTCTGATGGAGATTCTGAGAGAATAGGAATATTCCAATGCATAAGTTTCGCTGCATATAACAAGATAAAGGAAAGCCCTATTGTAAATGCAGGTGATAATAACCGAAAATTTCCTACCAGCGTTAATACGATAGCAATAATTGCAAGGACGGCAATCATGGAGTACGTTATCATAAATCCACTGCCAACTGTAGCCAATGATAAAACTAATCCTATCAATAATCCTGCTGGTAAGAGGTATCGCAATTCCTGTAACGGATCAAAAACGCGAATATGAAAGAAGTTACGTTCTTTCTTTACCCTTACGAATCCCGCAATAACCGCAAGAATAATAGAATAGTATAAAATAGGATGCAAAAAGAACTTACCAATCCCCAATAATGCTTCAATAATCCAATCATGAGCCAATTATATTCACCACCAAAATCTATTAGTATTATTTTAGCAGATTGTTTGAATAAAACCTATTAGTAGAAGGCATAAAATTAGGAACAGATATAAAAATCTGTTCCTAACCATTTATTTTTTAAAGTATTTTAAAGCTACTTGCAGCTGGAGATCATTTTTTTCATCTTTTATTGCTGAAGTTATTTGCTCTTCTAATGATTGAGCGGTTTTCGAATCAATATCTCCTGTAACAGGTAAATGAGATTGATTTTGGAACGCTTTTACAGCCACTTCTGTTTGTTGATCGAAATAACCATCCTTTCTCCCTGGTCCATATCCTAAGCCATCTAGCATTTGTTGGGCAATCTTCACTTTTTCATTATTTGTATCTTGTGTAATGGTCCTCTCTACTTCAAGTGGATGTATATTAAAAAATTCAGGCTGTTTAATTTCAATATTTGGTTCAATTCCTTTATGATGTATCCAATTTCCATTTGGAGTGAGCCACTTAAACATTGTCAATTTAATAGAGCTTCCATCCCCCATCGGAACAGCTTGTTGGACAGTTCCTTTACCAAATGTTTTTTCACCAATTAATGTATAGCCTTCAACTTCTTTTAATGCACCTGCAAGAATTTCTGAGGCAGAAGCACTTCCTCTATCCACAAGAACTGCAATTGAATACGGCTTGCTTTGTTTCAGTTTAGAGTAGTATGGAAGCTTCTCTCCATTTCGTTGCTGAATTTGAACATATGGCTTTTGATTGGTTACAAGAACATTTAATATTTGTTCGACACTTAATAAGAGCCCACCTGGATTTCCTCTTACATCAATGATCAATCCATCCATCTTTTGCTGCTCTAGCTTATTTAGTTCTGCCTTAAAATCATCTGCTGTATTTTGTGAAAACTGAGTAATTTCAATATATCCAATGGTTTGTGTTCCTTCCTGCTTCATGCTAGCAAATACCGTTTCCATCGGAATTTCATCGCGCTTCACAATAAATTCTAAGGAATTTGTTACTCCTTCTCGCTTTATTCCAAGTGTAACAGTTGTACCTTTCTTCCCTCTTATCTTTGAAGTGGCCTGGTATAAATCTAGTCCCTTTACACTTTCGCCATCTATTTTTACAATTTCGTCATTCGGCTTAAGTCCCGCTTTTTCAGCTGGAGAATTCTTATAAGGAGCAACGATGACTATTTTTCCGTCCTTTACCGCCACCTCCGCCCCAATTCCCTCAAATGTCGATTCAAGCTGTTCATTAAATTGAGATGCTGTTTTTGCATCCATGTAAACAGAATACGGATCCTTTAAAGTACTAACCATCCCCTGTATTGCACCTTCAACAAGCTTTTTCTCATCCACTTTTTCTACATATGCTCCTTTGATCAAATCATACGCTCGAGCAATTTTCGCTAAATCCGGAAGAGAATTACCTTTACTTTTTGAATAATCTAGCTCACCACTTACATTTGATTGCTCTTTTATTTGAACATCTTCTGGCACCAACCACTTCATACCAGCATATGTACCACCAGCTCCAGTTAGTAATGCACCTGAAATCACCATTGCCGTCCATTTTCGTTTCATCCGAATCCCCCTAATCAATTAGGTTATTCATTGCTGTTAATATTTCAATATATGTTTTAAAAGGACGAGTTATGATGATTGTCTACTAAAAAAGAAAGTTTGTTTGATAAAATCACTTTCTCTTAGTTTGAGGTTATCCATTATTATTTTCCATATTTCTATCGTTTTTTGCTTATAATAAAAATGAAACTTTTATTTTTAAAAAAGAGTCAATGAAATAGAGGGTAAACATTTGAGGAGGAATTCATTTTGGATTGGCTATATCATTTAATAAATCAGCATGGCTATATCGTATTATTTTTTTCACTCATGCTGGAATTGATCATCGTTCCCATTCCTAATGAAATATTAATGAGCTATGTTGGCTTTCTTGTATATCAAGAAAAATTAAACTTATATTTAACAATTATTTTTGGTGGACTAGGTGGCGTAATAGGAGTAAGCATCTCCTACTTCATCGGATATAAACTTGGAACTCCATTTTTCTATAAATATGGAAGCAAATTTCATATGGGACCAGAAAAAATTGAAAAAGTGGCTAAATGGAATGCAAAGTATGGTAAGGGATTATTATTGTTTTCCTATTTTATTCCAGGTGTTCGTCATCTAACGAGTTTGTTTTCAGGGATTACTCGTATTTCCTTTAAATCCTATGCCCTTTTCGCCTATATCGGCGTATTTCTATGGGTAGGAACATTTATTAGCCTAGGAAAAATTTTCGGCCCAAAATGGGAACTCTTTCATGAACAATCAAAGATTTATATTATCTTTGCCTGTATTGGACTAGGAACGATCTACCTAATCTACTATTTAATAAAAACGAATAGACAAAAAATAAAAGAAAATATGATGCTATTAATCGAAAATACACTCAAACGATTTAATAGCTTTTTGAAAACAAAGCTGATAATATTCGGTATTCTAGTCGCTTTTATCACGCTTTTCTGTTTAATGGTTGGAATGATTCAAGACTTTATCGCTAATGAATTTGGGCAATTTAATACGATTACTAAAACTATTATTATGTATACCTTCCATGATACATCTAAAGAAGTAATGACTGCCTTTAATACAATTTCAGATCGGAGAGTTCTACTGACAGTAAGTGCGATCACAATTGTTTGGATATTAGCAAGAGCAGAAAATAAAAGGATGGAATTACAGTATTTTTTACTTGTATTACTTGGAGCTGTTTTTCTTGGAAAAGGCTTAAACATGCTGTTTAATTATATTACTGCTGGAAATGCTATATTCAGCCAAGCCTTTCCTAATGAGCAAGCATTAGGCTCTTCAATCATTTTTTCATTCTTTATGTATGTGATCATTCGTCATAGTAAAAATACCTTTGTTAATATCCTGACTTTCATGATTACAATTTTTATTTTATTAGCGATCGCCGTAAGTGAAATCTTCTTAGGTATTCACACACCGAGTGATTTTGCTGCCGGTTATACGTTTGGTGGCGTTTGGGTATGCTTCACGATTTTATTATTAGAAATATCCCGATTGTTGTCACTCATTAAACAAATGGAGTACACTAAACAGTAATTGAGCATACATTTTTGTATGCTCTTTTTGTCATACATTTATTAAAACATAAACCTCCAACATCGTTAGAGGCTTTGATATTCTAATATTTTTTCTTGGATTGGTGCCTGCTGAAAAATATAAACAAAGTCTTCAATCATCGCACTAGCTGTTGGCAATTTTCCAGCACCAGGTCCTTGCAATGTAATTTTTCCAACTAAGCTAGCTTCAATTGCAATCGCATTATCTACTCCTTCTATAGGATAAAGGGAGTGATCAGTGTCAACTATAATAGGTTGGATAGAAGCTTTAATTGCATTTCCCACTCTAGTAATTTCTGCGATATGCTTAAACCTTTGTCCTCTCTTTTCCGCTTCAGCAATCTGCTCCTGTGTAATAGATGTAATCCCTTCAATTTCAACTTCATTCCAATTCGGCTGTTCTCCAAAAACTAATTGGCTCAGTATCATTAACTTGCAGAAGGCGTCCTTTCCACTTATATCATTTGTTGGGTCAGCCTCAGCGTATCCCTTTTCCTGAGCAAGCTCAAGGGCATCCTCAAAGCAGAGCTTTCGATTTCTCATTTCTGTTAGTATAAAGTTTGATGTCCCATTCAATATGCCTTGAATTTTCTTAATTTGATTTACTTGTAGTAACTGCTGAATCGTACGAATGATTGGTACCCCACCAGCAGTTGTTGCCTCAAAGCCAATTTTTACATTTTCCTTTTGAGATCTTTCAATCAGTTGTTCTCCATGCTTAGAGAACATCACTTTATTGGCTGTAATTACATGAATCCCTTTATCTATTGCCTGCTGTAAATACGTATGTCCTGGCTCTTCACCAACAATCGCTTCAAAAATAACATGTAAATCAGGAATGTTAATGATTTCTTGAAAATCAGTTGTTACTCGTATTTTCGAGTCAACCAATCTTTCTTTATTCTTATCACGAATTAAGATGGCAACAATCTCCACCTCTGCTCCTAGAATTTTTTTTAAATGGGATTGGTGTGTTTGAATTGCAGTGTAGACGCCCTCTCCCACCGTTCCAAAACCTAATAAGGCTGCTTTAATAACTGTCATTTGTTATCCTCCGAACATCTCTTTTAAAAGGGTAATTTATACTGTTACACCAGTTGCTTTAATTATTGCTTGATCTAGATCTGCCGTTATATCCTCGACTGCTTCCAAACCAACAGATAAACGAATTAATTCTTCGGTTACACCTGTTACTTTCAACTCTTCTGCACTTAACTGCTGATGTGTTGTTGAGGCAGGATGTATGATTAATGACTTCGCATCACCAACATTTGCTACATGAGACCATAATTGAATATTGTCGATTACTTTTCTGCCCGCTTCTCTTCCACCTTTTATTCCAAAATTAACGATGGACCCATATCCACCTTTTAAATATTTAATGGCACGTTCATGGGATGGATGCTCTTCTAATCCTGGGTGGTTAACCCATGCAACCGCAGGATGATTTTGTAAAAACTCGGCTACTTTAAGTGCATTTTCATTATGCTTCGGTACACGTAAATGCAAAGTTTCCAACCCTTGCAATAATAAGAAAGCACTGTCAGGGCTTAGACTCGCACCAAAATCACGTAAAATTTGAACACGTAATTTCGTAGCAAAAGCTGCTTGAGGAACATCAATCCCATATCGAAGTCCATGGTAGCTTACGTCTGGCTCTTTAAAGTCTGGAAATTTATCACTATTCCAGTCAAACTGGCCACCGTCCACAACTACTCCACCAATTGTAGTTCCATGTCCTCCAATCCATTTCGTTGCAGAATGAACAACAATATCCGCTCCCCACTTAATAGGATTTGATAAATACGGTGTCCCAAACGTATTATCGACGATAAGTGGAATGCCATTTTCATGTGCGACCTTGGCAACTTCCTCTACATCTAATACGTGAAGACTTGGGTTTCCGATAATTTCTGCAAATAAGGCTTTTGTCTTTGGAGTAATTGCCGCTCTAAAGTTTTCTGGATCTGTTGCATCAATAAATTTCACATTAATTCCATATCGAGGAAGAGTATTTGCAAATAGGTTAAACGTACCACCATACAAATTCCCTGCAGCTACAATTTCATCTCCCGCTCTTGCAATATTTAAAATTGAAAAAGCAATGGCTGCCATTCCTGAAGATAACGCTACTGCAGCGGTTCCACCTTCTAAAAGAGCGATTCGTTGTTCAAGTACATCAATTGTTGGATTTCCAATTCTAGTATAAATATATCCTTGCTGTTCTAATGCAAATAATCCTTGGGCATGGTCAGTATCCTTAAAAGCATAAGAAGTCGTTTTATAAATGGGAACAGCACGTGAACCTGTGGTTGGATCTGGCTCTTGTCCTCCATGCAGTAATAATGTTTCAGGCTGAAAAGTATTTTTTGTCATTTGAATTCCTCCTCGATAGAATTTTTAAATAAAAAATTAAAAACCCTCTTCATAAGAAGAGGGCTCATACATCAAGTTCCTCCCCTTATCTTTCAGATCATGATGATCTGTAGGAATTAGCACCTTTTCAAGCAAATTGCTTGAAGGTTGCCGGGCTTCAAAGGGCCTAGTCCCTCCGCCGCTCTCGATAAGAGTGTTTTATTATATTTTTAGAAAATTTTAAATTGCTCTTGTTTTGCATTATAGAGAAGGTAAAATACTTCGTCAACCTTTTTTTGAAAAAATATTTTTTTATTTTGGAAATTAGGTGGTTTTTATATGGGTCGGGCACCTTTCCTTTAGTTTGGACACTTTTATCATTGGTTCGGGCACTTTTCCTTTGATGTTGGGCACTTTCTTATTTGGTTCGGGCACTTTTCCTTTGATGATGGACACTTTCTTATTTGATTCAGGCACTTCGCCTTGGTTTGGGCACTTTCTTATTTGGTTCGGGCACTTTTCCTTAAATTTTGGTCACTTTTATCATTGATCCGGGCACTTTGCTTAAGATGCTGGTCACTTTTACAAATCAACTAATCGATCCTTTAATCGCAGCTTCAAACTGATTAATTATATCGGCTGATGCTTCAATTCCTACAGATATACGAACAACCTGTTTATTTATGCCTATATTTTGTTGTTCTTCCTCTGATAAAGCTCGGTGTGATGTTCCTAACGGATATGAGACCGTTGTTTCAACACCTGCTAAAGTAGGCACGATTTTGATCCATCCTAAAGATGAAAAAAAGCGATGGATATTACATTCTGGCTGTAATTCAATTGTGACGATTGCTCCATTTCCTTTTTCTGAGAGAGTAATAGGATAATAAACAGCTTTAACATTAATGTTATTCTTTAATGTTTCTGCTAATTGTTGAGCATTCTTTACTTGTCGTTCCATTCGTAGTGCAAGTGTTTTAATCCCGCGACAGGTTAACCATGCCTCAAAGGAGCTCAAATTGCTGCCGAGATTGACTACTTTTTGTCGAGCTTTCACCATTAAATCTTCTCGACCAACAATAACTCCTGCGGTCACATCGCTATGTCCTCCTAGGTATTTCGTTGCACTATGGGCTACTATATCAATTCCTTTTTCAAATGGCTTCAATAAATATGGAGTAGCAAAGGTATTATCGACCATCGTATTTAAATGATATTTTTTCCTAATATTAACCAACTCATCAATATTTTCAACACGTAAAAATGGATTTGTCACAGTTTCAGAGTATAAGAGCTTCGTATTGTCCTGAATCGCTCCTTGTATCGCTTGAGAATCAGCAAAGGATACAAACGTTGTTTCAATTCCCAATTCCTTTAATTCTTCTTTAAGCATGTGATAGGTGCCGCCGTAAATATCATCAGCTGCCACAATGTGTTCCCCCACTGATACCACCGACAAAATGCCAGTAAGGATCGCTGACAATCCAGATGAAGTCGCAACACCTGCTGGCGCTTCTTCTAGTTCAGCTACCATTTGACCTAATTCATCTGTGTTTGGATTTCCTGACCTTGAATATAAATAGGGTGTTTCTCCGTGATAAAAGCCCTCGAGATCTTCTAAAGTATCAAATGTAAACGCTGAAGTCTGATAAATCGGAGTTGTTTTACTTCGTATTTTATTCGTTTCTTGCAATGAACTATGTACAATTTTCGTTTCAAATGTTTGACTCACCTTGTAAACACCTCAATCTAATTTTTTAAATATTAAAAATTGTACGCCTTACGAATTATTTTGTCAAAAAAAAGTGACAGGAGATTTTTCTCCTGTCACAGGGCTTGCTTATAAAATTGGGGATAGGAGTCTTGAAACAGATTCCTTAAAGCGTATAGATCTTGGTCTTTGAAGATAAGCTTCTAGTGTAAGCTCTTTTGATTTTTCCATGTCATCTTTATAAATATTTTCAAGTTTTTTTGATAGATGATGACTATACAAAAAAGCATTGACTTCGAAATTTAATCGGAAGCTTCGATTGTCAATGTTTGCTGTTCCAACGGTTGCAATTTTTCCATCGACGATAAGCATTTTCGCATGGATAAATCCATTCTCATAAACATAAACGCGAGCGCCCGTTTTTAAGAGGTCGCCAACATTCGAATAGGTTGCCCAGTAAACAAACATATGATCAGGCTTATTAGGAATCATTAGCCTGACGTCTACGCCTGATAAAACTGCTAATTTCAATGCATTTAATAAACTATCATCTGGGATAAAATAAGGTGTTTGCATATAAATATACTTTTTAGCAGAGTTAATCATTTTAATATAACCGTTTTTAATTTGCTCCCACTCAGAATCAGGACCGCTAGAAACAATTTGTACGTCTGTGTAGCCGACCGATTGAATCTCAGGGAAGTATCTTTCCTCATAACGAATTTCCTTTGAGGATGCCTGGTTCCAATCCAAAACAAAGCGGGTTTGCATTGCATATACCGCTTTCCCTGTAATTTTCAAATGCGTGTCACGCCAATAGCCAAACTTTTTATCTAAGCCAAGATATTCGTCGCCGATATTAAAACCGCCGATGTAGCCGATCTCACCATCAATGATTGCTAATTTACGATGATTTCGGAAATTGACTCGTAAATTTAGCATAGGAATTTTTGCAGGGAAAAAAGCAGCTACCTCTCCACCAGCTTCTACAAGTTCCTTAAAGAATTTTCTTGGAAGCTTACGCGAACCCATATCATCATAAAGAAAACGGACCTTTACCCCTTCTTTTGCTTTTTCAGTCAGCAGCTCCACAAGCTTTTTCCCTAATAAATCATTTCGAACAATGTAATATAGTAAATGAATATGATTTTTTGCTTTCTTTATATCCTTAAACAATGATTGAAACTTATCATCTCCATCAATAAAAATTTCAACATCATTATCATGTGACATTACTGCATCGTCATTAACTAGGAGCATATATACAAGCTCTTTATACTGAACCGTTCTTTCATCATGAAAAGGAAATGTATTATTTCTTAATAAATTGATTTGACGATTTGAAATTTCTTTTATTCCTATTTTCTCCTGATCTTTCCAATAAAAGATTCTTCTTCTACTTAGATTTTGACCAAAAATTAAATAAATAATAAACCCTGCAACCGGAATAAATAGCAAAACTAACAGCCATGCCCAAGTAGCTCCAATGTTTCTCCGCTCTAGAAATATGACGACACCTGATAAAATAAAGTTTAAAATGAAAAAAAATGCCAATAAAATCGATAGAATTGTCATCCTGAACTCCTTTAACAAGATACCTTATTTCTTTATACAGTAACTCCATAGTATCATACCATATATTTCATATATGGTACATCTACTAATATTTTGGAAGCATTTATGTTTGTATAGATGAAGTTCAGAATAAATGCTAGACTTAATACTCCATTAATATTTTCAAAAAAGGGGTCATTTATACACATTCCTTCTGCTAATAGGTTTTGAGGACAATTATAAAATAAAATGGAATGGAAATGGATGATATGGTAGTATTTATAGATAAATTATAAGTGCTGGAATGAAAGGAACCTTATCTCGAACTATAATCAATTATCGAATGATTAGGAATTGACCAAAAATTAGGTTAATGAAAGTTACACTGAGATAAAAAATATTATGCCTGAATAATTATCAAGTCTTATCAAACCAGTAAACACGAAAGGAGAAATGAAAAATGAATAAGAACGCTCTATTTCAACTTATAACAGCTATGATGATATTTGGTTCGGTAGGCTTCTTTTCCGGTCTCACTGGATTGCCTGCAATGGAATTGGTATTCATTCGTTGCATTTGTGCTGCCATTTTCTTATTTATCGCCTGGATTGTAACAGGACATTTAAAAAAAGAACATTGGAGCTTAAAAGAAACAATCATTATTGGACTATGTGGAATTGCCAATTTATTAAACTGGATTTTTCTATTTAAATCCTTTGAAGTTATCTCAGTTACGATTGCCATTTCACTCTATCACCTAGCACCGATGATTGTACTTATTCTAGGTAGTATTATCTTTAGAGAAAAATTAACCTTTGTCTCCATTATTGCCATCACTCTTTGCTTTATCGGAACCATTTTTATTATGGGGACAGATGGGTTTCAATCCCACTCCGTTGAATGGGAAGGAATCATCTATGGTATTGTTGCAGCATTTTTTTACGCAGCAACAATGATATTAGGCAAAAGTATTACAAAGACAAGTGTATATGCTACAACCTTTCTACAAATGGTTATCGGGATTATATTATTGGTTCCTTTTGTTCATTACTCAGCTTATACAGGTCTCCAAATATCAGAGTGGGTTTATTCTATTTTAACTGGGATTATCCACACAGGAGTCGTCTATCTTTTATTTTTTAATAGTATTCGCTTTTTACCAACAAACGTTGTTTCATTTATGATATTTGTTGATCCAGCAGTTGCCATTATATTAGATATCTTCATTACTAAGTTCCGACCTGATTGGTTACAGTGGCTCGGTATTATATTAATATTTAGCGGTTTATTTTATACGTTAAAGGCTTCTAAAACTCAAGCTGCTACAGATGATAATAAAATAGATTTGAAAGCTGGAGAAGAGAGCTATTAATATCAGTAAAAAAGAACGTTCGTTTAAATACGAACGTTCTTTCTTTTTGTAGATTTTCAAATTACTAGATTAAAAGTTTATATAGTTGCGTGGGTTTACTGCATTAGAATGGGAGGCGGTCCATGAACCAATATAAAATTCAAAATGTAAATGCTGTCCAAATGCTTCCCCTGTTTCACCCATATATCCAATTACTTGTCCTTTTCTCACTACAGACCCTTCTCCAACTAAACGAGATCTCATATGAGCATAAACGGTTGTATAAATTTTGCCGTTTACAGAGTGTGTAATGAAAACGGCGTTCCCATAGCTGGATGAAAAGTATGAACGCGCAACCACACCATCGCCAGCGGCAACAATCGGAACGGTTCCTCCTTTAGCAATATCTAGACCGTAGTGCATTCCATTATCAAAAGAACGATATCCAAATTCTGAAGATACATATCCTTGAGCTGGACGCATAAAAGTACCAGATGTTACTGGTGGTGGTGCTGATGTACCTCCACCGCTGCTTCCACCAGGATTAGAGCTTTTTTGCTGCTGTTGCTGTTGTTGCTGTTGTTGCTGTTGTTGCTGCTGTTGTTTTAACTGTTGTTGTCTAGCACGTTCAGCTGCAGCACGTTGTTCTTCAGCAATTCGATTTTTTTCTAACTGAATAGCTTTTTCAATAGAAGATTTTTGAGCTGATAAAATCGCTTTTTGTTCTTCTAGTGATAATTTATCATGTTCCAGTTTTTTCTTTTGCTTGCCAAGCTCTTTTAAAATCGTGTTTTTTCTTGCCTTTTGCTGATTCAATTCAGCCTTCATTGCCTGTAATTTTTTCTGTAATTCTTGAAGATTATTTAGTTTCTGTTGAACCTCAGCTTGCTTTTTCTCTAATTCTGCTTGATCTCTTTTTTGCTCTTCAATAATTTGTTTATCAGCATTAACGATTGTAGTAACAGCTGAAACTCGATCAATTAAATCAGCAATACTATCCGCACCTAAAACAACATCTATGAAGTTAACAGATGTTCCGCCATTTGTTTGCATAGAGCGGGCTCTTTTATCTAATAGCACATTTCTTTCTTCAATACGTTTTTTTAGTTCATCTATCTCTTTTTGAAGCTTATCGATGACATTTTTAGCTTCGTTAATTTGCTGTTGTTTTTCTTGTATTTTTTCATCCGTATCTGCGATATTGACATCTAATTTCGCCAATTCGCTTTCCAAGTTCGTTTGTTTTCCTTTTATCTCATTAATTTTATTTGATTTTTGTTGAATATTAGATTCAACATTTGACTTTTTATTTTGTACTTCGTTTTGTTGATCCTGCAAATTGGTAAGCTTCGAAGCAAAAGCATCGGATTGATATGCAAATAAGCCACCGAATCCGAGAACTGAAGCTAATGTAACAGAAAGTAATGAACGCTTCTTCAATCTTAGTCCTCCCCTATTTATTTTATATGTATGTAAGTGTGCCGAGGCAGAACTACTACCTCGACAATTAAATATGTTCTATGTTTGTGTTTATATGTCTAAACTTAGTAGGTATTAAATTTTAAATTTTTAAGAAGCGGCGAATTGACATCGTACTTCCCCAAATACCAATTAAAATTCCCATTAATAACAACAAGCCTGTAATTTCAAACACAAACGGACTGAAATCAAGGATTTGAATTAAATTACTTTGCAGTCTAGGTGCTAAGAAGCCATGCATATAGTAATAGCCGATGGAAATGATAAGAATTGGTAAGATAGAACCAAGGACGCCTAGCCACAAGCCTTCCATAAGGAATGGCCATCTAATAAACCAGTTCGTAGCACCTACTAATTTCATAATCTCAATTTCTTTGCGTCTAGCAAAAATCGTAATTTTTATTGTATTTGAGATTAGGAACATAGCAGTGAATAATAATCCAATGACTAAGACAAGCCCAACATTTCTACTTATTTTTAGAACATTAAATAGTTTTTCTACTTTACCTTCTCCGTATTTTGCCGATTCAACATGATCAAAGGATTCTATTTGCTTAGCTACAGCCGGAGTATCTGTAGGTTTCTTCGTTTTTACGATAAATACGTCATATAGGGGATTGTTTTGTTCAAACAGCTTCATGTCATTCCCCATACTGTTAATTAAATTTTGAAGTTCACTCTCTTTAGATGAAAATTCAACTGACTTAACCTGGCTTAAATTTTCAATTCTATTTTTAAGAGCCTCTTGATCTTGTTGTTTTGCTGTTAAGTCAATATGGACCCGTACTTCAACGTCATGCTCAATATCTGACGCAATTTTGTTCATATTCATCATAATGACGAAGAAAACGCCTACGAGTAGTAGCGTAATCGTTACGGCACTGGCTGATGCAAACATCATCCATCCGTTCCGTCCTAAACTCTTAAAGCTTTCACGAAGATGTCTTTTTACTGTTCTAGCTTTCATAGCCGTAATCCCCCCGTTGTTCATCACGGACAATTCGGCCGCCTTCAATGGCTATTACTCGATGTCTAATTGTATTTACAATCTCTCGATTATGCGTCGCCATAACCACTGTTGTCCCTCTTGTATTGATTTCTTCTAATATGTTCATAATTTCCCATGATGTTTCCGGATCAAGATTTCCTGTAGGCTCGTCCGCAATAACTACCTTAGGAATATTAACAATTGATCTTGCAATAGAAACACGTTGCTGTTCTCCACCAGATAGCTCAGTTGGCAGCATTCTTGCTTTATGCTTTAGTCCAACTAAATTGAGAACTTCCATTACGCGTGTTTTTATTTGATGTTTTTGCTCTTCAATGACCTCAAGAGCAAAAGCAACATTTTCAAACACGGTTAGCGTAGGTAGTAATTTAAAGTCTTGGAAAACGACTCCAATTTGACGGCGAAAAAATGGTATTCGACTATTTTTTAATTTACTCAAATTAATTCCATTCACCATAATGTTTCCTTCAGTTGCTTTTTCCTCGCGGTACATCATTTTTATAAAGGTAGATTTACCTGCACCACTAGGTCCAACGACATAGACAAATTCACCTTGCTTAATTTGGACATTTAAGTCGTTAGCTGCCAAGATTCCGTTCGGATATTTTTTATATACACTTTGCATTTCTATCATTTAATCACCTTACTCTTCTGGGATCTGTTTACTAGATGTCCATATTCACTTAGTTATTTTTCTATTTTCCGCTAACTTTCGCACCAAAATCGAATGCTGCCGTATAATAGCGAAATTTGATCACAGAACTATTATAACATCATAAACCTCAATGTTAATGGAAAATTATATTACATTTATATTTCAATGCTTGATATACTTGAAAAAAGTTGTTCTTAAATTGCACTCTAGTTTTATTTCTACTAATCTAAAAAGAACATTTCAACTAGTAAGAAAGTTCTATTAATTGGCGTTTGTTCTTTTAAAGGTTCCTTCCTTGAAATAAAAAAACCTGATGCCAAAAACATCAGGTTTTAACAATATAAATTATTTTTTCTGTGATAACCAAGTAGCAACTGTATTTGCATCGTCGCCTTTTAGTAAGCCTGCTGGCATACCGCCAGATTTACCTTTATTGATTATATTAAGGATTTCATCTTTGCTATATTTTGACCCTATTTTTTGAAGATTAGGACCAACAGCACCTTCTAAATTACCACCATGACAGCTTGCACAATTTTGACTATATAGCTTTTCTGCGTCACCAGCATTTGCTGTAGTGGTGCCTTTGTTTGTATCTGTTGTAGTTTCGTTTTTGTTAGCATTATTATCATTATCTTTGCTAGTACCACAAGCAGCCAGACTAAATGCTAGTGTTAAAATCATGACAATCCCGATTAGTTTTTTGACCACTTTTTCAACCTCCTTGGTTTATTGGTAAATATAACCTACCTCTTTACTATATACCTTTCCTTCTTGTATTGAAACCTTCCCCAGCAATCACACATACTGCAAAAACCTGCCAACCTCAGGTAACTCAAGGGTTTTATCAGATGTTTCAACTTTGTGAAATCTCCTCGAATTGTCCAAAACCCACAGACCAATTTCTCCCTCTTTTGAAAAATCATTATATGGTGATAGTTTTATCATAATATAGTCGTTTTTATGCAAATTTCCTTGTTGAAATTCTTCCTAATAAATGACACCTTCACAAAGTGCGAAGGTGTCATTTATTAGGAGATACGTGAACGAAGATAAGCATTGATAAAATTGTCGATTTCGCCATCCATAACCCCTTGAACATTCCCTACTTCTGTATTCGTTCTATGGTCTTTAACCATTGAATATGGATGGAATACATAGGATCGAATTTGGCTTCCCCAACCAATTTCCTTTTGCTCTCCACGAATTTCTGCAAGTGCCTTTTCTTTTTCCTCAATTTCACGTTGATATAATTTTGCTTTAAGCATTTTCATAGCTTGCTCACGGTTTTTAATTTGTGAACGTTCGGATTGACAGGTAACAACCACACCAGTTGGAATATGAGTTATACGAACCGCTGAGTCGGTTGTGTTAATATGCTGCCCACCTGCACCACTAGCTCGGTACGTATCAATCTTTATATCCTCTGTACGAATCTCAATTTCAATTTCTTCATTAAATTCCGGCATCACTTCACAGGATACAAAGGACGTATGACGTCGACCTGAGGAATCAAATGGTGAAATTCGAACAAGTCGATGAACACCCTTTTCAGCCTTTAAATATCCGTATGCATTATGTCCTTTAAATAAAAGTGTTACACTTTTAATGCCAGCTTCATCACCAGGTAAATAATCAAGCGTTTCTACTTTGAAACCTTTCTTTTCACCCCAGCGAGTATACATACGAAGTAACATTGAGCCCCAGTCCTGTGATTCAGTTCCACCAGCACCCGGGTGAAGCTCTAAGATTGCATTGTTTTTATCATAAGGCTCACTTAATAATAACTGCAATTCAAATTGGCTCAAGCGCTCCATTAAATCCGTTAATTCTGATTCAAGATCCTGAGCCAGTTCAGGATCGTTTTCTTCCTTTACAAGCTCATATGTCAATTCAAGATTTTCTTGACTTTGAAGAAGATTTTTATATTCATTTACCATATCCTTCAAGCCATTTGCTTCATTAATAACCGTTTGTGCAGCCTGCTGATCATTCCAAAAATTAGGTTCAAGCATTTGCTCGTCTAATTCTGCAATTCTAGCCTCTTTATTTTCTAAGTCAAAGAGACCCCCTAAAGTCCGCTAGTTTCTTAGCTGTTTTCTCAAGTTCAGAACGTATTTCAAATAATTCCATTTGTACCACCTCGAAGTAGATTAATTAAGTAGAGGACAGGCCTAGTGCACCTGTCCCTTTATAAAAAACTTTGGGAAATAAACGTATTTTTTCTGTACCCTATTCAAGCAAATTATACATTTTTCCCGTGGCATTGCTTATATTTTTTCCCGCTTCCACAAGGACACGGGTCATTGCGGCCAACATCAACAGATTTCTTAATTGGTTTTTTCTTTACAGGCTCCCCATCTTCTTTTGGATTCACCGCTTGACCTTTTGCCACTTCTTCCCTTTGAAGATTGTTGCGAATTTCAGCCTTCATCACATATTTTGCTGTATCCTCTTCAATCGCCGTAATCATTCCTTCGAACATTGCAAAACCTTCACTTTGGTATTCACGTAAAGGATCAATTTGACCATATGCGCGAAGATGAATACCCTGACGCAAATGATCCATCGCATCAATATGATCAATCCATTTTGAATCCACTGCACGAAGTAAAATAACTTTTTCAAATTCACGCATTTGTTCAGGGGTTAATGATTCTTCTTTTTCATCATAGCGAACCTTAACCTTCTCAAAAATAAGGTCAGTCATATCCTCCGGATCCTTGCCTTTTAAATCATCAACCGTTATATCGCCTTCCGGTAAAAGATTGGCATGAACGTAATCGATAATTCCTTGAAGATTCCAATTCTCTTCGTCTTCATTACCTATATGAAGCTGTATATTTCGTTCATTTACAGAGTGAATCATTTTTTCAACAATATCACGCAAGTTTTCAGAGTTCAAAACTTCATTACGCTGATTATAAATAATTTCACGTTGCTGACGCAATACATCATCATATTGTAAAAGCTGTTTACGTGCATCAAAGTTATTTCCTTCTACACGTTTTTGAGCAGATTCCACTGCACGAGAGACCATCTTACTTTGGATTGGCTGTGAATCATCCATTCCTAAACGCTGCATCATATTTTTCATATTATCAGATCCGAAACGGCGCATTAATTCATCTTCCATGGAAAGATAGAATTGTGTAACCCCTGGATCTCCCTGACGTCCTGAACGTCCACGTAGCTGATTATCAATACGACGTGATTCATGGCGTTCTGTACCAATTACTGCTAGACCACCAAGCTCTTTCACACCTTCTCCAAGCTTGATATCTGTACCACGACCAGCCATATTTGTGGCAATCGTTACGGCACCACGGTGGCCTGCTTCCGCAATGATTTCCGCTTCACGTTCATGGTTTTTCGCATTTAATACATTATGTCGAACACCTTTTTTTGATAGTAAGCCAGAAATTAATTCCGATGTTTCGATCGCAACTGTACCAACAAGAATTGGCTGTCCTTTACTATGACGTTCAGCAATATCCTCGACAACCGCTCTGAATTTTCCTTCCATTGATGCATAGATTAAATCTGGACGGTCATCACGAGCAATCGGTTTATTCGTTGGGATAACGATAACTCTCATATTGTATATATTTCTGAATTCCTCTTCTTCCGTTTTCGCTGTACCAGTCATTCCGGCAAGCTTTTCATACATACGGAAATAGTTCTGGAATGTAATAGTTGCCATTGTCATACTTTCATTTTGAATTTCAACCGCTTCTTTTGCCTCAATTGCTTGGTGAAGGCCATCACTAAAACGGCGTCCTTTCATTAAACGACCGGTAAATTGGTCAACGATGACAATTTCTCCATCCTGAACGACATAATCGACATCAAGATGCATGCTGACAATCGCTTTCAAAGCCTGATTAATATGATGATTCAATGTAACATGTGAAATATCAAAAAGGTTTTCTATTCCAAAGGAACGTTCCGCTTTATTGATTCCTTCTTCGGTTAATTGAACACTCTTTGTCTTTTCATCATATGTGTAATCTTCTTCCTTTTTTAAAGTACGAACAAATGCATTCGCTTGAATATATAAAGAAGTAGATTTTTGTGCCTGACCAGAAATGATTAACGGTGTACGTGCTTCATCAATTAAGATGGAGTCAACCTCATCGATTACGGCAAAATGAAGTGGACGCTGAACACGTTGCTCCTTATAAAGCACCATATTGTCACGTAAATAGTCAAATCCATATTCATTATTTGTCCCATATGTGATGTCTGCAGCATAGGCTTCCTGCTTTTCTTCACTTGACATGCTATTTAAGTTTAAGCCGACTGTCAGACCAAGAAATTGGTATAGTTCACCCATTTCTGTTGCGTCACGGCTAGCCAAGTATTCGTTGACTGTAACGACGTGAACACCTTTGCCCGAGAGTGCATTTAAATATACAGGCATAGTAGCCGTCAACGTTTTACCTTCACCCGTTTTCATCTCAGAGATATTGCCTTCATGTAAGGAAATCCCCCCCATTAACTGAACATGGTACGGGTAAAGACCTAAAACACGACGGGCACCTTCTCTTACAACTGCAAAGGCTTCAACTAATAAATCATCAAGTGTTTCACCATTTTGGTAGCGCTGTTTAAATTCCTCTGTTTTTTCACGAAGCTGATCATCTGACAGCTTTTCCATGTCAGAAGCTAGTTCTTCAATTTGATTTGCTAGCTTATCAAGTCGTTTAATTTCACGTTTATTTGCATCAAAAACTTTTTCTAAAAAAGCAACCATTTAGTAACGCTCCTTTATTTTAAGGCTCTTTAGATCATAGTAAAAAGATACCTGAAACTATATTCTTTAGATTTTCTTTATAAAATGACAAAAATCCATAAATGAATGCATATTTTATTCTTTTTAGTTCAATTCGTGATAAAAGGAGAAAACTCCTCTTAAAAGCACTCATTTTTTCACACCTAATTAAATTTTACCATTGTAAGCTATAAAGTTACAACTAAACAGCGAAAATAAGGATAAATCATGGTCTTTATTAACATACATAAATGAAAGAAGGACTACAGGAACATATCCTGTAGTCCTTAAAATTTAACCAAGGAAAACAGCCCCGTAAATGAGGGCACCGCAGATGACATAAGCAGGATTAATTTTCCACTTTTCAAGTAGGAGAAGACTAACCCCTCCTAGAAAAATGGTATGGATTAGACCAATCCCTTCATAAGAGCTAGTGAAAAAATCAAGTGTCATTAATCCTAGTAATACGGCAATTGCAGGTCGAACAAGCTTGGTCATATTTTTTACTTTAGGTGAGTCTTTAAATTTCAATAAAATACCTAACAAGATAATTAATAAAATGATTGAAGGAGCAATGGATGCGAACAAACCGATAAAGGCTCCTAATATTCCCCCCTGCTGATATCCAATAAATCCTGCCATTTTTGTTGCTATTGGTCCAGGTAGAGCATTTCCTAAAGCAACCATCTCACTAAATTCATGAACCGTAAACCAACCATAGCGATCAACAACCTCATGTTCAAGTAATGGAATCGATGCAGGACCACCACCGTAGCCTAGAAAATTGGCCATGAAGTTTGCTACAAATATTTGCCAATAGATCATGATGCTTTCACCTGCTTCTCTTTCGGTTTCTGTTTTGATAATAGAGCAGCACCTAAAAGCCCCACAATCATAATGGCTGGATGCAGGCCTAATACCTGCATGACAACAATGCTAATAGCAATTACTACAATAGTAGATAACCACCCCATGGAGTTTTTCGACTTTTTAATGAAGTCCCACGTAAGAACACCTAGCATAACACCAGCAATAGGAACAACAGCCCTCGACATCCCTCTTACCCATGGTTTGTCATTATAAGCATGTAGAGCAGTTAATAATATAATCATGAGGATAACCGTTGGAAGAACTGCTGCTGCTAGTGCTGTTAACAAGCCAAAAAAGCCACCTACACGCCAGCCAATATATCCTGCCATTTTTGTATTAATCGGTCCAGGCAATGTATTAGCTAAAGCAAGAATATCTGAAAACTCTTCATCATCCATCCATTTATATGTTTTTACTACTTCTCTATGCATAAGCGGAATCGCCGAAAGCCCTCCACCATATCCGAGCATTCCTGAGCGAAAAAAAGCGATAAAAATATTCCACTGTTTCAAAACAATCACTATCCTTTAAGCTTGTCATTTGATGTATGACGATTTCTATTTTCAATAGGATTTTCGATGCCTTCTATTGCAAACACATTTAGAAGGCATCTTTGCTATCTATCAATTCCTAAGTAATTTTTTATAGCATGACCTGTTATTTTTAAGACATACCCGCTATTACCAGGCTGCAATTGATCCATCTGTCCTTGATTCCGTACCACCCATCAATACCCCAGTATCAGGATCTCTCCAAATAATTTGGCCACGACCAAAGCCGCCCGTATCCGGCGCAATTTCAATTTGGTGTCCTTTTCGAATCAATGCTTGAACAAGGTGGTTAGGAAAATTAGATTCAACGATAATCTTTTTCCCTTCAATCCATTGCCAACGAGGTGCATCTAATGCCGCTTGCGGGTTTAGATGGAAATCAACCGTATTCATCACTACTTGGAAATGGCCTTGTGGCTGCATATAGCCTCCCATTACTCCAAATGGTCCAACCGCATCATTTCCTTTTGTTAAAAAACCTGGGATGATCGTATGATAAGTTTTCTTACCAGGCTGCAAAGCATTGGAATGGTTAGGATCAAGTGAAAAATCATGTCCACGATTTTGAAGTCCAATCCCTGTTCCAGGTATAACTATACCAGATCCAAAGCCCATATAGTTGCTCTGAATAAATGAAACCATATTTCCATCACCATCAGCAGCGGCTAAATAAACCGTTCCACCCTTTGGCGGCTCATAAGGAACAGGTGTTAAAGCTGTTTCACTAATTAATTGGCGTCTTGAGCTAGCATACTCCTCAGATAATAAATGCTTTGTTTCAAGCTTCATATGCCTTTCGTCTGTTATAAATGCTTTTCCATCTGTAAAAGCAAGCTTCATTGCTTCAATTTGTTTATGATACGTATCTACCGTTTCTTTTTCCGTAAATTCAAAGCCCCGAGCAATATTCAAAGCCATTAATGCAACAAGTCCCTGTCCATTCGGCGGAATTTCCCAAACATCATACCCGCGATAATGTGAAGATATTGGCTCAACCCATTCCGCTCGATAAGCGGCTAAATCCTCTTTTGATAAGAAGCCATCATGCTTTTGAATAAAATCAGCAATTTTTTCCGCTAATTCACCACGATAAAAGCTTTCTCCGTTAGTCTCCGCAATCGATTTTAATGTAGCAGCATGACCTGGTGAACGCCAAATATCCCCAATATTCGGTACTTTTCCCGCTGGAGCAAAGGTCTCAAACCAAGGCTCAAACTCCTCCCCTTTTAAAATTTCCTTAAACCGTTCATACCCTATTCTCCAGTTTTTGCCTAGAATCGGAGTTAAAGGATACCCTTCCTCAGCATATCGAATCGCAGGCTCAAGCACTTCCGTTAATGAAAGCTTTCCAAATTTCTTCGACAGCTCAGCCCATGCAGACGGTGCACCTGGAACAGTAATTGGAATCACTCCATGGGTTGGCATTTTTTCATGTCCTTTTGCTTGAACCACATCAATTGAAATCGAGTTAGGTGCTGGACCACTCGCATTTAATCCATGCAATTTTCCATTTGTCCATACTAGAGCAAAGGCATCGCCACCAATACCATTAGAAGTAGGCTCCACCACTGTTAGTGCAGCTGCCGTTGCTATCGCAGCATCTATGGCATTTCCTCCTTTACGAAGAATTTCTAATCCAGCCTGAGCCGCCAATGGCTGTGAAGTCGCAACCATACCATTCTTCGCAAAAACCGTATTTCGAACAGAAGAATATGGTTGATATAAATGATCAAGCTTCATATTTACACTCCTCATCCCTAACTTTACATTTGTATATTTTTATATTAAAAACGATTTACAAACGGAATCATTTTTCTATATTTACGATTATATAGAAAATCCACGTGAAATTCTATATTAAATTCTTAATCTTTCAGAAAAATAATTAATTCTGTTTTGTTTAGTAACTATCGATAGGGAAATTTGGTTTCGACAAGAAAGATTAGAGGGGTTTGGTGGTTGTTCGTTTCACTTTCGGTTCTAATGTGGACGAGTCTTGGGCTTTCATGACTTGTTTGGTACGCATTTAGGTTCAAACGGGAACGAGTCTCGAGCTTTTCGTTACCGTTTGTTATACATTCAGGCTCAAAGGGGAACAATTCTTGGGCTTTCGTTACCGTTTGTTACACATTCAGGTTCAAACGGGAACGAGTCTCGGGCTTTCGTGACCATTTGGTACGCATTTAGGTTCAAACGGGAACGAGTCTCGGGCTTGTGTGACCGTTTGTTTCATATTCAGGTTCAAGGGGAAAGTTTCTTGGGCTTTCGTTACCGTTTGCTTCATTTTCAGGTTCAATTGGGAACGAGTCTCGAGCTTTCGTGACTGTTTGGTATATATTCAGGTTCAAGGGGAACAAGTCTTGGGCTTTCTTACCATTTGCTTCATTTTCAGGTCTAAATGGGAACGGTTCGCGGGCTTTCGTTACCGTTTGTTTCATATTCAGGTTCAATTGGGAACGAGTCTTGGTTTTCGTGACCGTTAAGTTACACATTCATGTATAATTGGGTGCGATTCACAATCATTATTTACCTAGAATCACATATTCAGTATTTTAGGGGAAAGATTTATATACAAATTTACATATTCGTGTCTAGCAGGATTCATTAACGAATTTCACTGATCCGTGGCTTATGAATTCGATCTTAAAGATTTAAAATAATTGTACAAAAAAATACCAGGATTTCTCTCTACTCCTGGTATGATTTATTAAAGCTTAAGTCCACTACGACTTTTAAACCTCCGCAGTAAAATATTGCTTTCTACTCGGGTAATGCCTTCAAGTCCGTATAATTCATTATTTATGAAGTTTTCTAAGCTTGAGAAATCATCTACTAATACATGCATATGCAAGGTGCTTGGACCAGTCATTTGATAGCAGCTTGCCACACTCGGGTTATCTGCTAGCTTTTGTGCAACTTCAACTAAATAAGCAGGTTCACAATCCACTTCAAAGAAGGCAGATACATGCTTGCCAAGCTTTTCAGAGTTAATTACAACTGTAAACTTTTCGATGACTCCATTATTCATTAATTGGTTTACACGTTCCCTAACAGCAACCCTGGACATATTCAATTGTTTTCCAATATCAGCATAGGATAAACGGCTATTCTCAGTTAGTAATTGAATAATTTTTCGATCAATATCATCAATTTTCATATTTCCACCACTTTAAACATTTTTTCAGGTGATAAAACCCGTGGCAGTCACCACGGGTTTTCATTCTTATTTCGTTTCAATTAAACCATATTTTCCATCTTTACGTCGATACACAATATTTGTTTGGTTTGAATCAGCATCAGTAAAGACGAAGAAATTATGTCCTAACATGTTCATTTGTAGAACAGCCTCTTCACTATCCATCGGTTTAAGATCAAACTGTTTCGTACGTACCACTTCTAATTCATCTTCTGTATCTGTATCAGCTTGGCCAATACTATTTGCGAAAAATTCCTGTGTGTTCCCCTTTTCACGGAATTTACGATTTACTTTTGTTTTATGCTTACGAATTTGTCGTTCTAGCTTATCAACAATAAGGTCAATTGCTGCATACATATCATTATTTATTTCCTCTGCCCTTAAGACAAGCTGTGGTAGTGGAATTGTAATTTCTACTTTTGCAGTTTTATCTTGATATACTTTTAAATTTACATGAACATTTGCTTCTGGTACTTCGGTAAAGTAACGTTCTAGCTTACTTACCTTCTTCTCAGTGTAATCTCGAATTGCTGGAGTTACCTCAATGTTTTCGCCACGAATGTTGTAGTTCATCATATGGAATCCTCCTTGTCATATGGCTCACATCTTCCAATATGCTTAATCTGGAAAATGCTTACCTATTATATTGCTATGTTTATATATTTCTATTATACCCGTCTATATTCCTGCTTAAAAGGAAAGATTTTTTTGTCGAATTTGTCACATTTTAAAATTCATGTCGAAATTCAGGATTTTGTGTATAATGAAGCCCACTAATTAGATCAGTGAGAGTTGTAATATTAAAAAATCAAATCAACAATTGGAACATTTTGTTCAATGCGTTCCCTTATTTCCTTCATCCAATGAAGAACTCGATCATTCCGATCCTCCGGAGCCACTTTTTTATTAAATACAGCATATAAATCAATATCGCGCAGCTGCAAAAATAAAGGAATCATTTCAACCCATTCGCGGGCAAGCGTATTTTCTTCCTCATATCCATCTAGAAATGCATGCAAAAACTTTTTCGCAAATTGATTTCTTTCCTCTCTTGTTCCAAAAAAATGCTTCGAGTTGGTCGCATAATAAAGAGGAATCGCAATATCTGAAGCAAAGTATTGATAACATGCATCATCGAAATCGAACACATGAATTTCATTTCCATCATAAAAAAAGTTCCCATGATGGATATCGGTATGAATTAAACCGAAGCTATCCTTGTTTTTTGGAAGCTGCTTAATTTTTTCAACTATAGGAAATACATTATCTAAAAGGAGCACATCTTCACCTGTATAATATTTATTGAGGTTTAGAAGATCATTTTCATCCCACTGTGAGCGTGGAACGATCCCCTTTGATCGTTGATAATTCTTCGTATGACGATGCATCTTCCCAATCATTTTTCCCCATTTATAAAACAGTTTTTCATTAAACATTTTGTCATCCACTTTCACATGACTGCCTGCCGCCTTTTCAAAAAGACTAGCAAAAAAGCTAGAATCCCCTACCTTAAATTCCTCAACCGTATTTCCGTTTGGAGACATATAAACTTCAGGAATCCTAATGCCACAGCGATGAAGGTGCTGAATCCAATCAAGCTCTGACTCCAATTCTGGCATTGATCTGTGGGAGCTATGTGTCACTCTTAATATTTTTGCTTGGCCGTTTTCATATACTTCAAACACATAATTTTCAAAATCCCCAAGCTTTATATATTTTTCATCAAGATGTAAGCGCTTAATTATTTTTCCAATTACCCCTGTAGCAAATTGTTTCTCTACTAAAAGTTCCATGTCCTTTTCCCCCATACTAGCCCTGTATTTGAAAAGATTATAGCATACCAAAATAGAATTTTCTGTATATTTTTTATTTTATTCAAAGTGTGACAAACACCCAAACACTTTCTAGACTTTCTTCATATTCTTTAGGGAAAACGTTTATAAAAAGTTCTTTTTAAAGGTGATGCTTTATTTAATCATAGAAATATAACATCGTTTGGAATGTGACCCTTCAGACGAATAGATTTTCCAAATTATAGAGCAGACCATTAGAGAAGAACATAAAAAATGAGGAGGAAAAGAAGAATGAACCCTGAGTATTATCAAGATCCTATTACAACAGACGAAAGGAACCCTATTGGTTTTGGCCGACCTTTTGGATTCGGAAGACCATTCGGCTTCGGTTTCGGTCGACCTTTTGGTTTTGGTAGACCATTTTTTGGTAGACCTTTCTTTGGCAGACCTTTCTTTGGTCGACCATTTTTCGGAGGTCCTTTTTTTGGCGGATTTCTTGGAGGTTTAGCAACTAGTGCCTTATTAGCGCCTGCATTTTACGGTGGATACCCTTATTATGGAGGATATCCATACTACGGATACCCTTATTATGGAGGATATCCGTATTACTGATAGAATCGATTAAATAGAATATATTAGCAGTGCAATTCAATGTTGCACTGCTTTTTATTTTTCTAATGTAAGGCTGTTTTCGTAAAAAATGTTGCTATAGGCATACTTTCAAGTCAACATTGTTTTTAAGAAAAGAGCCTTACATAGTATCGATTATTTAGAAACAAATTTGTTTCCACTAATCCAAAATCTCCAAGGATAGTCTACTGCTTCTCCAGAATTTTGAATACCAATTCTTTTTCCTTCAGAAATATTGATTGGTTTAATACCTTCTGCTAAAAAAAGAGGTGGTTCGATAAAAGAACGTCCATAATCCTCCATTGTAATTCCAAGTGCTTTCGTTAATTTCCCAGGTCCATTTGTAAGCGTTTTTTCAACAGAAACGTTTCTCCGTTTATACATAAGGTCAATCCCGCAATGTGGCTCTACCGCTCGAATGAGCACCGCCTCTGGATGATTAATCTCACCGCTAACCACATTTACAAGACAATGAGTATGCATCGTGTAAGTATAGACAGAGCCCGGTTCTCTAAACATAATTTCCGTCCGCTTCGTCCTTCTATTATTATAGCTATGTGCCGCACGGTCCCCTGGACCAATATATGCTTCTGTCTCAACAATCATTCCAGCCGCTCCCCCTTCCTCTGTCTCCTTCACAAGCAAACATCCTAATAGAGCTCGGGCAAGCTGTAAGGTTGGTTGACGAAAGAAATCCTTCTCTACTATTTGAAAGCGAGGCTGCTTCACGTAATTTCCACTTCCTTATTTGAACATCTTTTATTTTCGGAAACGATTTTTGCTGCTTGAAAAACCGTACTAATAATATTAGCCGCACCTTGTCGATCAGCAGTGTAAGAAGCACGAACAAATGGACTCGTCTCTTCATTAACGATATACCTTGGTTGCAATCGATTTAATGATATAGCAAGAACATCATCCATACATCTCTCACACGTGCAGGATAATTGCAATTGATCCTTATGCTCCGCAAGAGCATTTCTTACAATTTCCTCCATTACATTTATAACAGGCATTGAAATATCCCCCAGTAAATAACTTGAAGTAAAAACCACCTATAAATTAGGTGGTTCGACTAATTCTATCATAATCAGTTGGTTTTTTCCTTGTGTCTAAAGTAATACAGTTTTTATATCTTTTTGTCAACCATAATACCAAGAAATTCAGTCATCGCTGCATACATATCAAGCATCTTCTTTGAAGGAATTTCCTTCACCACTTCCTGAGTATTATCATCAACAACAGTTACATAATATTCGTTCAATTTATCATGAAATTCGAATTTCAAATGCGAATTAGAAGCCGATACAAATTCATTCATGCTATCGACTATTTTTTCTAATTTTTCTTTTGGAACGGCTTCCATTTTTTGTTGAGATTGAACCGGTTCTGCTGTTTGTAAGTTTTTAGTTTCACCTTGAACCGAATTAGACATTGTTATTATTGGCTGCACTTGTCCTCCAAGCCGGTCAATCATAAATTTTCCCTCTCTTTCTAAATATTCTCTTTTTATTTTTTATATCGGTTTAGCATGAAATAAGTTTAGTCAATATTTGTATATTACTTCTACTGACTTATTCACCAATATAATTTTTTGATAGAAAAAAGAGGAGAACTCAGTATAATCTGAGCACTCCTCTACCGATATAAGTTACTTTCTCTTATCGTAAAAATAACCATCTGTTTGCATACTTTGATAAGGATTTATATATTTATTCATTGAGATTTTCTTTTTTGATAATCCATTTATATCTTTTTGAATATGTTGTTTTTCTTTGTTCAAAAGTAAATGAAGGGTTTTATTTAATTCTACTAGTTTAGTACCAAGCAACATTTCCTCATTTGAGAAAGGTGGTTTAATTAATGGCAATAGCCGTTCTCTTTTCTCTAATATTTCTGTAACCTCGGCAATTAATACATCTCTTTCTTTTTCCGATTCTAGTTGCAAATCAGTTACTAATTTTTCTGTAAGATTATAGCATTCTTGTACAACACTCATTATGCTTGCCCACCGTTTGAACCAAAAACTTGCTTACGATTGATTTGTATGACTTGTTTCCAAGTATCACGTAGCTCAGTAACTAGACCTTCCACTTCATTTAAAATATTTATATCATTTTTTATATTGGCATCGACTAATCTACGATTAATATAGTCATAGAGTGACCACATATTTTTAGCTATTTCAACATCCATATTTAGTGTTACCATGAGTTCTTTAATGATATTTTGAGCTTTTTGAATGTTAATGTTTTTTTCATCAATTTTTTTTTCTTGTATAGCTGTTTTAGAAAAATGGATAAATTTTAAACAGCCATTAAAAAGCATTAATGTGAGCTCCCCAGGAGAAGCAGTACTTACTGAATTATCCTTATATGCTTTATACGGATTATTAACAGCCACTATTTCCATCCTTTCTTACTTTATACTATCAGCTTCCGCCAAATTGCTGCATTAAATAGGAAGCCTGACTATTTGCCTTTTGTATAGCCTGTTCCATAGCAGAAAACTGTCTGTAATAGCGATTTTCTATGTCTTTTAGGCGACTATTAAAGCTTGTAATTTTACCATCCACATCCTCTAGTTGTCTACCAATCGCAAATTGTTGATTCGTATAATAGCTTTTTCCTGCACGATCATTAATTTTATTAATTGTATCTGTAGCATTATCCAATAACCTATTAATAATACCTTTTGAAGCACCATCAGTGCTTTGGCTTGTAAATAAATTTTCAACAGATGATGGATCCTCTTCAATAGCTTTTCTTAACTTCTCTTCATCAATTTCAAGCTTTCCTCCATCCATATAATTAGATGTAGTAGTTATTCCAATCTTTGCAAGTTGATTAAAATCAGAGGAAACATTTGAATTATTCACAGGCTGATAGAAAGATAACCTCATTTGAGATAATACACCAGTTAATACTGAATCCCCACGCAACAATCCGCTTCTCGCCTTTGCTTCCCATTGCTCTTGCTGCTTATCAGAAAGACTATTCCTTTCATCATCAGTTAACGGTTGAAAATCTCTATATCTTGTTTCAGTTGTTTTTTTATTAATTGTATCAATCAAAGTATTATAAAGATTGACAAACTCTTTTATATTATCAACAACTTTATCTGCATCATTACTCACAGAGACTCGAACAGGAGCATCAAATGTATCCTTTAAAGTAAATTCTACCCCATTGAGTGAAAACGTATTTGATGATCTTTCTGTTTCAAGCCCGTTATACGTAAATTTTGCATTCGTTCCGCCAGTTTCTTGTACACCCTTAAATTGAAGAATATCATTAATAAAAGAGCCACCTGTAGTAATTTCATCACCTGATTTATTAAAATCTCCAGTTTCGGTTCTTGAAAGTGTTACTCGATCAGTAACCGAATCATAGAACATGCTAACACCTACATTGGAACTATTTACTTTTTTGATTACTGAATTTAGGGAATCAGACCCAGTAATTAAAAAGTTTTGCTGCACTTCACCTTTAGAAGTGGATGTATTAATATTAAAACTAGAATAATTTTCTGTATATTTAATTTCTATTTTAGTGTTATCGGTTAAAGCAGAGTCAAACTTAATCTCTCCTGTTACTAAGTCAATAGTTCCGAATTCCGACTTATCATCACGACTTACAATCTTATCTCCAACTAAGTCATAATCTTTATCATTAATTTTGATTGATTTAACATCTGTAATATTACTTTTCCCTAGCTTCCAGCTAGTTGCATCTTTTTTTAAAGTTGTAGAATCGGTTCTTGAATCGGCAATGTAATCAACATTAATGGCACTGCCTTTATTTAAAGTATTCTTAAATGTAAGATTTCCGTCTGCATCAACTAAAACCTGATTATCTGCTAAACTATCTGGTGTTGTATTTGTAACAACTGTATAATTTTTCCCACTTACTTTTACGTTCATTTGATCTATATCTCTTAATGAGGCACCTTTAAGATCTAATTTAAATGTATTCGTACTTTGATCAACAGTTAGTGATTGGTTTTCTACTGAACCTACTTCCCATTGAAAGCTATCTTTATTATTAAAATTGTCTAATTGATTAATTAAGCTTTTACTTGGATCTAGTTTGTTATCCGATATTTTTCCACCATTTACCTTTGATGCAGCAGTTGCTAACTGGGTAACTTTTTCAATGGTAGAAGAAGTCAATGAAGCACCAGTTGATGCTTTTGCCGATAATAACGCTTCGTTTGATGATGTAGTATTTCGAGCACGATAAGTTCCTGATAGAGCCATATCTCTAAGCTTTTTTTGAAAATCTAACATTAATGTATTGATTGCCCGAAAATCATCTCTTTGCCATTCTAGAATTTGTTTCTTTTGCTTCAGTTTATCCAGCGGCATTCTCTCGACTTTCATTAAATCCTTTACCATTGAGTCAATATCCAATCCACTTGCAAAACCGGAAATTCTCATAACCATTAGAAATCACTTCCTTATATTAAAATTTCTTATTCTTTTTATTTCAGAGTATAGCTTTTATTACTGACACCTATTATTAGATGGAGAACTCAGACTCATATCATTTCAACATATTAATCTACTTTCTTATAATATCGGTACAAATATTGATTTCTTTATAGTAATCATATTTAAAATTATCCAATCGTTACACATTTTTATAATGAAATAAATTCTAAAGATCGTCTCCAAATTAAATTTCGCTAAACAGAAAAAACGCTACCAAAATAAATGGCAACGTATTCTAATTTTATTTTTTTAGCCTCATTCCTTTACTATTCTGGTATTTTCAACATTTAACCAACATACTGTTATATCAATTTGAATTTTTTAAAAAAAACAAACATTTAGGAATAACGTTATTTAACTCAAAATATATTTTAATCCTGTAATTACATCATCCACATCTTTTTGTGTCATTTTCGGAAAAATTGGTAAAGTTAAAGCCCGTTCATACCACTTCTCAGCTACAGGACAAAGTCCTTTTTCATACCCTAATTTTTGATAATATGGATGCTGATAAACGGGAATATAGTGTACATGCACACCAATATTTAATTTACGTAATTGATTGAAAACATCCCTACGACTTAATCTTAATTTTCCAAGGTCCAATTGAATTGAGTACAAGTGCCAACCTGAATCTGTATCCTCAAGTTGTGTAGGACATGTTATCGCGCTGATATTTCGCAATTGATTAGTATAAATTTCAGCTATTTCTCTTCTTCTTTCAATAAAAAAATCGAGTCGTTTTAATTGTGAAACACCTAAAGACGCCTGTAAATCTGTCATTCTATAATTATACCCGAGCTCCACCATTTCGTAATACCAAGGTTCCTCATCACTAGTTAAATGATCATTTGTTATACCATGACTTCGAAATAATTTGAGTTTCTCATAATATTCATAGGAATCTGTAACTATCATGCCACCCTCAGCAGAGGTAACTGGTTTGACTGGATGGAAACTAAACATCGTCATATCGGCTAACGTTCCGACTTTTCGTCCTTTATATGTTGCTCCTAGTGAATGTGCTCCATCTTCTATTACAATTAAGTTATTTTCCTTAGCAATTTCCATTATCTGATCCATGTCTGCAGGCTGACCAGTAAAATCTACTGGTATAATTGCTTTTGTCTTTGGTGTAATATTTTTCTTAATTTCTTTAGCGTCAATGTTGTATGTTTCTTCATCAATATCAGCAAAAATTGGAGTTCCACCACAATATAAAACCGCATTGGATGTAGCTGCAAAAGTGATTGGTGTTGTAATGATTTCATCACCTGTTCCTATACCTGCTGCAAAACAAGCACCATGAAGTGCAGCAGTTCCATTTGAAAAAGCAACTGCATACTTTGCTCCAACATACTCAGCTACCCTATCCTCGAACTCTTTTATTTTAGGTCCTTGAGTTAAAAAAGGGGATTTCAAAGTTAAAATTACCTGTTCTATATCTTCATCGGAAATCCATTGCTGTCCATAAGAAAGAAAGTTATTCCGTCTTTCCATTACTTCAAGTCCTTCCCAAAAGTTTCATATTATTTTGTTTCTATCATTTTTATAAAAGTATATCCCAGCTTATTGGTGTTCCTTTTGTAACATCCTTTTTAATAGATTTACCTAAAATTAAATCAAAATATTTAGGTGATAGGCCCAATCCAGGACGAATTGCTTTTACGTTTTCTTTAGTAATGATATCCCCAGCCTTCATATCATTTGAAACGTAAAGAGAGCGTCGATGTTCTAACGATGGTTTTTCCGCATCTGTCGGGCCATAAACGATTTTCCCAATGCTCCTCCACGCTCGGTCCGTTTCTTGCACAAGCATTTTTAATTCTTGCGGTTCTAAAGAAAACGCAGAGTCTACACCACCTTCTGCTCTAGAAGTAGTAAAGTGTTTTTCAATAACAACAGCTCCAAGTGCTATAGCAGCAACAGATGTTCCTACTCCCATCGTATGATCAGATAATCCAACTTCACACTTAAAAAGCTCTCTCATATGAGGTATAGTCATTATATTTGAATTTTCTGGTGTTGCTGGATAGGTGCTTGTACACTTTAATAAAATAATGTTCTCATTTTCTTCCGAAAGGACTGTTCTTACTGCCTCATCGATCTCTGCGATTGACGCTAAACCAGTTGAAATAATAACTGGTTTCCCTGTCGCTGCAACCTTCTTAATAAGTGGTAAATCAACATTTTCAAAAGAAGCGATTTTGTATGCCGGTACATCTAATGTTTCTAAAAAGTCAACTGCTGTTTCATCGAATGGAGAGCTAAATGCCAATAATCCATGTTCCTTACATCGATCAAAAATGGCTTTATGCCATTCCCATGGAGTGTAAGCTTCTTTATACAAATTATATAAAGATTGACCTTTCCAAAGATTTGTATCCGCTTGAATAAAAAACTCTCCAGTATGTATATCTAAAGTCATCGTATCAGGGGTATATGTTTGCAATTTGACTGCATCTGCTCCTGCTTCTGCAGCAATATCAACTAGCCTTAAAGCCCTCTCAAGAGAATGATTATGATTACCTGACATTTCAGCAATAATAAATGGTTTACAATCGCGTCCTATTTCTTTTGTTCCAATTTGTAACTTTCCCATGCTTTCACCCAATCTCTAAAAATCTTTGCACCCACGGATTAGTTCCATAAGGATTGTTTGTTAACTCTAAACCTTTTTGACTCATTTCAATTATATGATCTTTGCTTTTTGAAAGTTTTTCTAAAATGGAATGATAAGTTTTTGATGATACTTCCTCATGCCAACCCAAATTCCATATAAGCCCATGATCGTTAGCCATTCTTGTCGATTCCAGCTGGTTGTCTGCCACAATTGTTGATGATGAAGGTAAACCAAGATAACATCGTTCCCACGTACTGCTTCCACCTGCACCAATAGCAAAATCTGCTTTCCCTATTAAATCTGCCAAATAACTAATTTGGCAATGGTAGTGGTAGCCTTTCCTTCGACATTCCTGTTCAATTATCTTTTTATTTGGATTCCCTTGACCGACAACAACATCTATATGCTCAAAATCAAATTTCTCGTTTTGCAAAGCATCCATAGCCTTTAATGTTTCATTAGTGGGGTCACTCCCTCCCATAAAAACAAGCAAGCGATTAACTTCCCCACTTCTAGGCGTAATCTTCGACCGTATCTCTGAAAATTCATCTCTTAAAATTAAATATTGTGGTCCAAGCAATAAAGTACATGAATCCGGCACTAAACTGAAGTACCTATTTTGATAATTTCTAACAAAATTTTGATCTAATAATAGATCACAATTATGTTGACGATTAGCTAAATCATCAATGACAACAACTTTCCTAGCAAATTGCCGTATTTCTGATTCCCAATCTGCATTAATTTGATAATGATCAATAATACAAAGATCATAGTGATCATTTCCTATTAAATTCCCCACTATATGTAAATCTTTTTGGTAACAAAATTCTCCACTATAATTCATTGTCTTAACTGAATAACCATGTTGTTTTACTAACTCGATTAAATTCCCTTCTAGCGAACGCATATAAAACGAAATATGATAGCCTCTTTTTGATAGGTTGCTAGCAATTGTTAAGCATCTCATAACATGACCCGAACCTATTTGTAAAGATGCATCTGTACGTATAAAAGCTTTCATTGTCACAACATCCTTATACAACTGGTTTTTGTTTAATATGCTGATTAAGTTCTGCAACCTGTGGATGTTCCAGCAAATATTCGACAACCTTAGAGCTAGATATTAAAGCATCCTGAAAATAATTAGCAATATTAGAACAAAGCTCATAATCCTCCTTCGTATCAAGAGTAATTCTTAATGAAGGATACAATCGATTTGCAGGAACGTGATAAGAAATCCTTTTAAACTCATTTCTGTGTTCATATGCATAATATGTCACATGTTCTCGATGGCGTTGTTCATGACCATTCTCATGAATTTTAAGAAGCGCAGAATAAGAAATAAGTTCAACTGCTAGCCCTCTAGGCATTTCACCATCTAAATCTATGATATCTACTTTCGCATTTTTCATAAATTCAACAATGTCACTTGCCATTTCATAGTCAACAAAAGGACAATCAGATGTAACTCGCATTACATAATCTGGATTATAATGCATGGCACACTGTACATAGCGATCTAGTACATCATCTTCAGATCCTCTAAAACAAGTAACACCATGATTTTTGCACCATTCCTCTACTTGATTATCCTGAGGAAGAGTGGATGTTGCCACAATTACATCCCCTATATTATTAATTTTTTTGCATCTCTTCACTACGTAGTTTAGAACATCTTGTTTTTCAAGAGGCATTAATATTTTTCCTGGCAATCGAGAGGATCCCATTCGTGCTTGAATAATCACTATCGTTTTCATTTTTTATCACTTCCATTGGTATGTCTCTTTAATCCACTCTTCCGTTTTACTAATTCCTTTTTCTAACGAAACTTTCGGCTCCCATTGGAGGAGTTTTTTGGCCTTTTCATAATTACATAACAATTTTTGTATTTCACTTTGTGGATGGATATGCTTAATATGTTTTATTCTTGAGTCATCCTGAACAATCATTTTAGCAAGTTCATTTATTGATACGTCTTGACCTAGCCCCGCATTTAATATTTCACCGCTTACCTTATCTGAATAACCTGCTTGAACGACAAAATCTGCGCAATCATCAACATACAATAAATCACGTGTTTGTGTACCTTCACCATAAATTGAAAGATACTCTCCCTTTAATTTCTTATGAATAAAAATAGCAACTACGCCACCTTCGCCACCTGTTTTTTGAAAAGGTCCGTATGTATTAAATGGTCTAACTACAACAGTTGGTAATCCATATGCATAAAAGTATGACAACACCATGTTTTCAGCTGCAATTTTTGCACCAGCATAAGGAGAAGCTGGTTTCGTTGGATGCGCCTCTGTAATTCCATTTTCATCAATGCAACGATCATAAACCATACATGTACTCATAAATACCACTTTTACTTGATGTGTACGACATTGCTCCATAATATAAAAGGTACCGATCGTATCATTATTAAAAGTGGTACGTGGATCATCAATCGAATCTTGTACATTAATAGATGCCCCTAAATGATAGCAAATATCAAAATCGTATTTATTGAAAATCTCTTCTAATAGTGTTTCATTTTTAATATCCCCGATGATAAACTCAGTTAATTCTGTGCGAAATTCTTTTATATTTTCCTCTTGTCCATTCGATAAATCGTCTAAAATAACGAGTTGATGCCCATCTTTTAATAATTTCATAGCAACCGCACGACCAATGAAGCCTGCACCGCCTGTTAGTAGAATATTCATTTCTTAACACCTTTCATATTTCATCATATTGTAACTATTAAAATATAACTTTCATTCATTAAGTATATCGGAAAACCTTAAAAATTTTTCATTGTATATGTAAAATTAATTTTATTTGCAACTTATGAAAAAACAGAAGTCTATTAATTTTTACAGAACTTCTGTTTTTCATATCCCGATTGTTTCTTAAATTGTATTTATGATATGAATTAACTCATTTAAAGATTGAATCGTGTAATCTGCATCATAGTCTGTCGTTACTTTTTTCTCCCTATGCTGACCAGTCATAATTCGTATGGTTTTAAATCCTAACGGTTTAATTCCAACAAAATCTTTCATAGGGTTATCACCAATATAAACGATCTCATTCGTACTAACTTTCTCTCGTTTTGCTATATTTAAAAAGCAATAAGGAGATGGTTTAGCATGATGAATTCCATATCGATGGGTGACAAAACAATGCTTCATTATTTTATATAAACCTAGAGCTTGTAATTTATTATGTTGAACTACCTTATTTCCATCCGTAACAACATAAAGTGGATACTGCTTAAGACTTTCAAGACAACGAACTGACTCTTCTGGTAATGTTAATTTTGGCTTATGAGTTCGATAGATAGTTAAACAGCGCTTCGCTAATTTTTTTGTATATAAACGGTATTCACGTAATAAATCATCGAATATCAAACCTCTCCCCTGTGTTTGCAGACTTTCCCACATCCATTGAAATGAATCCGTTTCATTAATATTAAAATTCTCCGCTAAAAAAGAAGCTACAGCGTGAAAACCGCTTTTTACAAATTCAAACTCATCATATAAAGTATCATCTAAATCAAACACTATCACTTTCATATAATTAAATCCTCTGAATGTCGAATTAATTTCAATTCCTTTTCGTTTCGATTAAAGGGGTAATTAAGTAAATTTTCTCCTTCACACTCTAGAAAAAACCAATAAAAACTATCTAGCCCAGCATCTACACTAAGTGTTGATGCACCTCCAAAACGAGGATTGCACTCAATAATATGAAAATGGCCCTTTTGATCTATTATGACTTGAAACATGACATGACCATATAATTGAAAATCCTCAGCCATTTTTTGAGCAAGACATTCCAACTCTTTCTTTTGAACAGTCGTTGTCACTTGTGACTCTCCATTAATCACCAAATCACGCTTTCTTACAATTGAGCCTTTACTTTTGCCGCTTCGATCAACATATACATCAATGCTATATTCTTCACCGTCTATAAATGGTTGAAATATTGGTTTTTTAATTTTCCTGGCATGTGAAATTGCCTTGTCCTTTGCAACATTTATTGCTATGTTTTGTGACCCAGAACCATACCTATCTTTGATTACATATTTTTCTGTGTTAATCTGATCAATATTGTTAGAGGTATGAATCAAAGGGTAGCCCATTTTTATTCCATGTTCATAAAAAACTAGTTTATCTAACACATTTTGTAATGGTAAATAATTGGATAACAACAAATGTATGTCACATTCTAAAAGATATGATTGATATTGACCCAAAAAAACAAGATCATCATTTCTTGTTGGAATAATTCTAGTAATCTTGTTAGACTGACAAAAATCTACAAATAACTTAATATCCAATTCTTTCAATTTAGGCATTTTCCAAAATTGATCAACAAAATATTTACCTATAATATCCTGATTGGAATCACCACCAAACAATAATCCGTTACTATTAATCCTAGTCAAAGCTTTTTTAACTCTTTTTATAAGAGGCACTTTTCCCGAAATACTAGTTAATAATACATTCATTATCTATCCTCACTTCAGTATCCTAACTATTTTAAGGAAGTAAAAAACTCATTATACATATATAATTTATATTTTTTTCAAATGAATCTTTGTTTTTTCAACTTCCCATACTCTATAAATCCAATCAATATTTTTCCCTATTATAATTATATAAATCACCAATTCTATTTTTCCAAAAAGCGCAAATACAGAAATTAAAAAATAGATTAAAAATATATCAAATGCCGGAATAATCCCTTTAGACAAAAACCATTTCTTCCACTTAGATCGAATCAAGCTATGCTTTTTGGCATATGGCAATACATAGTAATGAACGATAAATAAATCAAAATAAATCGTGAAAAACAGTAATAATTTTACCCATAATGGATCCTTACATACTAAAGCTAAAGAGAAAAAAACAGTAAACCTGACTATTTGATCCACAAGTTTGTCTAATTTTGCCCCAAAAACAGTCATTCGATTTGTCAACCTTGCTAAATTCCCGTCAGCTCCATCCAATAAGTGGTGCAATTGGAGTAATATCGCTCCTAATATAAAATATTGACAAATAAAAGCAATCCCACTTAAAACTCCTGCTAATCCCGCCATTATTGTGACAATGTTCGGGGATAACTTTAAATCATATGCACACTTGGTAAAAAACGGATCTACTAAATGTGCATAATAGCGATTAATAAAATATTCTTGTGGTCTTCTTTTTTGAACAACGTATTTATTATGAAATTTTTCATATTTAATATGTAATTGTTTATACAAGTAACATCACCACTAATAAATGCTGAATTTCAAATTAATTAAAAATAGAAATATAGTCCTTTTCATTAGTTAGTCCTTGAACTAGTAATTCATGTTCAATTTTCTCCACAGCGCTGGATACTGCTATTAATACAAAAATATTTTGCTCTTTTTGAAAATCCATATCGTCTACTATCTTAATATCCTCTACCATTAAACCGTTCTTATTTTTATCCTTATCAATAAAAAATGAAACACGTATTCCGTTCCTTTTTAACCAATAGTACAATACTTGACCGATTTCTCCTGCTCCCCAAATTACAATTTTTTTGTCCTTAATTTTCTCAATGAACTTCTTTAATTTTTGTATATTAATTAAAGAAAAAGAATAACTTTCTATTTTTCTATCTTTCTTTTGATCTTTAACAACTCTCATAATCTCACAAACTGCACGTTCTGGTGCTAGATCATCGATATAACTGTATAATTTCTTATTTAATTCTAAATAATTAGGATTGAAATCTTCACAAAGAATATTTCCAATCAATTCTTTCATTTTCTTTAAATCTCTCGTATGCGGTAAGAGATCTCTCACATACATATCTAAACTTTGTTCTTCCGTATTTATTGTCTCTATATCGTACTTTGCAACATTTTGCATATGTTTTAAATTCAATATCCCAGTATTATCTATATTCGAATCCAAAATATCAAGCAATATTATTGGTTTTTCCACTATCATTGCATCAAAAATCGCTCCACTATAATCACTGATGACTACGTCACTATAGGGAAATAAATCAAATAAGTCTGTATGTTCATCAAATATAAAGATATGATTATTTAAAGTTATTCTGTCCCAATTAATTATCTTATCACTTAATACATTCCCATGATGTAATTTAATTACAACATAATAATCCTCTGTTAACTCTTCAACAATGTTTAAAAATTGCTGTACAGAGGACATGCTTCCCCAAGTAGGACAAAATAATATGATTGGCTTATCTTTTTTTAGTGTAAGGGTTTCACCATTAATATCTTTTAAGACTACTGGATAATCATATTTAAACCTTGGATGTCCGACATTTACAGTCTTTGCCATTTTATTTAATCTATCTTCTGAATAAGGTCCATACGTTAATATTAAATCAAATCCCTTATTCCACTCCGCATAATTCCAAAGATCTTTTGCATAACCATATAACATTCTAACTTTTTTTATATTTGGGTTAATGAACTGAAAGCTAGGTAAGTAATAAGGGGAAACGATTGCATCGAAGTTGATATTTTCCTCAATTACATCCTTAAAATCACAATAAGGAATATTATAGGAAATAAAAAACGATTCAAGTCTATCGTACCGATCCCTTACGAGTTTCGGTGTAAAAATAATAAAAAAAACTTTCTCATCCATTTTTTCAGCAATTCTTCGAAAATGAATATAATGAAATATCGTCGTACAAGCAAATCCTATTGTTTTCATACCGTACACACACCCAATAACATTTTTATATAATTAAGCAAGTTATTTATCGAACAACCATAAAATCTTCCTCAGATTTGTATCCAAAGTTTTTCAAATAATTAATAATGTCAAACATACCTGGTTGTGAAGCGATAATTACTTTATTTTCTTTTAAAGAATTGATTATTTCTGGAGAAAACACCTTATAACCATTTATACTCTGTCCATTTTTAAGAGGATTAGAATCGATAAATCCACTAATTTCCCAGCCTTTTTCATTCAATAGTTTTATAACAGATTGTCCAAAGCTTCCTGATCCCCATACATAAACATTATTATTTTGTTTCAAGTGATTAAAATTTTTTTCTTTAAGAAAATATGCACAGCGATCTAGTTTTTGTTTACGTAATACTGTAGTAGACTGCTCAGACACTCTTATTTTTACCAGCATTTTATCTAGGTGTCCTATTTTTAAGCGATCTTCATTCATTCGATAGAATAAATCATAATCCTCGAAAACTGGAAGATCCCTATATTTATATTGTTTTAGTACCTCTGTTTTAATCATCATAGATGAATGAGATATGCAACAATACCATTTCAGCCGACTAGAAATATCTTCAGTAGTTTTAGTAATGTTTTTATATTTCTCGATAGTATTTTTGATGTTTTTATATCGCTGGGTTATTTCTATTTCTCTATTATTAGGAAAATAATCAACCAATGTTTTACAAAGAACGATTTCAGGATTATTTTTCATAAATAACAGTTGTTCTTTAAAACGATCCACATGTTGAATATCATCACTATCTATTTTTACAATGTACTCTCCTTGAGACATATCAATACCGAAATTTAACGATGATGGTATTCCTAAATTTTTACCGTTGCTGAATAATCTAATTCTAGGATCAGTATAGCTTTTTATTATTTCTAATGTAGAGTCTTCTGACCCGTCGTCGATAATAATAAATTCAAAATTTCTATACGACTGATTTAAGACACTTTCTATTGTTTCTCTTATGAATAGTTCGCCATTGTATACAGACATTAAAGCAGTAATCTTACTCAACTTATTCACCTTTTCCTCTTAAACCACATTCTTTACTAAATAGTAATCTTGTAATGCTCTTTATCTTCTCCACCTAATTCAATTGACTTAATTCCAAAAGCTCCATCAGATTTTACCTTTTCTCCAATTTGAACTTCAATTATTTCTAAATCTTCTAACGCAGAAACTCTATATTCAGAACATCTTGGTATTTTAAACACATCACCTGGTTTTACAATTTTCTTTTTTTCATTTATTACAACTTCTCCCACTCCAGAAATTATAGTCCATGATTTGTCATGAAATTCATGTATGTTGTACTTTAAACTGTATCCTCTATCAATATGAATATGTATTGTAGAAATTTCATTGACTAACTTCCTTGAATGGTCAAGTACTTTATACCAACCCCATGTATATTCTTTATACATCGGCTGATCAAGCATATTCACAAACTCAAACTCTTTCATCCGTGAACTAGCTGATTTTTCCGTAACTAATATCCCATCAGGACATGCTGCAATAACTGCATTTGAAATTCCTAATACTTTTATCGGAAGGTTTAGCTCATTTATTATATGAGTATTTACACTATCATCGCTAAGTTCTCCCATACCAGTTATATTTTGACTCATCTCCTCAGATAATGTATTCCATGTTCCAAGATCTTTCCAATAGCCTTCATATTTCAATGCAACTATATTTGTTAGTTGTTCTACAATCTCGTAGTCAAAACTTTTTTTGGGAAGTTTAAAAAATTCTCTTTTTAATTGGTTATAATTTACTGGTAGACCTTTCTTAATTAAATCTTCGAGTACTAATTTCAATGGAAATGCAAAAACCCCGCTATTCCAATATGCACCACTTTCAATTAACTTTGATGCCCTTTCTTCTGACGGCTTTTCAATAAACTTTGTTACATTTAAGTAAGAGTCAAAACCTTTTGGAATAAGATATCCATATTTTGAAGAGGGATAAGTGGGTTTAACGCCAATCATTGCAATCTGTGCTCCAGTTTCTTCTATAAGTTCTTCCAATTTAAAAATTTTCTTATAAAAATTTTCATTTACAAATGAATCAACGGAAACCACACTAATGATCTCTTCTTCAGAAATTTGCATTTCCGAAAATAAATAACTACATGCTAATGCAATTGCAGGGAATGTATCTCTTCTTTCAGGTTCAACTATAATAGTTACATCGTCACTAATTTGTCTTTTTAAAATTTCAACTTGCGATTGACTTGTTGTAATCAATACTTCACTCTTATTTTGATAATGGCTAAGCTGAGTCCATACTCGTTGAATCATAGATTCATGTCTTCCTTGTTTATTCTTTAATACTTTTAAAAATTGCTTTGCTCGGGAATCATTAGATAATGGCCATAATCTCTTTCCTGATCCACCTGATAATAATATTGTTTTCATGGCTATTTCACTTCCCAAGAATTCATAGTTTATAAATCTAATAATTTACAATACTTGCTTTAACTTTTGATATTCCTTTTAACAATCTGAATAGATCTTAATAACCAAATCTCTCCAATTAACAATTGGTATATTGTTACCATTTATTATAGATTTAAGTTGAGCTATTACTTCTACCTCATGATTCCCTTGAAACCCTAATATAATTGCATCTACTAAATTACTATTATCAATTAGCCATAGCGGATCTACAATAGGAATATTATTCATCTCAAGTCCTATTCTTGAATTATTGTTATCTAAAAAGCATATAGGTTCTATACCTTGATTCTTCATGTCTTGAGAAATTAATAGACCCATGTCTCCACTGCCAAAAATAGCAACCTTCTTTATATTAAGTTTAGTTAAATAATCACTAATAGATTTATTAGAGAAAATAATACTTTCTAGCCAATATCGCATGTAATTTTCATTTGAAGTTAAATTAGAAATCTGGTAATTTGAATTAACAATCAACTCATCAATGATTAATTTTGTTTCTTTATTCAACACTTTCCTGTTTTCTAAGTTACTTGAAAGTCCTCCTAAACGAAAAACAGTAATTAGTTCCGGAAAATAATAAATTTCACTTTCATATTTCAAAAAGACTTTTACCAAAAGGTGGTAATCTGCACGTATTTTAAATTTTGTATTAAAACCACCAAATTCTTTAATAATAGACTTTAAAATAATTATTCCTTGATGAGGAGGCATACTACCTTTTCTAATATGGTTTAAAGTAATTTTCTTTCCATGTCTTTTAATAAATCCTGTTTTTTCATTCTTTATTAGTATATCCCCATATACACAAATAGGATTTCCCTGACAGAGGGTAAAATTCATTAATCTATCTATTATTTCCATGTCGACTAAATAATCATCTGCATTAATAAACATAATATATTGCCCTTGTGCGTTTCGTACTCCTTTATTAAAAGCATCATAAACACCATTGTCTTTTTCAGATATTATTATATCTATATCATTCTTATATTGGTAAACTATTTCCATTGTATTATCAGTAGATTTTCCATCTATTATAATATATTCGATGTTTGGATAGGTTTGATTAATTATGCTTTTAATTGTTTGTTCTATCGTTTTTTCACTGTTGTAACATGCTGTAATAATGCTTAATTTAGGTGGCTTTTTATTCATACTTTTTCTCCCTTATATACCACTCATAGGTTTCCTCAATACCTTTTTTCAAGGAAATTCTAGATTTCCAATTCAATTTATTTAATTTCTGAATATCTGTTAGTTTTCGTGGAGTACCATCTGGTTTCAATGGATCGAATTTAATATCTCCACGATAATTAACTACTGAAACAATTAAATCAACTAGATCTTTTATAGAAATTTCTTCTCCAGTGCCTATATTTATTATTTCACCAATCTCTTTATAACTATAATTCTCCATTAAATAAACGCAAGCATCGGCCATATCATCTACATGGAGAAATTCTCTAAATGGATGACCAGTTCCCCAAACCTCTACATATGGTGAATTGTTTAGTTTTGCTTCATGTACTTTTCTTAATAAAGCAGGTAAAACGTGTGATGTCTTTAAATCAAAGTTATCGTTTGGACCGTATAAATTAGTTGGCATTACACTAATAAAATTAGTACCGTATTGTTCATTATATGATTTACACATTTTAATTCCAGTAATCTTTGCTATAGCATAAGGCTCATTTGTAGGTTCTAATTCTCCTGTTAAAAGATACTCCTCTTTTAAAGGTTGAGGTGCCATTTTAGGATAAATACATGTACTACCTAAAAAAAGTAGTTTTTTTACACCAAAGTTCTTAGATGCTTCGATTATATTTGTTTGTATCATTACATTATCATATAAAAACTCACCTGGATTTTTTGCATTTGCTAAAATCCCTCCAACTTTAGCTGCCGCTAAAAATACGTACTCAGGCTTTTCATTTTCAAAAAAATACTCGACTGCGGCTTGTTTTCGCAGATCGAGCTCTTGACTTGTCCGTTTTACAATATTTTGATAACCTTTAGATTCCAGTTTCCTTATTATAGCTGAGCCAACTAAACCATTGTGGCCAGCTACATAAATTTTAGAGCTCTTATTCATCAGTAATTCACCCTTTTCTTAAAAACCAGCTTTCTTTAACAACAATTCTTTCTCTACATTCTTTATATCGGCATTAATCATAATTTTTATTAGGTTTTCAAATGAAGTTTTTGATTGCCAATTTAATACTTTTTTCGCCTTTGTCGGATTTCCTAAAAGCAAATCAACTTCAGTTGGCCTAAAATAGTTTTTATTTATTTCAACAACTACTTTTCCAGTTGAAGTGTCGATAGCTTTTTCATCAATACCTGTTCCCTTCCATTCAATTTGAATATCAACCTCTTTAAATGCCTTTTCTACAAATTCTCTAACAGTATGCGTTTCACCAGTTGCAATTACAAAATCATCTGGTTTATCCTGTTGTAACATTAACCACATAGCTTCCACATAGTCTTCTGCATAACCCCAATCACGTTTTGCATCAAGGTTACCTAAATATAATTTATCTTGTAAGCCATATTTTATTTTTGTAACTGCCATTGTTATTTTTTTTGTTACAAAACTTTCTCCACGTAAAGGAGATTCATGATTAAATAAAATTCCATTACAAGCAAAAATTTTATATGCTTCACGATAATTAACCGTTACCCAGTATGCATACAGTTTAGCAGCAGCATACGGACTTCTGGGGTAAAAGGGAGTTATTTCAGATTGAGGTACCTCTTGAACTTTTCCGTACAGTTCACTAGTTGAAGCTTGATAAAATTTAGTTTTATTTTCCAATCCAAGAATTCTTATTGCTTCAAGAATACGAAGAGTTCCAATTGCATCCGCATTAGCAGTATATTCAGGTGTATCAAATGAAACTTTTACGTGACTTTGTGCTGCTAAATTATATACTTCATCTGGCAATATTTCACGAATCAATCTAATAATATTTGTTGAATCTGTCATATCACCATAATGCAATTTTATAGTACCAATATTTTGAAATGAATATAGAATATCTTCAATTCTATTTAGATTTCCTAAAGAAGACCGCCTGACTAATCCATGTACTTCATAACCTTTATTTAATAAAAATCTAGTTAAATAAGCTCCATCTTGGCCATTTATACCAGTAATTAATGCTTTTTTTTTCAAATAAACCATCCTTATATCTATATTGAGATAACTATTTATATGTTTCAAAAAAATTTTTGGGATTCTTTAGTAGATTGACATTTTCTATAATTTCATTAATAGACCAATCCCACCATTTTACCTTATTCAAAATATCAATTTCTTTTTGATTGAATCTATATTTAATAACTCTTGCAGGAGATCCAACAACTATTGCATATGCAGGCACATCTTTGGTTACTATAGCACCCGCGCCAATAATAGCGCCGTTATTGATTGTAACAGAAGGTAAAACTATTACATTTGCCCCAATCCAAACATCATTGCCTATAACTATTTTTTTATTATTATGTAAATCATAAATATTAATAATATCCTTTTGTGGTAATATACCTGGAACACCCTCGTACCCCAATATTTCATCCTTAGCAGTATATAAAATTGGGTGGGTAGTAATAAAATTCATTGGATGATTTACTTCACCTATTTTTACTGAGTGATTTATTGAACAAAATGATCCGATTTTTTCCAAAAGCGATCCTTGATAAGTATGTCCTTCGTAACCATAAGTAAATCTACCAACTTCCACTCCATTTATTGTTCTTTTTGTTAAAGTAGTATAGTCAATATTATTAAAGTTATTTAATGTAAGCATATTTACATTTTTTTTAAACCCCAGTTTCTCCAACTGAATATAAATTTCCTCATAATACTGGGATGCAATAATAATTATAATTTTATTTCTATCTACACTGTTTAAAATATCCGGTGGAAGTATCTTTTTATTCATAAAATATTTATTCCACTTTTTTGGATCATTATCTATGTAACATGAAATATCTTTATTAATCATTGACATAAATATAGAAACTTTAAACGATGCTGTTCCAGTTCCAAACAACATTATTTTCTTATTATTACTAAATTTATGCACTAATTGATATGCTTCAAATAATTTTTGAAATTTTATCAAAAAATATTCTCTCCTTAATAAATAATATACAAATAATTATAATATCAATAACTAAATTGTATCACTGTATTTTATAAGAAATTTTAAAAAAGAATTTTTAAAACTAAAACTTTTTAAATAAGAATAAAGTACGAGATTCTGAAATATTTTCTTTTGATATCAACATAAATTTTTCTTGAAAAACCTCCTTAAAAAAGGAAATATTATACCAATCAAAATAACTATTAAGCCATTTAGAGACATACTCATCATGGCGATCTATGAACTCAATTATAAGATAATCTTCTACAATCTCATACAAAGTGTTTCGAATATCAAAAAAAGAAAGGTGGTTACTAAAAACAAGATGATGTATTATAGCAAGTGATAAAACAAGATCAAATTTGTATTTACTATTATTTATTAAGAATCCCTTATCATTATTTAATTTAGCAAAGTCCATTACCACAGGTAAATTTGTTGAATTATATATTTTTATATATTGATATGCTCTATCCACACTTAACATATCAGCATCAACAAGGACGCTATTTATATTAAATAATTTCTCTGCAGCCATGCTATACCAGCCATTATTTCCTGCAATATCTATCATATTTTTGGGATTAATTTCCTCAACAAATTCCATCACCTTTTTTTGTTTTATGTTCCAATATTTCCTTTCTAATAAGTTGTCGAACATTTTGGAATCCTGGTAATTCGCCCACATTGATTCATTTAATTGAAATCCCTGAGAAATATTCATAATCCAATTTCTTAATAATTCTACTGCCTCAACTAATTTCCCGAGATGTATTTTTTTTACAACATCTTCATACTTTTTAATATATTCTATATTCTCTTTTTCGAATAAATATCCCCTAATCATTTCTTTAGGTAAAAACCCCTTTTGATTATAATGATAATAATCTCTACTTTTACCTTTTGAAAACATTAACATTGGATTAATATAACATTGAATAAATTCATCTATTGTATCAACATTTAATCTACCTTTAATAATAGAACCGAAATCTATTAAAGTGTATTTATTATTTGAAAAAACTATATTTAGCCCATGTGCATCCTTTAAAGTAAGATTATCCATATGTAATTTAATTAATAAATTTAATAGAAATAATGCTGCATCTTTAAACATGCTCATAGACCATTGCTCTGATGTAGAGCAGTATTCGATATATTTATGTTCTAATATTAGTGGATACCCAGGTATCTTAATATTAGATATATTGGTTTTTACTACATCTTCTTGATAAAAATCCCTTTCCTTAAGTATTGATAATATCTCTTTTGTAAATTTCACATTGTTATTAAAAATTGCTCTATAGATTTTTTTCTCTTTTTTGAAAACTACCCCTACATCATCTATTGTAGGGAAATATTCATAATTAAGATTAAATAACTCGTGATAATATCCTGACATTTTTTGAGGTTTTATTAGTTTTCCGAAAATTTCATAAACATTAACAAAATCTATATTTTTTTTAAATCCATTTTCCAATAATTGTTCCTCTATAGCTTCATAAAAACTACTAGCTATTACAATTTTAGTTTTTTTTGTCATATTGCTATTCAAGATTGAGGGATGGTAAATTGGGTACCCTAGAAAAAATTGATTTTGCTTCATCTTATTATTATCTACAAAGAATTGTATATTCGCATTATATTTTTGTAGTTCTTTGGTTAACTTGTTTGCAAGAGATCCTGTGCCAAATATTATTAACTCTTCATTTAATATATTATGCATTCATACTACCTTCCTTTTATTAAATAATACATACTGGCCGAAAACCAACAAAATGATATACATAGTTTGACGGAATATTATATTCAAATGTGCTGTCTTCTCCATAATTTTTAAAATGATAAAAGTGCCCTCTAATTGTTATAGTGTGAGTACTTTCTTCCATTTTTCTTATCCAAGATGCTACTAACCCGATACTCCCCCATTCACAGTTGATTGCATTTTTTTCACTATTTAATATATATTTAGACCACTCATCTATGGATTCTGAATTAAATTTCCCCTCTAATAGCCTTAATAGTATTTCTCTATTATCTATCTTTATTATTCTTCCTTTATCAACTTGATTTTTAGATAAAATATCATATGAGATATAATTTTGTATGACTCTATCAGCAATTAATTTATGACCTGTTCTGTCCCTATCCACCACTATCAAATAAAAATCTCCATCAGGATTAGAAACGGGAATATTTGATAAGAAAAGATTAGTTTCTAAACCTAAATTACTAAATTCACCTAGTTTATTATAATTAGCTTTATAGTTACATCTAATTCTTTTACCGATTTCTAATTCATTTAAATTAGTAACTTCATCTATATGATAAACTCTACCATTTGAATTTATTTGTATTCCTTCAAAGAAAAACAATTCATTTTTTGTTATTTCAATTTTCACTTGATGAATTTTATCTTCTAGACCTTTAATTTCAAAAACTGTTTGTTGAATATTTGCATCTAACAAGTTAGAAATTTCATTTTTTTTAGTTGTAAAATACTTTACATTTTCATCTATACTTATTTTAATTTTGGATGCAGACTCAGAATTAACAGATCCTAGTATGCGTAATCCAGTACCTTGAAATTTAAATAATATTTTATTTTCAACTGATGAGGTATATTTGCAAATTCTTTTCACTATTTTTCTTTTATTCTCTAAGTCATAGGATAAATCAGCAAATTCTTTATCTTTATTCATCCAATCTCCAATATAATGAAAACATCCATCATCATGATTATATGTCTTCCATCGATCTTCATACTGATCATAAAGTGTTCTGTGTAGTACTTTCTGTACATAAACATTCATTTCTTCGAATGTACTTTTCAAAATATCTAAAAAATTCGTAAAAACATTAAATATCTCATTGATTTTGTTTATTTGATCCTTTATTAGATAAATTTTCTGTATTTTTTTATTAAGAATTTCAAATTCATTACTCAAGATGGTTTTTAAAAACACTTGATAAAAATCAGATAAAAACAATTTGTCAAGTTCTTCATCCAATTCTTTGAAAGTTCTATTTATAAAATTTACTTTCATAGAACGCTTATTTTCATTTAACTTTGTAAGTATTTTTAAACATTTTTGATATGAAGTGTATACTTGTTTTATTGACCTTTCCATTTTTTTTGTCTTTTTTAAAGCCACAGAGAAATCGAACTTTTTTTCAAGTTTATGCCAATTCAAATCAACCACACTCGAAGTGGAATTTTCAGAAAACAAATCTTCGATAGGAACAAATGGAACACCTTTTATTGCAGCACCACCCTTAGTAGTATTGTAAATTTTCACATCGTTAATTTGATTAATAAACTGTTCAATTGAAACTTTCATATTATTTAAACTTTCATTCGTTTCTATGAGATTTCCATACACATCTATTGTTTGTATAACATCAATTAATTCGTTTTCTTCTCTTAATTCACCATTCCATTCAGAATGACTAACCCCATTTGAATAATAACGATTATTTTTGAATGCTAAGTTTTGCCCTGCTAGAATTATTGGATGTGCCTCTACTTTAATAGCAATTTGAAGGGCAATTAGTGCAACAGTATATGAATCAAATACATCAATATTAACTGTTTTATCAAAATAATAGTTTGATATAGTATCATTTGATGTAATAATGTGGAGTTTTGGGCCTTGGTATTGCTCTAAAGTTTCAAACCCCACACTAGTACCATAAATCATGGGAATGTCAGTACGTCCAGATTCTATTAATTCATTAAAAACCATATAATTATGTGGTTGAGGATCATAAGTTACTATTGCATCCGGAACAACACCATTCTTTAACAAAGCCTTATTTGCTGAACCAACTGCAAATATATATGCTAATCCCTTTTCCTTAATTTCCTTCAAATGCTCAATATCTTCATATAATGATGGACCTGCTGATGCAATAATTAAGGGCTTTCCTTTAAAATATTCTTTTTTTTCAAAAATTAAGTTAGGTGTTGTTAAGGTGGTAGGGAAGTTCATGAGACTATTTAGTATCCACCTTTTTCCGAATAAACGCTGTGTACTGACATTTGTTTTTGTTAATTTTAGTGCTAGTAAGTATTCTTTCATGAATTGTTCTGTTTCATTTTTAAAATAACGCTCATATGTAGGTAAAATAAATAAATGGAAGTCTCCTTTTTGCTTATTTGCAAAGAATTGAAGAAATTGCTTACTAGTAATATCTTCATTAAGTATGTATAAATACTTAATCTTACTTATAGGAAATTTACTCAAATCCCTACTTTCTAAAAATTTTATAAATATATATGGATTAGGTTCATAAATTGTGAAAGTTTTATTAGGGTACATTTCATTTAGTATTTCTATATGGTAGCCTAGTCCTATTCCCATGAAGATAATGTGCTCTTTCTCTTTTATAGCATTTTCATGCTTTTTTATAATTGTGGCAACCTCTTTATAAGGATCGTATTTACTGTGGAGCAAACACAACTTGCTATTATCATCAAATTGTAAAGAGGGTACTCCTTGTTTTGTATTTATTAGATAATATTTTTGAAATACTTTATCTTCTTTATATAAATCTAATCCTCTAATAAGCTTTGGAAATACCTTTTTGAATAGTTGTTTATTTTTTTCATAAAACAAATTGTTTCCTCCTGAAATAAACTATTATATATTTTTGCTAATAAAATGCTATTTACTTCTAGGTAAGATTACCATTACTATTTCTGTATCCTTTTTAATTCAAGTTCTTTAATAAAATTGTAACTATTAAAACAATAATTCTTCTCTTTTAAGCCAAAATTTCAAAGTTTCCTTACTAATAACATCACTTTCATTTGGAAATGGCTTTTCGTGAATTATACTAGTTGGTATCAAGTAATTCTGATCTTTGAAGCCATAAGCAGGAAGAATAATATACATATCATCGGTTTCTAAAGCTCCAAGAGCTTCATCATCAGTGATTAATTCTTCATATCTTTTTTCTCCTGGACGTAAACCTATATATTTTACATCAACATTTTCAATATAGTGTACCTTTTTATAGAAATCAGTTAATACTTGAACTAAGTCACTGAGTTTAATTAAGGGCATTTTTAAAACAAACACTTCGCCACCCTTTGACATATCATTTGCCTTAAGGATTAATGATATTGCTTGTGATGGTGTCATCATATAACGAAGCATGTTTGGATCTGTAATTGTCAGTGGTTCCCCTTTTAATAATTGCTTTTTAAATAAAGGAATTACAGATCCTCTTGACCCCATTACATTTCCAAAACGAACGGAAGCAAAAATTGTTTTTTTTGAACCTTTTTGATGCTGAGTTGCTGAAATTAGTCTTTCCGCCATCAGTTTCGAAGCACCATATGTATTGCTTGGTGCTATTGCTTTATCAGTGCTTGTAAATAAGACTTTTTCTACACCAGACTCCAGCGCTGCCTGAATAACATTTTGAGTTCCGATAACATTCGTTTGTACCGCTTCAAAAGGGTTATATTCACAAGCAGGTACATGCTTCATCGCAGCTAGATGGAACACATAATCAATATCTTCCATAGCACGAAGCACACGTTGAAAGTCGCGTACATCACCTATTAAAAAACGTATATTTTTATATCCTTGATACTCCTGTTGCATCTCAAACTGTTTATACTCATCTCTGCTAAATACTCGAATAACAGCAGGAGAAAAAGATAATAATTCCTTAACTAAGCGCTGACCAAGCGTTCCTGTCCCGCCTATAATTAATATTTTTTTTTTGTGATAATCAGTCATTTAACAGAACCTTCTTTTTGCTTTAATAATGATAGAATTTCTTCATAGATTGGTGAGATTTCATATGATAATAAATCACCAATTAAGGTTGTATCTTGATTTTCTAAAGCTGATAGCATCTCTTCAAGAATAGAAGTTAATTTCCCCTGAATTTCTTCGATTTCTTTCATTTGTACCTGTTCGATTAGCACTTGAACTACCTGTAATATCCACTGACCACCTTCAAGAAAGAAATTAAATTTTTCCCAAGTGCTAGCAGTTATTTCTGAATAAAACTCTTCATGTAATTTTTCTAATTCTGGCAATGCGTTTTGCAAATATTGAATTGCCTCTATAATAACTTCATTAAGAAAAACCTTTAAATCAACATCTAAAATTTCAATATGATTGATCTTTTGAATATTATTAATGACATATTGCTCAAATTCTTGATTTATTTCTATTCCATCTATCATAATCGTTTTAATTATACGACCTTGCTTTTGAAAATTTGCATTCATTTGAATTAAAAACTCATTTAATATTGAAATGTTATTCTCTAACTCATAATCTTTATCCAAATACGAAAATTTCATATGTATCCACCTCTATCTTTTCTATTTATTATATCGACAAAATTCGATGTAGTTTTATTAATTTCTTCTTATTTACACTTCAATTTATGTATTTGTTATTTTTTTATATTTTTGAAAAACAAAAAGACCTCACTCGATAAGGTGAGGTCTTTGAACAAAAGAATTCTACTATTAACGAAGTAATTGAAGAACTCCTTGAGGTTGTTGGTTAGCTTGTGCAAGCATAGCTTGAGAAGCTTGAGTAAGAATATTATTCTTAGTGAAATCCATCATTTCTTTCGCCATGTCTACGTCACGAATACGAGATTCAGCTGCAGAGATGTTTTCAGAAGTGTTGTTCAAGTTGTTAATAGTATGCTCTAAACGGTTTTGCCATGCACCTAGTTTCGCACGGAAAGTAGATACTTGGTTAATAGCACTGTTTACAGTGTCAATTGCATCTTTAGATCCAGTAGCAACTGAAGCAGAAATACCACTAACTTTTAATGTTGCTGCATCAACTTTTTCAGATTCAATTGATAATTGTTCTGAATTACTGTCTGCACCAATATGGATATTAAATGAAGTACCGCTACCGAATACTTTTTTACCATTGAAAGTAGTATCGTTGTTGATACGAGTTAATTCTTTTTCTAGTTGTTCTACTTCTGTTTTAATCGCTGCACGATCATTAGTATCATCATTTGTGTCGTTAGAAGCTTGAACAGCTAATTCACGCATACGTTGAAGGATTGAATGTGTTTCGTTTAATGCACCTTCAGCAGTTTGGATTAAAGAGATACCATCTTGTGCGTTACGGCTAGCTTGGTCTAAGCCACGTACTTGTGCACGCATTTTTTCAGAAATAGCTAGGCCAGCTGCATCATCACCTGCACGGTTGATACGCATACCTGAAGATAATTTCTCCATGTTTTTTTGAGCACTAGCAGTTCCGATAGATAATTGACGGTGTGTGTTAAGAGCTGCAATATTATGATTGATAATCATGTTTAATTTCCTCCTTGAATGTTATGTTCACATCCATGTGAACCATAATGAATATAAGAGATTCTAGGTCGGCCGCCCTAGTTATCTCACTTACATATTTTATATCGTCATGATTCTTGTTTCTTTAACAGTTTTAATAAAATTTTTTTATTCATTATTTGTTTTTGGCAATAGCCCTAATAAATTTGGAATCTCTTTTGCTGCATCCTTATTTTCTAGTTGAATTTCTTGGTAGATTTCTTGTCTATGAATTTCAATACTTTTTGGAGCATTTATGCCAATTTTTATTTGATCTCCTTGTATAGAGACAATTTTTATTTCAATGTCATCTCCTATTTTTATCGCTTCACCTTTTTTCCTCGTTAATACAAGCATTCAATCACCTCTCTACCATTTCTAGGTTATCGTCAAAAAGAGGATGCCTTGTATGATAACTTAAATTATTTAATATTACTTGTTTTGATTGCTTATTTTTTGTATTTATGACGATTGGGCCTTGAAGATTTGCTGTTGATTTTATAAACGGATCTTGTACAGTTAGAATAGTCATTATTTGTACATCTTTTACATCATTTATATCTAGTTGTTCAATCGTTTGTTCATCTAACGAAAATTGATACTCCTTAAAAAAGTTAAAAGGATTAGTAATGATAAATGCTAAGCCTGGTGTATTGACAGACTGCAATGTGAAGAATATTTCATTATCAGGTAAGGGGAGGATTAAGAATTCTTTTTCAAATGGAAATCCTGGAATCCCATTTAAAAAATGTATAATTTGCTCGTTTTCAACTTCTACTTCACCTTGATATTTCGTTAATAATTTCATTTATTATATTCTCCTATATTCCCATTTCATATCTTATTCCAGAAAAATTCAAATTAGCAAAGTCAATTTTTAAATTTTGATACTGCTTTAACTGTATGTCTACATTACCTGGTATGTAATCCACGATTGGCCTACGAATCTTTGTATTATTAATTGGCGGATTCACTTTCCATTCTATGTCGAGCTTAGATGGTTCAAAATCAATTTTAACATTTCCTAGTTTTGGTACAAAACCAATATTAAAATCAAAAGTAGAAAATAGTTTACCATTTTGTTTAGAAATGTTTGCTATAGCATTCCCACCATTCTCTATACGCATCAATTCATTACCTTCTTGAGCCCTTCTAGCAATTCCATTTAACCATTCCTGATAGCCATTTTGAGCAAATTCTTCAATTCTTCTTCTAATTGACTTCATATCTACATCAGCTCTTGCCTCAGTAGAATCAACCGAAAACTGAGATGGGGTTCGATTAATAGACATCTCCGCAGGTGGTTGCTGTAAATCTAATTCAGCTCTTGGTTGCTCTATTGTTTGTTTTGCTGAATTAGTCTTCATTTCTATTTGTGCAAATTGCGATTCTAATCTTATTTGGGGTAGTAACATTTCCTCTCACCTCTAGTAAAAAAAGCTATCCAAGACGAATAGCTTTTTAACGTAAAAAGTCTAATAAAGATGGTTGAATAATTCTTGCACCCATTCCTAATGTTGCCCGTTGAACAGATTCTTGCATGACTAAATCTGTAATCACTTTTTCCATATCCACATCTTCATTTTTTGACATCATTTTTGTTGCTAAAATTTCTTGTTGGTCAATTCGATCTTCCATTAATTCAATACGATTGGATCTCGCTCCAACAGTAGCTCGTTCATTAATAATATGGTTCATACTATCATCAATATTTTTTAGATCATCATCCAAAGCTACTTTATCATCACCAGAATTCAATTTATCCAATAAATTGTTAAGCCCAGTAAATAGATCCTCAGTAAATACCCCAGTAGAGTTTACTTGAATATACACTCCTTTTGATAATTCGAGAGTAACTGGGTTGTTATTTGTTGAAACTTCGGGATTAGCTCCTGTCACATCCCCGACTGGTTTCTTTAGTGTATCCGTTCCATTAAAAATATATTTATCGCCAACTTTTGTATTGGCAATCTCAGCAAGCTGATTACGCAACTGCTCTATTTCTTTAGAGATAGATTTTCTTTGATCACTATCTAATGTTTCCGTACTAGCTTTAACAGTTAATTCACGAATCCTCTGCAAAGCTTTGTTTGCCTGATCAAGAGCAGCATCCGTGTTATCCATCCAGTTATGTGCTTCTGAGAAATTACGTTTATATTGTTGACCCTCTAAAAGGTTTGTACGGTACGCAATTCCTTTCATTGCGACTACGGGATCATCAGATGGACGTGTGATTTTTTTCTGCGTTTGCATTTGCTCTGAAATTTTCCCCATTTGATCGTAGCTTTTACTGATATTTTTTAGAAAGTTATTTGAAAGCATCGATTGTGTTACACGCATTATTCTTTACCTCCTATCTTCCACCAAGGCCCATGCCGTTAATAATTTTGTCTAGCATTTCATCAACAATTGTAATGTTACGTGCTGAAGCGTTATATGCTTGCTGGTATTTAATTAAATTGATCATTTCTTCATCTAATGAAACGGAACTAACTGATTGACGTTTTTCATCCACTGATTGGGCAAGAGTAGCACTATTTGTTGTCAGGCGATTTGCCTGCTGAGCATCAACTCCGAGCTTCCCAATAATAGCCTGGTAATTTGTTCCAATCGTTCCCGATTGGAAAGGAAGGTCTTGACTAGATAACCCAAGATCGCCTATAACTAGCTTCCCGCCACCTTCAAGGTCAATTCCTCCATTGATTAAATCGGAAAAATTCATATTTTGGATATTTGCTAGATTAATAGCATTACTACCATTTCCTGATTCTGTCGTTCCATTTGTTCCTTTAGGAGCAGATGAAGCCCCAATCTTATCTTTTGTCATTTGGTCGTTTAATTTAATTGCACTTGCTGCACCATGATAATCCGTTCCATTTAATATAAAGAAGTCATCAGTTACTTGATCGCCATTGAGATCATATCCTTTTTGATGAACGGCATTAAAAAGTTTAGCGAAGGAAAAAGCTAATTTATCTAATTCATCCTGCATTTCAGGATAAATCCCTTTAGTATCATTGCCATCTTTATATCCATAGCTTTCGATTAACCCGCGAAGCTTTCCTTGTGCGAATCCAATTTGGCCATTATCAGAAAACTTGATTTCTGTTCCACCAACAGTTACAGCCTCAATTACACCATCTCCGTTCGTTTTTCCTTTTACATCAAAGGTTTGATAGTTTTCCCCTTGGACCAAATATATTTCCTGGCCGTTTGGATTGACCATTTTAATATTATAAATTCCTTCCGCGATGGAGGAAGGCTTTCCACCACTTGGTGTAGTTTCAACTTTAATATTTACATATGTTGATAGTTCATCTACTAGACGGTCTCGCTCATCATATAAATCATTTGGTAGATATCCATGCGGTTCAACTTCTGAAATTTGTTTATTTACTTTGCTAATTTGATCAAGCAATGAGTTGATTTTCTTAACAGATATCTCTATTTCATTTCCGATTTGCTTTCTTGTTCCAGAGATGGAATCACTTAAATAACGAAATGTTTCTGCAACCGCTTGTCCGCGTTGCAAAACAACAGAACGTGCACCATCATTCTCTGGGTTGACACTTAAATCTTGCAAGGATTTCCAAAACTCACCTAATGAAGAAGAAAGTCCTGTATCACTTGGTTCGTTCATTATATCTTCCATTTTTGCTAATGAATCGGCTCTTTGATTCCAGTAGCCAAGTTTGTTGTTTTCACTGCGATATTGCACATCTAAAAAGGATTCACGTACACGTTGTACAGAGCCTGCTGTTACACCGGTTCCCATTTGTCCAGGGATTTGTGGGCGGTTCATGGAGGCTGATGGGTAAGCCTCTGTTGCTTGGAAATTGATGCGTTGACGAGTATAGCCTAATGTATTGGCATTTGATACGTTTTGTCCTGTTATGTATAAAGCTGATTGCTGGGTATTCATCCCGCGCTTAGCTGTTTCTAATCCATGAAATGTGGAAATCATTGTGTTCCCTCCGTTTGGTTAAGCCTTTGAAGTAAATAATGAGACGGCAGGCTTTTTAGCTGTTTGCTGGTCCGGTCTACTGTAGTTCATTGCCTCTGGTCTCGGTTGAAGCATATCTAATGTCATGTTGACGAATTGAAGTGATTGATGGGTCAGCATTTGATTTAGTTCATTTTGAGCCCGTAATTTTTCTATGATGGATATGAGATTGGATTGAAGAGCATCGAGAGAATCCTTTTGATCCCCCGGTACAGCTGCAATACAGTCTGTTAGAGTAATTTCCGATTCATCTTCTTTTCCAAGTAACTGTTTTGCAGCCTCCTGGCGCTTGACCTCCATCGTCTGTATGGCTGCAACAAAGGTTTGTTCATCTTTAAGGATGGATTGAAGACCTTCCATATCCCCTTTTTTAATAAGTTCCGTTTTTGCTAAGGAAAGATCATATAGTTTTTTGTGAAGCTTGAATTGTTTTTCTAAGATGTTAATTAGTGCTGCTGTGGACATGGAAATGCCTCCCTCCTATTTTCCTTTGTAGAAGTTTTGAATCCCTTTTGCAACTAGCTCAGGATCCACTTTATATTGCCCGTTCTGAACTTGAATTTTTAGTTGTTCAACTTTTTCACGACGTGCTTTTTCAATTGATGATAATTGCATGTCCTTTGCAGTCGAAGAGATTTCTACTTTATCGACTTGCTGAGTGCCTTTATTCATTTGCTCCATTTTGTTCATTTGTTTTTTATATGGATTAATTCCGTGCGAACCAACATAATTAATTTTCATATATTACGCTCCTTTCAATCGAACGCATTTCTTTTCTAGTTTATATATCGGACAGTTTTTTGAATTTTTTATAGTTGATTTTTCCCATTTATAAAAAAAAAGCGCAAGGGCCTTGCTTATCGCTGTATGGACTGGAATGTGCTTCGACTGAGATAAAGGAAACACGTTGAACCTGAAAGGTGAATCGATGTTGACTTATCGTAGGGCGAAGTTCTGAAGTACACTAGTCGATAGGCGCTGGAGCTGGATTGTAAAAAATCCAAACGAAATGTTTGGATCAAGTAATTATTGGCTGTGATATGTTCTTAATTGGATTTGTTCTTTGCGTATTTCTTCCTTTTCATGAACTTCAAGGTCATTGCGGATTGAGCTTATGCAATTGGTGCAAAGCTTTCCTTCGCGTATAATTGTACCACATTTTGCACATGGATAACCAAGGTTAGGGAATTGTGCAAGCTGGAGTCGACCTTTCCTTACCCATTTAAAAATTAGTTCCTCATCGACACCTGTTTGCTCAACAACTGTGTCTTTCGTAGCAGAACGATTTTCCCGCTTTTTTAAAAATTTATAGACAATATCGTATTTTTTTTCTTCTTCTTTATAGCATTTTTCACAGACATCACGGACACTGTTTCTTACATATAATGTTCCACAACTCGGACAGTTTCGAAGTTCTGCCATCCGCCTTCTCCTCCTAGTATTTCTCTTTCTATCTATTATATCGGATCGTTGGGCATTTTTGTTAAAACTTTGTTGCTTTTGAACTGAAATCTTTAGTTATCCTCTAGCAATCGTTATAGCTATCACTGTATCTGCACCTGCTGATTTTAATAGTTTTGCAGCGTGCCTTAATGTAGAGCCTGTCGTATAGATATCATCGATTAGTATCATTTTCTTTCCTTGAGTAGGTTGGTCCTCATTTAAATGAAAGACTTGTTCAATATGAATGCGTTCTTGGCGGGATTTTTTCGATTGCTTCTCAGAGTGTGTTCTTGTAAGGAGATTAATTGTTTCGAGATTTGCTTCATTGGCAAGTGCAGCTGCCTGGTTAAAGCCTCTTTCTTTTAGCCTTTCCTTACTTAAGGGGATCGGAACAATATAATCATACTCTACTGACTTGAGAGTATTTACTATTTTTTGAGAAAAAATTTTTGCCAATACATAATCCCCCCTAAATTTAAAGCGAGCAAGAAGCTCCTTTAAAAAGCTATTATATTCATAGAAGGAAATATTTTTTTCAAGGACAGCTGCCCATTTTGAGTCTTCCTCCCAACGATGACAATCGAGACATAGATTTCCTTTGATAAATTGATTTGTTAGCTTATTTAATGAACGGCTGCATTTCTGACAGGTTGGAGCTTGAATAAGAGAGAGCTGTTTTTCGCAATCTCGACAAAGAAATTGCGGGTCTGGCTCACGAATGATTGCGCTCCATGTTATTTCAAAAGGAATAATGGCATCACAAATAAGACAGTAGTCAGGCATCAATTAACCCCCTTTCATTTGCCTCCTTATTCATTTGGGTAATATGTGAGTAGGCTTTATTCATCGCTTTTGTACGCCCATAGTGAAAAAAGGTAATGGTTCCATTTGGATGCTGTGCGCTTCTTCCGACTCGACCCGAAATTTGGACGAGTGCTGATTCAGTAAAAATCCCGTCTTCTGCACCTATAACCGCCACATCAATATTAGGAAATGTCACTCCTCTTTCAAGAATGGTCGTAGTAAGTAGGATTGGGGTCTCTTTTTTACGCATTTTTTCTACTTTTGCTTTACGGTCGGGATCCTCTGCATGAACGGAATCTATGCCTGTATGAAGTTTTTGAAAATAGGGTGCCGTTTTTTTCATTAATTTAATATTGGGAAGAAAAATTAGTGCTTGTTTTCCTTGGCGAAGTCGTTCTTGTGTCCATTTTTCAATGGGGGATGGAATTTTTCCTTTTTCAAATGCTTTTTTCCAGTTACCACACCAAGTAAATTCGGGAATAGGTAAGGGATGGCGATGGAAGCGGGCTGGAATCGTGACGTATGGACGTTTTCCATTTTTACATTCTGCTTGCCATTTTTCATTCGGGGTTGCGGTTAAATAAATAGTTGCGGCTGATTTCTTTGTGGCTTTTTTAGTCGCAAACTGTAGGGTTTTGTCATAGGAATACGGAAAGGCATCCACCTCGTCGACGATTATTACATCAAACGCTTTGTTAAATCGGAATAATTGGTGAGTGGTAGAAATCGTAAGTGGGGAGAAGATATGACGGTCCTCACTTCCACCATAAAGAGCTGCAACTTGAATGCTTGGGAATACCTTTTGAAGTCTTGGGGCAAGCTCTAGCACGACATCAGTTCTTGGGGTAGCAATGCAGATTCGGAGGTTTTGTTTCAACGCTTCGTTAATTCCTTCAAACAGTACCTCAGTTTTACCAGCTCCACACACCGCCCAGATTAGGATCTCAGATTTTGTTTGGATTGCAGCTTTTACTTTTTCAGATGCGGTTTGCTGACCTGGAGAAAGGGAACCCTCCCAGACTAATGGTGAACCTTTGATTTTGAAGGGGGGAGCAGGACCTATCCATGTGTAAAGTGGTGTACATGTCGAAACTCTTCCCATCATGATGCAGTTTCTACAATAGGTGCATGACTTTTGACAATTGGCACATGGAAAAGAAGCAAATCGATGAGCAGCTGTATTGCCACAGCGTTCACATGTTTGTTTTGTTAGCCCTGGACTAGATGTAATATAGCCTTTTTCAAGATGATGTTGGATTAATTCTTCTGGGTAAGGGATTTCGGTTTGAAGGAGGCTTCGGCCTGTGAGGAAAAGTTGTAATTCAGGTGAATAAGTTGTTGTCAAATACATCACTCCTTATTTTAGACGAGCTGCCCGATAAGTGCCTGACACTTTACCTTTAAAAACAGCCCGTCCTATTTCTTGTTTATTTAATCGTCCAAGTTAAGCCCATTGCCCCTTCTCCGAGGTGGGTTGCAATAACTGGACCGAAATAACTAATTCAGGTGAATAAGTTGTTGTCAAATACATCACTCCTTATTTTAGACGAGCTGCCCGATAAGTGCCTGACACTTTACCTTTAAAAACAGCCCGTCCTATTTCTTGTTTATTTAATCGTCCAAGTTAAGCCCATTGCCCCTTCTCCGAGGTGGGTTGCAATAACTGGACCGAAATAACTAATGGAAAAATCAACATTTGGATATAGCTGTTCAAGCTCTTTTTTCCATTCGAGTGCTTCCTCTTCGCGATTCGCATGAATGATGGATGCTTGTAATGGAGTACCCTTTGATGCATCCTCACCAATAAGCTCAACAATGCGATTCATTGCTTTTTTGCGAGTTCGAATTTTTTCGAATGGAACGATTACCTTGTCAACAAAATGAAGGATAGGTTTCACTTTTAAAAGACTGCCTATAATAGCCTGTGCACTTGTTAAGCGCCCTCCACGTTGGAGATTAGTTAAATCATCAACCATGAAATAAGCCCGTAAAGAAGCCTTCATTTCGTCTAATCGCGTAATAATTTCTTCTGGTGCTTTGCCTTCTGCAGCCATTTTCGCAGCCTCTATCGCATAAAAGCCTTGAGCCATACAGCTTATTTCAGAATCATAAGCATATACTTTCACATTCTCAACCATGCTTCCAGCTGTAACTGCTCCTTGAAAGGTGCCGCTAATTCCGCTTGAAAGATGAATGCTAATTATCGCATCATAATCCTTTGCTAATTTTTCAAATAGATCAACAAATTTTCCTGATGACGGTTGAGAGGACGTAGGAAGTCGATCCGACCTTTTCAATTCATCAAAAAATTGGTGTGCAGTTATATCTACTTCTTCCTCATAAGTTTCACCACCAATTACAACGCTGAGAGGAATCATATGTATATTCAGTTTCTCTCGAATTTCCTTTGGAATATAGGCTGTACTATCCGTTACTACAACTGTTTTCATTTTCAATTAATCATCCTTAATTTCGTTTGTTTCCATTTTATTAAAAAATGACACATTTGGAAAGGCTTTGAGGCGGGAAAAATTTTGGAGACTGTGGCGTGTTTTATAAGATTGATTCTAATTCTTTTGTGGGTTTGACCGATATTCTTTTTGTCATGACCGATTTCTTATTCCATTTGACCGATATCCTTATTTCAATGACCGATTTCTCTTCGCTTTTGACCGATATCCTCATCTCATCGACCGATTTCTCTTCCCATTTGACCGGTATCCTCCCAATAAAAAAACACTTAGGATCATATCCTAAGTGTCATGTCATTCGTTTTATTTTTCTACAACTGCATGGCCGCCAAATTCGTTGCGAAGGGCAGCTACTACTTTACCTGTAAATGTATCATCCTCAAGTGAACGATAACGCATCATGAGTGACAGTGCGATTACTGGTGCAGCAGTTTGGAAATCAAGCGCAGTTTCTACTGTCCATTTTCCTTCACCAGATGAGTGCATAACGCCTTTAATTTTATCAAGCTTGCTGTCTTTGGAGAATGCATTTTCCATTAATTCCATTAACCAAGAGCGAATTACGGATCCATTGTTCCAAACCGTTGATACTTTTTCGTAATCGTAATCGAATGGACTTTTTTCAAGGATGTCAAAGCCTTCAGCGATTGCTTGCATCATTCCGTATTCAATTCCGTTATGGATCATTTTTAGGAAATGGCCGCTTCCTGCTTCTCCTGTATACAGATAGCCTTTTTCAACAGAAATATCTTTAAATACAGCTTCGACCTGTGCAAATGCTTCTTTATCTCCACCTATCATTGTACAAGCACCGTGACGAGCACCTTCTACTCCGCCACTTGTTCCACAGTCAAGGTAATAGACACCTTTTTCTTTTGAAGCCGCATGTCTGCGTAGGGAGTCTTTGTAATGAGCATTTCCGCCATCAATTACAATGTCGCCTTCCTCTAATAATGGCAGTAGCTGGCCAAATACTTGCTCAGTAATCTCTCCAGCAGGTACCATCATCCATAATTTACGTGGTTTTTCTAGCTGTTGAACAAGCTCTTCTAAACTATAAGCTCCTTGTCCACCATCTTTAGTTATATTTTCAACTGATTCTTTATTAACATCGAATGCAGAAACTTTATAGCCTTTTTCCATTAAATTTAATGAAAGTTGATAACCCATTTTTCCTAAACCAACCATTCCAATTTGCATATCATAAGCCGCCTTTCAAACTTTTTTTCACAATACCTTCATTATAAAAGAAAAAAAATTCCACGCAAGTTTTTTAATGTTTTGGAGTACAAAAAAACCCAGGGTCTTTTCCAGGGTTTTAAATTAATATTATTTCGTTTCCATCGCAAAGGTAGCAATTAGCTTCCACTTTCCGTCCTCTTTACGGAAAGTGTTGACTTGACGACTCACTTTTTCGATTTTTTTCTTTGATCCTGCTTCAGCAGCAATTGTTTTCATTTCAGTAAAAATATTTGCTTCCGTACTTTTATAATCAATGATTAAAGCCGTTTGTGGCTCGATTTTAAGATCCATCGTTTCGAAAACCTTTTTCATGTATTCTCTTTCTTCATCATATTTAAAGGACTTCGGGTTTTTCGAAATCGTATCCATATAGCCGTCTAAATCTTTTTTATTAAAGGTTTTAACATGCTGATTTAAAACTGCAAGCAGCGCCTTTTTTTCCTGTGGAGGTATGTTTTTTGCTTCTTTAATCGGTGGAGCAGCCTCATCAGTAGTTGTTTCCTCCTGATTGTCCTTTTGATTATTTTGTTTGCTTTGTGCCTCACTACTGCTTTCCGTATTTGTCCCCTGCTTTTTTTCAGTATCTTTGTCTTTCCCACACGCAGCTAAAAGCAAAGAACCCATTAGCATGAAAACAAGAAGAAACTTATATTTATTAATTTTCATAGTACACGACCTTCCAGAAATTATACATAACTTCAATTACCTATTGTAATGAAATTATCCCCACTATACAACCAGTTACAGTATTATGTAAAAAATACTACAAACTTTTATTACAACTCTATCCAATCTGTAATGAAAAAATATAAAAGTGTCCACCTCAGAAAGAAAAATAACCCATTTGTCCACGAATGGTGCCTGACACCATTAATGACACCATTAATGGACACCAAAAAAGTCGCCATTAACAACACCAAAAAACATCTGCAGTCGGCAGATGTTTTAGTGGCCTCTTCGTGCGAAGTCGACGAAGCGGAATTTATCGAGTCGATGGCGTGATTCTGTGTATTGAAAGAGGCTTGCGTCTTCTAAATAGACGTAGTTTTTGACAACGACTACATGGTTGTAATCCTTTAAATCTAAATATTGCTTATCTTCTTCGGTTGCTTCATCGACAGATATTTCTTTTTTGGCAAAGCTAATTTTTAATTCTAGCTCCCCTTCTAAGTATTCGTAAAGTGATCCTTCACAGATTTCCTTCGTTATAGAAGGGACAAAGGTTTGCAAAAGATAGTCTTTGTCTAATATGATGCGTTCATTTTCTAATTCTCTTGCTCGAACAATTTTCCACACATCATCCTTCGATTTCACATGTAATTGCTTTTGAATATACGAATCAGGCTTCATTGATTCTAGCTCATAAACAATGGTTTTCCATGGTTTACTCATTTTATTTGCCAACTCTTTAAAGCTAACTAGTCCTGATACAGGAAAATCAAATTTGCTCACGTCTAATGTAAAAGAACCTTTGCCTTTAATCTTTTGAATGTAGCCGTTTTGTGATAAAAGATTTAATGCTTTCCTTACCGTTTCACGAGAAGTTCCAAATTGCTCAACCATCTCATTTTCTGAAGGAAGCTTTGAGTTAGGTTTAATTTTCCCTGATTGAATTCGCCGAACTAATTCATCATAAATCATTAAAAATTTATTTTCGCGCATTGTATCACCACAATTTGTATAATACGAGACTCATCGTTATTGTACAAATATTTGTCTGTTTAAACAATGCTTATTTTTTTAAATAGTACACAATCGATTCATAAGGACGTAAAGAAACATGACGAAAATCGTTACAAGAATCTGCATAATTAGAAAGAAGAATTTCACTGGTGAAACTTTCACATGGTATTTCAGAAGGAAAAGAAAAGTTTGTTTCCTTTCCATAAAAATTATTGATAACTAATAATTTCTCATTTTCTCCATGTCTAAAATATGCAAAAATACTTGGATGACTTTCTAAAATCAGCTCATAGTCCCCATCTGTAATAATGTCATATTGCTTCCGAAGCTGAATGAGTTTTTGATAATGATAAAATATTGATTCCTCATCTTGTAATGCCTGATCAACATTAATTTCATGATAATTTGCTGCTACCTTTATCCAAGGCGTTCCTGAAGTGAAACCGGCATGTGGCTTGCTATTCCACTGTACTGGAGTGCGTGAATTATCGCGTGATTTTTCCTTGAGAATATTTACTATTTTTTCTTCTGATAATCCTTTATCATGCAGCATTTTGTATGCATTTAATGTTTCAACATCCCGATAATCCTCAATTTGTTGAAACGCTGGATTGGTCATCCCTATTTCTTCACCTTGGTAAATATATGGTGTACCTTGCATCATATGAATGGCTGTTGCAAGCATTTTTGCTGATTCTCTCCAATAGATCCCATCATCACCATAACGGGATACGATACGAGGCTGGTCATGGTTACACCAGAATAATGCATTCCAGCCACCACCTCTTGACATTTCTGTTTGCCATTTCGATAATATTAGCTTTAATTGGAGAAAATCAAAAGGTGTAGACGTCCATTTATCCCCATTTTCATAGTCTACCTTTAAATGGTGGAAATTGAAGGTCATGCTCAGTTCATGTCTTTCTGGATTCGAATAATTAATACAATGCTCAATCGATGTAGAAGACATTTCCCCAACGGTCATCGCATCATGCCTTGAAAACACTTCCCGATTGGCTTCTTGCAAAAACTCGTGAACTCTTGGTCCATCAGTGTAAAACCTTCTCCCATCACCAACAGGATCATCTGGAAACAATGGATCCTTGGAAATAACATTAATAACATCTAACCTAAATCCATCTACCCCTTTTTCAAACCAATAGTTCATCATTTTATATACTTCTTCGCGTACCTTTTTGTTTTCCCAGTTTAAATCAGCTTGAGTTACATCATATAAATGCAGATAATATTGACCTGTTTTTTCATCAAGCTCCCAGGCGGAGCCGCCAAACTTTGATTGCCAGTTGTTTGGCTCCTCACCGTCATCATTGGGCTCCTTCCAAATATAAAAATCACGATAAGGATTATCCTTTGATAAACGAGCTTGCTTAAACCATTCATGCTCTGTAGAAGTATGGTTGACTACAATATCCATAATGACTTTTATATCACGGACTTTCGCTTCCTTCAAAAGTACTTCAAAATCCTCCATTGTACCGAATGCTTCATTTATTCGATAATAATTGCTAATATCATACCCATTATCATTTTGGGGGGAGCTATAAATCGGTGTTAACCAAATAACATCAATCCCTAGCTTTTTTAAATAGTCAAGCTTTTGGATGATTCCCTGCAAATCGCCTATCCCATTCCCTGTCGTATCGTAAAAGCTTTTAGGATAGATTTGATATACCGCTGCTTTCTTCCACCAAGGCTGCTTCATCTTATATCACCACTTCTTCAAATATTAAGGATTCATTTATTTTCTCTTTTTAATTTTTGCAAATAAAATAGTTAACACGAATGGAACGATGAGAACAATCCCCATTCCGATAAAGAATGTCCCCCAGTTTTGCGGAAAGATAGAAAGGAAGGCTGGTAATCCACCAACACCTACGGATGGTGCTTTCACCCCATTGATCGTTATTAGCATACCTGCAATTGCTGATCCAACGATTGCGGCAATGAAGGCAAATCGGTAACGTAGATTCACCCCAAACATTGCTGGCTCAGTTATCCCTAGATAAGCTGAAATCGCGGATGTTAAGGACAATCCTTTTAGCTTTTCATCTTTCGTTGCAAACATCATTCCCAATGCAGCTGATCCTTGAGCAATATTAGAAAGAGCCACCATTGGCCAAAGGAAAGTAGATCCTGTTGAACCTATTAATTGAAGATCTACTGCTAAGAAGGTATGATGCATCCCAGTAATGACAAGTGGTGCATATAATAATCCGTAAATGATTCCTCCTAAAGCTGGAGCAGCATGGAAAATGCCAACAACCGCATCCGTTATCACATTAGCAATCGCAAATGTCACCGGTCCAATCACAATGAATGATAGAAATCCTGTGACTAATAATGCAATAGGAGCTACAAGTAATAGCTGAAACGCATCTGCTATTCTCTTTTTCAAAAATATCTCAAGCTTGGCAAGTACATATGATGCGACTAACACTGGCAATACTTGACCTTGATAGCCTACCTTTTGTATCTCTAAACCGAATAAATTCCATGTTGGAATTTCCTTTGTTGCTCCATATGCCCAAGCATTTAATAAATCTGGATGAACTAGCATTAGGCCTAGAACAATTCCTAATAATGGATTTCCTCCAAATTTCTTTACAGCGGACCAGCCGATTAAGCCTGGTAAAAAGGTGAACGCAGTATTGGCTATTAAATTAATAATTCCAGCAAAATCTTTCCACTGTGGATATACTTCTACAAGTGATTTTTTATCGAAGAAAATACCTTGCCCAGTTAAAACATTATTAATTCCCATTAACAAACCTGCAGTAACAATTGCCGGAAGTATAGGAATAAAAATATCTGCAAGCGTCTTCACGGCACGTTGGATTGGATTTAATTTCTGTGCAGCTGCATCTTTGATCTCTTGCTTTGACGATTCTCCAATCCCAGTCAGCTTGATCATTTCATTGTACACTTTATCAACTGTTCCTTGCCCAATGACGACTTGAAATTGACCATTTGCTGAAAAGGACCCCCTTACTAACTCAATCCCATCAAGCGCTTCCTTATTCACTTTACTTTCATCTTTTAAAGCAAACCTTAACCTTGTCACACAATGAGTGGCAGCGGCAATATTATCCTTTCCGCCTATAGCAGTTACAATTTGCTCTGCTGCTTTATTTACGTTCATCTCCCCATCCTCCTCTTGCTGTTTTGTTATTGCACAAATCAGTCATTTCCATTATTTTTGTAGGCGGTTACATTCAAAAATAGACAATCCTTTAAAATAGAATATTTATTATGGCACAATACACTAAACCGCTTACATTATAATTTATTACTTGTATATACAAGATAGAACTTATATCATTATCCTAACTTGTATATACAAGTTAGTCAATAAAAATATTTAAAAAATAAGAAAGCACCCTTCATTCAAGAAGAGTGCTTGTAGCTTGTATTATTAGCGAACTTCAACCCAACCATTTTTAATAGCAGAAACAACTGCTTGTGTACGGTCATTCGCATTCATTTTTTGCAGAATATTACTAACATGGTTTTTGACCGTTTTTTCACTTATGTATAATGTTTCACCGATGACACGGTTGCTTTTTCCATCTGCTAGTAATTGAAGTACTTCACACTCGCGTGGAGTTAAAAGATGCAGTGGACGAACTACCTCTGGCTGCTGATAGCCTGTTCCCGTGTTTTGTTTGTTTGCCAGACGGCGGAACTCTTCTACTAGATTACGAGTAATTTTCGGATGTAGATAGGATCCTCCTTCTGCAACCACCTTAACAGCATCAATTAAAGCATCTGAATCCATTTCTTTCAGTAAATATCCTGTTGCACCTGTTTTTAATGCATGTGTTACATAATTTTCATCATCATGTATAGATAAAATGATAACCCTAGTATCAGGATATGTTTCTACTAATTGACGTGTAGCTTCGATGCCGTTTTTATTCGGCATATTAATATCCATTAATACAACATCAGGTTTTGTTTGTTCTATTAACTGAAGAGCACTCGCTCCATCATCACCTTCAGCAACAATTTCAAACGACTTTTCGAATTCTAAAATTCTTTTTACCCCTTCACGAAACAATTGATGGTCATCAATGATGGCAATTTTAGTAGACAATGTTTTCTCCTCCCTTTATATCAAAAACAATTTTACACGATTATTTTTTTTACATCATTAATCGAACATAACTTGAATGGTTACTATCGTTCCGACACCTAATTTTGAATCAATCGTAATTTGTCCATTAATGATCTCTACTCGCTCTCTCATACCTATTATGCCGAAAGAACCCTCTTTTTTCGTCCGAACATCAAAGCCTTTTCCATTATCCTTGATGATGACAAACACACGATTTTGTCTCATTTCAATTTTCACTTGAATCTCGGAAGCTTCAGCATGTTTGATGGCATTTTGAACGGATTCCTGAACTAATCGAAATAATGCTACTTCATATTTTGATGGTAAACGATATTCATCACCTAGATTGCTAAATCGGAAAACAATCCCATTGTTATATTCTTCGGTTCTTTCAAGGTATTTTCTGAGGGTCGGTACTAAACCTAAATCGTCTAATGCCATCGGACGAAGATCGTATATAATACGCCGAACCTCTGAAAGGGAGGAACGCACCATTTTCTTCAAGCTTCGAACCTCTTCTAAAGCATTTACAATCCCTTGCTCCCGATACACTTTCTCTACTAAATCGGATCTGAGAAGCATATTTGCGAGCATTTGTGCAGGACCGTCATGGATTTCCCTAGAAAGACGTTTTCTTTCCTCCTCCTGTGCTTCAATCACTTGAAGGCCGAAATCTTGCTTTTCTTTAGCATCCTCTAATGCGTTTCCAATTTCCTTTAAATCACTAGTCAAATAATTTAAGACCACACTAGTCTGTGAAACAAGATGATTTGCTCGATCAATTGTTTCCTCAAGATTGACCAATCTTCTTTCTAATTCATCTCTTCTTCTTCGCAACTGCTTTTCTAATTCCCTATTCATGGAAAGCTTCATTTGATAATTATGGGCAATTTCATATGCCTCACGTACCTGTTCCTCGGTATAGTCACGAAAATGCTGGCTAACCACCGATAAACGTCTCCTTGATTGACGAGTCTTGATTTCAAGATCATCTCCCTCTTCAATAACCTGGGATACCATGACCTTTACTTCTTTAAGTTCATCGGAGAGAGTTTCATAGTCTTGGCGGCATTGTTCTCCAATATGAAAGATTTCATTTTTACTAGAATCGACTGTGTCAATCATTTTTTCCAAAATATGATCTAATGTCTTCGCATCGATCTTCTTTAACGCCATCCTCATACCTCCAAGGCTTACTCACTCTTTATTAGAGTAATTTTAACTCTTTTTTCAAAAAGTTACTATTTGAAATGCATATCAAATGAAAAGTTAGGAAAATATCCCTAATCATATAGGTAGATGAGTGTATAATTATTCCTATAACTTTATCATTTTACATTGATTCGCATGTCATGGATGGTTTCATTCAAACCATATAAAGATCTTTTATCTTTCATTTATGAATAGAAAACGAGAGTTGCTACAAGGGATTTTATTACTTTTTGAACAACTTTTACTTAGAAAAGAATATATAAGTAATTCTATCCCTTTTCATAAAATACCTTCATCTAACAAGCTTATATTATATCATTAATCTTGATATTCTATCACTGTTTAATTGAAAGCTATGTTATTTAGCATGTATGATATGATTTAGAAACATAATGAAATCGTTTCGTTTAGGAGTGACAAGCATGTTAAAACAATATTATACGGTAAAAGGTGCAGGTGAGCACGAAATTATTATACAAAAGTCAAGATTTATTGCCCATGTGAGTCGTGCAACTACAGAAGAAGAAGCGCTTGAATTTATTCAATCTATAAAAAAAATCCACTGGAATGCAACACATAATTGTTCTGCATATATGATTGGTCAGCAAAACCAAATACAAAAAGCAAATGATGACGGAGAACCAAGCGGGACAGCTGGTGTTCCGATGCTTGAAGTATTAAAAAAGCGGAATCTTAAAGATACAGTAGTTGTCGTTACCCGCTATTTTGGAGGAATTAAGTTAGGTACTGGCGGTCTAATTCGTGCTTATGGCAAATCTACATCAGAAGGAATCAATGCAACTGGTGTGATTGAAAGAAAGCTAATGAGCATCATTCATACAAAAATCGACTATACCTGGCTTGGTAAAGTGGAAAACGAGCTGCGATCCTCCATATACCAAATAAAAGAAATTCATTATTTAGATCAAGTAGAAATTGAAACGTATGTAGAGGAGGATGCGGATGAATCCCTTATCAATTGGATGACAGAACTCACAAATGGGCAGGCTGAAATATCTGTTGGCGAAACTCTCTACCTTGAATTTGAGGTTGGAACAGAAAAAAATGAAGACCAGTAACGGTCTTCATTTTTTAATTCTGCGATCGTTTCGTTTTTACAAATTTTAATAGTGGCTTATAATTTTCTCCAACTAAGTCTATTGCTTCCACAAACAACTCTATTGCGAGCAATAATACTCCAACAAGAATTAAAGACCCCCACATTGTTGACATTGTGAAAATTATAGCTGCTAAACCAAATAATGCAGCCATTGCATAAATTATTAAAACGGTTTGTCGATGTGAAAAACCAATCCGTAGCAAGCAATGATGCAAATGTGATTTATCCGCCATTGAAAACGGTTGTTTATTTAGAATTCTGCGAATGATCGCAAAGAAAGTATCTGATAAAGGAACACCTAATATAATAACCGGAATAATTAAGGAGATGAAAGTTACATTTTTAAATCCTAGTAACGATAATACTGATATCATATATCCTAAAAATAACGCACCAGTATCTCCCATAAATATTTTTGCTGGGTGGAAATTATAAATTAAAAATCCTAAAGTACTCGCCAATAAAATTCCACCTAAAATAGCTACAAAAGGATCAGCCATAATAATTGCCATTCCGCTAATGGTAATTAATGCGATAGAGGATACACCTGCAGCTAATCCATCCAAACCATCAATTAAATTAATCGCATTCGTTACAGCAACAATCCAAAAAATTGTCAATGGAATACTGAAAAATCCAAAATAGATTTCTCCGCCAAATGGCAAGTTAATTTTTGTAATTTCCACACCACCCCAAACAACAACAACTAACGCGGCAATAAGTTGACCAAGTAGCTTCAATTTTGGAGAAAGTTCATATTTATCGTCAAGAATACCCGTAATAACGATAATGAGACTTCCTATAATAATTCCCCATGGTTCTTTCATATCGTTTGCTTCGGGAGTTGGCATTAAAATAAAATACCCTACAAGAAAACTAATATATATAGCAACCCCACCAATAAGGGGCATATTTTTCTGATGAACTTTTCGTTGATTTGGTTTATCTGTTATCCCTAATTTAACGGCAAGCTTTCCAATTAGAGGGGTTACCAAAATGGTTAATATAAAACAGAACAACAACGTTAAATAAAGCATTTAAATCCTCCTTAGCAATATGATGCCCAAATGTTTAGCCAAAAAAAACAGGAAGAAAGCACCTTGTTGTCATTTGATTAATTGAAGGAGTTTATTTTCAAGATGTTCGACTCAATTATTTAGCTTTATCATGAATTCCTTCATACATTCTATAAAAATTGTATTCTAATTTTCTTGTTTAATCGCCAATTTTTGCAATCATCTGCATTATACCATAGACATATGGAGAAGATATAGAAAAATCTTTTTATCCTAATTTCTTATTGTATTCAGGGTCATCCATAAAATGCTACAGATTATTTCAAACTTTTTGTTTTTATTTAATCGTACAACCTTTTAATGACCCAGCTTTGCCTTTTGCTTTAATACCTTGAAAACAAAACGGGGGATGGCTAACATTCTTTTCCAGCGTGTTGGTTGTTGAATAAGGCGATAGAGCCACTCTATGTTCAGCTTTTGCCAAACAACTGGTGCACGTTTGACAGCACCAGCAATTCCATCAAAACTACCGCCAACTCCCATAAATATCCCTTTATCGAACAAGTCGATATGTTGGGAAATCCATTTTTCCTGCATCGGTGCACCAAGTGCAACAAATATTAAATCGGGCTTAAGTTCTTGTATTTCTTCTTGGATCGATGGATCTTCCCAATTAAAAAATCCATTATGAGAGCCCACAATTTCCATGTGGGGATATTGCGAACTTGTTATTCGAATCAATTCATTCAATACTTCCTGTTTAGCACCTAAGAAGTAGACACGATAATGATGTGTATTAGCAAGTTCAAGCAAGTCCTTCATCGTATCAAAGCCTGCCACCCTTTCAGGTAATGGCTTGTTTAACCAGTTAGCAGCTTTAACAATCCCAATGCCATCTGGAATGATGTAATCCGCTCTATTGAGATATTTCATAAATCCTTCATTTTCATTTGCCATCATGACGATTTCTGGATTGGCTGTCACAATAAATGTCTTCTTTTGCTGTTTCATTCTCTCATGTACGATTTCCACAAACTCAGCCTTAGTTGAGTGTATAAAAGGTACGTTAAGAATTGACACTTGATGGACACTATTCATTGTAATTCCCCTTAAAAACAAATTAAATGACAAGCTCTCTGTCAATATAGAGTTCATGCTATATCATTTCAATTAATATTTACTTAAATTTCACTTAATATTTACTTAAAAATTATTTTCTATGTTTAAATTCATGACATTTTACTTAAATATAACATAAAACTAAAACATAGATATCTATGTATCTGTTTCATAAAAAAATAGGAGATCTTTGATCTTATGATTGGTATACTTAGCCCACCTAGATTACCTTTCTCATTCTAATCATAAAAAACATTATAAATATACTTAATAAAATTTTATAACGTATATTCCTACGCATTCAACTGTATACGCATAGAATCACCTTTCTCAAAATTAAAGCACTCAGTAATAATATACTAAAAGTTACAAATAATAACTAGATAATATAATACTTTCCAACTTTTTTCTATAATAACCTACTTTTCTCTACAAAATATTACTATGCTATAATATTTATACAAGTCTGTAAGGAGAGTAACAGAATGATCACCTATCTAAAAAAAGCATTAAACAATCCACGAGAGCGCACAATAAAAAAATATCAAAAGATTGTTAATCAAATAAATCAATTGGAACCGGGAATTGAAAAGCTTTCCGATCAAGAATTAAAAGAGAAAACAAATCAATTTAAAGACCTGCTTCAAAATGGAAAAACAGTAGATGATATTAAAGTAGAAGCGTATGCTGTAGTTCGTGAGGCTGCAAAAAGAGTTCTTGGTATGCGCCATTTTGATGTTCAATTGATTGGCGGCCTAGCCCTTTTAGAAGGAAATATAGCAGAAATGCCAACAGGTGAAGGAAAAACACTTGTGTCCTCACTTCCAAGCTATTTAAGAGCACTTGAAGGAAAGGGTATCCATGTTATCACAGTGAATGAATACCTTGCAAAGCGTGATAAGGAAATTATCGGGCAAATCCATGAATTTTTAGGTCTAACAGTTGGAATCAACCTAGCTGAGATGACTCCTTTTGAAAAACAAGAAGCCTATAAAGCGGATATTACATACGGAATTGGAACAGAATTTGGATTTGATTATTTAAGAGACCATATGATATTAGATTCCGAACAACGTGTTCAACGTCCATATCATTATGCCATTATCGATGAAGTGGATAGCATTTTAATTGATGAAGCAAAAACTCCATTGGTTATTGCGGGAAAGGCTTCTTTAAATTCCGAATTGTTTACCATCTGTTCTCAAGTTGTTAAACGCATGAAAAACGAAACTGATTATACTTATGATATAGAAACAAAAGCAGTAAGCTTTACTGAAGAAGGAATTAGCAAAATTGAAAAAACATTTTCTATTGATAATTTATATGATTTAGAGCACCAAGCGTTATATCACTATATGATTCAAATGCTGCGTGCTTCCGTTGTATTCAAGAAAGATGTCGACTACATCATTCGTGATGGAAAAATTGAGCTTATTGATTCATTTACAGGTCGTGTAATGGATGGAAGAAGCTTAAGCGATGGCCTGCACCAAGCTATTGAAGCAAAGGAAGGCTTAAAGCTTACTGAAGAAAATAAAATGCAAGCTACCATTACCATCCAAAACTATTTTAGAATGTATCCTATTTTAGCTGGTATGACTGGAACGGCAAAATCAGAGGAGAAAGAATTCCAAAAGGTTTACGGAATGGATGTAGTTCAAATTCCAACCAACAAGCCAAAGCATCGTGTTGATATGGAAGATCTCGTCTTTGAAACGATTTCTCAAAAATATCGGGCACTAACAATTGAAGTCACTTCTCGCCATGCTAAAGGTCAGCCTATTTTAATTGGAACAACCTCTATTGAACAGTCTGAAATGGTTGCCGAATATTTAAAACAAGCTAACCTCTCATTCCAATTATTAAATGCCAAAAGCGTGAAACAAGAAGTCGAGCTTATATCAGCGGCTGGTCAAAAAAATCAAATTACAATCGCAACAAACATGGCAGGAAGAGGAACAGATATTCAGTTAGGTGAGGGAGTAGAGGAGCTTGGTGGATTATGTGTTATTGGAACGGAGCGACATGAAAGCCGCCGTGTTGATAACCAATTAAAAGGACGTGCTGGAAGACAAGGTGATCCAGGATCAAGCCAATTTTTCATTTCAATCGAGGATGAGATTAATCAACGATTTGCAGGTGAACAGCTTGAAAAACTAAAAAAATCATTAAAGACAGATTCAAATGGACTCATCTTAAATAAAAATATCCATGAATTTGTTGATCGTGTCCAACGATTATGTGAAGGAAGCAATTTCTCTGCCCGTGAGTACACATTAAAGCTTGACGATGTTGTGAATGAGCAAAGAAACATTATCTATAAAAACAGAGATACTATATTAGACGCAGAAGATTTTTTTGAGTTTATTATTAAAACTTATCGAAGCTTAATTAATTACTATAAGGAAGAAGCTTTTAAACTAGATGAGTTAAATGAGGAAAAACTTGAAGATCTTGTACATAAAGCACATTTAATTTCTGTTAAAGAATTTGATTTAGATCAAGAAAAAATTGAAATTGACCAATTAAAAGACGACATTCTTTCCAATCTTAATGAGTCGATCAATATACTTACAGAAGTTCATTCAAATCAACCAAGTTTATTTGGAGTAGTTAAATATGAAATTCTTCAAACAATTGATATATACTGGAATCAGCACCTGGAAGCAATGACTAGATTAAAAGAAGGTATCGGTTTAAGAAGCTATGGACAAGATGACCCTATTCAAATTTATCAAAAGGAAGGGCTTAAAGTTTTCACACATACCTTCTATCAAATTGAGGAAGAGATTTGCACAATTGTGAGCGACCTCGTGAAAGCAAACTTAGCTAGTGAAGATGACAATGATGACGAAATTGAAGAAGTAGAAATTGTAGATTAATAATTAAGGAGGCTTATCCATGCTTTTTACAAATAAAAAGAAAAAACGCGGCAATGACAGTATTATTTCATCAGATGACTTGTTTAAAGAAAAATCATCAAATGCAAACAATACTGATGAAATAGAAACCGAATTATCCATCCTTCCTGATTGGTTAGATTCCGTTGAGCAAGAATATGTTTTACGATTTTTAAATAATGAAAATAAACCTCTAAAGCCAAATCAAATCTCATTGTCGGGGATTGAACTTAAAAAGGATGACGAAGATAATCTTATTGTAACAGCCTTTATTCGAAGCAGCTTAGATAAAGCTATTCAATTTGATTCAGCTCCTCTTGTATTAATTGGCCCAAACGGAGAGCGGTTAGCTAGTAAGGAGTTTGATTTAAGTGATCTCGGGGAGCTTCCTCCAAGAAGCAGTCGCCCTTGGCATTTTCTATTTTCACCTAAGGATGTATTTTCAACCTCAATTCCAGAAGATGAATGGCAGCTTGCCTTTGAAATAAAAAAAGAGCAGTCATTAGACTTACCAGTTAGTTGGAAGCAAAATCTTACTGATGATGAGAAAAATAATTTAAAAGAACTCATCGCAAATGTTCCTCCACCAAAATCTGGTGTAGTGAATTTTGTCGGTCTCCATGCAAAAAAAAAGAAAACAGGTGAATTACATATCATTTTACTTATTCGTAATGGAACAGATAAAAATATTAATATTGAATCTTTGCCACTTATTATCAAAGATGCTACAGGTGAAATAATCGTATCAAAGGGTTGTAAATTAGAGAATTTCGAAGTAAAAGCGAATACAAGTAAACCATGGTCATTGATAATCCCTAAAGCATTTCTACATAAAGAACAACCAGACTTATCTTCTTGGAAAGCTTACCCTCTAAAGCAGTAGACAGATTTTAAAGACTGCCTCTTTGATACATACATATTAATTTTTTTAAATCGTTTACTAATATTTATTAAATTTGTGTATTTTCATGATATATCTTTATATTTGCTATAAAAGATAAAGCTACACATCCCAATTGTTGATGTGCAGCTTTAATATTTGCAATCTATTAAACTGCACTTTCCCATCTTACTTGTTATTTCTGTTTTTTTACGATTATTTTCACTGACTTACTTGTATTACCTGCTGCATCTGTTGCTGTTAAATACAGAACTGTTCCTGCTGCTTGAGTAGGTACGGGAAGCTTAAAGACACCCTTAGATAAAGCTTTTCCCTTCGCAATCGTCTTTGTTCCTTTTTTTAATAAAAGAACTGCTCCCTTTTCAGCTTTTCCTGTCATCGTCTTATCCTTTGTGTAAAATGGATTGACCTTTGGTGCTGCAGGTGGAGTTGTATCTAGTTTTGTTACTTTAAATCTATATTCTTTTGTTGACCAATGATTATTGTTTTCTAGTATTTCAAAATAATAGGTTCCGGGAGTTACATCGTAGGTAAAGCTCTCTTTTTCTCCTAACTTCCCCTTATTAAATGCTTTTTCAAATATCACCTTTCCCTTTGAATATTTATCCATCCAAATAACACCATCCATATTAGAGACACCACTTAATTCTACTTTGATTCTCATTTTCTTGCTCACATTTAACTTATACCAATCACTATCTAATGGAAGGTCATATTTATTTTTATAAGCTTTGTTTAAAGCAATAACCTTTGCATTTTTTCGTTCATTGCTAATATCATTGGATAAATTGGGCAGCTTAGCCGTCAATGGGTTGATTGCTTGAGCTAAACCATAACCAACCTTTGAGTTCCATATGCTTGGACTTTTTGCTAAATGGGTGGCACCATTTTCGAGCAAATATTCAATCTTATTAGCAGATAAATTAGGGGACATGGATTTAATTAACGAAGCTATGCCACTTACAATTGGAGTTGAAAAGGACGTACCATCCTCTGTATCGTATTGTTTTTTCAGGGCTAATATTTTTATCCTCTCACCAGGTGCAACTAAATCAAGCTGTGGTCCGTAATTAGAGAATTCAGACAGAGCATTTTTTTCATTGGTTGAACCAACACTTATTACGGTCGGATAAGCTGCAGGATAATCAACAGGGTCACCATACTCATTTCCTGATGCTGCGACGACCATAATTCCATGTTCTGCTGCACTTAGAATAGCGTCGAATTCAGCTTCACTATGCTCAGGTCCACCATAGCTTAAATTAATGATGTCTACCTTTTGTTTGATAGCATAATAGATTCCTGCAATTGAATCAGCATCAGATATGTCCTCTCCTCCAATTCGAATAGGTAGAATTTTAGCAAAAGGATTGACGCCTACAATTCCCTCTTTATTATTCATTTTTGCTGCAATGGTACCTGCTACTGCTGTCCCATGTCCATCACGGTCGCTTACCTTATGACTATGACGAGGAACATCATATCCTTCTAGTACCTGTCCCTCAAGGTCTGGATGATATTTATCAACACCTGTATCAAGAACAGCGACGACAACAGGCTTCGCATCTGGCGGAATGAGTGGCCAAATTGGTTGAACGCGAATCGCTTTTAAATACCATTGGTCTTTGAAAAATTTATCATTTGGAGAAATGATATCCTTACGCTCCTGTAAATAATTCGGTTCAGCCGAAAGAATAAACGGAAGCATCTTAAGACTTTTTAAAATCGAGGAATAATTCAGCTTTTCTGGTACCCTAATTATGTATAAATCTTTTGATTTTAGAACGGGATGACTTTGAACTAGCGTTATCCCCATTTTTTTAGCTAAAAGCTCCTCCAGATCTTTTGTTTTTATAATGATTTGTCGATCTTTTACCTTTGAAAGCTGGATCATAGAAGATACAGCTCTGCTATTTTTTTGTTTAATATAATTGGCTTTTATCCTGTTAAAGCTTTCTTTTTCCATTGCCTTTGCCATACTTGGCAAAGTATTACACAAAACGAAAGCGACTGCCACCGCCGCTATCTGTTTAAACAGCTTTTTCCCCATAAAGAAACCTCCGAAGTATAGTACGTTCACATTTTTATTTTATCATGAGATTCCTTTAAAAAAGGGTGACTATATTTTTATTTTTTTTAATTAAATAAAAAAGGAATTGCCTAATCTCTCATAGACAATTCCTACTAATCATTTATTTTTTTACTTTTTTAACAACAATTTTCGTTGCCTTGCTTTTATTTCCTGCCGCATCAGTAGCCGTTAAATAAAGAACTGAACCTGCTTTTTGCGGTTTAATAGATAAGGAGAAAGTAGATTTAGCAGATACTTTTCCTGTTTTAATAACTTTGGATCCTTTTTTCAGAGTAAGCTTTGCACCTTTTTCTGCCTTGCCTGTTATTTTTTTATCTTTACTATAAACCGAATTAACCTTAGGTGCTTTTGGTGGTGTTGTATCGAGTTTTGTCACTTTAAAGCTGTAAGCTTTATCTGACCAATGATTATTAAACTCCATTACTTGAAAATAGTAGGTTCCAGGTGCTAATGTTCTCGTGAAGCTTTCTCCCTTTCCTTGCTTTCCACTATTATATAGCTTCTCCATTGAAACTTTTCCATTAGAATATTTATCGAACCAAATGATTCCATCCATATTTGGTACAGCACTTAATTCAACTTTTACCTTTGCTGTTTTTGTGACCTTTAGTTTATACCAGTCGCTATCTAAAGGTAAATCGTATTTATTCGTATATTTTTTATTGTAGGCAATCGTTTTTGCTTTTGCACGAGTATTACCAACATCACTTTTTAAGTTAGGCAAATCTGTTTGAAAGGTTTTAACTCCATTCACCACTCCATACCCTGCTTTTGAAGACCAAATATTCGGTTTTTTCGCTAAATTTGTTGCACCCTTTTCTAATAAATATTCTACTCCAGCTGGAGGCATATTTGGTGCAACAGATTTAATTAATGATGCTAGCCCGCTTACGATCGGAGTTGCAAATGACGTGCCATCCCATAAATAATATTGATTATTTAATCCTATTGTTAATATCTTTTCTCCTGGCGCAACTAAATCAAGTTGTGAACCATAGTTTGAAAATTTTGATACGATGTTTTTCGAATTTGTAGCACCAACACTAATTACGGTTGGATAAGCGGCTGGGTAAGTAATATTCGGTAGACCTTTTCCACTCTTATCCCCATTACCTGTTGCAGCAACAACAACAATTCCATGCTTTGCCGCGTTTAAAATTGCATCAAATTCTAGTTCACTATATGAATAAGAACCATAGCTTAGATTGATTATATCTACACCTTTTTTAGTAGCATAATTGATACCTGCTATTGAGTCAGATACAGCAATATTCTTTTCCCCAACTTTAATTGGTAGAATTTGTGCAAATGGATTTACACCAGCTGTTCCATTTCCATTAGCTGCGATTGTTCCGGCCACAGCAGTTCCGTGTCCAATCGAGTCAGAAATATTACTAGTACGATTCATCACATTATATCCTGGTAATACTTGACCTGCTAAATCAGAATGATTGATATCAACTCCAGAATCTAAAACAGCAACAACTACCTTCTTATCAGTTGGATTAATATACTTCCAAATAGTAGGTGCTCCAACTTTATCCAAATGCCATTGGGATACAGATTTTGTAGCTCTTGCTACTCCACCCTCTGTACGCTCCTGCAAATAATTAGGTTCTGCTGCCAAAATTAATTTAGAATGGCTGATCATACTTAATGTTTTGCTATAATTTAATGTTTCTGGAACTCTAGCAATATAGATATTTTCCTTCTCTAGTATGCTATCATTATTTATGAATTGTATGCCAAATTCTTTAGTCAATCGATCTTTAGACGCTTTTGACTTAATAATCATTTGTCTATCTCTAATTTTTGTTAATTGGTTGGCAGAAGAAAATGTTCTATTCTGATTTTTGTTTTGTTTATAAGTTGATTTTACACGATCTAAATTTTCATCTGCTTTTGCCATGTTTGGCAGTATACTTGTCATAACGATTGCTGTTGTCACTACTGCTATTTTTTTAAATAGTTTTATTCCCATAGGTACCTCCCCTTTGCTGGATTATCAAATCCATTCTACAAATACAGACAACAGAACCATTATATTACAATAAATGAAATTATATATTTAAAATACCTAAAATTAGTTAAAAATACCCATGAAATAGCGGTTTTTTATTTTTGAATAGAACAAAAGACACATAATCAAAAGCTATAGATAGTCTTTTATCATGCGTCATCATTTATTCTTACTAATTCTTTTACTGTATTGAACCGTTTTATCATGAATTTTTTTTACAGCTTTTAAAATTTGTAAGTCTGGTTTTACTAATGCTTTTGCTTTCCTCTTTTCTATTTTAAAGATTGGCAAAGCCTTGGACTTAGCGTGAACAATTGACCACTTTCCATTTTCCTTCTGTAAAATTAGATCGATCAAGCCTAAATAATTCCCCCAGCTTCCAGCTTCTACTGCCGGAACTCCATTAATTGTTCCAATGCTCGTGTCTACTCCCGAAACACCTTTTAATATCGATTTATCTGGAAAGACCTTATGTCTATGACCAAATAAAATTGCATCAATTCCAGGAACTAAACTTAAAGGATACACAGCATCTTCTGCATTTTCATAGGACTTAGCTCTTTCATTTAAACCTGTATGGGCAAGTGCAATAATAATATCTGCCCCCTCTTCTTTCATCCTTGGAATATAGGCTTCAGCAGACTTTACTATATCAATCACTTTTGCTTTTCCCTGTAACCCCTTTTTCTCCCACTGGATAACATTTGGAGTAACAAATCCAACTACACCAACTTTAAGATTGTGTTTCTTTCCACTTCTATCCTTAACTACTTTTTTTAATATTACATATGGTTTATACATATTAAGCTCATTAATATTATAAGGCTGTTGATCGTTGTAATACATATTAGCATTCACAAAAGGAAATTTGGCATCCGCAATGGTTCGATGCAAAAAATCGAATCCAAAATGAAAGTCATGGTTTCCAAATGTGGCTGCATCATATTGGAGAAGATTCATTATCCTGATCATAGGGTGAACCGGCTCCGTACGAAAACGATCAATAAGTGCTACATATTCTGCTAATAAATTTCCTTGGAGTAAATCTCCATCATCAAAAAGAAGGGAGTTCGCAGCTTCTTTTCTTGCTTGTTTAATAAGAGTAGCTGTTCTTGCAAGTCCTAATTCAACGGTTTTCCTATTTTTTATGTAATCGTAATCAACAATATTTCCATGCAAATCTGTGGTTTCCATAATTCGCAAATCAACAATTGCAGACGCTGTTGTTTTCTCACTTCCATATACTTTAAATGCAAAAAATACAATTATACAAATCACGCATATCTTAATGAAGTTCTTATTCATAAGGATTATTCATCCTTTCAGATGTCAATATTAGTAGTGGATTTATATGTTCTGCATTTTTCTTAAAAAACATTCTAAAACTGGGGAAATTTACATCAACTTATGTTTATAGTTAAGACCACAAACAAAAAAACGAGGCAATTGCCCCGTTTATTGCAAATTAGATGAAGCTACATACCAAGTACCTTTTGTTCCTGATACAGAAACTTTGTACCAAGTAAACAAGTTGGCTGAATGATCATCTTCAATTGGTTCACTTAAAATTGTCACTTTCGCTCCCTTTGGAAAATACTTTTCTGCACTTTTTGTTGTCGGTGCTGAGCGAAATTTCGTTTTGGTGGAAAGTTTTATTTGGTTATTTTTCTTAAACAACTGAGTACTTTTGGTTTTCTTAGTCGTTTTAACACCTGTTTTATTCAACACTGGAGGATTTCCACTGAAAACCACTAGTTTTTTATTCAATATTTCAGGAGACATATTAGTATGTTTCTTCATATTATCATAAACCTTTAACTGATAAGGTTTTGATTTTGTATTAGGATCATTTTTTGTAGATAATGCATTGTAAGCCATAATCGCAAAATACCAGTTTTCTAATATATTTTTCTCCCCATTATTAATTATTGGCATAAGTGGTTTTGAATGAAAAGCATAGGCCCACTTTTTTGATAATGTATCAACCCCTGATTCAATATTATAGGCAAGATCATACCTCACTTTATCCCAATTATAGCTATTATCTGTTTTTGACATAGGTGTCACTTGCATAATCCCATATCCATTGTCATCACTTTTAAACACATCTCCATCAGTTTTAAATTGTGTAAGATGTCCATTTTCAGTTATTGCAATTGATTTAACAACTTCAGGTGGAATACCTTTTGATATAGCAGCCTTTGTTAACATACCCTTTAATTCTTTTGTACTAACCTTCAAACGATCCATTATTGCTGTCAATCTTTTTTGAAATGAAGCCCTATTGGATGCTGAGCTTGTTGCCTTAATACTGTTATTTAAGCTCCTATAAATTCCAGGCACCTCTTTATTTGATCTTCCTTTTGAAACGAAGATGTCTAATTGATCAAATTGATCTTCCATTGATACGTACTCTGCGAATTTTCCGGTTTTTATTTTACTTGGAATGGAGGAATTTAATGCTTTTACTTCTGACTTTAGTTGCTTTTTAAATTTGGCCTGTGGAATAAGATCAATCGATAACAAGATGTTTAAATAGGCAGCTGCTAGTTTACTAATTGAAGCAGATGAGCGAATATGTGAATTTGTTTCATTAATAGCAGTTTTTACAGTAACTGCAGCCTTCAAATCTTTAATAACTTTATCTGCTGGTGTTTTATATAGCTTTTTAAGTGTATCTCTAGTTTTCTTATCATATACCATTTCAAATTTTGATGAATACTTTTTCAAATAACTTGATAATGCAGAATAACTAGTAATTAATTTCGTATCAATTACAATTGATTTTGCATGCTTATCAAGCGCTACTTTTTTTGAAATAATATTTTTCCCATATGTAATCGCATCAATATATTTTTTCCCTCTTGAAATTTGTGTATTAACAGTATTCAACCTTTTTAAATTAGTCTTTTTTTGTGATCCTTTTTGTTTATTGACTGCTGTTTTAGCAGTGTTGTATTTCTTCAAAGCAGCCTTATATTCCTTTGTAGGAATCGTTTTACCATTTCCTTTTTTTCCAATTATCGTTGCATCTGAAAGTGTTTTCCCTGCTTTTATCGCATTGTTTACTAATGTATCTGTTTGATTTGCAGCAAAAGCATTTGTATGTCCAAAAACCATAATTAACATTAACATCGTTACACTTATGATCAATGTTTTAATATGCTTCAAATATTTACACTCCAAACTATTTAATGAATTTAATCTATTATACTATTATTCTGAGAAATTTTTACTTTAAATTTTAAAAAAAAGGAAGAATGGGTATTATTTTCATTCGACAAATCCCTACAAAAGACTGCAAAATTTCCCAGGTAATAATAGTAGGTTTGATCGTTTAAAGTAGAATGAGCAACGACTATTTGTCGCTGCTCTTTGTAATATTTTTAGAACCGCTATATAAACCGCTTGCTGATAATCCAAGCATAAGTCCAACAATAATTGCTTCTTTAACATTATCTGCAATATAAAAGAAACCGAATAACAAACCTAGAGCAACTGCAACAAAAGGCGAGTACTTATTTGGTAGCCCAGCTCTTTTAAACAGTTCAACAATTCCTGCAATTAAAGGGATAATCGCGACATCATATATTTGAAACATGAAAAATCCCCCTTTTCTTTTACTCTATTCAGCTTGTCAACAAATGTAACGGCTTTTTCATTAAGAGCCTTTTCCTTCCTCTGAGTAGGAATGTGATAATTTTGAATATTAGGATTATATTAAAACCATTTTAATATTTTCATAGATTTTATGATACTGTCAGAAGCACTAATTCATCTGAGACTTTTAACCCATTCTCGCTTGTCGAAATTTATCTTTCAGATAAAAGCTTTATCATCAGCTTCTCTATCTAATTTTCCAAAAATTCACAATTCTATTTTCGGTAAAATATTTCTCAATTTGATATGATTAAAAATACTAGTAAAAAGGTAAAATATACAACATAAAAACTTACCTATGAAATTGATTAAGCATAATGGAGGGATGCGCTTATAGTTAAGGTCATTTTTATTGAAAACGATCAAACATTACAAGTTCCACACTATAATGAAACCATTTCCGATCTATTAAATACAGGTTGTACGGCCGTTTACCCTAATTTTTATGAGTATGAAAAATTACCCCTTAATCTAAATGAAGTGAAAATCTTTCTTCAAAAACAATAGCATGTCTCCACTTAGGCAAATCAATCATTATATTCATATATTTTTAGCCTTAAACTTTTGTCCATTTCAAAAGACATTCTCCTTACATAAAGTAAATTATCCTTATTGAAGGAGGTGTTCTTATGGGTTACGGTTATGGCTGTGGTTATGGCGGTGGCTACGGATATTCTGGTGGTTATGGCGGTGGATCAACATTTGTTTTAATTGTTGTGTTATTTATCCTATTAATCATTGTTGGTACTTCTTTTGTTGGCTACTAGAATCCAAAAACGAGGCGTCTTATGGACGCTTCGTTTTAGTTTCATTGAATTAGTATTAATAAGCATCTAATTTTTTATATTTTTTACTATCAATAAAGCATATAATAAAGGAGGAAAAATTAGTAAGGGATGTGAGCTACCCATATTATGAAAATCAAAGTAATCTTAGCAGACGATAATTCTTTTATTCGAGAAGGCTTAAAAATAATATTAAATACATATGAAGAATTTGAAATTCTTGATACTTTAAATGATGGTCAAGAGGCTGTTGACTATTGTCAAAAACATGAGGTTGATATTGCTTTATTAGATGTGCGCATGCCAAATATGAACGGGGTTGAAGCAACAAAAATCATTTCTGAAAAAACTAATACAAAAGCCATTATTTTAACAACTTTTGACGATGATGAATACATATTGGATGCGGTGAAAAATGGCGCTAAAGGCTACTTATTAAAGAACAATGATCCTGAACGAATTCGAGATGCGATTAAAAGTGTTTACAATGGTAATAGCATCATTCAAGATGTCGTACTTGATAAAATCAAATCAAATTTAATGGAATCTAAAGAAACGGAAACAAAAATTGATACAAAAAAGTTTACGGAAAGAGAAGTAAGCATTATGTCATTAATTGCAAAGGGTTATTCTAATAAAGCCATTTCCAAGGAACTATATATTTCTGAAGGAACTGTTGCCAACTATATCACCTCTATCTTAAATAAAACTGGACTTGAGCACCGGACACAAATTGCGATTTACTATATTACAGGGAAAATAGATTAATATGGAATTCTGGTTGATTATTACTAAAGTTGCAATGATTATTTTTATCGCTATCAATTGTATACGGGCAGAGGTCGAAAACATTCCTTGGGTTGTTTTTGTTTCTTTGCTTTATTTTTGTATCAATATTACTCTTTATCTATTTAAACAACATATGGTGAAAAGGACGCTGCTTAGCTTATCTATAGTCCTTTCCATTGTATCCTACCATGTTGTTCATCCTTTATTTATTATCGTTTTACCATTAACTCTTATTGAACTAGCATCTAATTTTATTGAAAAAAAGCTTGTCCTTCTAGTCATTGCTTGTATACCAATCTTATATATTCATAAGGATATACAGGCGATTTACGGCTTAGTGGCCATTCTCAGCTTTATGATACATTCCATTTCCTTCGTACATAATCGTTATCTAATTAAAAGCGAAACCCAAATCGATAGGTTGAGAAAAGCCGTTCAAAAATTAACAAAGCATTTAAATGAAAATAATGAATACATAAGGCAATCTGAATATACGGTTAAATTAGAAGAACGAAATCGAATTTCTCAAGAAATTCATGATCAAATTGGTCACTCTATGACAGGTGCATTAATCCAAATGGAAGCTGCCAAACGACTACTAACCATCGATCAAAATAAAGCTACAGAATTGCTTCAAAATGCCATAAATATTTCAAAGGATGGCATTGAAAATATTCGATTAACATTAAAAAATATAAAACCGCCGACTGAGCAGGTAGGCATCCATCGAATAAAGCTATTATTTGACGAATTTTCAACTAAAAATGAATTCATTACTAATCTGACACACGACGGAGACCTAGATATCATATCACCTATTCAATGGAAGATTATCCAAGAGAATATAACAGAGTCCCTTACAAATACGTTGAAGTATTCTGATGCTACACATGTGTCAATAGATATTAAAGTACTAAACAAACTGATTCGTGCTGAAGTGAAGGATAATGGAAAGGGTGCTGAAAAAATCAAAAAAGGGTTAGGGATCTTAGGAATGGAGGAACGAACCGCATCCTTAAATGGAAAAATAATTGTGGATAGTACACACGGTTTCTCTGTAACAACCCTACTCCCCATCCAGTAATTATAAATTTTCACATAAAAAACATGAAATTCTTCATATGAAAGAATGAACGATTGCACTTATATACGTTCATTCTTTTTTCTATACTTACGATAGATAATTTATTAGGGGTGAGAAGATGAAAGTCTTAGAAATTAAACAGCTAACAAAAAAATTTAATGATTTTATTGCAGTTGATAATATGTCACTTTCCATTTCTGAAGGAGAAATATTTGGATTTCTTGGAGCAAACGGAGCTGGAAAAAGTACAACGATAAATATGATTGCAGGACTTATCCGTAGCAATGAAGGGACGATTAATATTCTAGGAAAAAATATTAAGAAGAATAGTCGTTTCGCAAAAATGAATATCGGTATGGTTCCTCAGGATTTAGCTATATATGAAGATCTTACAGCATATGAAAATGTAAAATTCTTTGCAGGTTTATATGGTTTACGTGGTACTGTCCTTCAAGAAAGAGTTGAGGAGGCACTTGAATTTGTCGGTTTACAAGATAAACATAAAAGCTATCCTAAAAACTTTTCTGGAGGAATGAAACGTAGACTCAATATTGCCTGTGCCATCGCCCATCGTCCTAAACTAATCATAATGGATGAACCAACCGTTGGAATTGATCCACAATCTCGGAATTATATTCTAGCTTCTGTTCGAAAGCTAAACGAAATGGGATGTACAATTATTTACACTAGCCATTACATGGAAGAAGTTGAAGAAATCTGTTCCAGAATTGCGATTATTGATCATGGGAAAATAATTGCAGAAGGCACGAAGGAACAGCTCAAATCAATCATTACCAATACAAAGGATGTCTGGATTAAAGTAAAATCTTCCGAAAACGTTGATGTAAAACAAATTAAAGCGATAAATGGAGTTGAAGCGGTTCAAATTGATGAAAATCTAATCAAGATAAATTCTGATACAGGAGTAAATAATTTAAATAACATCATTGAGCACTTTATGAAAAATCATATAGAAATTCGCTCTCTACAAGAAAAAGCTCCAAATTTAGAAACAGTGTTTTTAACCTTAACAGGTAGAAATCTACGTGACTCTTAAAAGATGAAGGGAGGGACAACGATGAATATATTTAATATTGCCATGAAGGAGATTAAACAAGACTTTCGGGATATTCGAACATTGGTATTTATGCTAGCCTTTCCCCTTGTCTTAATGCTTGTCCTTGGAACCGCATTATCAAATGCATTTACTGACAGTATTAAAATAGATGACATTAAGGTGTTATATTTAAATACAGGAAAAGGGGATATTTCCCAGTATTTTAATAAGTTCATTGAGACAGCTGGTAAATCAGGCATTACGTTTACAAAAGAGAAAAGTAATATGGACGGCAAAAATGAAGTAAAACAAGGAAATTATGACGGATTCTTAGAAGTGAATCAAACGGGTGTCCAGCTTTATTTGAATGATCAAAATAGTATCTCTGGTAATATTCTTCAAGGAACGCTCACAGCATTTGTGGATAAATATAATATTGCTTCAGCAGCAGATAAAATAGCACCAGAAAAAGTATTAACCGTATTTTCTTCTGAACATAAGACAGATTTTATCAAAGAAACCTCTGTTCTACCAAATAAACAGCCTGGTGCAATGGATTATTATGCCATTGCAATGACAACAATGATTGCTCTATATGGAGCAATATCTGCAAGCTCCTTAATTAATAGTGAACGTGTTAGAAAAACAGGTGATCGTCTTATTATCGCTCCCATTCGAAAAAGTGAAATTTTCATAGGGAAGGTTTTGGGATGCATTGTAATCAATACGGTTTGCATCGCTCTTGTTATCGCATGCAGTAAAATCTTTTTTAAAGCATATTGGGGAGATCATCTTGGCATGGTATTTCTTGTCTTATTAACAGAAATATTATTTGCTGTAAGCTTTGGAATTAGTCTTAGTTATATTTCAAAGTCGAGCACTGGACCAAGAATGATCGTTATGCTAGTGGTTCAACTTGCCTCCTTCTTTGGTGGAGCTTATTTCAAAATAGAAAATCCTGAGGGAATTTTTAAGCTTATAACTAAACTTTCACCTCTAACATGGGAAAATTCAGCCATTACAAAAATAATCTATTCAAGCGACTTATCAGCAGCGATTCCAGCTATCACAATAAACCTTAGTATTGCCATTATCTTTTTATTCGTTGCCGTAATTTCATTACAAAGACGGGAGGGGCTATAATGAAAGATATTCTATGGTTAGTGCAAAACACGCTCAGTGTTACGTTTCGAAAAAAGAAAAATATTATTATATATTTATTCATGCCACTTATCGGGATTTTTATTTCCTTCCTTATTTATGGCGGTGATCAAAAAACAATACTTCATATTGGTGTAGTAAATCATGATGAAGGAAAAATATCAACAGACTCAATTACCTTTTTAAAGGGATTAGAAAATGTGAAGGTTTCGTTTATTGATGATTCGAAAGTCAAAGATCAAATTGTTAGCGGAAAATTGGATGGTGTCATTACATTTGATAAAGGATTTTCAGACAGTGTATTAAAAGGTAATCCCAATGACATTCAAATTACCTCTATTAAAGGAGCGACTATTACTGGATTTATAAAATCCTACCTATATCAGTATATCGATAATATTTCGACCATTAGTAAAGTAGCTGAAGGAAATATGAAGCAATTTGAAAAAATGTATAAGCAATTTCAACAATCTGAGTTCAAAGTTTCAACACATTCATTAGCAGACACATCCAAAAGCAAGAATATGACCTATCAATCTATTGGTTTTTTAATCATGATTATGCTTATGTCCGCTGGAAATATGTCTGAAATCATTCTAGCTGAAAAAGAAAATCGCACCTATTTCCGTTTATTATCAACACCAATCAATGCTAGAAAATACATTTTTTCAAACATTATTGTTAATATGATCGTCATGACAGTGCAAGTTCTAATTACCTTAACAGTCATGACCACTATTTTTCATATAGATATACATGTTCCATTTTTATCGGCTGTAGGAGTCATGCTAATCTTTGCGCTTATTTCTGTAGGCATTTCATTAATAACAACATCGTTTGCTAATAGCCGCAGTGCTGCAGGTGCTTTACAAAACCTAATTGTACTACCAACCGTTATGCTCTCTGGCTGCTTTTGGCCAGTTGAGATTATGCCAACCTCCATTCAAAAAATTGCCGATTTCTTACCTCAGCGCTGGACATTGGCTACTTTAACTAAATTACAGGAAGGAAATAGCTTCAGCAGTTTATATTTAAACATAATGATTTTATTCGCTTTTGCCATCGCGTTCTTCCTCATTGCAATTTATAAATTTAGTAGAAATAATAATGTAAAAAGTTTTGTTTAAAAAACGAAAACTGCCCCAAATGTTTACACTTGGGGCAGTTTTCTAGTCAAAAAAACCGATTATTTAAACAGGCTTTTAACAGTTGTTCAAGTATGCATAGGAAAATTATGAGTAAAAGCTAGCAATGATTCTTGCAGCAGGATATAACAAAAATTGACCAAGGAGAGTTCCTAACAATTTTGAGGCAATAAGCATTATTACTAGTGCTTTTACATCTCCATACGGACGCTTCCCTCTTAAAGCTTGATCAGTAATAATCGCAGATTTTGGATCGACAAGCAAGGTTAAAAGGATCGAAGCAACACCATTAATCATTCCTGATGAGGCAGAAGCTGCTAAGCGATACTCTTCTGAAACATAATAAGAAGCATAAAAAGCAGATAATACACCTATTGTATACACAGCCGTAATAAAGGTGTTCAAAAGTAAAAAGCGTTTTGGGATTTCTTTATACCTAAGTTTACTCCACATGGATTTCTTAGGCTTTGTTGTACTTCTTACCATTCGTTTAATATTATTTAAATGTAATGCTTCAACAACGATAGATGGGACAGATCCCTTAATATCTAATTTATCCACAGCTTTAGAAAAGATTTTCAAAAAGGTGGGAATACAGATGATGCCTATCATTGTCCCAATAGTAGCAGCAAATGTAACTAAGTGGACTTCAAATTTCGGATTGACTCCTTTAACGATACTAATTCCAATAATAGATGCGATTAAAGGACCTTGAAACATATTTGCTGTCCTTGAAATCAGCACAAAAATGTTAAAAAGTGAAAGGGAAAGAGCATATTTACCGCTTTTAACAGAATTTAAGCGAACAGAATAGGCAAGCGTATCAATTAAATGAATGACTATAGTTAATGCAATTAATGCGACCAATCGAAGGTCCATAAATGTCCTCCTTACTTACATAATCTTTCTCATCATACAATAAACCGCTAATAGCTGCTAAACTATTTTATCAAATATTCTTTTTCCCTTGCCCTGTTTCCTTCTCAAAAATCCATGAAAACAATAAAAGTAAAATAATTTTTAAAGAATCAAAAAAACCTATTCAATCTGAATAGGTTCCATAAGCTTATTACAAGGCAGCTTTTTCTTCCGCTGCATCTACTGTATGCTTTAGTAGCATTGAAATTGTTACAGGGCCAACACCGCCAGGAACAGGAGTAATTGCACTAGCATTTACACAGCATGCTTCATAGTCAATATCCCCAATATTTCCTTCGTTATAGCCAGCATCAAGGACTACCGCACCTTTTTTTATCCAATCTCCTTGAATAAATTTCGGCTTTCCAACAGCTGCTACAACAATATCAGCTAATTTAACGATTTCTGAAAGATTCGTTGTCTTAGAATGACAAGTTGTTACTGTAGCATTTTCATTTAACAGCAATGCGGATACTGGCTTTCCTAAAATTGGACTGCGTCCTACAACAACTGCATGCTTACCTTCAATAGGAAGTTTATAATATTCTAATATTTTCATTATAGCTGCTGGAGTACAGGATGGATACTTCCCAAAGCCAAATGCCGTCTGACCATAACCAAAGCTTGTTACACCATCCACATCTTTCTGGATCGCAATTGATTCAAATGCTTTTCTTTCATCGATATGGGCTGGTACCGGATGTTGTAATAAAATCCCATGAACAGAGTCATCCTCATTTAACTTTTGAATCGTTTCTAATAATTCCTCTGTTGTCGTCTCTTCTGGAAGATGAATACGCTGAGATTGGATTCCTATTTTTTCACAAGCATTTCCCTTCATCTTCACATAGGTTGCAGATGATGGATCGTTCCCTACTAATATTGTTGCTAAACATGGAATAATACCTTTCTCACTTAAATCTTTTACACGATCAACGAGACTATCTTTTACACTCTGAGCAACAAGTCTTCCATCTAAAATAAGGTTTTCCATCATAAGCTCCTCCTTAAAATATAAAAAGAGATAAGGCAGAGAAATGACTCCCTTCCTTATCTCTTGCCCAGACGACCCGACTCTATAAAAAACACAGCTTCCATGTGGTCAGTTCCACCAATGTCGTCAGTTACTGTGCTGTTTATCCTTTGTATATTTTGATAATAGCATATTAAAAAATCATCTTCAATAAAACTGTAAAATTATCCTCCTGTAAATTTGTTAATGAACATTTTGTGAAGAGTATTGTCAATTCGATTGAATCAGATTATATTATAAGTACAGAAAGTTAGTGAAATAATTCACAAACTTTCTTGACAGCTAGCTGCAAAAAATTATTGAGCATCTTTGTATAAACAAAATTTTTTTATATTTGTTTGTGAAATACTTCACAATAAAAGGAGATGTTATTATGAACTTGTTAAAAGGGCCAAAAATAGCAATTATATGGACAATACTACGTATTTGGTTAGGCATCCAATGGTTAGAAGCTGGAATTGGTAAAATTGCTAATGATTTTGATGCATATGGATTTTTACAGGGTGCAATAGCGAATGCAAGCGGAGATCATCCTGCCGTTCAGGGATGGTATGCAAACTTCCTTCAACACTTTGCTGTTCCAAATGTTGAATGGTTTAACCACCTCATTCCATACGGTGAATTATTAGTCGGCATTGGACTAATCGTTGGATTTGCTACGATCCCTGCTCTCTTAGCTGGAGCATTTATGAATCTTAACTTTATGTTAGCTGGTACAACAAGCACAAATCCGGTTCTTTATACAGTAGCTATGATCCTATTATTTACTGGCGGAGCAGCTTACTATTATGGATTAGATCGTTTAACTATTCCTTACATGAAAAAATGGTTTAATAATAGAAAACTAAATCGGCAACATCATGCCCCAAGCCATTAATATATAATAAGGGTGCAGTCCGATAAACAACAAACACTTATCGGACTGCACCTTATAAGAGGTTAAGCTTTGTTTTGCTGGAATAAATAAAATACATAGTCTGTAGGCTTCCCAGTATATCCAAGCTGTCTAAGAATCGCAGTAATATTCCCCCTGTGATAAGTTCCATGATTAACGACATGCTGGATAAGTTCAGCATATGTCGTATGCAGTGTTCCATAACGTGGATGATAAACAGAAATATTCATATTTATATTTTCCTGGTTGCCAATAAATATTTTGTACTCTTCCGACAAGTTTTGATAAAGCTCTCCCATTTCATTTAAACCTTTTCCTAAGAAACCCTCTTTTAACTGACTAAGGGATGCCATAATATTTTCAAAGGAATCTTTTTTCATGACTCTTAACCAAATATAATCAACCTGATACATGTGATAAATAACGTCAGAAATTGAAGAAAAAACACTTTGTACTTCCTGTGTATAAGCTCCAGGAATATCTTTTAAATGGTTAAATATTTCTTTATTGGCCCAAATATGATATTGGTATAGCTTTAATGAATTTTCCAAATTGTCCACCCACTCTCCCTAAAAATTTGTTCAATTATATATTCCCTTCATATATTTATTTTTCCTTTCTTAAATGGGACTACATTACCTTTTTCATTTTGTAATGTAATAATTAATGATACTCCTGATAAGCTAACAAGTATTCCCGATAGATTTAACACAGTAGAAATAGGAACATGATTAATAATATAGGCACCAAACATTGTTCCAATCGGAACAATAAATGTTGATAAAGTTGAAAGTAAACTACCCACTCGTCCTATTTTGTTTTCTGGAACCATTGTTTGATATAATGTTCCGATTCCTACGCTTGCCAAGCTTACTCCCAAGCCCAAGACAGAAGCAAAGAGAATTAACGCAAAGTAACTTTCATTAAATATTCCAGCAATGAGAAGAGAGATTCCCTCGATAAATAAACCAAATATGACCATTTTCACTTTATTTTTTATCATATTTAACAAGATAAATAAGCTTCCTAATAGTGCCCCAGCTGAAATAGCTGCATCTACTATTCCCATCCCACTTGCTCCAACCTTTAGAACTTGATTACAAAGCACGGTAATAAATACATTTAATGGTGCCAGAAAAAAATTAATAACAATTCCCCCGACAATAATTAAATGCAATAAGCTCCGATATTGAAGGACATAAACCATGCCTTCTTTAAATTGGCTTAAAAAATGTTTCCTAGTATGCTCCATACTCACCTTAGGAATTTTTAGAAATAGTTCACTAATAGCAGAGATAATAAAAGTAATTCCATTGATAAAAAACAATATCCACATACTTGCAATAGCAATTAGCATTCCTGCAAAAGCTGGCCCAATAATATTTGATAGCTGATTGGTTATTTGCATGAAGGAATTTGCTTTTGTAAGGTTATCTTTTCCTACAATTAGCGGAATCGTTGCCCCAATAGTAGGACTAAAAAACGCAGAAACAATAGAAGACAAGACCATTAAGAAATAAAGTAAATAAATTGAAAAATCATCAAAATACATCAAGGCTGCGATAGATACCATAATACAGCCATTTATTAAATCCGATATAACTAGTAGCTGCTTTTTCATATTTCGATCAGCCAAAACTCCAACGAAAGGCATAATTAATACCGAAGGAATCGTAAAACATAAGACACTCAGACCTAATGCTAATGAGGATCCTGTTTTCTCAATGATATACCACATAATGGCAATATTATAAAATCGATTGCCTAATATAGAAACAGCATTTCCCATCCATAATAATAGAAAATTTTTATTTGCTAATAGTTGCATATTTTCCACTCCTTATTCGACTAATATTGAAATAATTTTTTTATGGTCATAGAACATCAAATCACATTCGTTTCATATAGAAAACAATATTCGATTTATATCTAATGTTTGATTTTATTTAAAGGAATCTTTCAACAGATTCCTTTATTTATTCTAGTAATGAATTTGTCAGTGCCTCCATTATCGCTTGAAGCTTTTCTTTATCAAGCTGATAATAAACTTTATTTTCTATTCTTATCGAAAAAACAATTCCAATTGAGCTGAGAGTTGATAAATGATGGGAGATGGTTGAATTAGACAGACCAAGTGTATTCGCAAGCTCATAGCCATATCTTGGTGCTTTATTTAAGAGCTTTATAATCTTAATCCTCTTTTCATCTGCAACAATTTTTATCGCATCTAATACATCATCCTGTGTCATTTTTTTCTTTGTCATTGAATCATATTCGTTTATTCCAAAATGATATATATAGGATTGATCATTTTCAGAACAAAGGGATGAAATGTCATAGAAAAAGGATGGAGATAATATTAGCTTGATTTCCTTATTTTCAATAATATATGAAGGGATGTTTGGAAAAGCTTCTCCAATTCTCTCTCTAGATAAAAAAATCGATTTTTCATCTAAAAGTTTGAGGTGCTCCCGCTGCTTTTCCATAAAAAATGTGAGATCATCTTTGAAATAAAATTCAAAGTATTGCTTAAGTAGTGAAAGGAATCGCTGCTTCGTATTTTCAATATCCACATATAAAAAAGTAAGCTTCCACTTTTCACTCTCTGGCAAACTTGTTTGTTTAATAAAGAAGCTTACTTCCTCTAAATTATTAATATCTTCTACTTCATCAGGAGTAAAGCCTGTTTGTAAAAAATGATGAAAAATAGTATGAGCTGGTTCCAATTCAAGCCGAGCAATAAACTCTGATATTGATTCAAAACAATTATTTTCATACGCATATCGAATCATGCTTAAACCTATAAAGGATTCTTTACTAAAAAATATTTCTAGCTCATCCTTAATCGTTTGAGGAATAACCCGACTTTTCTCTTCCACCCACTTTTGTTGCTCTATCGACAATTGATTCGAATTGTTCATATGGCATTGAAAAACAAACATGGAGGATAATTGTTCGAATACAGGTGAACTAACAATTTGGATATTTTCCCCAATTCTCATTTAAAAAACTCCCTCCTTAATACATAAATATTACTTTAAAAAATCATAAAAACTTTTTTTTCTAAAAATTAACTCAACTTTAATATACACTTTATTTTCATCTAAGTCAACAAACACTTTCGATGCAGATGAAATATCAATCACAATCTAAATGCTGTTTTAATTGTTCGATTTCATGTTCCAACATCTTCCTTCGATTTTGTAAAGCCCATTCTTCCTTTTTTAAAGTGCTCAAATGTTCGTTTAATTGCGTATAAACATTATAGACTAAATCTTTATTTCCACACCCTAGCGTCTTCTTTAATTGAAAAATGAGTTGGATATCTTTAAGGCTAAATCCCATTTTCTTTAACTCGATGATCGTTTGATAATCTTTGACCTCTTTTTCTTCGTAATTCTTTCGTGTTTTCTCCCATTTAGGTTCCAGTAATCCTAAGTCTTCGTAATGACGAACAGTATCCTTTGTAGCATTTACAATTTTTAAGAATTCTCCAATACGCATATGATCACCTTTCATTTTTTTATAGCGTATAACTCTTTTGTTTCACTTGATTCTACCTTTTTAATAAATCTATATTTTTGTATCAAATACTCTATTGACATGGGGTTGACCCCATAAAGTTAAATATTATTAATTAAGGCTTTGTTCTTAAGATTTGAAAATCTTAAGTAAACCATCTATATGAGCCTTAATGAATATTAAGGAGTGTGGTATCTATGTCAGTATTTAATGTCTTTGGATTGGTCCTTGTCTTTCTTTATGGTGGATCCTCATTAATTGGAAGCTTACTCCAGTTGAAGAGTAAAGTAATTCCTTATTGGTCTTCCATTAGCTTTTGCTTAATAAGTGCCCTAATGATTATATTCACTTGTTTCTTTTTTAGCTATCCGTTTTTACTCTTTGGAGTAATAGTAACATTATTGCTCATGCATATTTTAGCTATTTTTAATGGATTGCATATGTATAAAAAGATACATGTTTTTCATCATTTTATTAGATTCATTATCTCTTTACTCATCGTATGCTTACTAAATATTTGATTCGCTAAAAAGAGCTTGTTCACGATATTCGATACCTCACCCGGGAAACGTCGATATCTATCCTTGAAGAAAAAAACGGAATTTCGTTTTTCACCTTTAGTGGGAGGTGAATTGTTCTTATTAGAAGAGAAATCCTGTTTTTATAGCAGTATTCTTACTTTGAAGGCTGATATCATAAGCCAATGGAATATATTTCTCCTTTACAGTTGATAGTTTACTTTTATAGAGGAAATACTTTTTTTATTGGTGATAACATATTTTTATCGGTGAATTATTTTTTTAGAGAAGTTATTACTTCTTTATTGTAGATATTTTCTTCAACTGTGGCGATAAGTTTAATAATGTTGTAGATAACATTCAGATTTTCGGAGATATTTAATGAAAAGTGGATGAAATAACTATTTTATAACAGATAAAGAGAATATATCGCAGAAATATTCGTTTTCTTTCAATGTGAAAAATCTGAGCAAAGTGCAATAGCAAAAAGGTGAATATGAGTTTTGAACTTTAAAGCTTTCTCAAAAGTATTATAGATAGTACTAACAAGCTTTTTTTCACAATTTAATACAGGAAAGGACGAAATGATCTTTCAATATTTGTACAAACAGTTATCCACAAATCTAGAAATTAAAAAAAGGTGGCACTTTAATATTAAGGACCACCCTTTTTCATACTAATCTTATTTATACATGTCCAACCATTCTGAATATAAAATTCCCATCAACACTCGATCGTAGCTTTCTCCATCACGAAATACAGCAGATCTCAGTCTACCTTCCTGCTGAAATCCCACTTTTTCATAGGCACGTATAGCACGTTTGTTATAATCAATGACATCAAGACCTACACGCGTTAAATTTAATTCATGAAATGCATAGCGAAGAATTAATCTCAACGCTCCCGTTCCGTACCCTTTATTGCGATTCTTCGCCTCTCCAATCCCAATAGCTAGCATTCCAGCACGATTATTCCATTCAATGCTATGAATAACGACAAAGCCAATTAATTGATCTTCTTGAATTGTTCTTACTTGAAAATAAAAAGAGTTAGAGCTTGAAGTTGATTCCGCCTCAAATTGTTGTTTCGTTTTTGGAATAGCTATATCTGTGTCAACATTCCGAAGATATTCTGCATCTTCTCCCCACTTCATCATTAAAGCAAAATCCTCATCCCTTACCCCTGTTAATTTCACAAGTTCTCCATGAAATAAATGATTAAAATTACTCATCGTGATCTCCCTCTATTTTGTATTAGTTTGTTGAATACACCTCAAAAAAAATGACCTCTTTCATATTCATATCCCCTTTCAAATAAAGTAGTTAAATTGTATGATCAAAAAAGTAAAATAGCAATATTTTTTCAAAACATTATAAATAGTGTTTCACAACTAGCAATCTTTTATAAATTTCTATCAAACAAATATATCATTATTTGTCATTATGAGTAGCCCTGTCATTTAATGACGAATAAGTATATCAATTATAAGTAAAAATAGTAAAAACTATTATGAAGTAAGGAGAAATTTACATGGATGCCATGTTTAACACTTTAATAAGAACTTTAATCGGCTTTTTCCTGCTGCTCATCTTAACTCGAATTATTGGAAAAAAGCAATTAAGCCAAATGTCCTTTTTTACTTATATAACAGGTATTGCTTTAGGCAATATTTCTGGTGATATGGTCGTCCATAAAGATATTAAAATTATTGATGGAATGATTGGATTAACAATGTGGGCAATATTAACGATTGCTATCGAATTTATTGCAATAAAATCTCCGAAAGCACGAACGATTTTAAACGGAGAAGCATCCATTATTATTAAGCATGGAAAAATTAACAAAAAGGCAATGAGTGATAATAAGTTAAATATGGATGACTTAAACATGCTACTCAGATTAGAAAATGTATTCAGTTTAAAAGAAGTAGAGTATGCTATTCTTGAACCAAATGGGAAGCTTAGTGTATTAAAAAATGAAGAGTATGAATCTGTTACGAAAAAAGATCTAAACATTCTAGTAAAGCGGCGACCATACGTACCTGCTGAACTCGTAGTGGATGGTAAAATTGTTAAGAAAAACTTAACAGAGCTTAATATTAATGAAAATTGGCTATTAAACGAATTAAAAATGAAAGGTTTTCCAAATTTAAAGGAAATATTCTACGCAGAACTACAAACGGACGGCAGTCTTTATATTGATAAAAAATGATGCCCCTAGTACGCCTGCCTACTAGTAAATCATTCATGCAGCTTATACGATTAAACATCAATTGTGAACGATTTATTTTTTACTTTCCAAATATAAAATATTTACAATAAACCATGCAGGAAATCTGAGAATGATAAAGAAATAATAAATAAATGTTTTTTTCTAGCATTCCTAAAAAATGGAGAAACTTATGGAGGGATTATATGTTCCAAACAGTAGATGTTTTTTTACAAATGTGGAATTATGAAGTGAGCCAAACTCAAAAAGTATTAGATCACTTAACAGACGAATCACTTCAACAGGAGATTGCTCCAGGGCATTGGACATTGGGTCGTGTTGCTTGGCATACGGTTACGGCAATTAGAATTATTAGCTCACAATCCGGTCTGACATTCGAAGCTCCTGATAAGGATTTTCCTGTACCAGAGTCAGCTCAATATATTGCAGAACAGTATAAAGCAGCAAGTGAAGCATTTCAGAAAGCTGTGAAATCTCAATGGAATGATAGTAAACTTCAAGAGGTTCATAATATATTTAGAAGAGATATGTCTATTGGTGCTTTATTAATGTTTTTAATTCATCACCAAATCCATCATCGTGGTCAAATGACGGTTCTTATGAGACAAGCTGGTTTAACCGTTCCAGGGGTTTATGGACCTTCTAAAGAAGATTGGGCAAAAATAGGAATGGAAGCACCGAAAATGTAATCTGACAAAGAGGCTGATCGATAAGTACTTTTTGACAGCCTCCTTATCCTTCATTAGTTCATAAATAATTCTATCTCTTATCCAAATGTCTTGTACAATTAAAAAGCTCGCATTCCCATCCTTGATTTTCTTTTATTAGTTTGGTCAAAGAAGTATTATTTAAGGATTCCTTTTGAGCAAGATGCGGAACTAGTTCTTTAAGTAAGTGAGTAATAAATGCTCCGTGGCTAACAATTAATATATTTTTGGAATCATGCTTTTTGCTAATCTCTTCAAAAATTGGAATTCCTCTTTTTACAACATTATCAGCCTTTTCAATTCCTAAATCGAGCTCTCTCCAATTAGGACCCCATTTCTCTATTCTTTCTTTTTCAGTTGTGCCTTCAATCTGTCCTCCACTTGCTTCCCGAAGCCTCATTTCATAATGAATAGGGATGTTTTGGAGTTTTTCACCGATAATATCTGCTGTTTGTTTAGCTCTTAATAAATCACTTGAATAAATGACATCCCATTCTTCATTGGATAATCTAGCTGCTAGCATACTAGCCTGCAATAATCCTTCTTCATCTAAAGGAATATCTGTATTTCCTTGTGCCCTTCTTTCCTTATTCCAGGCGGTACTTCCATGACGTATGAAACCAATTCTAGTCATTGTTTTAACCACTCCCTATATATATGGAATACTATTATTTCTTTAAAATACATTAAATTATCATGTGTTTCTTATTCTTCTATAAATCTTGGGATAAACGAATCATATCTACCACTTGAATCCCATTTTCATAGATTTCCTCTTCATAATGTCGAATAAAGAAATCCTTATCAATTCCAGTCATTCGAAAACCACATTTTTGATAGAGTGCAAGCTGCGAAACACTAGAATTTCCCGTACCAATTTCAATCGTCTGATAGCCTTGTACTTTTGCATTTTGAATCGCATGCTTCACTAATTGCTTTCCAAATCCCTTCCCTTGAACGCGCTCATCTACTGCTACATTCACCAACTCAATCGTTCCAGGTCTTGTTGGCAAAAGGACATACACGCCTATCACGTCCCCTTCATGCTCTAAAACAAAGCATTGTCCTCTTTGTATATATTCTTCAACAATTTCTTTTGATGGATCGGCTAATAATAGTAATTCCATCGGTGGTATTTCATTCGAGTGCAATCTTCTAATGTTCATTTTTTCTCCTTTTATCTTTTTAGGATGGATTACATCCTATTATTAATTTTTCAAAGCATATAACACATGTAGTGATAATGGACTTTCAGGATCAAGCTTTGGATGTGTAAATGTATCAACTTTAACTAATCCAATTTTTTGCATCACTTTTTCAGAAGGACGATTGATTACAGCAGTAAAACTATAAATATTATCAAAATCAAAATTTTCTTTAGCGTACTGCAAGCAACCTTTTGCACCTTCAGTGGCAAATCCTTGTCCCCATGCCTCTTTCTTTAAACGCCAACCAATTTCAATGCAGGGGGTGAAGTCTGATTCAAATGTAGCTTGATGAAATCCAATAAATCCTATAAACTCTTTCGTCTCTTTACGCTCTGCCGCATACAGACCATATCCACATGTTTTAAGCTCATTTAAGATCGCTTCATAAAAGCCTTCTGTTTCCTCGCAACTTAACGTTTTTGGAAAAAACCTCATTACTTCTGGATCTTTATTCATGCGTTTAAACTCGGGTAAATCACTTACTTCAAAATCGCGCATGATTAACCGTTCCGTTTCAAAATAAATCAATCTATATCACCTTCCTTTTTTTATAGTTTTCCAACTATATTTCTTTCTCCATCCCAGCTTCATTCCCCTCTTTTTTCTTACAACTATGGGAATATTTCCTTCAGATAAAGAGCAAATTAAGTAAATGAAAAATAGACAGGAGAGTGTCATAATGGAAAAAAATAAAGAAATCAACCAAACAAACATCGAAAATGATGACACATTAACTAATAGGCAAGGCCATCCTATTACAAATAATCAAAGCATTCGTACAGTAGGAAATCGAGGGCCTGCGACATTAGAAAATTATGATTTTATCGAGAAAATTAGTCATTTTGATCGGGAACGTGTTCCAGAAAGAGTGGTTCATGCTCGTGGTGCAGGTGCCCATGGTTATTTTGAAGCATATGGAACTTGTGGTGAAGACCCTGTTTCAAAATATACTCGTGCGAAATTATTTCAGGAAAAAGGCAAAAAAACACCGGTTTTCGTTCGTTTTTCAACAGTCATACATGGTGGTCACTCACCAGAAACTCTTCGAGACCCAAGAGGCTTTGCTGTAAAATTTTATACAGAGGATGGAAACTGGGATTTAGTCGGAAATAATTTGAAAATCTTTTTTATTCGAGATGCAGTAAAATTTCCAGACATGATCCATGCCTTTAAACCAGATCCCGTTACAAACCTTCAAGATAATGAACGTTTTTTTGATTTTTGTGCTAATTCTCCTGAAACATTCCATATGGTTACCTTTGTATATTCTCCATGGGGTATCCCAGCAAATTACAGGATGATGCAAGGATCTGGAGTTAATACATATAAATGGGTAAACAACAATGGTGAAGCTGTCCTTGTTAAATATCATTGGGAGCCAAAACAAGGCATTAAAAATTTAACGCAAAAAGAAGCGGAAGAAATACAAGCAACTAATTTTAACCATGCTACACAAGATCTGTATGATGCAATTGAACGTGGCGATTACCCAGAATGGGAGCTTTTTGTTCAAATTATGAGTGACGATGAGCATCCAGAATTAGATTTTGATCCGCTTGATGATACAAAACTTTGGCCGGAAGATCAATTTCCATGGCTTCCTGTCGGCAAAATGGTATTGAATAAAAATCCTGAAAATTACTTTACAGAAGTTGAACAAGCAGCCTTCGGGACAGGTGTTCTAGTTGATGGCCTTGATTTTTCTGATGATAAAATGCTCCAAGGGAGAACGTTTTCCTATTCTGACACTCAAAGATATCGCGTAGGAGCGAATTATTTGCAGCTCCCTATTAATGCGCCCAAAAAGCGAGTTGCGACCAACCAAAGCGGTGGACAAATGCAATATAAGGTCGACCTTGCTCCAGGCCAAAACCCTCATATTAACTATGAACCATCTATATTAGGAGGACTTGTTGAAGCTAAGCAGACAGGAAAAGAATATACACCACATATTGAAGGCAAACTTGTTCGTCAGTCTATTGATCGCCAAAGCAATACAAAACAAGCAGGTGAAACATATCGTCAATTCGAAGAGTGGGAAAAAGATGAGCTTATTTCTAATTTAATCGCAGGTCTTTCTCCGTGCGACCAACGAATTCAGGATAAAATGATCTCGCTTGCCGAAGAAGCGGATGCGGATTATGGTCGCCGCTTAAAAGAAGGGTTAGCAAACGCTAATAAAGATGGATCTAATCAAAAAACGCTTGGTAATAAAGATGGAGACAAAGCGCCAAAAAAAGCAATCGAAAAAGGCCACGATGCTGAACCATATTAAGTAAAACTTAAAACACCGTTTCACATATAAACGGTGTTTTTGGTATTTGCTCAGGTTATTTCTTTAACCGCTCAATGAAATCGTATAGTTTATCTACCTCAACCAAATTAAGGTTACATTTATAACTATCATAGCATATATAGTTCCCTTTTTTGGTGAATGTATCTTTGATTGCCCCTTTCTTTTCTGACAAGAACATTCCAACTTCTTCGTGTCGATGACAAAGAGCACAAATTCCTTTTTTATTTATTTTCGTAAAAGTTCCAGATAGACCAACCAGCTTGTTATTAAGCCATGCAACTAAATATTTTTTACTAGAACCTTCATCAATCCAGCTAATATAGGAAATTTCCTTTAAATCTAATTTATCTAATTTCGGAACCTTTAGCTTTTTAACTTTTGGAAATAATTTTTTCAAGGTTTGTTCGGTTACTTCTTTAAATGGAATGACATAAGAACGAAGCTGAAATAGATATTTTTCTGCTCCATCCCTATCTTCAACTCCAATAATCGGTTCAATGATTTGTTGCTGTTCCTCGGACATTTCACCGAACAGATTAAATACTTTTTCTTTTGCTAATAATTTTAGTGCATTAAGAACATTGATTTCATTTACTGTCGAATGCCCATTTATTAAAATATCTGTTTGTCTTTTTATAAAATTAAACTGATCACTTCTTATAAAAGGATCCATATTTTTCACTCCTGACTTTCATACATTTCCTCTCTTTACGATATAAGATCTTTGTCTAAGAATAAATAGAGAAAATGTTTTACAAATAAAAATGACATAAAAAAGCACGGATAATCCTTTTACGATTATCCGCGCTTAACTTTATCTAGAATAAACTATTTTTTTGATCGTCTCAGCGGAAAGATAATATTCCTCAGCTAATTGATTAATGGGTATTCCATTTTTAAAGGAATTTTTTATTGATGCATTTCTCTCATCAATCATTCTTCTGCCACCAGAAGATGTTCCCCATTTTTTATAGTTCTTCTTTGACTTAGGAATATATATGGTCTCACCTTGAATATATTTTTGAATTTCTACAATCAGGTTTTCTGGTAAAATTTTGTTTGCTTTCACATATTTCATTTCTGTTAGCCCCTTATTTATTTTTTTTCACTAAAATAAGGTGCAAAGCCAACACATTAGAAATGATAATTTTTCCTGGGCGATATCATTAGCCTTATTCGCTTATCTTATCATCGATAAAAAAATGGAACGAAAATTTTTAAATACCTAAAGCTGAGATATTCACATTTTTTTATAGATACAATTAAGCAAAAAAACTAAAATAAAGTTCTCCCCATGCAAAGTATCGCCTTTCCAATAGTAGGCTTTGCATGGGACGCTGCAGTATCGAGCAATCCTATACTCATTGCCACTGCTAATCACCTCCTCAAAAACTGAAATATTCAATGTTAATTTTTTATTTATTATAAATTATATTATCAAATATTTCACATTCACATTAAAAAGATTTTTTTTGTTGATTTCCACTCTTATTCCTTCGCTTCGTAACGAACCAAACAAGAATAAGTAGAAACGGTGTATACATAAATATTGCCAGATAGCCGGTTAAACCAAAAAAATAATTTAGCCGATCAATTTGTTGATGAGTTTTAAAAAAAGGAACAACTATTAATGGGATAAAGCTAATAAGAATAATCCCTTTTCTTTGTGAAATTTTTAAGGTTTGCTTTAACATTCTACTTCCACACCACAGTGCAAAGGAAATATTCGGCAAGATGATTAAACACCAATTGGCAATACCAACATATTCAAACCTTTCCACAACAGGTAAATGAACAATTTTCCAAATACTTAAAGTAGCCCATTTAAAATTCTGTAATTGTCCTTCACTATAATAAGCAAAAGAAATTATTGTAGTATATAAAAACAACAAGGTTGAAACAGCAAGTGCTAGATATACCCACTTTTTTGATTCCTTATAACCCTTTACAAATGGATGGTACATCAAAAATGCCTCATAGCCCATATAAGCTTGGGTCAACTGATAGGAAGCAGTCATAATTTCCTTAGTTGAATGATCAAATACTGGTAATAAATGTCGAAAATCAGCATATGGAAGGGTAAACGCGAAAATAACTATTAAATAAGCGGGAAGAACAACACTAAAAAACATCATAGCTGTTACTGTTCTAAACCCTCCATTGACGATAAAAATACACAGAATTAAAAAAAAGAGGGAGAACCAAAAAATATTCAAATCCTCAAACATCCATACTTGTACAACTTCAATATAGGTACGCAAAATGGTTATCACATATAGACAAAAATAAAGAATGGAGAAAATATTAAGAACGGATCCTATCTTTTTCCCAAAAATATACATCTGCAGTTGTGCTAAATCCATACCACTAATATCAATGATTTTAAATATGATCCACATTAAGACAAAAGTTAAAATGCCGGCTATGATTACTGATATCCAGGCATCATATCCAGCTGTTTTTGCAATAACTCGTTGGAACCCTAAAGTCGCCATTCCATATTGCATTGCATGAATGGTAAAAAAGACTAGTGAAGGGGATATTTTTTTTCCATCAGGTATAGTCTGCACTTTAGAACCTCCAAACAAAGATTGAGGGAAAACTAATTTGGTATTAATTATTCTTAAAATTAAAATTATCCATTCAATACACTATGTAAGTCTTTCAAATCACTCCAATTTATTCCTTATTAATATCCCCATAAAAAGAAAAATTATCTATCCTCTTCCAATCATTTTTATTCAAAATGAAGAGGTATTTCCTAAAATTACTATCCAAATTCATTTTGTTCTATGAAATATAGAACAATTTTGTTATACTTTAATTATAACAAAATAAATCTTCTATTTGTTATTTCTAATGATAACTACTTTTTCTATAAATACAGAAATTCATGTGGAGGTTAATAAATGAGGAAGTTTTTATTATTATTTTGTGTTATAACAAGTGCATTATTTTTGATGATAGGATGTATTAAAAAGGAAAGAAAAGCAGATGAAACTCTTGCGAAAGGTGTGAGCACGTTGGAAAACATTCAAGGAACTTGGGAAGGTGCCATTAGTATTCCGAAGCAACCACTACCAATTAGTGTAAAATTTAATAAAGATGGCGGCACTATCAGTATTCCCGTACAAGGCTTAAACGATTATCCTTTAACAAATATTAAATTTAATAAGGAAAATTTATCATTTGAAATGAGTATTCAAGGACAACAAATAAAGTTTAATGGAAAAACGAAGCAAGAAAGAATAACGGGTACTTTCACCCAAACTGAACAGTCCTTTCCTTTCGAATTAACGAAAAGTACTGAAAAGGATACAGAAGATGGCGAGAAGGTTCAACTAAAGTTAAAGGATGGAACTATGTATGGTCTTCTAGAAATGCCTAAAACGGAGGGACCTTTTCCTGTTATGATTATTATTGCAGGATCTGGTCCTACTGATAAAGATGGAAACTCGCCATTGATCCCTGGTAAAAATAATAGCTTGAAAATGCTCGCTAAAAATTTGGCAGAGCAAGGAATTGCAAGTATTCGCTACGATAAGCGTGGAATAGGTAATAACTCTAGTTTTATGAAAAAAGAAGAAGACTTACAATTTGACCAATACATCGATGATGCTGCAGCTTGGGTAGACTTCGCCCAAAAAGATGAACGTTTTTCAAAGGTAGGAATTATCGGTCACAGTGAAGGCTCCTTAATCGGAATGGCTGCTGCCGCTAAAGAAAAAGCAGATACATTTATTTCCTTAGCAGGCGCAGGAAGACCGATTGATCAAGTACTAATTGAACAGCTTGAAAGACAGCTTCCATCTAAATTGCTAGCAGAAGCAAAAGATATACTGAAGAGTTTAAAACAAGGAAAGCAAGTACAAACAGTTAGTCCTGAACTGCAAAGCATTTTCCGTCCTTCTGTTCAGCCGTACATGATTTCATGGCTAAAATATAATCCTGTTGAACAGTTAGAAAAATTGATTTGCCCAGTTTTAATTGTTAATGGAAATCGTGATCTTCAGGTTCCAGCCAGTGAAGCACAAGCATTACACCAAGCTAAAACTTCATCTAAATTAATTATTATTGAGAAAATGAACCATATATTAAAAGATGCCCCTACCGATCAAAAGGAAAATATGGCTACCTATTCAAATCCAAAGCTTCCTTTATCAAAAGGCTTAATAGATGGAATAATAGATTTCTTCAATCAATCAAACATTATGAATAAATAACTGCAAATGATCAAAAGAGTGGATTCTAATAAATCCACTCTTTTAATTATGATTAACATTTATTTTGTTGTAGATTCCATTTGAGATTTTGACTTAAATAGAAATTTCATCATTGGTGGAGTGACAATTGTTGTTATAAGTACAACAACAACAATCGCAGCAAATAAATCCTGGCTTAATAATTTTGCTTCCAAACCAATGGTTGCCATAATTAATGCGACTTCACCGCGGGAAACCATTGCTGCTCCAATTCCCAATGAGCTATTCCAGTTGAAGCCTGCCAATTTAGCACCTACAGATGCCCCAACTAGCTTTGTTAGAATCGCTAAAATACTTAAACATATAATTAACCATAAATGCTTTGTAATTCCAGCGAACTGTGCAGTTATACCGATGGAAGTAAAGAATACGGGAACAAAAATAGAATAGCCGATTGTTTCAACCTTCTCAAAGATTTCATGCTTGTATTTCGTTACACTGATAGCCACACCTGCAATATAAGCGCCTATTATTGCAGCCACACCAGTATATTCAGCTAAATATGCAAACACGAAACAAATAATTAATGCGGAAGAAATGACTGTTTCTGTCACCTTTAATGATGCGAACCTATTCAAGAACCATGGAACGACCTTCCAGCCAACAAGAATCGCACCTGCGAAGAATAGTACTTTCTTTAAAATAATTGTCGTTAAATGAACGTCTCCCCCAGCAAAGCTCATTAAGAAAGCTAAGGCAATGATTACTACTACATCATCAATAACAGCAGCACCTAATATCGTCGTTCCTTCTCGGGTTTTTAATTGATTCATTTCTTTCAGTGCCTGAACTGAAATACTAACGCTAGTTGCTGAAAGCAATAATCCCAAAAACCAAGATTCCATTGTTGAAAGATTTAATATGATACCTGCAATATAGCCTAATACAAGTGGTACAACAATCCCACCAAACCCTACATAAGCAGATGCTTTACCTGTACGTTTAAATTCATCAATATCTGTTTCTAGTCCTGCAATAAACATTAATAAAATGACTCCGATTTGACTAAACTCTTCCAAAGCATCTGTCTCATTTATTAATCCTAAAACAGATGGACCTAATACAATCCCAATTAAAAGCTTGCCAAGAACGGAGGGCTGCTTCAACCTAACACTAAGGCTACCCGCTATTTTTGAAGCAATTAAAATAATGGCTAATTGAAGTATTAATAACATTTCCATTCCACCCTTCTCTTTTTATCATCTCCATTTTTCTGAAGAAAAGACAAAAAGAGCCCGTCACCAAGGGACATAGTTATCCCTTGGTGACAGGCTCCTCCAAATTTGTCTCGTATAATATTAATCATATTATAACATAAGTATAGTTTAAAATGTTGTTTTTTTATTAATTTAAACTTGTCATGTTTCTTGAAATTTTTTATTTGGCATGGCTCTTAAGTTTCTTATTATATAAAATGAAAATACATATATTTGAAAATGGTGGTGCAAACAATGAATTTGGAAACATTATACAAAACCTATCAACCATTTCTTTTCTCCATTGCATATCAGATGCTTGGATCTGTGACTGATGCAGAGGATATCGTTCATGATCTATTCCTGAAGTTTAATCTCGATACGAATCAAATTAAGGACTTGAAGGCATATCTAGCAAAAATGACAACAAACCGCTGTTTAAACTTTTTAAAATCAGCACGTAAAAGAAGAGAAATATACACAGGTCCTTGGTTGCCTGAACCTCAAGTGCACCGAGAAGACCAGCCTTTTGAAAAAGTGATAGCAGACGAATCAGTATCGTATGCCTTTCTCGTTTTGCTAGACCTGTTATCACCTATAGAAAGAGCCGTATTTATTTTTAAAGAAGTCTTTGCCTATGAATATAAGGAAATTGCTGGGATGCTGGATAAAACCGAAGTTAATTGCAGAAAAATTTACAGCCGTGCAAAGCAAAAATTAAAGGATAATCTTCCTATCCATCCAGTAACTAATGAACATGTTGACCTCCTGACAAAAACATTCATTAAAGCAACTGGAAATGGAAATTTCGAAAAATTTATTAATATGCTTACAGAAGATGTTGTACTGGTGACCGATGGAGGAGGAAAAGTTATTGCTGCTATCAATCCAATTATAAGCAAGGAACGTGTATCTGCTTTTCTCAAAGGAATTACTGCTAAAGGAAGTTTCATAGGAGAACTTCTTCCTGTTATTGTCAATGGACAGAAAGGAATCCTGCAAATGAAAGAGGGACGTCCTTCTAAGGTCATCAGCTTTGATTTAGATTCAAGTAAAAAAAATATTGAGAGAATCTTTATTGTCTCCAATCCAGATAAATTAAACCGAATTTCTGTTTCTTATTAAGATTATGTCACAAATCACTTCTCTATTTTGTCTTATTAGTGAAATACCAATACGTTTTAATGGAGGAGAAAAAATGGAACAGCGTATTAACTACATGAAAACAAATCGAGAAGTGGTCACATTAATGAGACAACTTGAGGAATACAAGAAAACAACTGACATTGATAGTAAATTAATCGAATTGATTAAAATTCGCGCTTCTCAAATCAACGGTTGTGCGTTTTGCCTAGATATGCACACGAAGGATGCTAGAGCTAATGGTGAAACCGAACAAAGAATTTACTGTTTAAGTGCATGGCGTGAGACACCATTCTATCTGGAGTCAGAACGGGCTGCACTAGAATTAACAGAAGCGGTCACAAATATTTCTGCAAACGGTGTATCAGATGATCTATATGAACAAGTTCGCCTTCATTTTGATGAAAAGCAATATATTGACCTCGTTACAATCATTATCACAATTAACGGCTGGAATCGGTTAGCCATTTCAGCTAATAACATACCTGGACACTACAAGCCTACAATAGAAAAGTAATGATTATGAACAATCCCTCGTTTCAAGTGCGAGGGATTGTTTTTCTTAGCTGATATTTTATTTTTCTACTAAGGAATTAATCTCTGGATATCACGAGGAAATGCTGTCGCCTCCCTAACATTTGCTACTCCAATCAAATTAGCTGTCAATCTCTCTAGTCCGATGGCAAATCCGCCATGTGGGGGGACACCATATTTAAAGGTTTCAATATAGGAAGTAAAATCATCTGGATTCAATCCCTTATTTGAAAATGAATTTATGAGCATTTCAAATTCATGAATTCTAAGCCCTCCAGAAGTAATTTCCATGCCTTTGTACAACAAATCAAAGGACTCTGTTAAATCACTATTTTTACTTGGTAGTGTATACATTGGACGTGTTGCATTAGGATAGTTTGTAATAAAAACAAATTCACTATTATATTTTTCTTTCATATATTCTCCTATTAATTTTTCTCCTTCACCGTTCAGATCCCCTTCTGGAGAGGATTTTTGATATTTATTCCATAATATATTTTGAGCTTCCTTAAGAGTGATCTTTGGAATCTCAGTAATTAATGGTAGTTTAACACCCAGTTTTTCTAACTCGTCTTTACATTGTAGATTGACATTGGTAAACATATATTTAAGCAGTTCCGTTTCCCAATTCATTATTTCATGCACATCTTCGACAAATCCTATTTCAACATCGAGAGAAACATACTCATTTAAATGTCTCGATGAATGGTGTTCTTCTGCCCGAAAGACCTGTCCAATTTCAAAAACCCGCTCAAAACCACTGGATACCATCATTTGTTTATAAAATTGAGGTGATTGTGCTAAATATGCATTTTTTCCAAAGTAATCTAATGTAAAAACATTGGCTCCTCCTTCTGCCCCTTGCGAGACTATTTTCGGTGTAAAGATCCGTGTAAATCCGTGTGAAGTGAAAAACTCTCCAAATAAATGGGATATTACACTTTGAATGTTAAAAACGGCTTGGCTTTTTTCATGTCTTAAAGATAAGGTTCGATAGTTAAGTACATGATCCATTCCCGCTTTAATTTCTGATTGGTTAATTTCAAATGGTATATCCCCTTGACTTTTATTGATTATCCTAATATTTTTCGCATGAATTTCGACACCTAATTTTTGTTTCTTTGATTCAACGACATCTCCAATTATTTCAACAATCGATTCATTTTCGACTTTAAAGTGTAGCCATTCATTTTCTAAAATGCATTGAATGATTCCTTTTCGATCACGAAGTAATAAAAAGGTAATTTTCGACAAATATCTAATTTTATGAACCCATCCTGATATTTTTACTGTCTCCCCTACCCTATTTCGTGTTTCATTTGTTAAAATTCGTTTTGAAAGATCACTCATAATGAAAACTCCTCCTTTTTAACGATAAATAAAAAAATTCGCCCCTATATAAAAATAGGGACGAATTTTTTCCGTGGTACCACCCAGTTTGCCGTATTTACGACCTCTCATTCCACATAACGGGTGTAACCGACTGATTCTACTTTGCTTAACAGCATTTCTTTCAGCACTCACGGATGTCTCAATGAAAGCCTTGATACGTTTTTCCACCATACAAACGCTCTCTGTAATCAAGAATCAATCATTTCTTTCCGATCATTGATTTAATTTTTCCAATATTTTAGAAAGAATTATATATTTTCGAAATATTAATGTCAACATCATTTTTACTGATTGACGATTAGTTTTTTGTTAACTTGGACACTTTTGTTATTTTATCGGACACTTTCCTTTCTTTCTCGGGCACTTTTTTCATTTTATCGGACACTTTCACTTCTTCCCCGGGCACTTTATATATATTTTTTTTGAAAACTATTTTCTTGTTTTGTTGACTTTTCCCTAAGGGGAAGGTGTATAAATGAATTGAGCAAATGTGAAGAATGGAGGTGGCCACTTGCTATCGATTGGAGAATTCTCAAAGATATGTGGAGTGTCTACAAAAACACTTCGATATTATGACGAAATTGGATTAATAAATCCAGATGAGATTAATCCTGAAAGTGGGTATAGATATTATTCTATTAATCAACTAAAAAAGATGCTCTTTATCAACCGATTGAAGTCTTATCATTTTTCTTTGGAAGAAATCAAAGACATTCTAGATTTGGAAGAGGATCAATCAGAAGAGAAGCTTCGTTCTTCCCTTAATTTCAAGAGAAGGGAAATACAAGAAAGACTAAATACTCTTGAATATACTTTTAAAAAAATAAGTAATGATATTTTAAATTTAGAGAATGGCATTCCATTGATGTCATGCCTTGACAATATAGAAGTTCAACTTGTTGAAACCCAGACAATGAATATTCTTTATACGCGTCAAATGCTGACTAGTGAGGACTATGCTGCTGGATATGGAAAGTATTTTAGCGGTCTATATGAAAAGATTGCAACTGAAAAACTCACCTTGCTTGGTACACCAATGACTATTTATCACAGTGCTGAATACAATCCTGCTGGAAATGATACAGAGTTTGCTATCCCGATAGAGGAAGTCGTAAAAGGAACAAGAGATTTGGCTGGAGGTCTTTGTGCGAAGTCTGTTCTAAAGGGCTCATATTCAGAACTGACATCGGTATATGCCAAGCTAAGGGAATGGGTAGAAAATGAAGGATACGAATTGGTGAAATCACCATATGAAAAATATATAACCGAACCCAACCATGACACTGCTTCTGAAGAAATGGTAACCGAAGTATATTTTCCGGTAAAGAAAAAATAATGAACTGGAGGAATTTATGATGCAAAATAAATACTGGCCAACTATAGAAGATGCGGCTGCCTTGAAAATCGACTTAAAAAAGCTTTCAAAGATCGACCCTATAATAAAATCCGAGTACAGCAATATAAACGGGATTGTTGTTGTGAGAAACGGATATATTGCTTATGAAAAATATTATAATGGCTATGGCCTGGATGATACGCACCATGTGGCATCAGTAACGAAAAGTATCATATCCGCTCTCATTGGTATTGCCATAGATGCAGGATATATTCAAAATATTGACCAGAAGGTGCTCGATTTTTTCCCCGACTATGTTCCTGATGCTAATGATAGCCAGAAACGAGAAATTACCTTACGACATCTGCTCACGATGACAGCCCCCTATCCATTTGAGGACTGGCACGAACCGCTGGACAAGTTATGTATGCAACCAGACTGGGTAAAGTATACTCTCGATATACTAGGCAAAAAGGGAAGTATTGGAACTTTTAAGTATTCCACTGCAGGAGCACACCTGCTTTCAAGCATCATTACTCGTACCACAGGAAAAAGTGCCCGTGAATTCGCTAACGAACGCTTATTTAAACCAATCGGCATAAAAGAAATTCCGGATTATGAAATGAAATCATTCGGTTTTGAGGATCTATTCGGAAAAAATGTAAAAGGATGGGTTAAAGATCCAAATAGTAACTCTACAGGAGGGTGGGGACTTACACTCAGCCCCCGTGATATGGCACGTTTTGGCCTTCTATATGTGAACCGTGGCATTTGGAACAAACAACGGATTATTTCCGAGTCATGGATTAACAAATCAACAGCAATGAACCCCAATAAATACGGTTATCTATGGTGGTTATATGAAGAGGAAGAAGTTTTGGTATACTCAGCACTAGGTGATGGCGGCAATATCATTTGCTGCATTCCAGAAAAAGAACTTGTCGTAGCAATTGCATCAGAATTCATCATGAATCCGCGTGACAGATGGACACTGATAAAGGAATATATTATTCCAGCTTTCTTAGACTAAATATATTTTCCTCTATTTAAATAAATATAAAAGAATGCTAAAAAAATGACCGACAAAAGATTGTTCGGTCATTTTTGCTAATTATTTATTTTTTTACAACGTGAAGATAATGAATGGTTTCAAAGGCTGTTAGATAATCAGTACGATTTTCAAAATAAAGCTTATTAATTTTAGCTGGAGTCAAATGTTCATAAATGAGTAAACCTGATTTTTCTAGCATCTTCTCCATTTCATCATAAGAAAAACACGATTTCATCGATTCTCCGCTTGCTGCAGCCATATTCACCATATTTTCAACTCGATTGTAGATTCCTTTTTCTTCAAATAGTTTTTCGTCTGCATAATCAAAAACGATGGAACTTCCAGATGGTACTTTAGCAAATAATGTATCTATCAGACTTGCAATTTCCTCTTTCGTTAGATAATATGACACACCTAACAGACTAAAGAAGGTTTTTTTGTTAGATTCAAAGCCTTCATCTATTAGAGTTCTATAAGAAAACTCTTTAGTGAAGTCCATAGGAACAAAATGAAGATTATTCGGGATTATTAAGTTTGCTTGATCTAATCTTTTCTTCTTAGATTCCTGTGTCGATGGATAATCAATTTCAAAGATTTTTAGACTGTCATTCAATTCAGGATAACGGAAACAAAATGTATCTAATCCAGCTCCAAGTATGATATATTGTTTTAATCCTAACTTCACTTCATTAAGTAATACTTTTTCGCAATACGCTGCACGCGCTAATGGCGTTGGAGAAAGTTGAATTTGTGTAATCCATTTTAATATTTCTTCTGCATTTCCTTGGAATTCTTTGTTGAAGAAATGTATGCCTTGAACCATATTTTCTTTGATGTTATTAAATTCATTTTTTGAAATTAAATCTTTGGCTAAATAATCATTAAAAATTTTGGGTGTATCAAATTGACTATGATATGCTCTTCCAAATGCTGATATTAATGAAGTTAAACTGGGCTCTCCGTTTTTCATGAAAACACACTCCTTCATTTAAAACAAAAATAGGATTCCCCTGGCCAGGAGAATCCTATTATATAATTAAATTAACCAAAAGTAAATTATAGCATAAATAAATTATTTTGTCAAGTTTTATTTATTTAAACTTTACTGTTTTCGATTCGGACTCCGGGAAACTTCATATGTGCAGTACTTAACCCGAATTGACATTTGACTTTCTTTTGCTAGATCAAATTTCAGATTTTCCACATACCGTTTTCCATAATAAGAATCTTTTCTTCATTTAAAAATCCGTATACACTCATAGAATTATCACCAATCATTATATCAAGATGAACCGCTGAACAATTCATTCCTAGTTGCATTAGTTCTTCTTCTGTCCTAGGTATATCATTAGAGATATTATCAATATAGGCTTGTCCGAAAGCAATATGGGAAGCAGCATTTTCATCAAATAAGGTACTTTTGAAGGTGATTCCGGTTTTTTCAATACTTGAATTAGCTGGAACAAGTGCGACTTCACCAAGCATTGAAGCCCCTTCATCCGTTAGAAGAAAACTTTGAAGAACCTCATTTTCAGGTGCAATCTTTACCACTTTTCCGTTTTGAAAAAATAGCTTAATATTTTCAATTGTTTGACCACCTAATATGAGAGGTTTCGTGACGAAAACATACCCATTCACTTTATATTTATTAGGCATTGTCCACACTTCTTCTACTGGTATATTTGATATGAAACTTCTTCCATCTTTCGTTGTTTCTGATCCACCAATCCAGACATGATCTTTTACTAAAGAAACTGTCAAATCCGTTTTCTCACTGATAAAATGTATGGCTGTAAACTGATATTCGTTTAATTTTTTTGCGATGTTTTTTAAATTATGATCTTGTTTTTTCCATGCCAATACTGGATCAGGTTCATTCGATTTTGTTGCTATATAAACATTTTCCCACAAACGTTCAAATGCTTTTTCAGGAGGGAGGTCTGGAAAAACATTCACTGCCCATTCTTTTGTAGGTGCATTTACAACAACCCATTTATTATTATTTTCCATACCATAACGACGAACAGGGGACATTGCTAGTGCTTTAGCTTTATTTATTGTAGATTCTCTTTTAATTAATTGTTCATTTTTTGATGAAAAAGTTGGTGATAGTATAGTTATATTTGTAAAACCAGATTCTGCATAATTTAGTTCATTCTCGACAATTGGTTTTGGAAATTCCTCTATGTACTTCTCCGCTAAAAATTGAAATCTATCTTTTTCAATTTCTCTGTCCCTAAAATCAAGCGCAACATATTTTGCTCCACTTTTATAGGCTTCTTTAGCTATTTCACGTACTAAAGGTACATGCTCATGATAAAAACTGATTTTTATTAAATCACCTTTTTCAACTGCTACTCCAATGTTCACAATTACTTTAGCATAACTATTTAAGTACATCCCATTCCCTCCTTTAGGTTAGCGAATACCATTTATCGAATTGTATGAATAAGAAATAATCTTATTCAACTACTTTTACTAATAATTTTCTTGTTTCTTCAAAATTGTTTTATTCCTCAAAGAAGTCCGGGTTTCTTAGTGTCTATATAAGCCATTTTCTTTATTAATATACTAAACAAACCCTCTGCATATTGCTACTAAGCCATTATCTTAATCTGGTCGTTACGTTGTTACTTTCGCATATATAAGAAAGAATACGGCAAGCTGAACAAATATTAAGATGTTTGGAACGCTTAAGACAAGATCTATGATAAGAAACGCTGCTAAAATCAATAAAAATAAACCTAAATGGTAAACGCTCAAACGATGCTTAAAAATTCGATATTTATGGAACACCAGTGTAGTTGATAAAAAGTAGATAAGAGTGGCCGCAAAGGTCAAGATTAACAAAAACTGATAATGAATGTCCTGTAAAAATGCTAACTGAATCGCCGATGCAATGATACTTAAAGACATATAAATAAATAAATGTCCATAAATAATTGCTTGCCCGGTGGACTTTATTTTTTTGTCAACCTTTTTCTCTATATTATCAAAATATTGCCACCACATGGCAATAACAATGACAAATGATATAATGGTAAAAATAATCGCTTCCCAATCTCCTTTTTCTGGATGTAGGACTGCAATTAAGCTAACAATCGATTCTCCAAACAAAATAATAGTAAAAAGACCAAACCTTTCTAGCAGATGAGAGGTATCCGTTGGCGCTTTGACCAGATATTTACGACCTAAAATAGGGACAACAATATCAATAAAAATACCAAGGTATAGGATAAGATATCGCGGCCAGGAGACGAAGAAAACGGAAAATAAAGAGACAGTAATACCAATAAAAAAGCCATATCCTAAATAAACCGCTGCTCGTCTGCGAGGTCCACTCTCCCACCTACTAATCCATAGATATTGCATAGATGTTAAAAGGCGGATTCCTAAGTAGCCTATGAGGAAAGGGATATAATATGGATCAAAGTTAACAGACAGACTGGCTGTCATCAATATTATAAATACCATTTGAACGATCATAAACAAACGTTGGGTAACACAATCCTTACCAAAACGATTGATAAATAAAGACTGACCTACCCATGCCCACCAAATAGGGACGAAAATTAAACCAAACTTTAACAGATATTCAACCGGAATAACCCCATGTTCTTCATGCATTAACAGGTGCGTAGCTTTTGCTATGGCAGCCACAAAGATTAAATCAAAAAATGCCTCTAACCACGTTAAGTTTTTATTTTCCATGAATGTTTCTACTCCTCTATGCAAAAATGAACCCTACTCCAGCTAGATAATATCAAAATACTGTAAATCTAAAATTTCAGCATGACTACCTTTTTTGTAAGGCACCCCATAGTCTGTAAATATCCATTTATCCCCTGATTTAGGTAAGCTGTAAAATTAGGTGTATTGGCTCCTTTTCAATCAATATAAATCCTCCATCCAATATTTTTCTTTTTCTAAACTTTCATTGGGTGAAACTTAACTTTCTTTGAAAGGAAATCGTATTTAAAATAATAAAAAATATCCTTAATTAATTCCCATATAGCTTCATCGTTTATCTTCAATTGATTTCTCTTTTATTCCTACACTTTTGATATCGTTTATCATGTCTAACATTACCAATAACTTATTATAATTAGTTAATGTTTTTTTATCTTCAACTTTATTACCAGATTTATAAAATAAAATATCTCCTGTTCCATCGTTAATTTGATTTCTTGCTTCGAGTATTCGTTTTAAGTTTTTTCCAGTTCCAATACTTCCAGAAATAATGTCCACTTCTTCAGGAAATATTGTCTTTATACTCTTTTCAAAATATGGGAAATGGGTGCATCCAAGGACAATCGTTCCGTACTGTTTTAAATCAAACGAAGATAGTTTTTCTTTTAAATATGGAACAACTTTCTCTTCTCTAAACTCGAAATTCTCAGCAAATTGGACAAGACCAGGAAGAGCTAAACTTTCAACAATATCGTGATGGTCTATTCTTTTTACTAGGTTATGGAACTTTTCCTCTCTAAGAGTCAAATTAGTAGCTAACACTAATACCTTTTTTCGTTTTCCCTCACATTTTTGCACAGCAGGTTTTACTGCTGGTTCAATACCCAAAATAGGGAAATCGTACTTTTGGCGAAGGTCATCCACTGCGATGCTAGTTGCAGTGTTACAAGCAATAACTAATGCTTTAATACCTTGATTAGCCATGAATTCAACTGCATTAAAAATATATTCCCTTACTTCTTCTTTTGTTTTTTCACCATATGGAACGTGTGACGTATCTGCATAAAATATGTAATCTTCATTCGGTAAGTATTTCAAAGCTTGATGAAGTACAGTTATGCCACCAATACCAGAATCAAAAAAACCTATTCTCATTACTTCCCACTCTTTTCCTAAACTTAATACTATTAATAACTTATTTAGAATAGCATTTTTTTAAAATTATTGTTAGTTATCTCTTATTTCTAATAGAACCCAGCCTCCACAGTAGTTAGCTAGTCTCCCCCGTTGAATCCAGTCAATCTTTCCTTTAAAAAAGAAGTTTTAAAGGAAAGATGTATTTCATTAATATAACAAGCATGGAAAACAGATGAATCGGATTAGAGGATAGAAAGATTCTCATCACTAACATTACAAGCATATCAGCTTCAAGTTAAAATACTTGTTGGTCATTTTGATGATGTAGAAATCGATTCACTTACAACAGAACAATTGAAAGATTACTTTTCTTAGTCTAGCAAAACATTAAACCTTTTACCTAAATATGAATTTTTTTTAAAAGTTTGATGATCATTTTCATAATCCTTCTTCCGCAAACTCCCCTATTAATTGTAGAAGAATTTATTTACACCTTGGTTTTAGCATATCATTATGCTTATCAATTACTCTTCATTAAGATGATAGAAAAGTTGAACAACGCCAGAGGAAAATCTTTTTGCATCAACCAGTCTTAGGTTCAACCTCTCCTTTATGTCAAAAAACAAAGGCTTACCTTCCCCTAAAATAACAGGGTGAACAGATAACCTATATTCATCAACCAGCCCAAATCTTATAAATGATGTAATAAGACTTGCCCCGCCATATAGCCAGATGTCTTTACCTGGTTTATTCTTCAATTTATTTACTTCTTCAACAATATTATCATCTATGATTTTTACTTTATTATCAGTGTTTTTTTTCGTTTTAGAAAATATGAATTTCTCCTTTTTGTGAACCAATTTCCAAATTTTCTTTTCAGTATCAGAAACCTCATCTTCTGGAGTATATTGTCCCCATAATTCATAGCTTTTTCTCCCATAAAAAATAGTATCAATTTGATTTAAGAAATCAATGAACCCCATTTCAGAGTCCATAATGCACCAGTCAACTTCTCCCTTCGGCCCTTCAATAAATCCATCTAAAGTAACTGCTAAATCTAAAATTATTCTTCTTGGTCTTTCGTTAATGGTCATACCTTTATCTCCTTTTATTTATAGAATTTCCCTTGTATATAAAATCATAAGGTATAAACTATACTATCCAAAAAACATGACAAGTAATGGCATGATTAAATAAAACAAGGTGAACAAATGACAAAAGCCAAGTGTCTATTAGTTATTTTTATGACCACTAAAAAAGTTTACAGCATATGAAATAGCGTCACCTACATTGTTATTAGATGGAAAATAATTACAACCCTTTTTAATTGTAATCTTCCTTTAATGAATCGGTTTCTAAATCAATCCATTTACCAGATTCCGCTACCCATTCCAATAGTTCTTTCTGTAATTTATCTGATAAAGGGAACTCCTCTATATCAAGACTCCAGGCACATACGTTGCACCAAATAGGGTCAGCCGAAAAATCCGCTTCTAGTTTAAATAAATTAGTAAATTTACATTTACATACATCTATAACCATCAAAAAGTCATTCCCAAAAATACAATTTCTCCAACAAGTTTTCTATTCTGCTTAATTAACACAAGAAGAAACTTCAACAAAAAAGAGCATTAATCCTTTTAGGATTCCCCCCCCTGTAACTTAAATAAGAAGGTTCATTGACGTGGTCCGAGTAACATAACTGAAACACCTATTAAACATATTCCCGCACCTATCCAATCATATAAATCAGGTGTTTTTTTATCAATGCCCCATCCCCATAGAACAGATAGAACGATAAACACCCCGCCATATGCAGCATAAACTCTACCGAAGGATGGAAAGGTTTGAAATGTAGCAATTACGCCATATAAGGCTAATAATATTCCTCCACCCAATCCCCAATAAAAAGGCTTACCTTCTCTTAACCATAACCAGATTAAATAACCTCCACCTATTTCGCCTAATCCTGCAAGTATAAATAAAATAATTGCACTAAGAATTTAAACCACTCCCATAAAGCTTTAATGTATGTATTAAATTATAGCCTAGTCTTGTTGAATTATCCTGCCCTTATAGTTAAAGAAAAAAATCCTGTACAAACAGGATTTTAATCAAACTTTATTTTTAATTATCAATCTTTATTTTAAATGATTGGTATTGAAGAAAACCCCATCCATATGTAGCTTTGTAATAAATTTTAAAAAATTAAACAACTAATACATTTTATCTTAAAGCCAATAGTAAGAGCATATCTTGAAAAAGGTTTAATCATTTTTGAAATTCCGTTCATCAATTAATATCATGTAACTTCATTTTTTCTAATTCTTTCTTTTATTTTTTAGAGATTCTCTTCCTTTACTCCAGATTCCTAATAAAATCGCCAATCCACCAACTGAAACAAGAATGAGTGAAAATGTATTTCCATTACCGATTCTATTGGACAACCATCCGGAAATAAAAACTAAATACAGAACAGGTAAAATTGTTCCCCAGTAAACATTGGTTCTTCTAGATAAAAAAAATTGAACTCCTAATATTCCAATGGCTATTAACCATTTATAAACTGGATCCATCATTCCTTTCGTTTTTATATTTATCAATAATCAATTTTGCAGTTTCTAAACTATTAATTCTATTCAACTGTCAAACTCTTCGCTAGATTACGTGGTCGGTCAACATTGAATCCACGGACTGTCCCAGCATAATAAGCTAGTAATTGCAATGGAATAGCCGCAACAATTGGCATAAGAAAGGGATGTACTTCTGGAATATACATTACCTCATCTACAATTTCACCTATGTCATCATCGCCAATCGTTGTGACCCCTACAACAAATGCATTCCTTGCCTTAATTTCTCTAATATTATTAATGGTTTTATCACGAAGATGCTTTTGGGTAGACAGGGCAATAACTGGAACACCTGGAGTGATTAGCGCCATTGTACCATGCTTCATTTCCCCGGATGCATAAGCATCTGCATGTAAATAAGCAACCTCTTGTAGCTTCAATGCTCCTTCTAATGCTAAAACGTAGTCTAGTCCACGTCCAATTAGAAACAAGCTTTCTTGATCCTCGGTTACCTGTGCAAACTGATCAATGGCATCCTGAGTCATGATTAACGTTTTTTCTACCTCTTCAGGGAGTAATTGAAGTTCGCTAATCATCTCTCGAATTCTTTCCATTCCTGGGCCATTTGTTTTTTCAGTTAATACAATAGCTAAAAGTAATAAAACCGTAATTTGAGTTGTATAAGCTTTCGTAGCAGGAACAGCTAATTCAGGTCCTGCATTCGTGCAAATCGTACAATCTGCTTTACGTGCAAGATTGCTTCGTTTTCTATTTGTAATCGCAATTGTTGGACATCCATGTAATTTTGCCTCTTTTAAAGCAGATAAAGTATCAGCAGTTTCTCCAGATTGACTAATGAAAATTACTAGATTTTCTTCATTAAGTGGGCCATGCTCATAACGAAACTCTGATGATATGGACACTTCTACAGGAATATTAATCATTGTTTCTATTACTTTTTTCCCTACAATCCCTGCATGGTAGGCGGTTCCACTAGCTACGATATCAATTTTCCTGTACTTTGAAACGTTATGCTCAGTTAAGAAAGCCTCAAGCTCTGGAAGATGTATATTATTTTCTTCAATTCGTCCTTCCAGTGTTTTCTTTATCTCTTTAGGCTGTTCCATAATTTCTTTCAACATATAATACTCGTATTCTTGAAGGCTGAAATCCTCTTTATCCCATTCCACCATCTTTTTTTCAGGTTGAATGATCTCACCTGAAATTGTTTGCACTTTAATTTCATTCGGAGTAAGAATCGCTATTTCCCCATTTTTGATTGGATATATTTCCTTTGTATAGGATAGAAGTGCTGAAATATCAGATGATAAAAAAGCCTCTTGTTGACCAAATCCTATAATCAAGGGATTTTCCTGCGAAATAGCTATAATGGTATCAGGTTGTTCCTTCGACATAATTGCTAAAGCAAAAGAGCCTTTTAAAAGAGGCAATACCTTTTTCACTGTATCTTCGAAATTCCCATTATAATAATGTACAAGTAAATGCGGAATGACCTCTGTATCTGTTTCTGTCTTAAAAACATATCCTTTTGATTTCAGCATATTTTTAAGCTGGCTATAATTTTCAATAATGCCGTTATGAGCAACATAGAATTGACCATTTTCATCACATAAAGGATGTGCATTCGCAACAGTAGGTGCTCCATGTGATGCCCATCTTGTATGACCAATGCCGATATTCCCTTTTAATATTGGTTCAATTTCAAGTAGTGCGGATAAATCCTCAACACGACCTTTTTCTTTACGAACTTCAATTGATTCCATATTTGAAATCGCAATTCCAGCAGAATCATACCCACGATAATCTAAATCGGTTAAGCAATCCAAAATGATTGTATGAGCTGAAGACTTTCCGATATATCCTACAATTCCACTCATTGGCTCATCACCTCATTTGATATTTTACATGTATTATAAACGAAATATCCTATATGTAGGGAATAATTAAAGATTGTCTTCTTTTAAAATCTATTCTTAAATAGTTCAATTATCCTAATAAGTGAAGAAAAACAAAAAAAAGAGAAGTCTCTTAAACATTTAAACTAGAGAGACTCCCCTTTAAATTATCCAAAAATGTTAAAATCCCATTGCTGAGCATGGGTTAAAGTCTAACCCCTGCTACCGAATTCCCATATTCATCGATGGTTCGACCGTAATTCTATTCTACATCCATCTAAAAACCAGAAGTCTCTTACTTTACCACGTGAGGGACAGCTATTAATATCCCTCCCGATACACCACTTTTAGCTGGCAAGCCCACTTGTACTACATTTTATAATTTAAATTTCTTTAATAATTCCTGTAAATTTTCAGCTAATTTAGATAGTAAATGAGAAGATGAAGAAATTTCTTGCATGGACGCAACAGTTTCTTCAGTTGTTGATGCTATTTCATCTGCTGAAGCTGCATTTACTTTTGCAATAGAGGCAAGCTCATTCGTTACCGACGTAACCTCCTCAACTGAGGCAGTTATTTGCTCTGATATAGCCGCTACATCCTCCATTTGTGGTGCAATCTCCTTCATTCCATCTAAAATATGATTAAACTTCTCAATTGTGTCATTCGAAATCGATAATCCTAATTCAACTTTCTGTGCTGCCTCTCCCATCGTTTGGACCGATATTTCGGTGTCATGTTGAATCTCTGAAATCAAAAGTGAAATATGCTTCGCAGATTGTCTTGATTGTTCTGCAAGCTTTCTAATTTCTTCAGCAACTACGGCAAAACCTTTTCCTGATTCACCAGCTCTTGCAGCTTCAATTGCAGCATTAAGTGCCAATAGATTAGTTTGGTCAGCAATTCCAGTAATCATTTCGATAATTGTACCAATTTCCTTAGAACGACCAGATAAGGAAAGAATTTTTGAATTAGATTGCTCAACGGAATGGAATATTTCCTGCATCTGCTTAACGGTTCTCTGAACAAAAGCTCCACCTTCTTCCGCAAGCTGTGTGGTCTTTCGTGTCATATCAGTAACATGTGAAGTATTATCGGAAACACGCTGAACGCCGATAACGATTTCCTCCATTGCACTTGCGTTACTAGCAATTCCATCTGTTTGATTTTCCGCACCTTTTGCTACTTGTTCAATGGCTCCTACAACTTGTTCGGTTGCACTTGTAGTTTCATCAGCGCTAGCAGCTAGCTGTTCAGAAGAAGCTGAAAGATGGATGGCACTTTCATCTATTTCCTGTATTAAATGTCTTAGATTCATTGACATATTATTAAAAGCTTCAGCTAAATCATTGATTTCATCATCCGTACGAACTTTAATTTCCTGTGTTAAATCACCTTTACTTATGTTAATGGCTGCGTGTTTTAATCGATTTAACGGCTTCGTTATTGAAAGGATAACAAAAACAACAGCCACTCCACCAATTATGATAGCTAATAAATTCACAATGCTTGTAATATTAGTAATTGATTGTACGCTTTCATCTATTTCTGATTGATCCATCGTTCCGGCTATTTTCCAACCAGTTAACGTATTCGTTTGAAAGATCATTTTTTTATCTATTCCATCAATCGTATAAGTAAACTCACCTGAACCTTTATTGTACAACTTATCATAAAAGGCAGCAGTTGCTTCTTCCCCAGATTTTTCATGGGGATTGGCAATAAATTTCTTTTGCCTGTCCAGTATAACTGCGTAACCCTTTGAACCAATATTTATTTTTTTTGAAATATCACTAAGACTCTTTAAAGAAATATCAATACCAACTACTCCTGTGTGATCTTCAGTCGTTTTCGCAATGGTTACAACCATTTCATTAGATGATGAAGACAAATAGGGCTCTGTAATAATTGCTTCGCTTGGCTGCTTCATCGCTTGCTGGTACCAAGAACGCTCACGTGGATCATAGTTTTTAGGTGCATCTTGATCTGGAGCTCTATACATCAAACCTGTTTCGGTTCCAACATATATTAATTGTGCAGTATTATGAAGAGCTTTATACTCATCAAATTTTTTATGAATAGTTGGACCTCCACGTTTATAATCCTTTTCAGAGATTGTTTTCGCAAAATAATCCACATCGTTTATATACGGTGGAATGGTCTCATTAATTAAAGAATTTAGAATTTCGACATTTTCGCTTGCAGCCCTAGTTAATTGCTTTTCAATATTACTTTTTGCACTGAAATAGGCTGCCAATCCAATGATAACTGTTGGGATAATTAAAATTAGTGCAAATGAGATAATAAGTTTTTTTCGAATGGTCAGCCTAAAAAACCTCTTTTTTCGTTTTTCCATAAAATATTCTCCTTCATTCGACATGGTTTTTACAATGTTTTTATCGTCCAATTATCACAAAACATTACAGGTAAATCACACCAAATAATATATTTAAATATTATAAAAAGATTGAAACTTACCTAGCTGTTAATGATAAAAAAGGTATCCAGGAATTCACTTCCAAGATACCTTTTTAATTAAGCACTTTGTTTATTATGATTACGCACCCATACAGCTGCAACAATAACAAGTAAAATTAACACCAATTGTGGAATGAATGTTTCCCATGTTGGATAAAGCCCAATTGATTGAATAAATATAAATGGCTCGATCGTATGCGTTGGGATAACATTTGATATTTGTAATGCATGAATACTTACTCCAAGAATTTTAAACGCAAAGAAATAGATGAGAATCGTTGCAATTGTAAAGAATAAACGAATCGGAATCTTAACACTATAATGAATGATAACAAAACCAATTACGATTAAAATCACTAATGCTACGCCAATTCCAAGCAGTAGTTGACTAATGCTCATACTCGGAGCCATGCCTGCATAAAAGATAATTGTTTCTGCTCCTTCTCTGAAAATAGCAAGAAAACTAATTAATCCAAATGAAAAAAGACTACCTGTTGCGATTGCATCGTTCATTTGACGTTGAATATATTGATTCCAGTTCTTAATGTTCGATTTCTTATGTAACCAAGCACCAACTGTTAGCATCATAAGAACCGCTACAATCCCTGCAATTCCTTCAATATATTCCCGACTAGATGCTCCTGTCATTTTTGAGAAAATCATATTAATTATGATTGCAAGAACACCACTTGCTAATAATCCTATCGCTACTCCGCTCCAAATCCACTTCTGTTTTCCTGCCTGGTTTGTTTTCTTTAAGAAAGCAACAAGTGTAGCCACAATTAATAGTGCTTCCAAGCCTTCTCTTAATAAAATTAGAGCAGCATCCCAGGCAGTATAGCTTGTTTGATCAGCAATCACACCTACTCGCTTATTTAAGTCTTTAATGATCGTTTCAGCTTTCTCCGAGTCTACCTTTTTGGAATTAATTAAGCTGATAATAGTTGGTACCTTTGTTTCCAAATCACTATAAAGCTTGCTATCCCTTGTTTGAACTTCTCCTTCAATCATTGGCCAGATGGTTAAAAACTCATTTAAATCGGCTGTAGCACCTGAAAAATCCTTATCTGAAATTTTCTTCTGCGCACTGGTTAATAGCTTTAAACCATCACTAAGCTTATAGCTTTCTACTGATTTTTTTTGAACATTTCCACTTAGGAAATCATTGATTGCTTTTGTTAAATCTGTTAATGCTGTCATCGCCTTATCTTTACTTGGCGGTTCCTGACTGATTGCAATTCGAAGAAATGCGGATTGCTTTTCAATTTCTCCATATGAAAAAACACTAGCATTTCTTACAATTAATTCGTTTGAATTCCAAGCAGATAAAAACAATTTATAGTCGCGGTTGGCTTGGTCAAAATCTTTAGTCTCTATGGATTTCTGTATATTTTCAACCAGTGGAAGCAACTGCTTAACTTTTCCCTTTTCCTTCTCTTTGTCCACTGGATTTTGTTCATTATCGTATTTTTGAACAGCCTTTGAAAGATCAGAAAGCAATTGATTCACTTTTTGTGGATCTGTATTATCTTTTTTTAACGTATCTTGAACTATGGATAGTTGTGAATCTACCTTTTGAGCCAATTTGCTGCTAGGTTTTTTAATTGCATTCCATTCCTTAGTAAATTGATCGATATTTGATTCAACCAAGCTCCAATTCGCTTCTTTTGTTTGCATTAAAGCATCACCAATAATGACAAATAAATCGTCAAAATTTTCTTCTGCTTTTACTGAAGGAAAATGTACAAATATGAGCAAACTCATGAATAAAATAATCCAGCTCTTTTTAAAATTAGCTGAATGCATAAGTATTTCCCCTTTCTAGAGGTTAGACTAGAAGAAATCGGCATAACAGCCGATTTCACTTTTTTGTATATACTTTAAATTTCATTAAAATAACGTTTCACCAATATAACCGCCATTTGTCGTTCCTGGCAGACAAGCAAAAATAGCACTGCCACGGTGAACCGTATATTCGTTTAATTTATCCATCTTCGCAAGTCGCTCTTGAATTGGAATAAACTGCTTACTTGGTTTTCGCTGAAAGCTAATAAAAAGTAATCCTGCATCAAAACTTCCTGTTTTAATATCCATTCCATTTGTATATGAGAAGGAACGTCTTAAAATAATTTCTTTTCCGTTTCCTTTTGCTAATCGTACATGTGCACTAGCAGGAATGACATGATTTCCGTTTTCATCCTTCAAATCAAGATCAACTGAATCAAATTCCTTTTTCTTTCCTAAAGGAGCGCCACTATCACGATAACGTCCGAATGTATCCTCTTGATCCTTTAATGTAGAACGATCCCATACTTCAATATGCATTTGAACTCGTCTTACAATTAAATAGGTCCCATTTACTAACCAATTTGGTCCATCACCATTTTGAACCCAAATATGCTTATTCATCTCTTGTTTACTAGTTGTATCTGGATTTCCTGTCCCATCCTTAAAGCCAAAAAGGTTTCGAGGAGTTCCCTGCTTCGGATCTGCTTGCTTTGTACGTTGAAAACCTGTTTGTGCCCAACGAATAGTCGCCTTCCCTCTTGCTATACGGACTAAATTTCTGACTGAATGAAAGGCAACTTGGAGATCATCCGCACAAGCCTGGATACATACATCTCCCCCTGACCATTCCTCTTCTAGTGCATCAAAAGGAAATTTTGGCAGATCAACCAATTCCTTTGGTTGTTTATTTTTTAACCTAAAGCGATCCTTTCCATCTTTCACAAAGAGACTAGGACCTACACCAATAGTGACAGTTAAATTAGAAGGCGATAATCCCATTGCCTCCCCAGTATCCTTCGGAGGAATATAATGATTGCTTGAGGTTTCACCAACAGGATTTCCTGAAGTCATATGGGAAATAGCTTCTGTCCAATCTTTAAATAACTGCTTTAATTCATTCTTGCTCGATGCTGTAACATCCATCGAGACGAAATATATGTTATTTTGTACTGGAGTCACTACACCTGCTTGATGCTTCCCATGGAAAGGAACAATTTCATTTTTATTAGCAGACTTTGCAGATCTTTTTTGCCACTTATCAGTCATCGCAAGAACACAGCCAAGGCCTGATGATCCAATAAGAACCCCCATGCCTCCGATACCCGTATACTTTAGTACATCTCTACGGGTGATTTGTTTATCCATAAATGAAGATTCGTTCCCTTGGTCTTTGGCTGTTTTAGACAACTTTATCCCTCCAAGACAATTCCAAGTTGTGATAGTGGTTCTGCAAGAGCATCAATCGCTTGACTTAATTGTTTTACTTCAGATTTTTTTAATTGGGTATAAAGAACATATTTGCCATCTTTATTATGTTTTTCTAATAATTGATTTACTTGTATAAAATGATCCTCAATTTTTTTCGATAAGTCTTTATCTTTTTTCTCGAGTTCAGGTTTTAATAATTCGTAAATCTTTTCAGCACCCTGTACATTTGCTGCAAAATCATATAAATCTGTATGTGAATAGCGATCTTCTTCTCCAGTTACTTTAGATGTCGATACTTCATTCAATAAATCTACTGCACCAGTTACTAATACATCTGGAGTAACCTCTACTGTCTCAACTTTTGCACGAAGCAGCTTTGCATCCTTCAGCAGTTGATCAGCATATTTTTCATATCCCTTTGTGGTGTTTTCTTTCCAAAGACCTTTCTCAATTCGATGATACCCTGTCCATTCCTCTTCCTTCACATCGCCTTCACGTGCATCAATTTTTGGATCAAGATCTCCAAAGCTTTCCGCAATTGGTTCTGAACGCTCATAATACATACGTGCAGTCGGATAAATTTCCTTCGCTTTTTCAATATCTCCATTTTTTACTGCATTAGTAAATTCCTCTGTTGCTTTAACAAATTGGTCAATCTCACTAATTGCAAAGTTATGGTAAGCCTTTGTCACATCTTCCATTTTAGGTGCTTCGGCTGTGTTCTTTTTAGGTTTTGTATCATTATTTTTCGGTTCATTTGCAGAACAACCGAAAAGTAGACTTATAGATATTAATATTGCTGAGGAGAGTCCTAGCATTTTCATAAAATTATTTCCCCTTCACTTTATATGTAATGAAAACCATTATCATTATACACGACAATGAGATTCGTTTTCAATTAGTTTTTTTATTATTTTTATATAAGATAAAGTTACCTTTGCAAGAAAATATTATTTCATTTTAGTTATTTTTGTAAATAAATATTAACTTAAAAAATATATCAAAATAACATTCTTACTTATGTATGTTAACAAGCTATTCAAACATATAATTATTTACAGGAGGGAGTTGATAACATGTTCATTTATACGGTACAAACTGGTGATTCATTATTTAAAATTAGCTCAAAATATTCTGTTTCTGTTGATCAAATTCGATTAGCCAATGGGCTGAAACAGACAAATGTTGTTCCGGGGCAAGCATTAGTCATTCCTACATACACCTACACAGTTCAGCCTGGGGATAGTTTTTATTCTATTGCCAATATGGCCTTTGTATCTCTTGAAAGCTTAAGTAGTGCAAATCCTTCAGTCAACCCTTCCCGTTTACAGGCAGGCATGAAAATAAATATCCCTAATATATCAAATTACAATGCTACTAGCTTAGGATATTATGTTCTACGAACCCCTGAATCCGATGAAACGTTAATTAATGATTTTTCCCCATATATGACGTATATTGCCCTATTTGAATACCATTTTTCTAGCGATGGTTCCTTGAATGATATCAATGATGCTACGGCTATAAAAACAGCGTGGTCACGAAGAGTAAATCCTCTTATGACGGTCACCAATTTAACAGCATCTGGATTTAGCTCACAGTTGACACATCAAGTACTAAACAATCCTACATTAAGGCAAAATCTTATTAATAATATTGTTAATGTTGTAACTACCAAAGGATATGCAGGGGTAAATATTGATTTTGAAGGAAACCGCGCTGAAGACAGGGATTTATATACCGGCTTTTTACGGGAGCTAAGGGATCGCCTAAAACCGTCTGCTAGACATTTGAGCATTGCCGTACCAGCAAAAACAAATGATGCAATTCCTTGGCTAAAGGGCTATGATTATGGAGGAATTGGTTCGGTAGTAGACCTAGTATTTATTATGGCTTACGATTGGCATCATGGGGCAAGTGAACCTGGACCGGTTGCTCCTATTAATGAAGTTAGACAAACAATACAATTTGCCTTAGAAAAAATACCGAGAAATAAAATTTTAATAGGTCTCCCTTTTTATGGATATAATTGGACACTTCCATATAAAGCAGGTACTGTATATCGCGGAATATCTAACCAGGATGCCGTACATCTTGCCATGAAATACCAAGTACCCATACAATACTCTGTTGAAAATCAATCACCCTATTTTCATTATGTGGATGAGCAAGGAATTAGGCATGAAATATGGTTTGATGACGCAAGAAGTATTAGTCGAAAAATGCAATTAGTACGTCAAAATCAATTAGAAGGTGTTGGTGCTTGGCAGCTCACCCTTGGCTTTCCTGAGGGACCATGGCTCTTAACAAAGTTCTTCCATGTAAAAAAAGTGTAAGTACTGCAAAATACAAATGAATTTGCAACTTTCATAATATTCCTTCGCCAAATACTTTAAATTGAAAATTTAGGAGGAATATTAATGAAAAAATCTTTTCCATATTGATTTTGGCAGTTGGTTTTCTTGCCTTGAGTGTGGAAGCTTCAGCACAGCAACATCAAATAATTTTTTAACAACTAGTAAAGCACTTTCTATCGCCAAAAATGCTCGTAATCATTATTGGTGTACGATGACTGGGCATAACCTGGAGGTTAACCATACTTCTTGTCCTCAAAAAATATTTAAATACAAGGGGACGGACTATCGCTTTTTTTGCCGAGAGTTTAATACTAAAAAGAAACTAGTAAGTTATTTAAACGAAGTATTTACATTAATATAAAGGCAAGATAGCTCAGCCTGATGCAGTTAGTGGTAGCTTATTAGATTGGAATCAGGCAAGGGGCAAACTAATTTACAAAAAAATGAATGTACGTTAATTTGAGTTTTCTGTTCCATTAGGCGATTTAAAACAGACTGAAAAATAAAAGTTACGTATGTAAAAGTAAAGAATCATAGGCTAATTAACGCGATTGATGCTGTGAAGTAGATAGAGCATTCTTGTAAAATTTGTATCAAGAACAAATGCGTAAGAATCTTGTCAGCCCCGACAAGCAAATGTTTTATCATTTCCTATCAATAAAAAATCATGCTCAATGTCTCGATGAGCATGATTTTTTATATTCTCAACTTTTTTACCAACAGAAGTCCTATTCCTTGCCAACCTCTATTACATTTAAATTAAATTTTTTTATTTTTTGTAACCTTTTCATTTTAAATACGACTAATGTATTTAGGGGGGTTTAGCGATGGAGAAACAATTTTATGATATTTATGAAAAATACCATCAAAGCTTGTTTCAGTTTTTATTTTATATGGTTAAAAATCGAGAACAAGCAGAAGATTTAGCACAAGAAGTTTATATACGTGTATTAAAATCCTATCATCAATTTGAAAATAGAAGCAGTGAAAAAACATGGATTTTTTCTATAGCCAAGCATGTTGCCATTGATTTTTTTAGAAAACAAAAAAGATGGAAGCATCGATTAGCAGATACATTTGACTTAGAAATGAATCAAATTAGTGATCATTCCCCTCTTCCAGAAGATATAACATTACAAAATGAATCCATCCAATTAATGTATCGTTGTTTAGATAAATGCAAGTTGGATCATCGAATGGTTATCATTTTAAGATATATTCAATCACTAACCATCCTAGAAACTTCTTCAGTTTTGGGGTGGTCTGAGGGGAAGGTGAAAACAACTCAGCATAGAGCCCTTAAGGCATTGAGGGGATTAATCGAAAATGAACTAAAGAAAGGAGGTACAAACTGTGGAAAAATTCGGTTGGAACGATAAAATATACGATATAGAAAAAATGCTTGAACAATTTCCAGTCGTAAAAGATTATAGGAAGCCAGAAGATATTTACCAATCCATTACACCAAATTTAAAGAAGAAGAGACAAATAGCTTGGTTTTTTCCTACAGTAGCATCTCTTGGAGCGATTACAGTTGTTTTCATTATCAGCTCCTCTTTATTCCTTTTTTCAGCACCAACTAGCAAGGATAAAAGCAGTAAAAGTATTCAAGAAAAGGGGCAAATTGTAGAAGCTTTAGATTCTTCAAACAATCTCTCCAATCAACCGAATATTTTTTCAGATACATTAACTCGTTATGCCGTTCAATCAGATCAAAATTTCATTACATTTGGGCTGTTAGGTGCAAAAGGTGGAAATATCATCGTTCCTATTAGTGTTCTTACAACAAAAAAAGAAGTTCCAGCCATTCAACAAATGAATACTAAAAATGAAGAAATTGCAAATCAGGATTGGGGACTATTACCAGCCCCATTTAATCATATTAAATCCATATCTGTTGCAGAGAATAATAATAAAGAAAAAGCAATCATTGATCTTCGACAGAAAACTTCTTTAGACTCCTCATCCACCGGAAAAACTTTTCTGAAATCCTTGGAGGAATCGTTTCGATATCAAAATATAGAAGCACTCGAATTTCAAACAAACAGAAAATCTGGAGCAATCATTGCTGGTGAAACAAAAACGTCAGTATCTATTAATGATGTAGGTCATAGCGCTTTTTTTGAGTATATGTACGATGAAAATTATCCCGTTTTTTTAACGCGGTCTAATCAACAATTTAAAACGATTTTAGATGCGATTACCCATATGGAAAGTGAGAATTTTAAATTGAAAGCACCTCTACATCCCCCGATTCCTGGAGGAGTAGATATAGAAAATGTGGATACGAATGAAAAAACTAAGCACGTTACCATTACCTTTACGAAGGATTCAGGGCTTTTAAATAATCATATTTTTATCATCATGTTGGATAGTCTATTACTCACTGCTCGTGAATTTGGATATAAATCCGTTACCTTTACAGGTGCTGAAAACTCAAAAATAGAACAAATTGGAGAAATAGAATTTAATACAGAAATTCCAGTTCCAACTGCCCCGAATCCAGTAATTTTACATTAGACGGTATTTATCCGTCTTTTTTTATACCTCCTAAAAACTTAAAGTATAACCTTAATATTTGCTGGTGAAGATGTTATTATAGAAATATAAGTTTTTCATTATTAAAAGTGCATTTTTAATTCCCCCTAAAATATAATCTTTAATAAATCTTTACCTTTTGTTCAACTTTCCTTAGTAGTATCAAATTAAAATAAAAATACATGAAATTCTCATTCAATTTGGAGGTGCTATAATGGGAATTATTTTAAATACATTATTTCTTATGGAAGTTCTTGTTTCTTGTTCTTTCATCCTTATTTGGACGTTTTTTTCTAGAAAAGTAATTGATGACAATCATTAATACTTTTTCATCAATTCGTCCACTTTTTATCTTCAAAAAGCTGTTCATTTATTTTCCTTGAGAAAAAATTTCCACAATTAAACACTTCTAATGATTTATGTTCATTCATTTATTCAAAAAAAAAAAGGACAGCTCGTAACGCTGTCCTTTTGATTTCAATCTATTCGTTTATTTTAAACTCACCGTTAACTGAAGCAATTGTTTCATTCGTATCTATATAGCTAAATTCAACAGATGTTCCTTTTTCGATAAAAATAGAATACGGAAAATCATTTGACTGAACGACAAAGATTTTATTGCTGCCTTTTATCATAAACTTAACAGCTGTTCCACGATCTGTTTCTGCTTTATATACGTGTGTAATGCTTCCTTTTAAAGACTTTAATAGTGCTTTATCAGTAGGTGTTGTTTCATCATTTCCAAGTTTTGTTGCGATTGCATACTTGTAATCATCAAATAATGATCGTTTCGTATCACCGGTACTATATACTTTTTCATCCTTAGCATTAATGAGCATCATTTCCCTAAACACATGGTTTGAGTCCATTAGTGGGACAACCCATGTAAATTGGCCATAGATGGTATAGAGAATTGGTGTACCTGCTTCATATTTATTTGCTCTAAAAGTTTTTTCTGCAACATTCATCGCAGATTTTCCATTTAATAAACCATTTCCTTCAGTAAAGAAAGTAAACTTTCCTGTCCTTGCATTTAGAATAGAATAGCTTACCATTGATCCACTACCTGATTTTGGTCGGGTAAAATCAGTAAACCATTGCAATTGAAGATCTTTATTAAAGACACCATTCACTTCATCTACGCCTTCCCATTTAGTTGGGACCATAACATCCTCTTGTGAAAAATGGGAATTCCAAAATCCGTGAACATATTTTCCATACCATTCATTCCAGTCCTCTGCTACATTTGTTGGAATAGCATGGTCAATGAAATCTGGTAGATTATTCATTGAATAATCCTCCGTTTTTCCTGTAACCGGATCAACTAAATATATCCCTTTCACATCAATAATATTGCGGAACTTTTCATATTTTCCATACGGAATAACATAATAAGGGTGATCCTTATCATCTGGTTCAAAGCTAACATCTAATAGGATCATATCCTTATGAATTCCGCGAACATGTCTTTTTACATCCTTCCCGAAATATGCAGAAGGAACATAGCTCATTTCTGCTTTAATAAGCTCTGCCTCCGCCCGTTCATCTTCGGCACTCATTTTAATATAGCCTGGAACCTTTGCACCTTTTAACCATTTAAAAAAGCCTGTGTATTCGATTGGTGTCACCCAATACAAGTGATTATTAATTTTCTGAATGGTTGAATCTCCTAAATCATAATAGGAGGAATGCTTAAGCTCCCCTAATAATTTTTCACTTCGATATCTTGCATATTTCTCTGGAACAACAGGAATATGCTGCTCATCAATGGCTGATACTTCCTTCTTTTCAATTGTTACTTTTTGTTTCACAAATTCATATTTATCATTTGTAATTGTCATTGGATAAATAAAAGTGAAATATAAACCTGCAACAATAAATGCAATTCCTAAAAAGGGAGTAATCGCAGCACGCTTCACTTGGATAAAAAGAATATCAGCAAGAAAAAAGACGCCGACGATAAAAAGCCCGTAGCTAATAAATGCTTCCCACGTATGATCGACAAGGCCAATATACGTAAGAATAAAAGTAATAATAATTCCAACAATTAAGCGAAAGCCTTGAAAAAATAAAAAGGACTTTTTCTTATAATTCGCTTTCCAAATAAATGGATTTAATGTTAAAGCAAATAATGAAATAAGATAATACATGTTGTGTGCCTCCATTAATCCTTAATCAACATTTGTATATTGCAAGCTTTGGCTTTAATTTTTCTTTTAACCAAAGTACAATTACAAGATTCATAAGAAAAGACGTATGATATAAAATCAAAAAACAGCTGCATTATGTCAACAGCCTTAAATTTTTCTAATAAAACACCTCTTCTTACCCCTCACTATACTTTTACGTAATGAATATAAAAAGGTTTCATTATTTAATGGTGCTTTTACAAATGTCCATGAATGGTGTCAGGCACCATTCATGGACATTTGAGCGTTTTTTCCACAGAGGGTGGACATTTTGATGCGGAATAGAAATAAAAATAGAAAAAAACTCTGCGGTTGAGTTTTGCAGAGTTTTAGGGGATTATTTAGTTTTCTTTGAGCACTTTGTCCCAATTGATTGTTCCTTTTTTTATTTGTTCTCGTTTTTCCTTATTTATTATGTCATTTGGGCGATCTCCATTTGGCCAATCTGTTTTATGCCCCTTCCATTCTGGTCGATCCTTTGAAAGGATAAAGGCAGCTAAATCAGAAGCCTCCTGCTTCGATAAGGTCCCAGCCTGACCAGCAGGCATATTTCTTTGAATATACCCTGCTAATTGAGTAATGCGAGATAATCCCGCTCCATCATTAAATGAGTTGTCCCCCCAAAGTGCTGGTCCACTATTTGTATTAGTACCAGAACCATCTGCTGCATGGCAGGCGATACAAGAAGTTTTATACAACTTATCCCCATTTTTGATATTTGGTGCTGGTACATCCTTCATTTTATTTTGCCCCAGCCATGGGATATCCTTTTCACCAATAGGAACCCCTTCAGATATATATTTTAAATAAGCAACAACCGCTCTCATATCTTCGCTATTTTCTGGGATTGGCTTCCCATCCATACTTCGAACCATACAACCATTGACCCTATCTTCAATACTCATGATTTTTCCTTCTCTTGGTCTGTATTGAGGATATTTCGCTGTTACTCCAACTAATGAAGAAACATTTTGGTCTAAACCAGCACCTGCATGACAGCTCGAACACGATAGCTTATTTCCTACATAGCCATCAAGTGCCGTATTCGTTTCATTAATAATTTTATAGCCTCTCTTTATCGCTTTCCCATCAGGACCATCTGGAACATTTTCCATGTTTGGTGGATTATAGGCTAAAGTATTTTCAGTGCTATCATCCTTTGGAATTTGCTCAGAATTGACTGTTACGGATGTACCACCATTTTCAATAATTCGATCGGCGATTTTTATTCCAACCCAAAAAGCCAATACAACAATTAGGCCACATGAAAGTATGATACTTGATATTTTCACTACACCCACTCCTTTCCTTAGGTTTAATTGAATTGTATCGATGGCTCTATTTGAACTCTGTGATTATTATCACAAATTTTCATTAGATGCTTTTTATTCTTAAAATTGTAAAATTACTGTCACTATCTTTTCATATTTCTAATACATTGAAGAAAAAAAGTGCATGCTTCATGCTCATCGACTTTCGAACGAAAGGAAATGAGCAGTAAAACTTTCCGTGGAGGTGTCTCTATTAAGCCCCCTCCTTAAGGATGAATCGATGTTGACTTATATCATTGCGATAACTCCTGAGGTGCACTAGACATAAACTTCTGTTTAAAAGTTAACACAGAGCGAAGATTTTATATTTTTTTATGCAATCAAAACCACCAGTGTGAACTGGTGGTTTGCTCTGCGGCTGAAAGCCTCTGTTACCGGCCTTGGCCTAAAAGGCCCACTGAGGGGGTTTCCCGCCTGCACCACATTCACTCACTAATTCTAAAGAATTTCTTTAATTCTTCTTATTTTTCTCTCCTGTAAATGGGTCATATTCTTCGAATAATGTTAATTGATCACCCATATAGTCTTCTTTTAGCTGATTTCTAATGTATTCTTGTATTTGTTTCTTATTTCTGCCCACTGTATCAACGTAGAAGCCCCTACACCAGAATTTCCGATTTCCGTATCGATACTTTAAATTGGCATGTCGATCAAATATCATGAGACTACTTTTTCCTTTTAAATAACCCATGAATTGAGATACACTTAATTTGGGTGGAATACTGACTAACATATGAATGTGATCTGGACAGGCATTTGCTTCATGAATTGTTACACCTTTCCGTTCACATAAATCCCGTATGATTTGCCCAATACTCTTTTTATATTTTCCATAAATAATCTGCCTTCTGTACTTTGGGGCAAATACTACATGATACTTACAATTCCATGTTGTGTGTGCTAAACTATTCATGTCCTTCACAGGGCATACCTCCTTCCATGGTGAGATGAAGTGGTCGGGAAACCAACTTTATCCTACCACGATGTGAGGTTTTTTTTCATACCACGCTATAAGCTCTCTGGAACCCCCGGCATAGCCAGGGGTTTTCTAAACCATAATAAAAAAGTACCTAGCCTTCTGCTAGGTACTTAAAAATACACTATTTTTTGATAGAGTTAATGTATACGGCTTGATTGTTGGGTTACCATACACATCTCTTACCTTTACGTAATATTTTCCTTTTTTCAAACGAACATGCATGACTTCAGATTGCCCAGAACCATAGTAATTGGAAGTAGCAATTCGTTTTCCTTTTTGAAAGAGGGAAATTACCCCATCCACTTCCTTACCAGAATCAAACGAAAGATATCCATCAATGGTTTCTTTTACATTGATCACATACCAATCCTACATAATTGTATTTTCAGGGTAGACACTTTTCAGATAGCCCTCTTCAGTTTATATCAGCTTCTTGCTTATATATTTTCCAACTTCTTGCCCACCGAAATACGGAAGAAAGGTTACTTCAAAATGAAAGTCAGCAGGTTTAAGCTGATATTCTGGTAATGGACCAGGACCGCAGCTGTTACTTCCTAATCCATTTAATTTATGGTCAATATTTAATGTAATAAAATCACGTTTTTTCAGTTGATAGTGATGCTTCGCTTCCTCAATATTCTCTTTTGTATAATAATGGGCACTGAAATTCATTCCTTGCTCTGAAGCAGCTAAAAGTCCGAAGTTTCTACCATTATGGAAGCTTGCCCATTTTGCTTCACTACGATTTCCATTTTCTTGCGGGTACTCATAAGGGAAAAATAATTCATCAACTGTTTTTTGATAGTGTCCTATTTTACAAGCTTCCTTACTATCTGGGTAACTCTCCCAAGGTCCATTCCCATACCAGTTGACATGACTTAGCTCAGTTGGGATTTCCATTTCAATTCCTACCTTTGGCCATGTTTCAGGTAATTTTCCATATGGGTTTCCTTTTACCGTCATTTGTATTTGACCGTCACCAAGAATTGTATATTCATAGGAACCCTGAACTCCCCAGCCTGCTACTAAAGGCGCAATGGTTTCCTCCACCCTAACTTTAATGGTTGAAGCATTCAGCTGCTCGTACTCTACCTTTCTAGCATCATGCACCAGCATGTGCAAATATGCTTCCTTCCAATCCTTTACGATATACATCTCATTATCAGTCATTGCTCTCCAAAAATTCATTCTAGGCCCTGTTTTCATAACCGACTGTCCACAAGCTCGCCAGTTTAGAATTCTTCCATCAATCTTTGAAAATTGAATCTTAAAATCATTTCCCTTAATAACTATACTTGTCTTTGTTTCCTCAACAAAAATCGGTGCTATTGAAGATGAAAGTGATTTCTTAGAAAGCATTTCTTCATTTGGAATACTAACCTGAGCCCAAGCAATTTCATGTCCTTTTTTCGCCCATTTTGTATCAGACTTTAAAGTAAATACAATATTTACCTTATAATCGATAAATGCCTTTTTAATAAGTCCACTAAGCGGAATCCGAAGCTGGCCTTTTTCATTTGCTAGGATATCTGGCAATGTTACGACTCCACTTGCGACTGGATCACCATCACCGTCAATACTCCAGCTACACTCCAAATGATCGAGTGATACAAAATTATAGCGATTCTCAATTTGGAAAATGCCTTCTTTCACGTCCAAAGGCGTTACTTTAACTGGTTCAATCATCTTTTTATATTGATATAGACCTGGGGACGGAACTCTGTCTGGACTGACTAGCCCATCCATACAGAAGTTGCTATTATTCGGTTCATCACCGAAATCACCGCCATAGGCAAAATATTCTTCTCCTTCACTTGTAAATTGACGTAAGCCATGGTCAATCCATTCCCATACAAAACCACCTTGAAGACGATCATATTGATAAAATGCATCCCAATATTCTTTTAACCCACCAGGTCCATTTCCCATTGCATGGGCGAATTCACATAGAATATGTGGTTTTTCCCAATTTTCTGTTTTCGCAAAACCGATTATTCTTTCAACAGAGGAATACATTGTACTATAAATATCGGTTGCTTTCGTTTCCCGGTCTCCTTCATAATGAACGATTCGTGTAGCATCTAATTCTTTGCAGCGCTTATACATCGCCTCGAAGTTACAACCGAAACCTGATTCATTCCCAAGTGACCACATAATGATACTCGGATGATTCTTATCACGCTCGACCATTCGTTCTACTCTTTCAACATAGGCAGCTTCCCAGCTTGGATCATTACTCAATTGGTTGGCATCACCTAATAATTCAAATCCATGCGTCTCTAAATCGGTCTCATCAATGACATAAAGTCCGTATTTGTCACATAAATCATAAAATCGTGGATCATTCGGATAATGTGCTGTACGAACAGCATTTATATTAAACTGCTTCATCATGATAATATCTTTTTTCATCATCTCATATGAAACCGCACGACCAGTGTCTGGGTCATGATCATGACGATTGACCCCTTTAAACATTATCGTTTTCCCATTTACTTTTAGGTTTCTGTCCTTTATTTCAATGGAGCGGAAGCCTATTCTATATGGAATAACTTCAATCGTTTCCCCCTTGCTATTTTTCAAGGTAAGAAGGAGTGTATATAAGTATGGATCCTCTGCAGACCATTTCTGTGGTGAAGCTACATGAGATTGAACGTTTAAAAAAACATCCTCGCCTGCATTCACTTGTTCATTAGAAAAATCTCCCGAGAGGATGGTTTCATTTTTATCAATTAATTGATAAGTTAAAGCTACTTTTTCACGCTCACCACTACAATTTTTCACTTTTACTCGAAGATTTAATTTTGCATTTTCATATCGTTCATCTAAATCGGTTTTAACATAAAAATCGTATACATGTATTTTCGGTATGGCTAATAGATATACATCCCGGAAAATTCCGCTTAGCCACCACATATCCTGATCTTCTAAGTATGAACCATCACTCCATTGATGTACTTGGACAACTAATTGGTTTTCTCCATCCTCGAGAAATGGAGTAATATCAAATTCCGATGTTAGACGGCTACCTTGGCTATATCCGACCTCTTTACCATTTACCCATAAATGAAAGGCACTATCGACCCCTTCAAAACGAAGATGAACATTCCTTCCATCCCAATCTTTGGGAATAAAAAAACTTCTTCGATAGCAACCTGTTGGATTTTTCTCAGGTACATGTGGTGGATTTACCGGAAATGGGTAATAAAGATCCGAATAATGCGGTCTCCCATAGCCTTGGAGCTGCCAGACCCCAGGAACTTGGATGTCATCCCAATCAGAGCAATCATAATTTTTTTCAAAAAAATCGCTTGGTATAAAGGACGGATGATCTGCATATAAAAATTTCCATTGACCATTTAATATTTTTTTGGTTGATGCTATTTCACCATTAACGGCTAGAGCCTCTATTTCATTTGGAAAAGAAGTAAAATGAGCTCTCGGCCTTATGCGGTTTCTTTGTAACAGATGTTGATTACGAATATCGTCGATTTGAAACTTGGTCAAAGTTTATTCACCTCATTCTTGATGATTTTATTTCCCTACAGGTGTTTGTCGATTAACAACCTTTTTCTGATAAGATCTCCATGTAATACACCATTTCTCTGGTTGATCAAGAAAATCCTGCTCGTCAAGCTTATGAATTGTACTTTGTTTAGGTGCATCTTGTACGATACTAGGATTTTCGTATGCCTCATGAGAAATTTGTGTTAAAGCAGAGATGTATTCATCTAAATCCCGCTTTGAATACGATTCTGTTGGCTCAAGTGTAAACGGTTGTTTCACAATATATGGATGATGACTAGTCCAATAATGAAGCCCAAAGTCTGTCATTCTTCTTTGAACATCCTCTGTAGTGACACCTGTTTCTTGTGTTAGCTGTTCCCAGCTATAGCGAACCTGCTCTAGTCGATGTCCTTTAACATATGGTGCACTAGCCCCTTTTATACCGAGAACTTTATGATACATATAATTATTATTAAGAACGGCAGTTTTTGCGACTTCCTTTAATCCTTCTGGCCCTAATGCACGAATCCATGCATAAGCACGCACAACGGTTTGTGCTACTCCATGGAAAGCACGCACCTTGCCAATTGAATGTTTTAAGTCAGCATTTAAGCAGTATTTTTGATCCTTGAATTCTACGATAGGTGCTGGCAAAAATTCCTTCAATGCTTCGATTACACCAAGTGCACCTGTTGCTGGTCCGCCACACATATGTGGAGCAGCAAAGGTTTTATGTAGATTAAAGAAGCACATATCAAAGCCTGCTTCCCTCGCGCGTGTAATGCCTAATAAACCATTAGCATTTGCTTGGTCATAATAGCAAAGCCCGCCTGCATCATGAATAATTTTCGTAAATTCTTTAATTTTTCCATTAAAAATGCCAGTATCCTCAGGATTAGCCACAACAAAACCTGCAGTTCGATTAGAAACAACCGCTTTTAGCTTTTCGATATCTGGAAATCCATTTTCATCTGGATGCAGCGTAATAATTTTATACCCTTTTACAGCAGCAGTAGCTGCTTGAGACGGATGGGAGAAAATCGTTGTAATAATCTCGTCACGCTGAGCTCCTTCTCCTCGTTCTTCATGATATTTCCTAACAATAGAAGCCATTGTAAATAACGCCTGCGTCCCACCGCTTGGTTGAAAAGAAAAACAATCCATTCCTGAAATTTCACGCATACATAAATCCAGCTTATAGAAAATTTCAAGCATCCCTTGTACTGTTGACTCATCCTGTAGTGGGTGTAGATCGGTCATTTTCGGATCGCGAATTAATAATTCATTGATTTTCGGAATGTATTTCATCGTACAAGTACCTTGACCAATTTCAACATTAAAATCCGAGCCAAGAGTTTCTTGAGAAAGTCGAAGATAATGACGTAAAACCCTTGCTTGGCCAATTTCTGGAAGAGCAACCCTCTCTTTTCGCTTCATCGATTGTGGTAAATCAGAAATTCCATCCCCTACTACTTCTTTAATCTCTACATCAACAGGTGGAACCTCAACTCCCTTTTCTCCCTGCTGATGCAATTCAAAAATGATTGGCTCATTCCATTTTGCTTGATGAAAATCTGAGTTATGCTTAAGATTACTTTTTATCACGTTCATGTCAGTGGCTCCCTTCTATTTATGAATGATTTCTGCTACTGCATTGACGAAACGGTCAATATCATTTTTCGTGTGAATCTCTGTAACACAGTACAACGCACATTGTCCAAGCTCTGGAAATTCAATCGATAAATCTTTTCCGCCAAAGATTTTATATTGAAGAAGCTTTTTATTGATTTCTTCCACCGTCATTCCTGTTTCATTAAAATCCACAATAAATTCTTTAAAAAATGGAGAGTGGAAACGAGATCCTCTGATTCCATTTACCTTGTCTAATTGAGATGCTGCATATTGACTATTTTGTCTGATTACCTGACCTACTTCAGTTATCCCATCTGGACCCATCAGGGCTAAATAAACACCTGCAGTTATTCCCCATAATGCGGTTTGGGTACCAACCGATTCTTTTCCTTTTTCACGTAATGCAAAGGATGTACGGTCATAATAAACATCTCCAAATCCATATTCTCCTTCTTGGATAGTCGGAATAACTCCAAACAATCTTGATGGATATTCTTGAACATATTCAACCTCATCTCGAGTTGCAATAAACCCTGCTTGACCACCGCTAAAGTTCATATGCATACCAAGAGGCTGCAAATCACCACAAACGATATCTGCACCATAATGACTTGGAGGCGCTAATATGCCAAGTGTAATGGGATCTACACCAACAACCATCAATACACCCTTTTCCTTCAAGAGCTTGGAGATTTCCTCTCCTTGTGACTCAATAAAACCAAGATAAGAAGGATTTTCGAAATAGAGCGCAGCTACATCATCAGTTAGTTGAGATTTCAAGCTTTCTAGATTCATTAGTCCCGAATCTATTTGAAAATCAACAAAATCAAAGGTTAGATCTGGTGAACCATAATTGATAATAATTTTGCTTCTTTCTGGAGCAACAGTTTTTGCAAGAAGCACTTTTTTTCGGTTCGTAATCCGAGCTGCCATCCGGATCGATGTAGCTGCTGCTTGCCCCCAGTCAAAAGTTGGTACATTCACAACATCCATGTCGACTAATTCTGCCAATAAACTTTGATATTCAAATAATGCCTGAAAGCGTCCATGGTCTTCATATGGTTCACCTGCGTATGCAGTTAGAAATTCTGAACGTTGATTAATTTCATCACATACAGCTGGAATAAAATGCTGCCAGCAGCCTGCGCCTAAAAAGTTTAAGTATTCTTTAGCATTCGCATTTTTTTGAAGCATCTCCTCAATGTGTCTACGAAGTTCATACTCTGTTAGCGCCTTTGGTAGATTCATATTTTCCTGTAACTGCAGCTCTTCAGGAATGCAGTTATATAGTTCCATAACGGAATTAACTCCTATTTCCTTTAGCATTTCTTGCTGAATTTCTGGAACCATATTTGGTATATAAGGGTGTACTTTCTGTGACATCATCTTTACCTCCTCAAATATCTTTATTTCAGCTCTTTTCGTAACCATTGCTAAAGAAATCATTTACGAAAAGATGCCCCCGATTACTATATTTGTACGGATTTGAGCTTTCGTTAAAATTTGGTCAATCTATAAGAAAACAACCTTTATCCGTATTATGCTAATCCTCCACCGTCTACAACTAGCTCAGTGCCTGTTACCCATGAGGCAAGCTCACTTGCGAGAAATAATACGCCATTGGCGATATCCCTCGGTGTACCAATCCTTGCTAATGGACGATCTGCCCCTGATGAAGTTAAAAATGCATCCTCCTGTAGATTTAATTGCTTTGCTTCATCGCGTAGTAACGGAGTATCTGTGTCACCAGGGCAAATACAGTTAACACGAATATTTTGCGGTCCGTGATCAATCGCCATTGCTTTTGTTAAATTAACCACTCCAGCTTTTGCGGCACAATAAGCTGCAGCTTGGTCTCCACCTTTTAATCCCCAGCCTGATCCAGTATTTATAATACTTCCTCCACCATTTGCAGCCATTAATGGTATTAAATATTTCGATAGAAGATACACCCCTTTTAAGGACACATCAACAACTAGATCCCAATCATGCTCTTCCAAATCCACTACATTCTTTCGACGTATAATTCCTGCATTGTTAAACAGTACATCAACTTTGCCATATTCCTCCTCTAGCTGTTGGTGAACAGATTGACAATCTTCAGATTTTGTCACATCACATTTTATAAATTGAGCTGAAAAGCCTTGTTTATTCAGATCATCTGCTGCCTTCTTCCCACTTTCTTCATTGATATCTAAAAGAACAACCTTACTTCCAACTTCTGCTAATAGATTTGCAGTAGCAAGTCCAATTCCTGATGCTGCTCCAGTTACTACACATACTTTATTTGTTAATTGAAAATAATCATGACCCATTTGCTACACACTCCTTTTGTAGAAATAACTTTTTTAAAAACAATGCCGGAATATACTAAAGCATTTGCCCTGCAATTAAAAATACGCTGGATGTCCATGTAAATGCGGGATCCCGAAGACCTTCCCCTGTTAGAGCATTGAAGTTTTCCGCCATTCCTGAATGGTTCGCCATCCGACAAAACTTTTCCGCCGTTTTTTTAGCGACTTCCTTTTGGCCACATGCAGATAATCCATCCATTATAAGCATTGTCGACGGAGCCCAAATTGGCCCGCGCCAATAGCCATCCTCCCGATAATAATGACTATTGACACTTTCCGTTGCGAAGCCAAAGTCTGTCTGAAAATAATCGTTGTTTAATAGTTTTCCTACTAAAATAGATCTTTGTTCCTCGCTTAACCGTTCACCTAATATTAGCGGAATATAGAGTAATAGACTGTCAGCTTCAATCCGTTCATGGGTATGGGATAAGCAAGCATAAAACCCTTTTTCAGTCCAGAAGTGGTCCAGCATTTTATGAAAGGTTGTATCCGCTCTAAGGCCCCATTCGACGGCTTCTTCCGTTTTCCCTAGACGCTCTGCAATTCCTTTCAGCACATCCATTTGTACAATTAAAAAAGCTGATAAATCCGGGGTTTCGACCGGAATTCCCTTTGCAAAAACGGTGCTATTATCCCAACCGCTATCATTTCCATGGTTGTACTGGCAAACTCCATCATGATCATCATCACGGAATTGAAACCACCAATTGGTCCAGCGCTTCAAAGGTTCATACACTTCTAGTAGCTTTTCTTCATCAATATAATGAGAACGCTCCATCATCCATCTTAATGTCCAACCATGAATCGGTGGTTTACAGCAATTCCATAATGCCCATTGATCGTTTAGAAAATCTGGTAATGCACCCGATTTATCCTGTTGATCAAAGAAAATACAATATTGATCCCATGCAAGCTCAGGATTGTGCTCTATTAATGCCATTGCATTAAAGCAATGGTCCCAGCTCCAAATATTCGTCATCCAGTTTTTCGACATATACATTGCCGGTCTTTTCAATAATCCTTCAGGTTTCACTACACATGACCAAGTAATATACGATGCCATCTCATGCCCTTTTTGAAAAGCATCTGGAACCTGTAATGTTCTTTCTTTCCATTGTTTAAATTCATTCTCCACATGTGCCGCATTTTCAGAAAAGGAAAGATCCAGACTTTTATCCTTTTCAAAAACAAGCTTGTACTCGGTAATTGCTATATCTAATATTTGTGTCGTAGGATCCGGCTCACACCAGGCGGTAATATGCTTGCTTTTATCAACCTCAAAAGGTGCATCCACTTTCAATAACCCTTCTAGAGGAATAAGACGAAACCGTCGTTCTTGAACAAAGCTATTAATTTCCCAAGTTGAGTCAGGAAAAGGCAATGCATAGTCATAAGCACCAGTAACAGCTGAAAGTTTTAAGCCAACCCCCTGTCCCTTTATTCGAATGGTTGAGTCTGAGCTAAAGCAACATTCCAGCAAATCTCCACTTCCATCAGTAGCCTTAAGTGTTAGAATATGTGGTGCCATGTCTACTTCATAATCAACTGTCTCGCTTCCCCGAACCATTTCCATTTCAAAAAGCGAGCTATCCTTTTCATCTCCGCCACGAATATGACGTATATATAATTTCGTCTGATCTGCTCCCCTTCGATGAACCGGTGAAATGACCAAATATGAACCATATCGACTAAATGGAATTTTCATTTTTTCAATTTTCATCCTTTTCCCTCCTATCCTTCATTTTCTAAGCCCCAAAATATGTATCTCCATTCTTTTAAATAAAATGGATGAACCGAAATTCATCCATTCCTATCATTATTTCAGTCCTGTAGACTGTACCCCTTCAACAAGTTTCTTTTGTGCCAGGAAGAATAGTACTAGTGGCACAATACTAATTAAGAATGTGACCGCCATGATACCATTCGTGTCAACGTCATGAACACCTTTAAATTGTGCTAGCCCTAAAGTTAATGTGTATTTACTTTGATCATTTAGGAAAATAAGTGGACCTAAATAATCGTTCCAGCTTCCCAAAATGTTAAACACTGCGATTAGCACAATTACTGGCCACACTAACGGCAGGTAGATTTTATAATAAATTTGAAAAACATTCGCTCCATCCATTCTTGCTGCTTCATCCAATTCTTTCGGAATCGACATAATAAACTGTCGTAAAAGAAAAATATAAAAGGCTGAACCGAACCAGGATGGAATAATTAATGCCTTCAATGAATTAATCCAACCGAACAAATTAAATTCCATATATTGTGGAATCATTGTGACATCCCACGGAATCATCATAGTCGCTAATAATATAATAAATAGAACATCTCGTCCCTTAAATTTAAAACGTGCAAATCCATAGGCAACTAGTGTAGAAGAAACAATTTGCCCAATGGTTGTTAATGCTGTTACAATCAAGCTATTTACTAAAAAGAGATTAAATGGCTGACTATTCCACGCCTTGAAAAAATTCTCGAAATGCCATGTTGATGGCAAAAGCTTCGGCGGAAACTGATATAGCTCTTCAGGAGATTTCAGAGCAGTTGAAATCATCCAGAAAAATGGAGCAAGAAATAAAATGGACAGTAAAATAAGCAATCCATATACAAAGCCTTTATGTAATCTTTTTTGCACTTTCATATGAGGTGGCACCTCCATTCCAATCTATTTTTCGTTTTTGACCTCATTTTCGTAATACACCCACATACTTGATGATTTAAATACAACTAAAGTTAGTGCAAGGACGATGATAAACATAATCCACGCGTTAGCTGAAGAATAGCCCATTTTAAAATATTTAAACGCATTTTCATACACATACATTGCGTAAAAATAGGTAGACTGCAGCGGACCACCGCCCGTTAAAACGAGGGCTAAAGTTAGTTGTTGAAATGCACCAATAATGGTCATTATTAAATTAAACAACATTGTAGGAGATAATAGCGGCAAGGTTATTTTGAAAAATTGATAGAGCTTTCCTGCCCCATCTATTTCTGCTGCCTCATATAAATCTTGAGGAATATTTTTTAATCCTGCTAAAAAGATAAGCATCATCGAACCTTGTCCCCATAGACTTGCAATAACCATGGCCACCAATGCCCAAGTAGTATCATTCAGCCAATTAGGTCCATCGATTCCAAGTAAAGATAATAAATAATTCAATATTCCGTATTCTCCATCGTAAACCGATCCCCAAATCATCGCTAAAGCAACACCTGAAATAACGGATGGAACATAGAAAAAGGTACGAAATAAAGAGCTTCCTTTAACCTTTTGGTTCAATAAAATAGCAAGAACGAGCGCTAAAATAATATTTAACGGAACAAAAAAGATCGCAAACTTAACTGTGACCCATAAGGACTGCCAAAACAACGGGTCATCCGTAAACATCGTGATATAGTTGGAAAATCCAACAAATTTCTTATCACCTACAATTGGCCAATCAAAAAAGCTAATAACGAATGAAAAAAGCAATGGCCCTAATGTAAAAACTAAAAATCCTATAATCCAAGGTGCGACAAATAAATATGGAATGATTCTACTCCATTGCTTTTTCTTCTTAAGCGATAAAGACGTTTGTGCGGTAGTGACGCTTAAATCCCCTTTCATAAATACCTCCTCCTACCATTTTTGAAAGGCTCTACATTATTAAAATGAAGAGCCTTCATACTCTTTTTGCCAATTCCAAATTAATATTTAAAAATCTAAACTCTTTTTCAGAGAATCCTACTACTTTTTCACTTATGGTTATTCAATAGTGGCTTCCAAAGAACTTATTTAGATAAATATTTTTCTGAATCCTGTACAGCCTTATCGAACAATGGTTTCCCATCCTTGCCAAGCATTACTGCATTGATTGCTGCCGATAAATTGCGGTTTACTTCATTCCAATTTTTATTTAGTAGAAATGCAGGCGTATTTGTTGCATTTTCCAACATGGTATAAAAAGGCTTGTACAATGGATCATCCATAACTTTTGTTTCTTGCACGACACTTTTACGTACAGGTAAATCCGCAGTTCTCATTTTGATTGCTTTTTCAGATGAATAGAATTTTACAAATTTCCATGCTAAATCCTTTTGCTTCGAATCTTTAGCAATTGAGATAGAAGAAGATGAAATCAATCCTTTTACTGGCTTAGATCCAAAGGATGGCATCATGACTGTACCGAAATCAACTTTTGCATCTTTATAGCCTTGAATTGGCCAAATTCCACTAATAAGCATTCCGAGCTTGCCGGATTTAAAAATATCACTCGCACTTTGTTGATTTTTTCCACCAGTCAATACAGCGATTCCATCTTTAACCATATCCCCGTACATTTGTACTGCTTCAATTGTTTCTGGACTATTCATAACCCCGTCAATTTTCGTTCCGTCGTCACTAATGAAGCTTCCGCCATTACTCCAAATCAAGCTTTGCAAATCATACGTATCGGGCTCTGATGTAACTGAGAATCCATACTGCTTTTTGCTTTTATCAGAAAGCTTTTTCGCGCTTTCTTTAAACTCATCCCAAGTCCATCCCTCTTTTGGATAAGGGATTTTATACTGATCAAAGAGCTTTTTGTTATAGTAAACAACCATCGTTGAAAATCCTGCAGGCATTCCATAAAGCTTATTGTCAACCTTGGAATAATTAAACAATCCTTCATAAAAATCATCCATTTTAATATCTGGATCCTTTTCTACATAAGAATCCAATGGTTCAAGTGATTGATTGTAGGTCGTGAAGTCCCACATATACATCACATCTGGAGGGTTTTTTGCACCAAATGAAGCAGCAATCTTCTGATCAAAACCATCCCCGTATGCCTCTACCTGTACCTTTACATCTTTATTTTCCTTTTCAAATTCCTTTGCAATGTCTTGTTGAATCTTTAATGTGTTCCCTGAATCCCACGTAGCAAATCGTAAAACTGTTTTCCCGTCCTTTTTGCCATCCCCTGAAGAACTAGAGCTACAAGCCGACATAACAAGAACGACCACTGCTATTACTAGCGAGAACCACATTTTTTTCCTCTTCATATGACCCCTCTTTTCGACATTTTTCTTAACATCCTACTATTTTTATCGATTGCTGTTACCATACAATCTTGATAAAAATATTCTCTTTTAAAAATTTAACCGCTTTCATTTTAACTTTTCTGAAAGCGGTTAAACACATCTATTTGTTTTAGAAAACTCGCATATTTCAATCAATTTAAATAACAATTGTCATTTTGTTTGAAATTTTTCGCCTTTTTGTTCCGTACGATAGTAGGAAGGTGGATACCCCATGCAGCGTTTAAACCACTTGCTAAAATACTTGGCATCTAAAATTCCAATTTGTTCACCAATCTCTTGAATCGTTAATGTTGATCCCTCTAACAATTCTTTTGCCAACTGTAAGCGTTTTTTCTCAATAAATGAATGGATGCTGTCACCGATTCCTCTTTTAAACAATGTACTTAGATGACTTCTACTCATCCCTATCGCATCTGCAATATTTGAAACGGTCATTGGTTTGGACAGATTTCTCACAATATACTCGACAGCCTGAAGAAGAATAGATGGGTATTGCTGCAACTGTTCCCCTTGCTGTTGTGTATGGTGAAAAGCAATAACTGATTTTATCCAATCCTGTTTTCCTGTAAGTGGACCAGCATAAATCCAATTTATATTTGGATGTTCAACCTTTTCCTCCGTTAATCTCGTTAAAAATGGTCGATAATCTTTTTCACTAATAAAATAGTAGGTTAAGTTTTCTCCCAGTGAAAGGGAAACTGATATATTATCCTGATTTAAAAAAGACATATTTTGAATAGAAAATGCATAAAACGGCTGATTAAGCCAAGCCCATTCACGATTAAAAAGCTGGTCTAATCTTTTTTCAAAATCATTTTTATAACCACTTAACCAAAGTAAAAAGCTTTCCTGAAAACTTGACTGTTCAATTGCAGGTCTTTTTGGCTCCCCTATAAGCTCTTGCTGAAAACAAGTTAAAAATTGATCCAGCTCTTGATCATCGAACATCGTTTTCAATAAATATCCTGATGCTCCTAGCTTTAAGCCTTCTTGAGCATATTCAAAATCCTTATGGCAGCTTAATAAAAGAACTTTTGTATTTGGGGCTTGTCCTTTTATTTTCCGTGAAAATTCAAGACCATTTTCCTCTGGCATAACAATATCTGTAATAACTACTTCCGGTTGGTACTGCAAAAATTCTTCCCATCCCCTTTTCCCATTTGGCGCTTCAGCCACTACGGTCATATTATATTTACTCCAATCAACCGTCGCCTTTAATCCACGGCGAACAATCGTGTCATCATCAACAATCAATACTTTAATTAATGGATTTGTCATTTTCTTGATCCCCCCATAGAATTGGCCATGAAATAGAGATTACCGTTCCTTTTTTCTCAGCTGAATCAGCTCTAAGCCAATAATCATTTCCATAGTGAACATAAAACTTTTGCTTTACATTATACAATCCTATTCCACCACGCACTTTCTCATTAGGTCGCGAAAATAATGCGTTGAGCTTTTCCTGTGACATCCCCTTTCCATCATCCCTTAGGTGCAGCTGAAAATATCCATTATTTTTAGAGAAGACCAATTCAATCTTTCCATTTCCATCTTCAAAAGCATGGAAAAAAATATTTTCCAGCATAGGCTGCAAGGTCATTCTAGGTAGCAGTCCATGCTCAATACCATCCTCCATTTTTAAAGAAAAGGTAAAATTAGGTCCATATCTTAGCTCCTGTATCACTAAGAAATGTTCAATCGCTTCAAGCTCTTTTTTTATCGTGACTAGTTCAAACGTAAAATTTAAATTGCCTTCAAGCACCTTCGTTAAATGAAACAGCATTTTCCCAATTCCCTCATTGCCATCAAGACGAGCCTTCCACTGAATCGTATTTAGCGTATTAAAAAGAAGATGAGGATTAATCTGATAATGAACCGCTTTCATTTCTGCTTCTCTTTTTGTTATTTCCTTTGCCCTCACTTCATCCATTAGCTGCTTAATTTTATCAACCATTCGATTAAAATGATTACCTAGCCTTCCAATTTCATCTTTTGTTTCAATAGCAAGCTTATTTTCAAAAATCCCCATACTCACTTCATCCATTGCAAATTTTAAATTAACAATACTTTTCGTGAACTGGTTGGAGAAGATATAGGAAAGAATGAGTGCTAATATAAGCGCCGTTACAATACCGATTAATACGATATTAAAGATAACTCGAGAGGATTGATAAAAAGAATCCTTAGGCACCCGAATCTCAAATTCCCAATTATTAATTCGAGTATGTTCCTGCCAAACAATATCATTATCCAAGTCTATTTCATCACTTTTTGTATGGTATAAAAGCTGACCTGTCTCATCCTTAATCGTTATTCTTGAATGCAAATCTTTCTCTAATAGCTTCATTGTATCAAATAAACTATCTACATCCGTTTCAATTAATAAAGATCCATTATTTAGCACTCCGTAAGAATTCTTCAGCGGAACGATTAAACCGAGAACATGCTTTGGATTATTATCTTTATAATGGCTCGGTTGATAAATACCAATTTCTGAGTTTCCACTCCAATAGGATCTCTTCCATAGATCCTGCTTTTTAAACTCGTTCAATTTAAAATCATATCCACCATAATAATAGCCAGAAGGTGTGATTACATAAATTCCGCGAATACTTGATTTTTTATGTGCTTGTAGAAGTCTCTCCAAATTATTCATCTCTTTAAAATCGGAATATGTTTCCGGCTTTTGATGCTTTAAATTAATTGCCGTACTATCATCTAAATATTGCTGAATAGCAGAAGAACCGTAATACATATCTACTAATATTTGATCAAGTTGAGTTTTTATCTTTTCACCTGCGAAATGATTATAATTTGATAATTTTCCATTCACTACTTTCGCCGATTGCAAATACGAAATAATCCCTAACGTTAAAAGCGGAACAAGCGCCACAATTAAAAACATAATAAAAAGCTTCTTCCGTGTACTCATACTATGTGTAAATAACATAACCAACTCCCTGCCCCTCATCTCACATCCACATATAAACACAATACTTGATTCATCCGAATTAGAAAAGTGGAAATCTTTCAAAAATAACAATTAAGGTGTCAGGCACCGTTCGTGGACATTTTCCACACGAGGTGGACAGCAGGAGTAATCCTGTCTTTAAGAGTGTAAAAAACGGTGACAGGCTTTTTTTGCCTGTCACCGTTTTTTATAGTAATTTTAAGTATTTAAGTTGCTTGTTTTAAGCTATAATCGCCTTCATGATTTTTAAATTATGAGCTCCAAATGCACCTACAGCATAATGATTTTTATATGCATCTTCTAATATGTCTTTTGTTGAAACTAATGCCATCTATTTCACCTCATATCATTATTTTAAACTGGAGAAATTTCATTATAAAACTCATCTATTTCAATGGACTTACCATTTTGAAGACGAGACTCTTCAGCTGCAAAAGCCATCAAATGACTGCGTAAAGAAACGGTTGCTGAAGACAAGCTTGTTCCATCCGTATAATTTTTTACTTCTTGGAGGAAATTTTTCATGATAGCAATATCTCCCCCACCATGACCGCCAATAGGGGTATTAAACTTTATATTCGTTTCATGCTTAGTTAAAAAGTTGTAAATGGAGATACTATTATTCTCCATATTTCCGCGGATTTCTCCCTTAGTCCCCATAATTTGAACAATTCTCGTTTGTTCTCTAGTAAAACCACACATACTAAAAGTAGCTGTTACTCCACCCTCAAATTCCATATTCACAACCTGGTGATCCACTACATTATTGTCAGATTGATAGACACACTTTCCATATGGAGTTGTTTGGAGAGCGTGTACAATTCCTTCTTTTGTATAATCCTCTGTAAACTTTCTCGCCCAGCCTTTCCCTTCACCTAAATAGTATCTACCTGCATGGAATATACACGTATCTTCTACTGGACAACCATCTAAACACCTCTTTGGAGCACCAGCTGGAGCATTGCTCTCATTGAAATGCATTAAAGAACCATATGAACTAACTCGTAAGCACGGTTTATCAATAATATAAGAAAGAATATCCATATCATGACAAGACTTCTGCAAAATCATTGGACTAGATTTTTCTTTATTATTCCAATTACCACGAACGAAGCTATGTGACATGTGCATCACTTCTACGTTTTCATTCAACTGAACAGAAACTACCTCACCAATCTGTCCATCTACAATTACCTTTTTTATATTTGACCAAAAATCTGTATACCGCAGCACATGGCAAATAGTTAATAAACGATTTTCCTCACGTGCAACTCTCTCCATTTCAATACATTCTGCGGGATCAGGAGACATCGGCTTTTCTAGCAAGACATGATAGCCTGCCTTTAACGCAGCAATCGTTGGTTTAAAGTGAAATCTGTCAAGCGTACAAATAATTGCTACATCTGCCTTTTTCTCTCCATTCAATAAATCCTCCCATGTTTCAAAGGTTTGATCCACAGATAATTGATGTTGTATGGCAATTTTCTCTAATCTCTCCATATTTGGATCTGCTACAGCAACAATTTCAAATTCATGTGGATATTCTAGGGCATATGGAGCATATGCTCTTGCACCACGATCACCTGCACCAATTAATACAGCAGTTACTTTACTCATTTCTTTTCCTCCTCTATTACAATAAGTACTTTATTCTATTTCTATCGCTTTACTATACAGACTCCTTTTTGAAGCATGAATCCAATACCAAGCAAGCACCATAATCAACGAACTTGTTAACCAATAGAGCCACTGAATTCCATAATGGTCAATGATAATAAAACCGATGAACGGACCTAAAGCAGCTCCTATATCTACAAATAATGTATACATCGCCAAAATTTTCACTTGTGATTGATGTGATGAGCAATCAGCAGCAACCGAATCACTCATTGTAATGAATAATGTCGTAGTTAATTGAAAGATAAAAATAACTATGATAAATACAAAGAACGGGAATTTAAATGGAAGTAGGATAAAACAAAGTGCAGCTGATATTAATGCAATAATTAACAACGGGCCTCTACCCCATTTTTGATCCGAGTATTTTCCAAGCATAGGAGCAAGAATCGGTTCCCACCCTGTTCGAATCGCTTGGATTAGCCCAGTTAATGATGCTGCACCAATGGATAAACCAAGAAAAGCAATGCTTCCATTCATTTGTGACTCAATCAATTTGCTCAAGGTAGATGCAAAAACTCCATAAATAACAAAGCCAACCGTTATACCAGTAGCAAAAGCAGCTAATACCTGCTGATTGTTCCAAATCGTTTCCCTTTGACTAGGTTCATCTTTTTTTAATTCCACTTCAGTACTTCGGGTATTAGGGATAAACTTTATTACAAAAAAAATACTAATAGCTCCTAAAACTGAAAATAATGTTGTCACCATTTGAATGCCTATTAACTCAGCAAATAAGCCACCGAATAACATACCAAACAATGTTCCTAATCCCCAAAGGCCGTTATATAAACCTACATACTGACCTCTTGTTTTAGGAGTACTGCAGGATATAACCGTTAAATATCCTCCTAATCGAAAAAAGGACCAAGATATTCCCCACAAGCATCTGGCAAAAAGAAGAAGCCAGATCCCCTTTATATAACCATAGGAAAAAGTAGAAATGACTGCTAATAGAACCGCAATAATTACACCTATTCGTTTCGATAATTTTTGATAGAACCAAGCCACTAATGAATTAATTGGAATTCTTATTAACCGATTTGCAGATAACAAAACCCCCACCTGCCATAAAGAGGTTAACCCAAAGAACTTCCAATAAATAGGCATAACAATAAAAAGCATTTCATTTCCTAAGAGACAAATCGCCGTTACTAAAGAAATGACAATAATAGGTTTCTTCGAAGGTATCGCTTCATTCATATGCTTCCGAAACCCCTTTTGCTGAAAAAATATATTTATATAGGAAAACGATACTGATATTCTTGAATCCATTGTTGATTAGTAAAATCGCGTCCTTTTATTTCAATTCGATCACTATATACTTGAATATACAATCCTTGGCTTCCCTCAGGATCAATGACCGTATCATTGCCCTCTCCATCTGGCCCCCATGTATCATATATAGCTCCCGTATTCACGAATGTAATAGAAGAACGTTGCGCAAGCATATCGGGAAAACGCATATCCCAATGTGTATGACCAGAAAAATAAAAAACATTTTTCATCTCTGATACTATTCTTTTTAATTCTTCAGCTTGGATGACTCCATTTTCGTAATATTCCAAATCAGTTCCATATAATGTACGGGGCATCGGTTGATGCAGAAAGACAAAAACTGGCATATCTATTTGCTTATAATGCTCAGCCCTCTCAGCTAACCAATTCAATTGCTCCGTGCTAAGAACAGCTGAATCCTTCTCCTTACTTCCTACGGGCCCCCAGCTTTCAGATCCTAAAAAAATAAATGGATAGCCAGAAATGATCTTCTCATAATAAATTTTTTCTAATTTGCTAAATTCTAAAAATCGTTGAATGGAAGGCTCATTTCCATCATTTTTAAAAAACTCATGATTTCCGATCGTAAAATAAACGTTCTTCGGATGGGGATGATGATCTAATATTTCATTTATCTTTTGGTAGCTTTCCACTCTGCCGTTATTCACTATATCTCCATTAATAATCATAGCAGCTGTATTTGGATCAATATTATGTAAATCATGTAATGCTTGAATAAACTTTTTATGTGATTTCTCATTCTCATAGGTTAATTGAATGTCACTAATAACAGAAAAAGTGAAAATCGGATTTCCAAACATCATAAAATCCTCCTTCAAGGTCATGAAAAAAGTTCTTCACATAACTTTTTGAACTTCACCAGTATGAATTCTTTTAAATACATTTAAAGCAATAAACATAATAACAATCCCTATCAAACTAATACTTACAAATGGAATGAGTCCCGGAAGCAATGAAAAAACAATATAAAGCAGCGTACATCCTATAACCATCAAAATCGTATGAAATGGAAAGGAGATTCCTAACATAATAGATAAGGAAAGATACTCTCTAATTTTCATATCAAAATGAACATAGACCGGAAATATATAAAGCAATAAAACACAGAACAATATAATTAACATGAGTAAAAAGAGAAATATCATTAAATGGGTAAATCCAGAAGTCAATTTTGATAGAGAAAAGTTTACATAAAGCAAATAAGCTAATAATACGAGAATTCCACCTAGCTTATTTGCCTTCACAAATTCCATCCGATATGTATTCCAAAACAACCTTGTAATTCCTGTTTCTTCATTCATTAACCATTTTCTTAAAACGGAGAACATAGAAACAGTAGCTGGAAAAAAGCCAAGAATTACTCCACCTAATAGTGAAAAACCAATCCAAAGAATATGGATATAAAAAATCTTCATCACTTTTTCACTAACACTATAAAACTTTCCAACTACTGTATTCATATTATGTCCTCCTAGATTGAATAAATCTGCTTACTTATTGTCCATATATTTTTCATAAGCTCCTTGGTATAACTCCATATATCTCTTAAGACCCATTTTTTCTAGTGTCTTTACATAATTATCCCATTCAGAAAATGAGCTTTTTCCAGTGATAAATTTGTCTCTCATTTCATCAATATATGTTGTAATATCAGTGGAGATTGCCGTCAATTCTTCTTGTTCCTTTAAATCAAAGTTAAACGCTGGCCAAATTTCATCCTGAGTAATTGTATTCGGTTCAGCTTTTTTAGCATTTTCAATGGATGCTGGCTGACCTTCTGCTCCTTTAAAGTATTTTTGCTTCACTACACCTGGGTAGTATCCGCCTGGCCATGTTAAATATTTACTAATTGCTTGGTCTAATGTTAATCCATCTGGATTTTTTGTAATTTCATCCGTATATTCGACTTCACCATTGGCTGTTTCTTTATAAGTAATGCCTTCAAATCCCATAAAGAAATTCTTTATCCCTTCTTCACCATAGAAGTAATCGATCCAACGAATCGTTTGTTCTGGATATTTATTTTTATCAGTTATGACAAACATTCCGATATTACCTAGTGGAGAACCAATTGCTGTATATTTACGATCTCCAGATGGACCTTCTAGTACAGGTATACCGATATATCCCTTTTGATTATTTCCAACACCAGGATCAACACCATTAATTACACCATAATTTCCATTTGTTACTTTTGAATTAAATTCATGTGCTTTAATCGTGAAAATCTCTCTATCCATTAAACCTTCTTTATACAGTTTGTTTAAGAACTCCAATAATTGTTTGTAATTATCTGTTGCAGGAACAAAGCGTAGTTTTCCTGTGCCTTCATCTAAATCAATATTTGGATTTGCAATACCATGATTATTTAGGCCAAAGGATCCTTTTAGATAATTGATCGATTCAATAATTCCATATCCACCACCCCATGGAATTTCATCTGCTTTGCCATTTCCATTCGGATCTTTTTCTTTAAATGCCTTTAACACTTGATAGAATTCATCTATAGTAGTCGGCTCCTTTAAACCAACCTTATCTAACCATTCTTTCTTTATCCATGGCGTTCCCATTCTTAATGATTTAAAATTCGGATCATAAATTGTAGGTAACCCATAAATATTTCCATCAGGCATCGTAATTCCTTGTTTGATAATTGGAAACTCTTCCATTGCCTTTTTAAAATTTGGTGCATACTGATCAATTAAATCATTTAATTTTAGAAAGACACCTTGTTTCCCGTATTTCAACAAATCAGCTTTCGGAACAGCAGAAGCAAATAGGATATCTGGATATTCACCGCTTGCTAACATTAAATTTCTTTTCTCTTGTAAAGAATCTGTTGAAGCAGTCTCCCAGTTAACATGGATATTTGACTTTTTCTCATATTCCTTCCAGAGCATTAATTTACTCCAGTCTTGAGAAGAATAAAATTTTGCTGCAAAGCCATTGATTGTAATCTTCTCTTTGACAATCGGCATTCCTTCTTTATTGAAATTTTCTAAGTTCTTTTTTCTGTCCTCAGACGAAACCTCTTTCTTTTTACTACACCCCATTAAAGCCAATGAAAAAACTAAAACTAATGATAACAAGATTAATAGACTTTTCTTATTAAACATTTACATTCCTCCCTATCCTTTAATAGCACCAACCACAAACCCCTTCATGAAATATTTTTGCAAGAAAGGATATAATACGAGCATCGGTAAATTGGCAACGACTAAGATTGAGTATTTTAATCCTTCTACAAGTAGTTGCTGCTGTGCCTGGGTTTCAGCAGTTCCCTTCATTAAGTCATCTACCTGACTTTGAATAAGAATTTCTCGCAAGACTAGCTGTAGTGGAAATAGCTCTTTATCCCGTAAATAGATTAATGCTTGGAAATATGAATTCCAATGACCTACCGCATAAAATAGAACCATAACGGCAATTACTGGCAAAGATAACGGAATGATTATCCTCCAAAGAATTTGTAAATTACTGCACCCATCAATCATCGCAGCCTCTTGCAATTCAAACGGTATCGTAGATTGAAAAAATGTTCGCATAATGATAATATTCCAAACCGCTACAGCGTTAGGAATTACCATGACCCAAAAAGTATCAATCATTCCCAAATCCTTAATTAACAAATATGTAGGAATTAGCCCACCGCTAAAAAAGATGGTAAATACAAAGATTCCCATGATGAGATTTCTACCTCTAAAGTCTTTTCGAGAAAGTGGATAAGCGGCCATTATTGTCATTACTAGATTGATTGCCGTGCCAAATACAGTGTATTTCAGTGTATTTACAAATCCATTAATAATATCTTTGTTTTGAAAGATTTTCATATAGGCATCTACATTAAATCCTTTCGGAAGCAACCAGACCGAACCATTTAGAACCTCCTTTGGATTACTAAAGGACGCACTTAAAACGAAGATTAACGGATATAAAATAAGCAATGTTAAAACAATAACTAAAAAATAATTCGTAAAAGAGAAAATTTTGTCCGAACGTGACTCATTCAATTGTTTCACCACCTACCACAAGCTAGTTTGATTTATTTTCTTAGCAAAGTAATTCACCATGACTAGCATGATAAAATTAATCACTGAATTAAAGAGCCCGACAGCTGCAGAAAAACTATATTCCGCATCCAAAATACCGCTTCTATAAACAAATGTAGAAATAACATCTGAGCTTGATAGATTCAAATTGTTTTGCATTAAAAATACTTTTTCAAATCCTACTGACATAACAGATCCTGCATTTAAAATGAATAGGATGACAATTGTAGGCATAATAGTCGGTATGTTAATATGCCAAATCCGCTGTAATCTTGATGCCCCATCGATAATAGCGGCTTCGTGAAGCTGCTTATCTACAGCCGTTAATGCTGCTAAATATATAATGGAGCTCCATCCCATCGTCTGCCAAACATCTGAAAATACATATAACGTTTTAAACCATGTAGGCTCAGTAATAAAAAATATCGGTTTCCCACCAAAAAGTGTTATTACCTGATTGATAAGACCATCAGGCTTCAAGAAAAGGAGCAACATCCCGACAATAACAACTGTAGAAAGAAAGTGTGGAATGTAAATTACAGTTTGAACAAAGCTTTTAAGCTTTTTCATTCTAATCTCGTTCAGCATTAACGCAACAATAATTGGAATAGGAAAAGAAACAGCAAGCGTGTATAATCCAATTCCAAGTGTGTTTTTAATCAGCCTCCAAAAGTAATAGCTATTAAAAAATCTCTCAAAATGATCAAAGCCTACCCAAGGACTTCCCCAAATTCCTAATGTTGCAATATAATCCTTAAACGCAATTTGTATCCCATACATCGGGACATAATGAAATATAATGAAATATGCGATAACTGGTGAGATTAATAAATATAGATCCCAGTTTTTTCGAAATGATTTTTTTAATGAAGAAAACCTTGTATTTTTTTTAGTTAAAGAATTTTTCTTAGCTAATGATATATTTGTTTCTAGATTTTCATTAAGATTAGCCAATCATACACACCCCCTACAAACAGCAAAAGGATAAACTGTTCAAATTAAATTAGCACAGCAATGTTAACGCTTACAAATATGCTACCCTTACTACAATTAAGAAGCTAAAGCTTTAAATCTATTGGCCCAACCCCACCCCCAAAAATACTTAATACTAGTAAATCATTCAGTTTTTAAATAACCACAGGTACCCCATTTGATGTTAATCAACTAACGGTTATGATGTCATTACCAGAATAAGCACCTTTTCATTGGAAATTAATTTTGAAAACATGTTCACTAAGGTAATGATGTCATTACCAGATATGGTAAAAAAACATTAAACTTGCTTTTATTTAGGAACTACCATGATGATTAACTCATTAATCTTTTTTCTACTAGTGGTTATAACAAGTGATAAATAGATTATAAGCATAAAAGATATTATTGTAAAGTTAATTTTCTAAAAATTGAGTAGTATTTTTCTATTCGTACTATTTTAAATTTTATTTCCTACGAATATAGAGCATCTATATATGAAATTACCTTATTCAATAGATCGAATTTGTTCATATGTCGTTATCCATTGTTAATTAATAATATAAAAAAAACACATTCCTGTGTTAGTTGGTAATGACATCATAACCATATTTGATAAGAAGCTACAATATAGAAAAATACCTTTTTTTCAGTTATTGTAACTCTACCGTGTAGAAAAATTTATCCCCTCTAGCAATACTGGTAGTATATTCGATCACATGATCATTTTCAAAGGTAAGACGCTTAATAAGCATACTAGGTATATCTTTATTGATTTTTAGCCATTTTGCCTCTTCCGTTTTTGTTTTTACCGCAACAAAGGTTTCTGTTCCATTTGTTATTTGAACTTGATATTTATATTTAAAAATATCATACATCGGAGTTTGGATTAACTCTTCCTTTGTAAGATTCTGAAATCTATTAACAGGTAGATAAGATGTTTCATAAATCAAAGGTTCTCCATCAGCCAAACGTAGTCGAGTGATTTTATACACCTCATCATATGTTTGCAACTTCATATATCCTGCTAATTTTTCACCACATTCAATGATCTCAAAATCCAGCACTTGTGTTGAAGGTGCTTTATTCATTTTTTTCATTTCTTCTGTAAAACTATAAAACTTTACTAAACTTTGAGTATAGGTTTGAGGTGACACATAAGAACCCTTTCCATGCTCTTTATATATGTAACCGTCCCTTTCTAATTCCTGTAATGTTTGTCTAACCGTAATTCGACTTACATCAAACATTTCACATAAATCTCTTTCAGATGGTAATTTCTCATTTGGTTGAATTCTTCCATTTTCAATATCCTCAATTATTATATCTATTAATTGTGTATAAAGAGGAATTCGACTTTTTTTATCAATTTTTTTCATAAACCCTCCGCTAAGATTTTTATTTATAGTGGTTATTACCAGTTTATTATATATATATACTTGTTGTAAAGTCAGACGTATAACAACTTAGCTAACTGCTCAAGTGCCTGACACCCTTCGTGGACAAATCGTCCAGTTTTCCACTCTATGTGGACACTAAGATAATAATTTTTATAATAGAAAAAATAGCCCTTGATGCTACATGGGCTTTTAGTGAATTTCGGCTACTAAAGGTTGCTTTTCGTTTTAAATTGGAAATTCAATTGTGACTTTTGTTCCAACCCCCACTTGACTTTCAATGAACATTTCTCCTTTTAATAACTTAACAAGCTGCCAAGCAATATTCATTCCTAATCCAGTCCCATAAGGTGATTGGTCCGTATTTGTCCCTCGATAGTACTTCATAAATAAACAAGCAATTGTTTCGTCATCCAAATAACCTCTAGTTTCATCTAAAGGGGATAGAAGTCTAAGATAAATGATTAAAAACGACTTGAGCCGACATATAGACTCAAGTCGTTTTTTACTTTTTAATAATTTATCTAATAAAAATGGAAACTTCCTCTTATTACTTTATCGGTTAAATCGAAACAACTCTGTATCTCTTCCAAAATACAAATTTCCATCTTTGTCTTTTGAAAATAAAGCTGCATTATTTTCAAGCACCTCTATTTCCCATGTGTCTGGATTGAATTTAAAGAGATTTCCTAAAGTTGAACCATAAAAATGTCCATCCTTGTCATAATTGATGAACGCTCCACGCCAATAATGGTCGAGACCGGTCCAGCTGAATGGAAATAATTGTTTTGATTGAATAACCTGACGACTATTTAAGTCGAATTTAAAAATTTTTCCTGGGCTCATTCCCCATAGATAGCCGTCCTTATCAATAGATAAAGCTCCAATTGCCTTTTCACCTGGAAGTGGTGTTCCTTCATATATTTTTTGTTTTGTTGCTACATCAAAAATAAATAACTTCCCTTCCTCTGCAACTGGTTCTGCACCTAATCCTCCCCAAATACTCGTTCCTCCAATAATCAATCCATCCTTATATTGTAATGAGATAATACTCTGATTCGGAATTAAATCTTGATAAGTTTCATTGTTTCCAGATTTCTCATCGAAAATGGTAAGTGTGCCTCCAAGTTTTCCGTAACTAGGGACTGTTCCAATAAAAACTTTACCATCCCCTTCTGCAAAACCAAATGGGCGATCCTGATCGAATTTCTTCAAAGAAAATATCAGTTTCGGATTCGTTGATTCTTCAATATTTGATGGGTTATAATCATATGGTTTGTTAGGATCGTATTGATATATTTCAGCTCCTGGATAGACCCCTAAATATAAGTAACGACTTGTTGATATCATATTTTCTGCCTGACCAAAGCCGGAGAAGCTAGTAATTTTGTTCTCAGATGGTGAATATCGTGCAAATCCACCTGTTAAATATCCACTCGTATATATATTCCCATCTGGTCCTAAGCATATGGATTGTAATCCAATTGGCTGGCCTTCCATTTCTGCTTGAATGAACTTTGATTTTCCTGACTTTGGATTGTATACCCAATATTGTCCATTAAATATCACGCTTGATAAGCTTGGACCTGTAAAATCCGGTTCATTTAAATGAACCCATCCAAATCCTTTATTACTCCAGGTATCATGGAAACCTGTCGCACTCAGTTTATTCGTTTTCAGATTATAAGAAAATAACTCATTATCCTTATTAAAATAGACAAGATTTTTTGGTCCTTTTGGAGATACTTTTACCCCTTTAACACCTGTGATTTCATTAATCCATTTGCTTTGCTTAAGGTCGTATACTAATAAAGTGCTAGAATCAGACATTCTTGCAAACAAACGGTCTTTCACTACGTCTAAATCATAGACAAACGATTCCTTCTGATATTTCTCCGGAAGAATAATTTCCGTCTTTCCTCCTGTTTTTGGATTAAATTTGATTAGATGAGCTCTAGAACCCATTCCTACAAAAATATCATTTTTATATAATGCAATGCTTCTAGAATATTGTTCTCCTTCAACTATTGAACCAAAATCAATAAATTGGTTCTTAGCTGGATCATACATAAATACCTTTCCATTTGGATAGGATCCTCCATAAATTCGTCCCTCATCATCTGCTTTGATATGCCATAAAGTAGTTTCAGACTTTACAGCTCTCCCTAAATTCTCTACTTTATCTTTATCTGGATCGTATCGGTATAGATTTGCACCACCAGCAATGTAGACCTGACCAAATTTGTCGATAACAGTTCCCCATGCTTGGGTGGCACCCTCAAGTAAATGAGTTGAGATTTTTTCTCCTGTTTGCGCATTGATCACATTCAATACAGCAGGATTCCCATTAGAAGGTGCATATATAGCTTCCTCCTCATTTGGACCAAGACCATAAACAGCACTCAAAATGCCGATAGAATGATGGGGTACCCCGAGATTTTCGGCTTTCCCTGCCGCCTTTAAATAACTTGATTTTGGCATGATAACAAGTGACAAAATAAAGTAAACAGACAATGTAATCGAAAATATACGTTTCAAATTTTGCAGCCTCCTCTTATAATTAGGTAGAACTAAAACAAAATCTAAATTCTATTTATACATAATGAATTCCATCTGTATGAGGTAAAGGTATCGGAAAAATAGTCGAAAAAGCACTATATTTACTATCAGTTTGAGGACTAAATAAAAGCTCTACTAGTTTTTCAGAATCGAAAGAACATGTATGTTCATTTAAGCATATTTGAACATTCCTATTTTCATCTGTTTCAACTTTTAGCTTCTCAGCAAGTAGTTGATTTTTTTCTAATAAATAAGGATATATTTGTTGTATTAGTCTTTCTGGTTTAACTATATGGATAGTTCCACTGCTTTTCATTTGCTTATTAGAATGATTGTGTAAAGCATGAACGAGTGGATCGTGCCATGGAATGGTTATCTCTATTTTTTGACTAGTCCCCATTCTTACTAATTCTTTAAAAATAGCCACTGCCGCATCTGAATCTCCTGCCCAATCTATTAATATTGACTTTGTCTCTTTGCTTTTCTTATTGGGAATACCTACAATAACAAAGGCTTTTATTCTTCCATTTTGTTCAGCTACTAGCAATCTTTGTTCCATTTTAAAAATACTTGCATATCCTCCTGATTGGAAAAGCTGATTCATTTCCCAAATATTACTGTCATATCTTATCGTTTTTAAGTGGGCTAGTTCTTCAATTTGAAAGATATCTGTTGGTAAGCTATCTCGCACAAAACCGTCAAACGAAGTGATCATCTCTGTACTAGAGTCTATTTCATACTGATAATTTAAACCGAATCGAAAGCAATTTGCCCTTCGATATAGATTTCTATCACCAGATACGAATAATAATGAAGCACCCGCCTTGTCTATATGTTTTATAACTCTTTCTAATATTTTGCTAGATATTCCTTGTTTTCGATAGTGAGGATGGGTACAGACTGAACCAATAGAAAAGACATTAAGTTTCGCATAGCCGACACGTATACTTGCAGGAACTAAACCCATAAAGCTAACTAATCTATCTCCATCAAAGGCACCATATGCTTGCTTAAGTACACTTGAAAACACCTGTGGAAACGCATATCCCATCGAGATATGGTCCTGATCACGAAAGGTTTGATCAGATAAGGCAATAGCATCATTATATTCACCTGGCTCCAGTAACCGAATTTCCATTTAAAAGGTGCCCTCCTCCCCAAAATACCTAATTTGGATATTGAATGACTTTTGTTAAGGTTCGTGTATTTTTATTTATTAACCCTTCATAAATTGAACACACATTATTTAGCTCAACTACTTCATTAATAAATGAGGTAACATCAATCCGCTTCTCACTCACTAACCGTAAATATTCACTAACATTTCTTCCCTCCGGCCAACGAACAAAACCATAAGGATAGTCAATCGCGTGCTCTTCGTAGATTTTGTCATATCTTCCAGGTCCACCTGCTCTTGAAATTAACACTTGTGCCTCTTTCCCAAACATTAAATCACGCGGAAAATGTGGTTCAATATCGCCAACAATCACTACTTTTCCTCTATCACGAACCCAATGAAGACATTGATTAGTTAGCGGTGAATTTTTTCCACCGGCGCACAGGTGAATAGCATCTGCACCATGACCGTTTGTATATGATTTGATAGATTCTTCTAATTTTGCTAAATCTGAAAATGCTAAAATATTCGGTGTGTTTGCTAGCATCGAAGCCCTCTCTTCAGAAACATCATAGGCAAACACTTTAAAGGCTGCTGCATTAGCTACCTGAGCTATCATTTGACCAAGCAAACCAAGGCCAGCTATGACAATGGTTTCACCAAATTCCAGCTTTGATATTCGAAGCGCATGTATCGCAATCGCTCCAATTCCTGCAAGTGCGGCTTCCTTTGGTTGAACATTGCTAGGAACCTTACAGCATAAGGTTTTCGGAACAAGCAAATATTCGGAATGCTTAACATATGGTGCACCGTAACATGCGACAAGATCTCCTTTCGAAAATCCATCCGTTCCCTCACCACATTCTTCCACCACTCCTACAGCACTATATCCTAAGGACACTGTTCGGCCTTCACTTTTTTCTATCAATGATAATTCTGTCCCCGGGGAAATAACTGAGTACATTGTTTTAATTAATAAATAGGAAGGCTTAGTGATTGGAAGCGAATCTTCAATCATGTTAATTCCATTATTTTTTGCTACTATTGTTTTCAATCATCGATACTCCTTTCTCATTGGATTTAGATTTAGTAAGTATTGCTTTAATTCTCTGATGCAAAATTTTATCGTCCATTAAATCGGATAAATATATTCGAAGCTCATTACGAACTTCACTCAATACGGTACCAGTTAACCCTAAATCCGTATACAAACTGTAACTTGGGATGATTTCTCTAAACAAATGATATCTAGATGGCTTAAATACCGATTCTCCTCCTGTTTTCTCAGCAATCTCCTTTACACTCGGAATACTTAATGTTTCCTTTCGAATGATTTCCTGCGTAGAAGGAAGCCCCATAAATTCTACAAATTTCTTGGCAGCATCCTTTTTTGTTGAATGCTTATTAATCGAAAAACCAATAATAAGCAGCATCGTTTTAGCGTCCTTTATATATGGAAGTGGTGCAATATCATATGGAATGGAGTGCTCCTTTATTTCATTTAAACTAAAATAAGAGGCAACGATCATTGATACGCGTTCTTCTAAAAACAACTTTTCTGCATCGCGATCACTGTCAGATAAAAATGCTTGTAATATTCCCTGCCTATCAAAAAGATCTCTTAGCAGATTCATACTTTCTGTTAGCTTAGAAGAAGAAAATGCAAGCTCACCATTTTCATATCTTTCAAATTGAACTCCGTTTTGCAAGAGGAAAATTGGCCAACGGTTCATCGATAAGGGATGAAAATATAGCCCGCAATGTTGACTGTCCTGATTGTTTGTAAGTAGTAGGTTTGCCGTTTCTAATGCCTGTTTCCATTTCCATCCACTATCAGGAAAAGCAATATTCTTTTTCATAAAATGTTCTTGATTATAGCAAAGGACAATCGGTGAAAATACGAACGGCTTAACAAAAACCAATTCCTGATTTTCTTTTGATTCAAATGGTTCCTCTAAAAAAGAATAGATTTTTGGATCCTTTTCTAATGCTTCAAACATCATTTCTTCATTGCCTTGAAATCCAACATAATCGTTATAATTAATACTCACAACATCTATCATGTCATTCTGAAAAAAATCATAAACCGTTTTTTGATAATGGTCGTAAGGCAAAGGGATGGTTTGAACTTTAATATGGGAATACGTTTCCTCAAAGCAGCGTACCAATGTTTGAAATTTTGCATCAGTCAATAAAGATGGGTAATAGCCCACTCTTAAAATAACTTGATCATATGGTTTATTTGAAACAACTAGGTTGCCAATTCTTGACTTTTTCACAATCAATCCTTCTTTTACAAGCTCCTCTAAACCTTTACGTACTGAGTTCTTACTTAAATCAAAGCTCTTCGTTAGGATATTTTCTGAAGGCAAATATTCCCCAATCGGAATCTCTCCATCAGTTATTTGCTTTCTAATGGTAGAAACCATAAATTCAAGCTTTGCTTTAAATTCTTCTCTACTTTTTTTCTCACTCATAAGATGACTTTCCTTTCAAATTAAATTACTATATACACTTATTTCATCCCTGTCATAGCTATGCCTTTAACAAAATATCTTTGAAAGAATAAGAAAATCAAGAATGTTGGGATGAAGGAAATAACAGAACCCGCCATTTGAACACTAAAGTTCCCTTCTTTTGTAAGTAGCGAAGCCAACCCTACAGTGATCGGATACATCTCCTCACTTGTAGTAAATATTAAAGGTGTTAAAAGATCATTCCAACCGGAAACAAAAGCAAATGTACCAACTGTTGCAATTACCGGCTTTGCTAATGGTAGATATACCCGGAAAAAAATCGTAAAATCACCAGCACCATCTAATTGTGCAGCCTCTTCCAAATCCTTAGGTAAGGTCATCATGTATTGTCTGACAAAAAAGACACCCATAATTCCCCATATTTCCGGAACAATTAATGGAAGATACGTGTTAATCCATCCAAAATCACTGAACATAATATATCTTGGAATAATGAGTAACTGGCTCGGAAGCATGATCACCGCCATCATCATCCAAAAGATGCCATCACGAAATGGAAATTGCTTTCTTGCAAAAATATAACCAAGTACAGCGGAGAAAAACATATTTGTTAATACAGGAATAACCGTAATAATAAGTGAATTCACAAACCATTTAAAAAATTTTGCGTTTATAAATATATATTTAAAGTTGTCGAAAGTGAATTTTTCATTCACAATCCAAGTAAATGGATTTCCTATCGGTAATCTCATATTAACGATTGAGCCTACTATCATAATAAAAAATGGTGTTAAAAACAGAAGACCACAGATGATAAGAGGTAAATATATCAAAGATGATCTTTTTTCAGCCTTTTCCATTCAATCACTCCCTCCTATTTATAGCTAACCTCTTTTCCTAAATACTTTCTCTGAATCAGTGAAATACCGAAAATGATAAAGAACAATACGTAGGCTAGCACACTTGCATAACCTAGTCTTAACGATGTAAAACCTTCTTGATATAAGTAATAAACGATTGTGGTCGTTGAATAATTAGGTCCACCTGATGTTAATAAAAACGCTGAATCAAAAATTTGAAAAGAACCAATTGTGGTTATAATAGCAACATAGAAATGTATAGGCAGTAGTAGTGGAAACGTAATTTTTCGAAACATATGCCATGTCGAAGCTCCATCTATTTTTGCCGCTTCATAATATTCGGTTGGAATCGACTGTAATCCTGCATAATAATAGATCATCGTACTTCCGCATACTTTAAAAATACTTAAACCTGCTAATACGATTAATGCTTGCTTAGAATCAGATAAAAACAATTGTGGATCTAGACCAATAAAATGAAGTAATGAATTAATAAAGCCTTGTTCAGTTCCTTTAAAAATCCATGCCCAAATTCCAGATACAACAACAAAGGAAGTAACTACCGGAAGAAAGAAGATCCCTTTGAAAAAACCAGTCCCTTTTTTTCCACTATTTATCATTAAGGCAAGAGTTAACCCTAACCCCATTGTGGGCAGGATATAATAAATCGAAAAAAGAACGGTATTCCAAATCGCCTTCCAGGCTAATTTATCATGAAAAAAATTAATCCAATTTTTTAGTCCAACAAATGTCGCATCGCCAATCACAGGCCAATCCATAAACGTAATATATAAGCTAAAAAGTATCGGAAAGATTTGGAATATCAAAAAATGAATGAGAATGGGAATTAGAAATATATATACTAAGCCATATTTGTTCCAATTTCTTTTTATCCGTTCTTTTGTACTGACTGTTGATTGGTAGTTCTTTTGTTTTATAGGCGTCTCAACATTCATAGCTCCACCCCTTCTATGTATTTCAAAGTTTGATAGAAAAGAGGAGAAAGGTGGATTTCTCCTCAGCAAAACCTATACTCAATTTTTATTTGGAAATTTCTGCTTTTATCTCTTCAGCTGCTGCATCCGCAGCTTCTTTAGGTGTTTTGGAACCTTCCAGCATCGCTTGCAATTCTGCTTGGACTTTCGGAATAATATCACGAGCAACCGGATGGATCACACCTGGTTTCACATATTGTAAATACTCTGTCATTTGCTTCATTTCTGGATTGTTATCATAGATGGTTTGTGCAGATTTTCTTGGTGGGACATATTTGGTAAGTTCATTAAAGGCCTTGGAGTTACCTGTGTTGGTCATATACTTGATGAATTCCGCAGCAGCGTTTTTATTTTTACTATTAGAAGGAACTACGAACATTCCTGTTGCTCCGAATGTAGCCGTTTCTTCCTCTTTAAGCGGCGGTCCTACAACATAATCCTTAAACCCTCGCTCCTTTAATGTGCTGAATGTAATACCAGCTGCAGAGGAGGATAATGATTTTCCTTCAACAAATTGGGTAAAATGATCCAAGGAATTAATAGAATCCTTTGGTATCCATTTATTTTTGTACATATCATTGATTTTCTCGAATGCTTTTACACCTTTTTCATTATTAATCATGACATTTCCATCTTTATCGATGATGTCTCCACCTGACTGCCATATAAGTGGATATAATGTAGCATTTGGAGTGTTACCTCCTTCAAATCCCCTCGCATAATAACCTTTTGCCACTGCCTTTTCTGCAAGAGCATCAAATTCTTCCCATGTGGTTGGCAAATGATTTTTATCTCCACCGATTTCTGCAAGAATTTTAGTATTATAGATTTGTGTTTGAACTTCATGAAGGATAGGTAATCCATATAACTCATTTTTATATGTCACACTATCTAATGAGCTTTGTGGAAAATCCTCCTTATCCCAGTCATTACCTAGTAATTTTGTAATTGGTGTTAATACCCCTTTATCAGCAAATTGTGCCATCATATCTGGGATTAAGTAGAAAATATCTGGACCTTGATTGGCTGCTAATGCCGTAAGAATCTTTTGTTCACGGTTTGCCCATGGAATTTCTTCAAACTTAATTTTCACGTCAGGATATTCTTTATTAAAATCATCTGCCATTTTTTTAAAAACAGCGCTTTGTTTATCCTTCAACTCGTCCCCAACAAACGGATGAATCCAAACAGTTAGTGTGCCAGAAAACTTACCATCTTCGCCCTTTCCATCAGAAGATGCATCATCACTGGAGCATGCAACAAGTGAAAACATTAATATTACGATAAAAATAATTGATCCTAGCTTCTTCCCCCACATAAAAACTATTCCTCCCCTTTTTTGAAAATCTGGTTCAAATCTGGTTCTTATATAAAAGAATAAGTAAGCGATTACAATATGTCAATCACTTTACAAAATATTTTAAATTTTTATATAATATACCATAGACTCCATTATATCAACATAAAATTAATTTTATCATCATATACTATTACTTATAATCAGATTTAAACCAGAGCCTTCGATTATTCTAGAATTCTCAACATCAACTATATTCTATTTTTGTTTATGGTTTCTACAAGATGGATAACTGATAGCATTTCATCTGATGAAATCGGATTAATCCCCGTTTTAAAGAAAGGTATAACCTTTTCTAATAAACTGGCATAGTAGGGCTTCCCTTTACCTAGATCTATGGAAAATGCTTGGTCTGTCGTATGAATAAGAGCACCAAAATCTTGATAGTTAATTCGATCACCTCTAATTGTCGCTAATCTACCATCAAGAAACTCAATGACCACCCATTCATAACGATTGTTCGTTTCCACTCGGACCTTTTTTATATTGTTCCCCAACACAGTAACGATGACTTCCACCATATGAATGCCATACCAAAAATATCCTGGCATGACTTTCTGTAAAGGAAGTGGCCCATGGAGGTATAAACCAGTTATGTCATTATTATATTGTGATACTATTTTCAATAAATTTTCAGCATATCGTAATGAGGATGTGCTCATGATAGGTGTTCCAAATTTTTCACTTAATGAAATAATGGACTGAGCTTCTTGTAAAGAGAGTGCTAAAGGTTTATCAATAAAAATGGGTTTCTGATACGAAGCAAGCTCCGTAAAAATTCCTAATCGATTTCTACCATCTACAGAAGTTACTAGAATAGCGTCACTCTCTACTACGACATCATGTACGGTCCCTTTTAACTGAACTTGATTAAATTCTAAAACCTGTTCTGTAAATCCTTTAACTCTTTCAAAACTAAGCGGTAAATCATTAGATGAATATGGAGTGGCAGCAACAACTTTAGCTCCTTTTACATGGAAAGGATGGTTTTCGTTATTTAAAATTTTCGTAAACTCCACTGCATGTGAGCTATCAAGCCCAATGATTCCAATCCTTACATCCTCCATCATAACGCCCCTTTCAATTTGCTTATGGTTTTAACAAGGAATACACCTGTCGTGGTCGTCCTTTTGTACTGATTTTTTCAACACCAACAATTTCTATAAGCTCGGCATCTAACCATTGTAAGAGGATTCTATGTGCACTTCTAGTAGTCACACCAAAGATTGAAGCTATTTCCTGCGCAGTAAATGTTTTTTGATCTTTCTGATCTAAAAGAGCAAATAATTTTCTAATATAAGCTGCTGTCATTCCCGATTTTTCTGCATATTCAAGAAGCTTTGGATCAGTAACGACTAAAGGATAATTTACAGAGGGCTCCATTTCTACTGGTCCGATGACATTACGATCTTCCCGTACGATGAAACATTTATCCCCACCAAACTCAATAGACTGATTTAAGGCGATACGGGCATGACTTCCTGCTTGGTTCGCAGAAAAACCGAATCCAATACCAATGGATAGTGTAATCATTAATTGTCGCCTTACTTCATCATGAATCGGCATATATTTATATCCTTGTGTCACCCGTTCGAAGACTCCTCTTGTTGTTACAAACATATACTCCTGCCCATTTAATGAGGTTAGATGTCCTTCCAACTGTTCAATATAATCGAGCAGCATTTTATGTAACGTTAGTTTTAAGCGTTGGATTTGTTGTTCTGACACCATTTGCCTCATCATTTTTTCATATTGGTCAACGATAATGATTCCGAATACAATTTGCGATTCGCGCTCTCGTCTTTTTTCAGTAGATAAAAGCGCCCTTTCTAATGTAACAACAATATCCTGTTCTGTGGGGAGAATCCATTCATTAGGAATTTGTAAATCCGTCAGCCGCTCTGAAACGAGTTTAATCCCTGTTAAGGCACCGTTCGTTTTTTTCTCAAGATAAAGGTTTTGATGAAATCGCACAATGTCATCGATCCTGCCTAATGACAGATTCCCATTATAAAAATAGGGTTGAATCACTTCACCTAATTCATTAAGGACACTTTGAACTTCATTTGGAGTAAGTAGATCAATAGAAAATGAACTCAAACTTGATAATGAGTATTTTAAACGATACATTGCACGATATAAGGAAGAGCCTTTTAAGGGAATATAATGGGCAGGCATATGATAAGGAATTAGTTCCTTGCAGATTTTATAAGGAAAATAGCCTGAATATAATAAAACATCCACTTGATCTATTAATTCCTCTGTAAACTTGCGCGCATCATAAATATGATTAGAAATACGGTAGGTAGGAGAAAAATTCGGAAACATACGTATGGCTTTTTTTAATTTTTCCGCTGTCCAATCCGATCCGATAATCCCGATAGATATAGAGCTTGACATAGGAGCACCTACTTTTTTGAAAAATTAATAAAATAAATATTTCACTAAAAAGTAAAAACATGAAAGGGATGCCCTTGTCCAACACCAATACTTATGGCATCAAACATTTATCGGACAGCCCTTCCATTATTTAAGACAACCATTTTGATAATGTATTTTGTACAAAATGATCATCATGTAAATGTGGATATTGTGCATAAATTCGGTCAATTTCTTCTAATTGTCCAGAGCTAACTTCTTCCTCTGGTAGTAAGCACCAGCGCCCTTTTAACAATCCTTGTCTTACTAGAACTTCATTTATTCCAGCAATACAGCCTTTAAACTGATTGCTCGCATCAAAAAATACTGCATTTGCATCTGTTATTTGTTGTCCTAATGTTAATAGTTGTGCAGGAATTTGCTGATTTTCTCGCACACGTTTGATTTCCTCAAAAAGCTCCACTGCTTTCTTTGTCCAAACTGCCCAATGTCCAAGTAAACCACCTACAATTCTCTTCACGATGATTTCGTCATTCACACAGATATGATAAGTTGTTAATAAATCATTAACAATATTGTCATCATTTCCAGTGTAAACAGCAATTTCGTTATTGCGTGAAGAATGACAAATAGCCCGGACGACATCTAGAGTTTGATAGCGGTTGAATGGAGCAATCTTTATTGCATGTACATTCGGAATTTCCGCAAACCTTTTCCAAAAATCGTAAGTGAAAACGCGACCACCGACAGATGGCTGCAAATAAAACCCAAACACCGGAATCACTTCTGCCACTTTACGAGTTCTCTCTAGTAACTCTTCTTCAGATAGCTCTGCTAGTCCTCCCATGCTCAATAAGCCTAAATCATAACCAATAGCTTTAGCAAAGGATGCCTCTTTCACTGCTTGCTCTACTGGACCGCATATACCTGCAATTTTAATAAATGTTCGTTGAAGATTAGCCTTATCGATTTCTTCAATCGCTAGAGATAAAACCTTTTCAAACAAATTAAATCGAGAATCACGAATTTCAAATTGTGTTGTATGAACACCAACTGCGATTCCTCCCGCACCTGCATCCATATAATAACGAGTTAAAGCACGTTGGTGAATTTCATCTAACGATCGTTTCTCTGTCAGTGCTAAAGGATGAGCTGGAATGACAGTCCCTTCATGTAAAAGCTTTTTTATATCTGGCTGCAACATATTAAAACGCTCCTTGTCTTTCCTGGAAATGAGTTGGCTTATTGTGTGTTGCTCCATCATTTTTAAGCCATTCTGCTGTCCAATCAATCATTTGACGAAGTGTAACTTTTGGATAGCCGAATAATTGATGAGCTAAAGACGCATTATTTAATAATGCAGTTGGTTGTTCCTCTTGAATAAATTGGGCCTGTTTGTTAAAACGTTTAGCGAATTCTTCTGCTAGCCAACGAACGGATATCGTTTCCGGTCCTGTTATATTTAACACTTTTGGTGGGGAATCACAATGAGCAAGTGCACGAATTGCGTACTCATTAGCATCACCTTGCCAAATTACGTTAACATGCCCCATTCGAAGGTCAATAGGTTGATCCTGATATACCTGCTTGGCAATTTCAAGGATTACTCCGTAGCGTAAATCAATCGCATAATTAAGACGGAACATGACCATTGGTGTATGATTTTTATACGAAAAATGTGTAAAGATACGTTCCCTGCCAAGACATGATTGGGCATATTCACCAATTGGATTCACAGAAGTCTCTTCAGAACAGTTTCCATTTAATACATTAGTTAATGGATAAACATTTCCAGTAGAAAAAGATACGATACGTGAATTTGGAAATTTTTCAGCAACTCGACCAGGCAAATAGGTATTCATCCCCCATGTAAAGTGTTCATTTCCTGTCGTACCAAATTTTGTTCCTGCCATATAAATAATATTTTTCACATTCGGAAGAGCTTGCAAGTTTGCTTCATTTAATAAATCGGCTGCAATCGTTTCAATTCCACATGCTTCTAGCTCTTCTCGCAGATGGTTGCTAGAAAACCGTGAAACACCAATAACTTTTTTATTTAGTCCGGCGTTATCAATGGCCCTTTTTGCTAGCTTCGCTAAAGTAGGTCCCATTTTTCCACCTACACCTAATATTAAAATATCTCCATCAATATTCTTTAACTCTTCCATCAGCTCAACTGAAGGGGTTGTCATGAATTCTTCTAATTCTGCGATTGTTTTCATTTTCACACTTCCAATCTATTATTTAAAGAAAATATTAATAACGTTATTTATTGCTAGAAGGATAAGAACAATAAGTCCTGCGATTCCAATTACATTTTTCCAAAATGTGTTTTTCAGCTTACCCATTATTGATTGATCGTTCGCAACAAAAAGAATAGCAATTGCAATAAAAGGAACGATAATAATCGTTATCGCTTGAGCAAAAATAATTAAGTTAATCGGCGAACCTCCGAAAATAATTCCAACTGCCGAGCCGAAAATCATTACCAAACAGATCAGTCCACGAACAGCTTTCGACTCAAGCTTTCTTCCCAAACCAAATCCATCAGAGAGCATCGCACCACCAATTGTTGCATTCCCTACAAGTGATGAAAGTGAAGCACCGAAAAGTCCAAGCATAAAGACGATCATTGCCCAATTTCCATATAGAGGCTCAAGTGCTTGCCCCATTTCAGCAGCAGAGTTTACTTGAATCCCTTTTGGAAGGAGAACAGCTGCTGAGGTAATCATGATCATTACGGTAATTAACCCAAGAATGAATATACCTAAATACGAATCTCTTATCCCACTTCGTGCCTGACTAATGCCCCACCCTTTCTCTTGAACGAGGTAGCTTTGATAAACAGCACCAACAATTGAAAAGCTAGTAGCCGTTAATGCAATAACTAAGGGCATCGAACCACTTGGAATGGAAGGAACTAGATGAAGTACAATATCACTTACAGATGGTTTAGAGATAATAACAGTTAATCCAAAAGAAACAAGCATAATTACGACTAAACCAAGCATTAATTTTTCTAGAATTTTATAAAACGACTTAGCGAACAGAAGTCCAATACTTAAAATTGTTGTAATAACAATCCAAAAGGTAGATGATAAACCAAGTATTGCAGAAGCGGCGATACCAGCCCCAATTGCATTTCCTGCCTGAAAGGAAGCGGTAACTAAACATGAACCTATACCAATAATGATAGCGGCAGATTTCCCCCACTTCCTTTTTAATATTTCAAGAAAAGAGAATTGACTCGCTAACCCAATCCTTGCACTCATTTCTGTGAAAATCATCATGAACAAAATCATTACAATGACAACCCAAATGAGCTGATTGCCATAAACTGCACCAATTTTAGATGAGAGTGTTACACTTCCAGGACCAATGATTAGAGCCGAAGTAATAAATGCAGGTCCTATTTTTTTCAAAAAGGACACTTTTTGAGTTGAAGTTTCGCTGCCCACATTCTTTTCAGCATGACTCTCCAAGAAAATCCCCCTCCACTATTTGAATTAAGATTTCTACAATATGAGCTCCTAAGCCACTTCTAGCAAACTCTTATATCTTCCACCACCTTCATTACGATGATTAAAATTTTAGAATATTGCATATATTAATTCTACATAACTGTCTTTATAAAAGACAGGTCTTTAATGCGTCTTTAAATAACAACGCAAACGTAGTCTTAGTTCAATACACATTTACAAAACAACATAAGGATAGGGCAACACTCCCTATCCTGGTTATCATATTTAGACTTCTCCGTGATCTTACAAAACCAACGCATTAATTTTTTTATTACATTAATGTTCTAAAATACTTATTCAAATACGTTCCATTTGGGTCGAATTTTTCACGTTCAGCTTGAAAGCTATCCCACTTTGGATAGAGAGTATAGATTTTGTCTTTTGTTAGGTTATTCATTTTTCCCCAGTGTGGACGCCCGTTATACTTTTCCATGACATTCCAAATCCATTCGAAATAAGGCTCATATGACATCCCTTTGTACATATGAAAAGCCAAGAAGGCAGAATTCTGTTGATGATTTGGATTTAAAAATCCTGTTTCTCCTTTAACAAAACGACATTCAACTGGAAAATGAACGAAAAAAGGGTTATTTTTCAATCCTTCCATTAATTCTTCTAAGCATTCAAGGAAATGCTCGATTGGTATAGCAATTTCTGATTCATAAAATTTCACCTTACGTGGAGTGGCAAAAAGCTCATAGCTATACCCTGTTTCTATTCGATTCGGGATATTCTTTGCAGAAAACTCACTTACCCATTGAGTTCGCTTCGGGTTGCGCCGACAGATTTCAGATAGAACATAAAAGGCCTGATTATCAACCACCGTTTTACTGATTGTAGAAACGGTTTTCTCCCATTTTTTCTGAGGAACAGGCGAAATAGCCTCCATCTGCTTCACCTGTAATAAATTTGTGCCTGGAAACCAAAACCACTCCAAATGACGAAACTGGCTAAGATCTTTTTTCCAGCTAGCTATTCCCTCTTCAATCGTTGCTCGGAATGTCTTTACTTTTAAACTATACAATGGAAGAACCTTTAAGGTAACTCGAACGAGTATCCCTAATAATCCTAAAGAAACATGCAGGGAGTTTGCTAATGTGTCATCTTGCCCCTCTCTCCGATGGACATGGTACTCTCCCCTCCCATCAATCCATTCCCACGCCACTACCTGACTTGAAATAGAGCCTAGAGTTATCCCTGTCCCATGTGTTCCCGTAGAAACTGCGCCAGCAATTGTTTGTTCTTGAATATCCCCCATATTTTCTAATGCGAAGCCATGCTCTTTTAACAAAGGGCCTATTTCATATAAATAAGTACCTCCCCAAAAAGTTGCCTCGCCGCATTCCTTATTTATAGAAGCTAGTCCACGCATTTCATGCAAGCTAAGGCAAAATTCCTCAGGCAAAGCAATCGGACTAAATGAATGGCTTGCACCAATGACACGAATTCGTTTCCCTTCTTTAAAAGCATTTCCTACAATCTCTTGTAATTCCTCAACCTTTCTCGGTGTAAAAAATTCCTCAAATGGACCTTGTGCGGTTTCCGCCCAATTGGACCACTGTTTTCTCGTTTGCAGTGTTTTTAAAGAAAACATTCCCCTTCACCCCGATAAGTCCGAAATTTAGCTTCAAGCTGATCACCACGGCAGGCATGCAATAAATGAAAGCGTTCACATAATTCTCCAGCCTTTGCATGGCGGAAATAAACTGTATCTCCTATATTAGGAACAGCTCCTTTTGCCTTTAAAGGAGTTTGAACCTCACCTGGCCCCTCATTCGCAAGATAATATAGCCCGTCTGGAAGATAAGGAACTGGAAACTTATCTATACTTTTAGAGCCTGATGCTGTATACCCTCCACCATGACAAACAACAATATTTGCTTCTGGTCGTCTTGTTATTCGTAGTCCAAAACCCGCAGCTGGTTTTAAAGGTAATGATAGGTGCTGGTTAAACAACCCTGGAAAAAAGAATGCAGATCCAACAGTAATTTCCGTTACTTCCTCTTGTTCTGCAGTCCATACAAGACTACCTGAACCTCCTCCATTCACAAATTTTAGTTTGCCAGCATATTGTTCTGTCATTTCAACAGCCTTTTTCCTCCATTTAGAGATTTCATTTATTGACGCTTTTTTTAGGGAGGGCATGATTCCTCGTTTCCATTTTTCCATCGGCTGATCACCTACACCTGCGATTTGCGCCTCATAACCCATGAGACCTACGACTTTCGTATTTTTATAAGTCACCCCTTTCTTTACTATATCGACTAATTCATCTTCATTAACTAATGGTGAACGCTTCGTCCCAAAATACAAAAAAGGAAAGGCAGAAGACATATTAATATCAAGACAAACTGAAAAAATAATGTCATGCTGTTCACCAATTTGTTGCAACCATTTCCATTGTTCAATTGAATCGACCATCAAAATGACTTCTTTCCCTTCACGAATATACGGAACTAATTGATTGACTTCATTCTTTTCTAAAACTGGATATCCTAATAGACAATGATCAAAACCATTTTTTAATAGAAAACAGGTTTCCTTTGCTGAAAATGTCATCCATCCGGTTAAACTCGGAAATTGATTGGCAATATACTTCAGCATTTCTATAGATCGGATCGATTTTGTCGCAATTCTGATTTTCTTCTGTTTTAAATGCTCTCTGACAAAGGAAATATTGAAATCCAAATGATCCATATCCAAAAAAGCAAAGGGTCTTGAGATATCCGAAAATACCTTTTCATAGCGCTCATATAAGGACATTGCTTCACCTCCATTGACGAATTAATTCTTTGCTTTAAAATATATTGCTTCTATAAATGTATGAAAAAATGATTAGGCTATTTCTAGTTTTACTAATAAAGACTGAACTTTGTTATTGAGTAATTCAGCGATCTTTTCCTTATATCAGTGATAAAAGGTTAATTTCGGCCACTTTTCATTATTTATCTACGAAACTTTGAATTTTATCTACGAATTTTTTAAATTTATCAACACAATTGAAGAAAATTTCGACTATAAATAAGACATCTCTCCCTTAAAAATAAGAATTCAACGATAAAGACGGGTTATCCCCAATAAATTAAGGAATTCTGCAATAAAAGTAATTTATCAGATGTAATAGATTAATATCTTCCCTTAGGTTAAAATATCAACCGCCAAAATAAAAATTTTGCTATTTCTCCTTTGAAAATGTTATTTAACCTCGAGGAGTTAAACGAAGACTTCCTTCCCGTAGAAAAGTAAAGAAAATATTGTATTTCATAAATAATGAAAAAAAGCATCAGACCCGTAATCTGATGCCTCGCTCTATTCGTTAAATTCAGATGAAGCCTTTTCTCGTTTTCTCCACAATTTTCCTGGCCAAAATGCAAAACGTCCAAGAACGGTTGTAATCGCAGGAACTAATAATGGTCGAACAACGAATGTATCAAGTAAAACACCGATCGCTGTAATGATACCAAATTGCAATAGCACCTGTATTGGCAATGTTGCTAACACAGCAAAGGTTCCTGCTAAAATAAGACCCGCCGAAGTAATTACACTACTCGTTTCACTAACTCCTTTTGCAATTGCCTTGTGGTGTGATTGATTCTTCCGGTTTTTCCAAATGCTCGAAATCATAAAGATATTATAGTCTTCACCAAGAGCAACTAAGAAAACAAAAGCATATAAGGGAATTAATCCTTGAATAGCTGGGATCCCCATCCCGTAATGTATAAGAAGCCACCCCGCACCTAAAGCGGAAACATATGAAAATAACACAGTTAAGATTAAATAAACCATTGCAACTATGGAGCGTAAATACATAAGAAGCAGAGCGGCAATAATAACGACGACGACAGGTACAATCACCTTCATATCACGTGCAGTGGTTGCTTCCGTATCATATAGTGATGACGTCTCACCACCAATCCAATAATGTTTATCAGGAGTAATTTTAGCATCTTTTAAAGCTAATGCTATTTGCTTTTCTATCATCGGAATTGCTTCTACAGCCTTTGTATCGTATGGATTAGTGTTTAAATTCACATCAAAGGCTAATATTTCTTTATTTTCTTTTCCCTTTGTCGGTTCCGAAATTGTATCCACAATTGAAAGCTCGCTCAGTCTATCTAATAACTCAACATTTTTCCCCTCTGTATTAATAATGATCCGGACAGGTGCTAGTTCCCCAGGAGAAAAATGCTCTTTCATTAAATCAAAGCCTTCTCTCGATGCCATGTCTTTCGGAAAGGATTCTAATAAGTTCTGTGTGTATTGAATCCGAGGGGCAAAGGAAGCTAGTATCCCTAATATGATTACACTTAATAAAATCACTGTCCAAGGTTTTCTCGTTACCCATTTCCCCAGATTCTCACTGAATTTACTATGTGGTTTTGATCGACGAATGTTTTTTCCTTTTTGTCTTTCTATTTTTCGTATCATCTCTTCTGTACGTGGAATAAATGGATAAAAAGATACCCTTCCAAAAATTGAAAGCAAGGCTGGAAGCAATGTTAATGCGGCAATCCCCATAATAAGAATAGCTAAACTGAATGGAACCGCAAATCGGTGATAGGAACCAAATTGTGCAAGTAATAATGTACATAAACTTAGGACTACTGTTATAGCACTAACTAAAATTGCACCACCAGAATGTCTAATTGCTTGCTGAAGTGCCTTGTATTTATTTTCTTCCTCAAGTAAACATTCTCGATATTTAGATACTAAAAATAGACAGTAATCCGTACCCGCCCCAAATAATAATACAGTCATTATTGACACAGCCTGTGAATCGACAACAATAGTTCCCTTTTCTGCTAGTAATCCGAGAATGGGACTTGTCGCACCGTAAGCAAAACCAACACCAATAATTGGGACAATCGCTAGTATTGGTGAACGATATAAAATAATTAACAAAACTAAAACTAGTAAAATAGTAGCTATTAATAATGTAACATCAGCCTGACCGAATAACGCAGAAGCATCTGTTGAAATGCCTACGGGTCCGGTAAACCTAATATGCAATCCATTTTCACTAAGCTTTTTATTATAAATCGATGGTGAATCTAATTCGATAAGTTGTTTTTTTAAAACGTTTAAATCAGCCTTTAACTCATCAGTCGTTGCATCCTTTTTCATAAAAATAGGTGTCACAATGGATGTACCATCTTCTGATGCAGAAGATGTGAGTGCCTGTGGCGGCAATTTTCCTAATGGAGGAATAAAATTTTGTGCAGATAGCGGGGCTTTATCTAATTGGTTATATAAATCTGCAATAAGGCCGTAATCTTTTTGTTCTAACCCTCCATCACGATACCATACTAACAATAATGGAATACCCGTTTCATTTGGAAACTGTTTTTTAATAACCTTTTCTGCTTGAACAGACATTTTATGATTAGGTAAATTGGCTGCACCATTATTCGTAACTTTTTGGACGTTTGGAAACATGGATGATAGAGCACCAACTATTAGAACCCAAATGATTAATGTTACCCACCTCCCTTTCCTACTTGAACTAGCTTCAACAAATTTAAAAAGAAAACGTTTCATAACTATTCTCCCTTCCATTTATTATTAATGGAATGTATGCTATAAATAATTATATATACTGGTTAGTTAATTATCAAAGAATCTTTACTTTTTATCTTTGAATCAAATATTTCAATAAACAATCAAAACATTGAAGAAGCATTATTTTTTTAGAAAAGATGCCACAAAACAAGGTTATATTAGGAATGTTATAATTACGTAATGTACTATACATGAACAGCCTAATTTAAAGAAACGATTTTAATTATTTGCAAGGAGCCGATCCAATGAGAAAGAAAAATTCTAGTCGACCACTTGGAAGACCGAAATCAAAAAGTTCAGATACCCCGCGTAATGAATTAATTTTAAAAACAGCTGCTCAGTTATTTATTGAAAATGGCTTTCAAAAAGTTTCAATTGATGACGTTGCCAAAAATGCTGATGTAACAAAAGCAACTGTTTACTATTATTTTGAATCTAAGGCAGAGCTTTATAAAGAATCCATTATTTCTTTAATGAATCGAATTAAGGTAATAATAGATCACTTTATGAGTTTAAAAAAGCCTTTATATGACCGATTTTTTGATGTGACAATTGCCCACTTACAGGCAACTGCCTCACTTGATCTTGAAAGTATTATGAGAGAAATGAAGACAGAATTATCCCGTGACCAGATTCAAGAAATGAAAATGGCTGAAGAAGATATGTATAAAAGTATTGAACAAGCACTCCTTGAAGCAATCGATACAAAAGAAATTCCCACAATCAACGTAAAATTCGCTACCCATTCCTATCTCGCATTAATAAAAGTAGGAAACTATCGACAACTCGATGGAACCTCCCTCTTTAACAGCATTCAAGAATCAGCTGAAAGCACTCTAAATGTCTTCTGGAAAGGCTTTTTCGGTGCCTGACACCTTAAATGGACAAATATGAGGTTTTTCCACCTGATATGGACATTTCGCAGATTAAAAGAGATTAAAGATCTATGGGTTGCTTTGGTAGTGCTTTAGCACTGCCCAAGCAGGTAAATGGAAATTTATGCTTGCAGTAGTCTTCTATTTTATGTTTTAGTTAGTTTTGTAGAAGACTTTTTAGGGATGGTGAGAAAAATGAGTTGGACACAAGTATTAATTGTTATTATTTTTGTTTTAATGGTTGCCATTTTCCTGGTGCCTCTCGGTTTTTATTTTTGGATTTCCTTTAGGGATGCACGTCAAAAGGAACATGCCGTATTAAGAAATTACCCAGTGCTTGGACGTATCCGGTATATAGTGGAAAAAATCGGCCCTGAATTAAGACAGTATTTATTTTTAAATAATGATGAGGGGAAACCTTTTTCAAGAAATCAATATGAAGGGGTTGTTAAATCCGGGAAGTATAAACAGCGGATTACTTCCTTTGGATCACAGCGCAACTTCGAGGATGCAGGTTTTTATATACGTAACGCGATGTTTCCAAAGCAAAGAGAAGATTTAAGAATAAATCAGCAGCCAAAAATATCTACTTATCTTTATAAGATTGATAATGAAAAGTTAATGAGCCGGAAGGAGCACTCTGAAAAAGCAGAGGTAGATCCTTATTATTTGACTGAACAAGATCAAGTCATTATCGGAAAAGTTCAATGCAAATACCCTTTTCATGTAAATGGACTAATCGGTCAATCCGCAATGAGCTACGGATCACTTGGAAAAAATGCTATAACTGCTTTATCTAAAGGACTTGCACTTGCTGGTGGAACATGGATGAATACTGGAGAAGGTGGTCTTTCCTCCCACCATTTAAAAGGAAATGTCGATATCATTGCTCAAATAGGACCTGGATTGTTCGGCTATCGAACCGATGATGGAGATTTTTCATGGGAGCGTTTTAAAGAAAAAAGTGGCATTGATCGAATTAAGGCATTTGAATTAAAGCTTGCACAAGGTGCAAAAATCCGTGGCGGACACGTTGAGGCAGAAAAGGTTACACCTGAAATTGCTGAGATTAGAAGTGTACCTCCATGGACTACGATTGATAGTCCTAATCGTTTCCGTCAATTCCATGATACAAAAGGAATGCTAGACTTTATTGAACAGCTAAGAGAAGTCGGTGGAAAGCCGGTTGGCATCAAAATCGTCGTTGGTAACCGTGATGAAGTAGAAGAAATGATTAAAACGATGGCGCAAGTTGGTAAGGTTCCTGACTTTATTACTGTTGATGGTGGTGAAGGTGGAACAGGTGCGACCTATCAAGAGTTAGCGGATGGACCTGGATTACCGCTTTATACCGCACTTCCAATTGTCCATGCAATGCTCAAAAAATATAAAATTCGTGACCGTGTAACCATCATTGCTTCTGGAAAATTAATTACTCCAGATAAAATGGCCTATGCCCTATGCCTGGGTGCTGATTTAATCAACACGGCACGTGCATTTATGATATCAGTTGGATGTATCATGGCTCAAACATGCCATTCCAACACTTGTCCCGTCGGTGTTGCCACTACAGATCCTAATCGGGAAAAAGCATTAGTGGTAGAAGAGAAAATGTACCGTGTTTGCAATTATGTGATTTCAACTAGAGAAGGATTATTCAACCTCGCAGGTGCTGCTGGGCTTGCTTCACCTACTGAATTTAGTGAGGAACATCTCATGTATAAAGCAATGAATGGCCAGCTCTATACAGGCAAGGAATATGTGCAAGGTTTAATGCCCCCATCTGAGGAACGAATAGCTAATTAATAATGCTAGGATAAGAAAACGTAGGTGACTTACGTTTTTATTAATTCATTACTGTCACAGACACTGCAAAAAAAAGCGTGATGCACACGCTTTTTTTGCATTTATATTCCCTTTTAAGTTATTCAGCCTGGGCTTTCTTAAGAATTTCTAAATTCCTTTCCATTACTTTCATATAATCAAGTCCCTTATCCTGATCTTCTTGACTTAATCCTTCGAGAGTATGAAGCACCTCAGTTTTTGCACCGATTTCATTTGCTAGTGTTTGTGCAACTTTTGGAGAAGCAAGCTCTTCGAAATAAATTACTTTTACCTTATGTTCTTTGGCAAAAGCTTTTAGCTCTGCAAGCTTAGCAGCACTAGGTTCTTGATCCGGAGCTAAGCCTGCAATCGGTACCTGAGTCAGACCATATTCATGAGCTAAATATCCAAATGCTGCGTGTTGGGTAATCATTTCTTTTTTCTTCACATTTTTTAACCCTTCACGAAACTCATTGTCTAGTTTTTTTAGCTTTACAATATATGCTGCACTATTTCTTTCATAATCTTCTTTGTAATCGGGATCAGCCTTTACCAATGCTGCGGTAATTGTTTCAACCTCCATTTGAGCTAATGCAGGGCTTAGCCATACATGTGGATCCATTTCATGATGGTGATGATGCTCTTCCTCATCATCATGGTGCTCTTCCTCTTCACCCTCTGCACCTTTTCCTAAGGTAATCCCTTTACTTGCTTCAACATAAGATAATTGATTACTCGAAATGCTTTTTTTCACATTTGCTACCCATGTTTCCATATATTCACTATTGTAGACAAACACATCTGCTTTTTGTATATTAGCCATATCTTTTGGTGATGGCTCCCAATCATGTGGTTCAATCGTCGATGGGATCAATAGTTGAACATCTGCTTTATCACCAGCTATGTTTTTTGTAAATTCATACATTGGATAAAAGGTTGTTACAACCTTTATTTTATTTGTTGATGATTTTTGATCTACAGTGGAAGTCTCCTCTTTCTTCCCACAGCCTACAATCAATATGACTGCTGCAAATAAAACTAAAATAGAAGTTAAACGCCATTTCATTTTCATTATTTCCCCATTTCATCTAATTTCTCTTATTTACATAATAGCCCTAATTATTTTGTCTCTCGGTGCATGGTACGTCTTTTTAATCTTGGACAATATTTCATTAATTCTAGACGATCTGGATGATTCCGTTTATTCTTTGTTGTAATATAATTTCGATCACCTGTTTCTGTACAAGCTAGTGTAATTTTCACTCGCATCATCATACCCTCCTAAAAAATATATAGTTACCAAGATGATTTTTTTACACCTGGAATTTGTCCTTTATTCGCCAGCTCGCGAAATAGAATCCGTGACATTTTAAATTTTCTTAACACACCTCTTGGTCTCCCTGTGATTTCACAACGATAAGTTAATCGAGAAGGCGAGGAATCTCTAGGTAATTTATTTAAAGAATGATAGTCACCTTTCTCCTTAAGTTCTTTTCTTTTTTCAGCGTATTTTTCAACAAGTACTTTTCTTTTTTGTTCCTTAACCACTTTTGATTTTTTGGCCATATTGCCACCTCCTTCATTCATGCATATTCACCATAAACTGTAATCATTACGATTTACGATATAAAAAAATAGTTTAAGCTTCTTCAGTAATTAGCCAATCAAACGGATCATTTAGTTTACTCCAGTTACTTTCCAGTTCTTCTTCAGTTAATAAACACTGATTCAGTGAATCGATTATTTCTTCTTTTTTCATATCTATTCCTATGAAAACTAGTTCTGTTTTACGATCACCATAAATAGGATCCCAGTGTTGTCTTAGTTCAGGGTTCTCCTCTAAATAATAGTCTTGCTGTTCTTTTGACAATGAAGCAATCCAATAAGCAATAGGTTCTAACTGTACAGATGGACCCGCCTGGGATAACAAAAGAGCCACATTGTTTCGAGTTGCACACCATATAAGCCCTTTTGCTCTCACAATTTCATCTGGCATTTGCTCAATCCAATCATTCAATCTTTCCGTATGAAAAGGAATTCTACTGCTATAAACAAATGATCCAATACCATATTCTTCCGTTTCCGGTGTATGGCTTTCGGCTTGTAATTCTTTCAGCCAACCAGCGGAACTACTTGCACGATCAAAGTCAAATAATCCTGTATTCAATATTTCAGAGGGCTGTATTTCCCCATTAATTGTGCGAATAAATTTAGCTTCTGGCTGTAATTTTCTTAAAAAGCTTTCCAATTGGTCTAATTGATTGCTTTCAAGCATATCACATTTATTTAAAATTAATACATCACAAAACTCAATTTGATCAATGAGTAAATCAGATACGGTTCTTTCGTCCTCTTTCCCTACTGCTTGGCTCCTCTCAATTAATGACTCTCCAGAAGCAAAATCATGCCAAAAGCGATTCGCATCTACAACTGTAGCCATCGTATCTAATTGACAAACGCCAGTTAAATCAATTCCCACCTGGTCATCAATATATGAAAATGTTTGTGCAACAGGAATTGGCTCACTTATGCCTGTTGATTCAATCACTATATAATCGATATCACCTTGATTAGCCAACTTTTGCACTTCGATTAATAAATCTTCTCTCAATGTACAGCAAATGCAGCCATTCGATAATTCTACTAATTTTTCCTCTGTTCTCCTAAGACCCCCTCCCTGCTTTACAAGCTCAGCATCTACATTAATTTCACTCATATCATTAACAATAACGGCAACCTTCAGCCCATTCCTATTTTTCAATATATGATTTAAAATTGTCGTCTTTCCTGCTCCTAAATAACCACTTAGTACAGTAACAGGTATTTTATTGTTAATCATAAAATCCTCCTCAAGCAATAAATTGTAATCGTTACGATTTAAAATCAATTATGTATCCTAATAGTAAAATAATCGGCTTTGTTCATTTAGCATTTAATAACCACTTTACAAATCGTAATAATTACGATTTAAATAATACTACATTTACTCTATCATTGTCAAAATTATATTTGTCATGACTGTCCATTTCCTTCTAAAACAAGAATGTTTAATGAGTAAATAACTTTAAAGAAAATTGCGATAATAAGCAAAAAGAAGGTAAATTGATGAATCATGGACAATTAAATCATACTATCCAATCAATCTTCCAAAAACCATTACTAGAAGAATTCGATGATGATTATGGTTTTACCCATAAGACAAATAAAGATATTTCAACCATCGGTATTCAACTAATCTATCACTTGAAACAATTGAATTAGCAAAAAAACATCAAGTTGATCTCATGCTTCCCCATCATAGTGCGTGGGATTTTCTTTATGGATTTAAAGACTCTTGCTTACAAAAATTGAATGAGTATCAAATCAGTCACTTTTTTATACATAGTCCTTTAGATTATGTGGAATTTGGAACCTGCACCTCGCTTATGAATGTTCTTGGAATCAAAGAAATGGTCAAATACTCCACTTATAAAAACAAATCGTTTCCAGGAGTTGGCGAGTTGGAAGCCCCCGTAGCATTTGAGATTTTTGTCGAAAGAATGAGAAAAGAACTACAAGAACCTATTCGAGTATGGAGAAATAATAGGAAGAAAGTTTTTCGAGTGGGAGTTTTGACTGGCGCGGGAGATTCTTCAGATCATATTCAATTTGCAGTAAAACATGGATGTGATACATATGTAACAGGGGAAGCAAGCCTGTATACTATCCAGTATGCTAAATACTTGGGGATTAATTTGTTAGTTGGTAGCCAATCTTAGGTGTAGAAAGCATTGCAAGTATCATCCAAGAAATGCATGCTGAAATTACTATATTAAAACTATAGAACTAAACCATTAGTTTCCTAAAATGGCTAGATAATCATTTTATACTATGTTCTTCATCTTAATAGTAGATAGTTTATCCAGTCATCATCTTCATTTGATATTCATAAATTAGTTCATCAAGTTCCTGACTGTATACTAGTGTTTCTTTATTTTTCATACCTTTATTCATTCCGTCTTCTATCATTTTTTGTCTTAAGCTTTCAATTTTTTCTTTTAATTTTTTTTCATATTGCATAGGTTTAATCTCCTGTTTTTCTAGCTATTAAAATGCGAATTATTAGTTCTATTGAATTATTATGAACAATTTTTAGGGAAAATGGAATAGCTTCGACAATTGTTCTAATGAAATTACAATATGAACCAAGCGGCGACAAGAACAATTTTGATATTACATTTTACACACTAAATATTTTTAGTAGACTTCTTCCCTGTCGACATATTTCCTTGTATTTTAGCCTACTAAAAGGGCCACTCAAAAATAGTAGAGTGACCCTAAAATTATAGTAACTATGATAAAACTCTGTCTTGTTCTCTCCCTTTGACTTTATCAATTTTATCTACAAACATTTGAAAAACCTTTTTCTTTTCTTCCAAATCTTGAATATCAGCTTTAAGCTGGGAAAATTTTTGTTCAAAAGGAGTGTGGTAAAGTTCACGAATCGTACGGATCAGTTCATCGTTGACAGTAGATTGAATGACCTGTTTTGTTATACTGAATTTATACTTATACACTTGAAGTTCTAATTTTATTTCTTCATATTCTTTATCTATCTCTACTAATAATTCACATATCTCGTCCCTCCACTGCTCTAAAGATTTCTTCACATGTTCCTCCATAACTATTCCCCTCTACCTTTCATTTCTTTCGAAGATATTAATAATTATTTTACCAATGAATCTTTTCAATTTGATTTCGACAAAATTACACCATTATGTAAGTTTTATAAAAAATGGTTAATAGGATCATTAGACAATAACACGAAAAAAAACCGTGCAAAATTTTCACACGGTTTCCTAATCTACTATGCTCTATCCTTTGAGATTTCCATATTTTTTGGGGAAACCTTATTGTATAGAGGCATTATGAATAATAACCCAACAATAAATAGAATAGCAGCAAGTTCATACATAGGTACGATAGACCACATTTCTTTTAGTGATCCTGCCATACTCATTGTTACAACCATCGATCCAGTGAATAATGGACTTAGTGTACCATTTACTCTTCCGATAAAATCTGACTCTGTATTTTGCAGAATCATTGTATTGATACCAATTTGGATACATGGCATGAAAAAACCACTAACAAATTGGGCAATCAGAGTGATCCATAAAACAGTAGATCCCCCTATAATAGCCATTCCAATGGCATTAGCCAGCATTCCTAACATAAGAAGCCTTTGAGGTGGTGTATTTTTTGAAAATACCATTGAAAAAGCACCACCTATAATCATTCCAGCTCCGTTAACCATAAGGAGCCACTGTAGATTCTCTTTTGGCAAACCTAGTCGTTCCATAACCAAAAATATATTAAGCGGCTGAATTAAACCTATTGCTAATCCTGCAGCCATAAAGCAAATACCAAGCAGCTTTAATTCTTTTTTGGCCAAAACATACTGAATCCCACTTTTCATTTCTTGCAGAAGTGTCGTTGTTTTTTCTTCCCTCTCCATTGAATGATCTGCTGGAATGAGTGTTAATGCAAGAGCCGATAAAAGGAAAGCAACACCTGTGACCGCAATAGATACATCTATTCCAAATCTTTGGAATACAAACGTTCCAAGAATTGGACCTAAAATCATAAAGATCGCAAATATTGTTTGATAAATCGACATCGCAGACTGGATTAATTCTTCCTTTAAATGCATTTTAAACAACTTCATTCCAGATGGCTGCGAAAATTGAGAAAGAATAGAGGATATCAATGTTGCAAAGAAAACTGCTTTCCATGTACCGAATTCAAGTGTAAAGATAACTGCAAATACTGAAACCGCACTTAATAGGTCACACCAAATCATCGTCTTTTTCGGTTTCCAGCGATCAGCAAAAGTCCCGCCGATAAACGAAAAAATAAAAATCGGGGCAAATTCAGCAATAGAAATCATCGAAACAGCTACTGGATTATTATTCGTTTTTTCCACAACAAATAATAGGACAGCAAAGTTTCTTACCCATATTCCAACCTGTAAAAATAACGCAGATATAAAAATTGCTCGAACAACTCGATTATTTAATAATTGTCCCATATATTATCTCCTTTTCTTTTAACAAAATCATTCTTAACATTTAAAGCAATTTATACACTCCAAAAACCCCCTATCCTGCATTATCTAGGATAGGGGGTCTGAAACCATAAAAAGGCGCAATACTAAACGACAGTCTGACACTGTACAATCCCTTTTTATAAAAGTATAGACTAATCCTATTCCTGAAAAATGCATCGTAATTATAACGAATGTTTTCTTAAAAATAGGATTAGTAGATCATCGCCCTTTGGTTCACTCCTTCGACTTTAGTGTAAATAGTTTAACAAATGTAAATCATATATTCAATACTTATTTTATTAATTTTTCACAAAAATTATATTGATTGACATTTGAATAAAGAAATTAAAAAACTTCCAGTCTAATGCTCCTTTTGGCATTTTGAATTTGCTGAATAAATTGTTACAAGCTATAAACTAATAATATTAAGTCGAAATTTATAAAAAATAAAATGCCAAGCTTAGACTCCAAACAGCTTATTGTTTCAACTTTCGACATCTACTTGGGGTAATTTCCTTTGCCTTATCAGGTCATTTAACCTATGCAGTTACTTAAAAGCGCAAACATTAAAGTGAATTTTTTAAAAAAACTCTCCAATAGTTCTACTAATACCCAAAAATATTAAAAACTAATAGGTCTATGCACTCAATTGAATTACCCCAATTTACAGTGTCTCATTTTCTCTTTTATCATTTAATAGAAAATACTAAATATTTTTTCAATATTAAAGGAGAATGAGAATGAAGCGACCTAAAGGGAAACATTTACTATCAAGCACCCTTGCTGCTGGGCTAATATTTTCTGCAACACTTCCTATACACCCATTAGCCGAAAAGCCAAAAGTCACTATTACCCAGAAAAATGTAGAAAACATTTTATCGAATTTATCCGATTCACAACGAAATGCTCTTCAGGAGTTAAATGCAGGTCCTAGCTTTACTATTTCACCAAATATAAAAACAAATAGTGCTGAACTCGTTTCAATTATTGTAGAATTCAACCATGCACCAGCACAGGTCGCAGTAAAGCAAGAGGAATTAAAGGGAAAAAGAATGACCATTCCATCTGCACAAACCAAGGTTAATCAAGATCATAATGAATTTAAGAGCTTTATTAATTCTTTAAAAATGAAAAAAGAAATTTCTAACTATGACTCTAGTAAATTAACGATTGATAGAGAATTCAAATATGCCTTCAATGGTGTATCTATGACATTACCAGGTGTGGCAGTTCAAGATTTACTTCAATCAGGGGTTATCAAGCGTATCTGGGATAATGCAAATATTCAATTGGAACTTCCAGGAGGGAAATCAACAATTAAACCGAGAATGGCAGATAGCATACCACAAATCGGTGTCGATAAACTACATGATGAGAATATTAAAGGAAAAGGAATCAAAGTCGGTGTACTTGATACCGGTATTGACTATAATCATCCCGATTTAACAAATGCCTATAAAGGCTACCGTTCTATAAAAGGAGAAAGTCCTAAAAACATTGCCCCCTCTTCTATTAAGGGTTGGGACTTTGTCGACAATGATGCAGACCCAATGGAAACGACCTATGAGGATTGGAAAGATTCCAAGAAACCAGAGTTTGCAAGTAATGGTAGTTCATACTATACAGAACATGGTACACATGTATCTGGAACAATTGCTGCCACAAAGGAAAATAATGTTGACTATGCTATAAGCGGAATTGCCCCTGAAGTTGATTTATATTCGTATCGTGTTTTAGGCCCATATGGATCTGGCAGTAATGATGGTGTGATTGCTGGTATTGATAAAGCAATCAGCGATGGCATGGATGTCATCAACCTTTCTTTAGGATCTTCAGTCAATGATCCACTAGATCCAACTTCTATTGCTATTAATAATGCAATGCTTTCTGGTGTTGTGTCTGTAGTGGCAGCCGGCAATGCAGGTCCAAATGCGAAAACTCTTGGATCTCCTGGTACCTCCGCACTTGGAATTACCGTTGGAGCAAGTGATTCCGCAATGACTATTCCAACAATAACAGCTACTGCAGATAAGTCTACATTTGAGAATATGAGATTAATAGGGAAAAATTTTCACGATCAACTTGAAAAATTAACTGGCCAAACTTTTGAAGTAGTAAGTACTGGAATTGGTAGACCAACTGATTTTGAAGGAAAAAATATAGAAGGAAAAATTGCTTTAATTGAACGAGGAACACTTACATTCAATGAAAAAATTAAAAATGCTAAAGAAGCTGGTGCCATAGCAGCAATTATATACAATAATGTTGACGGTGAAATTACTGCGTTTGTTGGAGAAAACACTGAATTTATTCCTACTTTTGGTCTAACAAACGTTGATGGTGAAAAACTGAAAGCACTTGGTAACACCTCCCTTACGTTTCAAACTTTAAACAACATTAAAACAGAGGGTGATCACCTAGCTGACTTTAGTTCAAGAGGTCCTGTAAAAGAAAACTATGATATTAAACCAGACGTCGTTGCACCTGGTGTAGCAATCTTCTCCACTGTACCTGAATATATTAATAGCCCAGAAGAAGGAATTGATTATTCATCTGCTTATGAGCGTATGCAAGGTACTTCAATGGCTACACCACATGTAGCAGGAGTAGCTGCTTTAATCTTGCAAGAACATAAGGACTATGATCCATTTGAAGTAAAAGAAGCTCTTATGAATACATCAGTTGACCTTCAAGGAAACTATTCAGTATATGAAGTGGGAGCTGGGAGAATTAACGCATATAATGCCGTACATGCAGATGCATCAATTAAAGTATTAGATAAAACGGAAACTATAGAAGGGGATCAAACAACAGAAATAGATGAAGAAACAGGCTCCCTTGTATTTGGTAGAGATTACAAGAGAGATAATCAACAACCAATTGAAATCTCAAAAAAAGTAAAAATCAATAATAATGGAAACACAGATAAAACCTTCAACCTTTCAGTTGAATATCACAAAGGCATAAAAGGTGTACAAGACGCGAATGCAAATGGTGTACAAATAAAGGTGGAACAGTCAATTACGGTTGCTAAAGGAAAATCTATTGAGATAGACCCAACAATTACTGTCCCAGCAAATGCAGCAGAAGGAACATATGAAGGATATCTTCATATTACAAACACAGATAATGAGAAAGAAACATACCAGGTTCCATTTGCGATGATCGTAACAGGTAAAGGAATTGATTATCTGCATACTGACAGACCATCTTTATCAAATGATGTTCCTTATTGGCAATATTGGAATCCATATATTAATGTAATGTTCCAGTTAAAAAATCCGATGAAAACAATAGATGTTATTCTTAAGGATACAAAGACAGGAAAGCCTTTAGGTTATATTGGATCTCTCAACGCATCCAATATTGAACCAGATAAAGAAAACTATATTCTTTGGGCGTTCAATGGATTAATGTATCCATTTACGAATGATCCAGAAAATCCAATCTCATCAACCTATCAAAAACTACCTGAAGGTGATTATACACTAGAAATAATTGCAAGTGACGAATCAGGAGCAACGTACTCCCTCGGGGATAGTGCAATGGTTGATAACACACCACCTGAAGTCACATGGGACAAGACACCTGGCATTTATGAATTATCTGATTCCATGTTTACTATTGAAGATGGACAAAAAGCCGTTTGGGTTCATGGAAAAGTAAATGATGCTAACGTAAAAGTATTTCAAGATAAGGGCTTAGATTATGATCAATCGTCCAACATAATGTTTTATCATACGACACCAGATTTTCCTTACTATGGAACAACCTTTCCAATCTCTTCGGAAGGTGATGTAAAGTTTGGAATTGAAGAAAGTGATATTGCAAACGGTGCCCTGCATTTAACTCTAGCAAACTCAGATATTGCACTTGTAATGAAAGAACAAAAGTTTATTTTCTTAAAAGAAGGCACGGAGTATGTAACTTCCTCTTACGATACGAAAGAATTGAAATTAAACGACACCTTTACAATGACTTTAACTGTAAACAATGTTAAACAGTATCTATCTGGCAATTATGATATTCAATATGATAATATATATCAATTTAAAAGTGCCAAACTTACAAAAGAAGCAAAAAAATACGCAAAGGAAAAAGGCATTGATGTATCTATACAAGACCCTGACGTAACCAAAGGCGATATTAAAAGTACAGTAAAAGTAGGAGCAGCATTTTCGGGTAAGGCATTTAAAGGATTGGAAGGAGATATGCCACTTCTTGATGTAACCTTTAAACTCGTTGATGATAATTATTATAGCTCGGCGGCAAGTCTGAAAATAAATCAGGCTTCGTATTTGAAATCAGGACAAACCTCCCCTACTTCGCTTCCATACTATGGGTTAAATACTTTCGGTATTGTTTCAAAGCATTCGATTGTAAATGGTTCAATAAAGCCGGAAGCCTTTTTAAAGGATGGGGTTTTGCAAAGTGGAGATAAAACAAAACTCGGTATCAAAGTTTATGCACAATCAAGAAGTGGGCAAAAATTTAATGGAACGATAGATCAATTTGGGCAATTTACAATTACTAATATCCCAGCTTCTGATCAAGAATATACAGTTGTGATCGATGCACCATCACATTTAAAAAGCTTTACAACCATTATCCCAGGGAAAGAGAAAGACGGAAGCTTATCTGGACAGCGTATCCGAATTATCCCAGCTCAAAACCTAGCAGGAGACATCAATGGTGATAAAGTTATCGATATCAAAGATATTCAACTAGTGGTTGATGCATATGGGATTAAAGATAAATCCATAGTGAAAGAAGATATCAATCAAGATGGAATTGTTGATGAAAAAGATGTCCGTTTTATAGAAAAAAATTTCTTATCAAAGGGACCCGATGCTCCAGCCAACAAAGTACCTAAAGAAAAAATCGGTAACAAAGGTATAGAATATTTCTTGAGATTGATTGGATTGGAAACAAAGTCATAAGCTCTCTTTTCTTAACTTTGTATCTTTACTCGTCAAAAACTTTTTAAATGATCGTTTTAAAAACCTTTGTAAAGCGACACCCTCTATTAATTAATCCCTAGGAAAAGAGCAACTTACCTAGGGATTTTTTTAGATCCCACTAAATATATACAATTAATTTACAAATTTCTATTAATTCGGCTATAGTATTTCAAAATCCGTCACTAATTTGGGGTAATTTAATCACCTAAATTATGTTATGCCTCCCTTTTTATACCGCATTATATGAAAACACACCAAAAAAGCAGGACCAAATACCTGTTATTTTTCCGAAAGTTCTAACGCTATAGGACAAACCAATCAAATAAAATACCCCAATTTACACCCTTGTACTTTCTCAACTATCCTTTTAATAGAAAATAATAAATTTTCTTACTATTAGGAGGGGAAAAAATGAAATTTTCGAAAGGGAAGTGTTTGCTTTCAAGTACACTGGCTGCCGGTCTTCTATTATCTGCAGCAGTGCCGATTCATCCGCTTGCAGATAAACCAGAACTTGCAATCAACCATAAAAATGTTGAACGTGTTTTAGCCAATCTTACAGATGAACAAAAACAAGCACTTAATCAATTAAATGCCAGTCCCAGCTTTACCATTGCTCCAGACGTTAAAGTAAAAAGTCCAGGGCAAGTCTCCGTAATTGTTGAATTTAAACAAGCTCCCGCAAAGGTTGAAGTGAAGAAACAAGCAGTACTTGGAAAAAGAATGACAATTACTTCTGCTGAAGACAAGGTTGACCAATCCCACAAAGAATTTAAAAGCTTTGTTAATTCCTTAAAAAAGACAAAAAGCAACACTAATTACGATGCTGGTTCCATCAAAATTAATAGAGAATACAAGAATGCTTTTAATGGTGTTTCAATGACTCTACCAGGTGTAGCGGTTCAAGACTTAATTAAATCTGGAGTCGTTAAACGCATTTGGAATAACAAAGAGATCCAACTCTCTCTACCTCCTGAAAGTAAAATCGCCTCACCAAAAATGGCAGATAGTGTTCCTCAAATTGGCGTGGATAAACTTCACGATGAGAGCATTACAGGTAAGGGCATAAAGGTTGGAGTGATCGATACAGGAATTGATTACAATCACCCTGATTTATCGAATGCTTATAAAGGCTATCGCAGCAAAGCAGGGGAAAATCCAAAAGACGTAGATCCTTCCTCTGTAAAGGGATGGGACTTTGTTGACAACGATGCCGATCCGATGGAAACAACCTATCAGGATTGGAAAGGCACAAGTTATCCTGAATATTACAACGGATCTGCATATTACACATCACATGGTACACATGTATCAGGCACAATTGCTGCAACCAAAGCGAATAAAGTGGATTATGCAGTTGAAGGAGTAGCACCTGATGTTGACCTTTATACATATCGTGTTCTCGGACCATATGGTTCAGGTACTGATGAAAGCGTCATTGCTGGGATTGATAAAGCCGTCAGTGATGGGATGGATGTTATCAATTTATCATTAGGATCCTCTGTTAATGATCCTCTAGATCCAACATCTATAGCAATTAATCATGCGATGCTTTCTGGTGTCGTTTCCGTTGTTGCTGCAGGTAATGCAGGTCCTAACCCAAAAACCTTAGGCTCTCCAGGAACTGCTGCATTAGGGATTACAGTTGGTGCAAGTGACTCTGCAATGAACATCCCTTCTTTTATAGCTGTAGCAGGAAAGAGTATTTTTAACAATATGATGCTTCTCGGGAAAAACTTCTCAGACCGATTAGAAGATTTAACAGGTAAATCATTACATGTTGTTTTTACAGGTATTGGACAAGCATCTGATTTTGAAGGAAAAGACGTTAAAGGAAAAATTGCCCTAATTGAACGTGGAACCTTAACATTTGACGAAAAAATTAAAAATGCGAAAGCTGCAGGAGCTAAGGCTGCAATTATTTACAACAATGTTGATGGTCAAATTTCAGCTTATGCTGATGAAAATACACAATATATACCTACCTTCCGTTTAACGAAAGAAGAAGGAGAGAAAATCAAAGCATTAGCAAATCCAACCATTACATTCGCAAAACTAGGAAACACTAAAACTGCTGGTGATAATCTTGCAGACTTTAGTTCTAGAGGTCCTGTTAACGGAAACTATGATATTAAACCAGATGTCGTTGCACCTGGAGTATCAATTTTCTCAACTGTACCTGAGTATATTAATAGTCCGGAAGAAGGAATTGATTATTCATCAGCATATGAACGTATGCAAGGGACTTCAATGGCTACTCCACATGTAGCTGGTGTTGCTGCTTTAATTTTACAAGAGCATAAAGATTATGACCCATTTGAAGTAAAAGAAGCTCTCATGAATACATCAGTTGATTTACGTGATAATCATTCCGTTTATGAGGTTGGTGCGGGACGTATCGATGCCTATCATGCCGTTCATACGGATACTTCTATCAAAGTATTGGATAAAACTGAAATGGTAGAGGGTGAAACAACAACTGAAATTGATGAAGAAACCGGATCCCTTGCCTTTGGTAGAGAATATATTCGTGACAATAATGAGGCCATTGAAAATACAAAGCAAATTGAAATTGAAAATAAAGGAAATAAGAAAACATATTCAATTGACGTAGAATTTAACAAAAATATTAAAGGGGTACAAGACGCAAAAGCAAACGGTGTCAAACTAAATGTAAAAAAATCCATAACAGTTGGAAAAGGAACATCAAAGGTAATTGATGCAACGATTAATGTTCCTGCAACCGCAAAAATGGGAGCATATGAGGGGTACCTTCATTTTACAAATGAAGATAATACAGCAGAAACCTATCAAGTACCATTTTCAATTACTGTAACGGATAAGGGATTTGACTTTGTTACAACTGATAGTCCATCTGTTGCAAATGATATCCCATTCTGGCAATACTATAGTCCATTTATTAATGCAATGTTTAGTTTGAAAAGTCCAATGAAAACTTTGGACGTTATTCTAAAAGATACGAAAACTGGTGACCCTATCGGATATATAGGTAGCCTTAATGCACCATTCTTCCAACCAGATAAAGAATATTACATTCTTTGGGCATTTACAGGTCATGTATATCCTTTTACAAATGATTCTGAAAACCCGATTTCTGATCAACTAATCAAGCTTCCAGAGGGTGACTACACATTAGAATTCATAGGAAGTGATGAATCTGGAAAAACCTACTCAATAGGAACAACGGCAATGGTTGATAACACTGCTCCAGATGTAAAATGGGATCATGAGCCAGGGGTCTATGAGCTATCTGACTCAATGTTCACAGTAGAAGATGGACAAAAAGCTTTTTATGTCCACGGAAAAGTGAACGATGCAAATGTACCTATATTACAAAATAAAGGTTTGAATATGGATCAATCATCGAATACGATGTTCTATGACACATACAAATTCGCTTATTTCGCTAGAGAATTTCCTATCAATGCTAATGGAGATGTGAAGTTTGGCATAGAAGAAAGTGATATTAAGGATGAACCCCTTTACTTAAGCTTGGCAACGATGGATGTTGCAACAGCCATGAATCCGCAATCCTATGTATTCTTGAAGGAAGGGACTCAATATGTTGAATCAACATATGATAAAAAACAATTAAAACAAGGTGATACTTTCACCATGACACTATCTGTTAATAATGTAAAACAGCTTCTCTCAGGTGAATACAAAATTCAATATCTAGATGATTACTACCAATTTAAAAATGTGAAGCTAACGAAAGAAATTAAACAATATGCTAAATCACAAGGATTAGATGTTTCATTAACGGATCCAGTTTTAAGTAATGATGATATCTATAACTATGTCAATGTGGGAGCTAAGTTATCTGGAAAAGCATTTAAAGGGTTAGACGGCGACATGCCAATTGTAGATGTAACTTTTAAACTTATTGATGATACCATTTATGGCTTATATTCGAGTCTAGATGTATCTGAAGCATCTTATGTACAATATGGAGAGGAAGCAAATACGACTTTACCACATTACAGTGTTGATCGTTATACTATCATTTCTAAGCATTCTGCTATTAATGGATCCATTCAGCCTGAAGCATTTTTAACTGATGAAGGTTATATAAAGCCTGGTAACATTACAAAGCTAGGAATCAAAGTCTATGTACAATCTAGAGCTGGTAAGAAGTATCCAGGAACGCTAGATGATTGGGGACAATTTACTGTTAGAGGGGTTCCAGCATCAAATCAAGAATATACCCTTGTTGTTGAATCACCTTCCCATCTGAAAAGCTATACAAACTTTATTCCTGGTAAAGAAAAAGATGGGGAGCTGCTAGGCCAATTTATTAGGATTTTACCAAATAAGAACTTAGCTGGAGATATTAACGGTGATAAAGTGGTTGATATCAAAGATATTCAGCTTGTTGTAGATGCTTATGGCATAAAGGACAAATCAATCGTAAAAGAAGATATTAACCAAGATGGTGTTGTTGATGAAAAAGACGTTCGTTTAGTAGAGAAGAACTTCTTAGCGAAGGGTCCTGATGCACTGGAGAATAAACAGCCAAAAGAAAAAATTGGAAATAAAGGTATCGAGTATTTCCTACGCTTAATCGGCTTAGAAACTAAAAACTAATTCAATCTGAAAGCCCTCAGAAAAAATTTATATTTCTGAGGGCTTTATTACTTTGCTATAATGGTGAGAAAAACATTCTTTTGTAGGGGGGAGATTAATATGGAAGGAAAAATCATTAAATTTTACCGCGAAAAATCCCGTATCACCCAAAAAGAGCTTGTTCAAGGAATTTGCTCTATTACTCATCTAAGCAAAATTGAGCGAGGGATTACTGAATACTCTAAAGAAATGATTACCCTTTTAGCGAAGCGTCTGCAGATTGATATTAAAGAGGAGATAAAAAAATATCATCTGTTGAAGGAAAAATTAAATGAATGGCAAAACATATTAATTTTACAGCATTTAGAAGAGGCTAATCGATTAAAAGCAGAAATAGAAAATGAACCATTAAAGGACCTTCCTGATTTTCAAGCTTCCTATAAACTAATTCTAACAAGATACTTTTTATTTATGAACCAAGCAGATAAAGCCAATGAAACGATCAACGATATTCAAAATAATAAACTACACCTGACACCATTTGAACATAACTATTTGAAACATATCTTAGGTATTTATTATTTTTTAACAGGACAATATAGAGAGTGTATTAATATACTTACAAGCATTGATCACTCTATCTATCATCATAACGAGTATTATTACCATCTTGCCCTAGCGCATCATTCCATACATTCGAATATAGCATCCTATTACTATGCAGAAAAAGCCCTGGCATATTTTCAAAAAACATTGAATGTACTCAGAATTATTGATACCGAAACAATGATGCTGGTCCAACTAAATTCTCGAGATCTGCATGATTTTATTGATACGAAAGAAAAATACGAGGCTTTAATTAAAATGTGTGATACCTGTCAAGCCAATGACCGGAAATCAAAGCTTATTTATAACCTTGCTTTCGAATATCATAGAAGAAAGAAGTTTGTTGAAGCATTCACACTCTATGGACAAGCTCTAAAACTAGTAGATGAGACAGACCCCTTTTACACTATGTTTCTAGATGGTTATATTAATAACGCCATAAAAGGAGAACTCTTAACTAAAGCTGAACTACTAGCACATACATATAAAGGACTTAAAATAGCTAAAGAACAAAAAAACATACCTCCTTTCTACTTCCAATTACACCTACACGCCATTCAGGAAGAAGAGGAAAAATACTATCAATTAATCGAAGAAGTTGCACTACCCTATTTTCGAAATAGCGGCTACACCATTCTTATCGACCATTACGAAAAAAAACTATTTCACTATCTCATAAAAACAACTCAAAACACAAAAGCGCTACAAATCGCCCAATCAATCATCGAATCACACAAAAGCTATTATGATCACAGTTGAACATAGTGCCGAACATAGTGCCTGACACCTTTCTGGACATCAAGTGAATTTTTCCACTGTGGGTGGACATGAAATGAAGTATTTCAAATAAAGTAAACAGAAAATTTTGAATAGGTAGAAACCAGTGGTAAAATGGACTCATATACTTTTGAATTGATTAGAATAGTTGGATTGCTAGTTTTATAAGGTTATAAAAAAGTCATAGATTGTAAATAGTTTTACAATCTATGACTATATCATTATGAGTTATGACGATTTTTTAATTTTTTTCTTCTAGGGATGTGTATGTTTGAGGTTAAATAAAGAATTTCCTTACCGTTTTTTATACCAATACATGACAGTATTCTAGAAACCATTGGTGGAGAAAGCTTCTGCTTCGTTTCAATAAGTATACGATGTATATTTAAATCTACCACAAGCTCCAAATCCCAATAGATCTCTTCCTTATCGTCATATACACGAATATTAATTGAAGTCCATTCTTGTAGTGGTGTAATAGGGATAACTGATGCTTGCTGCAAAGATGAAGAACTACTTTGAAGTGCGTGGTGGAAATGAAAGAAGGAAAGAATTTTTACCATTCCCTCACCTACTAACTTACCATGACAGATTAATTGATAATCACCATTAACTTTTGGACCATGGAACACTATTTCTCGGAAATGAAAACGTACATCCTTCATACTTACCCTCCATTACTTTATTACTAGAAAAAAGCTAATATTTAGTATAATTGTAAAATATATTAACATCAAACTGTTGAAATATTCCGAATTAGAATATATATTAGTATTACAATACAGAATATATTATTCATGCAATGAGGGTGTTTAATATGTCTATTCATACTCGTTTAAAAATCATTCGGGATGAGTTAAATTTAACCCAGAAAGAATTAGGTGCTATAATGGGGAGAAAACAATCTGAAATCTCTAAATGGGAGACTGGAAAACAAGCCATTCCCGCAGAAATTCTAGAGGATTTTATTAAAGTGACCCATCTTTCAAACGAGCAGCTTATCTTTTTAATTCAAGGGGAACAAGATGGAAAGGAATTTCATCCGAAGGATATTAATGACCATTTCACCACAGCAAAAGTACTAGATGTTCATAATCTATTTCAAGATGAACCCGATCTTTCAAATGAACTCCACATACTATCAAAATATCCAGAAAAACAAAAAAGAAGACTGATAAACAACTTGATAGCAATTATGAAAAATGAAAGAGAATAAGGTTATTTATTTTGCTATCACCTCTATTATTCTTTTAATTAGAATTAACATGAATCATTCATTCTCCTACTAAGAAAAACAGAATCCCTTTTATTACCTACTACATTTTTTCTTACTAACAAATTTGAAGTTCCTATGAATTCCTGAATCAATTGTTTTTCCTTTGGTAGATAAACCAGTTTTCCATTTGGTAAAAGATAGAGATAACAGTTAGGGGATTGGATATATTCATGATAACTCTTAATAGGAGGATCTGAAAAATATGAAAGAATATAACTAGTAGCTACTAAAGGATGGTCATCCCCTTTAAGATAGAAAGGATAACTGCTCCATGGGTATTCACTCAAACGATCTACAATTTTCGCTCTCAAAGGATTTAAATGAATATATTTATTAACCTCTATTTCATACTCTAGTGATTCAATTAATTCCGCACCAAATCGACTTTCAAATACATGTCCAGAAAAGTCATAGCGCTTATTAAAGTACTTAGCATATTTCGTATGCAAAAGTTTCATAATATCACTTGGAGAATGGTCTATAGTTTCAATTTGTAAATGAATGTGATTAGTCATTAAACAAAATGTGTATAACAAAAAAGGAAATCTCTCCTTTGCCTCTGTTAATAGTTCTAAATACTTGTAACGGTCCTGATCATCATAAAATAAACTACTTTTTCTTACCCCTCTGCTAGTAATATGATACTTCGCCCCTCTATACCATTTTCGAGGTTTACGTGGCAATCTAATCACTCCTGTTCTGGTGCAGTACACCTATTTTTTATTGTTACTTAAAATGATTTATTCACAAATATGAATACGATCATACATTAAACAATAGAAGCAAATTTGATTTCTTTATAAAAGTTACTATTTGGAAAAAATAAATAATTAATATTAATGGGGAAAGTGGAAGTGAAAAATTAAGGATTAAAATTTGAACTTTAGCACAATTAATAAAAACGTATTATATACATCATTCGACATCTTCCCCTTATCTCCTTCCCTAACTTTTTATAAAATTTATGTCCATCTGGGGTGGAAAATATCATTTAATGTCTTTTTAAGGTGCCTGACACTTTAATATTATTCTAGTAATATGTATAATTTGGATAAAGAGGTGTTAGATTGGAGGAAAGAGAGATGAAGAAGGTTTTAATGGTTTTGGCCATGGTGTTGAGTCTGCTTTTTCCTTATGAATCTACTTTTGCAAAGACTGTTGATTTGACAAAGGATTCTAATTATCAAGTCATTTACAAGGCTTTACAGTCTCAAAAGTCTAAAGTAAAGGTTAAATATAATAGTAGAGTGTTTGCTGTATTACATAAGGTTACAGAGGATCATCCTGAAATCTTCTATATTGATTATTCTAAGATAACTCTTTGGACAAATGGTTTGTTAGAATTAGGATATACGGGATCATCCAAAACGATTAATACTCAAATAAAACAGCTAAATAAAAAAGTAAATGCGATCCTTAAAGGGGCAAAATCAAAAAAGAAAAAGGTTGATCAAATAAAATATTTCCATGATTATATCGTAAATCATACAAAATATGATTATGTACATTATATAAAAGGAAAGGTTCCGGCCAATAGGTACAATGCATACGGAGTTTTAATTAAAGGGACTGGTGTTTGTCAAGGCTATGCGGACGCAATGAAATTACTTCTTAATAAGGCAAAGATACCAAACTACCTCGTTGTCGGTAAAGCTAAGAGTGGTCATTCTTGGGAAAGTCATGCTTGGAATTTGGTTAAAATCGGAAAATCCTATTATCACGTAGATACAACATGGGACGACCCGATTACCTCTAATCATAAGCAAGTAAAACGCTATAATTACTTTCTCCTAAGCGATAAAGAAATGAGTAGGGATCATAAATGGGACAAAACAGAGTATCCTAAAGCAACTAGTAAAGCATATTCATCTTATCGAAAATCATTGAAATAGAAATAAACTAAAATGGTATATCAGAAAAAGAGGAATCAATTTAATGTATGAATAATTGGAACTTCTAAAATAAACCTGATTCTACACACATCCAGGCATGGAGACAGTATATTTAACTGAATCCATGCCTATAATAATTTTTTATGTTTTTCACATTGTATATATTCACTTATTATTGTTTTAAAGCTTCAAAATAATATATTGTATTCTATTGAACACCAGACATACAATTATGGTGTTATCCAAAACTGCGGAAGATGCACTTTATGCGCTTCTAGCATTTCATCTAAAAGCTGCTTTGCCACCTTATCTGATGGAACCAGCGGATTAATTGTCATGGCTAAAAGGGCAGTTTGATAGTCACCTGTCACTGCCGCCTCAGCTGCTACTCTTTCAAAAGATTTAATTTGCTGGACAAGACCTCTTACTGCGACTGGTAAATCTCCTACAACAATCGGTTTAGGACCATTTTTGGTAATAATACAATTTGCCTCAATAGCAGAGTCATTCGGAATACTTGCAATCGCTCCATTATTTCGCGTATTAACCGTCTGAATATCCTGTTTATCATTATAAATAGAATGTATCAGACTACAAGCCGCATCACTATAATAGGCACCGCCACGTTTTTCTAATTGCGGAGGCTTATAATCTAAATCAGGATTCTTATATAGTTCAAATAGTTCTGCTTCTAGTTTTTTGACGACTTCCGCCCTCGTTCCTAATGTTTGAGCTGATTCTAGTTCATCTGCAAGCATTTCACTCGTTTTATAATAATAGCGATGATATCCACATGGGATAACACCAAGTCCTCTAATAAACTCTGGCTCCCATGCCAGACCAGAAATATTTTTCATCGTCATTTCATTTTTAGGATTAGTCATCTCATCAATGACTTTATCTAGAATATTTACTCCATCTAAATATACATTTAAACCAAATACCATATGATTTAACCCGGCAAAATCAATATGGACTCGACTAGCGTCTACATCGATTGCTTTGGCAATTCCCATTTTCATTCCGATAGGGACATTGCATAAACCAACAACCCTTTTAATATTGCTATAACGTAGAACAGCCTCTGTTACCATACCAGCTGGATTGGTAAAATTAATTAACCATGCATCTGGACACAGTTCTTCAATGTCCTTACAAATTTCTAAAATAACAGGTATTGTTCGTAATCCTTTAAATAACCCACCAGGTCCATTTGTTTCTTGCCCAATCACATTATAATTTAAAGGAATTCTTTCATCCTTTGCACGGGCTTCAAGTGAGCCTACTCGAAATTGAGTCGTCACAAAATCAGCACCTTCTAAAGCTTCTCTTCTATTAATCGTTAATTGGATATCTATCGGAACTCCTGCTCTTTCCACCATCCGTTTGGCAAGAGCCCCGACAATTTCAAGCTTCTCTTTTCCTTCCTCAATATCGACTAGCCATAACTCACGAATAGGAAGCTCGTGATATCTATGAATAAATCCTTCTATTAATTCAGGTGTATAGCTTGATCCTCCACCAATTGTTACTACTTTGATTCCTTTTGCCATGTTTGCCTCCTCCAGTTCAAAAAACTACTTTTCATTTAATTGATGAATATCCCGGTACATCCGTATCATTTCCTTTACCAAATCACTAATTGTTTCAGCACTCATCATTTGATCTTCTGCATGCATAATTAATATTGAAAAAGGAAGCTGTTTTCCTGATGCCTCCTCTTGTATTAATTTATGATGTACCTTATGCCCATCATTTAAATAGCTCTGTGATTCCTGAAGTTTCTTTTCTGCTTCATCATAATTCCCTTCTCTTGCAGCATACAGAGCTTCCATTATCATACTTTTGGCCATTCCTACTTGACTGATCATATTAAAGGCTATTAATTCTATTCCTTCCATTTTTCATCTACATCCTTTTTCTATTTGCTCAAGAATTCACATCAATATTGATTTTTTACACCCTTCTATCAGCTTAAATATCCTAAAGCGGGAACCTTCCTTTTAGAAAATTCCCCTTTATTTATTCATTACTTACAACAACTTATATTTGTGTATCTATTACTGTACAGTAAAATGCAATGCAGACCCATATGAGGATTGCTTAAAAATGGTTTTTAAATGGTTAATAGTTTCATCTATTGATAAGACTGTACTTACTTGAATTTCTGCCTTAATTTTATTTATTTTTTTAACAGTAGTAATGACTTTCTCATCCTGATAATTCTGGAAAAAGTCTTCCACGAATTTAATTTGTCCGCATAAAAATTGAACATGATATTGATTCATAATCATCCTACCTTATGCTGTTTTTTCAGAGTCGGTACCACTACTATAAGTAGTCCCAGTAGCTTTATTAGCTGCTATTACAAAAGGTAAATAGATAAGGGTAGAAACAGCTAAACAGACAAAACCAATGATTAATGCAAGCCAGTTACCACCTGTACCTAAAAATGCAATGAGTGGTCCGGGAGTTGTCCATGGTACTGAATAAGCAATTGGAGGAATCAGTCCAGTAATAATCGCCAAGTAACCAATAATAATATTAACTGCTGGTACGATGATAAACGGAAGAATTAAAATGGGATTTAACACCACTGGAAGTCCGAAAATTACTGGTTCATTAATATTAAAGAGCCCCGGTGCAATAGAAAGCTTTCCTATATCACGATAATCCTTTCGTTTGGCAACAATAAATATAGCAATGAGTAATCCTAATGTCATTCCTGAACCGCCATAATTTGCAAAGGCATCATTTAACGCCCATGTAACTGGATATGGCGCCCCCCAAGCAGACCCATGGGCTGCAACATAATTCAAATTATCTAAATTAGCTTCTGCAAACATCGCTTCACGAATCGCGGCAATTGTATTCGGACCATGAATCCCAAATACCCATAATAGATTAGACACAATTGCTAATACAACAAGTGAAACAATATTTGTGCCTAGATGCTTTAATGGTGTTTGAAGAACTGCATAAATTAATTCATGTATACCTTTTGGATAGATCGCATTGATGATAGCGTTTCCAATCGCAAACACAACAGTGATAATCATGATTGGAAATAACACTTTAAAGGAACGAGAAACAGCTGGTGGTACCGATGCAGGCATATTAATTTGCAATCGTTTCGATTTGGACAATCTACTAAAAAATTCTCCTACAATGAGCCCAACAATTATGGCAACAAATAAACCTTGAGCACCAACCCATTGAGTCGTTAAAAAATTGCCTCCATCGACTGCTTTATATGGAGGATAAATAATGAAAAACGTCGATAAACCTGTTAATCCACAAAGCAATTCATCCGCTTTAAGAGAAATGGCCATATTCCTTGCAACAAGAAAAACAATAAACATCGATAATATATTGACTGACCCGTTTAGTACCGGTGAAAATACTTGCTGCAAATCGGCTAATTGCGGGAAAAGCTTATGAAGGAATAATATTTTTGCAATAAAACCATCAGGTGCTAATACTGCAAAATTTAGTAGAACAATCAATGAACCTGCTAATGTAATAGGAAAAGCTAAAATGAATGCATCTCGAATGGACACAATATGCCGTTGAGAGTTCAGTTTAGAAGCAACCGGAACTAATGCTTTTTCCGCAAATCTTTCAAATGTAGACATAAACCCCATATAAAATTCCCCCTATAAATAATTTTATCGATGGTTTTATTTCCCATAATTCCCTTTGTTCTGTAACTCTGGAGCCTCTTTTAAAGACATTATTTAAAGCACCAATGAAAAATAAATAAATTAGCTTATCAGATTGATGGCCTTTTCTAATACAGCCTTTCCATTCATCGTACCGTAATCTCTCATATCGATAACTTCTACAGGTACTCTACCAGCAATTATTGAATCAACCTGTGGTTTCTGGTACCTGACTTGTGGACCTAGTAGGACAACATCGACTTCGTCTGCTACACTTTCACATTCAGATACTGGCAGAGCAAAAACCTCGATTTCTATCCCTTTTTCTAGAGCAGCATCCTTCATCTTATTAACTAGTAAACTGGTAGACATACCTGCTGCACATACAAGTAGAATTTTTTTCATTCGTTCTCCTCCTTTTTTAAACATTCACCATTTGAAGCGATGACTTTTTTATACCAATAAAAGCTCTTCTTTTTTATTCGTCTTAAATCTTTTTCATTATGCTCATCTCGATCTACATAAATAAATCCGTATCTTTTTTGATAACCGTTTAGCCAGCTTAATAAATCGGTAAAAGACCATGTACAATAGCCAAGTATTTCTATTCCATCATTTATAGCCTTGTGACAAGCCTCTATATGCTTACGAAGATAACTAATTCGATAATCATCATTTATTTGATCATTTTCCTCTATTGTGTCGAATTCACCTAAACCATTTTCTGTAATTAAAATCGGCAATTGATAACGATTGGCTATTCTCCTTAAGCCAATTCTTAAGCCTTCCGGATCAATTTCCCAATCCCAATTCGTTGATTCCAAATAGGGATTTTTCTTTGATTTGTATAGTCCGGGGATTCCATGTTCACCGGATGTCCCTTTTTTTCCTGTCGTATTCATAGTTGCCTTGTTAATGACATGATCTGTTGCATATTTCTCCACAGTCGCTGTACGGTAATAATTTACACCAATAAAATCTGGCCTCCCATAAGCCAATAATTCAAAATCACCCTCCTTAATCGTCGGAGTAAGCTTCTTCATCTCTAAATATTTCCACATTGATATCGGGTATCTTCCCCAGCAATAAATATCTAACCACCAATGATTGTTTAATTCTTCTGCATTTTCAAATGCTAATATATCATCTGGATTACAGCTGAAAGGGTAAGTAGGTCCGTATGCGAAGCTGGGTCCAATTTTTCCATCAGGTACAAATCTTCTAAATGATTGAATAGCTTTTGCATTTGCTAAATTTGCAATATGATTGGCTTCATACATTCGTTTAATATGTTGAACCCCAGGAGGATGTAACCCCGCTCCATACCCTAATTGAATAAAAACATTTTGCTCATTTAACGTAATCCAATATTTTACCCTATCCCCATAACGTTTAAAAAGGATCGTACAATATTGATCAAAATCGGCGATCATCTCTCGTGATTCCCATGCTCCATATAAATCCATTAATGCTTGAGGCGCGTCCCAATGATATATCGTTATCATTGGCTCGATATTATTTTTTAAAAGTTCATTAATTAAGTCATCATAAAATTGCAGGCCTTTTTCATTGACTTCACCCCTTCCTTGAGGCAAAATTCTACTCCATGCAATGGAAAATCGGTACGCTTTTAATCCCATTTCAGCCATCAATGCTACATCTTCACGATAACGGTAATAATGATCAACTGCTATATCACCATTTGTTTGTTGAAACGTTTTTCCTGGTATTTTAGAAAAAGTGTCCCAAATAGAAGGGCCCTTTCCTTCTTGATTCCAAGCACCTTCCACTTGATATGCCGCAGATGCTGATCCCCATAAAAAACTTTGAGGAAAACATATGTTTCCTATGTCATTCATCTTATCCCTCCTCTTACATCAAATTGTACGCGTTTTCATTTTCTGTGTAATAAGAATTTTTTAATTAGTTCCATTTTTCACTCAATGGAATTTGTTACATAAAAAAAACAACCTGTTTTTTTATTCCTATCATCGTGGTATGATTAATTATCAGAATTTTATACACAAATAAGTGTTTTGGAGGGAACAGGATTTGTTTACTAATGAAGCCATTTCGGCATTTAATGAATTAGAGATTCTACTATATAATTACATTACTAAAAATAGTGATAAGGTTATCTATATGCGTATTAGAGAACTTGCTGATGCTACCCATGTTTCAACCTCAACCATTTTGAGGTTTTGCAGAAAATTAAACTGTGAGGGATTTTCTGAATTTAAAGTAAAACTTAAGCTTCACTTAGATCGTAAAGAGAAAGCCAACTTAAAATCTACTAAGCACTATTTATCTGAATTTGTCGAAAGAACGATGAAGGGTAATTTCGAAGCTTATATCCAAGAAACCGCGGAATTAGTAGCAAAGTCTAGTAAAGTTATCTTTGTTGGAACAGGTAGTTCAGGTATTCTTGCGGAGTTTGGTGCAAGATACTTCTCAAGCTTAGGTAAATTTTCTTCTTTTATTAAGGATCCCTTTTATCCGATTAACAGTAGGGAATTAAAAGATAGCATTTCAATTATCCTATCTGTATCAGGAGAAACAGATTTTACGTTAAACCTTGCCAGTCTATTAAAAGGAGAAGGCAGTAAAATTATCAGTATTACTAATAGCAAAAACTGTACATTAGCAAGAATGTCTGATATCAACATCGCTTATTATGTAACAGAGGTATTTTTAGGTGAGGCCAATATCACTACTCAAATACCAGTTGTATATATATTAGAGGAAACCGCCCATTCCATACGAAAAAACATGATGCAATCGTAAGAAAATATCTATATTTGCAACCAGAAAAATATGGTAATATAGGTGTCGCGGAAATTTTTTCCACAAATTATACTATATTATATTTTGCAACTAGGAGGAGAATATAGATTGCGGAGTTTAAAAGGGAAGATTTTAGGTGGTTTTAGCGTTATTGTCGTTTTCTGTTTAATTTTAGGTGGCGTTAATTATTACTCAATATTAAAGAATAAAAAACAATCAGAAAATGTAATTTCAAATCAACTACCGCTACTAACAGCTGATGAAAGATTGAAATATAATTTATCTCAAAGAATTTCAGCTGCGAGGGCATATATATTATTTGGAGAAGTAAATTACAAAGTTGAATTTGATCAATATACTTCATTAAGTAAAGAGATTCAAACTGAAGTGTTACAATTATCCAACTCAAAACAGGCTAAAAATTTAATCGATAAAAGTATTGAGTGGAGGAAGATTGTTGAAGAAAAGGTTTTTCAAGTATATGATTCTGGAGATAAAGAAAAAGCAATCGAAAACTTTAAAACCGAGGTAGAGCCTACCGGTAAACAAATTCTTTCTGGTTTTCAGCAGTTGGCTGATCAAAGAGAAGAAGCGATAAATGCTAGCGGAACAACTGCTATCGATGCTGGACAAAAAGCGTTAAATCATAGTCTATTTTTATTAATTATCATTACTGTATTATCAATTGTTATTTCACTCATTGTCTCACGCTCTATTACTAAACCAATTTTAAAAATCGTCAATCGGATGAAGCAAATCACTTCTGGAGATTTATCTAACGAGGATATTCCAACAAAATCAAAGGATGAAATTGGTCAGCTGATTCACTCAGTTAATTCCATGAATGAACAGCTTCGTATATTTGTAACAGAAATTGCAGCAGCTTCGGAAACCGTTTCAAGTCAAAGCGAAGAATTAACTCAATCAGCAAATCAAGTATCTGAAGGAAGCAAACAAATGGTCTCAACCATGCAAGAATTATCTGCAGGTGCAGAAGTTCAAGCAAAATCTGCTTCAGAATTATCAGAAGCTATGTATACTTTTTCAGAGAAAATATCTCATACGAATCATAATGGTCAACAGATTACACAAACAGCAATGGATGTATTATCCCTTACTGTACAAGGGAAAAACGCTATGGAAGCATCAATTGAAAAAGTAAATAAAATGTATGATACTGTTAAAGATTCTGTACATAAGGTAAAAGCACTTGATGAGCATACAAAAAATATTTCTCAGCTCATCCAAGTTATTAAAGAGATTTCAGAGCAAACCAATTTATTATCACTCAATGCTGCCATCGAAGCTGCAAGAGCAGGTGAACATGGAAAAGGATTCGCTGTAGTAGCAGGTGAAGTAAAAAAATTAGCCGAGCAAGTGAACTCCTCCATTTCTGGAATCACCAATATCATTACAAGTATCCAGCAGGAAACAGCGAATGTAACGAATTCATTGCTTAACAGCTATGAGGAAGTTGAACAAGGAACTGAGCAAATTAGCCAAACAGGTAAAGCCTTCGAAAGAATAACCAGCTCCATCGTTCATGTTAATAGAAAAATGGAAGAAATATCGGAGGATATTAAGGACATTGAAAAAAGTAATCAAAAGCTCACTGAAGAGATTTCTAATATTGCTTCCGTCTCAGAGCAAGCAGCAGCAGGAGTAGAGCAAACCTCTGCCTCGCTTCAGCAATCGAGCAGCTCGATTGAAGAAATTTCAGTAAATGCAAGCTCCTTGGCCATTCTTGCTGAAGATTTAAATCTACTTATTCAGAAGTTTAAAAGATAAATACTATCCAATAAAAATAGGGTCTGTCCAAAAGTGTCTGTTCTTTGCTTTTAGGACAGACCCTTTTTTCTTGCTGAAAATTTTAAGAAACTCGATTTTTTTGTTTCTATGCAATTTAGGAAGTACTTCTCAATCCATTTACTAGAATTACTGTCTTATAAACCGAAAGCCACTTTCAATTGGCTCTATGTTATTAACCTTCCTTCTATTCGTTATCTAAATACGCATAAGCAATAAATCGTTTAGGGGCATTTCCAATATAATAAAATGGATAACAGGTTGTTACTACGAGTTCTTCTTTTCCCATTTTCCGAATAACCGTTTGATCATCTTCTTTGACAATTTTTGTCTTCTTAATTTTATATTTAAAGGTACCATACGGCATATGAACAATAAAGGCGTCTCCAATTTCAATTTTATTAAAGTCCCTAAATACAGTGTCACGATGGCCTGAAAATACAATTTGATCTCCCTGACCTGGAAAAACAGATTGAGATAAGTGACCAATCCCTTTATCTAATGCCTTTTCATCTGCGCCCTCGACAACTGGTAATGTTTTATTAAGCTTTGGAATTTCCAGCGTTGCAATTGCTTCATATTGTTGTGCACGAAAGGATTTCGCAATATTATTTAGATCATCCAGTTTTTTCGTTTGATAAGTGTGAATTTTAGCTTTAGCCTCATCCAATGCGTCTTTTTGTGAATGTTCACTATGAAAAAATTGAAACATAAAGACAGCAATTAAGCATATACCACATATAAGTAAAAGATATCCAAGCCATTTTATCACTAGGAGCTCTCCTTTTTAACCTAAAAATTTCTGTTTAAAAACGATAAATTTTATAATAGAGCTTTAACTAAATATTTTTTATCGCTTCTTTTCTTTTTTGAAAACGATTAAACCATTCTTCTATATGTGAACTTGGTTCTATATTTAACTCAGTTTCTAAAAAGCTCTTCAGCTGATCATATTGCTGCTCGACCAATAAGAAGTTCTCTGTTGCTTCATATATTTGCATCACTTTTAAACTAGCATCTTCCTCTTCAGGTAGACGTTCAGAAATAAGCAAAAATATTTTTAATGCTTTTTCTATTTTCTTCTCGTTATAATACCAATTAGCAAGCTGATAAGAAGCCCAAATCCACCATTTTTTTAATTTTTCACGTTCTGCTTCTGCCCACCAATAGTCATACTCCTGTAAATACTCACCTGTATAAATAGTTAGTGCCAGTTCGTATAATGCTTCTGTCTTCTTACAGATAGCTGGAATGTTATTCATTTTCTTTTCAAACTTTACTGTATCAAGCTCTACATTATTTAACAAAAGGGTATAGCCGTCTGCCGTATTTTTCAATTGCAAAAAATCACTATACTCCTTAATTACTTTTCTAATATGATAAATAGCTGTATAAAGATAAGAATATACCTTTTCGGTTTCATTATCTGGCCAAAGAATTTCAACAAGGAAGGATTTTCGAACGAATTTCCCATTATGTGATAATAAATATAAAAATAACTCCTCTGTTTTTTTCGTTCGCCAGATTAGTTCTATCTCTGTCCCATCATCCCTTTTCAATGAAACCTGATTAAATAGGGTCAAGTATAATTTTCCATTCTGCTGAATGTTTAGCTCGTTGTTCGGATCAATTTGTTTTTGAATCCTATTTAACGTTGTACTTAGTCGTTCCATTGTAAAAGGCTTTACAAGGTAGTCTAAAGCATTTATTTCAAATGCCTTAATCGCGTAGTCTCTATACGCTGTAATAAAAATGATCGGTAAATCTGGTTTCCCTTCAATTAACTGCTCAGCTAATTCAATTCCATTCATTTCTGGCAAATTAATATCTAAAAATACGACATCGACCACGTTTTTAAGAATCTCTTCTTTTGCAAGTAATGGATCAACAAACTTCCTTATTTCCACTGTTGAATCAATTTGAATTAATAATTTTTCCAAATATCCCAAGGCAAGAACTTCATCATCGACAAGAATTGCTTTCATTTCATTCTCCTTCCGATGTTTTCAAAATATTATCATAATATTTTATTTTAAAAAGAAAACATTTTTTGACAAAGGCAAATTATTTACTATATAATGCTAATTTGTATTGATTACAACCTTCAGAGACGATGTACTTTTTTAGTTTACTAGGTTTTTACTATCCCCACACTAAAATTCATTTTTTTCAAGCTATTTTCCCATTAAAAAGCAAGAAATGAATAAAAACCAGAAATAAAGAGAATAATTACTTAATTTTTTTACAGTTTCAGTCAAATATTCTATATATGCCTATTATAAAGACTTTAGAACGAAACTTCTACCAATCAGTGAAATTGATTTGTAAAGAAAATGTAGAGTTTAGCCTTTTATAATGAACTCTTGTTGAAAGTATATTAAACTCTCAAACTTGCGGGATGAAAATTATTTTATATAAGGAGGAGAAATATTAATATGAGAAAAAAGTTTTCAATTATCACCTTTATACTTGTTCTAGTTTCAAATACAGTTTTAAGTTCAGTATCCCCATTTAAGGCAATCGCTAAAGAATTAGAACAAAGTATCTTTACTAATATAACGATAACGGACGAACAAGGCACCGTCATAGATTCAAATCAAAATCCGGATCTTCAGACAGATAAGGATGTATCGTTGAATCTGAACTTTGAGTGGTCTTTAAAAGATATGGAAGTAAATAAAGGGGATACATATTCGTATAAACTGCCTTCGCAAGTGATTCCAAAAGCACAAAATGGAAAGTTACTGACATCCGGAAATGTAGACATCGGTACTTACAATGTTTCTACTGACGGACTTGTAATAATTGCTTTGAATGAAGAAGCAGTTGCCAATCCTGACGGAAAGCTGACAATTCAAGCCAATTTTAATAAAGAAGTAATTGCTGACAACGAAAAAGTATCAATCCCTTTTACATTAAAGAAACAAGAAAAGGTTATTCATGTTTCTTTCCAGGCAGATACTATACCGGAATCGGAAAAGGCCCAACAGCAAGTTGAAACAGAAGCCGATAAGGAAGAAAAGGCAAAAGCTGAGACAGAAGGAACTGCTACAGAAGAAACGCAAAATAAAGAAGTTAAATCAAACTTTCATACTCAAGTGTTAAATGGTGGAGAGAAGCGTGAACCAAAACCAATTGAAGAAAATATCGTTAAAAAAGGATCACTAGTCTTAAAAAAGGCTGATGGATCAGTAATTCAAGAAGGGGAAATGCTTGATCCTGAAGAGGATTTAAAACTTGAATTTGAGTGGACATTGCCTCCTGGGCATGAGTATATTGCAGGTGATACATTCAAATTACAATTACCAGAACAACTAAAAATTTATAATGAGATTAATGGTGAATTAACAGATGGACAGACGGTTTTTGGGACATATAAAGTAACCGAAGATGGAAATGTGCTGTTTACTTTTAATGAACATATTGAACATAACCCAAATGTTAACGGTCGCTTTTATGTTGAAACGCATTTGGACGAACAGAAGATAATAATTACAGAAGATATTTTAGAATTTAAAGTAAATGATAAAGTGACTGATAAAGTCCCTATAAATGTCAAACCGAAAGACGGTCAAGCCATTGCCAAATCAGGACAACCAGTTGGTGGATCATTTAATGCAGACGAAATTGAATGGACTGTAATTGTTAACACATCAAGAGAATCGTTAGAAAATGCAATTATTCAAGATCCAATATTAGCCGGTCAAGAATTAATTGTTGATTCCATTAAATTGAAGGAAGTAGAAGTAGATTTAAAAGGCAATGTCGTAAAAGAAAAAGATAATGAAGTTAAGTTTAATAATAAGTCTAGTGAAGAAAAACTAGAGTTAGATTTAGGCAATACAAATAAAGCATATAAACTTACATTTAGAACGAAAATCAAAGAAGACGAAAAAGATAAAGAAGGCGTCACTCAGTATAAAAATACAGCAAAGTTAGTTTCGGATAATAAAAACACCGCAGAATCTGGTACATCTGTTTCCGTTGAACGTCCAAAATCACTTGAAAAATCATCTAGTGCATTTAATGAAAAGGATCGTTCTGTTGAGTGGACAGTACATGCGAATTTTAATGAAAAAGAGCTAAAAACTGGAGAAACGATTACAGATGAATTTACATTTACGGTTGGTGACAAAACCTTAAATGATGCATTTGAATTTCAAAATATCGAGATAATGCAAATTGATTCTTTCAATAACGATGGTTCGATTGGAAAAACTTCCATTGCACCGGAAGACTTATTCGATATCAAAATTGTTGGAAATAAAGTAACGTACACATTAAAGAAAGATACCAACAAAGCTTTTATTTTCAAGTACAAATCGAAGGCTAAAGATGGAGCCTATATTACAAACGATGGTAAGATAACAAATGAGGTTTCATTAAATGGAAAGACAGCAGAAAGTAGCCAAGGTGTTTACCAACAAGTTGGTAAAAAAGAACATGGTCAAATCAACTATAAAGATAAAACAATCGACTGGACCATTACTGTAAATGCAGATGAACAAGATTTACGCAACTTCATATTAACAGATAAATTTCCAGGGTCTGGTCAAAAACTAGTTCCAGATTCGATCAGTATCAGTCCTGAAAATAGTAATGCAAAAATTACTGTTAATGATGACGAAGAAGGTTTTGTCATTGACTTTGGAAATATCACAAAAAAATACACAATCAAATATAAGACTAAGTTTACTTATGATTTTGGCAGTGAGGAAACGAAACCAAACTTTACTAATGGTCTACATTTGTCCTATGAAACAAATGATGGGAAGGACCATAAACTTGAAATTGAAGACAGAGTAGATCCGAATAATGAAACGAAAAATAATGGTGTCAAAAACGGTAAAGTAGATAATGAAACAAAAGAAATTACTTGGACCGTTGATATTAACTACAACCAATTGAGTTTACAAGATGCAAAGTTCATTGATAAAATTGCTGAAAATCAAGCATTAGTAGATGGTTCAGTTAAAGTCTATAAAACTACTATAGATAAAAATGGTGGAATAACCGTTAGCGAGGATGTAACAGAAAACCTCGCAATAACAACTGATAATAATGAAATACAGATTAATTTAGGAAAAATTGATCAAAGCTATCGTGTAGAATTTATTACTGTCGATAAAGATGGGATCTATAACGACGATGAAATATATGAAAACAAAGCACAATTTATCCCACGTGATGGGGAAACACATAACTTAGAAGCACATGTTTCATTACCTAATCAAGGAGAGTTTTTAAGTAAAACAGGCATACACAATAAAGATGATTGGACGATAGATTGGACAATCGAAGTAAATAAATCAAAATCTAAGTTAACAGACATAATCGTAACGGATGACTTAGGAGATGAGAGTTTACAAGTTTTACTAGAAGATACGATTAAAGTTACAAAAGTAGGGTCGAATGAGCCTTTAGTTGCTGGTAAAGATTATGATATAACAGTTAATGACAACAAATTTGAGTTGAAAATTCTTGGAGAGACATCAGACACTTACATCGTTAAGTATTCTTCTTATATTCTAGCTAAAGATACAACTAATATAACAAATAATGCTGAAGTAAAGTCAAATAATGAAATAGTTGGGACGAAAACGAAAGTAGAATCAGTCGAAGTAAAAATCAGCTCAGGTGGCGGCCCTACTCAAGGCGGTACAGGAGAGCTTATCCTTGAAAAAGTGGAAGCCGGTTCGAACAAACTGTTGGCAGGTGTCGCTTTCGTATTAAAAACAACAGTCGGTAATAAAGAAATAGTCGTTCGTGAAGGAACTACGGATACTGACGGAAAACTTCACTGGACTGGTCTTAAATATGGTAAGTATACTTTAGAAGAGAAGGTGCCTGAAGGATACTTAGCGGAAACACCATTAGAAATTAATCTTGTTTATGCCGAGATGCCTGAAGGGGTCAAAACGATAAAGATTGTAAACAAACGCCAAACAGGCACGGCGAAAATTATAAAGCAAGATGCGGTAACAAAAGAGACATTAGCAAATGCAACATTCAAAATAACTAATATTGAAACAAATCAAAAATTCGAATTAACAACGAATGCAGAAGGTGTTGCAGAAGCAGATGTACCTTTTGGAGAGTATAAAGTAGAAGAGATACAATCACCAAAAGGATATAAGATTGCAACAGAATTGAAAAATATTAAGATTGAAATAGGGAAGCTAACAGAAATTATCATTGATAACGATGCAATCATCGATGTTTCAGGAGAGAAAAAATGGATTGATGGCGATGCGAAAAATCGTCCGAAATCTATCAAGGTTCAAGTGTTAGATGGTGACACCATTGTTAAAGAAAAAGAAGTAACAGCTAATGATAACTGGAAATACACATTTGAAGAATTACCAAAGTATGATAAAAATGGTGAAAAAATCAACTATACAGTCAAAGAAGCTCCGGTAGATGGATACATTTCAAAAGTTGATGGTAACAATATCACCAATATTGAATTGATGGACATTTCTGGTGAGAAGACATGGAAAGATGGAAATTCAGAAGATCGTCCAGATGCTATCAAAGTAAACTTACTTCGAAATGGAAAAATAAAAGACTCCAAAGAAGTAACAGCTGATGATAACTGGAAATACAGTTTCAAAGATTTAGAAAAATATGACGAACAAGGTAAATCATACAAGTACACTGTGAAAGAACAAGGTGTTCCAGGATATAAATCTAAAGTTGATGGATATGATATCACAAATATTCGTTCTGAAAAGACATCTGTTGAAGTAACGAAAAGTTGGTTAGATGATGAATCAAAAGACCGCCCAGATTCTGTCAAAGTTAATCTTTTACAAAATGAAAAAGAAATTAAAAGTGTAAAAGTAAAAGCTTCTGAGGGATGGAAGTATGAATTTACAGACCTTGAAGCCTACGATGAAAACGGTGTGGCATATGAATACAAGATTAAAGAAGAACATGTAGAAGGTTATGAGTCAACAGTCGAAGGTTATGACATAACAAACCTGCGTGTTGGAAAAACCGTAGTGTCTGGAACGAAGAAATGGAAAGATGATAACGCTGAAGAAAACCGTCCAAATTCTATTACGGTAGAATTACTTCAAAATGGAAAGGTAATAGATTCCAAGGAGGTAACAGCAGATTCTGACTGGAATTACAGCTTTATCGATTTAGACGAATTTGATAAAAATGGTGTTGCTTATAAATACACTGTTCAAGAGCAACCTATAAAAGGTTATCTACCAACAGTAAAAGGCTACGACATTACAAACGTACGAGTTGGTAAAACATACGTAGAAGGCAAAAAGACATGGAAAGACGACAATTCCAAAGATCGTCCGGAAATGATCAAAGTGAATCTCCTTCGAAATGGTGTTGTAATTGATACACAAGAAGTCACAGCAAAAACTGACTGGAAATATAACTTCACAAACTTAGAAAAATATGATACAGAAGGAAAAACATACGGATACGCTGTAAAAGAACAAGGTGTTCCAGGGTATAAATCAGAAGTGGATGGCTATGACATTACAAATACTAAATCTGATAAAACATCAGTCACAGTAACAAAAGGATGGAAAGACGATAACTCCAAAGACCGTCCAAAGTCTATTACTGTGAACCTCCTTCAAAATGGTAAAGTTATCTACTCAGTGGAAATAAAAGCAAGTAACGATTGGACCTATGAGTTCACAGATCTAGAAGCATATGATGAAAATGGAGTTGCATACAAGTACACTGTAGAAGAAGAAGCGATTGAAGGATACAAATCAACAGTAGACGGATACGACATTACCAACTTGCGTGTTGGAAAAACATCCGTAGAAGGCTCAAAGACATGGAAAGACGATGACTTCAAAGATCGTCCGAAAATGATCAAAGTGGACCTCCTTCAAAATGATAAAGTAATCGACACGAAAGTAGTGACAGCTGACACTAATTGGAAATACAGTTTTACCGATTTAGAGAAGTATGATGAAGAAGGAAAAGCATATGTTTATTCGGTGAAGGAACATAGTGTTGAAGGATATGAATCAATTGTCTCTGGTTATGACATTACGAACAAATTGATTTATGGTGATGTAGAATTGAACAAAGTCGATAAAGATAATCATCAGCAAAAGCTCGCTGGTGCAGAATTCACACTACAAACTACAAAAGGTGATATCATTCAAAAAGGACTTAAAACAAATTCAAAAGGAAAACTAAAGGTTTCCAATCTCAGACCTGGAGATTACAAATTTATTGAAACGAAAGCTCCTGCTGGATATGTATTAAATCCAGAACCTATCAAATTTACCATTGCCGTGGCGCAAATAGAAAAGCTGCAAATTACTTTTGAAAATGAAAAAGATGATGACAAACCGACAACAAATAAACCAGGAAACGATCCAGGATCGTCCCCAGGAAATGATTCTGAAAAAGGGAAAGGAAATCAAACTGGCGCAAACACGAATAATAATAGTGCAAACTCCCATTATTCACTACCTAATACAGCAACCAATATGTATACATGGCTATTAATTGGTGTTTTACTATTAATTATTTCATCCGCTTTACTTGTTTTCGGAAGAAAAAAAGCAGAATAATAATATGATAATAACCCCTGCCAAAAAAGTGACAGGGGTTATTGTTATATTGCTTTTGTTTTTTATAAAAAAACACTAAATGTAGCATTTTAATGATAAATCAAAGATTCTTAAAATCCTTCCAAGCATTAATACCACCATCTAAAACAGTCACATGATACTTTCTTTCAGCCAATATTTTTGCACATTTCATAGCTGAATTGCCAGTCGTACATGTGATGATTATTTCTTTATCCTTTGGAATCAAAGAATTAATTGATTTATTAGAGGTTTCTGCCTCAAAAATAATTGTTTTAGGTAGATGATTTGCTCCAACCATATGATACTCACTATATAAATCTACAGAACGAACATCTAATAGAAAAAGTTCTTTATCCTTGCTTAATTGTTTATTTAATTGTTCAGGTGTTATCTTATTAATTTCCACATGAAGCTCTCCTTTTTCAATTAGTCATGCCATTACCATATACAAGTATTACCTGTTTTTCTTCATCTTTCAACTAATCCTTAAGGCATATTAAAATTTTTGGATAGTTATCTCGAAACTGCATATTATAAATGACAACTTATAAAGAAAAGGTGGTTAAGATGAAGGAGAAACAACTAGAAAATGACGATCAGAAGGATACCTTCATTAAGACTTTATATGGAATCGATCCAGAAATGAGTCTTTTATCAGTCGATTTTGCTACAACAGAAAATTTATATTTAAATGAAGATGAACAAGAGATCGATCAAAACAATGAGTAGATAATAATGGTGTCAAGTCTACAAACCTGACACCATTTACATATTTATATTCACCCCTACTCCTTTAAAAGAAAAATGATTCATGCTTTAATTCCTTTCAAGACTTTATCTCTGATGATTTCAATTTTCTTCGTTCATGAAAAGCAAAAAACCATTTTAAAAATGGTGGGACAATAAAATAAATAAAAAAGATCCTAAATAGCTGATACCCTGTAACAATAGAAAGATCTGCATGTACTTCATGAGCGATTATTCCCATTTGATCCATCCCACCTGGTGCTGCACTTAAAAATCCTGTAGCAGGAGAAAAATGATGAAATTTCACTAGTAAAAGTGTGAGTCCCAATGAACCCAGAATTAATATTAACCCACTAAAAATTGAGTAAGATATTATTTTTAATTTGTTTTTCAATTGATCAGGCTTCATCAAAAGCCCAATATAGGCTCCCATTAAAAATTGTGATATATCCGTAATGAATGGTGGGAGACTAGCTCCATGAAAACCATTTAAATTTAATAGAACTGTGGCAATAACAGGACCTAATAAATATGGAGTTGGCAATTTCACCTTTTTCCCTAAATACGCAAACAACACACTGATAATCGCAAACAAAAGGATATTCGGAAAAAGCTCTCCCCAATTTGATCCAATATTTCCACTTTTACTAGTGAAATCAAATGAATCTCCGCCAGAAACTAGTGGGCTCATTACAAGGAAAGGAACGATAAATATAATCATCATTAATCTAGTAACTTGAAGTAAGGTCACAATGGTCAAATCAATTCCCTTTATCTCCTCTCCTAACGTGATGATTTGCGATAATCCCCCTGGGATACAACCCGTTAAAACCGTAGGGTAATCTACCCCTGTAAACTTCGCAATAATCATAGCAAATAAAGCATTAAATAAAATAAGCATTACAGTCATCAATAGCATTGATGGGAGCTGGTGAATGATTTTAACTAGCGCATCTTTTGTAAATGACAAGCCAATTGTGTAACCAACAATGACCAATCCTACGTTTCTTAACTCGACTGGCCAATAGGGTTTAATCCTCCCCACCCTTGAAGCGATGAAAACAGCTGTCATCGGACCAAGAAGCCAAGGAATTGGAAGATGAATAAATACAAAAATAGTTCCACCAAGAATCGAAATGACAACTGTCCAAAAAAGGCGAAAACATCTATTCTCTTCAAATAAAGAACTTTGCATATAAAAACCTTCTTAAATCGAAATATTAAGTTCATATCCATCTTAAAATATGTTTTAAAAAAATTCAATTTTATTAAATGACGCCCTTTGCTATTACATATTTATTATACATTTTGCATGATTGGCTAAAAAATGGAGATGTTATACATAATAGAAAAATAAAGAAGGTTGATAATGTGATTTATATTTACAACGATTATGGCGGGACTCATACAACTTCCATGGCAGCTGCCTTTCATCTTAATAAATTACCTACGGACAGAACCCTTACAAAAGAAGAAATCTTACAGATACCTTACTTTAATAAACTAACTTCATCTGATTTCGGTAAATTAATTTTTCATGGAACAGACGAAGATAAAAACCCTGTTTACACACTTGGAAGAAAGAATCAAAAGTTGGTTGTCCCTGCTTTGAAAAATTTAACCTTGTTGCTACAGGAAAAAAATAATGGAGAAGAAAAAATAATTTTCTCCAACACCTCTCCAACCGTTCCATTCCCTATGTCCATTGGAGGATTTCTTTCTAGAGGACTAAAAATTGATTCATTAGGTGTTCCATTACTAGTCTCAGGTGCAAAAATATGCACAAAGGATGTCATTCGACTGGTTGAACATACAAAAAAAGTAGGGAAAACAGCTAAAGAAACGGTTACGATATTGGATAATAAGGAGTTTAAATAATTAGAACCACTTATTTTAATTTCTATAAATATCCATTTACTAATCTGGGTGAAATGTTATTTCTTCTAACAAACAGAATATTCTTCAATTTATTCTAGACAACAATTTTCCTGCTATGTTAAAGTAAATGTATATATTATGGTTAGAGAATAAGAGAGACCATACAAGAAAAGAAGTATAGTTGCTTCTATTTTTTGTACTGGTCTCTTTTTGTTTTCTTCTTCTCTAATCAGAACAGAAAAATAAAGAAGAACTATAGTAGATCATCCCCTTCATAAGGGTACGGTATGATATGATAAAAATATAGTTCGAAAAGTGTATTTATTCTTAGATTTTTATCATTTAAAGGAAAAAATGGGGGATGTGCCTTTGAATATTGTAGATTTAGTTCAATCACAAGTAATTGCATCTATTAAAAATGAAGAGGATATTGAAAAAGCGATTTCAAGTCATGCGAACATTGTCTTCTTATTAACTGGAAATTTGCTGAACATGACGAATTATCTAGAAAAGCTCAATAAAGCAAATAAACATGTTTTTATTCATATTGATTTTATCGAAGGTCTTTCCAATACCAAAAGTGCCATTAAATATATCGCACAAAGATGGAAACCTACTGGCATCATTACGACTAAAAATTCTTTAATCAAATATGCAAAAGAAGAAAAGCTGATGACCATCCAGCGAATTTTTTTAATTGATCGTTCTGCAATTCAGAAAGGAATTGATATGTGCCGTTCCTGTAAACCTGATGCTATTGAGGTACTACCAGGTCTGATGCCAAGCATAATAGATAAACTAACTAAAGAAATCGATCTTCCAATTATTGCTGGTGGATTAATTAGTTCAAAAGAAGAGATTCTTCAAGGACTTGAAGCTGGTGCTTTAGCTATATCATCAGGAGATCCGAATTTATGGAAATTTGATATTTAAATAGTGTTAATAAAAAATGCGAAAGGGGCTGTCTTGAAGGAAAAGTGCAAGACAGCCCCTTCAACTACTAATCTCAGTACGAGATATTTTTTCAATGGCTGATACACCATAGTAAATCTCCGTAGTGGATTTTTTGTAATTGACTCTAGCCTTTAAATCTAACAAATAGGATTCATTCTCTAAATCTTTTATTCTTATATGTTCAATTGTCATTTCCTTTGCCTCAATTTCTTGAATGACTTCATCAATGTCCTGTCTCCTTTTAATAAGAATTCTTAAGGAGATTTCTTTCGAACGCACTTTACGGACACCTAACAATTTAATTATTGCAGGGATGAGTTCTACACTTATTATTAGCAATACAACACCTGCTATCGCTTCAATATAAAATCCTGCTCCTGTTGCAATTCCAATTCCAGCAGCTCCCCATACCATTGCAGCTGTTGTCAGACCTGAAATGGTATCATCCTCTTTTCTTAATATTACACCTGCACCTAAAAACCCAATACCAGATACGATTTGTGCAGCCAATCGAAGAGGATCCATTTGAATTTTGGCGAAATGTGATGCTGGAAAGGAATAAGCTGATTGAATAGATACGATTGTTAATAAACAGCTAACAATAGAGATAACTAAACTTGTTTTGAGTCCTAAAGGTTTTCTTTTTAATTCTCTTTCAAGTCCAATCGTTAATCCTAATAAAGCAGAAATCAGTAGTTTTACGAGCATTTCCATATTTACATCCTTCATTACTTCCAGCATCTACATCACCCTTCTTTACTATATATCCTCTACTTTAACCACTAGATATCATATTTTTCATATCAACAATATCTTTAATGCTTTCCAAAGTGTAAGTAGGCTTATATTCTGATTCTTTTATCATATCTAAAGTTGTTATACCTGTTAATACCAATACAGAATTTAACCCATTTTCATTTCCCATACGTATATCTGTCTCTAAACGATCCCCTACCATAAAACATTTACTTGGATCCATCTTTAAAACTTCATTTACAACAAAATTGGCAGCAAACTTCGATGGTTTACCCATTATTAGATCAATTGATTGTCCGGTAACACCCTCCAGTGCTCCAATCATTGCTGCACAATCTGGAATCTGTCCACCATATACTGGACACGTTCGATCAGGATTGGTCGCAACAAATGTAGCCTGATTATGTACCCATGCCTGATAGGCACTATTAATCTTTTCATAATTAAACATTCGATCCCAACCTAAAATCACATAATTGGCTTTTTTAGGATCATCGGTTATTGTAATATTTTCATCTGCTATTTCTTCAAAAAGTGCTTCTTCACCAATAATAAATACGGCATCCGTTTTCGACATTCGCTGTTTCAAATATTTAGCTGTAATATAATTTGAATTAATAATCTCTTGTATATTAGCTCCAATTCCTAAATTATTCAATTTAGTTAAATAATCATATCGGGTAGAGATTGATTTATTGGTTAAAAAAACAATCTTATCACCTCTCTCCCTTAAGCACCGAATAGCTTCGGCCGCTCCATCAATTAGTTGATTATCTAAATATATCGTTCCATCTAAATCAAATATATAGCCATTAACCATGCAGATTCCTCCATTCGTCTTTAAATAGCAATAAGAAAAGTGCAAACGCCTTGCTCATCGACGTACTAGGAAAATTGTAGTTCAAATTTTCAAGGAAGGACTTCAACTGAGATAAAGGAAACACGGTGAACCTTAAAAGGCGAATCGTTGTTAACTTATCGTAAGGAGGAGTCCTGAAGTCGCTAGTCGATAAGTGCTGGAGCTAGACATCGCTGGCATCTTTCGTCATTTATACCCTTTAAAGAATTTATACTTTCATATTCAATAAAAAATCCCAAGCTATTAAAAGCCTTAATAAATAAAGCTTTCAAAATAGCTTGGGTCCTCTCTTTTTTCTCTTCCCGCTACTTATACATTTGTTTTTGTTTCTTTTAATTTAGAAAAGTAATTCACAATTTCTTGTAAAGAATATTTATAAGGATTGATTTCATAAACGATTGGTCCATTAAAACTGGATTTCTGCAATAATCCACTTAACTCTGCCCCAATATCTTCTCCTTCTCCGGGAAGCAAATGTAAATCAGATTTTCTATCATTATCTGACAAATGTATGACAGATAGGGAGTTTCCTAGTTTTAATATCGTATCTTCTATATCATTACCCATGACTGCTAAATGACCAATATCTAAGCATGCCTTTACATGTGTTTCTTTTAATAAGTTAATCCATTCACTCACATTAGAAGCAATATGGTGACAATAATTTAATTTGTCTGGAATAAGATTTTCTAATTGCAGCTCTACATTAAAGCTTTGAGACTTCTCATGAAGAAATTGAAGTCGTTCTGCTACACGTAGCAAGGTTTCTTCTCTCTCTTCTGAAGACCATGCATATCCACCGTGTATAGTCGCATGATGACCGCCATATTTAGCTAACCTTTCCATCCACTCCAATAAAACAGTCTTAACTCTTTCATAAACTACTGCATCAGGCGCAGCTAAGTTTAAATCATGAAAAGGGAGATGCATTCCTATTTCCAAATCATTCTGCCGGGCAAAATCCATATATTCCTTTGCTCTTAACTGCTCGGACCAAATTTCTACTCCATCAAATCCAGCTTCTTTTATGATAGTAAAATCATTTATTGTCCCCTTCTGACCGATAGACCACGTACTAAGCCAATGTTTCATTTTTTCCTCCTTTTACTGATTGATTCTTTAAATGATGTGACTCATCATTAATTTCTTCAAGATTAATCCCTTTTGTTTCAGGTGCAAGCAATACTGAAATTACAAGCCCAAGTAAACTAATAACAGCAAAGAACCAAAGTGCTTTACTATTTCCCCATGCAACAACTAAATTTGGAAAAACTAATATTCCCATGATCGAACCTATTCTACTAATGGAAGTAGCCAACCCTGATGCACTTGCACGGATACTTGTAGGGAACAATTCTGTTGGATACACAAAATTCAGGATACCTCCACCCATATTTGCAAAAAGTACAGCTAAACTAAATAAAATAACTAAAAATGCCATTGTTGGACTAGGATTCAGTGCTAATACAATTAATGCAATTGATAATCCTGTAAAAGATGTAATAATAAGTGGTCTTCTTCCGATTCTTTCTACTAAATTAGAGCCAATAATCGCTCCGACCAAACCTAGTAAACTAATGGTTCCAGATCCGATATAAGTCATCATTTGTGATCCGTTTGTAAATGGTTTTAATATGGTTGGTGTATACATTGAGATTCCATAGTACGCAACTGCATAACAGAACCAGAAACTACAGACAAAGAAAGTACGTTTAAACAATTTTTTAGAAAATAGATCAGTTAATTTTTGTTTTGGCTGTGTAGACGGTTGAATAATAACTTTTTGTCCAGTTATCTTCAGCATAATTTCTTCCGCTTCCTTCTCGCGTCCTCTTGCCGCCAACCATCTTGGTGATTCTGGAAGGGTAACCCTGAAATAGAAAACGATTAAAGCAAAGATGGCACCAACTAAAAGCATATACCTCCATGCACTTGGACCAAGTGGAATAAGAAGTATTCCTATTAGATAGGCAACAACTGCTCCAACAAACCACATGGCTCCTAAAAATGTACTATGCCTACCCCTGCTTTTCGTCGAACTAAACTCGGAAACAAGGGTTGCAGAGATCGGATAATCCGCACCAATTCCAATTCCAAGCAGGAAACGAAATAATATTAACTGCCATGCTGTTTGTGAAAAGGCAGTTAAAGCTGCAAATACAACAAATGCAAGCAAATCAACTACATACATCGCTTTACGACCAAATTTATCAGTCAAATTACCTAACCATATGGCTCCTATAAATGCACCAATAACAGCTGATGAAGTAATCAACCCTTGAAGACCTGGTCCAACATCCCATTGACTCAATATCAATGGCATGGCTACAGCAATTACGGTTAAATCAAAGCCATCTAAAAATGTGCCGGCAGCAGATAAAAGAGTGATCTTCCTTTGAAAACGCTTTAACTTAGGTGAATCCAAATTTTCAAAACTCATAAAAACTCTCCCTTCCTCCTATTGACTATGAAAAAATATAGATTTTTAAACAACAAAAGCCATAGCCAAAAAAAACATAAAAAAACATGTTTTTAATGACTATGGCATCTCTTCTTCTCCAGCCATATATTTTTACACAGTTTTTAATCATTTGATATTTTATTTATATATTATTTATACTAGACTGTCAACTAAATATTTTCACTATTTTCGCAATATATATATAAAACCTTCTTTGCAAGCATATTTCTTATGAAAACACCCAATGCTGAATGGCTTTTGCTACTCCATCCTCTTCATTCGTTACTGTAATCCAATCAGCCTCTTCTTTTACCTTCTCCTGAGCATTTCCCATTGCAACTCCAATTCCTGCACTAGTAATCATCGCAATGTCATTTAAACTATCACCCATCGCCATCACATTTTCCATAGTTATACCAATTCGTTCACAGACCTTCTCTAGTGCTTTTGCTTTACTAATTCCATAAGGATTAACCTCAAGATTGGTTGGACTTGAATTGGTGACTTGAAGCTTCCTTTTTTCTAATTCTTGAATAATTGCATTTCTGGCATCATCATCCTCAACATCAAAGCCAAACTTTAACCATTCACTATCTGATAAAGCAAGATCCTCCGGAAAGTCATCGCGATAAATTTTATCGACTGCAATTGCCCAATATTTTGTATTATGTAATTTTTTTAATTCCCACATCATTTGAATTTCTTCTACTGATAACAATTTCCTTTCTAATAACCTTCCGTTCGAATCCCAAATTTCACCACCATTAACCGTGACTAAAAAGGAATTCAATTCTAGTTCCTTTGCATATTCATATACCGTTGAATAGCTGCGTCCCGTACTTAAAACTATATGTATTCCCATCTCTTTCGCCTTTGAAATAGCTTCCTTATTAGCATGAGAAATATCTTGTTCATTATTAAGTAATGTTCCGTCCATATCTAAGGCTATTAGTCGAATATCACGATTGATTATCTGATCTGTCAATGTACTCATCCCTTCCTCTATTTTCACTTATAGCATTTTTGCATTCATTATAGTCACCTGCATCATATAGAAATACTCGTAAAAAATCAAATCAGATCACATGAGAATAAGAAAATATTAATTATTAAAAAAATATTTATTTTCTAAATTCATTCCAATATAATCTAATTGTTAATATATTTTCCATAGGAGGATGACCATGGTCAAAGAACAAAATAGGTTATATTCGCTTCTTTCATTTCTACTAATTTTAGGATTATTTTTGACTGTAAACCTACGAGCTAACGCGAGCACAACATATCAAGAGTCCGAACCAAACGATACTCAACAAAATGCCAATCAGTTAATCAACGGCCAGTACACATTTGGAAAAATTAGCTCAGATGGAGACAAAGACTGGTATGTATTAAGTGTGCTTTCTCCAGGTGATATTCGTGCAACATTAGAAGATTTACCTGCAGATTATGATTTATATCTATACGACTAAAACTTAACTCGTCTAAAATCCTCTATAAGTAGTGGTGGAGAATCAGAAACAATAAACTACGAAGCAATAACAAAGGGAAAGTATTACTTAGAAGTAGTGGGTTCAAGAGGAAAATATTCTTCAACGCATTCTTATAAAATTATGGCGAGCTACCCATCAGAACCACCAAGATTCAACAGTGCCTATGAACCAAACAATACGAGGGAGAATGCCTATTCGATTAAATCTGGTATTCCTTATCGTGCAAAAATTGAATCTCCTTTAGACATTGACTTTTATAAAATTAAAACAAAAAAGCCGGACAAATTCGAATAACACTTGAAAACCTTCCTTTTGATTATGATCTTTATTTATATGATATGTTTGGTCAACGATTAGCCTCATCTACAAATGGAAAAGCAGATGATGAAGAAATCAATTTCAATGCAATGGGAGCAGATATTTACTATATCGCTATCAAGCCAACAAAAGACTATTTTTCGACTAACTCATCATATACGTTAAAAGCATTTTTTCCATCTGATGTTAAATTTAAGGCTGGTATGGAGCCAAATGATATTAAAGAAATGGCCTATCCTATCATTTCCGGAAAAAAATATACAGCAAAACTTGAAACTGCACTAGATAGAGATTACTACAAATTGAATGTAGAAAAGGAAGGCACAATCTATGCTCGCTTAGAAAATCTCCCATATGATTATGATCTTAAACTTCTTGATAAACATGGAAATACGATTAAATCATCCTTAACAGGTTTAAACAAGCCAGAAGCATTGCAATTTTATGCTCGTGAAAAGGGAACTTACTTATATTTATGTATTTCCAACAAGAGACAAGTCTTCTACTAAATATTCATACACTCTTCAGGTAACATACCCAACAAAGAAAGAAACCCACCATAGCAAATTAGAATCTAATGATACGATGGAATCAGCTTATTTAATCAAGCCAAGAGTAACCTATTCTGAGACAATTAATTCTCCTATCGATATCGATTGGTTCAAATTTAAAGCGACATCAGGAAAAAAAGTAAAAATATCTTTAACTTCCCTGCCTTACGATTACGAACTTTATCTTTATGATAAGAAAGGAAACAAATTGAATCGATCATTAAATGGCGGCACGAAGAGTGAATATATTCATTTTAAAGTACCTAAAACTTCGTATTACTATATTCTCGTTCGTCCAGCTAGGGATAATTATTCTTTATCTAAGAAATATCGTTTAAAGGTAGAATAATGTATTCGTTCTTGAATAATAGATAAAGAGATTAATATATACTGACAAGTGTCTGACACCGCGCTACTTCAATATATGGAATCAGTATGGTACGGTGTCTGACACTTTTTTTAAGACAGCATCTATATAAGCATTCCTGCAATAGCTGCACTCAATAAATTAGCTAAAGTAGCGGCAACAATTGCTTTTAGCCCCATTTCTGCAATATCTTGTCTTCTCGAAGGTGCAATTCCACCTAAGCCACCGATCATTAAAGCAATCGCTCCTAGATTAGCAAAACCACAAAGAGCAAAACTGATAATGACAACACTCTTTGATGACAGATTAGCAATTTCGGGCGCAAAGGAAGAATAAGCAACAAATTCGTTTAAAACAAATTTTTGGCCAATAAATGAAGCTGCCTGCAATGCCTCATCCCAAGGAACTCCAATAATTAGTGCAAGTGGTGAAAATATATAGCCTAATATTTTCTCTAATGTTAATGATCCATATCCAAAAATTCCGCCGATCCAGCCAATAATCGTATTCATTAAGAAAACAAGCGAAATGAATGCAAGTAATAACGCACCAACACTTAAAGCAATTTTTAATCCATCTGATGCTCCACGGGCTGCAGCATCTATGACATTTCGTGACTCGGTGTCTTTAATCATTTGAACAGATTGCACCTTGTCCCGTTTTTTTGTTTCTGGAATAATGATCTTCGCAAATAATAATCCAGCAGGTGCCCCCATAAAAGCTGCTGCAAGCAAATATTCTAAAGGCACCCCAAGCATTGCGTATCCACCTAGAACAGAGCCAGAAACACACGCCATTCCACCAACCATGACCGCAAAAAGTTCAGATTTAGTCATATTTTCAATATAAGGTTTAATAACTAATGGTGCTTCTGTTGGACCAAGAAAAATATTTGCTGCAGCCGACATCGATTCCGTCTCACTTGTCTTTAACACTTTTGCTAAAAAGCCGCCAATAATTTTTGTTGCCCACTGCATCACTCCTAAATAATAAAGAACAGATATCAATGAGGCAAAGAAAATAATAATGGGTAGCACTTGAAAAGCAAACGTAAAGCCCGCCTTTTCTGCGCCTAAAACACCTCCAAACAGAAACTGAATACCAGCATTAGAAGAGTCTATAATTTTTTGAATGACCCCTGAAAATTTTTGAAGCATTTCTCTTCCAAATTCCCATTTCAAAACCGCCAAGGCAAAAATAAATTGTATAGCTAATGCACCGATTACTGTTCTCGGATTGATTGATCTGCGATTGTTTGAAAAAGCCAATGCGATTAATAAAATCCCTGCTACTCCCCCAACTCCCCAAATAAATTGCATACTTCCTCTCCTATCTTTTGGTTTTAGATAAGGCTGTTTTCGTAAAGATTGTTGCTATTACGCATAGAAACAAAAATCCTAATATTGCTTGGTTCCGGGGCATCTTTTCTAAAGAATTTTTATTTTTTAATTTAAGAATGAAGAATTTCATCAAGGTTTTTACAAAAAAACAACAAAGTTTTAGAAAAGAGCCTTAAATAGAAATGCTCATCTAGAATGAGTAAATGATTTATATTCATTTAACAATCAGTGAGAATGAACAACTCACTGATTGTTGTTTCATTTTATCGAACGCAATACATCAAGAAGCATTTCTTTAAATGCTTTTCGATCAATCTCTTCACAAACACGAACATTTTTTTTACGATCTAATCGGTTATTGATATCTACTAAGCTATATCCCCTCGTTAATTCTCCAACTGTCTCAACATCAACATGATAAACATTCGATCTAGTCATAATATTTTCATTGGCGGCAATTGCTGCTAGAAGTGTATCAGGATGTGTTGTTCCGTTTAATTTATGAACACTTTTATTAAATTTCATTACAACTTTATTTACATCCTTAAAAAACTGTGCTCCTTTTGTTGCTAATAAATCAATGTCTTCATGATCATTGTCATCCATAATAGAATACTCCGTACACATTTCCCAACCTACCATTGTCATAGGAATACCTGAATGGAGGACAATCTTCGCTGCTTCCGGATCAACGTAAAAATTATACTCTGCACTTGGAGTAATATTTCCTAAAGCATTATTCGTTCCACCCATAATATATAGATGTGGAATTTTTGGAATAATAGTTGGATCTTTTTTAATCGCCATTGCAATATTCGTTAACGGAGCAATGGCTAATAGATGTATTTCACCAGGATATTTATGAACCGTTTCAATAAGAAAGTCTACAGCATGTCCTTCAGAAGGTCGTTGGATCGCCTTTTCAAAAAAGGAATCACCCATCCCATCCTTTCCATGAACATCCTCTACTGTACGATGTTGTTTCTCTCCTAGCCCCATTAATGGTCGCTCATATCCCTTATAAACTGGAACTTGTCCGCTTTTCCCAGCCACTTGAATCGTATATAGAGCATTTTCTACTTGTTGATCAAATTGTACATTTCCACCAGTTATCATAATGCCTTCAACTTGAAAATAATGAAGCGCTGTTAAAATGGAAATCGTATCATCACCGGCTGTATCTGTATCAATAATGACTCTTTTTTTCTCCATCATAGTGAAGCCCTCTCTGTCATATTCTTTGCTAAATCCGTAATATATTGAAAGAACGCATCTCTATTCACATCATAAATGACATTTACTGGACGACCATCAGCAACTTCAATCGTACGCCCTTGACTTGGTCCTTCAGTTAAAACTGAACTATTAATTGTTTGTATTTTAACAAGCTCGCTATTGCCTACATATGCAGTCGTTAATACATCCCATAAATAGTACGTTGAATTAGTTGCAAAATGAACTAGTGGTGGAACCATTGCATAGCATTGACCTAAAAAATCAACACCAAGATATTTACGATCCGCGGCCCAACGATTGCGTACGTCAACAGTTAGGGGAACTTGATTGGTACTTTCAAGAGCGACTAAATCTATTTCAATCTTACTATCCCATACACGTTTTGCTGCTTCAGGATCCCAGAACACATTCCACTCAGCTGTACCGTCATGTTCAGGCTCTGCAACATTACCTGCTTCACGGAACGTCCCTCCCATCCAAACAAGTTTTTCAATTTTCTCTTCAATATCAGGAGCTTCATCTAAAGCACGAGCAAGATCGGTAAGGGGTCCAGTAAATAATAGAGTTGTTTTTTCTTCAGTCCCTCGAATACAATCAATCAGATGAAGATGTGCTGGTTTATCTGCGACTGGCGCATGAATCTCCCCTAGTTCATTTAATATAGGTAATGCATCTACAAAAAAAGCATGCAAACGCCAATCCTTAGGGAAAGGATTTTTCCCACGAGAATTTGACTCTGCTACATTTAGACTTACCTTTCCAAAACGATCAATAATTTTTATACTTGCAAACACGGCTGGCTCTAAATAACAGTCCGCTGGAATAACCGAAACACCTGTTAATTCAATATTATCCATTTGCAACAACAAAAATAATGAAACAAGATCATCGACGCCACCATCATGATTAAAGTAAATTTTCTTTTTCAACTGGCCCTATCCTTTCTATTTAACTTTTAACAACTTGCACTTCAAATTCAGTTAATTGTTGTCTTGTCGGTAGTGCAGGAATAACATCACGCTTCGTTACACAATATGATCCTACAACACTTGCCTTACGGACAGCTTCCTCCAAGGTTTTTCCTTCAGCAAGAAAGAAAGCTAATGCCCCGGTAAAAGAATCACCTGCACCTGTTGTATCAATTGCTTTCACTTTACACGCAGCTACCTGCACAACAGAATCTTCAGTAACGATTAAGGCACCTTTCTCCCCACGAGTAACAATAACTGCCTTTGGTCCACTTTTTAATAAACGAGAAGCAAGTTCTGTACATCTTTCTAATGTTAGCTCGGCATCAGGCTTTTCCCCGTTTAAAATTAATAGCTCCGATTCATTTGGATTAATAATTGACGCATACTGGAACAATTCTAATGCCTCACGTTTTGCAGGAGCAGGATTTAATATCACCGTTTTCCCTAATTGCTTTGCTCTTCGCATTGCTTCTTTAATCGTATCAAGACGATTTTCAAGTTGACAAACTAAAAAATTAGCCTCTTCAATTTTTTGTAAAACGCTTACATCATTCGGTGAAAGTTCATTGTTGGCACCGAGATCAACAAGAATCGAATTCTCTCCTTCCGAATTTAAAAAGATGAAGCCTACGCCAGTTCTTTTAGTAGAAGAACGACGTACACCTGAAATATCAACATTTTCTCTTTCAAGCATTTGAAGTCCTTCATCTCCAAATCGGTCATTCCCAAGGCAGCCAACAAAGGCTACATCTCCACCAAGTCTTGCAGCAGCAACCGCTTGGTTTGCACCCTTTCCACCATTGCTCTCGGAGAAATTGTTCCCTACTAATGTTTCTCCCCAAACAGGCAGAAAATTGGTTTGACAAGTTAAACCGACATTATAGCTGCCGATTACTAGAATTTTTTTCCCATTTGAATTCAGCATGCCATCTCACCCCTTTTAATCACGATGTAAATAAGAAGCCATTGAATATTTATCAGATCGTAGCCACACTTGTGAAACCTCGACTGGAATCGATTCATCTAAGTAAGTAATTTGGTCAATATAAAGTACAGGTGCACCAATCGGCAGTGATAATAATGCTGATTGTTCCTCTTCTAAGCCTCTCGCTTCAAACTGACGAATACCGGATTTAATTTTTCTTTTACTATAGTTTTCAATTGCTGTAAACAAAGGAATCCTTTCAAACTCAACAAGCTCTATTCCAGGACATAAATTAACTTGAATATAGTTTTCCAGTAAGATGACCGGTTCCTGATCAATATAACGAACTCGTTTTAAATAAAGCACCGTTTGATCCTCTATTAATGAAAACTTTTTTTGAATAGATGCATTTGGGTGTATTAATCGTTTTTCAAGTACCTTTGTTTCAAATTGAATTCCTTCTCTTTCCATAGATTCTGCAAAGGAAATTAACTCTTGACCAAAAGGATGGGAAACCTTCGGCTCAGCGACAAATGTTCCCTTTCCTTGTATTTGAATTAATATACCTTCCTTTATTAATGAAGAGATTGCCTTTCGTAGTGTTCCTCTACTCACTTCAAGTTGTTTCGCTAAATCTTCCTCAGCAGGAAGTTGGTGATTCTTACTCCATTCCTTTGAGATAATTTTTTCACGAAACCAATCAGCAATTTGACTATATAAAGGCTTTGGACTATTTTTATCTATTACGTTTTTATGTTCGTTCATAATATAAACACCTTCCCGAAACTATTATCATCTTATTATACCTATGTTTAAAAGGCGTGTTAAAGGGTTCATAAAACATAATAAATTCGGGAACTGAATTCTTATTAGTAATCGCTTAATGATTGACCTGAGCCTGTTACAATTTTCACTCCTGCACTTGTACCTAATAAGACTGCACCAGCATTTAATATTGATGAAGCACTTTCAAAGTCACGAATACCGCCTGATGCTTTTACTAACGCCTTTTCTCCTGCAATTTTCTTTAACAATTGAATATCTTCAATCGTTGCATGACCGCCTTTACCCCAGCCACTTGAATTTTTTAAATAGCTCACTCCAGCATTTAAAGCAATTTCAGCTGCACGTACTTTTTCATCCTGTGTAAGCATTCCAAATTCAAGCATAATTTTTGTAACACGTCCATCTGCTGCACGAACAATTTCTTTGATTTCATTCTCAAATTCTGTATACATACCACTTTTAAAGAAACCGAAGTTAGGCATAAAATCAACTTGTTCTGCTCCAAGAGATACAACTTCCGCCATTTCACGCGCTTTGCTTTTAGCTGTTAATCCCCCCATTGGATATCCAAGTGCTGTACATACTTTAACGTCTGAACCCGCTAAGATTGATTTTGCTTCTTCGATCCAACATGGTTGAAGCATAACTCCATCAAATTGGTACTCCATACAGTCCTCACATAATTTTTTTATATCTTCTTTTGAAACATCAGGATTTACATTTGTATGTTGAATTTTGCTAGCAATCTCTTGAACAGTATAAATGGTTGTAGTCATTTTTTCTTCCTCCTTTTTATATACGTATATATACGTATATAAATAAATATAGATGTATTATAAAATTCTGTCAATATCATTATTAGTCTGGAAGTCTACGTATTTAGCTTTGTTTTTTATTAAATTCTTGTTTCTCACAAAAGAAATCACCCTTCACAAAGTAAAGGGCGATTTCTTTTGTTAATAAACTATTTCTTTTGTTTAACTGTAAATTGCGATGGCTTTGCTTCTACTTTAAATCCATTATCATCCATCGCTTCCGTATAAATAGTATACACTCCATCTGACATGCTTTCTTCTGGAGTCCATTTTAAGTGAATTTCTGCTTGATGCTTAACATCAAAAGTATCGATGATTTCACCATTTGGACCTGCAATTTTAAAGTTCCAGTCTACTTTTTTAATAGCGAAACCATTAATTTGCAACGGATTATCTTTGTTAATATTAGAGCCATAAACGCTTAAGTAATTGATTAACACCCCTTCGTTCACATAGGATGGATCTCCCCAAACATTGAAGCCGACATTCATAGCCCAATCAATTCCTGTAATAACAATTCCTTTTGGTTCTACCTTTGATAAATAGGAAGTAGCTCCCTGAGGAATAGGATAGTATTGACCATTTATCCAAAGGATTGCTCCATCATATCCACTCCCCCCTGGATTATCCTTTGCGTCCCAGCTAATATTGTACTTTCCATCAATAGGTTCTACTTGAATATTGTCAATTGTTGGTGCAATAGAATCAATCTTAACTGGCATTTTTACCTTTTGAGGCTTAGCATTTTTATAATCGAGTGTACTTGTAATCGTGAATTGATATTCGCCATCTGAAACGACTTTGCCTTGATCATCCTTTGCATCCCATTGATACATTTCTGCTGACATAGCAAAGTCATTATATGCCATTACATTTTTACTAAATTTCCATGGTGATCCATCAGCTGTAAATTCACTAAAGTTTCCTAACTGGCGTATTTTCTTCCCTTTACTGTCCTCCACGGAAAGATTGACTTCTTTTAAATTTCTAAAGACCGTAAATGAAGAATAGACTCCTGGAACAATAGAATTTGGTGAATAAGCAATATGATTTAGATCAAATTCTCCTGTCTGTAGATCATATCCCAATGGCATTTCATCCAAATCATCCCAAAGAACAGTGTACCCTAAGAACACATCCTTATCCCATGCTGGTGCGTCAATATTCTTTAATGAATCCCATTCTCCGTAAAATCCCATGTACGGCATTGACAATTCAGGAAAATTCTTATTCACAGGTACAAAACGTACATAGCCCTCTACAAAACTATTTTTCTTTAAATCTTTTGGTAAAACGATATCAACATGTAAATTTTGAGCTTTCCCATTTTTGATTTTGACTTGCACTGGCTTATCACTACTAATCTCTTTTCCATTTAATAAAGCAATTGCATTTTTTACACGTTTACTTGAAAGTGTTAAATAATCATGGGATCGATCTGGCTTCCCATCTCCATTTAAATCATATTCCTTATATTCTGTATCATCTGTTAATACATCCAAATAAACATTATATTCAACGTCTTCTCCTTTTTTCTCAGAAAGAGGTGTTACACTTAAATCAAATTGTACCATTTGATTTTTTATTTCTTTTAATGCAACTGATCCTTTACTTTCTGGGCTAGCCTGTTTATTTTCGATTAATACAGGTGTTTGGAGGGCGTTTTTGATTTGCATCATCCCTGCCCCTTGCTTACGTGGTGAATATGGAATCTTGTTATTTGTGCTTGGATCATATTCAATCTTTGATGTATTCATTAATGCTGTTTTTGTTTTTAATGCTGTATTCATATTCTTTGGCAGCCCTTTATCATAAAAGGATTGCAGAACTAGTGTTGCACCCCCAACAACATGAGGCGTTGCCATCGAAGTACCACTATACACATCATATTTATTATTAAAGACAGTTGAATAAATTTCTCCACCAGGTGCTGTAATTTCTGGTTTAAAATCAAGTGTGTGTGGGGCACCTATTGAGGAAAAGTCAGACATTTCATCATGGTTAGGATTCTGAACCCATAACCCACCACCTAGTTGCATAGATATCGACTGACCACCTAGAAGTTGATCAATTAGCTTTTGTCCGTCCTTTACACTTGTAACACCAGCTGGAATTGAATACGGGCTAAAATTAGTAGTCTTATAATCTCCCCAGGCTGGAATTGGTGCGATAATGACTGCCTTTGCTCCCTTATTCTTAGCATTAAATTGAAGATGGGAGTTAATTCCATAGTCAATTTCTGGCTGAACGACAACAATTTTATCTTTTACATCTATATCTTGATAATCCTTTGAATCTCCCTTTCCCGCAAAAATGAGTGGATACTCTGTTCCTTTTGTTATACCTGATTCCATTTTTAAATAGCTTGGTTCATAAAAAGCAATTTCACTCCCATTTGATAGCTTCAAACTTGGCTTATGAATGATACTATTTTCATAGGAAGCGACTTGTAAAGCGTATGTACTAACACCAGGTGATCCTAATACCCCAATATCAGGATTGTCAGCATAAGGGTTCATAGAAGATGACAGCTTATTGTTTTTTGTACTATAATATGCGTTTCCGCCTGCTGCAACAACAAGTACCCCATTATTCGTAGCGAGTCGAATGGCTTTTTGTACTGCATCATCCTCCTCACCTACGAATCCACCATCTGAGCCAAGACTTAAATTAATAACATCTGCTCCCATTTCAACGGCATGATTTATACCAGCAACAATATCATCCTCATAGGCTCCCCCGCCATTATCTGAAAAAACCTTTTCTGCAAGGATTTGTACATCTGGGGCAATACCTTTTACACCATCATGTTCTTCATCCCCATTTGCACCGATTGTTCCCGATACATGCATCCCATGAGAGCTTTCATATGGAAGAACATCGTCATCTTTATCTGCCCAGTCATACCCCGTTGGTACCTTGTCTGTATACCAGCGGTCATTTACTTTTGTTTCATCAAGCTTTTTTTGGATAGATGACTCAGTTAACTTTTCTTTTGCTTTTCCTTCCTCTGACATCACCATATCTTTATGGCGATAATCCACTCCTGAATCAACAACACCTACTACCATACCTTCCCCATGATAACCTAGCTCTTCCCAAACCTGTTGAGCCTGTACCAATCCTTTTGAAGATTTCATTGCTTCTGTGTAAGTGTTTGCAATCGTTACATTAGTAACGCCATTTATCTTTTTTATCGCCTCCATATTTCGAAATTCAGTCTCAATACTAAATCCATTGATGCCTCGGACAAATTGGTGTCTCACTTTTGTTTTCATTCTCTTCTTGTTTATTTGAGCAATAATTTGATCCTGTGTTTTCAATCTTTTCGTTTCCTCTGATTTATTCACTTCTGCATCCATCAATGGTTCATCTACCAGTTCAACCATTAATCTCACTTTATCTTGCGGTGCATATGGCTTATTAGTTGCTTTATTAATCTCCGTTTTTGAGATTCCTAGATTATTTTTTGCTTGAATGCTCGCTTCTCTTCTTTGTTCTCTAAAGATTTCCTGACTTTTTTGAACAATCGATTTAACATTTACCTTGCTTTGACTATCATTTTCACTTGCAAAAGTATAGCTAGTTCCACTAACTAATAACGCAGCTAATATGCTCGTACTAAATATCTTATAAGGAATCAATCGCTTTTTTCGTTTCATATAGTAGCCCTTCCCCCATGAAAATTAGTGTATTACTAGTAAATGAGCCTTTTGATTGATGTTACAATATATAGAATATTGAGAAAATAGAAATGATAGAGACTCATTTATTCTAATCAAAATGTAAAAATATTATTTCTAGGGATCCCTTTTTTATTATGGTAAAACAATAGATTCAGCTTGTAAATCGGGGGAATTTCTACACATTTTTGTTCAAAATTAATCTATGAATCAATTAAATAACACCTAAACGCAGTAAGAACGATGGTAGAAAGGGAAATTGATTTGGGGGAATTTATATTAAACTGATTCTTACAATGTAAAAATTGGAGGGATATGGATGTATGAAGGAAAAATTATTAAATTTTATAGAGAAAAAGCAAAAATAACACAGAAGCAATTATGCAATGAAATATGCTCTGATACCCATATAAGCAAAATCGAGAACGGACTAATGGACTACTCTCCTGAGATCATCCCACTATTATGCAAGCGATTAGAAATTGATATCGTAAGGGAAGTTACTCAATATAAATCACTTGAAAAACAGCTGAATCATTTGCAGAACACAATTATCATCCAACAAGTTAATGAAGCGAAAATAACTATTCATGGCTTACAAGAACATCCACTCATATATATGCCAGACTTCTATCCACGATTTCAATTACTAGTAGCCAGAACGCATATGTTGCTCGATGAAGAAAAGAAAGCCTATCAATTGCTAAAAAAGTGGAAGAAACAAGATTTAAACAAATATGAAAACAATCTCTTTAAACATGTGCTGGGAATCTATTATTTATCAAAAAAAGATTACGAGAATGCCATTAATATATTACAAACAGTTAATCAGCTAGAGTACAACAATCCCGAATACTATTTTGATCTTGCAACCTCTTATCATGCGATTCACTCACAAGTAAATGCCTATTATTATGCAGAAAAGGCATTGCAATTTTTTAAAAGAAAAAATATATTTTTAAGAGTGATTGATGCTGAAATGCTCATGTTAATGCAGGAAGGATTCGATGACAATCGACACTTCAATGAAATAATAGAAAAATACAAGCAGTTAATTCAAAGCTGTGATTTATGCCATGCGCGTCAAAAGAAAGCGAAAGTTTTACATAATTTAGCTTATGAATATTTTAAAAGACAAAAATATAGAACAGCTGCTCAATTATACGAGGAAACCATGAAATTAAAAAAGAAGAATTCGGAATCCTACTTAGTTTCATTAGAAGGATATATGCAAAGCTGTATCAAAGGAAACCTATTATCTTATCATGAGCTAGTTAAGCTGACAAAAGATGCGTTAGGTGTTGCAAAAGGAATGAAGGACCCTTTATATAAGGTGCTTTTTACAATAATCTTACACTTAATAAATAATCAGCCAATTAAGTATTATTATTATCTTGAAGAAAAAGCATTACCCATCTTAAAAAAATATGGACATGTGTTCTTAGTAAAACAGTATGAAACAGAGCTAGTTAATTACTATTATAAAAATGGTCAAATTGAAAAAGCAATGCATATTGCCTACCATTTAATCAATCAGTCAGAAACGCTTCATTCAAGCAGTTATGCTAAGTTTTTCACAAAAAAAGGGGAATTAATATAACCATTCTACTATAAGATATATTCAAGTTTAATAATGGAGAGATGCTTAGCGTCTTCTCCACTTTTCCCTTTATACATCTTCACTTTTTTTTATTGACTATCTCCATACTATAGAAAAGCCAGACAACAAAAAAGCTGTTGTTTACACAATCAGCTTCCTTATCATTATTTAATTAATTAGTATTTGTCAAACCCCTTAATTATTCATTCATGCTATCTAATGTTTTTTCTGCTTCTTGTTTAGTGGCCTCTGAATCTTCAGATTGAGTTGGTTGCTCCAATCGGTTTTCATCATCTTTCTGAACATTCTCTTCTCTGTTTGCAGACTCGACGGTTTCATCCGAATGATCTTTTGTGTTATCTTCCTTTTTTTCAATTGATTCTTTATTTTCTATAGTAGCTAAAAGCTTCTGTTGATTAAGTGGAACACTTATCATCTCATCAATATAATGGTTCAATCCGACCAAATGATAGCTAACATCACTTGTTTCACACGAAACTAGCTGATTCATTGTAGTCTTAAAGGATTCACCTGGCTTCAATTTTTTATGCTGTTCTTCTAGCTGAATAGGTATTTCCATATTTGAAATGTTTTCAATGACAATTTCTTGGGAAATTTTACAATTATTTAAATAGGAAATATCATTCGTTGAAATGGCTAACAGGTCTTTCGTAGTAGCATTCGTTATTTGCCCACTTGCTTTAATTTCCGATGTAAACCAAGCATACGTATTATATTTACCTACAATATAAAACAAACAATAGATTAATAAAGAAAATGAAATAATCGTCAAAAAAGATCTTTTTTGCATACACTCCCCTCCTTAGATGAAGGCAGTCGAAATCGACTGCCACACCAAAATTATTCTCCGTCGTACTTGGAACCTTCATCTGTTTGTTTTGCTTGAACTTTTAAATCTGCAGAATATTTCACACCTTGATAATCGTTATTTGCACTTTCATCCAGTTTAATAGCAAACACAATATCAATATATTGATCAGATTTCAATCTCCAGAATGGCTTATTTGTACCTTCTCCAAGAACCCATTCTTTATTGGATACAGCTTTAAAACCTGCTATTCCATCTTCACCAACTACCCCAGAAACTGCAGTGACACCTGGTGCAACTTCGATTTCACCATCTGAAGCTCGTAATGTATCTACCACATTCGTCGTTCCATCAAATAATTTCTCAAGCTTGATTTTCGAAGCTTTCAAAACGTCTCCACTAGGCTTTTCTTTATACTTCAAAGCAATATATCCTACTTTATATTTTTTAATATTAATGTCTTTATCCAATGTTTGGTTTAAGGTTGCTTTTATATGTGTATCCTGTGATCCCGTATTATCTATCGTCAACCATTCCCCATATTTTAATTGGGAAGGAGCAAAATCGGCTCCATCAATAATTTTTTCAGTCATGTCTTGACCATTATTTAATTGCAATGTTCCATTAGCAATTTGCCCTGACGCATTCGTCGCTGACGTAAACCAAGAATACGTTCCAAAACCTGCTGAAACAACTAATGCCCCTACTAATGTCGTACCCAATAATGCTTTTTTCATCTTTTTCATAAATAAAATCCTCCCTTTTGAAATAAATCATATTTTATTAACTTAGGTCGGTATTCTATGTTGTTTTAATTTCACAAAAAAGCTAAACCTATTTTTTTGGTTCAAGGCCTAAAGCACGTAATATATCCTCTAAACCTTTTTTACCTAATTTCTCTTGTGGCTTTGCGTTTTTCTTAGCAGTCTCACCTATCTTTAAGAAGTTCTTTTCGATAAAGCGAGCATCCTTTTCATCGACAATTCCATCCTGATTAATGTCTTCTTTTTCATGCTTTTTCCCATAAAAATTGGACAATTAAACGATATCGTAAATATCGATAAATCCATCTCCATTGATGTCCCCTGCATCATTTTTCTCCATACGAGAGCTAAAGGATTTTCCAATCAACTCTCCATCTACTGAACCCCTTCAACGGCATAGTCGACATGATTTTTCTTTTGTCCAGCGATTGTCCCTGAAACATGGGTTCCATGAGAGGTATAGTAAGTAGACCCTGAGGAAGGATTTACTTCTGGATACGGTGTTGTTTTCCAATCATCATAAGTTGTTTCCATTGGATCGGAATCATTATCTACAAAATCGTAACCGCCTTTATAGGCATCCTTTAAATCTGGATGATTGTAGTCTATACCTGTATCAATGACACCAACTTTACTTCCTTTACCCTTTATATTTTCTTTATGAAGCTTGTCCGCTCCAATTTGTTGATTACTGTCAGCTGGCCCAGATTGAGCCGTAGTCTTCAACTCTTCAGGTTCTTTCGGAAGATCAAGCTGAATTTCTTTATTGTTCCATATTCGTTTTACAACATCGGATTTCACTAGCTCTTCAAGCACATTGCTAGGTATAGTAACAGCCACTCCATTAAAAGCGTTTTTATATTCTCTAGTAATCTTCGAATCTTTTAGTTGTTAACTACCAGCAATTCTTAAGCCTTTCAGTTTATTAAATTCCTTTCTAAACTGTTGGTGCGATTCCTCTACTTTTTCTTTAGCAGAGGATACTGCCATTCTCTTTCCCTTTGCTGCTTGTTTCATTACTTCTACTTTTGCAGGTGCTTGCTTAAATTCTACTATGACATTTACTAATTCAGGACTATTCACATTGATATCTGGAGAAATCACAAATCCTGGACCAATTTCAAGCTCCTTAAGTGCTCTTCTTTGTTCCTCATTTAAATTTTTCGGTAGCTCAGCTACTTCTGTAATCTGAGGATCCTCTTGTGTTTTTGCAAGAACACATTATATGGAACTCCTGAAGAAGCTATTAAACTCGCAGTTAATGCTGACCCCAACAAAATACGACCTAATTTCTTCTTTTTCAACCCTTCCTCCTTTGTATAAGTGAAACCCCTTGGTGCTCCTTATTAGAAATATCACAAAATGTCCAAGGGTATAAGACGGAAAATTCTATATAAATAGAATTAAACAAATTTTCGCTCAACAATATTTTATAGTAGGCACTGAATAACGTAAATTGGGGTAATTATATTCTTGAAACTCAGTTCTTTTAGACCACTTCATAATAGGAAAAAATTCATAAATAAAGTTTTTTTTATGTTGAAATGAGAGAGTAGGAACTTTATTACCAAGGTCTAATTCCCTATTCGCCCTGTAAAATAATCAAAAAAACAGTCGAAATTACCCCAAATTAGTCAATATTCAAAATTTAATCATATTAAGGAAACAAGAGTTTTTATAAGGAATTCCTTTATATATTTAAAAAAATCAATGAATTTCGTCAAAAATCATAGTTTGTAAATAAATTGAAACAGTTTAAAATGACAAAAGAGTATATTTCATGAACATTCTGAAATAAATTGAAAGTTGGGGAAATCATGATTAAATCAATCTCTAAAATTATTTCTATTCTAATTCTTACAATTGTTTTTTTAGCCATTGCTTTTTTGCTCTATTTCTCATTTCAATCAAAGAAGCATCCAGAAAAGGTTCCCACTATCTTTGGAATAAGCCCCTTAACCGTTTTAACAAATAGTATGCATCCTTTTATAAAAGCTGGAGATTTAGTTTTTATTAAGAAGGTCGACCCAGCTGAAGTGAAAGAAAATGATGTAATTACTTTTAAGGAAACAACAACGAAATTTATTACCCACCGTGTAATCTCCATCAAAAAACAAGATGGACATATTGGATTTGTAACAAAAGGAGACAATAACAATGTAGCTGACTCAAATCTTGTCTCCTCGGATCAGCTTGTAGGTAGTTTACTATTAAAAATTCCGAAAGCAGGCTACTTTGCAAAGTTTGTTAGCGGACCGATTGGATTTATTCTATTAATCTTGATTCCAGCGACCGGCTATATTTGTTTAGAGGTTTATGAAAGACTATCAAAGCCTAAGAATAAGAAATCCTCTGATATAATCTAAACTATTTTATAGAAATTATTTTTATATAATTCGTTTAGTGTTGTTCTACTTGAAAAAAATCTTCAGCTATGCGATAGTAGGTTTGTTAACAGCTAGAAAAAAATTAAATAACTAATGTTTAAGTTGTAGGGGGACCAGTGTTGCTGGTTGAGATTGTATCCGTTAAGATGCTGACTCTTAGAACCTGATCTGGTTAAAACCAGCGTAGGGAACATGTTTAAAACATCTATTATGTGTTTTTAATGCGCCCTAGGTTATTGATCTAGGGCGCTTTTATGTTTTGCAGACATATTATCAATCTCATTCTCTTCATACAACTTCGTTAGTCAACTGGAGGATTTTAAGTGAAAAAGTGGATCGTTATTGTTGCCAGCGTAATGCTATTGTTAACAGCGTGCAGCGACAATAAAAATGAATCATCAGCAGGGAAGAAGAAAGAAAAAGGACTAAAGCAAGTATCCGTTGTTTTAGATTGGACACCTAATACGAACCATACTGGATTATACGTGGCAAAGGAAAAAGGATATTTTAAGGATGAAGGCTTAGATGTAGATATCATTATGCCTGGTGAAGCTGGTGCTGATCAGCTAGTTGCTTCTGGAAAGACCGATTTTGGTGTGAGCTATCAAGAAAGCATTACCCAAGCACGTATTCAAGGTGTTCCTCTCGTCTCGATTGCTGCTGTCATTCAGCATAATACGTCTGGGTTTGCATCTCCAAAGGAAAAGAACATTACGTCACCTAAAGATTTTGAAAATAAAACATATGGTGGCTGGGGGTCACCTGTCGAAAAAGCAGTTATATCCTCACTTATGAAAAAGGATAAAGCAGATGTAAACAAAGTTGATATTGTCAATATGGGAGATACTGATTTCTTTACCGCAGTGAAACGGGATATTGATTTTGCTTGGATTTACTATGGTTGGACAGGAGTCGAAGCAGAGCTACGCAATCAAAAAATAAACATGGTTTATTTAACGGATTATTCCGATAAACTAGATTACTATACACCGGTACTGGCGACAAATGAAAAAATGATTGCGAAAGATCCAGAAACGATTAAACACTTTTTAGCAGCTGTCTCTAAAGGATATCAATTTGCGATTAACCATCCAGATGATGCAGCAAATATCTTAATTAAAGCTGCACCTGATTTAGATAAAAAATTAGTGAAAGCTAGTCAAAAATGGTTGTCTCCTAAATATCAGGATGATGCCCCTAAATGGGGAGAGCAAAAATTATCTGTATGGGAAAACTATGCTAGCTGGATGTATGATAATGGACTTCTTGAAAAGAAATTAGATAGTAAAAAAGCATTTACGAATGAATTTTTACCGAAATAATCATTATTTAGAGGAGATGGAACATATGGCAAACGCACTCGTAAGCATTCAAATTATCCCAAAAACAAAAAATGGAGAAGATGTTATCCCTTATGTAGATGAGGCTATTTCAATTATTGATCAGTCAGGTGTAAAGTATCAGGTACATCCACTAGAAACCACAATGGAAGGCGAACTTACAGAGCTCTTTGCTATTATCGAAAAAATGAACAAAAGAATGATGGAACTTGGCTGCATTAATGTCATTTCACAAATCAAAGTACTATATCAGCCAAGTGGTGCTTCAATGGATGTTTTAACGGAGAAATATCGCTAATGAAGGCAGTCATTCAAAAAGGATGGCGACCATTTTTGGTCATCATCCTTTTATTCATCATTTGGGAAACCATTACAAGAATCTTTGAAGTATCTGAGTGGCTACTTCCTGCTCCGTCAAAGATTTTTCACGAGGCAATTATCGGATGGCCGGAATATTCACACCATGTCCTATCAACAATTAAGCTGGCAATCATTGGATGTGTCATCGGGTGCAGCATCGGGATTCTTATTGCGGTAAGTCTTCATCTCATACCATTTGTTCGTGAAGCCTTTTACCCACTGTTAATTATTTCTCAAAACATTCCAGTTATTGTACTAGCACCCTTACTGGTCATTTGGTTTGGCTTCGGTATATTACCAAAAATAATCGTCATCACTCTTGTCTGCTTCTTCCCCATTGCTGTTGCAGCATTGGATGGCTTTAGGCAAACAAGTACGGAATTAAAGCATTATCTGCATATGGCAGGAGCATCAAAAAGCCAAATCTTTTGGAAGCTTGAATGGCCTCATGCACTTCCTGCTGTTTTTTCTGGTTTAAAAATTTCAGCTACGTATAGTGTCATGGGAGCAGTTATTTCCGAATGGCTCGGTGCAAAAAAAGGCATTGGTGTTTACATGACATTAGCTTCTTCATCCTTTCGAACAGATCGTGTATTTGTAGCTATCTTTTTAATCATACTACTTGCCCTTATATTTTTTGCTTTCATTGTTTTCATTGAAAAGAGAGTAATCAGATGGCAATCAAAGGAAGAAGGTCTGAAAGATGAATAAACTTGAAATTAACCATTTAACGAAATCATTCGGTGATCATCTTGTAATTAAGGATCTTTCATTTTCCATCGCTGATGGTGAATTCGTTTCGATTTTAGGACCATCTGGGAGTGGCAAGAGTACTTTATTTCATTTAATCGGTGGGATTAGCCATCCAGATTCAGGAGATATTTATGTTGATGGTGAAAAGGTTAACGGAAAGCGCGGATCAATTAGCTATACACCACAATCCCCTTCCCTTTTGCCTTGGCGGACAATATTAAATAATGTTCTTTTAGGACAGGAGATTGTTGGAAAGGGAAAGGTTGACAAGAAAAAAGCATTACGCATGATTGAACGTGCGGGTTTAAAAGGATATGAAAATAAATATCCACACGAATTATCTGGAGGAATGAAACAACGCGTTTCCTTTATTCGTAGTCTATTAAGTCCACAATCCATCATTTGTCTAGACGAACCATTTTCAGCATTAGATGAATTTACAAGACTAGAAATGCAGAAATGGCTCCTATCTGTCTGGTCCGAATACAAACGTTCCATTTTATTTGTTACACATAGCATAGAAGAGGCAATCTTCCTATCCGATCGCATAATCGTTCTATCAACCAAACCAGCAACCGTAAAAAAGGAATTCACCATCCCATTCGGGCGTCCAAGAAACGAAGACATCCTATTAACAGAAGAATTCCTACAATGGAAAAAAAGCATCTACTACGAACTAGCAGGACAGAGGGACAGGTCCCTTGTCCCTAAATAAGAACCATGTTTTAACCTCCTATTATGGATGTGCATAAATAATATTTAAAAATCGGGACATGGGACCTGTCCCCTCGTCCCTGAATGGAGGGTTTTACGTGTTTCATTCGATCATTGATGCACATATACATTTCGATATGTATAAAGAGGATGAGCGGAAAGAAATATTGATTGATATGGACCGATATAAGGTGGAGGCATTAATTTCTGTATCTAAGGATCTTATCTCAGCAAAAAACAATTTAGAACTTTACTATCAAGATAAGCGAGTCAAACCTGCTTTCGGATTTCATCCGGAACAAGAAATTCCTGAGGAGCAGATCATTATCGATTTACAGCATTTTGTCGAGCGGCATCAAAAAGAAATGATTGCTGTTGGGGAAGTTGGTCTCCCCTATTATTTAAGACAAGAACAACCTAGTATCCCACTTGAACCGTATATTGTAATACTTGAGGCATTTATCAAACAAGCTTCAGCCTTAAATAAACCTATAGTTCTTCATGCAGTATATGATGATGCACCAATTGTCTGTTCCTTACTTGAAAAATATTCGATTAAAAAAGCCCATTTTCATTGGTTTAAAGGTGATTCCAAAACAATTGAACAAATGATTCAAAACGGATATTTTATTTCAATCACACCTGATGTTCTCTATGAGAAAGAAATTCAAGAGCTTGTAAGACAGTACCCACTTACACAAATGATGGTGGAAACTGATGGTCCTTGGCCTTTTGAGGGTAAATTTCAAAATCAATTGACCCATCCAAAAATGATTCATCCATCCGTTAATAAAATAGCAAATCTGAAAAAAATGTCAGAAGATGATGTTTATCAGCTAATATATAAAAATACTAAACAATTTTATTCTTTATAACTTAAAAGACTGTCCAGAAACGGACAGTTTTTTTATCCTTTATTTTCTCCGATTAATTTTTTCAAACAAAAAAAACGTTTTATTTACAAAAAATTTAAAAATTTCACATATGAATGTAGTAAAATAAATTTGAATTATGTAATTCTTAAAGATTAAATAGATGACGGGAGTGGAATTTTACATGTTTTCTAAGAAAAAAGCGATGCAAGTAGCAAAGGTCGTGCTATCAACCACAGTAGCTACAAGTGTAATAGCAGTTTCCTCTCAGGCTGAAGCAGCATCTAACACAACAGCCTCAAAACTGGTAATGAATGCTGAAAGACTTGCTGCGAAATTACAAAAGCAAGTAACCTACAAAACTCGCGTTAAACTGTATCCAAAAGACAAGCTTGGCTTGCCAAATATGAAACTATATAAAGAGACAGAACTCGCCTTAAAGAAAGCGAAAAAAGAAGTAAATAAGCTAAAAGGAAAAGCAAAAAAAGACTTGCAGACTAAGCTTTCCGCAAAGGTAGAGAAACCTTATAAAAATGCTACTACATATATTAAAGTAGTGAATGAAGCAAAAGCATTAGACAAAACCAACAAAAAATTAGAAACCGCTTTACATAAAGGAAATATCGATTCTACTATTATCAAGATTCATTCAAAATTCTCACTCGATGTAAAGAAATTTTCAAAATCTATTAACCTATTAAAAGACCATGGAGCAAAACAAGCATTCACCAAGGCATATCTTAACAAATTTACTAAAACAGACAAAGCACTTAGCTATGTTATTTCCGTACAGAATCAATTTACCGAGCTAAAGAAAGCTATCTCTAATGATGAGCATAAAAAAGCGGATGATCTTATTAAAGCAATTAAGAAAAAAGTAGATGAAGGTAAGAAACTTGGTTATATTAAAGGAATTTTAGCCAAGAAATTTGACGAGGATCTAAAAAAAGCAATTAATGATCTCGAAAAGAGTAAAGAAACGTTCAAGCTATCATTCATGCATTCCAATGATACACATGCACATATAGATGATATTGCTAAAAAAGTAACAGCTGTTAAGGAAATTCGAGCAAGCAAACCTCATGCTCTATTGATTGATGCTGGCGATGTTTTTTCCGGAACATTATATTTTAATGAATTCAAAGGACAAGCTGATCTTCAATTTATGAACTTAATGAAATATGATGTGATGACGTTAGGAAATCACGAATTTGATTTGGGCTCTAGTCCTGAAGGACATAAAGCCTTAGCAGATTTTATTAAAGGAACACAATTCCCAGTTGTGAGTTCTAACGTTGACTATTCAAAAGATGAGAATCTAAAAGGATTATTTAGTGATTTAATTTCAAGTAAACCTAAAGAAGGAAAGATATACAATGGCATTATTAAAGAAATAGACGGTGAAAAGGTTGGGTTCTTTGGGTTAACAACGGCAGAAACAAAGGATATTTCAAGTCCAGGGAAAGTAGAATTCAAAGATTATATTGAAACAGCAAATAAAGCAGTAAAAGCATTTGAAAAACAAGGTGTGAACAAGATTGTTGCCATCACCCATATAGGATATGATGACAATCCAGCCTATGACAATGATTTATTATTAGCTTCTAAAGTGAAAGGCATTGATGTAATTATTGGTGGCCATAGTCATACAAAATTAGATCAGCCTATCGTAGTGGACAAGGATGAAAAAGGAAAGAAAAAGGATCCAACCGTTATCGTACAGGCCTACCAATACAATGAATACTTAGGAACACTTGATGTTGAGTTCGACAAAAAAGGAAGAATCGTAGGACAAGCAGGGCAATTAATCAAGATTTCTGACAAGACTGAAGATCCTGAGGCAGCTGAAATACTAAAGCCATACTCTGCAAAAATTGCTGAGGTTAGAAACACACCAACTGGAGCTACAGCCCTTGCAGCGTTAGACAACCCTCGTGATGGAGGAATTGCTACTAATCCAAGTGTCCGTAAAAATGAAACCGCACTTGGCAACTTAATTACAGACGGAATGCTTGCCAAAGCAAAGGAATACAATAAGGATACTGTCATTGCTTTTCAAAATGGTGGAGGCATCCGCTCAGATATTAAACAAGGCGACATTACTTTAGGCGATGTTCTAACAGTGTTACCATTTGGAAATACACTTGCTACAATGACCTTAAAAGGCTCAGAAATTGTTGAAGCGTTAGAGCATAGTGTGAGTCAAGCTCCTAATGAAAATGGTGGCTTCCTACATGTTGCGGGCATGAAGTTTACGTATGATAGCTCAAAACCTGTAGGCCAACGAGTTCAAAAAGTAGAAGTGAAAGGAAACGACGGTAATTATTCAGAACTACAATTAAACTCTGATTATGTTGTAGCAACAAATGCTTTTACTGCCAAAGGCGGAGACGGGTTTACCGTCTTTCAAAAAGCATATGAAGCTGGACGAGTAACCGATCTTGGCTTATCTGACTGGGAGAACCTTAGAGATTATGTTCAACAATTAAAAACGGTGAACCCAGTAATAGAAGGACGCATTACAGACATTGCAGGAAATAAATAATTTATTAATGACCGTTTTTTAGGCAAATGATAAAAAATTAAGTGGGCAGAATTTGAGATCTAAATGGAATCTCCTCTTCTGCCCTTTTCTATTACAGGATTAATATTATTTATTTGTACATGAAACAATATGAGATTTTAGGATATTGGGGTCTTTATTTTAAACTAGCTAGAACTTTAACTTTCTAACTCCCCCTCTTTTCTTCTGTTAATTAATCTCAGGCATCTATAATGTCCTTTTCTCTCCTGGCTTATTAATCATTAATCCAATTGCTGGTCCGTTATCGCAGAAATCTTGATCCGTGCGACTGTTAAATAAAAAAAGACATATTTTAATGTCTTTTTTTATTTGATGAATGTATAAACTATTTTTGCAATGTTAGTAGCTACAAAGAAAGAAAACTACTAGTTTCTCTATAAATCCCCGCTTGATATGCTGCACCTATTAACCCTGCTTCATCCTCTAAACCTGCTTTTATTATTTGTACAGGTGTAACCAACGAGGAAATCCCCAGCTTTCTAACTTCCTTCGATACTTTTTCACAGATCCAGTCGTTATGTTTTAACAATCCCCCACCTAAAATAATCATTGAAGGGTTAAATGAATGAATAATAGACACAATACCAAACGAAAGTGCTTTAATCATTTGATCAATGACTTCCTTAGCCATTGGATCCCCCTTCTCAAACCACTGGAAAACTTGTTTACTTGTGACTTGCTCTACTTTTTCTTTCCAAACAAATAATGGATGATTCGGATCAGTTATAGTGGTGATTTTTTCTTGCATTCTTTTAGCAATTCCTGTACCAGAAGCATACTGCTCTAAACATCCACGGAATCCACAATTACAAGGATATCCATTGAAATCTATCGATATATGTCCAAGTTCAGCAGCTGCCCCCCATGCCCCTCGTAGCATTCCTGCTGGAGTATAAACAGCTCCACCAACACCAGTACCTAAAGCAAGACAAACAAAATTATTAACCTGTTGGGCATTACCAAAATACTTTTCAGCAATTGCTAAAGTATTCACATCATTATCAACCCACACAGGGAGATGACAAATTTTACTCAGTTCTTCCCTTAAAGGTACATTATTCCAATCCTTAATATTCGTTGTTCCACTTAAAACAACACCTGTTTCAAATTCCACTTGGCCAGCTGTTCCGATACCTAATCCAATAATCGGTGTTAACTGTTCATGCTCTGAAAAACGAATTAACTCAAATATCATTTCTTTTAGAACGAAAAGAACCTCATCTCTTCCATTTGTCGGTGTAGAACGAAGTACTTTTTTTAATAGATTTCCATCGCTACCAACTATACCTGCTGCAATCTTCGTCCCACCTATATCAATACCGATATAATATTCATTTTTGGAACTCACAAAGCTTCACCTTCACTTATTTTCAATTAACAACAATCTCCAAATATCTCTATCAAACGTTTAAGGCTCCTACTATTTCAAGGAATTAGTTAGCAGCAACAGGTGTAAATTGAATTTCACAGCCTTTTTCACTAGATTCATATATTCCAGTTAAAATCTTCATTATTTCGACCCCATCTTCTACCGGACTAATAACGGGTGTACCATTTAAACAACTATCAACAAAAGCATTGATTTCATTTTGAAATCCTATTTCAAAATCAAAAGTAGCATTATCAACTTGCGGGCTTATATTTAAAATGGTATCGTGTTTCTCTGAAACAATGAAAAGCTCCGGCTCAATTTCTGCTCCACCTTTATCTCCATATATTTTTGCTGTAATTTCATCCTTTTTAGCATGTAATGTAAAACTCACATCTACCATAAGCGAGGCTCCATTTTCAAAACGAATGACCGCATTCGCCATATCTTCTACCGTATTTTTTTCGGAGTCATAATCAGCTGCTTTATAAAACGATAAATGCTTCACATTTGCTCGGTTTCCCAATTGATTATACGTATTTCCGCTCACACTTTTCACTTTAGGCCTTCCCATTAAATACCAACATAAGTCTATTACATGAACACCAATATCAATTAGTGGACCTCCTCCAGATCGCTCTTTATCTGCAAACCAGCCTCCCGGATTTCCCAATCTTCTGATACATGAAGCTTTAGCATAATAAATCTCGCCGAAATCACCATTATCTATAAACTTTTTCAATAATTGCGTATTCTCACCAAATCTTCTTACAAAACCAACTTGCAGGATTTTCCCTGTTTTTTTGACTGCTTCTTGAATTTTATATGCATCTTCTAACGTAGTACAAAGCGGTTTTTCAACAAGAACATTTTTTCCCGCATGTAGTGCATCAATCACAATTGGTGCATGTAAATTATTCCAAGTACATACACTAACAGCATCTACGACAGGATCTGCAAGGAGTTCATGATAATCTGTATACACTTTTTGGGCACCATATTTATCTGCCTTTTCTTTCGCTCTTAATTCATTTAAATCACTAATTGCATAAATATTTGCCTGTTCATTTTTTGCATACGCATGAAAATGAACATCCGATATTCCACCCGCACCAATTACACCTATATTTAATGTTTTCATAAGGTTCTCCTCCTCAGTTACACATTTTGCCTGTTTCTATAGAAAGATAATTTTCTAGAGCATCAGTAAACCTTCTTGTAATTAAATGTGGCCTTGTTATTGCTGCGCCAACAACAACTGAATAGGCACCAAGTCGCAAGGCTCTACTTGCCTCTTCTGGCTTCCTAATCCTACCTTCAGCAATAACTGGCAAATCCACCAGCCTTGTAAGTTCCTTTATTAATGTAAAATCTGGCCCCTCTAATTGAGGACTATATGGTGTATATCCTGATAATGTTGTCGATAAAATATCAACACCTAGCTCAGAAGCAAGTATTCCCTCTTGCACAGTTGAAACATCACCCATTATTAAAGCAGAACTTTTCTTTCTTACATGCTGGACTAGTTCCTCCAGCGAAATACCCTCTGGTCTTAGACGAGTAGTAGCATCTAAAGCAATAATATCTGCTTTTGCTTGGAGCAATTCATCGATTTCTTTTATCGTTGGGGTGATGAAAACTTCACTATTTTCATAGTGTTGCTTAACAATACCTATGACAGGTAAATTTGTTTTAGCTTTAATATCGCTGACATCACTCCCTCCATTCGCCCTTATTGCAGCTGCACCTCCAACCTTTGCTGCTTTAGCCATATTGCCCATCATACCTAATCCTGATAAAGGCTCACCATCTAATGCTTGACAAGAGACGATGAGTTTTCCTTTTAACCTACTTAATAAATCTTCTCTTTCCATTGGATTTCTCCTTCCATTGACTACGAAAAAATGAGAAGTTATATATCTCAATATCCACCATAATATGTGAAGATCAAACTTTTAATAATAGTGGATATTTCTTTCTTAATTAATAAAATAGACGAAATATATCTTCATTATAAAATCGGCAGCATCCAATGTAAAGAATCATTTCAATTTTTAAACAATTTTAACGATGCTGTATCCTAACAAATGAATACCAACGAGTTATATTTTTATATTACACTGTAACCTTCTCAACTTTTCTAAATATTAGCTTTGACAATCTGTAATTAATCATTATGCTTACACTAAAGGAACAGATGAAAAATAAAAAGGGGAATAGGCAAGAAATGATTAACAAACAACCGATGATTACTAGGTTCAATATGGCCACAAAAGGCTGAGATGCAGCAAGAAAAAATGCATTACGAAGTAACTGTCGAAACGTCATCTCAAAATCAATCATTAGAGGATGTAAATAAACAGTCATCATTAAATAGAAAAAAAGAAATAAGCAAATGATCGCAACAGCAAGAATTTTCCACTCTGAAGTCAAATTCATCATTACAAAAAAATCACCAACAAGCACCAATATCACAAAGAATTGAAGCAAGCTAACAGATATTCCTCTTGTTAAATTGCCTTTAAAATTCGACCAAAAAGTAGTTGTTATCGGTAACTCATTTCCTGCGCTCCACTCCTTTATCACTCCTTGGACTGCTACGGTTGCAGGAACAATCGTAACTAATGGAATAGAAAATACAATCCATAAAAGGTTCAAATAGGAATATTTAAATGCAGCCTCCAGTATTTCAGAAAATTTGCCGTTGTATGACATAAGATCATCTCCTTGGTGAATAATTTATCTATTAATAAAATGAAATGTGTTTCCTAAGCTATTGATAAATTACTTAGGCACTTTCTAAAAACTTGTTATTTTCAACGACAAAGGATTGTCAATCTCATCAATTTTTGATAAAAAAAATCAACTTTTTTAAGAAGTGCCCAGACAAACATTTTTTATTTAGTGTTTATGATCAGTTTTTTAATCGTAGACAATTTATCACTTAAATCCTGTTAGCGTGATTCCCTGAATAAATTGACGTTGAACAAAGAAATACAAAATAATAATCGGTACCGTAAATAAGGTTGAGGCAGCCATTAACAGTTCCCATTCAACATCGAATTCCCCAATAAATGCCTTTAGCCCTACAGATAATGTCCACTTCTCTGGATCTGTTAAATAGATTAATGGGCCAAGAAAATCTCCCCATGAGGCTAGGAAGGTAAATAATGCTACAGAATAAAGCGCTGGCTTCGATAATGGCAAAATGATTTGCCAATAAATCCGGAATTCTGAAGCACCATCTATTTTTGCTGATTCAGATAATTCAAATGGAATGGACAAGAAAAATTGACGTAGCATGAAAATGTATAGTGCTGTACCAAAAAAGTTAGGCAATATTAGTGGAAGAAATGTATCAAGCATTCCTAATTTATTAAACAAGACATATACGGGTATCATTGTAACCTGAAACGGTAAAATCATCGTTCCAATCATAACGAGAAATAATATATTTCTGCCAGTAAATTTTATCCTAGCTAATCCATATGCCACTAATGGTGCAGAAAGTAGTTGTCCAACGATAGAAAAGAAACAAATGACAACGGTATTCCAAGTGTATTTTAAAAAGGGAATTTTCTGAATTGCATGTACATAGTTGGACCATTGAATCTCTTTTGGCCACCAAACAGTAGGAATAGCAAAAATTTCATCTGATGTTTTGATAGAAGTAAGCACTAGCCATGCAAATGGAGCTAAAAAAAGTAATCCTACAAGGGAAAGTCCAATATGCGACAGCACTTTTCGTTTCAGTCCTTTTCCTTTTTTCTTTTTTATTTCTGATGGCTTAATCGCTTTACTTTTTTCAAAGGGATTCGATAATTGATTATTTGTATTATTAAGTGGTACGTTAGACATTATTTTTCACCCCCATAGTAAACCCATTTAGCTGAAGTCTTTAAAATAATTCCCGTAAATACTAGTACAATGATAAAAAGCACCCAAGCCATCGCTGATGCGTAGCCCATCTTCAAAAATGAAAACGCGGTTTGATATAAATAGACTGCGTAAAACAGCATGGAATTTTCAGGACCACCAATATGTTGCTGTGAGGCTTGCCCAAAAATCATACCTTGAGTAAAAAATTGAAATGAACCGATTAATCCTATAATTAGAAGATATAAGCTAACTGGAGAAATCGCAGGAAGAGTAATATGTCTAAATTTGTGCCAAAAATTTGCCCCATCCATTTCTGCTGCTTCATAATAAACTGTTGGAACATCTTGAAGTGCAGCTAGATACATAATCGTAGTCGTTCCTGTTCCCCAAAACCCCATAATAATGATCGCCGTTTTCGTCCATGCCGGATCTACTAACCAGTTTGGTTGAACAAGACCAAACCAAGATAAAAACTCATTGATCAATCCATATTGACCATTAAATAGCCACATCCAAAGTAATGAGCCTGCAACAGCTGGGACTAAGGTTGGTAAGAAATAAATGGTCCGGTAAATTGACATTCCCTTAACCTTTGTATTTAGCAGCATAGCCATTAACAATGCAAAAATTAAATGTGGTACTACACCAAAAAACGTAATATAAAACGTGTTATAAAGAGATAAATAAAATTTATCATCAGCAAATAATTGCTTATAATTATCTAACCCTACCCAAGAAGGATTGGAAAATAAATTATAATCTGTCAAACTATAATATAATGACATGATAATTGGATAGATTTGAAAAATTAAAAAACCAATAATCCATGGACTAGTAAAAAGTAGTCCTAAAATTATTTGTTTTCGTTTACTTCTATTTATTCCAACCTCAATTGTATCTTTCATCGTAGTCCCTCCTCGTTAGAACAGCACAAGCTCCTTGTCCATCAATATTCGTTCCAAGGAAATGCATCATTTATCCCTTTTGTATCTCTACATATGAAAGTATAAAAAGGTAAAAAACAAATGCCTTAATTGCTTGCACTAGAAATAATTAAACTGTAAAACATCTTGATCTTGCTAAGAATAGAAACTATTCTTTAAGAAAAGGGCCATGTATCAGCCCTTTTCACAACTATCTATACTTCTATTACTTTGCTTTATCAGCTAATGGCTGAATTTTCTTCTTCACATTATCCATTGCCTCTTGTGCAGAGATTTTCCCTTTAAGCGCTTTTTCCGTTTCTTCACCAAGGGCTTGTAGGTATTCATTGATATATATACTATTAGGAAATCCTTTTAAATTTTCGCTTTTTGATGCCTCATAGAAAGGAAGCATCGGTTCCATATCCTTATTCTCAGTTAGCTTAGGATCATCTAATACCTCTTTTATAATTGGAATTTTATAATCAGCAATCGCTATTTTAACTTGAGAGTCATTTGAGAGCATAAACTTCATAAATTCCCAAGCTTCTTTTTTATGCTTCGCATTTTTTGGAATAAACATTGCAACCGGGCTTACCATACCAGAACCCTTTAAATCCGGTCTATCTGCTGGATATGGGAATGGTGCGACTCCAATAGGTCCATCTGCTGCTCTATCCTCTTTAAAGTTATATTCCCATCCAATCATCATTGCTAGTTTTCCAGTTAATAAAGGATCTTGCTTTGTATCCGCTTGCCCCATACCAGTCCGGAATTTATCGATTTGCTTCTCACCAAATTCCTCATAAAATTTATGTTGAAAATCAATTGCTTTTACATTTTCTGCTCCATTAGGTGTAACTTGGCCTGTCGATTCATCATAGAAAGAGCCTCCAAAAATGATTGGCCAAAAAACATTATCGATCCATGGATAATCAGGAATAAAGCCAATTTGTGTTATCTCATTATTTTTATCTTTAATCGTTAATTTTTTTGCAACTTCCATCATTTCTTCTAACGTTTCTGGTGGATTTGTAATCCCCGCTTTTTTAAACACTTCCTTGTTATACATTAAATTAGAAGACATACTCATCGTAACTGGTAAACCAAATGTTTTTCCTTTGATAACCATTCTCTCTAATGCTGCTGGAATGATCTTTGAAGTATCAAATTGATCTTTTTTAATATTCTCATCTAACTCCTGAACAGCTCCCGCGTCAGCCCATGGTCCAATATTGTTCCATTGTGTCTGAACAATGTCAGGTGCATTCCCACCAGAGATCGCAGTTAGTTGCTTTTCAGCATTTTGATTTCCTATGATTTTGACATGGATTTTATTCTGGCTTTTATTAAATGCTTCTACTCGTTCATTGAAACCGGTTGCATCTTTTTCCGTATATCCATGCCAGAAGCTGATTTCTACCTTTCCACCCTCTTTTGACGTTTTAGAATTACATGCTGCAAGGGAAAAAACTAGTGACATTACTAAAACTACAAAAATAATTTTTTTATTTAGCGCTTTCAATTTAGAAATCCCCCTAATAATATAATCATTTCAAATTTTCCTGCTTTGCTGCATCAAAAATAATTAAGTATAAATAGTCTTATAAACTTTAAGTCTTAAATCCTATTAATTTTCTAAATCCCATTCCTCCTCCGAATAAAAAGGATATTTCCTCCTTATTTTAGTTATATCGCGGAATATACTTTCATTATAAGGTCGAAAAAAACTAAAGTAAAGAATAATTTTAATTTTTAAACAAATAAAAATTAATAAATTGTTCATTTGAAATGCTACGATTCACTCTTGATTCTTTCTACCTTTTCTACAAATAAAACGTTTTTCTTTACTTTAGATTATTTAGATTCCAGCTTAATATAATTTATTTAGTACAGCTTTTGCTGTTTTTTCTAGAGATCTTTGGCTTGTTTCTTTTTGTTGAATAGAGATTAATGTTGTTAAAATATCCAAAACGTGCAGTTGTCCAATTTTTGATGAAAATGCTCCACCTTGTAACGGATTCTCTCTTGCAGCAGCTAATAAAATCGCATCTGCAAACTGTGTGATAGGCGACTTTGCATGATTAGTCAGGCAGATAATAAATGCGCCATTCTCTTTTGCTAAACCAACTAAATCAACTAAATCCTTTGTACTCCCTGAGCTGGAAATTCCTACTACCACATCATCTTCTGAAACAAGGGCACAATTCATTGCAATAATATGAGCGTCTGTGGCATATTCAGAATTGAAACCTAAACGCATAAATCGATACTGTGCATCTGAAGCAGTAATTCCTGAGGAACCAACACCAAAAAAGTATATTTTTCTAGCTTTTACAATCGCATCAACTGCTTTTTGAAAAGGAGAATCAAGGGCTAAGCTTAAGGTTTCCTCAATAACCTGTTTATTATGGGCTGTAATTTTATGTGACAATTCATTAAAGTTATCCGACTCTTGAATTTCTCCTGTTGCCCTGTCCACAATCCCAGTAATATTTTGTGCAATAGCTAACTTAAACTCTTGGTAACCACGAAATCCAAGCTTTCTACAAAATCGAATGACAGTCGTTTCACCTACATTTGCTTTTTCTGCTAAATCTGTAACAGAGTAGTACATAGATTCTTTTGTATCAGCTAGTACCACATCTGCTACCTTTTGCTCAGATTTAGTTAATGATTGGTAGACACTTTGAATCATAATTAACGGACTACTATTTTTCATTTTTTCTAATCACTCTTTCCATTTAATCTCCTACAGCTACAATGAAAAGAATACATCGAACTGCTTCGAAAAGAAAGTTATCTACTTGACAATTCTTCATAGAAAAGTTCTATTGATCTATCAACAGTCAATAGAACTCATGATCCTAACTATTCCATTAATAATCGACGGACATTATTCATACTGATTTTTGAGCCTTTTCTTGCATCCTCCATCCCTTCAAACTCAACGGAAAGATACCCATCATAACCAGAATTCTTAACAATTTGTAAAATTTCTCGAATGGATAGATCACCATGGCCAACTATTGCACCTCTTAAATAATTTCCCGATGTCGTTTGAAACCAGCCTTCTCCAGGGTCTTCAGTAGATGGCCGCAAATAAAAATCCTTGATATGCAGCATAGATGTATATGCTATATTTTTTTTCACTGAGGACACCGGATCCTCATCAACACACATAAAATTTCCTACATCCATTGTTGTTTTAAAATTAGGACGATTTACGGAATGGATTAGTCGTTGAACCCGATCACTAGCTTGAATAAAAAAACCGTGATTTTCTACGCTTGTCGTAATCTCATAGTTACTAGCATAATCAGCCACTTCTTGGCAGGCAAATACAAGCTTTGGCAGGTCCTCTTCAAATTGCTTAATCGTTGTATCAGGAATTGATCGCCATGCCACATCATGTCTCATCAATTTGACCCCTAGACGATGTGCAACATCTACCTCGCTTTTTACTCTATCAATTTCGGCACGATAGGACTTTTCATCATCCGTAATAAAATTCGCACCAATAGCATAATTGGATATTTCAATGCCTGCTTGAGCTGCTCTTTGAACAACCTTGTCTACCAGACTAGGATTATCTATCAGGCTAAATCCCAATGGTACGATTTCTACATGTTCGCCACCTTGTTCCGCAATCCAATCAATCACATCAAGTATTGTCATTCGATCAGATTGGATTTCTGAAAATAAACTGTAAGAACTGAGCCCTATTTTCATTTTACCCTCCGTGAATGTTGAAGATTGTACTGTTCAACATTATTTTTTAACCATTGAAAGCTTGTTTCAACACTTTCTAATGGTGGATTGCTACATTCATCCTGCTCAACGATAAGCCACTGAACATCCATTTTAGCTGCAGCATCTATAATGGGTAACAGCTCCATTTCACCATTACCAAGTTCAACCGTTTCTGCCCTTTCAGTTCCCGCATGAACAATATCCTTTATATGAAGCAAAGGAATACGTCCTTCATATTTTTTCATATAATCTAGTGAATGGAATCCTGCATGCTGCACCCAGCAAACATCAAGCTCAATTTGCATCTCTTTTTCAGGGATTACTTTAAACAAATAATCAAAAAGAAATTGATCCTCTACATTTTGTTCGAATTCGAAGGAGTGATTATGGTAACAAAATTGAATTCCCGATTCAGCTAACCTTTTGCCGCAATCCTTAAAAAGCTCAATAACTTCTTTTGCTTTTTTCTCAGAATTTCTCATTTCAGCTGGCAACCCAGGACAAACAATATACTTAGAACCTATTATTTGATTGAATTGAATTTCTTCATCTAAAGCGCTTTCTAATCGTTCAACACTTACATGACTTCCTAGTGATGTTAGTTGCAATTGATCTAAAACAGCCTTTAATTCTCCGGCACTAAATCCTCCATATCCCGCAAATTCGACCCCTTGATAGCCTATTTTCGCTACCTGAGTAAGTGTTCGAATAAAATCCTTTGCTAACTCATCTCGCAACGTATAAAGCTGTAATCCCATTTTCATAAACTTCACCACCTAGTTTAAATTATCTACAACCATTTTTACTATACCCACCACATATTTGTAGGTGTTTCTTTTATTAATACCTCATTCAATGTTTTGACTGCACGGAAAAACCCTTCTTCAATGGACATTAACGGGTCCTCATGCTCAATACTAACAACATAATCATAGCCATACGTCCTTAAAGCACTCATCATATCAGACCACACCTGGGCACCATGACCACAGCCTACTGATCGAAATGTCCATGCACGTGTTTGTACATTTCCATAAGGCTGCATATCTGTTAAGCCATACAGATTAGCATTGTCCTGATCAATATAAGTATCCTTTGCATGGAAATGGTGTATCGCCTGTTCCTTACCTAATATTTTTATTGCTCCAACAGGATCAATACCTTGCCACCAAAGATGACTAGGATCAAGGTTTGCACCAATAGAATCAGATGTTTCCTCACGAAGCTTTAACAATGTATATGGAGTATGGACTAAAAAGCCGCCATGCAGCTCTAAACCAATTTTCACATGATGCTGCTTAGCATAGCCACCCCACTCTTTCCAATAAGGAATTAATTTCTCCTTCCATTGCCATTCCTTCACGTCCGAATACTCATTTGGCCAAGGACTTACGGGCCAGTTTGGATATTTTGCTCCTTCATGATCACCAGGTGTTCCAGAGAAACAATTGACGACAGGTACCTCCAACAATTCAGCTAATTTAATTGTTTTTATAAATGTTTCATGAGATTGTTTGGCAAAATTCTTATCAGGTGATAAAGGATTTCCATGGCAGCTAAATGCACTAATCATTAAATTCCTTGACTGGATTTGTTTGATGTAATCCTTTCGTTTACTTTCACTTTCTAAAAGACTATCTAAATCACAATGGGCATTACCTGGGTAATTACCCGTTCCAATTTCAACAGCAGTTACTCCTGAGCTTTGTACATAATCTAACATTTCCTCAAATGGTTTTTCAGCAAACAATACAGTAAATACCCCAAGCTTCATATAGATTCCACCTGCCTTTATTCTCAATAAGAAAGAACTTTATTATCGAAATAAACAGCTTTGCCTGTTTTAGAAGATTCATAGATAGCTTCTAAGATTTCTGTAACAACTAATGCTTCCTCCGGCTTAACAACAGGTTCTGTATCATTTAATATACTTTCAATCCAAAGGCGTGCTTCAAGATCAGACTCATTTTCAACCTTTCCATCATAGAAGGCTACCCCACTGCTATCTAGTTCTACGTGATTAGTAAATAGTTTCCCATACCTTTCACCATTAATTCGGAGACCATCCTTCATATCAGCTCCACCTTCTGTACCAGCCAATGTACATTTTGCTTCCTGTGCATCTAACAGATTAATTGCCCAACTGGATTCTAGAATTATGGTTGCGCCGTTTTCCATCAGAATAAAACCAAAGGCTGAATCCTCAACCGTAAATTCCTTAGGATTCCAGGATCCCCAGGCATTTGCAGCATTCTCCTTTTTACTAAGCTCATGATAAGCCTTCCCTAACACTACCTTCGGTTTATAGTTATTCATTGTCCATAATGTTAAATCAAGAGCATGGGTTCCAATATCTATTAATGGACCTCCACCTTGCTTTTCCTTATCCAGAAATACTCCCCATGTTGGAACAGCCCGACGACGGATGGAATGAGCCTTTCCAAAATAAATATCACCTAATTCTCCATCTGTACATATTTTGTGCAAATACTGACTATCTTGCCGGAAACGATTTTGATAGCCAATGGTTAGCTTCTTTCCAGTACGTTTAGCGGCTTCTACCATTCTACGAGCTTCCGCAGCTGTTTTGGCCATTGGCTTTTCACACATAACATGCTTCCCTGCCTCTAATGAAGCAACTGTAATATCTGCATGAGAATCATTCGGTGTACATACATGGATTACATCAATACGATCATCCTTCAAAAGCTCTGTATAATCACCATAAACTTTTGCATTTCCATTCCCATATTTTTGAGCAGACTCATGAGCTTTTTCTATTAAAATATCACAAAAAGCAACCATCTCAACCTGTTCTAACTTTGCAAGACTTGGCATATGCTTTGCATTTGCAATTCCACCACAACCAATAATTCCGACAGTGATCTTTTTATTCATCATATCCCTCCATATGTATAAAAATGGTGATTCCTTTATAAAGGATATAAAGGTACGATTTACCCTCCGCAGTTTTTTTGGAAACTACTTTAGGTAAAATCGTACAATATAACATCCAGTTAAAGACTAAAAATTCAGCATATTATATTAATATGAATGTTAACATTAATTAAAATACTATTCAATAAACAAACGAATTTTTTCTCCTATAATAATATTTAAGGTGGAATTTATCTCTTTTTTAAACCAAATTTTTTTGTGTTATGTTCTAACACAATCACTTATTATACTTGTTGTAAGTTACACTTTAGTATTTCATCAAGGCTATGTGAGGTATGTTTAATCAGTTGTTCAGGACTATTTTGATATGGCATTAACTCTGGTGTAATATAACCATCGTAATGAATCTCTTCAAGAGCTGAGACCACTTTATCCCACTGAACATCGCCTGCAAGCAATGGAACAAAACCATTAATATTTCCCACTGAACAATTAAAATCCTTCACATGAATGGCACGTATCCGCTCACCTAATATTTTTATCCATTGCTCAGGATAACCATATTGAAGGATATTTCCAACATCAAAATAGGCTCCTACAAAATCACTATTGATCTTGTCGATAAAATCTCTCATTTCTAATGGACTTAGTAAAAACTTATTCCAAACATTCTCAACACCTATACTAACTCGTAAATCCTTAGCTATTTCTGCTAATTCCTTTAAAGCTACTAAGGAGCGTTCATACGCAAGATCATATGAAACAGATGGCTCTACTACCCCCGGAACCACAAGAATACTTTTTGCACCGAAAATGCTTCCCACTTCAAGCATTTTTTTTACGATGTCTTTGCCTTTTTCACGAATTTTTGGTTCATTGGCTGTTAACGAATATTTCCAATGCAGACCAGTTGCAATAGTTGGCAATTCTAACTGGTATTGCTTTGCTAAATCACTAATTTTCATTAAATCCTCATCAGAGGATGACAAATTCAGTGGAGAGCTGTCATCATCGGATAAATTTAATTCTACTCCATCATAGTTATGCTCTTTTGCCTGATGAAACAGCTTCTCTAATTCTATTGATTCAGGAAAACACCATGCATTAATTCCTTTTTTTAATCCCATATGAAATCACTCCTGCTATTTGATTAAGTGGATTTTTTTTACAATAAAGCTAGGAATCACCCTAGTTTAATAGGTGTTTTTTGTTCCACAGACTGATAGGCTGCAAGAGCTACTTCTACAGCTTTTAATCCATCAACTCCTGTAATAGATGGTTCCTTATCATTCTTGACACAAGAAATGAAATCTTTAATCAAATCTGTATCCATATCATCTCCCCAATAATGCCAATTAGCTCCTGTATCATTGCTATACACATTCAACTTTTGACCAAATGCATCTATAAAAATAGTTCCTTCCGTCCCGATTACCTCAAGGGTAACATCTCCCCAAGTTGGATAGGTTTTATTACGCGACCAGCTGCAATCAAGTGTAGCAAATACACCATTGTCAAATTCCAACGTTAACAGTCCGCAATCATCAATCGTTTCTGAAAAAAATTGATCTGCTTCTGCATAAACCTCAGTTACTTCTGAATTCATAAACCAGCGCATTATGTCCACTACATGGACCGTGTGATCCATCACTGCTCCACCGCCGGATAAAGATTTATTTACAAACCAACCGCCTGGATTTGTTCCTCGATTTGTTCCTTTCATCGCAATAATTCGACCAAGCTTTCCTTCTTTAACTATTTGTTCAGCTTGTTGAATCGATGTATTAAAGCGAACAGGGAAGGCAGTTTGTAATTTTACACCGTACTTCTGACAAGTATCCACCATTTCTTCCATTTCTTCTAAATTGATTCCAAGAGGCTTTTCACAAAGAATATGCTTTCCAGCCTTGGCTGCAGCTATTACATGTTGATGGTGATTGATATTTTCCGAAGTAATAATGACCGCGTCTAATTTTTCTTCCAGTAGATCATTAATATTAAAATAATAGGATGTATTATATTTTTCAGCTGCTTCACGACCACGAGCCTCATTATCATCCGCAATTCCAACAAGAGTAACTCCCTCAATTTCATTAAGAGCACTTGCATAGCTATGTGCATGCATGTGTGCAAAGCTTATTATTCCTATCTTCATTCTAATTCCTCCTCTTTTTTCATTGAATGGACGTACATTGCATTTATTGAATGGCAAATGTTGAATGAAGCTCGACCACTTTGCCTGTCTTAATAGATTCAAGTGCAGCCAGCGAAATTTCAAGGGCTTTATAAGCATCTTCAGATGTAACAATTGGCTCGCTATCACTATCAATGCATTTCATAAAATGTTCTAATTCTTTAAAATATGGATCTTCCTTTAATGGACTTGAAGGAACAGCTACACCTCCGCTTGTGTCATTTTGGCGAATTTGGGCATAAATACTTTGTTCCTTTTTACTGTCATAATCAATGATTCCTTTTTCACCAGCAATTTCTAACGATGTTGAAAATCCTTCATGGGCCCAGGTTCCTTCAAGATGGGCAATGACTCCACTTTCAAACCTAAGGGTGAGAAGTGCATAATCTACTCTATTAAAGCTTCTTCCTAAAACACTTTTTCCGTACACTCGTTCAACTTCACCAAAGCACCATCTTAAGAAATCTATATCATGAATGACCATATCTAGTACTAATCCACCACTTTTTTGAAAATCAGCATACCAATCATTCCAAGCCGTTGGAAAGACCCCGCCCCTTTTCGTACGAACCATTGCAGTCTTACCAATTTCATTATTATCGATGATATCTTTTGCCTTTTTATACTCTGGGAAGAACCGAAGTACATGGCCTACAAATAGCTTGACGCCTTTTTCTTTACAGTACTCAATCATTTCTTTTGCATCTTCTTTTGTTCTTGCAAGTGGCTTTTCACAAATCACATGTTTTCCTAAATTTGCTGCTTGTAGAACAAATTTCTTATGGAGATAGGTAGGCAAGCAAACATCAATAATATCTATGATTGGTAAATTCTCAATAGCCTCTTCAACACTACTGTAATAGCTTGTTTGAACCTTTGAGGCAAGCTCTTTTCCAACAGATTCGCGAATATCAACGATTCCAACTAATTTAACACATTCCATATTTACATATGATGAGGCATGAACAGTTCCCATCGTTCCCGCACCTATAATTAGTACATGTTTCATCCAAAAATCTCCTCTCATTCATCATATTTAATTGAATCTAATAAACGGTTAATTGAAAATTGAAATAAATCTTGAAGTAGAACAGCAGCACCTCCTTTAAGTTCAGCATCTTCTTTAAAAGAAGATGGGAGAATTTCTAATCCCTCTGTTAATATGTTCATCGAACGTTTATTAATCGTTTCTTTAATATGGTGAATTAAGTATGGATTTTCTTTGGCGATCATGCCCCCAATAATAATCGTTTGGGGATTAAATAAATGTACTAGATTAACTATTCCTATTGATAAATAAGAACAGGTTTCATTCATAATCTTCAATGCAAGGGAATCTTCTTGTTGAACAGCTAGGGTAAATATCTGAGGTGTTAATTGAGTTTGTTCTTGATGTAGTAAATCACTTATACAGGAGGTATATCCACTTTCTAACAATTTTTGAACTCTTGAGTCGATGGAAGACCAGTTCACATAGTTTTCAAGACAACCAAAGTTTCCACATTCGCATTGCGGTCCATTTGGATTGATACTTGTATGTCCTAGTTCCCCAGCGCCCCCATGGTATCCACGGAATAATAATCCTTTAATTAAAATTCCTGCTCCAAGTCCTTCATTTATTGATAGAAAGATAAGATTTGAAGAATGAGTACTATTTCCATAATATTTTTCAGCCAATGCCATCGCATTCACATCGTTCTCAATGAAAGTATTTAAGTGAAACTTTTCCTCAACGATTTTTCGTAAAGGAATATTTTCTAATTGAAGTTTGGAATTGTATTTAATTATACCTTTTTCAGAATCAATAATGCCTGGTACCGTAATTGACACCCCAACACATTGTTTCAGGTCCGGAAAGCGCTTTAAAAAATGTTCAAGAGAATCACATACAAAATGAATGAAGGCTTCTCCTGTTAAAGAATGAAGGTGAATATTTTTTTTATAGCGAATCGTCGCTTGTAAATTTAACTCTGCAATCTGTATGGTCGTATTTGTAATCGAGAGACATAATAAAAAACGTCCATCTGGATTAAACTGAATGAGAATAGGTTTCCTGCCACCTGTTGATTGACCTGTTCCCACTTCATAAACAAGACCTGCTTGAATAAATTCATTGACTGCTGTCGTTACCGTTGTCGGACTAATTTTATTTTTCTTAGCAATGTCGCTTCGCGAAATGGGACCTTGCTCACGAATCGTATTAAAAATAATTGAACGGTTCAGTTCTTGCATAAACTTCAAATCACCCGTTCGTTGCCGCATAATATCCCTCATTTCGCTTCACTTACTTTTTCCAATGGATTTAATAACTAAATAATAAGAATAGTTTTAAAAATTGTCAACAAACTTTTTAATGCAGTGTGGGGAAGAACTCTCAAATAGAGTGGAAAAGCATAGGAATAAGAGGACTAATCATCTGATTTGTCCTCCCATATCACTTAATATCGCCTCACATACTTATAAACCTTCCAATTTTTGTTTGGTCCACTCTTACTTAAATATAATTTACTAGTATGGTCTCCACTTTCCTCATTTAGAAGAAACTGAGAGACGATCAAATATTCTTTCCCATTCTTCTTATAATAAGAAATAGTTGGCTTTTGCATTTGATATTTTTGTTCCCAATCAAATGAATCAATCGCATATCCCCAAATTTCCGTTTCAATAATATGATACAATTGGGTACCGCTTTTGTCCTTTCCCGCCTTTCTCATTTGTTGTTTGAAATAGCGATCAATATATGCGGTCGTAAAACTAGGAGCCATTATTGAATAAATTTGTTTTTTTGTATAGTTTTTCTCCCATGTTTTCCTTTGCATGCCAATTACTTTATCTGAAATACTCTTTGCCTTTTCCATAGACATCCGCAATTGAATACGGAGATATTTTGATGAAACATATGCTTTACTCTTTTTAAAACGAATTTCTGACCAGCCATTTTTTATTTGTTTATATACCTCTACCTTCATACCATTTTGTAAATAACCAATTCTTTTATATTTTACCCCAGGACCACTACGTACATTTAATGTCCCGCTTTGCAGATCAACAATCCCAACCTGATTTTTATTAGTAGCAGCTTTAGCAACTGAACAAACGGAAAATTGAATACAAGAAAAAACAAAAACAAAACATATTGCTATTTTAAATAAAACGAATTTCTTCATGACTACCTCCCATAAATAAATGGAAAATTATTATCATCCTATTTATTCATATTCACCACTTAGGAAAATAATCACAGGTTCTTTTTAAAGCGTTCTATTGGCTTAATTGACATATTTTTTCTATGTAATTGAAATAATACAAATAAATTACAGATTCAAGGAGATTATTCAATGACAGAAAAAAGGACAATTTTAACCTCTGCAGAAATTGCTTGTCTATGGACTGGATATATGAATGATAGTATGTCGAAATGTATGCTAGGATACTTTTTAAAAGACATAAAGGATAAAGAAATTCATTCAGTTGTTCAATTTGCTTATAACCTCTCCGTAATACATTTAGAAAAGCTTACACAAATTTTTAAAGAGGAAAATCTACCAATTCCAACTGGTTTCACTGATGAAGATGTCAATATGAACGCGCCACGTTTATATACTGATATGTTCATCAGTTCTTATATTAATAACATGTCGAAGGTTGGATTAGTTGCTTATAGTGGTTTTATATCAATGAGTGTAAGAAAAGATATTAGAGACTATTCTAGGGAGGCACTTCAGGAAACATCGGAATTATATGAAAAAAGCATTGAAGTTGCTCTTTCAAAAGGTTTATTTGTAAGGGCACCTTATATTGCCTATCCATCCAACAAAGATTATATTGATTCTAACAAATATTTAAGTGGATTTTCCCTTTTTAGCAAAAAGCGTCCACTCAACACAGTTGAAATTGCCCATTTATATTTAAATATACAAACTAATCTAATGGGCTCTAAGCTTGCACTTAGCTTTGCACAAATTTCACCTAGAAAAGATATTCAAAAATGGATGTTGAGAGGACGGGACATTTCAGAAAAACATATCCAAGTATTTTCAAGTTCACTACTTGAAAATCATATACAACCACCTGTTTCATCAGATATTAGTATTACTAACTCAACCGTCCCTCCATTTTCTGATAAATTAATTATGTTTCATATGGGATTATTAAGCACCGCTGGTACAGGAAATTACGCTTCTGCTGCAGCAGCCAGTCAAAGGAGCGATTTAATTCTAAGCTATGAACGACTATCACTGGAAATTGCCCAATATGCAAAAGATGGAGCTGATATTATGATTAAATATTCCTGGCTGGAACAACCACCTGGCACTCTTGATAAAGACAAACTATCAAGAGAAAAAAATATAAATTCATAAAATGGTTTATACCAAAAAGGATGAGACAACTATACTCTCACCTTTTTGGGCAAAAAAAAACACCCAAACTAGGTGCGCGTGTTTTATTGAATGAACGAAACACAATTTTAACTCATATTTCAAGTATCGTTCCAAAAAATCTTTTTAAAAATCTTATCCTATTCATAACCTCTACCTAAGAAAATGTAATTCTTTCACTTATCATGAGATCATGCAATAATCCATATTCCTCTCTAAAGCCTGAAACAGATGATCCTGGAATCTGCATTTCTAACCTTTATTATATATTCCAAGTAAAATATATTGGAGATAAGATTTTACTTTTGATCCTCTGCTAACAATTAAAGAAAGCATATGGATAATTTCTATTATTTCTTTCCTATGTAAATTTGTTAAAAATACTTCTACGACTTCGTCCTTTGTTAGACTTTCTACTTTATCTTTATTTAGCTGCACTGTAATCTCTTGAACGGACTGTAAATTTTGATAGAGCATATTCTTCACTTGGTTATGACTCAGACGAATCTCCGCATACATTTTTGAATATTGTTCACTCGTTGCTAGACTATGTTTCATAGCCATAAGATCAGATCCTTTCTTCATTTACTAGGGAATAAAGTTTATGATACACAATATGCTCATTCGCCCTTTTCATCGATGTACATATTCAAAAAATGGAAGCTCTTAAAAACTTCTACAAACTAAAGGAAGCTTGGATCACTCAAGGGCGATTCGAAGTCAACTACGTAGATTAACCGGGGATTGGAGTTAAAAATGGCAGGATTGATGCTCATAAGCAACAAAAAAAGACTATCCCCATAATGAAATAGCCTTACAAATAGACTATTCGGTAACCGGCTGTCATGGTGCATATGCACTTTAGACCCATAGCTTTGCGTCCTTATTTTTCAATAAGTTTGCCATTATCGTAGTTTTATATACTTTATTCCTATATTTTTGGAATTGAAATCCATTACTTATCGAATTATATCATATTAAATACCTAATTTTAATAGGTAAAAAGTCTCTAAGAGTAGGCAGAAATTTATACTTTTAGTGAATTTTTCATACTAATATACATTTTTTTGAATAAATAATTGATATAACTTTTACTGATAAAAAAAATGCACCAGATATATTAATATCTGGCACATTCATTTCCTAATCTTATAATTGATATCTAATAAGATTTTCCCTTTTATTTTTTAGCTGACTACTTAATTGTTCATAATCTTTAACGGCATTTATAAGATTTTCTTTTCTGAGTGATATCATTCTTTTAACCTCATCTGGGTTAGGGCTGCCTTGAATTTTTCTAATATCAATGAAAAATTCAGGAGAGATAATCTTTTTCCATTCTTCTTCTGTTAACGTTACTTCAACATAATGGTTTATCATCTCATTTACTTCTTGAACACTCCACTCATATAATTCCTTTTTCTCTTTTACTGTAGATTTAGAAATATGACTTGCAATTGAGTGTGCTTTCCTAAATGGAATATTAAACTCACGTGCTAAAGTATCAGCTAACTCTGTTATGGTAATGCAAGACTTCATCGCCATTTTTTTCATATGCTCTTTATTTACCTTTATTGTACTAATGACGGCATACATCAATTTTAATACACGATTAGCATTATTAAATGCCCGATATAAATGCGGCTGTAAATCATCTTCTGTATCAACAATATCACCAAATGGAGTATTATGTACCATATTCATTGCAGCAAGAGCATCACCATATGCACTACTTGCAATGGAACGTGAATGTTCAATGGAAACTGGATTTCTCTTTTGCGGCATAATACTACTTATTTGTACATAAGGATCAGCAACGAGAAATGAGCCAAATTCTCTTGTTACATGCTGAAGAAAATCCTGAATCCATCTACCTGTATTTACCATTAACGTCATAATTGTCGTTGACGTTTCTAATAAATAATCCGCAGCTCCTATAGAATCATAGGAATTTTCTACTAAGCGATCAAATCCTAATAAATCCCGTGTTCTCTCACGATTTATTGGAAAACCAGTTGTCGTAAGAGCTGCTGCTCCAAGTGGTGATTGATTGACCGTATGATATGCAGACCACAGTCGCTTAATATCCCTTTGTAAAACATCATAGATTGCCAGCAAATAATGACCCAATGTAGTAGGCTGAGCAGGTTGTGTATGGGTATAACCAGTCATTAACGTATCCATATGCTGTTCAGATTGGAATAATAATGCTTCGCTTAATTGATATGCGTTTTGTAAAGTAATCAAAAGATGGTTTCTCAACACTAAGCGATACATTGCAACACCCATATCATTCCGACTTCGGCCAATATGAATTTTCCCTGCTAGCTCATTTCCAATTTCTTCACCAATTTTAGCCTCCATCATAAAAAATAAATCTTCAAATTGGGGTTGATAACACAATGAATTGGTATCTGTCTTTGCAACTTTATTGATTCCATTCAGCATCACATTTGCTTCTTCAACACTGATAATTTCTTGTTCTGCCAGCATAATGGCATGTGCACGATGAATATCAAACATGACATGAAATAAATAGTCTCTTTGATCATTAAAAACCGGTTTTAACAGCTCTTCAACATATGTTTTCCCCGGAAAAGCATTTCCTTCTTCTTTTATAAAATTTTCTATTGCTTTCAATTCTTCACTCCCTTTATTACAATGATTGCTCTGCTTTTACCCCAAAGAATTTATTGGATATGAATAGTACTAATCCAATAAGAACAATTTGGAACATACCATACGCTGCTGCCTGCCCCATATTAAACATGCGTAGCTGATTCATAATTTCAATAGAAATTGGTCTGTTCGATAGGGTATATAAAAGCACAGATGTTGGAAATTCTCCTACAGATTCTACAAAAGCAAGCAAGGTTCCTGATAATACCCCCGGCAAGATGATTGGAAAAATAACCTTTCTAAATGTATAAAACCATTTAGCACCTAAATTTCTAGATGCTTCCTCTAGTGAATCATCTAACTGCTCTAGTACTGCATTTGTTGATCGAACAACCAATGGTATATGTCTAACAAAATAAGCTAAAGGCAGAATCCAGAACGTCCCTACTAAAATATTTCCAAATGAAAAGGCATTTGGTTCATTAAAAGCAAATATCAGATTCATCCCAATAACTGTTGCTGGTAAAGCCCATGGAATCATTACCAAGATATCTACAAAACTCCTACCTATAAATTTTCTTTTTACTAATAAATATGATGTAAAAACACCAAATACTAAATTTCCAGCAGTTGCTATAACAGCAAGCAACAAGCTATTTTTTATCGGCTTCCATATATTAGGATCTTCTAATAATAGTCGATAGTTCTCTATGTTAAATACACTCGGATAGGTTTGCCATGTCCAAGAACCATCTGGTACGAGCGAAAGCAATAGAATTGTTAAATGTGGAAGTAGTAATATAACAACTGCAACAATTCCACAGATAACAAGCACCCATTTTACAAAAGGATTCTTTACCTCACTTCTATGAGCCCCTATGCCTTTCGTTGCCATTCGATAATCTTTACGATTCTGATACCATCTCATAAAGAGTAAGAAGCTAATAGATACTATTGACAAAATAACTGATTGTGTAGCTGCAATTTCCATATCTCCATTAATCTTAGAAAAATATATTTGTAAACTTAAAACACGATACCCACCGGCTAATAGAAATGGGGCACTAAATGAAGCCATTGAAATCATAAAAACTAATAAAGATGCGGCAACAATTGCCGGTGTTAGCAAAGGAAAAGTCACTTTCCAAAAGACTTTAAATTTACTTGCTCCTAAATTGTAGGCAGCTTCCTCTAAACTTGGATCAATCTTATTAATAGCTGAAGAGACAGTCATATAAAAATAAACATACATCGTATAGGCATGTACAATTAAAATCCCGGACACTCCACCGAGTTTAAAAGGAACCTTCTCTAAACCAAATAAATCCTTTATCGCATTTGGTATTAAACCAGTTTCACCATACAGAAACATAAACGCCATTACACCTACTAGAGAAGGTAAAACCATTGGCATAATAGCCGCAGTAGAAAAGAAACTCCTTCCAGGAAAGCTATATCTATTAAAGATAATCGCTAATGGGATCCCTATTAATGCGCTAACAATTACACTCAATACTGAAATATATACTGAATTCCAAAGGGCTTCTAAGTTCGTCTTGGACTCTTGAACAAAAAAGTCAGAGTAATTTGCGAATGTAAACGCTTCGCCTCTATGTAAACTCTCTAATAATGTCTTAATCGATGGATATAATACATACGCTATTAAGATAAGTAAGATTGGAATTAATAATACAATCGTTAGACGATTACTCCTATTTTTTATCATTTAACTTCACCGCTTATCTTTGGAATAATTCGGATACGATCTTCAGGCATATACAGCCAAACTTTTGTGCCTTTTTCGATACGGGACAATTCATGCGTATTTAACATATTTACACGTAGTATATTTCCATCTACTTTAACTAAAACTTCTATAGTTGAGCCAAAAAATTGAACTAATTCAACCTTTCCCTCTAAAGTATTTGTACCCTTAATTGGCTTTGAAGAAAGTTTTATAGATTCAGGTCTAATTGACAGAATAACTTCTTCTTTGTTAGTTGGTTTTCGATAATTAAAATCACTATTTGTGACATTCAATCTTTTTAATTCATTAAAAATACTCACTTCGATCGTCTTTTCATTTATATTTTCAATTTTTAGTGGGATAAAGTTTATTTCTCCAATGAAACTAGCAACAAAATCATTTGCAGGTTCATTATATATCTCGGAAGGAGTTCCCACTTGGTGACAAACACCAAAGTTGAAAACTGCAATTCTATCACTCATCGACAACGCTTCTGCCTGATCGTGGGTTACATAAATAGTTGTTATATGATAATCACGCTGTAAACGTAAAATTTCTGTTCTCATTTCATCCCGTAATTTCGCATCTAAATTACTTAATGGTTCATCCAATAGTAAAATTTCAGGCTCAATTACTAATGCCCTTGCAAGTGCGACACGTTGCTGCTGTCCTCCACTTAATTGGCTCACTTGACGGTCACTATATTTTTCTAATCGTACTTTCTCAAGTACATCACTTACTCTCTTTTTTATTTCACTAGTTGAAACCTTTCTCACCTTTAATCCAAATGCGACATTTTCAAAAACCGTCATATGAGGAAATAAGGCATAGTTTTGAAAGACCATGCCAGTATTTCTTTTTTCGGGAGGAACACGCGTCATGTCTTTTTCTCCAAAACGAATAGCACCTTTAGAAGGATAATAAAATCCCGCAATCATTCGAAGAGTGGTCGTTTTTCCGCAGCCACTTGGACCTAAAAATGTAAAAAACTCCCCTTCCTTTATTTCTAAATTTAGATGATCCACAGCAACTACCTTTCCAAAGGCTTTTTGTACGTTTTCGAGATTAATAGACGCCATTTCTAGTTCACTTCCTATTCTTTTATCTGCTTATCGCCATTTTTAATATTTTCATCCCAGTATTTCATCCACTCATCAGATTTACTTTGGAATACATTCCAGTCAATATCCATCTCTTTTATTTCTGTATTTTTAATCCAATCTGGTAAATCAGTTACATCATTTCTTGTAGGAATACGATAATGCTCTTCGGCTAAAATTTTGGCAGCCTCAGGTGTATTGACAAATTCATAAAAGGCTTTCGCAGCTTTAGGATGCGGTGCCTTCTTTACTATAGCAATACCTTCTGTTAAAACAGGTGTTCCGCTTTCAGGTATGACAAAGTCAAAAGGATATTTTTTTTGTTCCTTTAACATTACAACATCTGGCATATCCCAAACCGTTACTGTCCCTTCACCTTTTGCAATTTTGTTGTACATCATTTCCGGATTAGCCGAGTATTCTTTTGTATTAGTATCTAATTTTTTCAACCATTCATAGCCCTTTGCAGGATCGTTTGAGTCTTTAAATTCGCGATAAATGATCGATGAAAAAATAGTTCTCATTGTACCTGATGCTAATGGATAACGAATAATGACCTTGTCCTTCCACTTTGGATCCAAAAGATCATCCCAATCCTTCGGTGCATCTTCTTTCTTCAAAAGCTTAGAGTTATACATGATTACTTCAGGAGTCTGACTTGTGCCAGTCCAGTACCATTCTGAATCATGGAAACCATCTTCTAGAGACTTTGCATAAGATGGCTCATAGGGTTCAAGCAAATCTTCTCCCTTTGCTTGATCAAAACTTGTAGAAGGGGCTCCCCACCATATATCTGCCTGTGGATTATTTTTTTCTGAACGAACACGGTCTAATACCTCTTGTGATCCCATGTCAAGCCACTCTACATCAATTCCGTATTTTTCCTCGAACTTTTTTTCAAATTGACTTAAAATATCTTTTCCATGTGGTGAATATACAACAATTTTTTCTTCTAAATCTTTTCCCTTTTTCGTTCCAGAACTTTTTTCTCCAGAGCTACATGCTGATAGTAACAAAGTTGCAGATACTGATAATGTCGCTAACAGTGAAACTACTTTTTTCTTTTTCATCATTACTCCCCCTATTATGAATGTTGAATAATACTTTCATATTCCCGTAAAAAAAGTGAAACGGCTCCCAATACTCCAGCGTTATCCCCCAACTGTGATGTGTAAATCTCTACTGAACTCGGAAGATATTGATTCACAATTTTACGTAAATCCGGTAAAATCTGTTCAGCTGATTTGGAAACACCACCTCCTAAAATGATAACCTCTGGATTCAATAAGCTTGCAGCATTAACAATTCCATAGCCTAAATGTTCAGTAGCCTCTTCAATAACCTGTTCAGCTATACTATCACCTAATTTTGCATAGTGAAAAACGTCTTTAGCTGACAGCTCTGAGCTTTGCATTTTGCTATATAACGGATGATCTTTCTCCTTTTTTATTATGGATGATAATTTGTCTCCAATTGACTTGCCTCCAGCAACACTTTCTAAGTAACCATATCGATGAAAAACAGGCTGAAAATTATTTTTCACTTCATTTTTGTCTGTAACCATGTATCCTATTTCACCAGCTGCACCTGAAGAACCACGATAAAGCTGATTATTAATAATAATTCCACTTCCTATTCCGGTTCCAATAGCGATGAAAAGTACGGTTTTTTTACTCTTCGCCTTCCCTAACCATTGCTCACCAAGTGCTGCAACATTTACATCGTTATCTGCATAGATGGGAAAAGAAAAATAGTTTTCAGCTTCCTCTATAAAGGAATAGTTCGACCAATTTAAACTAGGTGCCTCAACAACAAATCCCGTTAACGTATTTGTTATTCCCGGAATACCTACTCCCATACCTAAAATAGCATCGTGTTCTAAATTGTTCTTTTCAATCAACCTATCTAATTCAAATGAGATTTTCTGTAACAAATTTTTTTCTAAGTATTCCTGTGTTGGAAAACTGGTTTCAGCAATGATATTTCCACTTAAATCACTGATAATCATTTTTACTTTTGTACCACCAATATCTACCCCTACTACAAAGGCTGCTTTCTCATTAAAGAATAATTGGATTGGCCTTCTCCCTCCTTGTGAGGAAGCGACACCAATACCTTTTTCGAAAACCCATTTATCTTGGATAAGCTCATCAACTAATATCGAAACGGTTGGCTTACTAATATTTACTTTTGAAGAAATTTCAGCTCTTGAAATCGGAGCATATTCTCGAATACATTGAAGTACCCTTTTTTTATTGATGGATTTCATTTGCATAGGTGTTCCTTTTAAGCTCATTAAATCACTACCTAATCATTTTGGTTAGTAAAGTTTACTAATCAACTATAACCCAAATAGAAAACGTTTACAATATATTTTTTGAATTTTTCTATTATGTAGTCTTTTTTGATTAATAAATAATATCAGTGTTCGATATTTTAAAATATTCAGTATTTACATCAGATCTCTATTATGCTATTTATTATTTAAGGTTTTTTACCGTCCTGTTAGTTAGGAACATTAACTAACCTACTAAATACCCAGGACAAAAGGAGTGAATCAATGAAAAACCTAACAAAATGAAAGGGGTTACAAAGATGAAAAAGTTTGTATACGCATTATTATCAATTATTTTATTTGCTTCAATCATTCCGATTCATGGAAACGCGACTACAAAACAGGAGCCGGATGTAGAATTATGGAATGCGCTCAAGCCGCTTGAAACAACTGTTACTTTTTTAAATACTGGCGCTCACCCTGATGATGAACGCAGTGATTTCCTAGCCTATTTATCAAGAGGACTCGGAGTAAAGACATCAAGTCTTATCGCAAATCGCGGTGAGGGTGGACAAAATGAAATTGGAGATGAGCTCGGTAATGCACTAGGGATCATAAGATCTCGTGAAATGATTGAAGCTGCTAAAATTACTGGCGTTAAAGCTTACCATTTAAGTGAAACAACCTCTGATCCAATTTATGACTTTGGTTTTTCAAAAACACCTGAAGAAACTTTGAAAAAATGGGGAGAAAACTTAACATATGAAAGATTAATCAGATTCATTCGAACTTACCAGCCAGATATCGTTATGCCCTCTTTCCGAAATGATGATACACAACATGGACATCACCGAACAATGGAGATTTTAAGTGAACGAGCTTTTAAAGATGCAGCTAATCCAAAAATTTTTCCAGAACAATTGAAAGAAGGACTGTCCACATGGCAAATTAAGAAATTTTACTTACCATCTAGCTCAAAAGATCCAATCACAACAAGTATTGAAATTGGCATGTTCGATCCGATATACGGAATGACTTATCCGCAACTTGGTGAGCAATCACGTTATATGCATAAGAGTCAAGGAATGGGCTCTGACATTCCTGCAGAACCAAGAACATTTAATTTAGAGTTACTCTATTCCTCTGTTAATGCAAATAATAGCAATCATTTATTTGCAGGTATTCCTTATAATTTTTCTGAGTGGGCGCAAACCCTTCCGAAAAACGAAAAGGATTTAAAAAATCAATATATCAAACTGCAACAAGAACTTAACCAAATGATTCGTTCCTATCCTAATCAAAATAGTATATTTAAACAAACTCAAAAAGCATTAAAAGACGTACGTAACTTAGTGAAAAAAACAAAGAATTCTAAACTAAATAAACAAATTAAAGCTGATTTACTTCATAAACTATCAATCAAAGAAGAACAGCTGCAAACTGTTAGCTTTGTTTCATCGAATGTAAAGGTGACAGCAAAATCAAAATCAACTGTTCTAACAAGAGGTCAAAAAACGACTGTAACAGTTAATATAAAAAACAATGGAAAAGAAAAGTTAAAAAAAGTAAGTGCTACACTATCCACCCCTAAAGGATGGAAAGTAACAAACAAGAATCATTCTAAAGATCTAAATCCAGGTAAGAGTATGAAGCTTTCATATGAAGTACAGGTTCCTAAAAATGCAGAATATTATCATGCCTACAAGAATCCTGCCATTCAAGCCAATATACTATTTGAATATTCAGGAGCTAAAAATGTGATAACTCAAGAATTAGACGGAACGATTGCTGTCCTTCCAGATATTAGTACAACCTTATCGCCAGAAAATATTGTTGTAAATACAGCTAATGTTCAAGAAGAGGTCCCTGTTACTGTTAAGGTTAAAAACTATTATGATGGAAAAATGACTTCTACGGTTCAATTAAATATACCTGAAGGTTGGAAGGTTTCTCCTCAAAAAACAAATGTACAATTCATTAAAAAACTGGATGAAAAAGAAGTTACCTTTAAACTTTCACCACCAAAGGATATTCATACAGGTGATTTTAATATAAGTGCAATAGCATCTGCTAACGGAAAAAAATTCGATTCTACGATACAAGAAATTAAATACGATCATATAGGAACTTTTTATTATCAATATCCTGCAAATCTAAAAGGTGCAGCATTCGAATTATTAAAACCAGCTCACTTAAAAGTTGGCTACATTGATAGTGGATTTGATAAAGTAGCTGATTATTTAATTAATGCAGGATTTGATATCACTAAACTATCAGAATCTGACCTTGCTACAGGAGACCTAAGTCAATTCGATACCATTGTAACAGGGATTCGTGCCTATTTATCACGAGATGATTTACTCCAAAACAACGCAAAACTTCTCAAATATGTGGAAGATGGAGGACATTTGGTTGTTCAATATCATAAACCAGGAGATCGATGGGATCCAATTCAGACTGCGCCTTATAAATTAAAAATTGGCGATCCATCTATTCATTGGAGAGTAACAGATGAAAACGCAAAAGTAACAATGCTGCAACCTGAATCCCCTTTATTCAATTATCCTAACAAAATTACAGAGCATGATTGGGATAACTGGATTCAAGAAAGAGGACTCTATTTTCCAATGGAATGGGATAATCAATTCGATACATTCGTAAGTATGGCCGATCCAAATGAAGAGCCTTTTACAGGAGGAATTTTAATGGCGAAGTATGGAAAAGGAACCTATCTATATACCAATCTTGTTTTCTATCGCCAAATTCAAAGTCAAGTTCCCGGCGGTTATCGAATCTTTACTAACTTAATTAGCTATGGCACAGATAATAATTAACCCAACCTATAATAATTAACGGGTTCGGTTTAAAGTACAAAATAAGAAAAAACATTATAAGTAACAATTCAATTAGTTGTAAATTCGAACCATATTTAACAAAGTAAATAGCACATAAAAAAGCATCGGTCACTTGACCCGATGCTTTTTCCGTTATTTCGCTCCAGTGGGCAAACTATTTTAGCCTTCAGCTTGGACTAAGTAATACTTCGTTTTCCCGTCATATTCTGCGATTACAACATCATTTCTTTCTTTTGCGGAATAAATTTTTGCATCCACTGGTAATTTGTTCGCTATACCATCTTTAAAAGACTTTTGGGAATTCCCAGAAATCTTCCCTAACAACTCTTTTTTAGTTAGTTCAAGTTTATCTACCCAATCAATATCAGCTTTAAATACTTTTCCATCCAATTGGAAAATATCAGCATTTCCATCAAGACTTAAAACCTCTTTTGCATCAGGATTTTTAATAGTAACCTTGGTTTCAACGGGTTTGTTATTTTTTTCAGAACAACCTGACAAGTATAATAAACCTACTAACAAAATGAGACTTGTTATAACTTTTTTTCTCATTTATTCACTCCTTTTTTGAAAAACCCCAAACATTAATTATTAATTCACCGCTTAATTTTAAAACCTTCTCTAAATTAGACGATATTCCAGCATAAAAGTTACTTAAAGCTGATAGATTTTACTATATTTATTTTCTAAATATTCGACGAGGTAATCTGTATTTAGTTCCTCTCCAGTTGTTTTAATAATTAATTGATTAGGTGTATAAAGTTTTCCATACTGATGAATGTTAGTTTTTAACCATGTTTGGATGTTCGTAAAATTAGCAGTTTCTATATGATGATAAAAATCTGGACATTCCTTTTTTATTGTATTTAGAAGCTGTGCTGCATAGAGGTTACCCAATGAATAGCTTGGAAAGTATCCTAATCCGCCAAATGACCAGTGAACATCCTGCAATACACCCTCACTGGCGGTTTTAGGTACGATACCAAGATACTCCTTCATCTTCGCATTCCAAATTTCTGGAAGATCTTTCACCTCAATCTCTCCCATGATAAGACCCTTTTCAATTTCGTAGCGAATCATAATATGAAGATTGTATGTTAATTCATCAGCTTCAACTCGAATCATCGTTGGCTTTACTATATTAATTGCTTGGTAAAAATCTTCCTCGCTCACCTGTCCTAATTGACTAGGAAAATACTCTTGGAGCTTCGGATAGAAAAATGTCCAAAATTCTTTGCTTCGACCTACCATATTTTCAAGAAAACGTGACTGAGATTCATGAATTCCATAGGATGCACCTGTTAAGAGAGCTGTTCCCTCAAACTCGTCAGAAATATTTTGCTCATAAATTCCATGTCCAGCTTCGTGAATCGTGCCAAATAATGCCGCACGAACATTCTTCTCTTGATACCTCGTTGTAATTCTGACATCCTTATTATTAATTGGTTGGGCAAACGGATGAACCGTTTCATCTAATCTGCCAGCTTTCATATCAAAACCAAGGATTGGCAATAGATATCGATTAAATGCCTTTTGTTTTTCCACACCAAAAGATTGTTCAAAAATTTCAGCAGGCGGCTGATGTGTTGATTGCTGAATTCTTTGTAACAAATCTATACTCTTTTCTCTTAATCTAGCAAATAAAGGATCTAATTTTTCCACTGTTAGTCCTGGTTCATACTGATTCAATAAAGCATCATATGGATGATGCTCGTATCCATACATTTCTACAAATTTTTTATTGTATTCTACTATTTTTTCTAAATCTGGTTTAAAAAGTGAAAAGTCATTTTTGTCTCTTGCTTCCTCCCAAGAATCATTCGCTTGGGCAGTAAGCACAGCATATTCCTGATACATTTTCGGAGGTATACTTTTTGACCGATCATAAAATTCTTTACGCTCCCTAACCTGAGCGATTTCCTTCTCATCTAAATATTCAATAGCGTCAGACGAAGAGAGAACGCTTAATACATCTCTCATTTCATCAGATACCATTAATTTAAACTCCTCCGTTTTTAAGGTTCCGATCGCATTGGAAAAGGACTGCCTCCCTTTTTTTGGTGCCATTACTTTTTGATCCCAATCTAATAAGGCTGTAACACTTGAATAATGAGTAATTTTTTCATCTAGCTTCTTAAATTTTTCCCAAGCCTCTTTAACTGATTGATCACATACCATTTGTTTCATTGTATTCCCACCCTTAAATTATTTAATCCTTGAAATGAAAACAAATCATACTACACCTTGCTTCTTCATCTCTTCTCATTACTTGTTAAAATTATGCATTTACCAGTAAAAGCATTCCATTATACTGAAATCAATTTTGAAATAAACCGACTATACAGTTTATTTAATTTAAACATACTTTTTCTAAATCATCAAATCATTCAGATAATTTTTAATAAAAAAATTTCAACTTAAGTAAGAAATGAACATCGCTTTCATATTTTTCAATACTTCATGGTAAGGAAAATCTTTATCAATGATAGTAGATAGTGTTGCTCCGTGAATCATGCTCCAAAATGTATTAGCAACTAATTCTCGATTAAAGTCTTGACTAAGTTCTCCGTTTTCTTGACCTTCTTTAAGAATCTCCACCAAATTTCCAATAAAAATATGCTTCTTTCTTTCTTGTAATAAATCCGATAAACCTTCATCTCTCATTGAAAAGAGTCTAAACTCATAGTAAACTAAAAATTTTTCTTTTCCTGGTGATTCAGATGGCTTATTTCTTAAATATAAATCAAAAAGTCTAGTAACCCTCTCAGGTGCAGTATTATAGGTCTGTAATACTTCTTGAATATCCTTATCCAATTCTTTTGTATTTTCATTCATTAATTCAATATAGATTTCTTCCTTCGATTTAAAATAATTGTATATTGCCCCTTTGCTGATACCTGAATGCTGAACAATATCATCTATAGTCGCTAATTGATATCCTTTTTCTGCAAAACAAATAAGTGCGCTATCTAGTATTTGCTTCTTTTTCTTCATTTTGTATTCATCTGAAACAATTGGTGCCATCTTTTACCCTCCATCAAATTAGTAATACGTATAATTTAATCTGTTTAAACGATTCTATCATAAAATCTAGCATACCAAACAGCACCTGTCATATTTATATTGGTGTCAGGCACCTTTATGCATTTTTTTTATATTTATTCACTTTTTGAATAAATGGTGTCAGGCACTTTTTAATATTAATTGTTATACTATTATTAAAATTAAAAACTAAAGGGTGATTTGATGAAATGGTCATTGTTTGAAGATAAGCTTAGGGAACGTATGTCTAATGAGAATATTCCAGGTGCGGCAGTAGCTGTTTGCCAAAATGGAAAGATCATTTATCAACAAGGATTTGGTGTGAAGGATATTGATACAAAGGAGCCTGTTACTCCTAATACCATTTTCGGAATAGCTTCAGTTACAAAATCATTTACTGCATTAGCGATCATGAAGCTTGAGGAAGAAGGAAAATTGTCCGTTCATGATCCAGTCATCAACTACTTACCGGAGTTTCACATTCAAGAAGTGGATGTAAAATCTATTAAAATCCATCATCTGTTAACACATTCCACAGGGCTTGCACCCATTCAACGAAGAGAAGAGCTGAATCAATTCCATGAGCATCTTACCTACTTAGCAGAAACAAAGCATGATGTTCTAGGAAAACCTGGAGAGTATTTAAGCTATTGCAATGATACCTTTTTATTATTAGGGACCATTATAGAAAGAGTTACTGGACGCTTATTTAGAAGATATATAACGGAGGAGCTACTTTATCCGTTACAAATGCACCGCTCAACTTTTAGTCTTGAGGAACTAGATAGGTTGCATGATGTTTCAACCCCTTACATATTTAACGATAAAAAAGGAAGATATGAAAAACAAAATTGGCCAACTCTTGGAAACTATGAAGTAGGTGGCGGCATTCGTTCGAATGTACTTGATTTGATCAAATATGGAGAACAGTATCTTAATAACTCTAGCAATGCCATCGTTTCAGTTGAGCAAAGTAACAAAATGCGGCAGCCATATCTATCAATTAATCGAAAATCTGCTTATGGTTATGCATTTGAAATAACCCCTGATTATCATGGTGTCACCCTAATTGAGCATGGAGGAGGTCAGCCAGGTGTTTCCTCCAATTTTGGTTTTGTCCCTGAAAGGAACCTAGTCGTCTCTGTTTTAACAAATGTATCAGATGTTGCGTCCAGAGATATTTGGCTAGAGGCTGTAAATACTACATTTGGTATCCCACTTGAAAAGAAACGATACATTGAACCAATTGCAAACTTTACAATAGAACAAAAAGAACGCTTCATAGGTAACTTTCAATCAGAAGAAGGAACCTGTCTTCAAATTTTACTAAAAAGCGATGCCTTGTATGCAATGATCAACGAGAAGGAGTATTTATTACGAGCAAGTGACGAAAATACACTTGTATTAGTAGCAAATGAAAAACCAATTCGCTTTTATTATGATAATAAAGGTGTCATATGGTCAGCATTCTTTGGATTAAGGATGTTGCTAAAGACAGCTTAATGGGACAGAGGGACAGGTTCCCTGTCCCTCCTACCCCAGTTCAAATTCGGTGATTAATAGTTCCTGTCTAAGAGTAAATTTCTTTATAAATGCTATACAATTTTTTATACTTATATATCAACATTTTCTTATGTTATTTATACTCCTGGAAAATAACCGGCTTTTTTTAATGGAAGAATTTCATCATCTTCTTCTGCTAATTCGAAGAAATAATCATATTCATCTAATTCAAATACTTCCTCCAATTGCTTAGCAGCTTCCCTCATCCTCCCCATGCCAATCAGGAAAATTGCACGGTTATATTGAAAATATAAATCATCTGAATCTAACTTTATAGCTGTTTGTATAATGTCTAATGCTCTCTCATCCTGACCTTGATAGTGGAAAATAAGAGCAAGCTGGTTATAGTACTCTTCATTGTCAGGCTCAAGCTCAATCGCTTTTTTGCTTGCTTGTTCAGCTTTTGTAAACTTTTCTAATTGAATATATATACGTCCAAGATTAAAATATCCACCATTAATAGTCGGCTCAATTGACAAACAACGGAGGAAAATTGCCTCAGCTTCCAGTAATTCCTCTTGCTCCAAAAGCACATGTCCTAATAGATTCATATACTCTGGATCTTCTTGAACATTTAAACAGAATTTAAGTAGATCCCTCGCTTTTGATAAATATCTGTTTTTCTTATACGCTTTAACATTTTCTACGTTATCAGCGTATAATGCAGCAAGACGGTATGCAATATCAATATGTGAAGTTTGTTTAAACGCTTGCTCTAGTACCTTGATCGCATCACTTAAAAGCTCTTCATTGATATAAAAATCGGCAAGCCACATGACTGCAGTAATATTTTCTTTATCTATTTTTATCGCTTTTTCATAAAAGTTTATAATTCCTCCAACATGAAAAATAGTCCTTGTAAAATATCCTAGTTTCTTAAATATCCCCTTAGATTGACGTAATTGTTCAAATGATTGACCCTTGCTCAAAAACACTTTTTCATATTCCGAAGCTAAATTCATAAAAGCAGTGCTTCTATCTGAAGGCTCTAGCTTTAATTTCGTCAACTCCTCCTCAAGCTTTGCTATTGAACGAATATTATTAGAGTTCTCAATTAATAGCTTATACAAATCACGATCATCCACATGTTTTTCAATAAGTGAAAGCAAAGATTCTTTAGCCTGTTTATTCTTGCCTTTCTTTATCCAAAGCTTGATCTGATGATACATAAGATGTGAAAGATTCGGTTGTTTTAACATTGCTGCATTTAAATATTCTTCTTCTTTAACAATATCCCCAAGTTTACCATATGCATAAGCGATGGAATCTAATATAAATACTTGATCATACATTTTCATGGATTTCTTTAAGCATTCAAGCAGTTCTTGAATCTCTTCTTCCTCATCGATCACATCTACTAAGTCCTCTACACCAATACAGTATGGATTTAATTGAAAAGCATTAAGCAAATATTTCTTTTCGTTAATTTTATCATTCTGATCAGAAGCAATACTTGCAAGATTTAAATACGCCTGCTCATATGATGAATCAAACTGTAAGACCTTTTGAAAATAGATCTCCGCTTCCTTATACTTTTCAAGCCTAAACGCTATTTCTCCTAAGCGAAAGTATGGAAAAATTTCGTTATTCTTAATTGAAATGGCACGCTCAAAATACTGTTTTGCTTTATGAAAATAACTATTAATTTCATATAAGTAACCAATATAGCACAAATAATAAAGGGAATTATCTTTATCCTTTTCATATTCCTTTTCTAAAAAATGAATTCCTCTACGATAATAGGCTGTATTCCCAATGGCCTCTACATATAATTCTAAGCAATCTTTCAAATGATCTGATTCACATGTGATCCCCTTTTCAATAAAATATAAAGCACGTTCGAAATAAGCTGATTCAACTTTTACTTCAGTAGCTGCCTCCCACAAGAGCATGCCAGCATTGATTAAAAATTCACTATTCAAGTTGAACTCTAAACTTCTTTTTTCCATAAAATCAAATAGTTCTACATATTTTCCTTCAGACTTCATTAAAGATCCTAACGAGATCCAGGAAAATACATCATTTGGATTAATGTCTAATGCACGAATCAAATAGGTTCGGGCTTCATCGTAACGTTCTGCACGTTCGTATAAATTTCCAAGCTCATGGAGTAGAAGTGGTGATTGTTGCGTATGTAAAAGCCCTTCAAGCAATACCTTTTCAGCACGCTTTTCATCCTGATCTAATTGATCATATAAATTTGCTAATTCAATATAAGGATGCGGTTCACCACGTTTTAATGAAATAGCAATCTGAAATCCTTTCCTTGCTAAAGTATATCTTCCTAACTGAACATCGCAGCGAGCTCTCTCATACCAAAAATACTCATCTACTTTATTCGTCTTTAACAATTGATGAAAGAAGTTTCGGGCTTCTTTGTAATCTTTTGCTTCATATAAAATGTCTCCATAACTTGCAAGAACAAATGTATCTTCCTTATTTATATCCAACGCAATTCTCGAATATTGAAGTGCAAGCTTGCTATCACCAAGCCTTGAATTAGATAGAGCTAAATAAGTCCAAACAATAGGATCATCTGGTTCATCATTTAAAGCGTGACCAAACGCTTTAAGGGCTAACCGATATTCATCTTTGTCAAAATAGATTCTCCCCCTTAAGAACCAGTAAGTTGATTGATTCGTTTTACTAAAGTTTCTTTCAATATTTGAAAGGGCATAGTCAAGCTCCTGACGTTGACAAAAAGCATAAGCAATAATAAGACTACAATATTCGCTGTTTACTAAATGCTTCCTTACAGTATGAATAGCTTTTTCAAGAGTTTCTAAACTGATATGCTTGGGTAAATATCTGATAGTATAGACAGCTACTATGAATTCATTTAAGTTATTTTGAATAAACTCCTCATCTTTTGATGAAAGCACTGAATCCCCCACCTCAGCTAGATCAATCATTCTACTAACCAACTCATGCTGCTGATTATCTAATGTAAGCAGTCGATCTTCCTCATTTTTTGGAACGATTGCCAAAGCTAATACTTTATTATTCTCATATTCTTTTTCAACCTCATCATATTTGATGGGATAAGCCTCCCTGCGATTAGGATCATGCACGTACAAGACACGTAAATTGTCATCATAGCCAACTACCACTTGAACATGTGAAGACATTGGATAATCTACATTGATCATGATGCCAACATCTGCATCTAATAAACATTTAAAATGATCAACGGATCCATAAAAAAACTTACAGGTATACCCCTGTTTCTCCATAAATTCTATTGCTTTAGATAGTTTTGTTCCAGTTACAGAGAAAACAGAATCAGCAATAAGATCCTGATCGATCATGTGACGATACTGGCTTAATATCATTTCTAAACTAGCAGGAACACAATAATTGTATTTTTGTATCGTAGGTTTGTACGTTAGCTTTTTGGCAGGAAGATTAAAAGCTCCATTAAACTCTTTAAACAAAGAATTCCTTTTAAGGTGAGAACATTCCTCTAGCAACTGAGTAAGGTCTGACAAACTTTTCACTTGATAATAACTCTCAGCAAAATACTCCTCAAATAAGCGTCTATAATCACTGTACGGTGTTATTTGATTGAAATGAGTAATGCTTTTTCTCATTCCTACCCATCTTTTCATTTGATAAAGAAGTCGTATCTTTTCAACTAAAAGCTTCGGATCATTTGGATGATGAACCAATCCTTCATCTATCAAAGATTCTGCAAGCTCATATTTTCCTTTAATTGCATAATGCTGAATTAAAAGTGCATAGGCAACCGATCCGTCCTTCTTATCAAGCTTACCGGCACCAAGAAAATTAATAGCAGTCTGCCAATCACCTTTTAATAAATAATAATAGCCCCAACGAGTATTCATCGGCTCCTTTGTTTTTTTTTCACATTGAACCATATATGTTTTCGCTTCAGAAAAACGTTGCATATGCATCAATACTTCTGCTAAAACAAAATATAGCTTTTCTTCCTCATCAGAAGTAAGATCATACTGCAAAAGCTCTTTTAGCCTTTCTTCAGCCTCAATTAATTTATGTTCATTCATTAATTCCTCACAATACCAAATCATGATCATCGGTGAGTGTAATCTCTTCACATTTGCCTTGACAAGAACTGTTGATAATTTCCCCATCAATGCCGTGTCCGCTACTTTAATATAATCTTTTAAAATAGCTTCATTGGGAAATGACGTCAGCCAATAGCGAAAATCGGTTAATGTAGCTGAATTTATTACTTGACGATATTCTTCTAAAAATATGGAAATCGCTTCTTCATATTTAGTCATTTGGATTAATTGATCAAACGATACACTTTTCATACGTTTCCTCCAACAAGTTTATCTTAAATAACTATACTGTTTTATAAATGGTTTGTAAGCTATTTAACAAAAAAGTTGAGGAAATGGGACAGGGGGACAGGTTCCCTGTCCCCCTCTTTCAGTTCAAATAATCGGTGATTAATAGCTCCTGTCTAAGAGTAAATTTCTTTATAAATGCTATACAATTTTTTATACTTATCAACATTTTCTTGTATCGGTTCATACTTCTTTGATAAAGAAACAAATTAGTTTGCACATTCCTCCATTGAAGGAACCAACCAAGTCCTATTGCAGCAATCATAGCATCACCTAATCCGCCCCCTGTTCGTTCTTTAATTTAATGATAGTTGCTTCAAAAATGTCTACTTGTATTTGTAGCCAAATATCACTCTTCTAAATCGCTACATACCTTACAAAGAAAATACTTTATCAGTTAAAAAAATAACCCCATTGAAAGTCCAATGGGATTATCGATAGTAAAACATTATTGATAATAGGCTATTAAACTAATAAGAGAAACCGTTAATGAAATAACAGCAAGATTTGTAAAGGCATAGGATATCCAAGTAGCTACGTTTTCTTTCCATTGATTGAGCTGATAGTCATTTTTTATTTGGGAATCTGTGCGTATAGCTGATCTTGTTTTTGGAATAATAATTTGTCCCAAAGTCCTAAAACCATCTAAAAATAAGGATAAAAAACCTGTTTTCCAAATTTTAATCGTGACGGTTATCGCCAATGCAATAATCCCTAATAAAAAGGTCAAATTAATCCAATTCAATAGTGATAGACCTTCCCAAATTTTATAGCCAATCAACAGACATAAAAATAGCGAACTCAAAATAATGTGTTTTTTCATCCTATCCCCACCTTGGGACAGAGGGACTGGTTCCCCGTCCCTCTGTCTTTTTCTCTTATTACTATTTTGAGCGTTTAAAACTCGTTTTTACGATTAAAACTTTAAACGATCCTCCATTACTTGAAGGAAAGGGACAAAGAACTTGTCCCTACTCTTTTTTCGCCCATTTTAGGAATGGGTAGCGGTTTACAAAGTATTCAATACCTTTGAATTTAGATGATGTTAAATATGTGTTTGTGTAGAAGTATACTGGCATGAATGGTAGATCTGTCATTAATACTTCTTCTGCTTGATGTAGTAGTTCAAAGCGTTTGTTTTCGTCTTGTTCTACTTTAGATTTTGCCATAATTTCATCAAATTGTTTATTCACCCAGCCAGTACGGTTATTAGGACTATCGCCTAAATAGTAGTCTAGCATGATAACTGGATCTACGAAGCTACCAACCCATCCCATACGTGCCATTTGGAAGTTATGTTGTTTTGTTGTATCTAAATACGTTTTCCATTCTTGGTTGCTAACTTTAATGTCTACGCCAAGATTCTTCTTAATCATTTCTTGTACAGCTTCTGCCATTTTCTTATTGTTTTCAGCTGTGTTATAAAGAAGTGTAACTTGTGGAAGCTTATCCCATCCCTCTTCCTTCATTCCTTCAGCTAATAGTTTTTTCGCTTCATCAAAATTCTCTTCAAAATAGTTTCCGCCTTTTTCTCGGAAATCGCCATCTGGTGAATCAACACCTGGAGGAACCATTCCGTATGCAGGGATTTCACCAGCTTTTGTTACGTTTTCTGCTAGTGCTTTACGATCGATTGACATTGCAAATGCTTTACGAATTTTCGCATTATTAAACGGAGCTTTTTCTACGTTAAACATGTACATATATGTTCCAAAATAAGGAACTTCTTGATATTCTTTGTTGTTTTTCTCTGCAGTAACTGCATCTGTTGGTAATGTCATAATTAAATCTAGCTCATTTGTTTTATACATTTGGTAATAAGTTGTTGCATCAGTAACGATTTTAAATGTTACTTTCTTCAAGTTTACGTCTTTTTTATCATAATAGTTATCATTTTTCTCTAAAACTATTTCACTATTATGCTTCCATTCTGTCATTTTGAACGGACCGTTGCTTACGTAATTTTTTGCATCAGCAGACCAATTTTTATTTCCTTCAACAACATCCTTCTTAACCGGATAGAATGTCCACATCGTTAATAATTTATCAAAGTAACCAAGTGGTGCATTTAAATCAACTTGCAATGTTTTTTCATCAACTGCTTTTACACCAACATCATCTGCAGAGCCTTTTCCTTTGTTGTACGCTTCTGCGCCTTTAATATAGTACATATAAAAGGCAAAGGCACTTCCAGTATCAGGGTTTAATACATTTTTCCAAGCAAATTCGAAGTCTTGTGCTGTTACAGGGCTGTCATCTGACCATTTTGCATCATCTCTGATTGTGAATGTGTATGTTTTCCCATCATCAGACACTTTTTGATCTTTTGCCACACCTAAAACAGGTTTCCCTTCTTTATCACGTGTGTATAGTCCTTCAAAAATATGATCTAATACCCAGCCTGATGTTGTATCCGTAGCTAGTGCAGGATCAATGGCAGGTGGCTCAGTAGTCATACCGAGTGTTATTTCTTGTTTAGCATCTTTGCCATCACCTGATGCTTGTTTATCGCCGCCACAACCAGCTAGAATGCTGGATAAGGATAGCATTGCTACTAACATAATAATCCACTTTTTCATAAACTTTCCTCCCGTTTCCTTTAGTTTTAACTCTTTTCATAATGAATGTTGCTATTTCGCACTTTTACAAAAAATGTTTCTTCCAGGTTTGATGAAATTTATTTAAAAGAAACAAACTTAGAAAAGAGCCTTAGTTATATAAATGACAGGCTGTCCAATGGTCTTTCTGGACTTCCTTCCATTCCGGTGGTTGTTGAGAACAAATCTCCATTGCATGAGGACATCTCGTGCTGAAACGACAGCCCTTCGGTGGACGTACTGGACTTGGTGGATCTCCACCTAATACAATCCTCTCCCTTTTTACAGCCTTTGGATTGGCAACTGGGATTGCAGAAAGTAATGCTTGAGTATATGGATGCAATGGGTTTACAAATAATTCGTGACTGTCACATAGCTCCATCATTTTTCCTAAGTACATTACGCCAATGCGATCACTAATATGTTTAACCATTCCTAAATCGTGAGCAATAAATAAATAGGTTAAGCCTTCCTGCTTTTTTAAATCATCTAATAAGTTAATAACTTGTGCTTGAATTGATACATCTAGTGCAGAAATGGGCTCATCCGCAACAATAAATTTAGGCTTTACTGCAAGCGCTCGAGCAATCCCGATTCTTTGCCTTTGCCCACCGCTAAATTCATGCGGATACCTTTTAGCATGAGTTGGATTGAGTCCTACTTTTTCCAAAAGCTCATAGATTCGATCTTGACGCTCTGCTCCTTTCGCAAGCTTATAAGCGTCAATTCCTTCTGCGATAATATCTCCCACTCTCATTCTCGGGTTAAGGGAAGCATGTGGATCTTGAAAAATAATTTGCATTTCTTGATTTACTAGTTTCTTTTTCTTTGAATCTAGTGTTTCAACATTTTGTTGGTCGTAAATAATATTTCCTGAGCTAGGAGCCTGTAATCCAACAATTGTTTTCCCAAGCGTTGACTTACCGCTGCCGCTTTCACCGACAAGCCCAAATGTTTCACCTTTGCGAATATAAAAAGAGATATCATCAACAGATTTCACAGTTTGATCTTTTTTTATTTGAAAATATTTTTTTAAATTGTTCACCTCAAGAAGCTTTTCACTCATTTTGTTCCCTCCCTGCTGCCACTAAGTCTTCAACCTTCGGAGCCCTAGCGTCATTCAACCAGCATTTAGCTGTATGTCCGTTTCCTATATCAAAATCAGGGGGCATATGATCGACACAAACTTCCATCGCATATTTGCATCTTGCTGCAAACGGACAACCCTTCGGCGGATTAAATAAATCTGGAGGGGAACCTTCAATTGGGATAAGCCGCTCTTTTTCTGCCGATTCAACATTAGGAATCGATTCAAGCAATCCCCACGTATAAGGGTGTTTTGGTGATTCGAAAATATCATCAACTGAAGCTGTTTCTACGATTACACCCGCATACATAACAGCAACTCTTTGTGCAGTTTCTGCAACTACTCCTAAATCATGAGTAATTAAAATAATCGATGTATCCGTTTTTTCTTTTAGTTCCTTCATTAAATTCAATACCTGTGCTTGAATGGTCACGTCTAATGCGGTTGTCGGCTCATCTGCAATCAGAAGCTCAGGGTTACAAGCAAGAGCAATCGCAATCATCGCCCTTTGCCGCATCCCACCACTGAATTCATGCGGATATTGATGGTATCTTTCTTCCGGATTTGGAATTCCAACGAGCCTAATCATCTCAACAGCGGTTTTTCTTGCTTCTGCCTTAGTCACTGTTTGATGATTTAATATCGATTCCTCGATTTGTTTCCCGACCTTCATTGTTGGATTTAAAGAGGTCATTGGATCCTGAAAGACCATACTAAGTTTGGAACCTTTCATTTTGCGCATTTCTCTTTTGGAAAGTTTTAATAAATCCTTTCCTTGAAAAAGAATTTTTCCTCCCTTTATTATTCCAGGAGGTGTTGGAATTAAATCCATAATCGTTTGAACCGTTACGCTTTTCCCACTTCCACTTTCTCCAACAATGGCCATTATTTCGCCTTTATTCACATGAAAGGAGACATCACGGACCGCTTTTACCTCTCCGCCATATGTTTTAAAATTCACCTCTAAATTAGAAACCTCTAATAAACGCTCCATTTTCTCACCTCCTAGTCACTGCTGCGTGGATCAAGGGCATCCTGAACTCCATCTCCAAATGCATTAAAAGCAAACATCGTTAAGGAAATAAGAAATCCTGGGAAAAATAATCTCCACCATTGACCACTTAAAATAACACCTAATGCATCATTAGCCATCGTTCCCCAGCTTGCATGTGGAGCTTGTACACCTAAGCCAAGAAAGCTTAAAAACGATTCTGCGAATATCGCCGAGGGGATGGTAAAAGTTAAATTAACAATAATAATCCCCATCGTATTCGGTATTAAGTGCTTTAAAATAATTTTCGGGTGGGATGTACCTAATTTTTCAGCAGCTAAAACATATTCCTGTGATTTTAATTGTAGTACCTGTCCCCGAATGATCCGAGCCATTCCGACCCAACCAGTCACAGTTAAAGCAATAATAATTGTTGGGACTCCAGGTTCCATAATTACCATTAATAAAATAACAACAAGTAAATATGGTATACCGTATAAAACTTCTACAATTCTCATTAACGTACTATCTACTCGGTCTCCTTTTTTGCCACGACCAGCCATATATCCAGAAATTCCACCAATAACAACACCGAGCAATAAATCAATCAATGCTGCGACAAGTCCAATCGTTAATGACACTCGGGCACCATACCATGTACGAGCCCACATATCACGTCCAAGATCATCTGTTCCGAACCAATGCTCACTTGAAGGAGCTAAATTTGCTTTTGTTAGACTTTGATCAGAAGGACTATAAGAAACCATTGATGGACCAAAGATAGCAAAAAAGACTACGACGACAAGTAGAGAAAATCCTAAGACGGCAAGCTTATTCTTTATGATTTTGAGAAGAGCATCCTTCCAAGCACTTAAGCTAGGTCTCTGAATGGAATCCGCTACTAATCTTTTCGGATCTGCCGGCCGAAATAGGGATTGATCGATTTTCTTTTCTAACATGTTAATCCCCCTTACTTGTCAGCTTAATTCTAGGATCAATAAGCCTGTATGAAATATCGATTAAAAACAATGTCACTACGAGTATGACACTAAAAAATACGGTTGTTCCCATAATTACTGGATAATCTCGATTAAAGATGCTATCAACGAAATAACGTCCTATGCCAGGGATAGCGAAGATTTTTTCTATTACAAATGTTCCGGTAATTAAAGATACAAATAGTGGACCAATGAAGGTAACTACCGGTAATATTGCATTTCTTATACCATGCTTGACCACTAGCTTTGTAGTCGTTAGTCCTTTTGCATCTGCAGTCTTCATATAGTTTTGGTTCATAACCTCGATCATACTAGAGCGCATAAACCGAGCAACAACCGCTAAAGGAGTGGTTGCAAGTGCAAGAGAAGGCAAAATCGTATGCTGCCATGTTCCCCATGAGGCAACAGGTAGAATTCCCCATTTTACTGCAAAAAACTTAATTAATAATGGGGCTAATATAAAGCTAGGTACAGAAATCCCAATAATAGCAATGACCATCGCCGTGTAATCTAGAAATCGATTATGATTTAATGCAGCAATAATTCCCAGTAACAAGCCAAAGAATAGAGCAATCACTATGGATTGAAGCCCCAATGATGCCGAAGCTGAAAATCCAGAAGATAAAATATCATTAACTGTTCTAGTCTTTGATTGAATAGACGGTCCTAAGTCTAAAGTCACCAAGCTTTTTAAATACAGTACATATTGAACAGGGATCGGTTTATCTAGGTTATACTTTGCTCGGATGTTATCCAATACTTCTTGCGGATAAACATCGGCATCTGATGCGAATGGGTCACCTGGAATTAATTTCATCATCACAAAAGTTAATGTAGCAATAACCCAAATCGTTAGAAACATCGTAAGGAATCGTTTGAAAATATACACCCCGTATACACCTCCATTCAGTGTGATTCAATCTTTTTTTAACATTTTAAAGCTTTATCAAATAAACAAATTAATACAACAATGCTTAAATAGACTAAAGTATAAGGTTATAGAAATTCTTTTTATGCATTTACATTCCCAAGCACACCATTTGTAGCCGTTATAGCTATAATCACACATCCCCACATATGCTTATACGCGGTAATGATATCTTCGCATGAAAAGCGAATTCGTTTTGGAGTTAGCTGCTCAACAGTTGGAAGTGTCGTTGTCATCTTCGCCTGCTGTGGACCTTTAAATTCAATTTCGAAGGTTATCTCACCATCTAATGTAAGTGGTTTGAAAGAAGTGATGTTTCTTATGGCAGCTTCTGCTTTTTCCCTGATTTGTTGATGTGCGACATCTGGATGGATCAGTTCTGCTGCAAAGCGATCAGCTGCTCTTTTTACAACCACTGCTTCTACTTGTGGAAGAGTTTGCTTTACCTCATTCACATATGCATCATCCCCACTTATAAAGACTGCAGGAACTCCAAATCCACCTGCTACAAAGGCATTCATTTCTGTTTCCCCAACTACTTTTCCATTAATCTTCATTTCATTTACACAAATACCTGCTAGTGTGTGACTTATAACTGCGTCTGAACCGCCTTCCCGGCCATGGTGACCAACAAACATAATCGCATCAAAGGTCTCATCCAAGCCTTCAAGCTGACACATTACCCGATTACTTCCGGAAACAAGCCTTGCTCTAGAATCTAGTTCCTCTATTAAAATATTAGACATATTCCCATGACCATCAGCAACAACTACTTCAGTCGCCCCGCCTTTAAAGGCTCCTTCAATCGCTGCATTTACCTCGGCAGTCATCAGCTTTCTAAAACGTTGATATTCTGAATTGGTTTTAAGCTGCTGATTCGTAGCAACACCCGATATTCCTTCAATATCTGCTGAAATAAATATCTTCATTTCTCTCTCTCCTCTTTCCATATGACTCTTTAACAACCTGCTCTTGCTACATGAATCTACCTTTCATGTAGCAAGAGCAAAACTCTATAATCAAGTCAAAATAATAATAATGATGTTAAAAGGCAAAGCTTGTCTCATTATCAAGACGAAGAATAAATGCTTTTAATAGATTCTTAGTATCCATTAGATCTTTCACACTAACCATTTCCACTGGTGAATGGGCATATCGAGAAGGAATAGACAGGACTCCTGTCGGTATACCTCCTCCGGCAAATGATACCGCACCACCATCAGTACCGATTCCTGGAAAAATCTCTAACTGGTAGGAAATTCCATTTGTCTTCGCCGTATCGACCAATAAGTTCTTTATGGTTTTGTGAACAATTAAACTAAAATCCATCACCTTTATACCTGTTCCATGACCAAGTGCTAAGCTTTGATCCATCGTTTCCTCTGGAGTATCACTTACAGCTGTTGTATCAATGGCAATTGCTGCATCAACATCTAATTTTTGTATAGCTGTTTTCGCTCCTCGTAGCCCAACCTCTTCTTGTACAGCAAATAGAAATACAAGCTCGCCTGCAAACGATTCATTCTGCAGCTCCTCTAATACTTGAAGCAAAACAGCACATCCAGCACGATCATCTAATGATTTCGCCATGACCATTTGATTTTTGGATGGACCAATCAACTTCCATTCAGTTCCCCATGTCACTGTGGTACCAATTTCAATCCCAAGCTCTTCTACATCAGATTTCGATGTTGCTCCAATATCGATATACAATTTGGAATGGCCCCGGACCTTCGATGGATCATCAAACTTCACAAAATGCGCGGACATCGTACCAATTAATCCATCAATCTCCCCATATTTCCCTAATAGCTTTACCTGTTGGGCCGGAAGAATTCGATCATCATGTCCTCCAAGCTTTTCAAATCGCAGCAATCCATTCTCCTCGATTTTTTTTATAATAAAGCCTACTTCATCAATATGTGCGGTTAATAGTGTTACCGGACCAGGCTTATTTCCCTTCTTTCTTGCAATGACATTACCCAAAGGATCAACCTTTACATCGTCTACCCGACCTTCTAAATACTCTTTCAAAAAATAAGTCACCTGATGCTCGTAGCCGCATGGTCCATTTAGCAAGGTGAGCTGCTTCAACATTTCCAGCATGTGAAAGGCCTCCTGTCATTAGATGTATTCAAATGTGTTTTTAAAAACCTCAAGCTGAACAATTGTATTAATTCCAGTAATTTCTTTAATTTGATCCAATTTATAAATCGTTCCTGTTATATCTTCCTGATTCGGTACTGCAATTTGTATAAGCAAAGGGTATTCTCCAGATGTTAATGTAATATAGCGGACACCTTTTACCTTTTTCAATGATTCTATGACGGTATCGATTGAATTAGCTTGGACTTTAATTTGAATAATCGCTCCAAACTTTAACCCGACGGCAATTGGATTAACAACACCAACCACATCTAATATTTCATTTTCAATCAGATTTTTATATCTTAGTCTGATTGTCTTTTCGGTAACGTTTAATCTTGTTGCCATTTCTTTAAATGGCATTCTTCCATCAATGGATAATGCTTTAATGATTCCTCGATCTAAATCATCAATTTCGTAAATCATGAATTCCCTCCAATAGTACGACGGTCATACTTATGTACTATAAAACAGCAATTTATTCAGAAATTCTATCCATTTTCTATTACTTATTTTGCTTTTTAATATCATTAACAGGAATATAAATGGTATTATATATTTATATTTTTCAGAAATCAACAATTTTTATAAAAATTCGGGAGGTTTCTACAATGTATTTTTTTACAAATGCAAAAATCTTTTTAGGTACTGGAGAAATTATCGAAAAGGGGGATTTTTTTGTAAAGGAGGGTCAATTTGAACAAGTGGGTGCATCTAACAGTATTCCTGAAAAAGCAGAAGTGATTGATTTACAAGGAAAGATTGTTACTCCTGGTTTAATTGATGTACATACCCATTTAGGAGTTCATGAAGAGGGTCTAGGAAAAGAAGGACATGACTTCAATGAAACAAGTTGTGAGGTAACCGCTCAGGTTCGAGCATTAGATGGAATAAATCCTCGTGAAGCTGGTTTTGCAGAATCGCGCAAAGCTGGTGTGACTACAGTACAAATTATGCCTGGAAGCGCCAATATTATTGGTGGTGAAATGGTTGTGTTAAAAACTCAGGGTCATATTGTTGATCAAATGATTCTTAGAGAACCTTCGGGATTAAAGGCTGCTACAGGTGAAAATCCAAAAACGGTTCATGGACCAAAAAATCGATTGGCAGTTACAAGAATGGGAATTGCTGCACGCTTAAGAGAAAAATTAATTCAAGCAACCAATTACCAATTAAAAATAGGTACTGGAGATGTCGAACGTAATTTAGAGCTAGAAAATATCAGTAAGGTGTTAAGAAAAGAAATTCCACTTCGTGTCCACGCTCATAGAGCAGATGATATTGTAACCGTGCTTCGATTAAAACGGGAATTTGATATCGATGTAACAATTGAGCACTGTACTGAGGGCCACCATATTGCTGAATTCATCGCCCAGCATGATGTCAAAGTTTCAGTAGGTCCAACTATGTCTTCACGATCCAAAGTAGAGTTGGCAGATAAAGGCTGGCATACATTAAAAGCACTTGAAAAGGCAGGAATTCCATTTTCAATTACGACAGATCACCCTGTTGTTGGAATTGAACACCTAATGACGAGCGCCATTCTTGCAGTGAAAAATGGCATATCTGAAGAAGCGGTATTAAAAGCAATTACGCTAAATGCGGCCAAGCACCTTGGAGTAGAAAAGCAGGTCGGATCCATTGAAACTGGAAAGGATGCAGACTTTGTTGTTTGGAATGGAGATCCATTTGATTTACGCTCTTCCGTTCTCCAAACATTTATTAATGGTGAATGTGTGTTTGAAAAGATGGAATAATTAATTTTGGGAGTATATCGGACGAGTATTTGAACGAAGTGGCCATGTCTTTGGTGGAAGTGACTTACTTTCGAAGCATAGTGCCCAAATTTTTGTTTAAAGTGCCCGTCTTTCCAAGCGTAGTGCCCGAGTTTCCGTTTAAAGTGTCCAAATGACTATTCCAAAGATTAAAGGGTGTCCAATCGGACACCCTTATTTTAAATGCTTGATAAAAAATTCAATCGTATTCTTATGCATGGTTATATGATTAATTAATCTTTCTGTCTGATGACCCTCATCTTCAAATATAATCATTTCTACATCTTGATTTTGCGCCGTCATTTTCTCAACGATTTGCTCTGATTCACTTACTGGTACACGTGTATCATTTCTTCCATGGAAAATAAAGAGAGGTGCCTTTATTTTATGAGAATGATGCAATGGTGCAATTTCTTCAAAAAAAGGAACATCTTTATCTAGAAATCCATACTCACATTCCCTTAAACGCCTTCTCCATTCCCCCGTATTTTCTAGCATTGTTTTTAAATGGGAGATACCTACAATATCCACTCCTGCAGCCCATAAATCCGGATAGTGTGTAAGTGCAGCTAATACCATAAAGCCACCGTAGCTGCGTCCCATTATTCCAATATGCTTTGGATCCACCTGATGTGTGTGAATAAGATCCTTTACTAGCCATTCAAGATCTTTCACGGAGTCCATCCGTTTTCTAGCATCGTCCAATTGTAAATAGCTTCGGCCATAGCCATTACTGCCTCGAACATTTGGTACAGCAACCGCAAAGCCTTGATGGACTAGATATTGGATAACTGGATTAAAATCTACTTTGGATTGTCCCTCAGGTCCACCATGGACATAAATGACTGTTGGTTTATTTTTGGTGTTTCCTTTATGATAAAAGAAATAGGGCACCTCTAATTCATCAAACGAGTGAAAGGTACAAATGTCAGGATTTTGCCCGTTTTCACTAATTACCCTTGATTGACTGAAAAAGGTTAATCGTTTTAGCTCTTTTGAGGAAAGAGTATATTTCCAAATATCCCCTGGGATAGTTGGTGCTTTTACCGTAAAGATGAATTCATCGGAATTTAGCCATGAAATAGACTCAATCACCCCTTCAGGGATATCACTTATTTGTTCTTTTACATTCGTATTAGTATGATAGAGCCATAGCCTTGATATTCCTCCTTCATTCACTGTTAATGCAAGATATTCTTCATGTGGAGATTTCTTCAATTCTTCAACATCCCAATTCTTCCAATAAAGAAGCTTTTCTAATTTGTCTGGATGTTGAAAGGAAAATCGAGCCACATATACTGTTTCCTCCCTGAAATCTGTCAGTACATATCCTTCCTCTTTATTTTTCAGCATGACAATAGATTGATATCGAGCTAAAACATTCTCTTCACCAATTCTCGTTCTCTCATTCGTTTTTATATTCAAACGATAGATGGTACTATCAATATTAGATTCAGAGATGCTTATAAAAATATTCTCCTGATCGATCCAGCTTAGTGGGGTGCAATTCCCATCAAATGAATAAACCTTATTTACCTCTTTTGTATCAACATTTACAGTAAATACATCAAAATAACCTGGTTGGCGACGATTACTAGAATAAGAGATAAGCTTTCCGTCAGGAGACCATCCACCAATATAATGAAAATGATCTAAAGACTCTACTAACGTCTCTAGTTTATTCTGCTTTTTATTATACAAATAGATTTGCTGTTTCTCATTCCCCTCGCAATCCATACCAATCACTGTCATTTCACCATTTTGTGAATGGTGAATGCTTAATGGGCGATCCTTTGTTTTCACATATTGAACAGGATTTTGCTGCTCATCTAATGTCCAAATTTGTGGCATCCCTGTTCGCTTCGAGATAAATGTGAAGCCTTCATTCCCAGGAATTGCTTGGGATTTATACGCTGTATTCACCTTTAGATATTCTAGTAACTCATCTTGATAGATCATTATCTTAACTCCCTTATTAGTATTCGAATTAGACTAATGTTTGATGCTGACTTAACCTTTTAGAATGAATGACCACTTGAGCCAGTGCCTTTATACCAATTTTCATCCCATACTCATCAATATCAAATTTTTCATTATGATGTCCCGCTGCAATCGTAGTACCAACGACAACATAGGTCGCTAATCCACCATTGTTTTTAACCTTTTCCATCATATAAGTCGCATCTTCTGAACCTGCACAATCTGTTGACAGCAATTGAACATTGGTAATTTCTGATACATTTTTTACTGTCTCACCTACAAAATCAACAAGCTTAGTACTACATTCACATGCCTTCGCTTCCCCAACAACTTCAATATTGACATCAACCTGGTGGGCCATCGCCGTCCCCTTTATAATATTTATAGCGTTCTTTAGGATATACTCATTTACTTCGGATGTATCACCACGCGTTTCAAGCTTAAAGGTGGCTGAGGATGGAATAATATTTCTTCCAGTCCCAGCCTGAAGAACCCCAACATTAATGCGTGAATTTCCTTCACTATGACGAGGGATTCCATGCAAATTAAGAATTGCCGTAGCAGCAGCAAGTAAGGCATTTTTCCCTTCCTCAGGCTTTCCACCAGCATGTGATGCTACACCCGTATAAGTTACATCAAGCTTTGTCGTAGATAGATAGCCATTATTCCCGCAAACAAAGTGTCCAAGTGGCACACCTGTACCGATATGGGTCGCAACAAATACATCTACATCATCTAAGACCCCTGCAGCAACCATTGACTTTGCTCCACGAACACCTTCCTCTGCTGGTTGGAAAATCAATTTAATCTTTCCAGTTAGTTCTTCCTTTATCTCCGAAAATAGCTTGGCTAGCCCTAGTCCAATCGTAGTATGGGCATCATGACCACATGCATGCATCATTCCTTCATTAATGGAACGAAAACCATGTGAAAAAGGAATATGATCCACTTCCTTTGATTCATTAAGATCGAGTGCGTCCATATCAAAGCGTAAGCCTATCGTTTGCCCAGGACGACCAGTATCTAAAATTCCTACTACTCCGGTGTAGCCTCCTTTTACAAATTCTAGCCATCTCTCATTCGCCCCCTGCTTACGAGCCCGTTCTTCATGCTGACGCAACACTGCCTCGGTTGGAACACCCATTCTCGATTTCTCATCTATAACTTCTTTTCCAATTTTGATTTCGTATCCCCATTTTTCGAGCTTTTCAGCAACTAGAGAGGCCGTACGAAATTCAAGCCAGCCCGACTCTGCGTGCTTATGAATATCTCTTCTCCATTCCACCATTTCTGAATATATATCTTCTGCCCATTGATCAACATCAACCATAATGTAAAAAACACTCCATTCTATGTAATTGTTGTTTTAAGATATGAAAATAAGGATAACAAAGATAAATTGATTTATAAATAAATATATTCTAAAAAATTAAAATTAAAATTCTTATCCGATTTTTAAAATAAGGAAAATCTTAATAAAACCTTAACAATCTCCCCATATACTCTCTACTATGAAAGGAGGGGACAGCTTGAATGATATAGGTTTATTTTTTGCTTTTGCAGCAGGATTTTTGTCTTTTTTTTCACCTTGTGTCTTTCCACTGCTTCCAGCATATATTACTCATTTAACTGGAGGCAGAGTGGATCAAGATAAACTAGAGGTTGATCGAAAAAAATTATTTATTCGCTCATTCAGCTTTATCATTGGATTCAGTTTTATTTTTATTATTATGGGAGCATCTGCTAGCTTTCTCGGAAAACTATTTCTAAATTATCGAATGTTGATCATGCAAATAGCGGGGATATTAATCATTGTTTTCGGTTTACAGATGGCGGGAATATTTAAGTTAAGATTTCTTATGTTAGAAAAGAAATTTGTTACGAACAGAAAAAAGAAAAGCAGAGGATTGTTCCGTTCCATTTCCCTAGGAATGGCATTTGCAAGTGGATGGTCACCATGTGTTAGTCTTGCTTTATCATCCATTCTTTTACTAGCTAGTTCTACAAATACGTTTAATCAAGGAATTATTTTGTTAACCTCATATTCTTTAGGGATGGCTATTCCTTTCCTCATCATATCTGTAGTAGTAACTTTTTCATTGAAAGCAATGAAGCGAGTAAATAGATACTTATCGAAACTAGCATTTATTAACGGAATGATTATGGTAGTACTAGGTATATTAGTTTTATCTGGTCAAATGCAAAAAATTAGTGCGTGGCTTTCCGCTTATAGTATATTTTAGTAAAAAAAGGATGAATGACTTTGCAAAATGCTGATTTAATTGGAAAGACAGTTTTAGTCGTTGAAGATGATCCGAAAATCCGAAATCTTGTCAAAATATATTTAGAAAAGGAAGGCTATGAGGTTCTTGAGGCAAAAGACGGTTTGGAAGCAAAAATAAAAATTCAACAGGAGGATCCGTGCATCCTCATCCTTGATTTAATGCTTCCTTGTATAAGTGGTGAAGATATTTGTCGATGGCTACGTTACGAATTAAAAAGCCCCATTCCAATCATTATGCTGACAGCAAAAGCTTCTGAAAAAAGCCGTATTGAAGGCTTTAAGCTAGGTGCTGATGATTATGTCGTAAAGCCCTTCAGTCCAATGGAGTTAATGGTTCGAATCGAAGCCGTTCTACGAAGAACAGCGAGCCGCTGCGGGAAACTTAGCTTCACTGGATTAACTATTAAGCCAATTAAAGGCGAAGCCGTTATAAACGGAGAAAAGCTCGAACTTACCTATTTTGAATTTAAACTGCTTCATCTATTTATGCAGCATCCAGGACAAGTTCTTTCTCGAGCGCAAATACTTGATTCAATCTATGAAAATCATGAAAAAAATGTAACGGATCGAACCATTGATGTGCATATAAAAAATTTAAGGGATAAACTTAAACAAAAAAAACCTATTGATTATATCCACACGGTAAGAGGAATGGGGTATAAGTTTGCTGCAAATGAAAAGAATAACTAGTCAATTGTTATCAAAGCTTATGGCAATTAATAGTCTTATCCTAATTCTTGTCATTGTTATCGCATCCATTTCAATAAAAGAATATGCCTGTTTCCTTGTCAATCATAACCATATTACTGGAGTAAGCCTTACTGAGACACTCAATGGATTTTTAATAAAGATGATTTTTATTGTTTTTCTTGCTTCTATCACATTACAGTTTTTTTCATTTAAAAAAATGATCCAACCGATCAATATGTTATCAAATGCCGCTAAATCTATACAAAAAGGCAAAATCCCACCGCGAATTAAGCATCAAACACATGGAGAATTAGGGGAGCTTATTAACCATTTCAATGAGATGACAGTAACCTTTTCAACTGTATATGAGCGTCGTGAGGAAATGCTAAAGGATATAGCTCATGAGCTTAGAACACCGCTTACGAATATAAATGGTTACCTAGAGGCATTACATAATGATGTGATTGAAGGAAATAGAGAACTATATGGTTCGTTGCTTGAGGAATCACTTCGCATTACAAGAATCGTTCATTTACTTTCTGAATTAAATTCATGGGAAAAAGACGTATTTTTCTTAGAAAAGCCTTTTAAAACTTTTGATGTAAAAGATATTTTGGAAGAGTCGGTCACTGCATTCAAGCTTCAATTAAATGAGCAATTTAACAGCATAAATATTCAAATTGAGCCAGCTATCATTGTTGGTCATAAAGATGGATTGAAACAAGTTTTTTCCAACCTAATCACTAATTTAATTGACTATGATATTGGAAAGAAGCTTTCAATATGTGGATTCTCTGAATCAGATTATTACCATATTCGATTTTCACATAAAGGAATTTTGATTGATCCAGATAGGAAAGAGCTCATTTTTGAACGGTTTTTTCGGTTAGAGGATTCGAGAAGTACGAAAGCAGAAGGTGCAGGTCTTGGATTATCAATCACAAAAAAAATTATTGAAGCTCATAATGGTAAGATTGATCTTTCTACGGATGGATATAATCATTGCTTCATAATAAAAATACCTATTAATAAGGAGGTCAAATGATGAACTTTACTTTTAATCATGGGAAAGCTGAAGCAAATCTAGAGTACGGAAATATTTCAATATCACCTAACAAAGACCTTGGATTTCGCCCATATGAACTTTTTATTTCATCTTTAGTTGGATGCAGTTCCTATGTGTTAGGTTCGATTTTAACAAAAAGAAGAGTTTGTTTTGATCAAATCAATATTCATGTTAGTTCAGAAAGAAATTCAGAAAAAGCAAATCGGATTGAACAAATTACGATAATGACTGAAGTCATCACTGAATCACAAATAAGCGATGTATTAAGTAAAAAACTAGCAGATCTAGTCATTAAAAACTGTGGAATGATTCAATCTGTGATTGAATGTATTGACATTCGCTTTCAGATTGTGACAAAAGAATCGTGAGCTATCTAACTATTTGGCGAATCACAATTTCAACCAATCTCATAGCTTTTTTCTGTTCGTTATTGATCAGTGCAATTCTCTTTCGCTTAATAAAGAAAAAAAGAATTGGAGACTGGTACTGGAATAGTATCATCGTTTATTTTATCGCAGTTAAAATTAGTTACATTGTTTTCAACTATCAACTATTCTTAAAAACTCCCCTTTCTATTATTTATTTTAGCGGTGGGGAAAAAGGACAATTTTTGGCAACGATTTGCTTAGCTATTTATCTTTTATTTCACTTAAAAGAGAAAAAGCAAACCGTTTTATCCGAATTTATTCCAATATACATGCAATTATTCCTCCTCTACCAAATAGTACTACATGCTTTTAAGGAAAACTTTACTGCAATGATTTTTGAACTATTATTGCTGCTATTCTTTATGATTATGAATAACTATCAAAATAAATATGAAACAATAAAACTTTTCATTGTAAGTATTCTATTAGAATCCTTACTGCTTAGTCTTTTTAACGAATTACTCACTATAAGCAATCTATCAATCGTAACAATAGGAGGTCTAATAGTAGGAACTTACTTTATACAAAGGGGGAATGCTCAATCATGAAAAGGTCGAAATTATTCCTTATGATTGTGATCGTTTTGATTGCCATCATTATCGTCATTAACATTTTAAAACCTTCTATTAGTTCAGGAGAGAAGAAAGTAAAAGATCTTCCTGTATCAGAATCATCCATAAAAAAGACTAATACACTGGATCAAGGTGTCGAAGCTCCTGATTTCGAGCTATTTACCTTGGATAATAAAAAAACAAAGCTCTCAGACTACAGAGGTCAAAAGATAATCTTAAATTTTTGGGCAACCTGGTGTCCTCCATGTAAAGCTGAAATGCCGCATATGGAAGAATTCCACAAAAAAAATAAAGACAAAAACATTTCAATTGTCTCAGTAAACTTAACAAGCATTGACAAAGGGAAAAGCAAAATTACTTCTTTTGTTAAAGATTACGGATTAACGTTTCCCATCATGCTTGACGAGTCAGGAAAAATCGGCTTAGAATATCAAGCCTTTGCCATTCCAACAAGCTATATCATTGACGAAAAAGGGATCATTACACAAAAAATCGTGGGTCCAATGGATGAGGAAATGATGGAGAAGTTGATCGGTAATTTAAAATAAGAGTTATAATCCGCTCAATTACACCCTTTTATACACATATGGATTGATCTTGACAGAAAATAAATAATATAGAGCTGTCCAAACTAGTCAAGACAGCTCTTTCTTTTACTTAATTAAAACATCTTAAAGCCGTATCTCTATTTAGTAAAGAGAAACATCTTTTCAAAAATTCGTGTTTGCCCATAGGATTTATTAAAAATCCAAAAAATATCAACTATAAGCAAATTAATGATTTTAAGTCTCGTGGATAATAGGTTAACATTTCCATTCCATTTTCTGTGACAAGGACAGTATCAGAATGCCTAAATCCTCCAATACCTCTTACATAGATTCCTGGCTCAACCGTGAAAACCATTCCAGGCCGCATGATTGTTTCTTCTCCTAAATCAAAGAAAGGTGCTTCGTGACCCAATAATCCAATTGCATGACCTGTATGGTGCTGAACTAAATGCTCTACACCTGCTTCTTTAAAATATTTTTGTACTTCTTGTTCCACTACGGAACATGGACTTCCTGGTTTAATGGCATTAAATGCAACCTCTTGAGCTTCACACATATGTTGGAAGTACTTTTCCTGATCCTTACTTACTTCTTGAACAAACATCGTTCGCTCTAACTCACTATGATATCCCCATACATCCGCAGCTGCACCTGTAACCAATGTATCTCCCTTTTTCAGTACAAGGTTTTGAGTTACTGCATGCGGGAATGCAGACATCTCCCCAACCTGTCCTCTGAACAAAGCAAATGCTGTATTTCCATGTGGCTTATATTCTGGTCCTAGTGTTTCAATCATCGCCATCGTTGCTTCCATTGATGCTTTACTCGTAATTTCAATTTCACTAAGTCCAGCCTTTGAATATTTTTGTAGTAAACGATGGGCAAGATTTCCCCAACGGCATGATTCTTTAATTAGCTCAATTTCTGCTGGAGACTTAATATATCGCATCTCCTCCACAATTCCTTTTAATGATACAAATTCCTTCGCATCAATGAGTTCACTGACAGCTGGACCTCTATATCCCATCGACGATCCATAGCCGATCGCATCATAGCCAATCACTTGCCCTTCAAAATCTGCACTTATTAATGCTTCTTTAAAATATTCCATTGGATGCTTTAAACCAGGATATTCGGGATAGGAATGAACATGATCCACATAGGCAAATTCCTCTGCATGCTCATGTTCTAATGCTGGAACAAATAAATGTGTTTGTTGATTGGAGTCAATAAAAAATCCTATTGGTCTCTCCGTTGGATGAAAATGAAACCCTGTTAAATAAAAAATATCTGTCACACTAAATAAAATGGCACTATCAATCTTTTTATCTTCTAAAATCGAATAAAATTTTTTCTGGCGCTGTTTAATTTCCTTTTCTGAAATTGCTAATAACAACTTTACCACTCCTTAAGTATTTTGATATAAATGACCACTAGCAAGTAATAGTAGACGATTACGTTGTATTTCAGTTTATTCAGTAGGGGCGAAAGTCTAAGATGGTGACAGGATACTATACATCATTCAAATCATCTTTATATTGGGAAAATATTAGTTCAATTTTTTTCATTGCTTGAATTAACTCTTCCCTTTTATCAATGGAAATATTGCGAATCATTTTCTCAACAATTTCATTGGAGGATGAAATTAAATACTTCAATTCATTTTTGCCTTTATCTGTGATTTGTAAAATATAACTTCTTTTATCATCCACAGAGGGAGCTTTCCGAATTAATCCATTATTTTCAAATCGCTTTAATATTCTACTTAAATATCCCTTGTCTAATTTAAAGTACTCTGATAAATAAACCGCCTTGCAGCGCTCTTTTACACTAATTTCATATAGTAATTGTGCCTCGGTTGCAGAATAGGTTGTCTCATCCGTATATTGATTGTTGATTCCAATGATCCTCGTATAAAATCGATTAAAGCGTCTAATCTCTTCCTTATAATCTAATAATTTCAAATAATCACCCTGTTATAAATTTATTGATAATATATCTAATTAAGTTGCCTTTGTCAACTAAACTTCAGAAATAAAAAAGAGGACAACCTAACTAAAGATTGACCTCCATTATATTAATATAATTTTTGAATGGAGAACCTTTAAATACACTATTCTAAATGCAGCTAAACTAGCAATTAGATCTCCCGAATGTCAAAACACTTAATTCTGAGTTCCAAAAATTTTTAACTCATATAGCGAATATCCCCAGTTTGAAGCTCTTTTAATGCCCTGCATTTTTACATATCTCGCTTCTACAGGATTAAATGAGATTTCGTCCGTACCTCCATTACCATTTAATTCTGTATAGACATCAGTCCATTGGTTACCATCATTCGATGCTTGAATTTTGTATTGTTTCCCATAAGCTGTTTCCCAGGATAAGAGAACTTTATTTACTTGATAGCGCTTTCCAAGATCGACATAAATCCATTCATTATCACTATAACCGGATGCCCATCTTGTATTATTATTCCCATCTACTGCTAAGTCTGGAGTTAGCCAGTCAACCTCTGATGAAGAAGCGATGGCTGTTTTACCTTCAGCTAAATTCTGTCCATATAATGCTCTTTCAAAAAATGGAGGGATGACACCTAAGCTTAGCTTTTGTGGGATATTATCAATCTCTTTCAGTTTATTATTAAGGAGAAGTTCTTGTTTTTGAGCCGTATCGGTATCATTCTCTTTTTTAGCTCCAAGCATGTTAATTGCATATTCTCCTGCCTCTCCATAAAGCTCCATTTTCTTTAAGTATGGATCGACTTCTTCAAGAAAATTCTTATTATCCGATGTTGCACGTAATTGGGACGGTGTGTTTTTCAGCTTTTTAAATTCTACTAAAAGATTAGCTGCTACTTCTTTCAAATTTCCAGATTCATATGCCGTCCAAAACTTTTCAATGAGAGGTTTTAATTTTTCAGAGTACGGTTCTTTGTTGTTATTAAGGCTGGTAGAATACGATGTCTCTACAAAAAACTTCAAAAATTCTGCTGCATCTCCAGCAAATTCCTTTAAACTCTTTTCTAAGGAGTCATTTGAATGATATGCTTCGGGGTTCCAAGTATAATCTGCAACCGTAAATAATGGAATCTTTGACGCCTCAGCTTCGTTCATCGGATTAGCCGTTAAACCAATAACACCGTGTTCAGTGGTAAGATCAGCATCTCTTCCGACTAATGGCCCCAAGAACAATCGATTACGATCATAATCATTAACAGGATAATTATCCCATATCAACAGATCATGATTGAAAATACCATGAATTTTATCGGCATCTTCTGAAGTGATGGTAGGTGCTACAACACCAATTCCTGTCCATTGAACAACAATATCTGATTGAACCAGTTCTGCAAATCTTTTTCTATATGGAGACGTATTCGCTTGATAATATTCTGTGGGAACTGTAATTAAACGCTCTGCTCCTTTATGCGTTTTGATAAATTCTTCATTAAACCGATTCAATAAATAGGCTTGAGCCGCTGCAGGAGGATTTTCATCCTTCCCAAACTTTTCTTTATCTTGAGGAGAATGCAAATTTGGATCAATATCATCAAGATACAAAGCAAACGATCTAACTCCGATATCCCACATTGCTTGAGCCTTATTAACTAAAGCTTGAAAATCATCATCATTCGAATAAGTAATGGTATTCCCTGGGGAAATAGCAAAGGTGAAATCTACATGATTCTTTTGTGAGGTACAAACGAGCTCCTCAATTTCTTTTATTTTCTCCTGGGGATATGGTTCCTTCCACTTCTCTCGATGGTAAGGATCATCTTTGGGTGCATATATATAACTATTCATTTTATGTGCGCCATAAAAATCTAATTGGCTTAGTCTATCTTGATGGGACCATGGCTTGCCATAAAAACCTTCAATTGCTCCTCTTATTGGCATAGTTGGCCAATCATTGATTTCTACTTCTGGGATCCAATCTGTGCCGTTCCGTTCAACGATTATTTGCTTGAAGGTTTGGACACCATAGTATGTTCCTTCTGCATCCTTCCCAGCAATTAATATATGCTTTTTATTTCCCTTGCTATTTCCTGAAGAAACGATATAGCCTTCCTTATGGGGAATATCTAAATCCTTTATCCCCACATTTTTCTCTATCATTTTCAACTCGTACTTATCAGCAAATTCACCAACCCATATCAACAATGGCGCATTAGGAAGTGAAGGATTTTGATTAATGTTACTTTCTATCATTTTTTTTACTCCTGCTTTTTTTAGAGCATCTTTCACTTCAAGGACAGCGATGTCATCCGTATCATTTTCAGTGACGATGCCGACTTTAGGATTTAGCGGAAAGCCATTTCCCTTGATTTGCATAGATTTTGGGGTTGGAGATACTGTAAAATTAATATTTTCTGCCTTACTTGCAGCTTTAGTTTCTTGCAATGCTGACGGAACGAATAATCCAGTCATTAAACAAACGGATAGTGCTGTCTTTGTAAATAATTTCTTTTTTGACAATGTTACCACCCCTATTTCTTCATTTATTATTGCTGCATCAGTTACCAATTTCCTTATTTTGGGATTAGTGCAAACTAGCCTCCCTTCGATTTTCAGATTATTATTGAAGGCTCTTTTCTAAATCTGGATGTATCAAAGTTGATCAAAAAGCTTTGTTGATAGACAATATTGCTAATTGGACAAAGGCGAGGCGATTTTGCCTAAAGTAGCCTTTTAAAAGGAACCTCGCGCACACTTATCTATCAACAATATGGTTTAACAAGCTTTATATAAAAGAGCCCTTTTACCGAAGTGCAAGTGCAACAATTCTTGCGAAAAAATACATCAAAAAAGGCAAGAAGATTCTAATAAAGGGAATATGCCCCTTTATTAGGATCGCCCTGCCTGATCGAATCAGTAACATGCTTTCTTTATTTTTTTGTATACTTTATTACAAATTATTATTTATAGAAAATTATAATAATTCACACCATTTATTAATAGTGTATATATACCTAATTTCAATTAGTTGCTTTTCTGTCTTTTCTCCTAGTTTCAGTCCTATTCACCTTTTCGTATTAAAGCTTAATTGTATTCATAAAATAAATGATAAAGAGCAAAACAATTATTAAATATCATGTTGTTTATATTAACTCTTTGCTATAATACTAATTAAAAAATCAACAGAGAGGATCGTACTACATTGGATGATAAAAAGATTCGAATTCTTGAGATTATTGAAAGTAATTCCAGAATTCCTTTAGAAACACTTGCGAAAATGGTTAACTTGCCAGTAGAAGAAGTGACAAGCATAATAAAAGATTTAGAAGAGAATAAGATTATTGCTAGCTATATTTCTGTTATCAACTGGGCTAAAATTACCGATCAAGAAATGGTCACTGCACTAATTGATGTTAAGGTAACACCAAAACGTGGAGTTGGCTTTGATGATGTATCAGAAAGAATTTATCGTTTCCCACAAGTTAAGTCTGTTTATTTAATGAGTGGAGCATTTGATTTATCCGTTGAAGTGGAAGGAAAAACGATGCTAGAGGTCGCTAGCTTTGTGTCAGATAAATTAGCAACCATTGATTCAGTGATTTCTACAGCCACCCACTTTATTTTGAAAAAGTATAAGCATGATGGAGTTATTCTAGGGGAAAGTGAAAAAGACAGAAGGATGATTATACAACCATGAAAACAGAATATTTTAATCCAGCCCAATTTTTATCTGAAAATGTAAAAACGATAAAGCCCTCTGGGATTCGTCGTTTTTTTGATTTAGCTTCACAAATGGAAAATGTTATTTCCCTTGGTGTCGGGGAGCCTGACTTCGTAACTCCTTGGAATTTCCGTGAAGCAAGTATTTTATCATTAGAAGAAGGCTATACCGCCTACTCACCTAATGCTGGGCTGCTTGAGCTTCGTCAAGAAATATCAAAGTATATGCAAGATCGTTTTCACATTAAGTACTCACCTGAAAAAGAAGTCATTGTGACCGTAGGTGCATCTGAAGCACTTGATATAGCACTACGTGCAATATTAAACCCAGGTGATGAAATCATCGTTGTTGAACCATGCTTCGTCTCTTATGTACCAATTGTTGAGCTTGCTGGCGGAAAGGCGGTTACTGTACAAGCCCTCCCAGAACATGATTTTAAAATTCAACCAGAGCAAATCGAGGCATTGATAACGGATAAAACAAAAGGGATCATCATGTGCTCACCCAATAATCCAACTGGAACGGTATTAAATCGAAATGAATTAGAAAAGCTTGCAAAAATTGCCCATACATATAATTTGCTCGTTTTTTCTGATGAAATTTATGCGGAGCTTTCCTATGACGAACCTTATACTAGTATTGCTTCTTTATCAGGCATGAGAGAAAGGACCATTGTAATGAATGGTTTTTCAAAAGCATTTGCCATGACAGGATGGAGACTAGGCTTTGTTTGCGGTCCAAGCGAAATCCTCCAAGCAATGTTGAAAATTCACCAGTATGCTATCATGTGTGCACCGACCATGTCTCAATTTGCTGCTATTGAAGCGCTGAAAAACGGATATGATGAAATGAAAAAAATGGTGCGAAGCTATCATAGTAGAAGGAATTATCTTGTCGAAGAGTTAAATGAAATGGGACTAACCTGCCATCTGCCAGGTGGAGCATTTTATGTCTTTCCAAATATCACTTCAACTGGATTTTCCAGTGAGGAATTTGCTGAAAAGCTATTAATTGAAGAAAAGGTTGCTGTCGTACCAGGCTCTGTATTCGGTTCAAGCGGCGAAGGCTATGTCCGCTGCAGCTACGCAACCAGCCTTGAACATCTCCAAGAAGCCATGGCACGAATCAAAAAATTTATAAATAACCATCAAAAATAAACGGTGCCTGACACCGTTTATTCAATTTCAGAATAATTATTCAAAAAATGCATAAAGGTGTCTGACACCTTTATGCATTTTTTGAATATATATGCGACTTTTGTATAATTATGCTTCAATCATTTTTTTAGGTGTTCAAGGAAAAGATGGTTGAGTCCTTCGATTTTATTTAAATCTTTGCCCCATAGCTGCTCATTTCCTAATATGTTTGTTAGCACAATTTGTAGTGATTGTTCTCCTGATTCGAATGGCTGCCACTGTTTATAAAAAAAGGCTAATACTTGTTCATCATAATTAGTAATATACGTTACTATTTACACCTACCCTATCAACTCTATCAAAATAAAAAAGAGGCGCTAGAAAAAACTAAAAGCCCTTTTACGTTTAATAGTTCCATATCTATGCATTTACAAATACGTTTTTATTTATTCAAAGCTTCTTGTATCGGTAATTTTTCAATAGCCATTTGGAATTTTTTTAACGATGATTTCTTTTTGAAACATTCCTATTACAAAATTGTTTCGGGACATTTGTTCTGTATTTTCACTAAGGTTCTAGTCTAAAAACATCAAAGTTATAAAAAAAAAACCATCAACAATCAAAAAATTATCCCCTTCTCCCCTGTTGGAGAAAAAACAAAATAAGAGACTTATGATTTATTTCTATTTTTATTTTATCTGATTGACTTCAATTTTATATTGTTCATACCATTTTTCCCATTCATCTTTAGGAAAGTCCATTTCATTTCCGTTAAGTAACTCTTTCATCATATCAAGACAAACATGCCATCCAGCTAAATCCTTAGGAATATGGTCGTTTAACTCTTGAATAAATTCCTTCAACACTAATAAACAACCGCTAGATTGTGGTGATAATTCAAACCGTACTCGATCACGCCCCCATTCAAATTCAAGGATAGATGATTGATGGAAGTCTATGATGTTGATATCAAAGGATTCCCCTGTCCCATCGTTCATATTAAATTTGATTGTTCCACCCTTACGAAGATCTACTATTTGTAAATTAGACATCCATTTTTCCAATTTGTCGTTCTCGGTTAGTGCTGACCATACCTCTTCAATTGAAGCATTTAATGAACGCTGAAATTGAGCAATATATCCCGCTTCAGTCTTTACGATTTTAGCTAGCATCTATATTTCCTCCTTATACCGTTATGGATATTGTTTAGTATAAATCATTTTGACCTAAATGATGAATTATCGAATATATTCTTTTACTCTGTAAAAACTAGTACAAATAATTTTTATAAAGGAGGTAGAGTTTTGACTACTCTTTTTGAAGCTGTTAAGGATTTTTTGCAAATGAATATGGATAACGAACCTAAAAATCCATTACATGTTGGTGAAGCTATGAGCTGTTGGCTTTATTTAACGCTTATGGATGAAGCAGCTATATATATTCAAATTGGTCTTAATACTACAACAGATGATGATGTAATCAGCATTTTACAAGAAAGCTTGCACCAATGTGACGTCCAAGGACAACGTTTCAAGGAATTTATGAAAAAGGAAGGCATTCATCTCCCTCCTACAAGCGAACAACGTCCAAACTCCGATCCAAATGGAGTTCCACTTGGTGTAAAACTAACGGATGATGAAATTATGAATGGTTTAAGCATTAAAACAGTTGCTGCAATTACCACCTGTGCATCATCAGCAAGCCAAAGCATCCGAAACGATGTTGGAGCACTCTTTACTCAATGCATGCTAGAAAAAATGAAATTTGGTTCAAATTTGAAAAATTTAATGAGAAAAAGAGGATGGATTAAGGTTCCACCATACTATTATCCACCAGGACAGCCAAAACAATGATAGGTTTTTATATAAAAGGTGACATGATTTCACCTTTTTTCTTTTTTAATAGATGAATCAATTTCATAAATTAAACCCTTTGAGCCTCAAGGCTGCTGAGACGCAAAAAAAGGAGTACCTCCCCAAAATGTCGAAATAAGTAAGCACCACACAAACTTATAAGACTGGAGGAAGACTCCCTATGACTATTATACGACAAGGAAGCCTATTTGGAATACAAGATTTATATAATTTAGAACCTACCCATCGATTTGAAGCTGTTTTTTCGTCTATTGACATTGATCCGATCTTCGCTGTGGTAACGAAGAAATCGGGTTGTGGTAGACCCGTGCAACTCAACTATGCAGCTATGATTTATTCCTTAATCGCCCGTATTACAGAACGGATTCCATTTATTAAAGATTTAGTGAAACGACTAAAGAATGATATAATTTTCCGTCTTGACTGCGGTTTTTTGGTATCTGATTCCGTGCCATCAGAGGCTGCTT